>QCNC01000031.1 GCA_003210155.1 Prochlorococcus sp. AG-424-E18 | reverse complement strand
AATCCAAAAGTATTAAATCTGGTGAATATTGAAGAGCTAATGCTTGTCCTTTAATTCCATCTTCGGCTTTTTGGACATCGAAACCAGAATGTTCTAAATGTCTAGCCACCAAATCACGCATATCACGATCGTCTTCAATTAAAAGGATTGAAATTTTCATATTTATCAACTATTAAATTAAGATTAAATTTTTGTAATACGATTCTCTCAAGAATTTATAAAGATTGCTGAATTACTGTAAACAATTTTATCAATTAGAATTATCACATAACTTAGTGATAGCAATAGATTATGTGGAAATTGCTAATTTTAATAAAGTTGAAATTTTAGAATTTCTTTCGATTCTATTCACTTTTTCTTAATAATCAAAGGATTAATAGAAACAAATAATGGTTCAAATTGAAAGAATATTGTATTCAGATTGCCATTACAAGTTATTAAAAATTGAATTAAATGGAGTTTTTCAGCTTTCAAAATGTAATTAATTAAGTTTAAAATTTTTCATTTCTACAAAATGTTTAAACGCATAATATTGTCTATATTAAAAAAAATTTAAGTATCTATGAAAAAGAAGTCCATTATTTATTCTGATTTATCAAAAAAACAACTAGAAACTCTTAAAGAACTTTACATTCAAAAAAAAGTTGAATCGATGAGTCATCAAGAACTTAAACAATATGTATTAGAAATTATTTCACATCAGATAAACGATACTATTGGCAAAGAAGAGGAAATGGAAGCTTGGAGAGAAATGTCAGATTTTTTTGGAGAACAATTTGAAATAAATATCTTAGAAATACAAACAAAATATATTGACGGTAAAAACGTAATTGAAACAGAAATAGATTCTCAGAAGCAAAGAATAGAATTACTTGCAAGGAATAATTTAGATCAAGAGAAAAAAGATATGTGGGATGACTAAGATTTCCTGAATGGTGTAGTAATTAAAGTATATAAACGAAAATATGTCTTAATTTTAAAAAATGAAAATAAATCAAAGAGCTTAATTTTTTTCACTTTTGTGGAGATTTTTGCAATCGTTCTAATTACTGTTCTTAAAAAACTTTTAGTTACTTTATAACCCATTTATTGCCAATTAAAATTGATTATACTAAATGTTCTATATACTGTTCTTAAAATTATATCAAATATACTTGATTATATCTTTGGCTAACCACTATTTGGCAAAAAAAGTCAAAGAAATAAAAAAGTCACCTTTTTATGGTGACTTTGGATAACTTTTTGGAATTTATAAACTCCCCGGGCAGAACTTAATTTCCGAATCAGATGCCTATGTATGCATACATTTGCCTAGTTATGCCGAGACCTAATTTAGGCATAGCGAACATTTAGCGAACATTTTTGAGGAATAGGAATAATATTGAAGCCGCTATAGTTTCATGTTTTCTGAGCGAATTAGTATTTGCAACAAAAAAGAGATCCTAAGATCTCTGAACATCACTTATAGGTGGATTTAAAACTCCCCGGGCGGGATTCGAACCTGCGACCAATCGATTAACAGTCGATCGCTCTACCGCTGAGCTACCGAGGAATATAGAATGAATTTAGCTCTTTGAAGTACCTTATGACAAGTACAAAATTTAATTATATTGAAATTTTGATGGTTCTTGCCAGCTAGATAAAAAACCATTTTTCAACTCTGCTACTGCATCAGCATAAGTTAATTCTTCATAACGATGAGTAATCCACAAAGCCGATAAAGGTTTTTTATGGTCACTTGTAAGATTTTTAATAGTTTGCAAAACTTTTAATTGGCTAGTTTGATCAAGTAACGCTGTAGGCTCATCTAAAAGAATAAAATTTCTATTACTAATCAGAGCGCTTGCAATAGTTAAGCGTTGTTTTTGTCCACCGCTCAAAGTATGAACTGGCCTTTTTTCAAAACCAGCCATTCCTACTTGATCAAGCACATATTCAATTTTTTTATTAATTTCATTTTGACTTATATTCTGATTAATATTAATCAGAAGTTCACTTCCACAATTTGGCATCAATATTTGAT
>QCNC01000030.1 GCA_003210155.1 Prochlorococcus sp. AG-424-E18 | reverse complement strand
CCCTTTTTCTATTGATTGATAATTGCCCCATGGTCTAAAGCCCTTATTATGAAAATTAGCCTCTTGAATATTTTGTTTTTTTAAATCAGAAACAATTTTTTTTACATCTTGATCTTTTTCCTTAATACCAACAAATAAAGCATCATTTGTTTCAACCACTATTAAATCTCTTATACCTAAAGCCACAATCAAACGGTTACTACTTAGTAAAAAACAATTTTCTGATTTTTCTGCAATTACATTACCAAATTTAGAATTCCCATTATCATCTTTCTTTGATTCCCTCCATAATGAATTCCAACTTCCTACATCACTCCAGCCAACTTCCATAGGAAATACAATTCCTAATTTTGTTTTCTCCATAACAGCTATATCAAAAGAAATATTTGGACAATTTAAAAAAGGATCTATACCTATTCTCCAAAAATTGAGATCCTTTTTACATTCACTTAATGAGTTAATACAGGCTTTATATACGTCCGGTCGGAATTTCTTAATCTCTTTTACAATTATGCTTGCTTTAGATAAAAATATTCCACTATTCCATAAAAATCTTCCAGTTGAAATCATTTCTTTTGCTTTTTCCTTATTAGGCTTTTCTGTAAATCTAATAATTGGAATTCCAATATTTGATAAGCCTTCAAATTGATTTTCTGTTTCTATGTAGCCATATCCTGTTTCCGGTGAATTTGGAGGGACTCCAAATGTAACAATCCCTCCTTTTTCGCTATATACAATTCCTTTTTCAATAATTTGTCTAAACTTTTCTTCATCTTTTATAAAATGATCTGCTGAAAGTATTAATAAATGAGGGTCTTGCCCATCTTCTAATGCTTTAAGTGCGGCTATTGTTATTGCAGGAGCTGTATTCCTGCCAAAAGGTTCTAAAAAAATAGATAAAGGTTCTATACTTATCTCTCTCATTTGTTCTGCAACAATAAATCTATGCTCTTCGTTGCAAATTATTAATGGTTTAATTAAATTATTTAATCCAATTAATCTTTCAAAAGTATCCTGTATAAATGTATTTTTAGAGTTTTCATTTAAAGCGAGAAACTGTTTCGGATAACTTGATCTTGATAATGGCCATAATCTTGTACCACTTCCTCCACATAAAATTACAGGTAGTATTTTATTTTTATTCATTAATTTATTTATCCTTAAATTTCTTATAAAAATTTTAATATATTATGTGTAAAAAATTACTTAGAAAATGCAACTAATTTTTAAAAATAAGAGCAACTTATATCAAAATATTAATATCTCTATAGATGTAATTTCTTCCATTTCCAACCATCTATACACATATCCTCGAGATTTCTTTCTGGTTTCCACCTAAGAATTTTTTTCACCAATGAATTATCTGCTACAACAATAGCAGCATCGCCCTTTCTTCTATCAATGAATTCAAAAGGTACATTAATTTTATTTACTCTTTGAAAAGTATTAATTAATTCTAAAACGCTAGTACCAATTCCAGTACCTAAATTAAAATTTAAAATTTTTGGAGAATTATTTATCAAATGTTCCAAGGCATAAAAATGACCATTGGCTAGATCCATTACATGAATATAATCTCTTATACAAGTTCCATCTCTTGTTGGCCAATCATTTCCATATATTTTAAAGCATTCTATTTTTCCTAAGGCAACTTGCATAATTAGTGGGAAAATATTATTTGGTATTCCAATAGGTACTTCACCAATCAATCCAGAGGGATGTGCGCCAATTGGATTAAAATAACGAAGATTGATTATTTTCCATTCTTTTTAATAACTTCATACTGTAAAACTAGCTCTTTGGGGATCTACTCTTTAATATTATATTGGTATCATCAATTAAAAGATAAATATTTTGAATAAAGAACTTAACTCCAAAATAATTCTTATAACTGGATCACAAGGTTTGTTAGGTACAAATTATGTAAATTACCTTATTAATTATGGAGCTAAAGTTATAGCCTGCGATATAACTAATTTTCCTATTTCTTTAAACAAAAATAATCCGTTTCATATATCTAAAAATAAAAATCTCGTTTATTATTTTTGCAAT
>QCNC01000029.1 GCA_003210155.1 Prochlorococcus sp. AG-424-E18 | reverse complement strand
TTTGATTACTATTTACTCCAAGATCTGCAATTACAAAAGAAACTTTTTCTTTTGGTACGAAATCCGCAAAATTTGAAGCCCTTATATCAATCCTATTTTGAAATTCATCAAGTTTTTTTGATGCTGATTTTCTCGCGAATGGATCTTGATCAAGTCCAATTATATTTAAATCCGAATATTTTCTCAATAAATGATAAGAGTGCCCGCCTTCTCCTAGCGTTGCGTCTATTCCTTTAAGTTTGTTGTCATGTATTAAAGGGTAATGCTCTAATGAGGCCATAATCTCATCTGTCATAACTGATTTATGATTGAAAAAAGATGAATCAGATAGGTCAGTTTGCATAACTTTCGACTAAGATTTGTTTAGAAGTTAAATTTCGAATGGCTCAGCTAGAGACTAGAACAGAACCAATGGTGGTCAATTTTGGCCCTCACCATCCTTCAATGCATGGGGTTTTAAGGTTAGTTGTAACTCTTGATGGTGAGAATGTCATTGATTGTGAGCCAGTAATTGGATATTTACATAGAGGAATGGAAAAGATAGCTGAAAATAGAACAAATGTAATGTATGTCCCTTATGTAAGCAGAATGGATTATGCAGCAGGAATGTTCTATGAAGCTATTGTAGTAAATGCTCCTGAAAGATTAGCTAATATTCCAGTTCCCAAAAGAGCTAGTTACATCAGAGTTCTTATGCTTGAACTTAATCGTATTGCTAATCATCTTTTATGGCTTGGCCCCTTTTTAGCAGACGTAGGAGCTCAAACTCCATTTTTCTATATTTTTAGAGAAAGAGAGATGATCTATGATCTCTGGGAAGCTGCTACTGGACAAAGGCTAATAAATAATAATTTCTTTAGGATAGGGGGTGTCGCATGTGATCTCCCATATGGATGGTTAGAAAAATGTATAGACTTTTGCGATTGGTTTGGTCCTAAGATAGATGAATATGAAAAATTAATTACAAATAATCCAATTTTTAGAAAAAGAATTGAAGGTCTAGGAACAATACAAAGAGACCAAGCAATTAATTGGTCTTTGTCTGGGCCAATGCTTAGAGCTTCTGGAGTTTCCTGGGATTTAAGGAAAGTCGATAGTTATGAATGTTATGACGATTTTGATTGGCAGATTGCTTCGGAAAAAGAAGGAGATTGTTATGCGAGATATCGAGTAAGAGTTGAAGAGATGAGACAATCACTAAGCATCATTCGCCAAGCCTGCAAAATGATTCCAGGAGGTCCGACAGAAAATTTAGAAGCTCAAAGAATGGCGACTGAAGATAAGAAAAGTGAAATATTTGGTATCGACTATCAATATGTAGCTAAGAAGGTTGCTCCAACTTTTAAAATTCCTAACGGAGAATTATATACAAGATTAGAGTCCGGCAAAGGAGAAATAGGTGTATTTATTCAAGGAAATAATGAAGTTACCCCATGGAGATTTAAAATCAGAGCAGCTGATTTAAATAATCTGCAAATATTGCCTCATATTCTTAAAGGTGCCAAAATTGCTGATATTATGGCAATCCTTGGTTCAATAGATGTCATTATGGGATCTGTTGATAGATAATTTCTTTAAATGAAGCCCTCTGACTGGTTAATACTGCAGAAGAAGGTAAGGTTTGGTGATTGTGATTCTGCAGGTGTAATTCATTTTCATAACTTATTAAAATGGTCGCATGAAGCTTGGGAAGAAAGTATTGAAATTTATGGGATCCCTTGTCATGATATTTTTCCAGATTTTTCTATACGTAAGAGTCAAATTATTTTTCCAATAGTAAATTGTGAAGCAAACTTTCATGCGCCTATAAAAATTGGAGATTTATTAAAAGTAAAAATTGCCCCTCATAAAATTAATACTCATTTGTTCCAAGTAAATAGCTTTTTTTTAAAAAATGGAAATAAAGTAGCCGAAGGTAAAATTATACACTGTTCTTTAGATGTTGATTCAAGAAATAAAATAGAAATTCCCGATCAGCTAGAAAGATGGATAGAGGCTTCTAATGTGAGTACAAATTTAAAAGAATGCTGATTATTATTTTTTAAATTTATAGTTTATTTTTTCTGTAATGCTATTTTTGTTTTTAATAATC
>QCNC01000028.1 GCA_003210155.1 Prochlorococcus sp. AG-424-E18 | reverse complement strand
TTTTCTGATGCTATTTCGACTGAAGAACTTATTTCAAATGTTCCTTTTTCTAGATTGCAATTTGCAGATAAATTCGAATATCCTTTTAAATCTGAAATAACTTTTTCTTTACTAACTTTTGGATCATATATTGATAAATGTGCACCTTCGTTCATTAAGTCTTTGCAAATTTGAATAGCAGGTGATTCCCTTGTATCATTAGTATTTGCTTTAAATGAAAAACCCAAAATACCAATTTTCTTACTATCTATAGTGCCGAATAAATTTTTAACTACTATGTTAGAAAGTCTGTTTTGCTGCCAAAGATTTATTTCTATTATTTTTTCCCAATATTCTGCCACTTGATGCAGATTATAAAAGTTACAAAGATAAACTAAATTTAAAATATCTTTTTTAAAACAGCTTCCCCCAAAACCTGGTCCTGCATTAAGAAATTTAGAACCAATTCTGCTATCCATCCCAATAGCTTTTGCAACTTCTTTTATGTTTGCTCCAGTGACCTCACAAAGTGCAGAAATAGAGTTAATAGAGCTAATCCTTTGGGCTAAAAAAGCATTAGCGGTGAGTTTAGATAATTCTGCACTCCATAAATTAGTCTTAAGTATCTTTTCCTTATTTATCCATCTGGAGTAAATATTAAAGAGAGAATCAATTGCTTCATCATTCTCCCCTCCAATTAAAACTCTATCGGGAAATTGCAGATCATTTATGGCAGTACCCTCTGAAAGGAATTCTGGATTAGAAATGACAGAAAATTTTTTGCAGCTGTTATTCCCAATTTTGGAGGCATTAAGTATATTTTTTATTGTTTCGGCAGTCTTTACCGGTAAAGTACTTTTTTCGATAACTATTGTTTCGCCTTGTGAGTACTCAGCAATTTGTCTTGCAGAAGCTTCTATCCATTTTAAATTACTAGCTTTTCCAGCACCCATCCCTTTGGTCTTTGTAGGGGTGTTAACAGAAATAAATATCATATCTGAAGTTGCAATTTCTTTCTCTAATTCTGTACTAAAAAAAAGATTTTTCCCCCTCGTATTTCTAATGATTTCTTCTAAACCTGGTTCGAAAACAGGAAGTCTCTTTAAATCCTCATTATTCCATTGAGCAATTTTTTCTTTATTTGTATCTAAAACTGTAACTTTTATATCTGGACAATTTTGGGCAAAAACTGCCATCGTTGGTCCCCCAACATATCCCGCACCAATACAGCATATCTTTTTGATTAGCATTTAAAACTGATAAATTATTTTCATATTAATTTAAAAGATTAAATATTTTCTTTAAAGTAATTAATTGTATTTTCAAGACCCATTTCTAAATTTACTGTGGGGTTCCACCCTAATAAATTTTGCGCCTTTTCTATAACTGGTTTTCTTTGCAGTGGATCATCTTGAGGAAGAGGCATATAAATTAGTTCTGAATTAGAATTTGCTTTTTCGATTATGATTTTAGATAGTTGTTGAATTGTTATTTCATTTGGGTTTCCAAAATTTATTGGACCACTTACAGATGAGTTCATTAATGAAATAAGTCCATCTACTAAATCATCAACATAACAAAAAGATCTTGTTTGAGATCCATTACCATATATCGTTATTGGCTGGTTTTTTAAAGCTTGCACAATAAAATTACTAACCACTCTTCCATCATTAGGGATCATTCTTGGTCCATAAGTGTTAAAAATTCTTGCTACCCTTATTTCGGTTTTATGCACTCTTTGATAATCAAAACATAATGATTCAGCTATTCTTTTACCCTCGTCGTAGCAACTTCTTATTCCTATAGGATTAACCGACCCTTTATAGTGTTCTGGCTGAGGATGGACCTCTGGATCACCATAAACCTCACTTGTACTAGCTAATAATATCCTCGCTTTAACCCTATTGGCCAAACCAAGCATATTATATGTACCTAGGAAACTAGTTTTTGCAGTTTTGATTGGGTTACTTTGGTAATGAATAGGTGAGGCAGGACAAGCTAGGTGCCATATTCTATCAATTTCGAGTTGTATTGGATTGACTACATCATGTCTAATTAATTCAAAATTTCTGTTGTCTAACCATTTATGTATATTTGTCTTCGTACCTGTGAAGTAATTATCAAGACAAATAACTTCTTCCGAGGAATTAATTAATCTATCTATTAAGTGGGAG
>QCNC01000027.1 GCA_003210155.1 Prochlorococcus sp. AG-424-E18 | reverse complement strand
AAGTAAAGAGTTATACTTTGGTTCATCATTTACAAATGCATTAGCAAGATCAAGATGCTCTAGATTAGAGTATTTTGATATATCGTTTAAGTTAGCCTCGCCAGCAAAAGCAGAAAATGGTGCCAGTAGTCCAATCGTTGCCGGGGCTACCAACAAGCTTTTAAAAAGCTTCATAAAAAATCCTCACACAATTTAAGGTATATTAAAATTAATATATTTGCCTAGATTTAACAACCAACAGTAGACAAAATAGGAGCTGGCCATTATTTGTAAACTCTACTTTATGTAATCTTATCTCGAAGGATTTTATTAGTTTTAATAATTTCGATTGCAGGTTCCAAAAGTTCTTTATATTCTTTCCAGATTCCTATGGAAGAAGAATAAAATTTCTTTCTTATTTGAGCGCTACTTGCAGTGTATACATTTCTTTTGTTTTGATGGGGTGAAAGATATTTTTCATCCCAATCCCAATCAAGCCAATTTATTATCTCAGGTATAACATCATTAGGATTTTCAATTAAATCCTCATAGTAATAATCATAAATATTTTCACCATATTTATTTTTATATTCCTCTATAGTTTCAAAATAATGCAAATATAAATTAGAAATATCTTTCAAAGAAAAAGAGAAAGGCTGGTTTAAAAAGTTAGCTCTGTATATGGATAAAATATTATCAAGAGGGTTTCTTATGCAATTTATTATTTTTGCTTTAGGGAAAAAATTTGAAATAATGGCACAGTACATATAATTAAATAAGCTTTTATCGGTGTAAATAATAGAGGATTTAAATTGATTAATAACTTTTTTTTCGTATAAGTCATGTACATCTTTAAAATCTTTAGTTTCCTTGACGGATTCCTCTAAAAAGTTAACCTCACCCATATCAGCTACTTCAGAATTTAAACTCAATATGTTTTCCAACAAAGTGCTCCCGGACCTTGGCATGCCAACAATAAAGATATAATTAGAAGAATTCTTTGAAAAGTTATTTTTTGAATTTTTGATTTTTAGTGATCTATAAAATTCAGTATGCTTTATCTTCAGGCTTAAGTCCGATTTTTTAAAATTCATGCTTACGTCGTTGGCAATTTTGAGATATTTTGCACTTTCTTTAAATTTTCCTTCTTTATGAAGCAAATTTGAGATTGCAAAAGCTGCGTAGATTTTTGAGTTTGGATTGAGGTTCTCTAATTTAATATTAAATAAAAAATTTAATTCATTTTTATGATTCTTAAAATCATAAATACCAGATAATTCGTAAAAACTATTAAAGTCAAATTTATTTCTCGAAATAATAAATAAGTTAGTCTCAATAGCAAGTTTAAGCTCACCTGAATTTCTGTAGAAACTTGCTAAATTCCTATAAAAAGGCATGAAATTAGGAGATAGATTTATCCCCTTTTTTAGTATTTTTATACTTTTACTTAATTGATTCTTATCGTTATAAATAATACTCAGATTTAAATATGCCAATTCCAATCTTGGATATTTTTTGATTAATTTTAAAAGTAGAAGTTCTGCTTTTTCATACTTCCTTTTTTTTAAGAATGCATCGGACAGGAGAATATTTATTCTTATTTCTTTGTTTTTATCCTTTTTGATTCTATTTTTTTTATTTAGATCTTCTAAAATAAGTAAAGCTTTATCAACATTCAATTTATTTATATAAATCTCAGACTTTAAAAGTTTATAAATATCATTATTTATCGATAATTTAATAGCTTTATCAATATAAACTATTGCATAATCAAAGTTTCTCAAGGCAAAGTACAAAAGAGAAAAATTATAAAGTAAATCTCCATGATTAGGGTCAATTTTTATTGCCTTTAAAAGTACCCTTTCTGCATCTTTGAATTTATTCTCAATTTTTAATATTTCGGCTAATAAAATATAGGGATTAATTGATGATGGGAATTTATTTATTAAATTGAGAAATATTCTTTTTGCTAAATTAAAATTCTTCAAATCTCTACAAAACAACCCATAAGCATAGAGTAAATCAAAAGAATCATTATTTGATTTTAATAATATTTGAAATATCTGATTTGCCTCTAGAGAATTTCCTGCTTTTTGTTTTATTTTCGCTTCTTCAATTTTTTTTAATAAATCAATTTTTTTCAATATTTTTAATTTATTTTTTACATACTATAGTTTC
>QCNC01000026.1 GCA_003210155.1 Prochlorococcus sp. AG-424-E18 | reverse complement strand
CTATGCAGTTTGGAAAAACTAAAGCAAGATTTGCAATGGAAGCTGAAACAGGAGTTGTTTTCGATGATGTTGCAGGAGTTAATGAAGCTAAACAGGATTTGCAAGAAGTTGTCACTTTTCTGAAAAAACCAGAAAAATTCACTTCTGTAGGAGCAAGAATTCCCAAAGGTGTTCTATTGGTAGGACCTCCTGGTACTGGTAAAACCCTTTTAGCTAAAGCAATTGCAGGTGAAGCTGGTGTACCATTCTTCTCATTATCAGGTTCTGAATTTGTTGAAATGTTTGTTGGTGTTGGTGCTAGTAGAGTTAGAGACCTTTTCAAAAGAGCAAAAGAGAATAGTCCCTGTTTAATTTTTATTGATGAAATAGATGCAGTCGGAAGGCAAAGAGGTGCAGGTATTGGTGGAGGTAATGATGAGAGAGAACAAACTCTTAATCAATTACTTACTGAAATGGATGGTTTCGAAGGTAATAGTGGCATAATAATAATTGCAGCCACAAACAGGCCCGATGTTCTTGACTCAGCGCTAATGAGACCAGGCAGATTTGATAGACAGGTAACTGTAGATGCACCTGATATCAAGGGCAGACTATCAATATTGGAAGTTCATGCAAGGAATAAGAAACTTCAAGATGATTTAACGCTTGAAAGCATTGCGAGAAGAACACCAGGTTTTACTGGAGCAGATCTAGCAAATTTATTAAATGAGGCTGCTATTTTAA
The DNA here is from genome assembly GCA_003210155.1 of Prochlorococcus sp. AG-424-E18. GTDB lineage: Bacteria > Cyanobacteriota > Cyanobacteriia > PCC-6307 > Cyanobiaceae > Prochlorococcus_A. Next base: position 1,676 of record QCNC01000026.1, on the reverse strand, counting down.
CTGCAAGGAGGAGAAAAGACTCTATAAGTATCTCAGAAATTGATGATTCGGTAGATAGGATCGTCGCAGGAATGGAAGGTTCTCCACTAACAGATGGTAGAAGCAAGAGATTAATTGCTTATCATGAAGTTGGCCATGCACTCATAGGTTCACTTGTAAAAGCCCATGATCCTGTTCAAAAAGTGACCGTCATTCCAAGAGGTCAAGCTAAAGGATTAACTTGGTTTACCCCAGATGATGAACAAACTCTTGTTAGCAGGGCGCAATTAAAAGCGAGGATAATGGGTGCTTTAGGAGGAAGAGCTGCTGAAGATGTAGTTTTTGGAGAAGGTGAGATTACAACAGGAGCCGGAGGTGATTTCCAACAAGTTGCTTCAATGGCCCGCCAAATGGTTACTAGATTTGGAATGAGTAATTTAGGTCCGATTGCTTTAGAAAGTGGTAATCAAGAAGTATTTGTTGGTAGAGATTTAATGACTAGAAGTGAAGTTTCTGATTCAATCTCTAAGCAAATAGATGAAAGTGTAAGAATAATGGTCAAAGAATGTTATAAAGAAACCTACGATATAGTAAGCAAAAATAGAGAAGCTATGGATAAGATAGTTGATCTATTAATCGAAAAAGAAACATTAGATGGTGATGAATTTGTGCGTATTCTCTCAAAATTCACCAAAATTCCTGAGAAAGAGAGAACACCTCAATTATTAAGCTAAACTTTTATTGGTTTCTTATCCAACACAAGATCAATTAAACCGTACTCTACAGCTTCATTTGGGGACATATAAAAATCTCTATCAGTATCTTCTTTGATAGTCTCATAATCCTTTCCTGTTCTTTCTGATAATTCAGTATTAAGTCGTTCTTTTAAGAACAAAATTTCATCTGCTTGAATTCTTATATCACTGGCTTGCCCCCTAGCACCTCCAAGGGGTTGATGAATCATTATTCTTGAATGTCTAAGGCTACTTCTTTTACCTTTAGTACCTGCCGCAAGCAAAAATGCACCCATACTAGCTGCTAAGCCAACACAAACTGTATGAATGTCAGGCTTTACATGTTGCATTGTGTCAAAGATACCCAATCCGTCATATACGGATCCGCCAGGTGAATTTATGTAAATATAAATGTCCTTATCTGGATCTTCTGCCTCGAGGAACAGTAATTGAGCAACAATTCTATTAGCAGTTTCACTAGTAACTTGTTCTCCCAAAAAGATTATTCTCTCTCTTAATAGTCTCGAATAAATATCAAAGACTCTTTCACTACCGCCCGATTCTTCTAAAACTAAAGGGATCATAATAATATTTATCTGTTTATTAGATATTAACGATATTGAGTCAACATACGCTAACCTTATTAAGGTTTACATATAAAAAATTGAAAGAAAAATTGACTGTTTCAGATAGCAAAAAGTTATTTCATGAAAAATTTCCTTACGTCATTCCAGGTTTATATAAAAAAATAGTTGATGAAATGCTTGTCGAACTTAATCTTTTGAACCATCAAAATGAATTTACGCAGGATTATCTCTTTTGTATCGGCCTCACCGAAACATTCAAAGAATTAATGAAAGGATATCAACCTGAAAAACACTTGGATCTACTTTTTGAATCTTTATGCAGTTCTGCAAATTTTGAAGCGAAGGAAATTAATGAAATATCTAAAAATTCTCAAAA
>QCNC01000025.1 GCA_003210155.1 Prochlorococcus sp. AG-424-E18 | reverse complement strand
ATAATAGAAAGGATTTGTAAAGGTATTTTTATTAGACAGAAAGTTAAATTTTTCGACTAAGTAAAAAATAATATTTTTCTCTAAATAAGGGTTTATAGAAAAAGTCCAAATTAAAAAAGGAATAAATCCAATTAGTAGTCCAACCCAAAAGAATTTACTCAATACAAGATTCTTTTTCTTAAAAAGATATGGTAAGAGTGATATTAATGGCACAAATACTAAAAAAGTTTTCATCATAAAAGCTAAACCAATCCAAATTCCAAAAAGTAGAATATAGAATTTGTTGTTTTTACTTTTTATTTTGACTAAAGAGAATACTCCAATAGTTACTAAAGAAGAATAAATAATATCTTGAGTAGCTAAGTGTGAGTAGTCAAACCATATGAATGTAGTGGATAAAATTAATGGAGATATAATTGCGTGTTTTTTATTAAATAATTCTTCATGTAATTTGTAAGTTATGTATAGCATCAATATTGACGCGATTGTTGTGGGAAGATATGCGGAAAAAATATTTCTTCCAAAGAAGTCTTGTGACTTTGCTATCAAAAACTGTAATCCTATTGTTCTATCTAATACATGTTCATCCCACCAAAGAGGAATTGTCCAGTTGCCTTTATCCAGGATCCATCGAGCTTGTAGTGCATAAAATCCTTCATCAAAAGCAATATAACTTCTTTTGCCAAAATAAAATATAAGAGGAATAAAAATAATTAGTTTAAAAAGATATTTAAATTTTGAAATTTTATTAAACATTTTTGGATTTAATTTTTTTTCAAAATGCCGATAATTGGAATTGAACCAATGACCTACTGTTTACGAGACAGTTGCTCTACTGCTGAGCTATATCGGCAATACTAAAGTATTGATATTTTCGTATAAAATAATTTTATAATTTGGTTTATTAATGTCAAAAATTGATCCTGAATTAAAAAAGAAATTACTGAAAGAGTCCCAGACTCCTTTCAAGGGGTTAAGGAGAACATTGTGGATAGCATTTAGTGGTTCAGCATTTTTCGGTCTTCTAATAATGCTCTCCAAAATTGCAAGTGGTGGTGAATTACAGCAAAATAATTTTTTAATACAATTTGGGGCTTGCATACTTTTCCCAACCTTATTGTTCGTTGATAGGAATAAGGATTGATAAATTAAATATTTTTTTATTGAGTTAATGTTCTCTTTTTGGTTACAAATTTGAATGCTTCTATTATGTCTCCTTCAATCCAAGAAGAGAATTTATCGCACCCAACTCCACATTCAAATCCCGTATTTACATCTTTTACATCATCTTTAGACCTTTTTAGTGAGTCTAAATTCCCTTCAAAAATTACTTGATCTGATCGAATAACTCTAAGCGAACAATTTCGTTGTAATTTACCACTCTGTATATAACAACCCGCTATGGCTCCTTTACCAACTGAGAAAGTTGCTCGAACTTCGGCTTTACCTAAAGATTCTTCAACAAGATCAGGTTCAAGTAGTCCTTCCATTGCCAACTGAATATCTTCTAAGAGTTTATAGATTACTTCATATTCTCTTATGTCAACGTTATTTGCATCAGCTGCTCTCTTTGCACCGGATGCTAATGAGGTGTTAAAACCAATGATAACTGACCCAGATGCAGCAGCGAGATCTATATCTGTTTCAGTTATTTCTCCAGGAGCAGAGAGTAGAACTCTGACTTGAACTTCATTTTTTGGTAATTGTTCTAGTGATCCTAATATCGCTTCTACACTACCTTGAACATCAGCCTTAAGAATTAAATTTAACTCTTTTAATTCTCCATCATTTGCTTGAGTTGATAAGGATGATAAGCTGACTCTTCTAGAGGCCATTTGCTGAGCTAATTTTGTGGCTCTAGCATCTGTTGCCCTTTCTCCGACAATTGCTCGACCAGTTTTCTCATCAGGGTAGACTTCGAATTCATCTCCTGCAGTTGGTACTTCACTAAATCCTAGAGCTTCAACTGGGAATGATGGCCCTGCTTCTTTGATTCTATTACCATGTTCATCAACCATTGCTCTAATTTTTCCAAGGACTGAACCCGCAGCTAAAACATCTCCAGATTTCAAGGTTCCATTTTGTACTAATAAAGTAGCTACAGGCCCTTTTGCTTTGTCTAAGTGGGCTTCAATAACAGTACCTTTTGCAAATCTATAAGGGTTAGCTTGTAGATCTTCTACCTCTGAAACTAATAAAATCATTTCGAGTAATTTATCAATGTTTTGTTTTTTGATAGCACTTACTGGAACCATCACTGTATCTCCTCCCCAATCTTCAGCAATTAAATCTTTTTCTGATAGTTCCTGCTTTACTCTGTCTGCAGATGCCCCTTCTTTGTCAATTTTATTTATTGCAACAACTATTGGTACTTTTGCAGCTCTTGCATGACTGATAGCTTCTAGTGTTTGAGGTCTGCAGCCATCATCTGCAGCGACTACAAGAACAGCTACATCTGTAACTTTTGTACCCCTTGCTCTCATTGCAGTAAAGGCTTCATGACCAGGGGTATCAAGAAAAGTTAATTTTTTCTTTTGAGATTCATGTTCAAATTCAACTTGATAAGCTCCTATGTGTTGAGTGATGCCCCCTGCTTCCCCCGAAGCAACTCTTGATTCTCTGATGGAATCTAAAAGACTTGTTTTGCCATGATCTACATGACCCATCACTGTAATAACAGGTGGTCTTCTTATTAGATTATCA
>QCNC01000024.1 GCA_003210155.1 Prochlorococcus sp. AG-424-E18 | reverse complement strand
ACGCATTAATGAAAGCACAACCACGTACCGTTAAATCCTTAAGTCAAAAAATTACCATTGGAGGCTCTACCTTTAAACATCCACTATTTGACTATTTCCATAGATTTAGATACTTTTTGAACAATCTTCCATTAACATCCAAGTTATGGTCTAGGTTTTTCTTACTTGCTGTATTTGCAACTATGTATGCAAGGGATCTGGGCATCAAAAAGGATTTCTACGCTTCTTTAGGATTAGATGCTAAAGATTACGACCAGTATGTTATTAATAAAACTAATGAAACTTCTGCTAGAGTTTTTCCTGTAGTTTTGAACGTTTATGATAAATCTTTTTATGGAAGATTAGATAAAATAGTAGATAATAATAAGGTTCTTTCCGATATTGCAAGCAGTGAGGAAAATGCAGTATCTAAAACTTTTAAAAAATTACCTAAATATTTATCAAACGGTTACCAGTTATTGAGACTATACTTATTAAAACCTCTTGATAGCAAAGATTTCCAACCTTCAATTAGATAATCTTTATACAGAGAAGAATTATAGACTCAAATGCTTTCGTCACAAATCAAATCAAATGAAATTGTTTTTGGTAGTTGCAATAAAGATTTATTAGAAGAAGTTATTTTCTATGGGATTGGACTTGGGGCTGATTTTGTGGAAATATTTATAGAGAATACCGATAACTCAAGTGTTTTAGCTGAGGAAGATTATATTACAAGTGTAAATCCCTCATTTGGAAGGGGTGCTGGTATTAGGATCTTTAAAGAAAAAAAGGATGGATTTGTAAGTACAAATGATTTAACAAAGCATGGCTTAATGAGATCGGTATCTCAGGCTATTGAGATGTTAGACATAACAAACAACAAAAAAGTAGAAGACTTTAACGGCTTAAATGAACATAGGGACTATAGTTTATCCAAGAAAAAATGGATTAATGAAGTCCCATCGATTCATGAGATAAGTGAAAAACTACTAGTCAGCACAAAGTCTCTAAAAAAGAACAACAAAATAATAACTAGAAAAGGAAGTTACTCAAGAAATTTGCAACAAGTAATTATAGCTTCGAGCGATGGAACCTATGTCTCAGATATCAGGTTGCATCAAACAGTTGGACTCAATGTAATTGCTAGTGATGCCCAATATAGATCTAGTGGAAGTAGAAGATTTGGATCTTCAGGAATGCCTAATGAATTCAGATTATGGGATCACGAAAAAGCAGCTAATGAGGTGTTTGAAAGTTCAATGAATATGTTGTATGCAGATTATGTTGATGCGGGACAAATGCCTGTTGTATTAGCTAATAAATTTGGTGGCGTTATATTCCACGAAGCCTGCGGTCATTTACTTGAAACCACTCAAATAGAAAGAGGAACAACACCATTTGAGAATAAATTGAATGAAAAAATTGCACATGAATCTGTAACAGCAATTGATGAAGGAATATCAGAAGGATCCTTTGGTTCATTATCAGTAGATGATGAAGGTATGGAACCAGAAAAATCAGTCCTTATAAAAAATGGAATTCTAAAAAAATTCATATCAGACAGAGCTGGTGAATTAAGAACTGGTCATAAAAGGACAGGGAGTGGAAGAAGACAAAATTATTCCTTTGCTGCAGCTTCAAGAATGAGAAATACTTATATAGCTAAAGGTGAGCACTCGAAAGAGGATTTAATCAATAGTATTAGCGATGGACTTTACTGCAAATCAATGGGTGGTGGCAGTGTAGGTGCTACTGGACAATTTAATTTTGCTGTGGAAGAAGGATATCTTATAAAAAACGGAAAATTAACTAGTCCAGTAAAGGGAGCAACTTTGATTGGTGAGGCAAAAGAAGTTATGCCAAAAATATCAATGTGCGGTAATGACCTCGAATTGGCTCCAGGATTTTGTGGATCCATTAGTGGGAGTGTCAACGTAACTGTTGGCCAACCTCATATTAAGGTTGATTCAATCACTGTTGGCGGAAGATAGGATATGAATTCAAAAGAAATTACAACACAAATCTCCAAAGCTGCAGATTTCCTAAATCTTAAAAAATGGGATTATGGTGCAAGCTTTTCTAATGACTTTTCTGTGCAAGTAGATAAAGGTGAAGCTAAACAACTTAAGGCATCTCAAAAGCAAATTTTAACTTTAAGAGTTTGGAACGAATCTAATTTAGTTGGGATTACAACAACAAGTGATATCAGTGAATCTGGTATTAAAAAGGCTCTAAATCAAGCTAATAATGCATCTGATTTCGGCAACAAGAATGAAAGAACAGAATTCTCTCCACTAGCCAAGGATCCTATTGAAGTCAAAGACGTAAAGAAAAGAAATCCTGTTGGAATTAAAAAATTACTTAAGATTTTAAGAGAAGCAGAAGTAAAGCTATTAGAAAGCCATGAATCCATAAAATCTGTTCCATATAATGGTCTATCTGAGAGTTTTTATGAAAGAGTATATGCAAATAGTGATGGAGCCTTTCGGAGTTATACCAAAAGTCAAGCTGCACTTTATTTATATGCAAGAGCAGAAGAGAAAAATAAGAAACCTCGTAGCTCGGGTTCTGTAAAACTTGGATATGGAGTTGAAGATATAGATATAGAATCTTGTATTAAAGAGGCTTCAAACAAAACAATTTCTCATTTGAATTATTCATCTATTAAAACTGATAAATATTTAATATGCTTTTCCCCAGAGTCTTTTTTAACTATCATTAACGCCTTTAGCTCAATGTTTAATGCTAGAAGCATCATAGATGGAGTGAGCTTATCTAATAAAAATTCAATCGGAGAGAAACTATCTACAGAAGCACTTAATATTTATGATGATGGACTTCACGAAAAGAACATTTCTTCATCACCATTTGATGGAGAGGGAACCCCGACCAAAAGACTATGTCTAATTAACAGAGGGAGAATTGAAAATTTTATACATTCTGAATCAACTGCAAGAATATTTAAAACATCTCCCACTGGGCATGCTGGACTAGGATCAAAAGTCTCAGTATCTCCTGATTGGATCGTAGTTGAAAAATCAGAAGAAAACTTTGATCTAAAAACATCACTAGATCACTCTACTTATGAGGGAGAATTTGTTTATATCGAAGAGTTAAATGCAATCCACGCAGGTGTCAGAGCAAGTCAAGGTTCATTTTCTCTTCCATTTGATGGATGGCTCTACAAAAACGGTAAGAAAATCTCAATAGAATCTGCCACCGTAGC
>QCNC01000023.1 GCA_003210155.1 Prochlorococcus sp. AG-424-E18 | reverse complement strand
CTTAATACAGAAGATCCCAGTAAAATTTTTTATTCGTTAATTGATAATGCAGAATCTTTAGAAGAGACTTCTAACGTTAATAATTCACTAAGAAAAAGTGAGCTTAATCAAATTAATATGAATTCTAGAAAAGCTAATTTTTCTAATAAATTATCAACCGAAGAGGAACTATATGATGAATTTAATTATCTTCTTGATGAATAATTAGTTTTAATATTTACTTATGCTTCAGAGTAATAGATTAACAATTTATGCTATCGGCAAAATAAAGAAACTTTGGATAAGAGATGGAATTAATCAATACAAAAAAAGAATGCCAGAACTTATCATTAATGAGTTAAAGACTTTTAATTTAAATAATCTTAGATCTTATAACAATATTATTATCTGCCTAAGTGAAGAAGGGAAGCAGTTTAATTCAGTTGAACTATGTTCTTTTCTCTTAAGTTTTAAAAATAAAAAAATTAATTTTTTAATCGGTGATACTGATGGAATAAGTTCAGATATAAAAAAGAATTCCGATCTTATACTAAGCCTTTCTCCTCTAACTTTTCCTCATGAATTAGCTAGATTAATCCTTATTGAGCAAATTTATAGAGCTATTTCTATATCTAATAACTCGCCTTACCATCGTTCTTAAAAAGATTAGATTTAATCTAAAATTAATGTATAAGACTTTAATGTCTAACTATTTTTTGAATTTTTATTATATAGTACATATATACTATTAATTCAAATCTTGGCCTCCTTTGATTCAGCTACTAAAAAGATCAGAATCCCCTTATTAAATGATTCGGTATCTGCAGGATTTCCTTCCCCCGCAGATGACTATACGGAAGATAATATTGATTTAAATGAACATTTAATATCTAATCCGTTTAGCACTTTTTTTCTTAGAGTTAAAGGGGACTCAATGATAAATGCAGGAATTAAAAATAAAGATTTAATAATAGTAGACAAAAGTTTAATAGCCAAGCCAGGGAATATTGTCATTGCAATGATAGACGGAGAATTTACAATAAAAAGATTATCTATAAAAAATGATGAATTATATTTAAAAGCAGAAAATCATAATTATCCTGATTTTAGCTTTAAAAACCATATTGATGTACAGATATGGGGAGTTGTGATTTATTCAATACATAGCTATTTATGAGAATTTCAAGTATTGATGCTATAGCTCTTATAGATGCTAATAATTTTTATGCATCATGTGAACAACATATTAACCCTAATTTCAGGAACAAACCAGTAGTAATTTTATCTAATAATGATGGATGTATCATTGCGAGAAGTCCTGAAGCGCGAGCTTTAAAAATTAAAATGGGAACTCCTTATTTTAAGGTCAAAGAGAAATTAAATAAATTAGATGTAGCAGTCTTAAGCTCAAACTACTCGCTTTACGGCGATATGAGCAGAAGACTAATGAATTTATTAAAAAACTACTGTGAAGAAATAGAAATCTATTCTATTGACGAAGCATTTGTCTCGATCTCTAGACCTAATGATAAAAATCTATATCCTTGGGCAAGAAACATAAGATCATTAATATATCAGAACCTAGGGATTACCATAACTGTAGGAATAGGAGAAAATAAAGTAAGAGCAAAAATTGCAAATAAATTAGCTAAAAATATTGATTATTCAGCTGGAATATTTGATTTGGCTAGAGCTGAAAATGAGAATAATTATTTAAAAAGAATTAGTGTAGATAAGATATGGGGAGTTGGGAAACAAACCTCTAGTTGGTTGCGAAGTAAAGGTATTAAGAATGCGAGAGAATTAAGAGATATGGAAGAAAATGAAATTATCAAGAAACTAGGTATCGTAGGGAAAAGATTACAATTAGAACTAAAAGGTTATAAATGTCTGCCTATAGAAAAAAACAAGCAATCAAAAAAAGAAATTCAAGTAAGCAGGAGTTTCGGTACTCCTGTCACAAAATTAGAAGACTTAACTCAAGCACTGGCGACTCACGCAATAAAAGCATCTGAAAAAATGAGAAGTCAGAATTTGCAATCATCTAATATTAGAGTATTTGCAAGAACCAGTAAATATTCAAGTCAAAATTATCAAAGAAGTGCTCATAGAAAACTTACAAATGCAACAGACGATACAAACAGCATTTTAAAAATAGTAGTTGAATTATCTAAAGAAATTTATAATCCCGAATATAAATTTTCAAAAGCTGGTGTTTTAATGCAGGATTTAACTAATAGCGAATATTTACAACAATCAGTTATCAATTACAAATCTAAGAAAGACCTAAAAAAATCAGCAAATCTCATGAGAACTATTGATTTATTAAATAAAAGATTTAATAAAAATGCAATTACATGGGCTATCACAAAAACGCCTAAAAGTTGGAAGATGAATAAGAATTTCTTAAGTCACTCATCTACAACCGATATAGAACAGATCCCAACTATAGTAAAGTAAAAAAATAAAAATGGAATTTATCATATTTTTAAGCAAATTAGATAAAGAAATTCTTGACTTATTAATAAAAGCAAACTATTTAGTTGAAGAAAATAAAATAGAATGCCTTTTAAATAAAGAAATAAAAGGACTACATAATTTTCTAGAAAATAGAATAATAATATGTACTGAAAATGCAAAAAGGAAAACAAATTATAGAGATGAAAAGCAGCAACCAAATGCACATAACTTCAAAACAAAATTGGCAATAAGAAAAGCATTAAGGCATGAAGCTACTCATGTTATACAAAAATGTAACAACAATAAGACCGTAGGGGATATAAAAAATTTAGAAGCTAAATTACATCAAAGTAAGAGGAGATCATTGGAGTTCTCTACTTCTAATTTTTCTGGAACTTATGCAAAAGAAGTAGAAGCTTATGTTCTTGAAGACAAACCCAAAAAGGTAAAAAATATGATTAAACAATACTGCCTATAAATTTAAATAAAACATGTTAACTAGCAATAAAATTACCACAGCGTTGTTTATCTAAAAAATTGATATGTTGTCTTTCTAAGTAGTATAATTCCTGAAATTTAATCGCATCTGAGTTCAAATCCTTAAAAAGATTATCTATCTCTTTATTAGTTTCTGAGAAACCTGAAGAAGGATTATCAATTAAAATAGATATACAATTTTCTAAAGTTTTTAATCTTTGTGATCCCCAAGACTCGATCAAGTGTCGACATCTTTTTAAAGAATTATATTTTTCAAGGAGTGATAAAGTTCCAAGTAAATTATCTTTAGGATTACTAAGCAATGTTAAAAACAACTCATTAGGATTAACAAAATTATTAATTTTGTTTGAT
>QCNC01000022.1 GCA_003210155.1 Prochlorococcus sp. AG-424-E18 | reverse complement strand
GGAGTAAAGATGTAACTGTCAATTCTGTCAAGAATTCCTCCATGTCCGGGTAAAAAAGTTCCGGAATCTTTTATTTTTGCATCTCTCTTCATCATAGATTCAATTAAATCTCCAACTAATGCCATAAGTGAAATTGAAATTCCATATATTATTCCAACAAATAATGGATTTTCCCAATTCATTAAAAACGCGAAAAATAATGCTAGTAAAGTTGAACAGGATATTCCTCCAATTAAACCTTCTATAGTTTTGCTCGGAGATATTGGAGATAGAGATGTTTTACCAAATGACTTCCCAATGAAATAAGAGCCAATATCACTAGCTACAATTAAAAAACAAGAAGTTAAAGTTAAATGAAGACCTGTAGTATTTGATAAATTCTCAAACTGCAAACCCACCACTTTTTGCAAATGATGCAAGTGAGTTCCTCCATCCTTTGCAACCTAGATGAATTGAAGCAATTTGCTCTTCCATCCTACCAACACATTCATCTGGGAAAGCAAATGCTTGCCTACAAAGACTTTTTCTTACTTGAGGCAATCCAAGAAATGAGGCACCAATTTGGTTAAGAGGGAAAGGGATACTCTTAGGTTCTCCAAACAATCCTGCGGGGGACAAAAGGATAATTTTATCAATAGAATCAGGAATCTCAAAAGCGAGTTTTAAGGCTGCGGAGCCTCCCATAGAGGCTCCAATAATTTTTAGATTCTTTGCTATCTTTAAGGTCTTAAGAAGATCAATTAAATGTGAAATTATTTTCGAAGAATTGTATTCATTTGTTGCGCATCTGGGACTAAAACCAAAACCCAGCAGATCAGGAGCAATAACTTGAAAATTTCTTTTTAGTGATTTATATATTCTCCTGAATTCTAAAAAACTACTATCAAAGCCATGTAGAAGAAGTATAGGTTGACCTTTACCTCCCATTACTACTGGGAATTTTAAATAATTCCAGTTTTGGTTGAGTTGGATCCACCGAACATCATTTGCCAAATTTAGACCTAAAGGGTCTAATAGTGAAAATTTGGCATTTTCAAAAAATTCTGCATTTAAATCACTTAATTGTTCAAGATTGTTTTTAGTCAAAAAAATGTTTATATTTTAATTTTTTGTTGTTCAAAATTTGAAATGACCTCTATTATGTCCTGTTTATTAATTTCAAAAGGCAAAAAGTGAATCTCAGATTTATCTCGACAAGTAAAGTCAGCAATTCTCTCTATATTATTATTTTCAAAAACATTTATTCCAAGTTGTCCGATAGTAGTTGGCAAATTCAATTCTTTCATGAGTATAAATAATTGTTTAATTGATTGATCAGCTAACTTATTATTATTTTTCATTTCTTCTAATCTTAATTGCAATAATAATCCAACCCCAACAATCTCACCATGTAAGAATTTATTAGGAGTGATTATCTGAGTAATTGCATTATGAATAGCATGGGCTGCTGAAGTCCTACACTTTTCTCCACCAATACCACCAACTAATCCTGCTGTAAGTCCACATGCTTCTACTGTATTTTGCCAAGAAGGATAATTTCCAAATTGCCTCTTAAATGCTTTTTCTCCATCTATTAATAGTTGATCTCTTAAAACTCTTGATATCTGAATTGCTTGTTGCACAAGACCGTCATCTATCGTTGAACTTGTTATTGAGGATTCGTACCATTTTGCCAAGGCATCTGCTATCCCACTTGCAAGCGTTCTTGATGGAGCTGTTTGAATAAATTTATGATCATAAACTAGTATTTTCGGGCAAGATCTTAATGCTACATCTTTTATAAATTGACCATCCTTTGTATATATATTTGATAACGCTGTCCAACCTGCACATGTAGAGGCGCTAAGGGGGACTGTAATACAAGGGATATTGAGAGAATCGGCTATATATTTTCCAGAATCTAGAACTTTGCCACCTCCAGCAGCGATAACAGAATCATTATTATTTTTTAAAATGATATTCTTAACTCTTGAAATATCTTCGTAACAACAATCAAATTGTAAATTTGCAGAATTAACATTAAGTTGTTGATTTTTTAGATCATTAAAAATATTATTTCTCAAATTATTGGTTTGAATCCCTCTACCTAGAATTAATGGACTTTTAGTTAATTTAGTTATTTGAGGTAAAGATTCTTCCCAAGCGTAATTTCCCCTATATAAAGTTTCTGGAGAGATTGATTGCATATTTACTATGAATGGTTAGAAATTAGCACTTGCCAACTCTTGGGAAGATTCTTCAGAAGAAATATTTATAGTTACTTTTTTATTGTCATCTATATCAACTAAAGCCTTATCACCATCTTTAATCCTTCCTGAAAGAACTTCTTCAGCCAAACTGTCTTCGAGTAAACGCATAACTGCCCTTCTCAAAGGTCTCGCTCCGTAAGAAGGATTATATCCTTCTTCTACTAGTCTTTCTTTAAAAGAATCTGTCACATTTAACTTAATACCTTTATCTTGTAATCGTGCAAAAACTTCTTGCAACATTATTTCAGCAATTTCTTTAACCTCATTTTTAGTTAGTTGCCTGAATACAATAATTTCATCTAGTCTATTTAAAAATTCAGGTCTAAAGTATTGCTTAAGTTCTTCATTAACTAAAGATTTTATTCTATTGTATTGGCTATTTTCAACTGAATCTCCCGAGAATTCAAATCCTAGACCGCCTCCGCCTTTTTCGATAACTTTAGAACCGATGTTAGAAGTCATTATTAACAAAGTATTTTTAAAATCTACAGTTCTTCCTTTGGAATCAGTTAATCTTCCGTCTTCAAGAAGTTGCAAAAGTAAATTGAATACATCTGGATGCGCCTTTTCAACTTCATCAAATAAAACAACCGTGTAAGGACGTCTTCTAACCGCCTCAGTAAGCTGACCACCTTCATTAAAACCAACATAACCTGGAGGCGAACCTATAAGTTTACTAACAGTATGTCTTTCCATAAATTCAGACATATCTAATCTGATCATTGCTTCTTCACTACCGAAGAAATATGAAGCCAATGACTTAGTTAATTCAGTTTTACCAACGCCGGTAGGGCCTGAAAAGATAAAACTCGCAATAGGCCTATTTGGATTTTTTAATCCAACTCTCGCTCTTCTTATAGCTTTTGAAACAGCCTTAACAGCTTCATCTTGTCCTATTAGCCTTTGGTGAAGTGTTTCCTCCATATTAAGAAGCTTGACTGATTCAGTTTCTGTTAATTTTTGAACAGGAACGCCTGTCCATGAAGCTACAATATGGGCTACATCCTCTTCACTAACAAGAGGGCTTTGTAAAATTTTTGAATCACTTTTTAAAGAATTATTTTCAGCATCAGATGAATCTCCAGTTGAAGATTCTTTTTTATTTTCCAATACATCTTTAATTTTTGCAGACAATTCCATCTCTTTTTCACGTAATTGACCAGCTTGATCAAAATTTTGGTCCCTCACTGATTCTTCTTTCTGTTTTTGGACTTCTCTTAATTCTCTGTCTATTTGTTTAGCTTCAGGCGGAAGTTTAGAATTTATTAACCTCACTCTACTTCCAGCCTCGTCTATCAGATCTATAGCCTTATCGGGTAAAAATCTATCTGATATATAACGATCCCCTAGATGGGCTGCTGCCTCAAGCGCATCATCAGTGATTTTCAGACGATGATGTTGTTCATAACGTTCTCTAAGTCCTTTTAAAATTTCGATTGTATCTTCAATAGATGGCTCACCAACCATTACAGGCTGGAACCTTCTTTCCAAAGCAGCATCTCTCTCGATATGTTTTCTATATTCATCAAGAGTTGTAGCTCCAATACATTGAAGTTCTCCTCTAGCTAATGCTGGCTTAAGAATGTTTGCT
>QCNC01000021.1 GCA_003210155.1 Prochlorococcus sp. AG-424-E18 | reverse complement strand
TAGTTAATTTTGGAGCGATCCTTACAGCTAAAATCTATTCACAATCAATAAAAGAAATTCAACGTAAGAGATTATTTTGTAGTGAATCTGTAAGTGACCCATATTGTGTTTTGATAAATTAATTCTAAACTAATAACTCTCAAACTAGAGATCTAATATTAAAAGTTAAGGTTCACCAAAACTAAAAATAAGGTGTATATGGTATTTCTGTTTTTAATGAATCTCCGTAGTAACTTTCAGCTGACTTTAATAGGATCCAATAAATAAAATTTAGAAATGATTTTTCCATAGGAACATCTATACTCTTTTCTAATTCAAATCAGAATCTCAAATAAAAACATCGTAAAAAATACTTAATAGAAGAGATTAAGATTTTCTTAGTTAATTTGTGTTGGTTAGGTTTGTATGAAATAATAAAGCTTGTCTTATCAATTGATTTGTTAATATTGGTTATTGATTGCTGTAATTTCAAAAGATAGATTAAATGGACAATCTTAATGTAAGAACTTTATGAGTTATCAACAAAGTCAAAGCCATAAAAGACAAGAGCAAAATAATACAGAATGGTTAGATGAATTAATCAATAAAATTGAAAGCATGAAAAACAAAATATCAAATTCTTATTAATCAATCTTCTTTTACATTTATTAAGTCAGCTTGTATTTTTCTAGGTTTGCTTTTTTGATGATTTAATAATTTCCCATGCTTCTGATGCAGTGTCTGCATATTGGAAAAGATTTAAATGTTCATCTTCAATCAATCCAAGATCAGCTAGATAATCAAAGTTAATTACCTTATTCCAATACTCTCTACCAAAAAGTATTATTGGGATTAAAGTTTTCATTCCTGTTTGACAAAGTGTTAATAATTCAAATAATTCATCTAGTGTTCCAAACCCTCCAGGGAAAAATACAGCAGCTACTGATCGCATAACAAAATGGATCTTTCTTAATGCGAAATAATTAAATTTAAAGCAAAGACCAGGAGTTATAAAAGCATTTGGTATTTGTTCATTAGGGAGACTGATATTTAAACCTATAGATTTACAATTTGCTTCAAATGCACCTCTATTAGCAGCTTCCATGATTCCTGGCCCCCCACCTGTCACAATCACATGGGAATTACAGTTTTTATTTTGTTTATTAATTGAAGCAAGTTTAGAAAACTCCCTTGCGGATTCATAGTAATGACTCATTAGAAGCAAATTTTCTAATCTATTTAAATTTCGTTTTAGAAGTATCGATTTAGGATTTTTTTTAATTAACTCTTCTATATTTTCAATTCTCTTTTTTGTATTTGATATTTCTGTAATTCTTGCACCTCCAAAAATAATTATCGTTGAAAGAATTTTATTTTCTTCAAGGATTAAATCTGGTTTAGTAATTTCAAGAAGCATTCTGACTCCACGCATTTCATTTCGGCTAAGTAGATCAATATCTTCGTGAGCCAATTTATAAGTATCAGAATTAATAATTAAATTCAGGTTTTTTAAATTATTTTTAGGGGATAAATGTTTTTTCATTTCTAATAAGAGTTTTAACTTTTCTTTCTACAGGATTAAGATAGAGTCTTTTGATTTTGTTATTTTCGAAAATCCAATAAACAGGGGGGCTTTTTCTTGCCTTAATTAAATTAATTTTGTCTAATTTTTGAGGGATAAATTCTTTAGTAGGATCAAAAAATTTATCTCTTTTGGGTTGGTTTAAAACAATACAACCTTCTTTCCCTGAGATTGATCTGTGATATGTTCCTATAGGAATTTCTAATGCTCCCATAGATCTATTTAAATAAATCACATGATGAGGTTCATCCCAGGAAGGATTTATTAAAACAAATGTCCTTTCCCCAGTAATAACTAAATTGTGGTCAATTTGATGATAGTGAACGTAATATTGCTCATTTTTTAAATCATCTGGAGGAGATATAGCTTCCCCAGAATGGATCACAACATCAGAACCATTAGAACTATCTATGCCTGCATCGAAGAATGTGACTTTTGGAGTCTCTCTAAAAATATTTATTGGGAAGAATCTTAATTCCATAGTGCTAACTCCCTTTTAGAAAATTTATAAATACTAATAAAAATTTATTTACTTTTAAAAAACAGCTATTTTTTGACTTTTAATTGCAACAAACCAAGCAATCTTCTTGATTTGGATAATCTATACATTCTTTATTTAAAATTTCTTCTAAAAAATCTACTTTTTTAACATAATCTAGATCTTTTAATTTTTTGTTTGGAACCGTGAACTGAGTGTGTAGTTTCATTTTCTATTCTCCTAATTAATACTGTTTCTTGAATCTATTCCAAGTTTGAGAAAACCTTAATCCCAGATAAGAAATTAAAATTGTCCAAAATAAAATTTCTATACCTAAATTAGTCATTTGCTTGGCCTCCTTTCTATCTGATTATTCTTTAGTACGGGTATTATGTAAAAATCAAGCGTAAGAATACCTAAAAGTTAAAGTTTTTAATCACAAAAAATCTTGCAATGGTTGTTACTCGGATGTTCTGAACATTCATTATTCCAATAAGCTTCAATTTTTTTGAGCTTATTATCAAATAAAACGGCTTTTTTATACAAATTAATTTCTTGGATAGTAAATGTGTCATTTAGTGCCATAAGACTTACCCCTTTTACTACAACTATGTTCTAATTCATTTGAATAGTAAATTTCAAGTTTTATGTGTGCGGTTAGAGGAACAAAATTGTACGGATTAAGGATAAAAAAAATCTCAAATTATGAATAATTGCAATGAAAATATCTTCAAAAAATTTATTCCAACTTTAAAAAAATTTGTATAAATTTTGCTAGAAATTTTATGCTCTTAATACCTACTTAGGTCTGATGGTATCTATTATTCATCTAATCTATCTGCATATTCTCTTAAAATCTCAGCAATCTTTTTAGGTGGAATTTCTTGTTGATATTCTCTGAAAAATCAAAAAATTTATCTAATAAATCTTTATTAAAGAAGATATGAAAATTAGCGTCTCATTTTATACGTAATGTATGCAAACCCACCTAGCAATAAAAGACTCACAACCCCATAAGTAATCGCTATGCCGTAAATATAAGTCATTTATTTATAAAGATATAAGCAGAATATAAATAAACTAAGAAAACTCCAATAGCTATGGAACTTCCATAAATAAGAAAGTTCCAAAATCTATATAATTTAGGTTTTTTAAATTCTTTCTCTTCTTCTTTAGTTATCATTTACTTTCTTTTTCTTTTCTGGCAGCATTACCTTTTGCCCTTAATACCAAAGTTATCGTAAGGGCAGCGCTTAATATCACAGCATCAATTAATAGGTGCGGGGAAATATTCATCAGTTGAAAAGAGAAAAAAGAAGAGTCATTATCTTTTCAGCAATTAATCTATTAAACATTAAAAAAGAGGGGTTTATCCCTCTAAGTTTAGATCGACTGTCAATCACAGTCTATTTTAGCTTTTTAGCTTCTCTAAAAACAGTATTTTATTTAGCCAGAGCAAGAGAAGACACCCGCAAGAGTATTTTTAAAAATTGGTGCTTGACCCAAGGCATACAAAAAGAAGGTTGATGATGCGAGAGTAATAGCTATTTTAGAAGCCCTGTTAACTTTTAAATTTGAGACTTTTGCAAATGCGGAGTTCATTTATTCTTTAATTTATTGATATTATAATAACTGCAAAAATTAAATATTCAGCATCAATTTTTACCAAAGAATAATTTTATTTGTCCTTTTTCTCAGCTTGCATTTTTATTAGTTCAAATTCTTTTTTAGAAACTATTCTGATTTTGTATGCTGGATATCTTGTCTTCCACCATTTATTGATCGAAATAGCTACTCCTTCTAAATTTTGGGTACAAATATTGACCCATATAATTTTAGTT
>QCNC01000020.1 GCA_003210155.1 Prochlorococcus sp. AG-424-E18 | reverse complement strand
AATTTCTTTTTTTATAGATTTATATTCTAAATTAATTCCTTTAATAAATTCATCTACTTCTTTTTTAGTATTCTTATATTCATTTATTTTTTGTTTGGTTTTCTGATAGAAAATTGATTCAAATTTTCCTGGAATTACCTCCTCTATCCAATATCCTGCTAAACAATAAATTTTGTTTGGAACAAAACTAATAATAAATAATTTTTTGGAATTTTTATATTGATCAATTATCTTATTAGCGACAGTGCCTTTAGTTTTTTTTGTCCCAAATAGAGCAATATCTTTTGCTAAAGGCCTAAAATTCTTTGATAGATTCTTATTTTTTTCTACTGTATTTCTAGAAATTATTTTTTCTAAAGAATAACAATAATCGAAAAAATTAGTATTTTCTTTGTTTGAAGGATATATAGTTATGAGGGAACTTAAAAGTAAAAAAGAAGTTAAAAGAAATTTTTTAAACATTTATTTTAATTAGATTTATTATTTCATAAATATAAAAAGACAATTCATAATTTTCTATTAATTAACTTAATAAGATACACATTAATTAAAAGATTTCTATTAATTCAGCTAAACTTCTTTGAGAAAAATTTAAAAGTATCGCAGACTAATTAAGTATTATCAAAAGTATAAAATTTTTTTCTTATAATAAGGTTATGAAAACCTCTTTTTTGAAAAATAAAAGGATCAAATCTTTTTTAGATTTTTTTTCAAGAGTATCAATTTCATCAATATTTATCTCAGCTATACCAGGAAAAATAAATGATTTTGAAAGAACAGTTGAATATATTTCATCAAAAGGCATTCCTGAAACAATTTCATCTATTCTTCTAGTAGGATCAATTATATGTCTTATCTTGGGTTCAGGATTTTTTATATTTGGAGAAAAACAAAAAATTGGTTCAGTCTTTTTATTACTATTTCTTATTCCAACAACAATAATTTTTCATGTATTCCCCTTCCATCAAAGAGCAGTATTTATTAATCTCGGATTGATAGGTGGATTAATAATTGCTGCAATAAGGGAACCAAAATAAATAACGTAATTAAAGAAACCTAAAAAATTTTTTTCTCCTCTCTTAATTCTGGGAAGCAATTTGCTATTTGAATTAATTCATAAATCTCTTTGCTATCGTATTTTTTATTAGGAATTCCACTTCCTACCTCTATGCCTCTCTCTTTCATCTTCTTTAATATCAATTCTCGTCTTTGCATACTTGACATAGACTTAAATTTTTTAGTTCGTTCTTCTTTATTCACTAGATCTTAATTTAGTTAAACTTTATTGCTAAGGTTGTGTCAATTAGCGATTCATTAAATAAGTAAGGAAGCCAGTAAATGTAAGTAATTTAAATCCAATAAAGAAAGGCAAATATTTTTTGACTTTTTTGCCAACGGGCAATAATTTATTTAATGAATTGATCATGATTTATATAAAAAATATATTTCTTTCGAATATGCTAACGAATTTTTTTTATAATTATCCCATTTCGATTTGTAAATTTTTAACAGTAGTTCTAAACTAAAAGAATTACGTCCTTTTTTTTATGAATGATAAAGAAACAATAATTTCATTATTAAATGAGTTCGCTAATCCAAAAAAAATGGCCTCATTTTTTATTAACAACGCGACTTCAGATTTTTTATTCATAAGACCGAGTGGTAATCCTATAGATGCAAAAAGTTTCGAACAAATGATTACTAATGAAGTTATTCAAGAAAAGGCAGAAATAACTAAAATTCACCGATTCGAATTTTTAAGCGAAAATACAGTAATGTGCATTTTTACACTAGGTTCAAAATTTACTTATAAAGGGACACCTAATAATGACTTACCAACAGTTACGTCAATTTTTAAAAAAGTAAATAATGTTTGGAAAATTCACTGGATGCAAAGATCTACAGGAAATTCGGATTTATCTTTATGGGATTAGCAAAGTTAATAGCACTTTTAATGGTGCTACTACTTGTAGGAAGTTCTTTTGTTGGTTTAATTTTGTATTTTATAAAATAAGTAGATTAAATAAATAATACCCAGTAACTATTTCTTATTTTAGAAAATAATTCTTTATTTTATGCTAAGAAATTTGATTTTCAGGTAAAAATAAAAACTTTAGACAGACTAACGCCTATATCTAAAGCCAATAAAGCAATTAGTAACTTACTCATTTTTTAGAACTCTCAACTATTTTTTTGTAAAGTTCCTCTGAAATAGGTTGCATAACCTTTTAAAAATCTAACTACAAATTAATTATTTTGAAATTAATTTCTCGTTACTAAATATACGAATATATGAATTTTTAAATAGGCAAAAAATATATTCACTATAAGTTCTTCTTATAAAGTATTAATTAATACTTAATCCAAAAAGGTCAATAAATTTCCAAACTTTTTTTAAAAAGAAATTAGGAATCTTATTTCAAGTAAATAGATCCTCTATAAGTAAGCTTTATAATCTTTTCTTCTTGTTTTCTACAATATACGAATGACTTTCCATTGAAATACATGTTTACCATGATGCAGCTCCTGAACTTGCTCAAGTCCCCGTCCTATGGCTTGAGTCGTACTGCGGTCTATCAGATGGTAGATCGGACGATTTTGTAGTATTCACTACAATCTATTTATAAAGTATTTATACTTAGATGTCAACAATTAATAGAAACTAAACTTAAATTTAAAAGTAGATTCGGCTCTCATAAACTCCCGAACAAGAATATAGAACATATAACTACGAGTAACTCCCATAAATACTGAAACAAATGCTAGAACTACACAAATAGGGCAATGTGGGAATCCCATTATTTATTTTCCAATATAAATTTCAATTCAGCCTCTGCATTAAGAATATCGATTCTTCTCTTGAGCAGTTTAAAAAATTTAATTATTTTTTTCAAATTAAACCTTCTTTAGCCATCAATAATAATATTATTTAAGAATGAATATATCAATGAGCAAAAATACTGAAGCCATTGATATAACAAAAGTTTCGTAGCACATTTATACAATAAACAACACCAACATATGCTCAGATACTCTTGCTCAATTAGCTTATTCAGAGTCAAATATAAAAATTGGTGATCTAGTTACCTTGCAGTGCTATTTTTCTTTTGCTAAAAAAATAGAGCGGACTAAAGTCCAATGCTCCACGAGGATTTAGTCCGCTGCCTAAAGTCTGAGAGTGCAAATTTTTCTTAATTAATATGCAAGTATGCTTTATGAGGTAAATATCTTGATTGCGTAATAAATTTATTTTGTATATTGCTATTACAAAAATGATGAGTTTATTTAAATAAGTTACTAAATCCTCATGGAGAAAGCTTTAGTAAATTTCTTTTATTGGTTACTGATAAGATCAGCCGAATCTCATTATGGAGAATCATTTGTATCTGTAGAAGTTCCATCTAATTCAATCAAAAGTTTTTCTTGATTTTAGAAAGTTTTTAATACTTAAATTTATATCTTTCTGAACATCGAATAAATAATTTGAGTAAAGTTGGTTAATTATCTCTATTGCAAATAAAGATAAGGTTGTTAATCTTGCACTTAAAGAAGAAACTTAATTTCTTAAACTGATGCAATTTGATCATTTAAATTTCAAAGAAGATGATGGCCTCATGTCCATAGAAGATTTAAGGGCTTTACGTCTTAGAAAAAAGAAAATTGAAAATGATAAGAAAGCTAGAAAGTACATACTGGATATAAATCAAAGATATAGAAAAATGAGTACCCGCAAAAGTAATAACTTTTTAAGGAATATGAACCCTTTTAAAAAGGCCGCATAAATTATTAATATTGATTTTATTAATTTGTTTAACTTTGCAACTTTCAGAGTAATATCTTAATGGTGTTTCTTTGGAAGAGTTTCATCAAAAGGGGCCGATTTTTGGCCCCTTCTTTGCGGAGATATTTTTTAATTGAAACTCGTTATAAAATTAAAGTAATACTTTCCTAGAAGGCGAAAGTGATGTAAATCTTTTGTTTAAAGTTTTTTATTACCAATT
>QCNC01000019.1 GCA_003210155.1 Prochlorococcus sp. AG-424-E18 | reverse complement strand
ATAGAAAAGGCGGAAAATATAGAATTGTTAATTGTTATCCAAATAAAGATCCGAAAAAATCGGTAATTAAAACAATCAAGACTAACTACAAGTTAAATTAGTCTTAGGTTAACTAGATTAAATGAAAATATTTAAATGAGATTTAAAGCTGCTTTAAACTAAATAATCTAAAAAAAAAGAGTAGAAATAATTTTTATTATGCATCCAAGCAAAGTAGTCAAAGATCCAAAAATCAACGATACTTATTACGATCCAGATGTTGATAAGCTTTATCAATATGTAAAAATTGGTGACTTTCCGCCAGAATGGGTAGTGACAAATATAGATGAAGATGACGATTATTATTACGCTTCGATGGGATATTAGTTTTAATATCTATTATTAAATTCAATAAATTTGTCTCTTTAAAATTTTGTGTGAGGAAGATTAAAGAGACAATCTAAATATAGATAAAAGGGTTTAAGGGAAAATTAAAAATGAAATAAGATTAAATGAAAAAAATAATAATTCAATGTAAATTAATTATGAAATAATTAAATCAAATAATTTTGATTATATAAAATAAAATTGTTGGAACTTTAAATGGCTATTAAAGATCATAAAAGTTTGCAAGACTCAAGAATTCTTCTTGTAGAGGATGATAAGAGTATTAGGCTTACTGTCAGTGAAACCTTGATCAGCGAAGGTTTCAAAGTATCAAGTTTCAAAGACGGTTTAAGTGCCTTAGATTTTATTAATAATGATATTAAAAAAGATGTTGACCTAATAATTCTAGATTTAATGTTGCCAGGACTAAATGGATTAGAGTTATGTAGAAAAATAAGAAATGATGAAGACTATACACCCATACTAATTTTGAGTGCTAAAGATAATGAATCAGACAGGGTTCTTGGATTAGAGGTTGGTGCAGATGATTATTTAACAAAACCTTTTGGTTTAAATGAATTAATTGCTAGATCTAGAGCATTAATAAGAAGATCTAAACGTAATAAAAAATATATAGAAAACTCAAAAACTGTTCTCGAGTTTAATCATATAAAAATGTTCTTGGAAGAATGTAGGGTAACTTCTTTTGATAGAGAAATAACATTATCTCCAAAAGAATTTAAATTATTAGAGTTATTTATGAAAAATCCAAAAAGAGTATGGTCAAGGGATTTAATACTTGAAAAAATATGGGAAATTGACTTTATTGGTGATACTAAAACTGTAGATGTTCATGTTAGGTGGCTCAGAGAGAAATTAGAAGAAGATCCCTCAGCTCCAAAGTTTCTTAAAACTGTAAGAGGTTTTGGATATAAGTTTGGATGAAAATGAAAACACTACAAGAAGTATTATTTTTTTTACATCAGAAGTGGAAAATAAAAGTCAAGCATTTTTCTCAATCAAAAGAAAAAAAATTTGAAGTTGATAAAAATAAGTATAAAAAAACTTTTGATTTCCCATTTGATAAAATTAAACCTCAAGAAGTGTTGTCTTGGTTAGATTATTCATCGCAAGGGTGGATAATCTTATCATCTGATCTAACAATAAAATTTATCAATCAGAAAGCTTTATCTCTTATTAGGGTTATTAAATATAAAGATGTTATTGGAAAAGCAATTAATGATATTAATGAGCTTGAAGTACTTAGTAATAAAATTCTATATTTAAGAAAAAAAGATTTCCCATTCAACCTTGATTTCATAATTGCGGGAGTACCCATTTCGGTAAATATTGTTAGAGGAAGGAAAAAGAATTATTTAATATTATTGGAAAGTAAATTATCAATTGAATCGATAAAAAAACGACAAAATCAATTAATTAATGATGTGTCTCATGAACTGAAAACTCCTCTTACATCACTTATCTTAATTGGGGAAAGACTTGAATCAGTAGTATCAAAAAAGGATAGGTATCTTGTTAAAAGACTTAAGAAAGAGTCAAAAAGATTAAGAAAAATGGCCGAAGAGACTTTAGAGCTTTCTAAGCTAGAAAGTAACGAAGATTTTAATAAAAACAAAAAAATATCTATTTCAGATTTGATTATGGAATCTTGGCAAACACTAAAACCGCTTGCAGAAAAAAAGGATATAAAAATAAATTTATTTTCTCCAACAAAATATTATATATCTGGGGATATTGAAAATTTAAAAAGAGCATTTATAAATATTTTAGATAACGCTATTCGTTATTCCCCAACAAAAGAGGGCATACAAATTGAAATTTTTAAGAGAGCTAGCTCTGTTGTTATAAGAGTTAGAGATAAAGGTATTGGATTAGAAGAAAATGAATCAAATGACATTTTTTCTCGTTTTTATCGTGGGGATCCATCAAGGACTAAATTTAAGAAAAGTGGAAGTGGTTTAGGTCTTTCAATTACAAAAAAAATAATTAATAACAATAAAGGTTTTATAAAGGCATTTAATCATAAAGATGGTGGAGCGATTATTGAAACTATCTTTCCGTGTCTTAATACAGATTTATAGGGAAAATTTAAAAAATATTAGGACATGATTTTTCTGCAATAAATTTTTTTAAATTCAAAACCCCTTCTCTTGTAAAAAGAATGCTTCCTTCTTTGGAGTCATCTGCCCAATAAGAATCTCTTTTGCCAATAGCTAACCAAAGCCTATCAGGTAATGTTGGCATGTACATACTCTCGAAAGCAGATGTTCCAATGTCATTTTCTTCTTTCATATCTTTGCATGCTTCTATCATTAGTTTGGGTCGATTTAAATAATGCCTGACACCCTGCCAATAATATTTTGTTTCAGCTTTAACTGGGGCGATGAATAAAATAGTAAATATTAGGTATTTCATGATTTAACTTTTTTTAATTATAAGAACTGCAAAAAAAAAGCCACCTTATATAAAAGGTGACTTTTATTAGTAGTTTTAACTAGATTTTTCCAATATTTAGGAAAAGAGTTTCACCAGTTGATTTCTTTCCAGTCCCGTCGTTGTCAGTTGAAATCCATGCTTGCCCTTCGCTTGTTATTGCTAAGCCTTCAACCTTTTCAAGGATAAAACCACCCGTAGATTGCATTACTGGTTTTAGATCAGTAACTAACTCTTTTTCAACTAAAGGATAAAGTCTGGGAGGAATATTAGTCTGAAGACCTTCGAAAATAACATCATCTAAATCTATTTTATATATAGCTTTCAATTTCGCTTTCTTTCCATAGAAACTATCTCTTTCGATTACATAAAGTGCCCCGTCATGGTAAGTCAATTCTGAAATGCCAACGCCACCTTTTTTGATCCTATCTAATTGATAATTTACGGCCCCCCACTGTTTGGTTTTTAAATTATAGGAGAGGATCTTAGTAGTATTGAAAGCATCATCACCCCAAGGCTTCTGTTGAGCAATATAAAGAATATCCCCATTCCTTGTTATGCCTTCAAAACCAGGATTTTTAGCATAATTAAGATATGAAAGTGGTGGAGTTATCTTCTCTAAAATTTCACCATCTGAGCTTACATGGTAGATTGCAGGAGGATGTTCATCTAGCTTTTTCTTGATTCCTTCAGTAGAAATGTAGAATCCACCATTACCATCAGTAGTAATACCCTCTTGATCCATAAATAATGCAGTCTTACCATCTAGCTTTATATCTATAGCTCTTTCTAATAGTGCTGGGGAAGATGAAGGATCAATAACGTAAATTCTTGGCTGAGTTTTAAAAGTCCCATCATTAACAGCATAAATTTTACCGTCATCACCAGCCACCATTCCACTTATCGCACCCCAAGATACAAATTCAAGGCCATTTTCATTTGTTAAATGTGGGTATGAAGCAGGAGCATCTTGTAGTTGATAAATAGTCACATGAGAAGATAAACCAGGTTCTTTTTTGTTGTAGTCTTTTTCATTTGCTGAGGCAATTAATCCCCTCTCTGGAATTGCGACAAATCCCTCTGGTCCAATGCCTGATGGAAGTAATTGAGTAAGCAAAGGTTGATTTAGTTCTGTGATATCGTATACAGCTACTATCCCAGCTCGTTCAGCACCAACAAATAAATAGGGCGTTCCATTAATTTTTGAATATGTAACTGACTCAGGTTCTACTCCCTTTTTACCTGCTCTCCCATCTTGGAAATGACCTATTTGTGCAATTGCTCTTTCTAGTCTATTTGCATCTTCATAAACTACTGTTCCATCTTTTTTAAAAATAGTCCAGGATCTTGAACCACCTCTTTTTGCCTGATTTGGATCAATATGCTTGTAATCGCCTTCATTTGCTGTTGCAAAATGGTCATTATCAATCCAAGTAAGACCATCGGGTTCTCTTCTTACATTCTTTAGTTTGCTTTTAAATTTATGTGCTCCATCTTTCTTTGTATCCATTCCTGCCATTTGTTTTACAACTCCTGCCGAGAAATGTGATATTACATTTCCATCTTTATCAATTACTGCAAGATGGTTGTTTTCTTGAAGAGAGACAACTGTTTCACCAAGATCATTAATAGCAACGAATTCTGGTTCGGGATCAAAAGGAGCTATTTCGGATAAGCCTGTTAAATCTACTTTTTTAATTGAGTTACATTGTATTTTTCCTCTTTTGTTTAACTTCACAAGAGAAACATAACCTGCAGGATTAATTTGAATGCCATTGTCATCAATTTGAGGGATAAATCCATTTTTATATTCTTCATCCCTCTCATTTTCTATAGCGACAGCTAGAAATGTTCCGTCTGGTGAAACAAAAACGCTATCAGGCTGCCCACCTAAATCACATTCTTTTACTGCTTTTCTTGTTTCTAAATTGTATTGAACTATTGCTCCTGAAGGATTTGTATAACTTTCAGATGTATTTGAACCTATATAA
>QCNC01000018.1 GCA_003210155.1 Prochlorococcus sp. AG-424-E18 | reverse complement strand
TTAGAAACTAAAGAAAATTTAAATCATAATACAAAAATTTAATTATTTTTATGAGGTCTAAGAACAATCAAAATCCAATAATTAGACTTTATTTAAATCTGATTGAGGAAAGAAGGTTACTATTTTTTGCTTTTCTTAGTTCCATAATTAATAAAATATTAGATTTAGCTCCCCCTGTAATAATTGGTCTTGCAGTGGATATCGTTGTTAAGGAACAGAATTCATGGATTGCAGGTTTTGGAATAAAAGAAGTTCCAGCACAATTGATTTTTCTTGCATTTGCTTCAGGAATAGTTTGGTCTGGTGAATCCTCCTTTGAATATTTATATTCGATTTTATGGAGAAATTTGGCTCAGCTATCGCAACATAAATTAAGAATAAAAGCTTATGAGCATATCCAGGAATTAGATATGGATTTTTTTGAAAATGATAATACTGGAAGGCTATTATCTATTCTGAATGATGATATAAATCAACTCGAGAGATTTCTAGACCAAGGGGCTAATCAGATTATTCAGTTATTTATAACTGTCTTAATAATTGGAGGCACTATGATTTTTGTCGCTCCAAAAATCGCTTTATTTGCTTTCTTTCCTATTCCAATTATATTTTTAGGATCAATTAAATTTCAAAGGAAGCTTGCTCCAAAATACAGAGATGTTAGAAATAAAGCTGGACTGTTAGCATCAAGGCTTAATAATAATTTAAGTGGAATTCTAACTATAAAAAGTTTTACTAAAGAAAAATGGGAACTAAATAGATTAAATAAAGAAAGTCTCGATTATCAAAGAAGTAATAAGGCAGCAATAAAATTATCTTCTGCTTTTATCCCTCTTATAAGATTTGCAATTTTATTTGCTTTTATAGCGATTCTATTAATTGGAGGTTTCCAAACTTGGAATAAGACACTTGATGTAGGTACTTATAGTTTTTTAGTGTTTATTACACAAAGACTATTATGGCCTTTAACTACTTTGGGGCATGTTTTAGATGATTTTCAGAGATCTATGGCATCAATAAATAGAGTAATTGATCTCATAGATACGCCTATAAAAATAAAAGATGGAAAAATAAAAATTGAACCTAAAGATATCAAAGGAGAAATTATTTTTAATAATGTAGATTTTAATTATCCTGGACGAGATTTAACTTTAAAAAAAATAAATTTCAAAATTGAAAATAACTCAACATTAGGAATTGTTGGTTTAACAGGTTCCGGGAAAAGTACAATAATAAAATTACTACTTAGAATTTATGATAGTAATAATGGTTCAATAACCTTGAATGGGGTTTCTATTAAAGAAATAAATTTGAGGGATTTAAGAAAGTGTATCTCTTTAGTAAGTCAAGAAACTTATTTATTTCATGGCAGTGTGCAAGAAAATATTGCTTATGGCTCAATCAACCCAAGTCTTAAAGATATTATTAAAGCTTCAAAGATTGCGGAAGCTCATAAATTTATTGAACAATTACCAGATGGTTATAAAACTATAGTTGGGGAAAGGGGCCAAAGGCTCTCAGGCGGGCAACGTCAAAGAATTGCCTTGGCGAGAGCTGTTTTAAAGGATGCTCCAATATTAATATTAGATGAAGCTACTGCTTCTGTTGATAATGAAACAGAGGCTTTAATTCAAAAATCGTTATCTAAAATCACAAAAGAAAGAACAACTATAGTTATAGCTCATAGATTAAGCACTATAAAAAATGCGGATAATATTATAGTTATTGACAAAGGTAAAATAGTTGAAATTGGAAAACATGAAAAACTATTAGATCAGAACAAAATATATGCTGATTTGTGGAATGTTCAAGTAGGAATCTAGTATGAATCTCTTAACTATATTAAGAAGTTAAATGATTCGATTACGTTACTAAAAATACCGTCAACTTTATTCCACCTTTCTTCATTTGTTCCCACAGCGAAAGTATAAAGTGTTCCTCTATCAATTACGACAGTAGCTAATTCATGTCTTGCCTGTTCATTTAAATTTAATTCATACTCTAAATCATAGAAAATATGATTTGATGCCTCCCTCTTATTGGCATTTATAAGTTTTACCTCTCTACCTGAACCTTCGGGAGCAATGACTTTATCAATCAATGTTTGACCTACTTCACTTGGACTTCCTAATTGCTCTAATTGAATCTCTTTATTGACATCAGAAATAACTAAACTTAAGGTCTCATTACTATTTATTAAATCATGATAAATAATTTCAGGTCCTCCATCTACTTTTACTCTGGTCCATCCTGTTGGGTACAAAAAGGCATATCTACCATCTGGACTTTGATAAGCTTCTAATCCCGCATTTAGTCCGCCACTACAAGCACTCAATGTTAAGCACAAAAAAACCAAAAATAAATATTTGAAAGGGTTAAATTTAATATTTTTCATTTTGTTTGAAATTACTAACTAAAAATATAATAAGACATTAAAAGCAAACAATTATGGCAATTCGGAATTTTGCGTCTAAATTATCTCTAGAAATAGTTTAATTTTGATTACTTATACCAAACCACTTTCAAAATTAATCGGTCATTTTGAGAAATTCCCAGGGATTGGTCCAAGAACAGCGCAACGATTAGCCCTGTTTATTTTAAAACAACCGGAAAGTACAATAAGAGAATTTTCAAAGGCTCTGTTAGAAGCACATAGTAATGTTGGTCGTTGCAAAAAATGTTTCAATTTAACTTCAGAAGATGAATGCGAAATTTGTAGAAATACTGAGAGAAATCAAAAACTAATCTGTGTAGTAGCAGAAACTAAAGATTTGCTTGCTTTGGAGCGCGCCAGAGAATTTAAAGGGGTTTACCATGTTATTGGTGGTTTAATATCTCCAATGGATTCTGTTGGCCCCGAACTCCTAGAAATAAGAAGCTTGGTAGAAAGAGTTAGTAAGTCTGAAATAGATGAGATCATATTGGCATTGACCCCAAGTGTTGAGGGAGATACAACAAGTCTTTATATTGGAAAATTGTTAGCCCCTTTTACTAAAGTTACAAGGATTGCATATGGGCTCCCAATGGGCAGTGAACTTGAATATGTGGATGAAGTTACACTTGCAAGGGCCTTAGAAGGCAGAACAAAACTAAATTAGACAATGAGAGATAATAATCTAATCAAGAAAGAAAAAATTTTAAGACTTCCCTCTTGGATTAAATTTCCTATTAGTAAAGCTTCAGAATTCGAAAGAATACAAACGCTCATCAAAAAATCAAATATTCATACTATTTGTGAAGAAGCAAGATGTCCAAATAGAGCAGAATGTTATGCCTCAGGAACAGCCACCTTCTTACTGGGTGGATCGATATGTTCTCGTTCATGTGCTTTTTGTCAGGTAAATAAAGGAAGACCAAGTTCTATCAATATTGATGAATGTACTCAAGTCGCTGAAGCAGTTAAAGTACTAAATTTGAAATATGTTGTTTTGACATCTGTAGCTAGAGACGATCTTCCTGATCATGGTGCAAATTTATTTATATCTACAATTGATGAGATTAGAAAATTTGATTCTACAATTAAAATTGAAGTTTTAACTCCTGATTTATGGGGTGGAGGCAAAAATCTTGATGAAACAAATAACCTTCAGACTGAGAGATTGAAGATGATTTTAGAAAAAGATCCAATATGCTTTAATCATAATCTTGAAACTGTTGAAAGACTGCAAAAAGAAGTTAGGAGGGGTGCAAATTACAAAAAATCCCTTAATTTACTAAAAAAGTCAAAGGATATTGCTCCTCATATACAAACTAAATCAGGCATTATGTTAGGACTTGGGGAAACATTGGATGAAATAAAAAATACAATTTATGATCTTAAAAAAATAGATTGTGATCAAATTACAATTGGTCAATATTTAAGGCCCTCATTCAATCATTTGGCAGTTAAGAAATATTGGGATCCATCAGAGTTTGAATATTTATATCGCTTCTCTAAGGAATTAGGATTCAAAAAAGTATCTTCTGGCCCTTTAGTTAGAAGTAGTTATCATGCGGGTTAACTTTCTTTAATTAAAGAGAATTTCTTTTCAAGTCTTTTCAATATGGAAATACATTCCCCGTTCATAAGTGTTCCTGCACCTCCCCAAACCAATCTTAATAAAAGATCTGCTGGGCTAGAACCAACTTCTTTGACAGTTTTGAATCCTATTAAATTGAAATATCTTACAAGTTTTTTACTATATCCTTCACTATCAAAAATAGCTAAAAGTCTCACTTTGTTGCTTGATTTTTTTTCAATTGCCCAAGCCATAGTTGTTGCCCATATTAATTCCGAAACAAAAGCAGGAGCTTTACTAAGGATTCTCAATGTATCAAGCTGAATACCTTGTTTGTTTAAATAAGTCCAACCTTTCATTTCCGCCCAAATCTTAATTATGTTATCTTTCTGTTCTGCTATAACGATTCTAAAGAAACATAATCCTAGAGTTTCTCTGACTTGAATTTTAATTAATAATCCAATTGTACCTGCTAATTTTTCTAATTCTTCAACTTTCATGATTTTGAAAATTAGTCCTTATAACTTTTATGATTTTCCACTCTTAATCTATCGATTTGTTTTTGTCTTTCTTCAAACCTTTTCCTATCATCATCACTGAATTGGTCAATGCAGAAATGACATTGGATACCCTTTTTATACTCTTTTCTTTCTTGATCTTGAATTGAAACTGGCATTCCACATGCATGACAAATTGAGTAGGAGCCTTTTTCTAATTCTTGATCTAAAGCAACTCTTTTATCAAAAACATAACACTCACCTTCAAATAAGCTTTTCTCTTTTGGTATATCATCAAGGTATTGAAGGATGCCCCCTTGTAGGTGATAAATATTTTTATAACCTTTCTTTTTCAGCAAACTAGTAGCTTTTTCACATCTTATTCCTCCGGTACAAAACATTGCTATATTTGTTGACTCTTTATTTTCTAAATGGGCATCTAGATGATCATCTACCCACTTGGGGAATTCACTAAAGTTTCTTGTATTTGGGTTTATAGAGTTATGAAATGTACCTATAGAAACCTCATAATGATTTCTAGTATCAATGACTATTGTATTTTGATTCTTAATTAACTTATTCCAATCAGCGGAGTCAATATAAGTCCCATTATTTTCCGAAGGATTTATTTCAGAGACACCCATTGTGACTATTTCTTTCTTTATTTTTATTTTTAATTTTTTGAAGACTTTCTTATTTGAAAAATTTACTTTCATATTCAAATTTCTATTATCTGCATATTTATTAAGTAAATTGATAACTATATCAATTACATTTTTCTCAGCACAAATAGTTCCATTAATACCCTCACTTGCAAAAATTAATAAACCTGAAAGATCGTTTTCATTCTCAATTTCTAATAATTTATTTTTTAGATCAATAATTAAGTTTTCTTGAAATGGGAAGAAAGAATAAAGAGATACTATTTTATAATTTTTGCCTTTCATAAAGAAGATATTGTTTTTTCACAAGTTTCAAAACCTTTATTTACTGATACTCCAACCTCTTTAAGAAGTTTTCTGTCTGATTGAAAAGATGGATTTGAAGTTGTGAGTAACTCATCTCCATAAAAAATTGAATTTGCACCACATTGGAAACATAAAATTTGGGCTTCTTTTGAGAGCTTTTCTCGACCTGCACTTAATCTTATTTTGCTTTTAGGCATAAGAATCCTTGCTGTAGCTATCATCCTTATCATTTCAATAGAATCAATTTCTTGATTATCCTCTAAACCAGTACCTTCAATAGCTACTAAGGAATTTATAGGAACACTTTCAGGGTGAGGATTCATGTTTGAAAGTACTTCCAAAAGAGATGCTCTATCGCCATTAGTTTCACCCAAACCTATTATGCCTCCACAACAAACATTTATTCCTGCATTCCTTACTCTTTTGATAGTATCTAATCTGTCTTGATAAGTTCTAGTAGTAATAATATTTTTATAATACTCAGGACTAGTATCAAGATTGTGGTTATACGCAGTTAAACCTGCATCTGCCAGTCTGGAGGCTTGTTCTTCTGTAAGCATCCCAGCGGTAACGCATGCTTCCATTCCTAAATCTCTTACACCGCTAACCATCTCTAACATTTCATTAAAAGATTTCCCATCTCTAATTTCTCTCCATGCCCAACCCATACAAAACCTATCTGCGCCTTCTTTTTTTGCTATTTGAGCTCTTGCTAAAACCTCTTTAACTTGAAATTGTGGATGATTTTTGATTTCGCTAGCACTATAAATTGATTGGCTACAATACGAACAATTTTCTTCACATCCACCAGTTTTTACGCTGAACAATGATGCTAATTGAATGTCGTAGCTGTTGAATTCCCTGTGAACGATTTGTGATTCCCACATTAAATCAATCAGAGGCATATTAAGTATTTCCAATATCTCCTCCTTATTCCAATCGAACCTAATCTCTTTTAATAACTGATTATTAGTATTAGCCATTTTTGTTAGGAAGAATATTGAGAATCTTTAAAAAGATTCATTTGGTAATGATTCTATACCGCCGAAACGTCTATTCCTTGATTGGTAATCAATTATTGCTTTCAAAAATTCAAACTCATTGAAGTCTGGCCAAAGTACATCAGATATGTAAATTTCTGAATAAGCTAATTGCCATAAAAGAAAATTACTGATCCTTTTTTCTCCACTAGTTCTTATAAGTAATTCTGGATCTTTAATTCCTTGAGTTAATAGTTCAGAATTAAATAATTCTTCATTAACTTCACTTGGTTTTATTTCACCAGAAGAAGATTTTAATGCTAGTTTTTTTGCGACTTTCACTATTTCTTGCCTGCCTCCATAATTGACGCAAACATTCAATAAAAATTTATTGTTGTTTTTAGTAAGAGATTCTGAATTAGAGATTATTTGTTTTAAAGTTTCTGGGAAAGGAGTTAAATCTCCTATGAATTTAATTCTTGTTGATTCTTTATTTATCTCTTCAATTTCGTTTCTCAAAACTTCGCTAAAAAGATTTATAAGGAAGCTAACCTCTTTTGTTGGCCTTGTCCAATTCTCAGTTGAAAAAGCATAAACAGTAAGTACCTTACAACCTACTTTAGTTGATGCTTTGAGAATTTCTTTTAAAACTTCCACTCCTTTCTTATGACCATATGTACGAGGTAAACCTTTTTTTGTCGCCCATCGCCCATTCCCATCCATAATTATCGCAATATGTTCAGGAACTTTCTGCTTATCTATTCTCTTAGATAAATCTTTTTTTTGCTTTTCAATTATATTTCCTAAACTCATAAGTTAATCATTTTTGTTAAAGAAGATTGGTGGCTTTTCGTTCTCTTTTTCATTTATATCACTGCTAATATTATCACTTAGGTTTATATTTTGGGATAAAGAATTTTTAGATAAAGATGATTTATTTGTTCCAATTGAGTTTTGATTCCCAATCAAATTTACAAGAAGTTCTTGTAACCTGCTGCTAGTAATTGGTCTTTCAAGTTTCCCTTGGTTTGCTAATGATAATGTACCTGTTTCTTCAGAGACAACAATACAAATACACCTATCAAATCTTTCTGTAATTCCTAGTGCAGCAAGATGTCTCGTTCCATATCTACTTATTCCTTGCCTAGATAAAGGGAGTATTACGCCTGCAGATATTATTTTATTCCCTTTTACAAGAACTGCCCCATCATGTAAAGGTGTATCTGTTGCAAAAAGATTTATTAAAAGGTCAGTTGATAATTGTGCCTCAATATTGGTACCTGAATATAAAAAATCTTCAGGTCTTAAATCACTACCCAAATCTACAACGATTAAAGCGCCTCTTCTATTTTGAGAGAGTTTACCTGCAGTATCAACTAACTGAGTAATGGTACTTGAAGTTGCCCTAAATTCCTTTGGTGGATTTCCAAGTAGTACGGCTAGCCTGCCAGTTCCTAATAGTTCCATTAATCTTCTTAATTCTCCTTGCCAAAGGATCGCTAATGAGAGAGAGCAAGCGAGTACTACAGCATCAATTAATTTTGATGTTAGTGGTAAGTATGCATATCTTTGAATAAACCATGCGGATGATACTAAAAACAAATATCCTCTTAAGAGCCATAATGTCCGTTGTTCTTTTACTCTAGAGAATAATAAAAGTCCGAAACCAACAGCAAATAAAACATCTAACAAAAGCTTTAAATTTATAATTCCCCAGAAATTCACACTAAAAACAAAATTAATTTAAATGTACCTAATTTTGTTTAATAAAGCGATCAGGCAAAACATCATATTTTAAAAGAT
Organism: Prochlorococcus sp. AG-424-E18; assembly: GCA_003210155.1. Taxonomy (GTDB): domain Bacteria; phylum Cyanobacteriota; class Cyanobacteriia; order PCC-6307; family Cyanobiaceae; genus Prochlorococcus_A. The sequence continues at coordinate 1,106 of QCNC01000018.1, read as the reverse complement.
CATATGGACTCTCCCTTTTTTGAATAATCTCTGCTTCTCCATTGCAAACTAAAAGAGCTGCGGGTCTTGGAATTCTGTTGTAGTTAGAACTCATTGAATAATTGTAAGCCCCAGTACCAAAAACACAAATAAGATCTCCTGTTTTGCAATCTGCTAGTTCTATCTCCTTAAACAATACATCTCCCGATTCGCAGTGTTTGCCAGCAATAGTATATTTATTTTTCGAATTAATATTAAAGGGGTTTTTTACCAAACATGCAGAATAATTTGATTGATAGGTTATAGGCCTAGGATTATCACTCATCCCGCCATCAACAGACAAATAAGTTCTGATTCCAGGAATTTCTTTAAAAGAACCTATTTTGTAAATTGTTATGCCTGCTGTAGATACAATGGATCTTCCAGGTTCACACATCAATTTAGGTAAAGCTAGATTGTTTTTTTTACAAGCTTTAACAACAGAGTTAGAAATTGTTTTTACCCATTCATCAATAGAAGGTGGATTGTCATTTTTTGTATATTTGATGCCTAAGCCTCCGCCAACATTTAGTTCTTTAATATTATGGCCGAATTTTTTAGCGTCCAAAATAACCTTTATCATAATTTCACCTAGATCCTTATGAGGGTCTAGTTCAAAAATTTGGGAACCAATATGAGCATGTAGTCCTTTTAACTTGAGATGTCTAGAGTCTCTTACACTTGCAAATAAATTATTCAAATATTCGATTCCAAAACCAAATTTGCTATCAAATGATCCTGTTCTTATGTATTCATGTGTATGGCACTCTATTCCAGGAGTAAAGCGAATCATGATTTCTAAGTCATGATTTAATGAATTTGATGCTTCCTCTAATCTTCTTAAGTCATAGTCATTATCTACAATTATTTTAATGTTATTTCTAATTGCGAAATCTATTTCTTTATCAGATTTATTGTTCCCATGAAAAACAATTTTTTCATTTGGAACCCCTCCCTTTAGAGCAGTTAATAATTCTCCCTCTGAAACCGCATCTAGTCCTAATCCTTCTGAAGAAACTAGGTTACTCATAAATAAAGAGCTATTTGCCTTGGAGGCATATATCGGTAGTGATTTACCTGGGTAATAT
>QCNC01000017.1 GCA_003210155.1 Prochlorococcus sp. AG-424-E18 | reverse complement strand
CTTTAGAGTATCCAATACCAGTTCATCTTGGAATTGGGCATGAAGCTTTAGCATTAGCTGTATCTAATTCTTTAGATAAAGAAGACATTTTATGTTTATCTCACAGAAATTGTACTTACAATCTCGCATGTTCAAAATCATTGAAAAAAGAATTAAATTTTTATAATTTGAATTCAAAAGATTTTAATTCTCAAATGGGATCGATGAATTTAGCAATGAATAATACTAATATAATTTATTCTTCTAGTATTCTTGGAAACAACTTAGCAGTGGGATTAGGAATTGCTTTTAATAAAAAAATCTCAAAGAAGAAAAGCCAAGTTTATATACTTACTGGAGACGGGGCTATAGAAGAAGGTATATTTTGGGAATCATTATTAATAGCTAAAACGCATGCACTTAAAACTTTAATAATTATTGAAAATAATAACTTTTCATTAGGATCAACAATTGAGGAGAGGAGATGTGTAATTAATTTCGAAAAAATTTGCGATGGCCTTGATATACCATTTCAAAAACTTAACGGGAACAAATACCCAATTTTAAAAGATAATATTAACCTTCTTAAGGACAAATTAATAAAAGGTCCTGCAGTTGTAGAGGTTGAGTTATGCACCTTTAATCAGCATGCGGGGGCAACACCTGGATGGGAAACTGATCCAAAATTTATAGATATTAAAAATGGACTTATAATTGAAGAAAACCCAATTGATCCCTTGTATGAATTAAAAGTAGCTATTGGTGAGAATGCATTTAACAGATTCTCTTATGAAATCCTCAAAATGCACTAAAATTAGATATGAAAAAATATATTGAATTTATTGTCTCTGAAATTAATAAGATAACAACCAGTTGTGGAGAGGTTTTATTATTTGGGGAAAATATAGATAAAGGATCTTGTCTTAGTGGTTTGTCTAGAGGACTAGAAGTTAACTCCAATGGAAAAATAATAAATATTGGCAATTGCGAGTTAACACATTTTGGTATAGGTCTTGGAATGATGCTCGATGGGGGAAATTCTGTACTTTTTGCTAAACAAATGGATTTTATTTTATTAGGATTAGAACAAGCGTGTAGTACTTTTAATTTTATAAGGGCGTACAAATCTAGAAATGAAGTAGGAAGTTTTACTATTGTTTGCATAGTTTGCGATCAAGGATTTCAAGGGCCTCAATCAAGCTCTAATAATGCTTCAGATATTTCATCTTTAGCAAATATTCCTATTTATTGTATAAATTTTAAGGATGATATAGCGAAGATAATCAATGATAATTTAGTTGCAAAGGGTTTCAGAATTATATTTGTTAGCCAACGTGCTTTTAATAGCGAGATTAATAAAATTCCACTTATTTATGGAGAAAATGACTGTAGCATTTTTAAATACTATGAAGGTAGAGATGTAACTTTAGCTAGTTATAATTTTGCACTACCTGAAACATTAAAAATACGTAATTATTTAAAATCCAATGGTTTTGAATCTGATCTTTATCACATAAACTATGTTCCTAATCATTCATTAGAACCTATTTTGAATTCAATCAAAAAAACAGGTAAATTAATTGTGATTGACGACTCAAAATCAATAAAAAAATATGGAGATTACTTGGCAACTAATATTCTAAAAAATGGCATAAAATGTGACTATATTGATCAAATAAGAAGGGGTTCTGAAGATAAAAATTATGGCGTCAATCATGATCAGATGATATTCGATTATGAAAAAATACTGAAATTTGTTTCAAATAGAATCTCTTGATTTTTCTTACAAGCTTAAACTTTTATTTATTTGATATTGTATTATTGATAATTAGGTTTACGAAAAAATCTTGCTGAAATCAGTCTTAATTACAGGATCAGAGGGGTATCTTGGATCAGTTTTAGTGCCCTTCCTTCTTAATAAAGGCTTTGAAGTAACTGGCATAGATACTTGTTTTTTTAATGAATATGCATTGATTGATAAAAATGTAGAAAATAAAAATTATAGATTTATCAAATTAGATGTGAGAGACATTAATGAAAATCATCTTAAAGGGATAGATGTTGTTGTTCACTTAGCTGGAATATCAAATGATCCCATGTGTAAGATGAATTCAGAAAAGGTCTATAATCCAACAAGAGACTATTCTAAAAAATTAGCTACTATATGCAAGTCATTAGGTATTAAATTTATTTTTGCTTCAAGTTGTTCGGTATATGGTGTAGGCAAAAATGAACTTCTTAATGAATCTTCAAATGTAAATCCTCAAACAGGTTACTCATTAAATAAATATCAAATCGAAACAGATTTAGAAGAGCTAAGTGATTCTAGTTTTTCTCCTATAGCGCTAAGATTTGCTACGGTTTTTGGGGCTTCTCCAAATATGAGATTTGATATTGTTATCAATATGTTAGTTGGAATGGCTGTTACTAGAAATAAAATCATACTGAACTCTGATGGCCAGTCATGGAGACCAAATTTACACATAAAAGATTTATGTAATTCAATATTTAAATCCATAGATTTAGAATATAAAAAAGAGCAACTTCTTGTGATGAATATTGGTGATGAAATAAATAACCTCAAAATAATAGATATTGCAAAAACGGTTCAAGATTGTTTACCTGGATCAAAATTAGAATTTCTCTCTGAGAATCCCAATATAGATATTGATAATCTTATTAAGGACAGAAAAGTTGATGGAAAGGATACAAGAACTTATAAAGTTTCATTTGAAAAAGTCAGAAAAATAATCCCTTCTTTTAGATGTGAGTGGCCAGTTGAAAGAGGAATTAGAAATATGTTGGAAATTTTCAAAGAAATTAAATTAGATGATATTAAATACAAAAATAAGTGTTTCTACAGGCTACAACAACTAGAACATCTTCTTAATACAAATCAATTATCTGATAATTTAAGGTGGAACTAAAATAAAATTAAGGATCTAATTTTAAATTTACAATAATCAATAAAAAAAAATGGAAACCCATAAAATCCCTTACTTATCTGATGAAAAATTCTTAGAGATGTTGGGACAAGCCAAAAAATCTATAAGGCATAGGCATTCTTATGTACTACATAAGCCTGGGGCTGAATTCAATAGAGTGTTTAATTTAATGCAATATAATTCTTACATGCAACCACATTTGCATCCTGGGGAAGAAAAAATTGAAAAAATATATATTATTAAAGGCAGTGTTTGTTGTTTCTTTTTTGATGATTTAGGCAGTATAACTGATAAGATTCATCTAAAAACTAATATGGAGAATTTTATATCTGTGCCAGCCTTTACATGGCATACGTACGCTATTACCTCAGAGACAGCAGTAACTTATGAAACAATGATGGGGAAATATAATCCTTCTACTTGGAAAACATTTGCGGAATGGGCTCCTAAAGAACAAAGTGAAGAAAGTACTAATTTCTTAAAAAAGCTCCATGAAATTGCCAATAATTAAAATAATTAACAGTCTTGAGAATACAATTTTTGTGATCCTCTAGGTTCATAGTCAATATCAAGGGCAACCAACTGCCTTAGCTTATTTTTAATAAAATCTTTTTTTTGCGGATCACACACAATCATTAAGAAACCTCCTCCTCCAGCCCCAGCTATTTTCCCACCATAAGCACCATTTTCTAGTGCTATCGAATAATAAGAGTCAATTTTAGAATTAGAGATATTTGATGCAAGATTTCTCTTCTTTGACCAACCATTATGAAGAACTTCCCCAAATGCTTTTAGATCCAAAGGTTCTTTTTGAAGAATTGCCCTACAATCTTTTACAAGATCTTTGATATAAATAAGAGAATCTTGTTTTTCATTTATAGATTTGTGTTGTTCTATTAGTACATCCTCAGATTTTCTTTGTACTCCAGTCCAAAATAACAAAATAGAATTAAATAATAGCTTAATAGAATTATTAGGGGGTAAGATATGTTCGATTTTTACTGCTCCATTTTGCTGAAATTTAAAATAGTTTAAGCCTCCATAAGCTGCTGCATATTGATCTTGCTTACCAATTGGATAATTAAGAACATTTATTTCTACATTACTTGACTCTTCTGCCAGCTGGCCTGCTGATACTTTTTCTCCTCTTAATAGATGAAGTGCATGCAATAAACCAACTGCAAAGCTTGAAGATGACCCCAATCCCGTAGAAGCAGGTATATCAGATACGGTTGATATATAAACCGGATGATCTATTGGTACTAATCTTAAGCATTCTCTAGCTATAGAATTATTAATTTCTTCTAAGGAATTTGTCCTTTCGGTTTCAGAATAACAAAGCCTGAAATTTTCTTTAAAAAGTGGACTATGGTACTTAACAGTGACATATAAATATTTATCAATTGTTGTACTTAATACAGCACCTCCATAATTTTTATAAAATTTTGGAATATCGGTTCCTCCACCTGCAAAACTTATTCGATGAGGGGTGATAGTTGTAACTGATTTGGACATAATTTTTAATTCAACAATTACTATGATTAATTTCTTTATCTTTAAATTTTTCTAGGATAATTGGAAGCAAATCGGTGAGTCTTGAAGCGTAGTAATCTGGATTACATTTTGTTTTATCAATATTATCTCCTATAAGTATGCTTCCACAAGAAGCATTTCTTGCTGCTTGACAATCTCTGGGATCATCACCAATATAAAAAGTTTCATCAAGCCTAAGCAAATATTTTTGAGAAACTTCAAAAAACATACCGGGATTAGGTTTCCTTCTAAAGCTTTGACTTTTCCAATGATCTTTTGAAACAAATATATCAAGAATTTTTATTCCTTTTGTTTTCAGAAAGGCTGTCATATTATCATGAATTTCCTCTAAATCTGTAATGTCTACTTCTCCAGTAGCGATTCCAGCCTGATTAGAAACTATTATAAACTTAAAGTCATACAAAGAAAGTTTCTTTAGTGCTTCAATAGTATCCTGAATAAAAGTGAAATTATCCCATGAAGTAATATATTTACCTCGAGGAGCCTTAACATTAATTACACCATCTCTATCTAATAAAAGAATTCTTTTTTTTTGAAAATATTTTCTAGTTTTTTCAAGTCTTTTTAAATCACCAATACTATGATAAGGATCATTAATTATAGAACCTGAAAGTTGGTTATCTAAAGATATATTTTCTAAAATTTCAGAGAAACTAATATTAGGTGAATTTTCTATAATTTGAAATTGTTTAAATATTTCATTCTTTGAACAAATCATAAAACCTAATTCAACATATTGATAATCTGCTTTTCTTTCTTTTGAATATAAAATTATTTTATTATGGTCATTTATCATCACGTTCCCAATTTTCTTTTTTGTTATTAGCAATGTTATTGAAGAACTATTATTTTTCCAGATTTGATATAGTTTATCAAGATTTACCTGAGCAAAATTATCTGAATAACAAAGCACAAATTGTTCATCTAAATGTTCATTTGCTTCCCAAATCCTTCTACCAGTATCCCAATATGAGGGACCTGAAGAATATGATATTTCCCAACCAAATTGTTTACCATCTCTAAAATAATTTTCAATTGTTTCTTTTAGATATCCAGTTAGAAGTAAAAACTTTTTAATATTATTGGGCGGCGATGAAAGCTTAAGAAGCAAATACCATAAAAAAGGTTTCTTATTTATTTCTACCATTGGCTTTGGTACCGAATTAGTTAGCGGTCTTAGTCTTGTCCCCAACCCACCACAAAGTACTACTGCTTGAGTTATGTCTCTCATTGGAAATTAGTTATCTAAGAAATTCAAGGTTTTAATAACCCCATCTTTTATTGCATATTGAAGGTTAAAATCACTAAGATTAAGAAGTTTTTTATTATTAGCCCAGAAACCTTCTAAAGATTTATTTTTAATATTTGGATAAGGCATTTTTAATTCATAATGTTTATATATAATATTTGCAATTTCAGCAATGCTAGTTAAGTTGTTTGAACCAATATTATAAATACCGGACTTTACATTTTTATTAGTTAATTCTATTATCCCCCTACAAACATCCTCAATATAAATAAAATCCTGAGAGGCATAAGGATTTTTTATACTATTTCCCTTTTTTTCATGTATGTCATTCCAAATTGAATAGATTAAAGAATGCTTTTTCTGATGAGGTCCATAGGCAAAAAATATTCTTGCCCATTTATAGTTGAAATTAAAGTCGTAAGATAACTTCTCCAAAAAAGATAAAATAGTTAGTTTAGTTAGTCCAAATATGGATACTTGATTTGGATTAAACTCTTCATTTATTTCTCCATTACAATTACCATATTCCCAACAACTGCCAGCAAAAATAAAATTTGGAATTCCAATTTGGATTAAACTTTCCAAAAAAATAAGATTTGAATTCATATTTTCTAGACATCTACTTAAAGAATAATCAGGGATCCCATCCCAAGCCAAATGAATGCAGCAATCTGGTGCGAAACTTGCAACTTTATCAATCCAATTTTTTGGTTTAGATATATCTCCAGTTAAGTATTGTACATTTTGCAAATTAATATCTTTATAATTTGTTCTTGATAAACTTAAAATTTGATCATGTTTGGAAAATTTTGTTATCAAATTTTTCCCAATAAATCCTCCCATACCAGTAATTAATATTCTCATTTTCAAACAACATTTGAAGGGTCAAAATCAGGATATTCTAGATCTTTTTCAGAAACTAATTTCGGATCAAATGGCCATTCAATATCAAAAAATTTATCATTAAATTTTATACCTCTATCAAAACCTGGTTTATAAGAAGAACCCATATAGTAGTGAATAAAGGTATTACTTTCTAACGTTAACCAGGCATTTGCACAACCCTTAGGTACAAAAATACTTTGCTTTTTTTTATATGACAATTGAACAGAAACACTTTTTAAGAAAGTTGAAGAATCTTTTCTAAGATCTATTACTACATCAAAAATTGAGCCTGTAATACAAGAAATAGTTTTTGACTCTTGATAAGGGTCTATTTGATAGTGAAATCCTCTTAGTGTTCCTTTTTGGGGATTTTCAGAAACATTTCCTTGTTCAAAACTATTATCTATTTCATTTTCCTTAAATTCATTTTTACAGAAAGATCTATGAAATTTACCTCTTGAATCACTAAAAATATCAGGAGTAATGACATATACGCCTTTCAAATTTAATTCTATAAATTTCATTAAATATCGATAACTTTTGGCTCATAAGGAAGCGGCAAAATTAGTTTGCCTTTCCAATTATACTTCGTTTTTAGTTCTTCAATAATTTCATCTTTAAAATTCCATGCAAGCAAAAGAATAACATCAGGATCATTTCTTAATGCATCTTCTGGAGAAACAATTGGGATTTCAGTTCCGGGAGTAAAAAGACCTTGTTTCATTGCTGATTTATCTGCTATGACTTCTAAGTCTTTATAACTAAATTCACAAAAGTTTAAAAGCGTAGAACTTCTTGCGGAAGCTCCATATGCTATAACTTTCTTTTTTGCTTCATTAAATTCAGACACTATTTGTACTATTTTCTTTTTATGAGATAAAACTTTTGTTGAGAAATTTTTCCAATTAATTAAATTATCTACTCCTAAATTTATTTCTTCTTTTTCTTTTTTAATAAGAATATTTGATTTAATTTTTCTTTCCTTAGAAAAGTAAATAACAAAAGAACCACCACTAATTGGACTAATATCTAAATCAAATGTATAAAGATTAAAACTGTTCAATAAGAAAGTTAAACTATGGATCGAGAAATAAAAGAGATGCTCATGATAAATAGAGTCATAGTGAAGTTCATCTAAAATTATATCGGCTCTGTGAAATTCAATTATTCCAACCCCATTTTTCGAAAGTAAATTTGATATCCCACTTATAACATCTTTAATATTTTCAACATGTGGAATAACATTTCTTGCAAAAATCAAATTTGCATAACCTTCTTTTTCAACAATTTCTTTTGAAGATTGAAGCCCGAAAAAATTTGGAATTGTTTTAATTCCTTGTCTATTTGCAATTTCTGCAATATTACTTGCAGGATCAACACCTAAAACATTAAAACCATCTTCCTTAAATGGTTTTAAAAATGTTCCATCATTACTTGCTATTTCTACGATAAAATCTTTTTTACTTTTAAGATACTTCTTAGATCTATTAAAAAATATTTGACTATATTGATTCGCAACTTTTGAAGTTCCTGTAACCCAGACATACTCATTAAATAATAATTTTGCATCAATTGTTTCTGTTAATTGAATAACTGAACAATTTTTACATTGACATATTTCCAATGAAAAAGAACTTTCTGATTGGGTCTTTTCTTTTTTTAAGCTATTTGCTAATGGTTGCTTACCAAGATCTAGGATAGAAATAATATCACTAGAGTTACAGATTCTACACTCTAATAATTTTTTTGAATTTTTATTTTCTAAATTCATATCCATCTTAAATCGCTATCTAATTTATTTTGAGAGGATAGTTGCTTTAATTTAATAAGACGATTTGTCTTCATTCCTCTAAAAGTCTCTTCATTAAAGTTTACTTTATCAAAAGCCTTAACTAGTTCTTGTGCACCTTTATCTAGATCCCAATCTGGTTTAAACCATTCTCCCAATTCTTCAAAAATTCTCTTAAAACTAACCCTGTAAGTTCTAGAATCTACATGTTCACCTGTAAATAAAAGTTTACTTCCAGGAATAGAACGTGAAGCAGCTTCTGCAAGTTCCCTGACACTATAATTCCCATTTTTATAACCGATATTATAGGAGTTACCATTTAAATTATTTTTTGGAGCTTCCAAACCAATTAAAAGAGCTTTACAAACATCCTTAATATGAATAACTGGCCTCCAAGGGGTTCCATCACTCTTAACTTCAATTAACTGCGTCGTATAAGCACAGGCCACAAAACTATTAAAAACAATATCACATCTTAGCCTTGGGCTAAATCCAAAAACTGTTGAAGGTCTGAAACTTACTACACAAAAATGTTGGTCGCACATTTTTTTTAGTTCTTGTTCTGCTTCCCATTTAGTCTTTGCATAGGAAGTTATAGGATTCTTTTCACTTTTATATTCATCAAGTTCAATATCTATATTTGAGATACCATACATACTTTGAGATGAGACATAAACGAATCTGCCAACACCTTGAGATTTGCACAATGAAGCTAATTTAATGGTTGCTTTAAGATTAATTTCTTCTGTTAATTTAGGATTAAATTCACCAAGTGGATCGTTTGATAAAGCAGCTAAATGAATCACTGACTCAATATCTTTCAAATCTTCTTCTTGAATATCTCTAATATCTTTATTAAAAAATTTGTAATTTTCTTCAAGTTTTCCAATGGCACAATCCAAAAAATATCCTGTATCTAAGCCAACTACATCATATTTTTTTTTAATTAATTCTTCAGTAAGAACACTACCGATATATCCCTTTGAACCTGTAACAAGAACCTTCATATGATTTATTATCAAATAAAATTAATAAACATTATCCTACAACCTTATTTAAAGATATTTCATTTTTGTCACTTTTTCGTTATCCATAATGAATAAACTAATTTCGAAAAACTTTTTTAATTTTTTAAATCAATTTTTAAAAAATTTTTCTAATACTTGAATTTACTTGTTAAAACTCAATAAGATTCTTGAAGATGAATCTTTAATAAAAAATCCTAGTTCATATATAAACCTAAATTTAGTAATCTTGAAAATATTTCTTAAATCAGGAATGAAAAATTTAATATAATTAATGATTCAATTGAATTCAATTTTTATATTTTTTTTCATATAAGTATAAAAATATATCTTGAAAAAAATCAATCCTACCTTTTCCAATAAAATGTCCAAGATCAGGATATCTCATTAATAATTTAAATTCTTCATTAGGGATTGGATATTCTCTACTTAAAAGTGAAAAATTATTTTTTTCAAATGAATTCCTATAGTTGTCATGATTAAGGTGAAATAAATAATGAGTAGATTTACATATGTAATTAAGGTAATTTTGAACAGTTTCCGCTTCCATTTCTCCTAAGCTATTTTTATTTATAAATAAATCTACTGTATTATTCTCTAATTTTTCAATTTCATAAGAAGGCATAAAAATCAAATCAAAATTATTAAAACTTTTACAATTAAAATCTTGTTCTCCATAAAAAAGGTTTGATCTTTCTGGAAAACATTTACTCAAATAATAAGCCTCAAGTATTATAATTTCAGGCAAATCAAAACCTATATAACAAAAACTTTCTAAATTTTTAAGAGTAAAATAAGCTAATTTACCATATCCACCTCCTAATTCAGAAATTATTGGTTTTTTTTGATCAAGAACTATTTTTGATAATATATCGCCATATATTTCATTAAAGAAAGATCCTATTCCAACAAAAGTACCGAATAAATATGCCCCGCATTGGTTTCCGAATTTAGGCAAACGCAATGCCTTAATAGGTTTATTATCATTATAAAACCATTTCCATAATTTATATTGTTTTAAAAAAATAATATTTTCTATAAACAATTTTCCAAATAAACTTTTTTTTCCATTTTTAATTAAAACCGGATTTTCTATGCCAAGATATTTATCAGATGTACCAAAGTTATAAATAAAATGATGAAACATTTCAAAATTATTTTCTTCCATTGCAATATTAAGTTCACTGAAAGCATTATTTAGTTGAAAACTCCAAAGAGAAGATGGTAAGTATTTTTTATGTAAAAGTTGATTTTTTTTCATTAATTTATATGATTTAAACAATCTTTTAACTAGGTATAATTCAGAATTGCTTTGTTCAGCAATTTTTTGTTTTGGAGCGTGAATAATTACTTTTTTAAAAGCTGGATTATAAATTAAATATTTTAAAACACTAATATAATTAAGGACTCTAGATATTATTGCCTTTTTTAATCTGCCACTTTTTTTAGCAGATTTCATACTTTTAATTATTAAATTAATTGAATTATTTAAATCAAATAAAAACTTAATCATATTTTGAGAAGCTTCATATTTTCTAATAATAACTTGTTAAATAAGCATTAATAAAAAAACTTTTAAAAAAGATAGGGAATTTTTTTAATGATTAATATGAGTTACGATATTATTTATGCTTCAATAAGCTTTCTTCATGAGGGGACTGATCACACTTTATGAGAAAAATATAATCTAAATAATCTTTTTTTTTATAATCCCCAAAAAAAAGAAAATAAATTAATGGATCATTCTTATAGCAATTTATTTTCTTCTTCAACAACCTGATTAAATTTTTTCTGTTTATGATCCATTTGGAGACTTAATTTGAAACTTTTTCACTATTTATATGATTGCAAGAAAAAAAATTATTATATTAGAAATTAAGAGCCATAATATCCTATTGAATTTTTAGTTCTATAGAGGAATTCATAAATCATCAGATCAAAAATCAAAGCCCTCAATATCTAAATAGGCTTATCCAATAAATTTCTGTGAACAAATATAAAATTTAAAATGGGACTAACTATTAACTTG
>QCNC01000016.1 GCA_003210155.1 Prochlorococcus sp. AG-424-E18 | reverse complement strand
ATTGGGATTTAGATGGTACCATTGCAAATACTGAGTTAGAGGCACATTTACCTGCTTTTAACAATGCTTTTAATGACCTTGGTATTGATTGGAATTGGGATACTAATACATATATAAAACTTCTGAAGATAAATGGGGGCAAAAATAGGATTGCTTATTACTCTAAATCTAATAATGATAATTTCACAGAAGATTTAATTTTCAAAATTCATGAAAAAAAGCAGTTTCATTATTTAGAAATTATAAAAAAAAATTGCGTTAGTTTAAAAATTGGTGTTTTTAGATTAATAAATGAATTACATAGAAAAAAAGTAAGACAATTTATTGTTACTTCAAGTTCAAGAATTCAAGTCAATCTACTTGTTGATTATCTTTTCAATGGCTTCAACCCTTTTGAGTTCATTATTTCAAGCGAAGACGTTGAATTAAAGAAACCAAATCCATTACCATATTTAAAGGCAATCCAATTAAGTGGTATAAACAAAAACAACTCAATTGTTTTTGAAGACTCCAATCCAGGATTGAAATCTTCCTTAGCAGCTAACTTGCCAACAATTTTTGTTCCTTCAAATATCCCAATTGTTCTTGAGGAAAATATTAAATTAGATTGTATTTTAGACAGTCTTGGTGATCAGAATAATGTGGCAAATGTAATTAAAGGTCCTAAACTAAAAAAATCATATATTGACTATAACTTTCTAAGTGATTATTTAGTGTCTTTTAGTAATGCAAAAAACTAATTTTTCAAGAATTACATACCACTTAAATAATTTATTTTTTGGTTTTCTAAGTGATACTTGGAGAACAAAATCTATTGGTCTAATTTCAGTTTTGACAGGTTATTTTTTGTTCGCGAATTTTATTACAAAATTTATATCTGAAGGTAAAAATGAGTTGATAATGGTCCCAATAATTATTATTTTTATTGAAATCATTATAAGAATTAAACCTTCCGCAAGTTCAAAATTTTATTATCTATGGACCGTAATTGATAAATTAAGAATTGGTGCAATTTATGCCGTTATACTTGAAGCATTTAAATTAGGATCTTAAAAGCTACTCTTCTTCTTCTTCTTCAATAGGATAAACAAATCCTTTAGCTTTACCAGTTAAAACTGATTTACCTAGAGATATAGCTTTTTGAGCTGCTATTGCTGCTTTTCCTTTCCAAACAGCGTGCCTTTGGTTCCTTTTGCTTTTAGATTTTTTCTTCTTTGGTACAGCCATTCTGTTTCTTTATTTCCATATAATAATATAACCTTTAACTGGTTATCTCCAAAACTTTTGAGTATATTTTGTTTATATACGTCAATTTTTTTAATAAGCATATATGCTTTATTAATCACTTGTAAAGATTAGTGTTTAGATCAAAATTCTCATATTCAGATTCAAAATCAAGTTATTCGGATCTTCTAGAAGATATAGAGACGGGGAAAATAGAATCAATATTTTTCTATCCAAGGCAGAGAGAAATTGATGTTCTGTATAAAAATGGGGATAAATTTAAAATACCTATCCTTTACAACGATCAATTAATCCTTAAGAAGGCTACTGAAAATAAGGTAGATCTAACTATTAACAATAGTAGAAAAGAAGCCTCAGCTGCTAATTCATTTGCTTCAATAAGTCTTTTTCTGATTTTCATATTAGCTATAGTCTTAATCTTGAGAAGTACATCAAAATTGGCTTCCAGAGCTTTTGGTTTTACCAAAAATCAAGCTAAATTTGTAACTATTGATGATGTAGAAACGAGATTTGATGATGTAGCTGGCGTCCCTGAAGCCGCTCAGGAATTAAAAGAGGTAATAACATTTTTGAAAGAACCAAAGAAATTTGAAAATCTTGGAGCAAAAGTTCCTAAGGGAGTTCTTCTAATAGGCCCACCAGGAACAGGTAAAACATTATTAGCTAAAGCAATTGCTGGTGAATCAGGAGTGCCTTTTCTCTCAATATCGGCATCAGAGTTTGTAGAACTTTTTGTTGGTGTTGGAGCAAGCCGAGTTCGTGATCTGTTCTCTAAGGCTAAGGAAAAATCTCCTTGTATAATTTTTATTGATGAAATTGATTCCATTGGTAGGCAAAGAGGTTCTGGGATCGGAGGTGGAAATGATGAAAGAGAACAAACCCTTAATCAGCTTCTAACTGAATTAGATGGTTTTGCTGATAATTCTGGGATTATTGTTTTAGCAGCAACAAATAGACCAGATATTTTGGATGCAGCATTATTAAGACCAGGTAGATTTGATAGGAAAATTGAAGTAATGCTTCCAGATTTAGATGGAAGAAAAAAAATTCTTTCTGTTCACTCTCTTTCCAAACCACTTTCAAGCGAAGTTGACTTAGGCTATTGGGCTTCTAGAACAGTTGGATTTTCGGGAGCAGATCTTGCAAACTTGATGAACGAGAGTGCTATTCACTGTGCAAGAGACGAATCTAAATTAATCAGTGATCTTCATATAGAAAATGCTCTTGATAAAATTACCATTGGCCTGAGAAGCGCATTAATAACTTCCCCTAATATGAAAAAAATTATTGCTTATAACGAAGTAGGTAGAGCAATTGTATCTGCTGTGAGAAATGGAATTGAAT
Organism: Prochlorococcus sp. AG-424-E18; assembly: GCA_003210155.1. Classification (GTDB taxonomy): domain Bacteria; phylum Cyanobacteriota; class Cyanobacteriia; order PCC-6307; family Cyanobiaceae; genus Prochlorococcus_A. Next base: position 13,591 of record QCNC01000016.1, on the reverse strand, counting down.
CAGTTGATAAAATTACGATTTTACCTAGATCTGGATCTATAGGAGGATATACAAAAATATGTCCTGACGAAGATGTAATTTCTAGTGGATTGATTTCAAAAAAATTATTATTTTCAAAAATTGAAATTGCTCTAGCTGGAAGAGCAGCAGAAACGATAGTTTTTGGTGAAGGTGAAATTACACAATGTTCCATAAATGATATCTCTTATGCGACAAATATAGTAAGGGAAATGGTTACAAAATATGGATTTTCAATTATTGGTCCAATTTCAATGGATTCTGATAATAATGAAATGTATTTAGGAGATGGATTATTTAGAAAAAAGCCTCTCATAGCAGAAAATACCAGTTCTAGAATAGATAATGAAATCATAAATATTTCTAAAATTTCACTAAATAATTCAATAAAAATATTGAAAAGAAATAGAGTCTTACTGGATAAATTAGTTGATATACTTTTAAATCAAGAAACTATAGATAAAAAAGTTTTTAAATTAACAACTTCTAAATTGTTGAAAGTTTGATTTAATTGCTTTAAATTAAAAAAAATATTTTCTTGATAATTAAAAACAATACAACGAAGTTATTAGTTACACTTTCATTTTTACTTATTCTTCCATTTGTACAAAAACAATGGTTTAATTTGTATTCACTCAATATTAATGATATTACCTTTTATACAATCCTTTACTATTTGAGCGGTGCAATATGTCCATCTTTGGTGTATGTAAACTCTTTAAAAAATTATACATACTACAATTTTACTAAGGATAAAATTCATAGTATAAAAATAATTAAAGGAAAAAGGTTATTATTCTTAGTAGCAATAAATTTAATATTTCTCTCTTACTTAATAGCTGATTATATATATATAAATTTTGATCTTATATTTAATTTATTTTTTGAAGGAATTAATTTACTAAAACCGGATACTCCACAGTTAAGTTTTTTAATATTTTTAATTTCTATTCTATTAATTTTTAAGAAATCTAGGTTTCTTTTAAAAAAAATAATATTAGTAAATTTTATTTTGATTTCTCTCTATCTTTGGCATCTTCAAATTAATAATATTAATGTTGATGATCAGTTTCATATTTATAGATATTTTGGTTTAAATGACTTAAATTTAATTAATATTTTTATCCTAGTAGCCATAGAAATTTCTTTTTATATGTGGTCCTTCTTATCATATAAAACTAATTTGAGCGATTGGATCGTTCCCAAACCTCAAAAAGGGGATTTTATCCCCTTTTTGAATATATTAAATTTTTATTTTTTTATAATTATTTACTACTCAATACTTGCTTAAATGTTTCTAATTCTTCTAAAGCGCAGAAAAATATTCCTTACTACCTTTGGGGTCCTCTAACATTGTTTTCTCCCCGGGGGTCCAGTTTGCTGGACATACTTCATCGGGGTTTGCCGCAACGTATTGATAACCTTGAAGAATCCTTAGCGTTTCATCAACATTTCTACCTACAGGAGCCTTGTTAACAGTCGTGTGCATAACTACTCCTTCGGGATTGATAAGAAATAAACCTCTATCAGCCTCTCCATCATCATTTAGAACATTGTACGCCTGGCAAATTTCTCTTTTTAAGTCAGAAACTAACGGATAGTTAATATCACCTATACCACCTTCATTTCTTGGGGTTTGTATCCAAGCCAAATGACAGTGTTTGCTATCAACTGATACCCCAAGTATTTCCGTATTAAGTTCCGAGAAATCTTGGTATCTATCACTAAATGCAGTAATTTCAGTTGGACATACAAATGTAAAATCTAGTGGGTAAAAGAATAGAACAACCCATTTACCTCTTAGACCTGAAAGTGTAATCTCCTTAAACTCTTGATCATATACTGCTGTAGCACTAAAGTCTGGTGCTTCTTGGCCAACTCTTAAGCTCATGAAAAAATTTGTCCTAATTTAAATTATGTATGGTCTGATTGACCGTAATAAGTATTATAATTTTATTAATAATGAATTAGCAAGTTTTTTTTTAATTCAATGAAATGGCATTATTCCTTTACTAGGAAATTTACAATTTTGAATCACAATAAACTTTTAAAAAATCTCAAAAAGGAATTAATAAAATATCCCATTAACAGACTTGACAATAAAAATTCGAATTAAAAGAACTTTTATTTTATTTAAGATTCCTTAAAATTTAACTCTCTATAATTAGAAATATTCTTTTTAATTATGGCTAATTATATTGAAAGATTAAAGGAAAAAGTTAAAATAAAAAAATTTGATTCTAATCAGCCAATTGGAGCTTGGATTTTCGTTGTAATTTTGAATATAGTTGGATTTGCAGGTTATTTTTACTTAAAGGTAAACCATATACAACTAGGTAGTTAATAGACTTATCTTATTTCCTTCTTAATTGAGCGACAAAAATTTTTTAGTCTTTCATTTCTCGTTAAATCAGGTAAAGTCCAAATTGATTCTGTCTCAGGTAATGGGTCTTTGCTCCATTCTTTGAATTCTTCCATTATCGAAGCATTATTTAATTTTGATGTATACTGTTTTCGTTTTTTTAAATATTTTCTTATTACTGTAAGATTTGCCTCAATATATTCCCTCATAATAAGTACTTAATCTTATATTAATTTATCATCTAGCAAGTTCTACTTTAAAGAAAAGATTAATTAGACATTTTGAACTGCTTGAAAAAGTCCAAACGAATAACCACCTATTAGAATCCAACCAAGTACGCTTGATATTATTGTAGATCTTCTATTGTGTCTCCTTAAAGCTGATTCAATCATTTCATTAACTTCATCTCTATTAAGGAATTCTTTCTCGGAGTTTTTTTTCATTTTTTTCTTTTACAATAAACGAATTTAGTAGAAAGTGAGCTTAAGATATTTTCTTAATAAGTAAGAATTTTACTTTTGATGATTTTACAAATAATTTTTATATTTAGAATAAAACATAAAATGAAATTTTTAAAAATTTTAAGATAAAGTATTAGAATTAAAGAATAACAGTTTTATACAAACAATGAATATTAATGATAAATCTGTTTTAGGAATGCTTAATAAACTTATTGTTATTAAAAGGCTAAATAAAAGTCAAATTCTTCATATGATTAATTTAGTTTCAATATCAAATGATATCAATGATTTAAAGGACAACTTGAAATGGGAAAGTTCTAAATCATTTCATCAAAATATTTAAAATATATAAAATCATTTTTTGATAATTATTAATTCTTGAAATTTACAAAACATATACTTAATAGTTAATTGAATTAACTAAGAGTTTTATAAATAATTTATGTAAGCTATTCAAATAAATTTTTGATAGTAATTTTTCTTATAAGAAACTTGATCTAGATTACTAAAATTAAGTGATGTTTTCTTATCCTTGCTAATTGATTTAATTAATATTGTAGAAGTGATTATTATTATTATTATTAGTATATCTCCAACAGTAATACCTCTCTCCTTTAGATTCATGATAAAACATATATTTAGTTTTAATATACCCTTTATTATTTAATAAACTAATATTTTTAACAAACGTGCTAGAAAAACATGTGAAGGAATTATAAAATGAATATAAAAATATTGAGACTATAACCTTTTAAGTCATATAAAAAAAATAGATGAATTCATAAATATGCAAGTCAAAAAAAAAATTAGTAGGTCCAACACTCCTGATTTTTTCTCTAAAGAGATGATTATCACAAAAAAATCACTTAACGAAAATCAACTCAAATTTACTTATCAAAAACAGTTAATCTCAGATCTAGATAATAAGCACAAGGAATGGTCAAAATCGATTAACAGTAAATTTTAAAAGCTTTCGTTGATTATATTTGAAAGTTTATTTCTTTTAATTGTATTTTTTTCTTCCCAATTAAGTGTTACTTCATCATTAATGATAGGTTTTGCTTCATAAGCTAGATACCAAAGAATAAATCCGACAGGAAATAATAAAATATGCATAGCAAAATTAGTTGACTTAAATCAAATATAGTGCAACACTTATAATGTGCAAGTGTGACACTAATTATTTTTAATTATGCCCTCTCCGAGGAAAAGAATTGGTTTTTTGCCAAGTGAAGAAGTGCATGAAATTATTGAAAAATTATGCACAGCTAATGAATTTAGTCAGTCAAAAGTCACAGGTTTATTGGTTGAGGAAGCGTTGAGGTCTCGAGGTGTGTTAAATGACTCTTATGGTCAAAATCAAAATGACAAAGAGGATTTTATAAACTTTTCTTTTGATCACGAAACATTATCTGATAATAATAAATCTCCACTTAATGTGGACGAATATGCAGTTAATAAAAAAGTATTATCTGATGATATCAAAATGATGCATGAATTTATAGAGTTTAAGTATTTTAAGAAAGTTATGAAGCGAAATAACAACATTATTGAATAAAAAGTGTCACACTATTAATGTTTTTATAAGAATGCTTTTCAATGAAATTTAGAAATTAAGCAAAGATAAATATTTTTGAATATTTCTCATCAACTTCTTAAAGAGGAATCCAAAATAAATTGAATCTTTAAAATTCAGCGGACTAAATCCTCGTGGAGATATGAACCTTAGCCCGCTTTAAAAAAATAGCAATAAAAAAATATAAATACAATAAGTATGTAAATTTACTTTTGATTTAAAATTGGAATATAAAAACTCTAAATATAAATGGCAGTAAGTGAATTAAATGAAGATATACAGGATCAAATATCTGATCTTCTTGAAAATCTTCAGCAAATAGAGAAACTTAAAAATAAAGATATACGAATTTTGCTTGATAAGATAGTTAGAAAATATGGAGGAAAAGTAGTAAATAAATGAAACGCCTATTAATCCCACTATTAGTTTTGCTTACTTCACCTAGTTTTGTGCATAGCTCTCACTTAAATAATCAGAGAGAACTTATAGTCACTTCAGAAAGCACTAGGGAATCAATTGAGTTAGCCAAATACCTTAAAGATAATGGTGTAGTTAAATATTCAGCATATTGGTGTCCTAATTGCCTTAATCAAAGTGAATTATTTGGTAGGCAAGCTTATAGTGAACTTAATGTAGTTGAATGTGCAAGAGATGGCATAAACAGTCAAACTCAATTATGCATTGATAAAAAGATTAAAGGGTTTCCCACATGGGAAATAAATGGAAAACTAATTTTAGGGATACTTTCACTAAACGAGTTATCTAAGTTGACTGGATTTAAGAATTAAAGAAAATGTAAGATGATTAATGGCTAGATATTAGAGGTTATTTCTTGAGTACCTTTCATGCATCCTCCAGCTGGATAGTTAATTACTTTTTTTGATATTAATCCAATACTTATAGCAAATATTCCAATACCAAATAAAGCTCTTGATCTTTTGCTTGAGATGAGATTCTTCATTGGGTATTTATAAAAATAAATAATAGGGATTATTAAACTATAACGTGGAATTTTTTTGTTTAAAAGAAATAACAAGTAACCCTAAATCTATATTTTTTTAAAATAAGTTTTAGATATTCGATATCTTGTAAATCCTTAATTAATAAATGCTTATATATCTTTTTTCAGTATTTTTAGTTTGTATTTGACAGTCTTTTTATAATTAAAGTGAGACTTTTATTTTTTTATGAAGAATAAAGAATTTAATGTGACTCAAGGAATGGCTTTGTTACTTTTGAAGCCATTAAATTTACCCGCTAACTACGTCCTAAATCTTATAATTTATATAACTAACCCTAATAACAATATTGGATACTAATAGTCTTCCCAAACTGGTTTGGTTCTCCTCCAACCTTGAGCAATTAACTTTCTCCATTCATCTCTAGCTATATTAACTTTAAGTTCTTCTCTGGTTGTCATAAGAGGTGGTTCTTTTCCTAAAACACCAATAATTCTTCCAGAGTCAATAAACATATATTCAAAAAATTTATCTTTATTTTGATCATTCTTTGAAAACCTTTTAACCCTTGAACGGTTCGAATTTATAAGCCAAAAATTTTCTGTCAATCTTACTTATTTTATGTTTTCTCAATTGGAGCCATTGTTAATCCTTTGCTGAATAGTTGCTCATGATATAACTCTGCCTGTTCAAGATTACCTCTCCAAACCTCCGCCAAACCTGTCTTGTCAACTTTGATGGTTAAATCCCATGCCCTTTTTTCACTCATGCATGGGATTATTGTTAAGAGACAATTTGCGACATGCTTAAAAGTATTAAAATTGTCATCAAGAACTATAACTCTTGCTTCTGGATATTTTGCTTTAGATTTCTTTGGATCTAAGACTGTGACGAGTGAATTAAACATTATTTTCTTTAATAGTTTAATTAGATTAAAATTTTACCTATGTTCTTAAATTGAAAAGTATTGAAAATGTCTCGAGCGTGACTTGAACACGCGACCTGCGGGCTATGAATCCGCCGCTCTAACCAGCTGAGCTACCGAGACATGGGAATATTGTAAGGCATTGGTTGTACTTAATTACCATTTTGAAAATTTATTTGTTTGTGGGCCTCATATATAGCAATTCCGCATGCTACAGAAAGGTTTAGACTTCTAACACCTTTTTGATCATTATTTTCAGTCTGTATATTCGGCATAAATATAGATATTAAAAAGTCGCTTTTCTCAATAATGGAATCGGGTAATCCTGAATCTTCTCTCCCAAATAGCAAAATATCATCTTGATTAAATTTAAAATCCTTCAAATATAATCCATTTTTTTTACTAAAAGAAATTATTCTTTTTGTTGATTTTGACGCTAAAAATTTTTCAAAATTCTCATACTTATTAACAGTAACTAGAGGCCAATAGTCTAATCCTGCTCTTTTTAAATATTTATCTTCTAGCTTAAAACCCAAGGGCTCTATAAGATTTAAAGGTATATTAAATGCAGCACATGATCTGGCAATATTACCAGTATTTTGTGGGATTCTAGGTTCAAAAAGAGTGACTTCCAATTTTAAGTAGGTATTTCAATACTTATTTCATCTATTTTGATTGCTCTGCCGTTTATAGCCAGCCAATTATCTTTTGATATTTTGGTTATTCTTTTTTGAAGTTCGCCGATTCTTTCAATATATGTATTACCAATTTTATATTCAGAGACCAAACTCCAACCTACTTGTTCTCCAACAATAATTGTTATGCTTTTTCTTTTCATTAAGCGACTTATAAGTGAATTCATTTTTTTTGACCATTCATTTTGTTCCTTACCAATACTTTTCATAACGAATCCGCCAATAGAATCTATTAATAATGGACCTTCTTCTTTCATTAATGTATTTAATAGATCTGTCGTTTCTATTAATTTCCAATCTTTTGGTCTTCTTTTTCGATGTAAATTAATTTTATCTTGCCATTCTTTATCATCCAAATTGTTTTCAGATAAGGCAACATATGATAATTTTTTTACCTCTTTTGCAAGATACTCAGCAAATTCACTTTTGCCACTCTTCGTCCCCCCTGTAATAAAAACTATATAAGATGAATATTCACTAATACTTAAATCGTTGGCATTCATAAATTCTCTATTATTTAGAGAAATACCACCATGTTGCTAAAGGAATAATTGTGGCAGCAATTAACAAACCTATAACTATATAAGTAGCAGTTGAACTCTCAGTATCTTTAGATCTCATAGTGTTAAAATTTGGATCCACTACAGGGTTGTCTATAGATGAAGGCTGACTTTTTTCGTAATTTATAATAGTTTTCTGTTGAGTAATACCGAAATATTTATTGATACTGCTTAATTCATATGCGTATGTAGTCGAAGGGATAAGAATAAAAATAAAACCAGTAAAGATAAGGGAAAATATATATTTTTTGATGTTTAGGTTCATTTTGAGAGGTTTTGATTAATTATATATTAAAAACCATATGTTTGAGCAATTTTAAATGTACTAAACAATATAATATTTGCATAATTTAATTAGAAATAACATATTTAAAATATGGGATTCAATGGGAAATCATTAATATCAGTCGGTGTAATACTCTTTATTTTTCAGATAGCAAATTTCATTTCAATAGAAACAATCACTCCTGAGCTTGAAAGAGCACAAGTCTTAGCTGCAATAGCTTCGTTAATTATTATTTTGATAGGTTTCTTATTTAAACAATTCCAACCCATAGCGGGTGAGAAAGCTGTTTTAAAAGGAGAAAATAAGTTTATCTTCGATAGAAACATGCCGGATGAAGTTATTGATGAACTTGCATGGGGTTCTGAAGCGATATTAACTTCTACAGCAGCAGCAGCAATATTAATCCACAATGATGGCGTTAATATATTGAGGAGGGGCATCACTTCAAGTAATGATTTTAAACCTGGGGAAACTTGTCTTAGATCTATTAAAGATATGAAATTAATATCATTGGCAAACACTAAATTTTATCCTGGTAGAGATGAATTTTTTAATTTTTGTGCTGAAATTCCATCTATTTTAGTTGTACCTATAAATAATAAGGCTTTTATATTGATTGGAGGCTGGAGTTCTAAGTGTTTTACAAAGTCTGATGAAAAATGGATTAATAACTGGTCCAAAAAAATAAATAATATTTTCTCAAAAAATAAAATTTAAAAATATATTATTGATTTAACTCTTTTATCTTTTGCTTCAAAACTTACTGATTCAGTATTTAAATTATAGAAAGCATTTTCTGAGTTTATTTCATAATTGTTTTCGTTATTTTCATCTTTAATTATATATTTTACTGGATTGAAAAATTCAATTATGTTATCTGAACCTAATATGGCTTTTCCTGAATTTAATATGATATTTTTATTTTCAAATCTTATATTACCCTCCAGTAGATAGTTAGTATTTTCTATATTCCAGATAAAATTATCAGCATATAAAATATCCCCATCTTTTTTAAGAGTTTTTAATTTAACATTTCCATTCAATTTCAAGAGTTTATTGTTGTCTGATAATGAAGATTCTTCTGAGCTAATAATATATTTAATTTCTTCCCCATTGAGAATATTAATGGTAGGTTTTTTTAATTCGAATTTTAATTCAATATTGTCATAACTAGATTCTGGACTGGTAATTGAATATATTTTATCTCCACTATTAGAGAAAATAGTCATGTTTAAACTATCTATGTTTTGTTTAACTTTATATTCTTTAATTACATTTGGAGCGCAACCAAGCATAAATAATGGAAGGAAAATTATTAATCTATAAATGTTTCTCATACTCCAGTTTATTTATGATTGGAGTAGGTTTAGGCAGACTTGAGTTACTTACTAATAATCCCCAAATTAATTGTTGTTTCCAAGGAATTTCTTCACTGTATGTAGAACCAAGTTGTTCATTAATTTTTGTAGATAACTCGGGCAATAAAGGTAGTAATAACAATCCTATTATTCGGGTACATTCTAAAACGTTATAAATAATTTGTTTCACTAGAGGTAGATTATCTTTCTCTTTTATTAAGAGCCATGGCTGATTATCATTCAAATACAAATTTGTATTAATTGCTAGGTTAAGTACTTCATTAGCTGCTAGATCTAATTTGTAGTTATCAAAGTTATAAATATAATTTTCGACTGCTTTTTTGGCAGAATTCTCCAATTTATTTTCACTTAAACAATTTTCATTGTTTGGTACTTTATTATCAAACCATTTTCTAGACATAGATGATGTTCTATTTAATAAATTTCCAATTGTATTAGCTAAGTCATTATTGATAATGTCAACAAATCTTTTATCTTGAAAATCTCCATCATTTCCTAGTGAAATGTCTTTAATGAGGTACCACCTTACAGGATCATTTCCATATTTTGAGAGCAATAAATCAGGGTCGAGTACATTTCCCAAGCTTTTACCCATTTTTTGCCCTTCTCTTGTAAGAAACCCATGCCCAAAAACCATTTTTGGAACTTTCATATTGGCAGAAATGAGCATTGCGGGCCAATATACAGCATGGAATCTCAGAATATCTTTACCAATAAAATGAACATCAGCTGGCCATCCTCCATTAATTGCTTTTTCCAATGAATGTTCTGTCTCATCAGAACTAATGGCGCTTAAATACCCAAGTAAAGCATCAAACCATACATAAAAGGTATGGTTATCGTAACCAGGGACAGGAATTCCCCATGAGACATTTGTTCTTGAAATTGAAAAATCCTTTAAACCTCTAGATACAAAATTTATAATTTCATTCTTTCTTTCTATTGGCTCTATAAAAGAAGGTTCGTTGATTATTTTCTCAATTTCTTTTTGATATTTTGAAAGCCTAAAAAAGAGATTTTCTTCATTTTTCCATTCTAGATTTTTTTGATGTATTGGACACTTGTATGTTGATGAGTTTTCAGGATTATCTTTAAATTCTTCACAACCGACACAATACCAACCTTTTTGAACTCCCATATAGATATCATCTGATCCTTTTACTCTTTCATAAAACTCATTAACAACATATTCATGATTATTTGAGCTTGTTCTTATAAATTTATCAAAGGATATATTCCAATTTTTCCAATTATTATTAAAGATTTCTGATATTTCATCACAATGTGATTTTGGTTCAATACCCTTTTCATTAGCTGTTCTTTGTATTTTCAAACCATGTTCATCAACACCAGTGATGAAAATAACATCTTCACCTGCAAGCCTTTTATACCTAGCTATTGAGTCACAAATTATTGTTGTATATACACTTCCTAAATGAGGTTTATCATTAACATAGTATAAAGGTGTAGTAATGACAAAAGTCATAAAGCTTTTTTATTAATACTAACAGATATTTTTTAAACTAATAACAACCTATTTTATTTATTATCTTACTAATAAATAAACTCTAAAAGATTACTATCATTTATTATATATTTAACTTTATATATTTTATTACTATATATTTCTATTGATACAAAAAGAGTAATAAGTATTTCTAGTGAATAATCTGGAAAATAAACCAAAGCAATATTTTTTTTATGATTAATCCATTTAACGAATATTATTTTATAAAAAGGTTTTTTTTCATTCTTAAAAAATAAAGTTAAATACTTAAATTTATTATTTTTAAATATATTATTATTCTCTGATTGTCTAATCTTTGAATAATCAATAATCTTAGAAACAGAATCTTTACTTAGAACTTCGTAATTATTAATTTTATTATAGACTTGCCTTTGTATAATTAAATCAAGATATCTTCTCAATGGTGATGTACATTGTACATACATTTTAAGGCCTAATGACTCATGGATACCTGGCTTAGTAGTTATGTAACTTCTTCCCATATATTGTTTTAATAGTATATATTTAATATCACTATCATTGTATTTATTAAGTATTTCAAATGGATTGCAGTTTAATTTTTGAATCCTAAATGCGGCCGCTAAATTATATTTATCTATAAATAAACTTGTTACATAACCCATCAATATCATTGATTCTGCAACTATAATTTGTGATATTGTTTTCTCTAATTTAGTTAGTATAATCTTATCTTCATATAATTTAATTTTACTATTAGGACTTTCAAAAATAATTGCTCCTTGTTTCTTTCTGAATGTAATACTTTTTTCTAATAAATTTTTAATCTCAATTAATTCTATTTCTTCTTTTGGTTCTATTTCTAATATTTCATTTGCATCTTCATATGTTAATTGATATTTTGGTTTTATTATTGCTTCAGTCATTTCGTATTTGTTTATTGATCCATCGTCATTGAATTCTATGGCTGCACTAATAGTTTCTGAAATTTTATTTTGTGCTAGATTTGCCTTTTCAATAATATCTTTAGGTAGCATTGGGACATATTGATCAATTAAATATAAACTGCTATTTCTCTTTCTTGCATTAAAATCAACATTAGAGTCATGCAAAAAGAGTTTGCATGGATTACTAATATGTATCCATAATTTTTTTTTATTTCCTTCTTTTATTTCTAATGAAATAGCGTCATCAACCTCATGTGGATCATCAGAGTCAATAATATATGTTTTTAAATTAGTTAAATCTTTCAAATATTTGAGATATTAATTATTCTGCCAACTATATTCAATATGAAATTATCCTTCAGGATTTACGAAAGGTAGAAGGGCTACAATTCTGGCTCTTTTTACAGCTAATGTAAGATCTTTTTGTTGTTTAGAAGTTAAACCTGTCATTCTTCTTGGTAGGATTTTACCCCTCTCAGTGATAAATTTTTTCAGAAGTTCTACATCCTTATAGTCAATAGGATCTCCAGGTTTGATAGGTGATAATTGTTTTTTAAAAATTGAATTAGGCATGATTTAATTTGATTTGATTACTTAATTTCTTTGTGAATTGTCATTCTGTTTAAATGAGGATTAAACTTTTTTAGTTCTAATCTTTCAGTTGTATTTCTACGATTCTTTTCGGTAGTATATCTTGAAACACCATTTGATCTCTTAGGATCTGTGCTTGTCCTAGCTTCAGTACATTCCAGGGTCACTACAACTCTTGTCCCTTTTTTGGCCATTTTAATTAATACTTTATTGTATAATTTTCTATTGTACATCTTCAACAAACTATTTTGAAGATATACTCAATTCTTTTATCATCATTGATTAAAAAATATATATGAAAGTTTCTCAAAATTGGCTAAAAAATTTAGTAGAAATTACTTCTACTCCTGAAGATCTCTCTGAGAAATTGTCTATTGGTGGATTTGAGGTTGAATCATTAAAAGATTGTTCAGAAAATGTAAATGGTGTTGTTTTAGGGAAGGTATTATCTGTTTTAAAACACGAAGGATCTGACAAACTTTCAATCTGCCAAGTCGATATTGGTAATTCAAAGAATTTACAAATTATCTGTGGTGCGAGCAATATTAAACCAAATATTTATGTTTATGTTGCTACTGTCGGCGCGAAATTAAATGCAGTTGATTTAACTATTAAAAGAAGTGAAATTAGAGGTGTCATTAGTGAAGGAATGATATGTTCACTGCAGGAACTTGGTTTAGAGGACTCTAGCGAAGGGATAGAGATCATTGATGAAGATTTAGCCTTAAAACATGAATTGGGCACTCCAGGCTCTGACTTGCTTCAACTAAATGATTTTATATATGATTTAGCCATTACAGCTAATAGACCTGACGGAATGTCTGTTATGGGTATAGCCCGTGAAATTTCTGCCCTTTTAGAATCAACCTTAAATTTTCCAGAATTAAACCATAAATACAATATTCATTTACTTAAGGGAATTAAACTTTGTCCAGAGGCTATAGAATCTAATTGCATTTATACAATAAGCTGCATTGATGGAGTTAATGGAGAGAAATTATCGCCAAATTGGCTTAAAGACCGTATAGAAAAATCAGGTATAAAATCTATTAATCTTCTAGTTGATTTGACAAATTATATACTTTTAGAACAAGGTCAACCTTTGCATGCGTTTGATAAAGATAAACTATCAAACTTAATTGGTAAGGAAGTTTCTCCAGAAGATTTCTCTGTAAGAAAAGGCAAGGATAAAGAAAGCCTTATTTGCTTAGATGGTAAAGAATATGACTTAAATGACAATATCACAGTTATTACTTGTTGTGATAAACCGGTAGCTATTGCTGGGGTGATAGGCGGTTTAGAGACTTCTGTAACTAACACTACATCATCTATTTACCTTGAAGGTG
>QCNC01000015.1 GCA_003210155.1 Prochlorococcus sp. AG-424-E18 | reverse complement strand
AAGATTTAATAAATTTATTGAATGATAAATTCAATAATTATGATAAGTTTTCACTTCAGCAGGGAGATATTCTTAACGTAAATTTAGATTCAATTAATAAGAAGATTACAAAAGTGATTGCAAATATTCCTTACAATATAACTGGCCCGATATTGGATATTTTTATAGGACGATTGGGCATTATAAGAAACTATAATTACGAAAAAATAATTTTTTTTAATGCAGAAAGATGTTGTAGATAGGATTTTGTCAAAAGAAGGAAGTCCCAATGCTGGTGGGCTTAGTGTAAGAATGCAACTCTTATCAAAAATAAAAAAAATTTGTGACGTACCGCCTTCATCTTTTAGTCCACCTCCAAAAGTTTTTTCTTCTTTAGTAGTTTTTGAACCAATTAAAAATGATTTAAGATTAGATATTAGTCTAGAAAAATATATAGATAAACTTCTTCGAATTTCATTTAATTCAAGAAGAAAAATGCTTAGAAATACTCTTAATTCAATACTTTCAAATGAAGAGATAAATGAATTATCTGAATCTTCAAAAGTTTGTTTTAATTTAAGACCACAAGATATTTCAATTGACCAATGGATTAGGCTTGCAGAAAATTGTATTAAAATTAAAAAATAAATATTTAAGTTTATGCAAGATTTAGCTAAAAAGAAAATTAATATAAAATCTCCTGCCAAAATAAATTTGCACCTTGAAGTTGTTGGTAAAAGAGAGGATGGATTTCATGAGTTAGCAATGATTATGCAAAATATCGATCTTGCTGATTATTTAGAGTTTGAAATTAATAATGAAGGTTTAATTAAACTTGAGTCTGATAGTAATGATTTAAGCCTATCTGATGATAACTTAATTGTAAAATCGGCAAACCTATTAAGGAATAAATCAAATATAGATTGCGGTGCAAATATATTTTTAAGAAAAAATATCCCAATTGGCGCAGGATTAGCTGGTGGATCCAGTAATGCAGCAGCAACATTAATTGGTCTTAATAATTTATGGGATTTGAAATTAGATCAAGAAACTTTATGTTCGTTAGCATCAACTTTAGGATCTGATATTCCCTTTTTTATAAATGGTGGTATTCAATTATGTTTTGGAAGAGGCGAAATTTTGGAGAAATTAGATTCAACCCTTGAATATGGAGCAATTCTTTTAAAAAATCCAAATGTCTCAGTATCAACTGCTGAAACTTATAAAAAATATAGTAATAGATTTTGTGATCAATATCTTACTAATGGAGAAATGATTGAAAAAATAAGACAAAATCTAAGAGATAATGGTTTAAATAACTTAAATTTTAATAATCAACATTTAATTATAAAAAATGATTTGCAGTTAGTTGTTGAAAATGAGAATGATTCTGTAAAACAGGCATTATATTTACTTTCTAATTTAGATAATTGTTTGTCATTTTCTATGAGTGGATCGGGCCCTACATGTTTTGCACTCTTTAAAGATGTAGATACTGCTAAAAAAGAATTAACCGCAAATTATAAATTATTTAAAGATAAAGGTTACGATTCATGGGTTTGCACTTTCCTAGAAAAAGGAATAACATTTATTTAAATTTTTTTATACAAAATTTTATTGTGGCTGATAATAGTAATGAGAATATTGAAAAAATTATTCCTGAAAATGGACCATTAAATTTTATTGTAGGATCATTAACAAGTTTTTTATTATTTATATTTTTTTATTTTTTAAGTAATAAAATTGCAATTTATTTTTCAGTACATAAACCATCTAATTCTTCTGAACTAGTCCAAAATATTTCTTCTAGTATTAATACCTTAATAATTGGATTATCCTTTTTGCTAACTTTCTCTTTTGCTTTTATAGGTATAGGACTGTTTATTGTATTTATTCGCAGTTTTTTTCTGAAGAAAAATTGAATTACCAATATTATTAAGAAAACACTTTTTTTGAATGTCTTTACATGACTTAGGCCTTTTAGTCCTTTTGCTTTCACCTGGAATGATTTTATCAATATTACTACTCATAACTTTCGCTGAAGGAGGATGAATTATTCAAAGTGGTAGGATTATATATGTGATTAATTAGGTAATTAATTGTGGCTGGAACATTATTATTTAATGCTTTGAAAGAGGCAATTGATGAAGAAATGGCAAATGATGTAAATGTTTGCGTTATGGGGGAAGATGTAGGTCAATATGGAGGATCTTATAAGGTAACTAAGGATTTATATGAAAAATATGGAGAGTTAAGAGTCTTAGATACTCCAATAGCCGAGAATAGTTTTACAGGTATGGCTGTGGGTGCAGCAATGACTGGCTTAAGACCAATAGTAGAAGGAATGAATATGGGTTTTTTGCTTTTAGCTTTTAATCAGATATCAAATAATATGGGTATGCTTAGATATACAAGTGGCGGAAATTATAAAATACCAGCAGTAGTTCGAGGACCTGGAGGAGTAGGTCGTCAACTTGGTGCTGAGCACAGTCAAAGACTTGAAGCATATTTTCATGCAGTTCCTGGTATAAAGATTGTTGCATGTAGTACACCCACAAATGCTAAAGGTTTAATGAAAGCAGCTATAAGAGATGATAATCCGGTTCTATTTTTCGAACATGTTCTTCTATACAATTTGTCTGAAGAATTACCTGAGGGAGATTATACTTGCGCTTTAGATCAGGCTGACGTTGTAAAAGAAGGAAAAGATATTACTTTATTGACTTATTCAAGAATGAGACATCACTGCCTTAAAGCTGTTGAAGAATTAGAAAAAAAAGGAATAGATGTTGAGTTAATAGATTTAATAAGTTTAAAACCATTTGATATGGAAACCATCTCAAAATCAATAAGAAAAACAAATAAAGTAATTATTGTTGAAGAATGTATGAAGACTGGAGGTATTGGTGCAGAATTAATTGCCTTGATAACAGAAGAGTGTTTTGATGATTTAGATGCCCGACCAATTAGATTATCTAGTCAGGATATTCCAACTCCCTATAATGGAAATCTTGAGAATTTGACAATAATCCAACCACATCAAATAGTTGAAAAAGTTGAACACTTAATTAGTGGGAGTATATAGAAAATGAAAAGAAGGCAAGGTTGGCTTTTTTTTATTATATTTCTACTTACTTTATCTGTTTATCTATTAATAAATTATCCTTTACAGTTGGGACTGGATTTACAAGGGGGTTCTCAACTTACACTACAAATTATTAAAGAGGAAGGTAAGGTAACAAGTGATGAACTTGAAGCAGTTAATTCGGTTATAGATAAGCGCATTAACAATTTAGGAGTTTCTGAGTCTAATTTGCAAACCTTAGGTGGAGATCAATTGATTTTAGAATTACCAGGCGAACAAAATCCATTAGTTGCTTCAAGGGTATTAGGTAAGACTGCTTTATTAGAATTTAGAACCCAAAAAGAAGGCACATCAACAGATTTAAAAACCCTGCAACTACAGAGATTGAGTATTAAAGAATTAATTGAACAATATTCCTTTGCAGAAAAAAATCAAAATGATGATAATTTCTTAAAAGTTATTCAAGATGATCTTAAAGATATAGAGCAAGAATTGAATTACTCATCTACTAGTAATGATTTATATGGGAAGTTAATTGAAATCAAAAAATATGTTGATAAAGAAATTATAAATTTATTTATTAAAACAGATTTATCTGGAAAGGATCTTATTAACGCAGGAAGGAGACAAGAACAAACAAATAGTAATTGGGAAGTTTTATTAACTTTTAGTAATTCAGGAGGTGAAAAGTTTGCAGAAATTACAAAGTCAATTGCTGGCACTAATCAACTATTGGCAATCATTCTAGATGGTGAATCAATAAGTGAAGCTAGTGTTGGTAGTCAGTTTGCTAGTACTGGCATTACAGGTGGATCAGCAACAATAAGCGGTAATTTTAGTGCTGAAAATGCTAGAGAATTAGAAGTTCAACTCAAAGGGGGCTCATTACCATTGCCAATTGAAATAGTAGAAACTAACACTATAGGTGCTTTATTGGGATCCAAAAATATTTTAAAAAGTCTTTATGCAGCTATTAGTGGATTAATTTTTGTTGGGATATTTATGATTCTTAATTATAGAATTCTAGGTATGGTTTCAGTTATATCTTTAGTACTTTATGGTTTCTTTAACTTAGCCCTATATTCTTTAATTCCTGTAACTTTGACTTTACCTGGAATATCTGGGCTTATACTTAGCATTGGTATGGCTGTTGATGCAAATATTCTAATATTTGAGAGAATTAGAGAAGAATTATATGATGGAAATACTCTTACAAGATCTATTGATAGCGGTTTTCAAAGAGCTAATTCATCCATAGTTGATGGTCATATTACAACTCTTCTAAGTTGTTTTGTATTGTTTTTATTAGGAACAAATTTTGTTAAAGGTTTTGCGGCAACATTAGGTATTGGAGTTCTAATAAGCTTGTTTACCTCATTAAATTGTTCTAAAACTATTTTGAGATTTTTTATAACATATCAATCTTTAAGACAAAAAAATCTCTATCTACCCAAGAATATTTTTTCAAATTAAATTTTTTGTTTCTAATTTTCAAATGAAATACAATCTTCAACTAATAAAAAATAAAAGAAAGATAATTAGTTTTTCAACGTTTCTTATTTTGTTAAGTCTTTTAGGAATTTTATATTCAACTTTTAATACTCCTTATAAGAAACCTATAAATTTAGGGATGGATTTTGTTGGAGGAAATGAACTAAGAATAGAAAGAGTTTGTAAAGAAGAATGTTCTAATCTTTCCCCTGATTCAGTTTTAGAAAATTTAAGAGAGGTCTCTAGTAATAAAAACTTTATAAATAATATTAAATTACAATTCCAAAATAATAATAAATTAATTTCAATAAGAACACCTTATTTGAGTATCGAAGAATCAAATAATCTAATTACTAATCTTGATAATATTATTGGACCTCTAAATTATGAGAGTAAGGATTCAAGATTAATAGGTCCAAAGCTTGGGAAAAGATTACTTACCAATTGTGTTACTTCATTGTTAGTTTCTTTAATTTCAATATCTTTATATATAACTATTAGGTTTGATAAAAAATATGCATTTTTTGCATTATTAGCTTTATTCCATGATTTATTAATTGTTTTCGGTATATTTTCCTGGTTAGGAATTATATTATCTGTCGAGGTAAATAGTTTATTTGCAGTGTCTTTGTTAACTATTGCTGGTTATTCTGTAAATGATACTGTTGTTATTTTTGATAGAATTCGTGAGAATTTAAAATCAAAGGAAGAAGGCTATAACGAAACTATTCAATTATCAGTAAACGAATCATTTAGGAGAACAACTTTTACAAGTATTACAACCCTAATCCCTTTATTAAGCATAATTTTGTTTGGATCTTATTCGCTGTTTTGGTTTTCTTTGGCCTTATCATTAGGAATTATTATTGGAAGTTATTCAAGTATTTTATTGGCTCCATCGTTGTTGCTTAAAGACTGAGCTTAAGCTTTTAATTTTATGAAATTGAATTACTATTTGATAATTTTATTTTCTTTAGTTTTAATAGATCTTTCTACTGAGCTAAGAATATTATTTGATCATTTTACTTTTAGTTCTCTATATTTTGCTATAAGTAAGCATCCCTTAGCTATCTTTATACTTTTTTCCTACCCATATTTATATAAAAAATTAATTAACTAGTTTTTAAATATCTTTAAATGATTCTTTGATTAAAACCTGTATAACTACTGCTAATGGAAGAGATAGTATTAAGCCTAATGGACCAAAAATGAAGGTAAATCCAAATTGTGATATTAATGTCAAACCAGGAAGCAGGTTTGCTTTTTTCTTCATTATAGATGGCATTATTATATAGCTTTCAATATTTTGAATGATTACATATGATCCTAAAACTGCCAATGGTTTCCAAAAATTATCTAGTAGTGCAATTGAGATTGGAAATATACCACTAATAACTGGACCTATATTCGGAATTATATTAAGAACCATAGCTATTAAAGCATTTGAGACAACGTATTTGACATCTAATATAGATAAAACTATTAATGATAATAAACCTACTGATAATGAGCTTATGACCATAGAAAAGGTCCAATTTGCTAATGCAATATTGCATTTTTCCAGAATATTTCTAAATTTGTTACGGTAATTTTTTGGTATCAATAAAAGAATATTTTCTTTATATTGTTTTGGTTCAATAGTAATCATCAAACTCACTGCTAATACGAATATTAATCTCAAAAGACCTGAACCTAGATTCCCCGCAATACTAATTAAATTCTTAAAACTTTCTTGAATAGCTTTTGCAAAAGTTGAGACATCTGGAATGGTAACTACATTATTTATTAGACTGAATATGTCTATAACATTTTCTGATTGTTCGCCATAAAATAAGCTATTAAATTTGTTCAGATTTGTATTGATCAATATATTTATTTTTGATAAACCATTTGGAATGTCAACTAGTATTTCATTAAATTCTTTTATAAAGGGAGGTAATACAAGAATAAAAATAGTAAATATTATTACTGATATGACGGCTAAGACAATAAACAAAGAAATCGATCGAGGAATTTTCAAACCTTTTTGGATTTGATTACATAAATTACATACAATATTTGAAATTACTAAAGAACAAATTATTAGTAGGAGAAAATCCCTTAAAGTCCATACTATTAATAAAGTGATTAATATTACTACTAACTTGAAATATGATGAACTATTCAATTTTCATAATTTTCTACTTCTTTTCAGAATATCCTAATCCATTTGATTTGGCATAACTATTTGCAAATCTCATAAATCTATCAAAGTCTGGTGTGTTCTTCCAAATATAAACCGCTTCTAAAAATATTGGTTCTCCATCAACAAACTTTACTTTAACTTCTCTAGTTAAAATTTCACCTTCGGAATCAATCATTCGCATACCTGTGATTTCACCATCTGTAATTGAAGATAATGCCTGAGGTTTTTCAAACAAAAATAATGCTTGTCCTGTTGTACCATCTTTACTCCTTGTGAGTCTTATTTCAGGAACTACTGGTTCATCAGTTCCTTCATAAAATTGTATTTTTGCAGTTTTATTTGTTGTCATAATATTCGGTTGATAATTTTTTATCTTAGGAAATATTTTTCACATTCGTTTGTAATTATTTTATAAAACATTATTTATTAACTCTAGGATACTTTCATCATATTTTTTATCAGTTAAATCTAATAACTCAATATTAGTTTTGCCAACTTTTTCGTATTCATAACACTTATCGTAATAATCTAAAACTGATTTGCAAACTATGTCCCATTTCTCATTATGAATTGATTCAAGAGCTATTTTTGTTCTTTGCGGTCCTAGTCTTTTTTTTATCCTTAGTACTGATTCTTGGAGTTCCTCTTTTTTAAATACACTATAAGTATCTATTAACTCATCTAACCTGTTAGATTCGCTCCTTATAATTTCAATCCTCTTAGAGTTTTTCATCTGATTGAAGAATTCATGAGGAATTTTACATTTACCTATATTTGCACTTTCAGCTTCTACAAAAATATTATTAGAACATTTAAAAGAATTTAATTTTTCTGCAATTATATTTTCAAATTGTTCATTTGAAGGTTGTTTTTTCATTCCTAAACCTCCAAATGTACTTCCTCTGTGACAAGCAAATGCTTCAAGATCAATAGTTTGATATTTATATTTCTCAAGTAATGATAATAATCTTGTCTTCCCTGTTCCTGTTTTCCCTCCAATAACTACCAAATCCAATTTATTTGAAAAACTGTCTAATACCCATCTTCTATATATTTTGTATCCGCCATTAAGTGTAACAATATTTAATTTAAATTTATCTAATAACCATCCAATACTTTGTGAACGCATTCCTCCTCTAGAGCAATATATCCTGATAAATAATTCATTATTTTTATTAGGAATGGTTGTATAAGACTCAATACCCTTGAATAAATTATCAAGAAGTAATTCCATGTTTTTTTCAATAAATTTTAATCCCTCTATGACTGCTTTTTTTCTACCTTCTTTTTTATAAACTGTACCAATTATAGATCTCTCATCATCATCAAATATTGGAATATTAATAGAATTAGGCAAATGTCCTTTATAATATTCACTCGGGCTCCTAACATCTATAAGTGGTCCTTTAAAACATCTAAATTTCTCTAGTTCTTTTCTTTTGAAATACATGGATAGTTTTTATTTTTTTAGATTGATTTTTTAAAATGAATAACAAAGAACAGGATAACAATAGTAATGCTACATTAGATCTTATAAAAAAATTTGTAGATTACAATCAAAGAAAAAGAATAAATTCATTAACTCAAATAGAATCTGAAGTCGAAAATATTTTTAATCTTGGCACATCACTGTTTGATATGTTTGATAGTGAAGGAGATGATTGGGCTGCTGGTTGGATATTGCAAGTTTTAAAAAAATTTAAGCCTGAATTCTTTGAAAACTCTAAATTCAATAATTGGTTTAATACCTATTCAGATATTGATATTAATTATGATGATTTACAAGTGATGTTAGTTGAGCAAAAATTTGAAGATGCAGATAGATTAACAAGTTCCTACTTACGAAAATTAGCTGGAAAATTAGCTGAAAAACGTGGATATGTTTTCTACAGTGAAGTTAAAAATATGTCAGGAAAAGATCTAGAAACAATAGATAGATTATGGACTATATATTCTACTGGTAGATTTGGATTTTCAATTCAAGCAAAGATATTAAAATCAGTAGGGAAAAAATATGAATTAATGTGGCCGAAAATAGGGTGGAAAAAAGAGGGATTATGGACCAGATATCCTGGATCTTTTTGCTGGTCATTGGATGCTCCTGATGGACATATGCCTTTAATAAATCAACTAAGAGGAGTAAGACTTATGGATTCCATCCTACGGCATCCTGCTATTTCAAAGAGACACAATAATATTATTTAAATTGAGGTATTTAATAAGTTAAAATTAAGACAGTATAAAAATATTATTATGTCCTTATTCCGGGGCAAAAATATTTTAAAAAGATTTTTTAAAAGACCAAAAATTAACTGGTCAAACTACGAATTCGAATCATCATTACAGTTAAATGAATTTGTAGATCAATTATTAGAACCAATTAAAAATTCTCAATCAAGCTATCTTATAAAACTTGGTTTGCATGAAGCTCTAGTTAACGCAGTAAAACATGGAAATAAATTAGATCCTAAAAAAAATATTAGAGTAAGAAGAATAATTACTCCTAATTGGTGTGTTTGGCAAATTCAAGATCAAGGTAATGGTTTAGAAATAAAAAAAAGAGACTACAAATTACCAAAAAAAATAAGTAGTGTAAATGGCCGTGGCCTGTACATTATTAATGAATGTTTTGATGATATTAGATGGAGTAGTAAAGGTAATAGGCTTCAGTTGGCTTTAAAAAGATGATTTTTACTAGGGCAAGGTTGATCTACATTTATTTCTTTTAACCATTTAATACTTTCTTCTATATACTCAATAGTTTCCTTTTCATTGCAAGAAATAATTAAATGGCATAATCCAGCCGAAATTAGTTCTGCAGCTCGTTTATATTTATTTCCTTTGTCTTTATGCCATTTAGAATGATCAATCTTTAATTTATCATTAAGACTTTGAACAAGCTGAATAGTTTCTTTATCCCAATGGGTCATGGAAGTTTTTAATTACTTTACAGCAGACCATACTTTGGTCATAAAAAAGGAGTTTGATTTTACATCTTTAAACCCTAGTTCCTCCATTTTTGAATCAATATCCTCTTTTATGTAATCACAATAAAAAGGCTCGTGAAATGATTTATAGAAGTTTTCCATTACGGATGTAAAGTCAGGTGAATCACTTATTTGAATTGAATCAGCTAATACTAATATCCCACCAGGTTCAAGGACTCTAAAAAATTCATTTAATACTTTAGCTCTAATTGTTCTAGGTAATTCATGAAATAAGTAAACACAAGAAATGCATTGAAAATTATCATTTTCAAAAGGTAATTCTTCAGCATTTCCTTTTATTAGCTGAATTAAATCTCCATCTAAATCTGAAATATATCTACTTGCCTCTTTTAAGTATGAATCAGATAAATCAATTCCTGTAATTTTTTCTTTAGGAAATGCTGCCCTTAATTGTTTTAATGTTCTTCCTGATCCTGTAGCTACATCAAGTATTTTTATAGAACTTTTTTTTCTATCACTAAAATTTTTAAGTCCCTCTTTTATTGGCTTAATTATTCTTCTCCTCATTGAGTCAGCACTTCCATTGAAAAGTATCTCTACTTGTAGGTCATAAATGCTTGCTGAAAAATCTGATAAATAACCATCTGTTTGATGATGAAAATTTCTCAAATAATATTGAGGATAGTTATCTTTATCAATTGATTTTGGAAGATCATCAAAGTTTTGTTTTCTGCGTCTATCCCATGTATTAGGCATATCTATCCAAATTTTAGGATATTGAGTTAGATATCTAAGCCATGGCTCGTCAAATAATAATTTTTTTGGATATATATTTTTTTCTGCATCATTCCAATCTTCTTCTCTTAAATTATCCATTGAAATTTGGATTTGCATTAATAGATCCTTATCTATATCAAAATTTTCAAGCCTCGAATCGGGAAGAATAAAATTCATTAATCTTGAACTAATCTGCTTGTGAGCAAAACCTGCAATGCTTTTACTCTGTTGTAGCGTTTTATATGCAATTTTTGTAATAGATTCTCTAGCCATTTTTCGATTTATATATATACATTCCAACAAAAAAAAAATCAATTTGAGAATATTTTGTGATATTTCTCAAATTGATTAAATTAAACTTATAAGTTTTATTTAATTATGCATCGTAATACATGAAGAATTCATGTGGATGAGGTCTTTGTCTTAGTTGTTGTACTTCTTCGTATTTTATATCGATAAAGTTATCAATAAAATCTTCAGTAAATACTCCACCAGCTAATAAATAATCCTTATCTGCTTTTAGTGCATTAAGTGAATCATTTAGAGATGAAGGTACTGTATCAATTTTTGCAAGTTCATCAGCTGGAAGTTCAAATAAATCTACATCTACTCCATCACCAGGATCAATTTGATTTTTAATTCCATCAATGCCAGCAAGCATCATTACAGAAAATGCTAAGTAAGGATTTGCAAGTGCGTCACCTGATCTGAATTCTAATCTTTTAGCTTTAGGGCTTGGACCTGTTAAAGGTATTCTTACTGCAGCTGATCTATTACCCTCAGAATAAACTAGATTTACAGGTGCTTCGAATCCTGGAACCAATCGTTTATAACTATTTGTGGTTGGGTTAGTAAATGCTAAGAATGATGGAGCATGTTTAAGTATGCCTCCGATATACCATCTTGCAGTTTGAGATAAATTTGCATATGCTCCTTCACCAAAAAATAGCGGCTGACCACTCTTCCATAAACTTTGGTGAACATGCATTCCAGTTCCATTATCGTTAAATACAGGTTTGGGCATAAACGTTGCAGTTTTCCCATATTTTTTAGCAACATTCCTGACAACGTATTTATAAGTCATTACGTTATCAGCAGAATTTATTAATGAATCGAATTTCATTCCAAGCTCGTGTTGACCTGCACCAGCAACTTCATGGTGATGCTTTTCTGTAGGTATGCCTAATTCACCCATTAAAAGTAGCATTTCAGATCTGATGTCTTGCGCAGTATCATTTGGAGAAACTGGGAAATAACCTTCTTTGTATTGAATCTTGTATCCTAAATTTCCACCTTCTTCAATTCTTCCGGTGTTCCATGGAGCTTCAATTGTATCTACACTGTAAAAACAAGAACCTTCTTTTGAATCGTATCTCACGTCATCAAATAAAAAGAATTCTGGTTCCGGTCCAAAAAATGCTGTATCAGCAATGCCTGTAGATTCTAAGTACTTTAGAGCCTTTTGAGCTAAAGATCTTGGACATCTATCATAAGGCTCTCCACTTCTAGGCTCTTGGATTGAGCAAATCATACTTAGAGTTTTATGCTTATAAAAAGGATCTATCCATGCTGTACTTGCATCGGGGACCATTGACATATCGGAGGCATTAATTGCTTTCCAACCTCTTATTGATGAACCATCAAATGCTAGACCTTCTGTAAATGAATCCTCTTCTATCATGTCTGATGTAAGAGTTAAATGTTGCCATTTACCATGGATGTCTGTGAATTTTAAATCAATGAGTTCAATCCCTTCATCCTTAATTTGACTTAAAACATCTTGTGGAGACTTAGACATAACTTTTGAGATACCTTATATGAAATTAATAACTTGATGCTTCTTATTATGTATCAACCGTAACTTTTCCCAACACTAGATGTCTTCTTTGAGTGTTTCAACTCATAACTTTAATAATTATTTACTTAAATATTTAAATTGAATTAATTTCTATAAAAAAATATCGCTTAAGCGACGATATTAGTCTAATTTAAAAGTAATTGAATGTAATGCTTTGACAGAAGCAAAAGTTATTCCGGCTTTAAATAAAGAGAATTTATCTCATTTTTCAAAGACTTATGTTCCCTCTAGACTTTTATTAGGACCTGGACCTTCAAACGCACATCCAGAAGTCTTAAGTGCTCTTTCTTTAAATCCTATTGGTCATTTAGATGAGGCATATATCTCATTAATGTCTGACGTTCAGCAACTTTTAAGGTATACCTGGCAGTGCAATAATCGTCTTACACTCCCAATGAGCGGCACTGGCAGTGCAGCGATGGAAGCTTCAATAGCTAATTTTATTGAAGAAGGCGAAAAAATTCTTATTGCTAAAAAAGGATATTTTGGAGATAGATTAGTTGATATGGCAACTAGATATAAAGCTCAAGTTTCCTTTATTGAAAAACCATGGGGTGAAGCTTTTACTTATGAGGAAATTAAGTATGAAATAGAGACAAAAAAACCTGCTATTTTTGCTATTGTCCATGCTGAAACATCAAGTGGTGTTTTACAACCTCTTGATGGTATTGGGGATATTTGTAGAAAAAATAATTGCTTGTTTTTAGTTGATGCTGTTACTTCACTTGGTGCTTTAGAATTATTGA
This sequence comes from Prochlorococcus sp. AG-424-E18, assembly GCA_003210155.1. Lineage (GTDB taxonomy): Bacteria > Cyanobacteriota > Cyanobacteriia > PCC-6307 > Cyanobiaceae > Prochlorococcus_A. The sequence goes on along the minus strand of QCNC01000015.1, from coordinate 3,927 downwards.
TAGATGAATGGAAAATTGATCTAGCATACAGTTGTAGTCAAAAGGGATTAAGTTGTCCCCCTGGATTAAGCCCTTTTACAATGAATAAAAGAGCTGAAGAAAAACTAGGTTCAAGAAAAACAAAAGTACCTAACTGGTATTTAGATTTATCTCTATTAAATAAGTATTGGGGTTCTGATCGTGTTTACCATCATACTGCTCCAGTAAACATGAATTTTGCGATTCGTGAAGGTTTACGATTAATTGCGAATGAGGGTTTAGAAAATGTTTGGAATAGACATAATATTAATGCAAAGAAATTGTGGAATGGTTTAGAAAGTCTTGGAATGGAATTACATGTATCAGAGGATTATAGATTGCCAACTTTAACCACAGTTAAAATACCTCCAGCAGTTGATGGGGATGGTTTTAGAAATCATCTTTTAAAAGACTTTGGGATTGAGATAGGAAATGGACTTGGAGAATTATCCGGGAAGGTTTGGCGTGTAGGACTAATGGGTTTTAATTCATGTGAGGAGAATGTTGATAGATTATTAAACCTATTTGATACTGAGCTAAAGAAATTTTCTATTTTTGAGTCCTCAACTTTTTGAACCAAATCTGTAAAATTTGACTGCATTCCTCTTCTAGGATACCTCCAATTATTTCCATTTTGTGATGAGCACTTTCATGTTTTGATAGGTCAATTGAACCCCCCAATCCACCTCTTTTCTTATCGTAAGCCCCGAAAATAACTTTACCCATCCGTGCTTGAATAAGTGCAGAGGAACACATAGTACAAGGTTCTAAATTTGTGATAATAGTACATTCATTAAATCTCCAATCATTTTTTATTAGAGATGCCTGCTTAAGTGCCATTATCTCAGCATGACCTAATGGGTCTTTATTTATATTCCTTTTGTTAACTCCTCTCCCGATACATCTTCCTCTCTCATCTAAAATTATTGAACAGATTGGTAGCTCAACTTTTCCAATTTCATTGGATCTTCTTAATATCGAATTCATCCACAGAGTGTATTTTGAATTATTTGTTTTTTTTGGGTCATCTTCATTACTATTTCCATTTTCAAAAATATATCTCATTTACCAAGATTGAGAATAGAATTATTATTAGATATCTTATCTGATGGCTGAAGATTTAATTAATAATAAAGATATATATTTCCCATCAAATTTAGGGACTAATGACAAATTGATTACTCTTCTGAATAGAGCAAGTCAAACTCTTTGTGACTGGTTCTCTAAAGCTGATAAAAATGGTCCTTTACCTTTTGATGAGAGTTTCAATTGTATTATGCCTGCGGAAGATGGTAACTCTGAGGAAGATTTGTTTTCTGAGATTGAATCTCTTTTGAATAATTCATTTAATCCTGTTCATCCTGGCTCACTAGCACACCTTGATCCCCCACCTTTAATTTTCTCTATTTTGGGAGATTTAATTGCTGCTGGTTTAAATAATAATCTTCTCGCTTACGAGTTATCACCAAGTGTAACCTTGCTTGAGGAATCATTATGCAAATGGTTTGCCAAGAAAATAGGGTTTAATGAGTTCTCAGGAGGTATAGCTGCTAGCGGGGGTACATTAAGTAATCTGAATGCACTTATTGCAGCTAGAAATAATGCTGGATTAGGTACAAATCCTAATTCTGTATTACTTGTTAGTGAAGATGCTCATTCTTCTTTCGTTAAATGTATAAGAGTTATGGGGCTTGATAATAGGAATCTTGTCAGGATTAAAACTGATAATCAAGGTCGAATGGACATAAACGATCTGAGAAACTCTTTAGATAAATGTTCAATAGAAAATAAAAAAATATTTGCTATTGTTGCCACCCTTGGGACAACTGTTAGAGGAGCTATTGATCCTATTAAAGAAATAAGTGAAATCTGTAAACAAAGAAACATATGGTTACATATTGATGGTTCAATTGGAGGGATATTTGCTATAACTTCTATTCCAATAGAAGGTCTAAATAATATTAATCAGGCTAATTCGATAACGATAAATCCACAAAAAATTATTGGCATTACAAAGACTTCATCATTGTTATTGGTTTCAAATATGAGTACTTTAGAAAATACTTTTAATACTGGACTACCATATATATCATCTAAGGAAAATATTATAAATAGAGGAGAAATAGGTATACAAGGTTCTAGACCTGCAGAGGTTATCAAACTATGGCTTGGATTACGTTTTTTAGGTCTCAAAGGAATAGAGAATATATTAAAATCATCTATTAGAAGAAAAGACTTTTTTGTAAAAAATATTAGTAAAGATAAATTCGATGTATATTCAGGTCCTCTTCATATTGTTTCATTCTTACCAAATAAACTTGAGCCAAAAGACTCTGATGCATGGACTCAAACTAAAGTAAATGAACTAATTAACAATAATTTTATGCTTTCTAGACCAAAATTTAAAGGTAAATATTTTTTACGTGTTGTCATGGGAAATTACAATACAAAAGATTCTCATATTGAAGAACTTTTGAGACTTCTAGATGCATAACTAATGAATACGGGTAGACCAAAAATTATTGCAATAGTAACAGGGTTTATCTCTATAGCTATTTGCATTGCTTATTTACTATTAATAACTATCTTTGATTTCAGAACTTATCTAAATGATCAATTATCCAATATTAATTAGTAAATGGAGGCAAACTTTTATTTGATTTATAATATTTTTTCATTTCAATTTTTGAAATAGCTTCTTTTACGAAATTTTTTAAAATATCCTCTCTTTTACTTATTCTATAAATCTTATCTACTACTTCTTGAATTCCTCCATCTCCCCAATCCTGACCATTTTTAAAATATTCAATCAAACTTAGTCCTACTATTCTTATTAACCAGCCTGCTGTAACTGATTGTATAGATTTAGATAATATTATTTTAGTCAAGCTTGTAGCTAAAGCAGGAGAAAGAATGGCGAGACCCCCTTTTAGTATTCCTTGTTTAGCCAATGCGCTTAGCAATGAAGTCGCCAAATCTTTTGCATCTTTTTTTGAAAGCTTTATTTCATATATTTTTGATAACTCCATTATCATTTGAAGGTTTACGGAGGTAGTAGTAAGAAAATCAACAGCTGGTAGTGGATTAACTAGTATTACTCCTCCTGTTATCCACATATATTTATTAATCACTTTATTTGACATTAAATATCTTTGTTCTTGTATGAAACTTTTACTTTTAATACCTAACTTATTTGAGCGAAAAAGAATATTATCCGCCAATAACTCTTCACCATTATTATCGAGGGTTTCAATTATTTCTCTAAATAAACTTCCTACCTCTGGAACTAAATTTAAAGCATCTGATTTTGTATAGGGAGATTTTTGAGGGACTGCAATTGTTTGTACAACTGAAATTTTATTTTTTCTAGCGGAAGTTATAGAAATTATATTTTCTTTGATAAGGTTATTTTCATCTCTAGACCTCAAATCACATTTATTTAGAACTATTATTATTTTTTTCCTTAATTTTAATAATTCTTTAATTAAATAGTTTTCGTATTTATTTATGTCCTGATCTAACACAAAAAGAACTAAGTCAGAATTTGTTGCTTGTATAATGGTTGCTTTTTCTCTTTCTTCTCCTAATTTAGATGGTTCGAATAAACCCGGAGTATCAACTATATTAATGTTTCTTTTTAAAATTGGTATACGAATTTTATAGCTATTAATTTGCTTTGTTGTACCTATTTTTGCTGAAGTTTGTCCGACAATATTTTTCAATAAAGATCTTGCTATAGATGTTTTTCCTGAGGAACCTGCTCCAAAAAGAGTAACTTTATAATCTCCTGTTTTTAATTGGGACTCTAGTTTATTTTTTTGGTAAATTAACAATTCAGCTTTTACTTTATCGTTAATTTTTTTATTAATTTTCTCGACCCCTTCCAAACTTATTTTGGCAGCACCAAAT
>QCNC01000014.1 GCA_003210155.1 Prochlorococcus sp. AG-424-E18 | reverse complement strand
GAATCTAATGTCACACTTTAGTACGATTAAAACTCAGCTCAAAGATGCAGAGCCATTAATTAAAGCCTTAAATAACCTTGGTTACATGATCAACCAAGAACAAAAGTTTGTTAAAGGCTATAAGGGTAAATACACAGCTGTTGATATAAGTATGAATCTTCCTGGAGACACTAAAGTTGGATTTAAATGGGATAATACTTCAAATTCATATGAATTAGTTACTGATCTAGATCTGTGGAAATTTGAGCTTCCAGTAGAAAGATTTATCTCTAAAGTTACTCAAATGTATGCCTACGAAACAATTATTTCCAAAACAAAAGAGGATGGCTATCAAATCGTAGAACAAAAAAACCAAAATGATGGCTCTATCGAATTGGTTTTAACCAAGTGGGATAACTAATCTCATATCATGGATTTAACCGATCCATTCGATAATCTTGGAGAAAATATTGAAATTTCAGGATTTGAGCCAGTTTTAGGTGGTCAATTAGCTGAAAAAGCTGTTTGGGTTGATGAAGCTAAATGTATTGGTTGTCAATATTGTGTACACGTTGCTTCAAATACTTTCTTAGTTGACGATTTTCATGGTAGAAGTAGAGCAATAAGACAAGATGGGGATAGTGTTGATGTTATACAAGAGGCAATAGATACTTGCCCTGTTGATTGTATTCATTGGGTCAATTTTGAAGAATTAAATGATTTAGAGAATAGCCTCAATAGGGACATGTTTCAATCATTTGGAAAACCACCAAGAATGAATAAGCATTAATTTTTTTAAAAGATGCAATATCGGAGATTTGGTAGAACCAATCTGAAGATCCCTATTTTATCTCTAGGTGGCATGAGATTTCAAAAAAGTTGGGAACAATTAGACTTTTCTGAAATTTCAAATGAAGAGCAAAATAAAGTAGAAAATATTTTAAATCTAGCAAATAAATATGGCTTAAGTCATGTCGAAACTGCTAAGTATTATGGGACTTCTGAGGTGCAATTAGGAATGGCTTTTAAAAATATAGAAAAAATTCCAAACATTATTCAAACTAAGATTCCCCCAAATAGCGATCCAGAAATTTTTAAGAGAGATATTATGACAAGTATTGAAAAATTAAAAGTTAAAAGAATTGATTTGTTAGCAATACATGGCATTAATACAGATGAACATTTACATCATGCTGTTAAAGATGGAGGTTGTATTGACATTTTAAGAAATTTGCAAAAAGAAAATTTAATTGGCTTTATTGGATTTTCAACTCATGGAAAATCTTCACTCATTGAAAAGGCTATATCATCAAACTTTTTTGATTATGTAAATTTGCACTGGTATTTCATCAATCAAGAAAATACAAAGGTTATAAATTTGGCAAATAAGTATGATCTTGGGGTTTTTATAATAAGTCCCACTGATAAAGGGGGACATCTTCATACTCCATCAGACAAAATGTTGGAACTTTGTAAACCACTTCATCCTATAGTTTTTAACGATCTTTTTTGCTTAAGAAATCAAAATGTCCATACTCTTAGTGTGGGTATTGAAAAAGAGGCAGATTTTGATTTGCATTTAGAAGCTGTCTCTTTGTTATCAGAATCTGAGAAGTATGTTCCTAAGATAATAAATAGATTAAGACAGGAATCAATTAATTCTTTGGGTTTAGAGTGGCATCAAAATTGGGATAGAAATTTACCGAGTTGGGAATATACTCCTGGTAATATAAATATTCCTGTTCTGCTGTGGCTTTCAAATTTAACTGATTGGTTGGATATGGAAGGGTTTGCAAAAGCTAGATATCAATTGCTTGGTAATGGTAGTCACTGGTTCCCAGGAAATAACTCTAATTTGTTAGATACAGATGTTTCTGAAGTACAATTATTGAAAGTACTAGAAGGTCATATAGATCCAAAAAAAGTTATTAGAAAATTGAGAACTTTAAAAGAAAAGTTTGGGGATAAGGTTGCTAAAAGATTATCAAAAAAATAATTTCATAATGGATTTTTCTCAGGTTTACCAACTTTTCTTGGGTAGATTTTTGGGCAAATATTTTTTGGTTGAATCATAATAATATTTCGTGTACCTTTATTGTTTGGTAACAATATCTTCTTTTTCTCTTTAAATTTCCCTTCTAATATTTCTAAAGTTTTATCTAGATTTCTACTTTCTTTATCAGTCCATTTGCCACAATATAAAACCCCTAACCCTTCTTTTTTTAGCATTGGTAGTATATATTCTGAAACTGTTGATGGATTACTCACTGCTCTAGTAGTAGCTATATGGAAACTATTTCTCATTGACGATTGATGGGCTAAGTTCTCTATACGATCATTAATTACATGAATATTGTTTTTGAAATTGATCTCTGTAATTAAGATTTTTAGAGCATCTGTTTTCTTTTTTGAAGAATCAACTAGATATATTTCTGAAGTAGGATGAGTTATGGCATAAGCTAAACCCGGGAAGCCACAGCCGGATCCAATATCTAAAAATTTTTTTTTATCAAAATTAATGTTCGGGAAAGTTTTAAAGGGCCAAATGCTGTCAAAAACTTGAGATACCCAATAATCATCACCATTAATTAATCTCGTTAAGTTTGTTTTATTATTTAATTCTTTAATTTTAATTTGTAATTCTTGGAACATAATTATCTCTTCTTCAGTAATTAAGGAAAAAATTTCTTCTGGAATGTTTTGTTTTTTCATTTCGTTATAAATATAAATTTTTACCATTCATAAAATACATTCTATTTATTAAAAATTTATTAGAATTACAATATTAATAAAAGATTATTTTGAAAGGGAAAATTTCTTATTACAAAATTTTAGGTGTAGATGAAAATGCCTCAAATCATGAATTAAGAAAGGCATTTTGTAAACTTTCCATTGAGTTGCATCCTGATACAACTTCTTTAGAAATTGACGATGCTAAAAGTAAATTTCAAGAAGTTTTGGAAGCTTATGAAAATTTGAATAATACTAATTTAAGGAAAATATACGATAACAAACTAAAAGAAAAACCTAAAAGTAAGAATAATACTAAAGTTTTCAATAATTTAATAATCGATTCAAATAATCAAAATTTAGTAGGTAATAGGAGACCTTTTTCAAATGGGGAATTATTTTCGTTATTTCTTTTATTTATTATCATTTTTATTAGTTTGATTTTTTCAATTTTTATTGCCTCTTTTACTGGCAAAGAATTAGATACAATACCAACCTGGTTAGTAAAATGATACTTTAAAAAAATTTGTGAATCTTCCTAAAAAACCCATTAACCAACATTCACTTCAATCATTGGAATTGTGGCTAACTGATTTAGGTGCTGTAAAGGATGTCAATAATCCATCTAAATGGTACCTGTTACTTTCTAATTGGAATGCAACTATTATTTTTGAACAAGAAGATTTAAGTGTTATATGGGAAAGTGAAGGACAAAAAACTAAAAGACTATTTTCCTACTGCATTAATAGAGAAGATGTGGAAAATGCAATACTGCAAGGACCTTAAATTTCTATCTAAAGATTGTCTAAGATTTGCCTTATTATCCAGTAACTTTTTTCTAATTGATCATCTGTTATACAGAGAGGTGGCAAGAGATAAATAACATTCCCGAGGGGCCTAATGAATAAACCTTGCTCCATTGCAAGACTCTTTATTTCTTTCCCAATATTATTGAAATAACCTTTTTTGTTCCCAACATCTAAATCAAAGGCAGCAATTGTGCCGGCTACCCTTACCTTTTTTATATAAGTTAAGTTTTTAAATTTAGTTAAATGAGATAAATGTTTTTCTTCAAATGAAAGGTATTTTTGTGGTTCTTTTTCTAATAAATCAAGGCTAGCGTTTGCTGCAGCACAACCTAAAGGATTAGCAGTAAAACTATGTCCATGCCAAAAAGTTTTTCTTGGGGAATCATCAATAAAGGATTGAAAAATTTTTTCTTTACATAAAGTTATTCCCATCGGTAAAAATCCACCAGTTAAACCTTTTGAAATACTTATTAAATCAGGAATGATTTTTGCCTTTTGAAAAGCAAAAAGGGTTCCACATCTTCCAAACCCAGTCAATACTTCATCGGCAATTAACAAAGAATTATTATTTTTTATAATTTCTGAAACTTTTTTTATAAACTGAGGCCTAACCATATTCATCCCTCCTGCTCCTTGGACAAGTGGCTCAAGGATTACTGCAACTGTGGGAGTTTTAAGTAGAGTTTCTAATTTTTGGATCGCCTTATTTTCTTTATTTTCTACTTCTTCATCGTTCATCCAAGTTGAAGGCCATGGGACTCTTCTAACTGGGAACATAAGATTATCGAAATTCTCATTAAAAATATTTCTTTCACCTAAAGCCATTGCGCCAAATGTATCACCATGATAGGCGCCATCAAAAGCTACTATTTGAGTTCTTGTCTCTCCTCTATTTTGCCAGGATTGGAAGGCAATTTTTAAAGCGACTTCTACGGCAGTAGAACCGTTATCAGAAAAGAATAATCTTTCTAGTTTTGTTAATTCACTAAGTCTTTCCGCTAATTTTTTTGCCTGTGGATGTAAGAAATCAGCAAATATAACTTGCTCAAGTTTTTTTGATTGATCAAAAATGGCATCCGCAATATATTCGTTACTATGACCATGAAGAGTTACCCACCAACTACTAATTGCATCAATTAGTTCTTTTTCAGGATCTTTAGTAAAAAGAAGGGTATCTTTACCATGAGTTACTTCTATCTGCGGATTGCTGTTGTTAATTTGCGTAAAAGGTGGCCAAATATTTGGGTGCCAATCTTGATTTGGAGTTTTTGAATCCAAAGATTTCATTTAATTTATTTTTGAGTTTAATAGTGAGACTAACTTATTCTTTATGTCTAGTTCTTTCCATAGTATATCTAAATTATTTGAGTCCATTTTTTTGATGTAAGGAAATTCAGCAATTAGAGGAATACCACTAAAATCAACTAGAGTTTTTGGATTATCTAGGTGTTTTTCGCCATTGACTACTAAACCTAAAATCTCAATATTTCTTCGTCTTAAGGCTTCAATACTAAGGAGGGTATGGTTAAGAGTGCCAAGTGAGCTCTTACATACAAGTATTACCGGAAGATTCCATTGTTTTATTTGATCTATTTGCAAAAAATTGCGTGTTATTGGAACCATTAATCCACCTGCAGTTTCTACAATTAGGGAGCCTTGCACTTTTGGTAATCTCAACTTGTCAAAGTTAATAGCTTTTTGATCTATTTCAGCAGCCCAATGCGGAGATAGAGGTTTTGTAAAGACATAAGCTTCTTTGATTATTTTCTCTTTACTTACTTGTGCAAGTTTTTCAACAGTTTGACTATCAGTTTGCGATTCAATCCCACTTTGAATAGGTTTCCAATAAAAGGAATTTAATCCTTTAACGAAAAAAGAGCTTATTAAAGTTTTCCCAATATCAGTATCTGTTCCACAAATTATAAATTTGAAAATATTTTTGTTACTAATCATAATTTTTTTATGATTTGAATCTCAATATGCCATGAAAGGTTCACTGTATTATTGTAATTCTTTGGCCAAAACTTTTGCATTTCCTTTAACTCTTTCACTGTTTTGCGTTTACAGTTTGTTGATTGTGCTCCTACATTTTTAATGCTTTTAAAAAGTTTATATACATCTTCAAAATTTTCAAGATAATTAAACTGTTTTGAATAATGTATTTCAGTTGATTTGAAATCTCTTAATAATTCCTTAGAGCAAAGGAAATTAAGACCACTATATTCAATATCAATTCTTCTACAAGTATCTTTCCATTCAGGAAAACAATCTTTTGTTGGATATGAAATGATTAAAAAACCTCCAGATGTTAATTTGCTAAACCAATTTTTTATTATCTTTTCTGGGTTGTTTAACCAATGTATGCAAAAGTTAGATGTTAATAGAGAACAGTTATTTATTGCAGAAGGTAAATCATTATTCAAATCCCATAAGATTTTTTTTCTAGATAATTTATTCTCAAGAAGCATTTTCTTGCTGAAATCAATTCTGGATACTTTTTGGGAAGAAATTTTTTCTATTTCATCTGCTAATAGTCCTGGACCTGATCCTAGATCTATCCATTCACCTTTTTTTTGGGGATTTAATTCTTTGATAAGATGAACAATCTTTTTTGCAAAAAATTTCTGAATATATGAATGCTCTAAATACCGATATGCAGCATCATTGAAATTATTTTGTATTTTCTCATTCCACTTTTTACTATCCATTTCAATCGTTAAGTGTATTACGTAAGATCTCGTATAAATTTAAATTATTCAAGCAATGACCTTGTTGAGCTAATTTAATTAAAATTGGCTTCCTTTCAAGTGTTTTATTTAAGGAATCTAAAAAGTTATTATTTGATTCGTTGTCAAGAATTAAATCATTTTCTGATTTTATAAAAATAATTTTGCAATCTTTTCTTAAAAATACTGGAAAATCTCTATTGATGTAAAGTTCTTTTAAATCACTTAAAAGAAGAGTTTTATTTAAACTCTCTAGACTTTTATAAAAGATATTTTTAAAACTATTGTTCATATGATTTGGCATAAATGATCTATATATAAATTCTTTCAACATATCCTTAGGTTCATCTTTTATGATTTTTGCTTCCATTCTTTTTAAAGACCTCAAAATAAAGTTTCTCTTATTACTTAAAGGAAGAAAATTATTAAAAGAATTTATAAGAACAATATGAGTTGCGTCTTTTAAAATTTTTTTTGGCATTAAATGAAAACCAAATGAATGGCATAAAGTCATTCTGATTTCTTTTTTAGATTCGCTTTTAATCCATTTTGCTTGATAATTATTTGTCGAAAAATAGCCCCTTTCATTATCTTGCCAATGCCAATTATTATTTAAAAAATCAACTTTATAATCATCCCAGAAATATTTATTTAGTCCCCATCCATGTTGAGTAATAATTTGTTTCATTTAAACTCTTTTAATACTGCAATGAAATTATTTAGCAGATTAAAATCTAAGTTTCTTCGTATTGTTATTCTGATCCTTGATTGCCCCACTGGAACAGTTGGAGGTCTTATCGCAATTGCTAAAAACCCATTTTCTTCGAGATATTTTTGTAGATAAATTGCTTTCTCTTCTTGGCCAACAATAATTGATAAAATGTGGGAATCTCCCTGAACTGGAAAACTAAAATTTTTAATAATTTCATCTTTCCATACATTCGCAGAAGATAACAAATCATTACCCCATTCTTTATTTTCTAAAATTTTTTTTAAACCTTCAAGTGCCCCAGCAGCCAAAGATGGCGCAAGTGCAGTTGTATACCTAAATGCACCACTTGTTTGGATAAGATACTCTCCAATTTCTGAATTGGAAGCTATGAAAGCTCCACCGCTTCCAAATGCTTTTCCAAAAGTTCCAGTAATCATAGTTATATCTGAACGACAATTAAAACTTAAACCCCTGCCTTCAGGCCCCAATATCCCAATTGCATGAGCTTCGTCAACTAATAATTGAACACTATTTTTTTTGCAAATTTCCGTTATTTCTCTGAGCGGAGCAATTGATCCCTCCATGCTATAAAGAGATTCAACAACAACTAAAATGGAATTTTTTGTGGGGTTAGATTTAATAATTTTATCTTCTAAATCTTTTAAATTATTGTGTGAGAATCGAAAAAGTTTTGCTTGAGCAGCTTTGACTCCAACCAATAAAGAGTTATGGATCAATTTATCTGCTATTACGACACTATTTCTGTTTGCTAAAGCCTGGATAGCGGCTATATTTGCTTGAAATCCGCTTGGGAAAAGTAATACTTTCTCTTGATCAAGCCACTTGGCAAGTTCTGTTTCTAATAATTTATGTATTGGTCTTGAACCTGTAATAAACCTAGAGCTTCCTGAACCAATGCCTTCTAATAAACTTATTTGGTAAGCAGCTTTTATTAAATCCTTGTCCCTGCTTAATCCAAAATAATCATTACTGCATAAGTCTATAAGTTTTTTATTTTGCGAATTTAAACTTAGAAGTTCGAAGGATTTTTTACCTAAAGAAAATGTTCTTAATTTACGGATTCTATTTTTTGGAACTTTTACTTTTTTCATTTTGGCAAAATAAAATATAGTGGATTTAATTAAAAAGATTTAGATTTACTATTAAAGTTTGCAAGGTATTTTTTGTTTATTAATATCTATATAGATCATATATTAAGAAGTTAACTCATCCTCTCTTCAATCACAATTATTGCTTAATTTAGAGGAATATTTCCCCTTTCCGCTAGATGATTTCCAATTAGAAGCAATAAGAGCTATTAATAGCGGAAATTCTGTTGTTTTAACAGCACCAACAGGTTCTGGTAAAACATTAATAGGTGAATTTTCTATATATAGAGGCTTATCTCATGACAGCAGAGTTTTTTATACAACACCTTTAAAGGCCCTATCAAACCAAAAGTTTAGAGATTTTGCGAATCAATATGGTGAGAATAAAGTTGGTCTTTTGACTGGTGATATAAGCATAAATAGAGAAGCACCAATCTTAGTCATGACGACTGAGATTTTTAGGAACATGCTTTATGGCGAATTTGATGAATTTGATGATCCTTTAGAAAATTTAGAATCTGTAATTCTTGATGAATGTCATTATATGAATGATCCACAAAGAGGTACAGTTTGGGAAGAAACTATAATCCATTGCCCTATTAGAACTCAAATAATAGCTTTATCAGCCACAATAGCCAATGCAGATCAATTGCAAAATTGGATAGAAAAAGTTCATGGCCCCACAGTACTAATTAATAGTGATAAGAGACCAGTCCCACTTGATTTTATTTTTTGTAGTGTTAAAGGCCTCCATCCACTTTTAAATAATAAGGGTAATGGAATTCATCCAAACTGTAAAATTTGGAGAGCTCCTAAAGGGCAGAAAATAAGAGGAAAAGTGGGCAGGATAATGCAACCAAAGTCTCCCTCAATTGACTTTGTGATCTCGAAACTAGCTGAACGAAATATGTTGCCAGCTATTTATTTTATTTTTAGTAGAAGAGGATGTGACAAGGCTATTGAGAATATTAAAGATTTAACTTTAGTCAGTTATTCAGAAGCAAGTATGATATCCCAAAAATTAGATGTTTATCTTAAAAATAATAAGGAAGCAATTAAAGATAAATCTCAATGCGAGGCATTAAAACGCGGTATTGCATCTCATCATGCTGGATTATTGCCTGCATGGAAAGAATTGGTTGAGGAATTATTTCAGCAAGGTTTAATAAAAGTTGTTTTTGCAACTGAAACTCTTGCTGCAGGAATAAATATGCCCGCAAGAACAACTGTTATTTCTTCTTTATCAAAAAGGACAGATGATGGTCATAGATTATTATTTAGCAGTGAATTTTTGCAAATGTCAGGAAGAGCAGGAAGAAGAGGAAAAGATACCCAGGGATATGTTGTTACATTACAAACAAGATTCGAAGGTGCCAAAGAAGCAAGTGCACTGGCTATAAGCAAACCAAATGCTCTAGAAAGTCAATTCACTCCAAGCTATGGAATGGTACTTAATCTTTTACAAAGTTATACTTTAGAGAAGTCTAAAGAATTAATCAAAAGAAGTTTTGGTAGTTTTTTATATTTAGGTGAATCATCAGGTGAGAATATAATTCTTGAAAATTTAGATAAGGATTTAATTGAGTTAAAAAAAATTACATATAACGTTTCATGGAAAGATTTTGATGCATACGAAAAGTTAAAAAATCGTCTTAAAGAAGAGAGAAGACTCTTGAAAATTTTAGAAAAACAATCAGCAGAAAAATTATCAGAAGAGATAACCAATGCACTTCCATATATTAAAGATGGAAGCTTAATTTCAATCAAAGCTCCCCAAATTAAAAGAAAAATTGTTCCAGGATTAATTTGTAAGAAAATATATGAATCCCAAAAAATTAAGAGTTTATTGTGTTTGACAATTGATAATTTATTTATTCTTATAAAACCCTCATACATAGTAAGTATTTTTAATGATTTGGATGCAATTGATGTCTTAGGACTTGAAGTGCCAAAGATGTATTTTTCTGGAGAGGTATTTAGGGGAGATGATATGTCGCAGTGTTATTCGGATCGAATTTTAGAAGTTTCAAAAAAAAATGATTTACAAACTCCACATTATGATTTGACAAAGGAAGTTTTGGCACAAAAGCAACAAATTAATAATTTAGAAGAAACAATTACTGATCATCCTGCACACAGATTTGGAGACTCTAAGAAATTGAAGAAATATAGAAAAAAAATTATTGATGTTGAACAAGAAATAAATATTAGAAAAAAACTTCTCGAGGATAAAGAAAATCATAACTGGAGAACTTTTACTGATTTGATTAAAATTTTGAATCATTTTGGTTGTTTAAATGATTTGGAATTGACAGAAGTTGGACAAACAGTTGGTGCAATAAGAAGTGAAAATGAATTATGGATTGGTCTTGTTTTAGTTAGTGGTTATTTAGACGATTTAGATCCTCCAGAGTTAGCTGCAATTATTCAAGCTATATGTGTTGATGTAAGGAGGCCTCATCTTTGGTGTAATTTCAAGCCTTCTTTAAAGGTATTAGATGTTTTTAATGAATTAGATGGTTTAAGAAAATTAGTCTCTTTTCAACAAAATAAGTTTAATATTGATATTCCTATCTATTTAGAAACAGAGTTGACTGGAATTATTTCTGAATGGGCAAGAGGAAAAAAATGGAAAGATTTGGTTTTTAATACTTCATTAGATGAAGGTGATGTAGTGAGGATTATTAGAAGATCAATTGATGTCCTTTCTCAGGTGCAATACTGTATTGGTGTTAGTAATAAATTAAAAAGCAAAGCTAAGCTAGCATTAAAAGCTATTAATCGTTTTCCTGTTTCTGAATCTAATGATCTTATAAAAGTCTCTGAAGATATTAATCCTGCGACAAAAAGAATTGACAATAATTTTTAAATTTTTTTAATCAAATCATTGAATTGATATTCATTTCTTCATCAAATTCATCTTCGTTTAAATAGCCTAATTTAATTGTTGCCTCTTTTAAATTTAATGATTCTTTGAAGGCAAGGTTTGCAATTTCAGCTGCTTTTTCATAACCTACTTTTGGCACTATGGCTGTAACCAACATTAATGAATTTTCTAAATTTAACTTTATTCTCTTTTGATTAGGTTCCATCCCATCAACTAATTTTATTCTGAAGTTTTCTATTACTTTTTTAAGTAATTTTAAACTTGTGAGAATATTAAATCCAATAAGAGGCTTATATTCATTCATCTGTAAAGTGCCGCTAGAATTTGCCATTGAGACTGCATATTCAAGACCCATTATCTGAGTACAAACCATTGATAAGGCTTCGCATTGAGTTGGATTCACTTTACCTGGCATAATAGAACTTCCAGGTTCATTTTGAGGAATAATTAGTTCATATATTCCTGACCTTGGACCAGAAGATAGAATTTTTATATCATTTGAAATTTTAAATAATGCACCTGCTAATATTTTTATCTGGCTCATTACTTGAGCAAGACGATCATGCGAGGCCATGATAGAAAAATTATTTTTTGATTTATAGAACATTAGATTAGTATCATCGGAAATTAATTTTATAGACTCTTCACAAAATCCTTTTGGACAATTAATCCCTGTTCCAACTGCAGTTCCTCCCAAAGGTAAAAAATACAATTCATTCAGGCTTATAATAATTGCATTCTCAGCATCTTTAAGTTGCTCCGACCATCCTGATATTTCTTGCCCAAAAGTAAGGGGCACTGCATCTTGAAAATGGGTTCTTCCTATCTTTATGAGGTCTTTCCATTGTTCACTTTTTTTATCAAGGATCTTCGTAAGTTCTCTTATCGTTGGGACTAAATTTTTGATTATTTCATTAACAACTGATATTTGAATAGCAGCAGGAAAAGTATCATTAGTTGACTGAGATTTATTTACATCATCATTAGGATGAATTGGTTGATGACTACCAAGCTCTGAATTAGTTTTTAAAGCTGCAATATTTGAAATTACCTCATTAACATTCATATTTGTTTGCGTCCCACTACCTGTTTGCCAAACCTTTAAGGGAAACTGTGAATCGTGAAGCCCATCAAGTATTTCCGTACATGCCTCTACAATCAAATCTTTTTTCCTTTTATCTATTAAACCTAAATTGAAATTCGCAATTGAAGCAGCTTTTTTTATGAGGGTCAGTGAATAAATTAACTCAATTGGAATTAATTCTTCTCCAATAGAAAAATTTAATATCGATCTTTGTGTTTGAGCACCCCACAAAGCTTCAATGGGAACCTCTATTGTTCCCATACTATCTTTTTCAATCCTAAAGTTTTTGGTCATTATTCCTCTGAAAACACTGGTTTAACTTAGATAAGGTTTTCAGTAATCCTAGATACCTAACTTCTCCCATATTACACTTAAATTATTAAGATGAATTGAAGGATTAAAACATTCTTCTAAGTCACTTTGATCAATAAAATTCATAATTTCATTATCTCTCTCTAAATTTTGTTTGAAATTTCCATTCTGAGTATTCCAGGCCTGATGCGCATTTTTTTGTACTAAGCTATAAGCTTTTTCTCTAGACAAGCCCTTCTTTACAAGCAAAAGTAAAACCTTCTGACTAAAGATTACACCACCATATATATTTAAATTTTTGAGCATATTTTTTGGATAAACTTCTAAATTGCTTACTATATCTTGCATTTCCCTGAGCATAAAATGCAAACAGATTGATACGTCAGGTAGCATGATACGTTCATTTGAACTATGGCTTATATCTCTTTCGTGCCAAAGTGGGACATTTTCCAGTGCTGTTAAGACGTAACTCCTCAAAATTCTTGCTAAACCACTTACTCTTTCACTTCGAATAGGATTTCTTTTATGAGGCATGGCAGAACTTCCTTTTTGCCCTTTTGTAAAGCCCTCCTCAACTTCTAAAACATCAGTTCTTTGTAAATTTCTTATTTCAGTTGCGAATCTATCTAGGGAAGCGCCAACTAGTGCAATAGTTTGAACATATTCTGCATGCCTGTCTCTCGATATGACCTGGGTACTTGCTGTATCTGGCTTTAAGCCGAGTAAATCACAAGTTATTTGTTCTACTTTGGGATTTATATTAGCGTAAGTTCCCATTGCACCACTTATTTGCCCAATAGCTACAGATTCTTTCAGGGTTAATAATCTTTTTTTGTTCCTTATTATTTCTGCTAACCATCCAGCAAGTTTAAAACCGAAGGAAATTGGCTCCCCATGAATTGCATGAGATCTGTCAATCATTAAGGTATTTTTATGCTTCCTTGCTAATAATCTGACTTCATTTTCTAGGTTCTCAATTTCTTCCAATAACAATTCGCAAGAATCTTTTAACTGAAGAGATAAGCCAGTATCTAGTACATCACTACTGGTCATACCAACATGTATATATCTTCCAGAATCTCCTACAAATTCATTAACGCTTGTAAGAAATGCTATGACATCATGTTTAACTTCTTTCTCAATTTCTGTAATTCTAGATTCATCAAACTTTGCATTTGAACGTATCTCTTTCATGGCATTCTCAGGAATTTTTCCCTGGGAAAAATTTGCTTCACATGCAGCTATTTCAACCTTAAGCCAACTCTGGAATTTTGCGCTATCAGTCCAGATTTTCCCCATTTCGGGTAATGTGTAACGCTCGATCACAATTTTTATTAATTAACAATTTAAACTTTATAACCAAAATCGAATTATTGCTCTATACCTTAAAGATGTACTTGCCATTGAAGATATTTGCCTAGCTATTATTTTCTTATGTAACATTTTTCTGGTTAATTAAGAAAGCTTAAATTTAAAAATGTTTGCATTTATTCCTTTATTCCTTTCGTTAATAATGGGTAATTTTTTAGTTCTTATTTAAAATTAGAAGGTATTAAAGAATTTGGATCTTAATCTTGTAGAAGTTCATTATTCAATCTTTTTTTATTGATGAATAGATGATTAAAAAAAGTAGATTAGACCTTTATCTTCTTAATAAAGGTTTATGTGAAACACGTCAAAAAGCCCAAGGTTTAATTCTTGCTGGAAAGGTTAGAGATATCAATGGAAAAGTACTGGATAAACCTGGACAGCAAGTATTAATTGGATCTGAATTTTTTATTGATTCCGAACCAATGTTTGTATCAAGAGGAGGTGAAAAATTATTGGAGGCATTTAAAAAACTTGAAATTAAAGTAAAAGATAAAATATGTATTGATGCAGGAATATCAACTGGGGGATTTACTGATTGCTTATTGCAACATGGAGCAAAGTTAGTTTATGGGATAGATGTTGGTTATGGACAGACTGCATGGAAGATCAGAAAAAATCCCAAAGTCATACTTTTTGAACGAACTAATATTCGAAATTTAAAACCTAATGATCTTTTATCTAGAAGTAATGAATTACCAAATTTTGTTGTTGCTGATTTGTCTTTTATTTCATTAAAGTTAGTTTTTCAATCTATTGGTAATTTATTAGAAGGTGATTGTATTGAGGGAATATTTTTAATTAAACCCCAATTTGAGGTAGGTAAAGATAAAGTCAGTAAAGGAGGTGTTGTTCGCAATCCTAAATTTCATACTGAGGCTATAGAGTCTGTTATCTATGCTGCTAAGAATTTCCAATGGAATATAAAGAATTTGATAGCTTCTCCTCTGGTAGGTCCTGCTGGGAATCATGAATATCTAGCTTGGATGACCTTAGGAAGTCAATCAAATAAAAGTATTAATGGTGAATATATACAAAATTTAGTAAAAGAAACTCTTTGAATTAAAGAGCTTCTTCGTCTTTGTCGCCAGTTCTAATTCTTACAACTGAATCAATTGATGTGATGAATATTTTCCCGTCACCTATCTCTCCAGTTTTTGCTGCTTCAGCAATCGCATCAATGACTGAATTAACCTTCTCATCTTCTACGACAACTTCTACTTTAAGTTTTTGAAGGAATTCAACAGTAAATTCGGAACCTCTATATCTTTCAACTTGTCCTTTTTGCCTTCCAAAACCTCTAACTTCACTTACTGTCATTCCTACAATACCGGAATTTACTAATGCAATTTTTACATCCTCCAGCTTGAACGGACGTATGATTGCTTCAATTTTCTTCATGATTAAAGATTGAACATTCCTATTTTAATTGTTTTTTGGGAAAACATCCAACATTGAAATATCAGAAAAACATTCAACATTAAGGCCTGCATTCTTGGCGTCTTCGATTAATAGTTGGGAATTTTCTTCAGAAATTATAACTGTACTATTTGATAACGCTTCCCACTGATCATTCTCAAAGTGTGTTTGAAGCCATAACATTCCAATTGCAGTTTTTGGTTGAAGGGATTTATTTAAGTTGTTATCGATAGTTATCAAACAAATGTCCATTAATTTTTCAGTGAACTAAACACATATAAACCTTTCGGCGGACATTATGAATGTTATAATTGATACAAAAATAAGATTTAACATCTTTTGACTTAGTCAATTGTAATACTTAGATTTGTTGATACTTTTGCTAATTTTTATCTTTATATATAGTTTTTATATAGGTGTAATAAAAAAGTTCTACTAAAAATGAGTACAGCTAAAATAGAAGATTCGACTCAAAGACCGCTATATGGTGAAAGAATTATTGAGGAATCAAAAATAATTTGTTTCGATAATCCAAATAAGAAAAGAATTTATGAAATTTCTATTCAGTTACCTGAATTTACATGTAAGTGCCCCTTTTCTGGTTATCCAGATTTTGCAAAGCTAAATATTATTTATCAACCTAATTTGAAAGTCTATGAGTTGAAGTCTTTAAAGCTTTATATTAATAATTTTAGGGATATAAAAATATCACATGAGGAAGTTGTGAATAGAATTATGGATGATTTAGTGAAGGAAGGTTTACCTCACTGGATACATTTAAATGCTGCATTTAACCCCAGAGGGAATGTTTCTATGCAGTTAGATATTTTTAGTGGGCAGAAAAGAAATTAAAAATTTTTTATGTCGTCTGATAATTTAAAAAATTCTTTTTTAAAACCAACTAGATTTTTATTACTAAGGCCTCCAATAGATAACCTTCGTGATTCTTTATTTACCAGAATCCATAATTGGTTAGTTGGTATAAGACTAATTATTGTTCCAAAAATTATTAAGATAAAAGAAAAGTAAATAAATGGTATAGATGGATCATTTTTAATTATTAATCCACTACTGGGTATTATTTTTTTCAGAGATACTTTTGAAGAGTTAACTTCTAAAGGATCGTCATTGATATAGAGATTATTCCCGGAAAAATTTTCTATATTTGAAATTTTAAGTGGACCATTTTCATTATCTATTGTTAGAAGGAAATTTTTTTTAGTCTCCGATCCTAATTCAACTAAAACTCCCCAAACTTGATTACCGATTTCTGGAATCTCCTTTAATTGTAATTGATAAAGGATATTATCTATTTCTAAAACAACATTTGATATTGCCCAATCTGCTTGATAAATAGTTAATCCTTTAAATCTGATTGGGTGATTAACTTTGGTTGTTTTTATTTCATTTAAATTTAGATCTTCAGAAGAAAAATTTAATTTTGAAATAAACTGTTTGGGCACACCATCACTTTCACGTTCTATAGAAAAATCGACTAATTTCACATTGGCTTTTGAGTTTGTGCTCTCATTAACAAGATCTAAAGTTTCTCCAGGCAGTAAATATTGTTCTTTTGATTGACTTGTAAAACTTCCATATGCTGAACCTATAAGTAAGACTATTAATCCGATATGTACAACTAAAGGACCTATTTTTCCAATTAACCCCTTTCTTGCAGAAATATGACTATCAAATTTGTATGTTTTCCATCCTTTTTTTTTAAGTAATAAATCTACTTTTGATATATGTTCTCCATCTTGATTAATTGGATGACTTGTAGTTAGTTGCAGTTTGCTAAATTTTTTTTCGCTCTTATATTCAATCCATTTTAATGAAGCTTTTAATGAAGGAATTTGCCTCCTGAAACTACAAGCTGCCAGAGAAATGCAAAGAAGAATTAATGTAAATAAAAACCAAAAGCTTGTATATATATGATCCAATTGAAGTTTTAAGACTTGTTCTCCATCTAAAAATCCAAAAATGGGAGCTCTATCGAAATTATCAATATAGAATTTATTATTACTACCTTGAGGTATAAAAGTACCTATTCCACTGGCAATAGCAATGAAGATTATCAGCGATATAGCGAATCTTAAACTTGATATTTTTAAAATTAGATTCTTAAAAATAATCATTTAAATCCAATTTGAAAATAAATTTAATAACCCTAAGGAAACTAAAAATATCCCACTTAAAGTCGGAATTATTTGACTAAATTTTCTAATAGCTAAAAATTGCTTTAAGTTTTCTGCAGTAGCTCCTGCAATGATTAGTGGGGTTACTTGGCCTATCCCAAAGAAAAATAAAAAAATAATTGATATTATCGGGTTTTTAGCTTGCGATACCCAAGCCAAAAGAGTTGCTAAAACTGGAGTAATGCAAGGTGAAGAAGCTAGTCCAAAAGTAGTCCCTATGGCAAAAGGCGCTATAAATGTTGGTATTTTATCTTCAATTATTTTTATATCAGGTCCATTCGGAAACTGAAACTTTAGAATTCCTAATAAATTTAAACCCATTATTATTGCTATTAGGGCAACAAATGAAGTGTAATAAGATGGAATTTGCCCATATATTTTGCCTAACAATCCACTCGCAGCCCCAAGTGCAACAAGCGAAAAAACTACACCTCCTGAAAAACTAATAAGTTTAAATTTATTTTTCTCTGTTCCGCCTATATAAGCAATTGTTACTGGAAGTAATGATAATGAACATGGCCCAAGACTTGTTAAAAGTCCTGCGCTGAAAACCAAAAATATAGTAAATGGACTAGGACTATTAAGACCATTCTGCATAAGCAGATTACCCTTTTGAGATAATTCTGAAATAACTAAATTAAATGATTCGATAGCTTGAATTTAATCCTTTAAATTCTAACTAATTAAGAGTCTTTCGTGTACTAATAATACCAATGAATCCTGTTGACTCTAATGAACATCTAACTAACATCCCTGCAATAAAAAAAGACGCTATTAATGAATTGCCACCATAACTAATGAAAGGTAGTGGTAATCCTGTAGTAGGCATTGAACCAGTTGCTACAGCAATATGCATTATTGATTGACCTGTCAACAACACACCACATCCCATAGCAACTAATTTTGTATAGTTGTTCCTGCACTTAAGACTAATTCTTAGGCTTATATAAGAGAATACTGCCAAAAATCCTAAGAATAAAGTACACCCCAATAAACCAAATTCTTCCGCAAAAATGGCAAAAATAAAATCTGTATACATGAACGGCAGATACTGTAATTTTTGTATCGACAGTCCAAAACCTTGGCCAAATAGACCACCTGAACCTATAGCTAATAAACTTTGAACCAATTGAAATCCATTTTCTTGTTGATCTTTCCAAGGATTTATAAATGAAGTAACTCTCAGTTTTTGATATGCGTTATTTAGGATGCTGATACATCCAGTAATTAATCCTATTGAAGCAAATGAACAAAGAGAGCTAAGCTTTACTCCTCCACATAAACCCATTACCCAAAGAAGAATTCCAGTTAATGATGCAGTACTTAAATTAGGCTGTTTAAGTATTAATACAATTAATAAACCAAAGGTTATAATTGAAATTAATTTTTTATCATTCTTTACTAGATTCCAATGTGCGAAAAGATTAGAAGCTTCTAGAATTAGAAAAGGTTTTATTAATTCAGATGGCTGCAGACGTAAATTGCCAAGCACTAGCCATCTCGAAGATCCATTAACTGTAATTCCAGTAAGATTGGTTAGGAAAATCAAAAATAATAAAATATAAAAAATAATTCTTGAAAACTTTAAAAGATTTCTAATGTTTGTATTAAGTACGAAATAAAATAAACCAATTCCTGGAATTGTCCAAATGATTTGTTTTTTTAAGAAGTAAGCCCAATTTCCCATTTCCCTACTAGCCACCCACCAACTTGATGATCCAAGTATGCATATTCCTAATATTGACCAAATTCCAATAATGACAATGAGGATTTTTGCTTCATAAGGCCATATCGCCCAAGGCAAGGGAAATATAGATTCTGTTAAATTGCTGAAATTTTTTTTGTAATGAGAACTAAAGGTTTTTTTTCTTTTAGAAATTCTTTTATATTTTATTTTTTCTTGACTTATCTCCAATTTTTTAGATGTATATTTACTATTGAGACGTTTAATTGAGATTTTGCCAAGTCTTTTATTAACGTTTTAAAGTGTTAGCGTAATTAAAAAGATGACTTTTCATAAATTTTATTTTTGAAGAATAAAGTAAAAAATGGCCTACAGATTCATTATAAATCTTAAGAATTAATTTTTTATAAAAAAAAACTAGCTAAAAGGCACCTCTCCGTGATAGATTCCGTGAGTTTATATACTTACTTAAAACCATTCAGAGGGGTTTTTAAACTATGTTCACATCAGTGGACTCAAATAGAAAAAAACTTGAGCATCCTTCTAATGAGAATGTTCAATTTCCTCAATCCCTGAATAATTCGATCATCAAAGAAAGTAAATCTGGCATTGCCAATCAAATAGATCATTTGCTTTCCCAAAATGATGAATACACAAAATTACAATTAACAATTTTTGGAATTACTTTTATTGTTTCTATTTTATTAGCATCAATAACTGGAATTTTTCTAGGTTTTACTTTTGGTTTTAGTATTTTTATAGGTGCAATTGCCGGAATTTTTTACCTACGTTTGCTTGCCAAAAGTATAGGGAAACTTGGTAAAGAATCATCAGGTGTATCAAAATTGCAACTATTAGTTCCAGTTTGCCTCTTTATTTTTGCGAGCAAGCTAGGATCTTTGGATATTTTTCCTGCGATGATAGGTTTTTTCATTTATAAGCCTTCACTCATTCTTTATTTTTCGCGTTCTTAAGTTAATTTTTTTTATTCAAAACAAATGTTTTTTAATTCCTTGCTAACAAATTTTGCAGCATTAGAAGTTGGTCAACATCTTTATTGGCAAATTGGAAATATCAGACTTCATGGGCAGGTATTTTTAACATCTTGGATCTTATTAGGAGCGTTATTAGTTTTTATTTCTTTAGGAACTAAAAAAATGGAAAATGATCCTAAAGGCCTTCAAAACCTACTTGAGTTCCTCTGGGATTACATAAGAGATCTTGCTAGGACGCAAATAGGTGAAAAGGTATATAGAGATTGGATGCCATTTATAGGTACTTTATTTTTATTCGTATTTGTTAGTAATTGGGGAGGAGCTTTAATTCCTTGGAGATTGATTAAGTTACCAAGTGGAGAATTAGGAGCACCTACTGCAGATATTAATACAACTATAGCCTTAGCTTTATTGGTTTCACTTTCTTATTTCTATGCAGGTTTAAGCAATAAGGGTTGGAGATACTTCGAATATTATGTTCACCCAACTCCGATTATGCTTCCTTTCAAAATTCTAGAGGACTTTACGAAACCTTTATCACTCTCTTTCAGGCTTTTCGGAAATATTTTGGCTGATGAACTTGTTGTTGGTGTTCTAGTCTTTTTAGTTCCGCTAATTCTTCCAATACCTGTTATGTTCCTAGGATTATTTACTAGTGCAATTCAGGCATTGATTTTTGCAACTCTAGCAGCCTACTACATTGGAGAAGCTGTTGAAGAACATCATTAGCTGTCTTCCAATAGATTCAGACGCTTTTACAAAGGGTCTGTAATCTGGCAAAATATCTAATCGCGTAGGTCTGAAATCATCAGACCCATTCTTAAAACAAAGGATGTCCAAGCGTGTATGACAACAAAGATTATCACAAGTATTAAGCTCTTTATTTCAAATTATGGATTCGATTACTTCCGCTGCATCAGTTGTAGCTGCTGGTTTAGCAGTTGGTCTTGGTGCTATAGGCCCAGGTCTTGGACAAGGTAACGCAGCTCAAGGTGCTGTTGAGGGTATTGCCCGTCAGCCAGAAGCTGAAGGTAAAATCAGAGGAACTCTTCTTTTATCTTTCGCTTTCATGGAGTCACTAACAATTTACGGATTAGTTGTGGCTTTGGTACTACTTTTTGCGAATCCTTTTTCCTAAAAGTTAATATTGCTTCTAATCCTTATTAGCAATATTTAAATTTAATTTTTTAACTTCAACTAAAACATATGTTGGCCTTTAATTTTTTTGGTGCTACAGAAGGTGGATTATTTGATATAAATGCCACTTTGCCACTAATGGCGATACAAGTAGTTGCACTTACTTACATATTAAATTCTCTCTTTTTTAAGCCTGTTGGCAATGTTGTAGAAAAAAGAGAAAAGTTTGTAAGTAATAATATTATTGAGGCCAAAAATAAACTTTCTGAGGTTAAACAGTTAGAAGCTGATTTATTAACTCAGCTTCAAAGTGCTCGTACAGAAGCCCAAAGAATTGTGAGCGAAGCTGAAAATGAGTCTGACAAGCTTTATAAAGAAGCACTAGAACTTGCTAACAATGAAGCAAATGCCTCAAAAGAAAAAGCAAGACTAGAAATTGAAAGTCAGACGTCTGCTGCTCGTGATCAACTTTCTAAACAGGCTGATGATCTAAGCGAACTTATTGTTAATAGATTGATTCTAGAAAAATGAATTTAACTCTTTTAGCTACAGAAGGTTTTGGATTGAACTTCAATTTATTCGAAACTAATATCCTTAATTGGGCTGTAGTAGTATTCGGTCTTTATAAATTTTTGCCTGGTTTCCTAGGTAAAATGCTTCAAAAAAGGAGAGAAGGAATCCTTCTTGAATTAAAAGATGCTGAAGATCGACTACTAAATGCAACTCAAGCTTTAGAAAAAGCAAAGAAAGATTTATCTTCAGCAGAAGAAAAAGCTTCTCAAATAAAAGCAGATTCCCTTAAAAGATCTGAATCAATCAGAATGGAAAGTGAGAAAAAAGCTATAGAGGAGATGGCACGAATTAAACAAAGTGCAATCTCTGATGAGAGCTCTGAAGCATCCAGAGCAATTTCTCAACTTCGAAAAGAAGCTGTTGAACTGGCAATTAAGAAAGCTTTAGATTCTCTACCAAATCGACTTGATAAGTCAACACAAGAAAATTTGGTAACTCAATCAATTAACAATATTGAGGTTAACTAATGCCACTTTTAAATTCAGTTACTACACCATACGCAGAGGCATTACTCCAAGTTGTGAATGAAAATTCGCAAACTGAAGAGATGGTTTCTGAGGTTAAACAACTCTTGGAATTAATAAATGATTCCCCTGAATTGGAGAAGGCACTATCCTCTCCCATTTTAGAGACAGATGCTAAGAAGAAAATCATTATTGAAATTTTTTCAAATAAGATTAATTCCTCTTTATTGAATTTCTTAAAATTATTGGCCGATAGGCAAAGAATTGGAATCCTTACTTCAATTCTTGATAGGTTTTTAGAGATTTACAGAGAAAATAGTAATATTGCATTAGCAACTGTTACTTCTGCAGTCGAGCTTACTGATGAACAGAAAGGTTTAATTACCAAAAAGATCATCAATATTGCTGGAACAGAAAAATTAGAACTTGTAACTAAAATCGACCCATCTCTTATTGGTGGTTTCGTCGCCAGTGTAGGATCAAAAGTAATTGATGCTTCTCTTGCTTCACAAATAAGAAAACTTGGCTTATCTCTTTCCAAGTAACTTTTAAATCAACCTTAAATTCTTAAATCCATGGTATCTATACGCCCTGATGAAATCAGTTCAATCTTAAAACAACAAATAACTGATTATGACCAATCTGTAAGTGTTAGCAATGTAGGAACTGTTCTGCAAATCGGTGATGGCATTGCAAGAATATATGGCTTAGATCAGGTCATGGCAGGTGAGTTATTGGAATTTGAGGATGGCACCGAAGGTATAGCTTTAAATCTTGAAGATGATAATGTTGGAGCCGTTTTAATGGGAGAGGCACTTGGTGTCCAAGAAGGAAGTAACGTTAAGTCCACAGGTAAAATCGCATCTGTTCCAGTTGGTGAAGCAATGCAGGGGAGAGTTGTTAATCCTCTCGGACAGCCAATAGATGGGAAAGGGGAAATTCCAACAAGTGATACTAGATTGATTGAAGAAATGGCTCCAGGAATAATAAAGAGAAGATCAGTGCATGAACCAATGCAAACAGGTATTACATCTATTGATGCAATGATTCCTGTTGGAAGAGGTCAAAGAGAATTAATTATTGGTGATAGACAAACTGGAAAATCTGCGATTGCTATTGACACAATAATCAACCAAAAAGGTCAAGACGTAGTTTGTGTTTACGTAGCTATTGGTCAGAAGTCAGCATCAGTAGCAAATATCGTAGAGGTCTTAAGAGAAAGAGGAGCGCTAGATTATACAGTCGTAGTTAGTGCAGGAGCTTCAGAACCAGCTGCTTTACAGTACTTAGCACCTTATACCGGTGCAGCAATTGCTGAACATTTTATGTATCAGGGTAAAGCAACACTTGTTATTTATGATGATCTAACAAAACAAGCTCAGGCATATAGACAAATGTCTCTTCTTTTAAAAAGACCACCAGGAAGAGAGGCTTATCCAGGAGATGTTTTCTACTTACATAGTAGATTGTTAGAAAGAGCAGCAAAACTTTCTGATGATATGGGAGGGGGCTCTATGACAGCTCTCCCAATTATTGAAACTCAGGCAGGGGACGTTTCGGCTTATATCCCAACTAATGTTATTTCAATTACAGATGGACAAATTTTCTTGAGTGCAGATTTATTTAACTCAGGATTAAGACCAGCTATTAATGTTGGTATTTCTGTTAGCCGTGTTGGAGGAGCCGCTCAGACAAAAGCAATTAAAAAAATTGCTGGAACTTTAAAATTAGAACTCGCACAGTTTGATGAACTAGCTGCTTTTTCCCAATTTGCATCTGATCTTGATGAAGCAACTCAGCAACAACTTGAACGAGGCAAAAGACTTAGAGAGTTATTAAAGCAACCTCAATTCTCTCCACTGAACCTTGCAGAACAAGTTGCAGTTGTTTATGCAGGAGTTAAAGGACTTATTGATGAGGTTCCAGTTGAAGATGTTACTAAATTTGCAACTGAACTTAGGGAATACCTGAAATTAAACAAAGCGGAATTTATAGAAGAGATTCTTAAAGAAAAGAAATTAAATGATGGATTAGAAGCGACACTAAAAGAGGTGATAAATGAAGTTAAATCATCAATGCTTGCCACAGTTTAAATTTATTTAGGAGATACCATGGCAAATCTTAAAGAGATTAGAGATAGAATCGTTTCCGTTAAAAATACAAGAAAAATAACGGAGGCTATGAGACTTGTTGCAGCTGCAAAAGTTAGGAGAGCTCAAGATCAAGTCCTTAAAAGTAGACCTTTTGCAGATAAACTTGCACGAGTCTTAGAAAATATTCAATCTAGAGTACAATTTGAGGCTGTCGACTCTCCTCTATTATCCAAGAGAGTAGTAAAGAGTATCACCTTGGTTTGTATAACTGCGGATAGAGGTTTGTGCGGTGGTTACAACACAAATATTATAAAAAAGGTAGAAATAAGATATGCAGAATTAGTCAAACAAGGTTATCAGCCAAATTTAATTTTGGTAGGGAAGAAAGCTATTGGATATTTTCAAAATAGAAAGGATAGATATGTAATTAAAAGTACTTTCAAAGAACTAGAACAGGTACCTACAGTCAAGGACTCCGAAGGAGTTACAAATGAGATTTTAGCTGAATTTCTTTCAGAAAATTCTGATAGGGTGGAAATTATTTATACTAAATTCATCACTCTAGTCAGCTGCGCTCCTGTTGTTCAAACACTATTGCCACTTGACCCTCAGGGAATTGCTGAGGAAAACGATGAAATTTTTAGGTTGACTACAAAAGATAGTAAGTTACTTATTGAAAAATCAAATATGGAAAAAAGTGATTCAGAGAAATTACCATCAGATATTGTTTTTGAACAAAGTCCTGATCAACTATTAGATTCTTTATTACCATTATATTTACAGAATCAGGTACTAAGAGCTCTTCAAGAGTCAGCAGCTTCAGAACTCGCATGCAGAATGACTGCTATGAATAATGCGAGTGATAATGCTAAAGAATTAGCAAGTACTTTGAATCTAACCTATAACAAAGCCAGGCAGGCAGCTATTACTCAAGAAATATTAGAGGTTGTAGGAGGTTCTGCAGTTTAGCAACAAGATTTAGGATATGCCTGAATACAATATCAAAGTTCAATTTGAGCAAAAGACTTTTAGTTTTTTATGTTCTGAAGATCAAGATATTATTTCAGCGGCAAAAATGAATGGAATAGATTTACCAAGTAGTTGTTGTTCAGGAGTTTGTACAGATTGTGCATCCATGATATTGGAAGGATCTGTAGATCAAGAAGATGCTATGGGATTAAATGATGATTTGAGGGAAAAGGGCTTCGCACTTTTATGCGTGGCATATCCCAAGTCCGATTTGAATATTGTTATTGGTAAAGAAGTCGAAGATGATTTGTATAATGATCAATTTGGTAAATATCAAAAATGAAATTAAGTTCAGTTGATTACAATTTAGATTGGCCAGCTTCAATAAAAGTAAAAAATTTAAGGGAATTCATCATTGCAAATTTAGAAAAAAAAGGTGATTTAATTCGATGGTCAATTGTTGATATTCAAAATTCTACTGACTCTTTTGGAACAAAAAAACTTAAAATTAAAGCTGTCTTAGCTATTTAAGAAATATAAATTAAAATATTTTTAATAATGGAAAATTCACCAACAATATTCATAGTTCCAACTGGTATTGGTTGTGAAGTAGGAGGTTTTGCTGGAGATGCACTCCCAACCGCTAAATTATTAGCATCGGCAAGTGGATGTTTAATTACCCATCCAAATGTTATGAATGGTGGGAATCTTTCTGAAAAAGATAAAAATATTTTTTATGTAGAGGGTTATAGTTTAGACCGACTTGCTAAAGGAGAAATCGCTTTAAAAAGGGTAAAGCAACAGAAAATTGGGTTAATTTTTGATTCAGCCATTGAAAAAGAAATATTAGTTAGACATTTACAAGTTGCTGATGCATGTATTTCTACTTTAGGAATTAATGTTCATTCTTATGTGATTACAAAAAAGCCATTAAACATAGTTATTGATTCTGATTCTTCAAAAATCAGTGGTGGCACAATTGAAAATCCTGATACTCTAATTGATGCTGGAAAATGTTTAATAGAAAAAGGAGTTACGGCAATTGCAATTGTGGCAAAATTTCCAGATGATACAGATTCTTTAGAAACAAATATCTATCGAGAGGGAAAAGGGGTTGATCCTATTGCTGGAGTCGAAGCAGTTTTAAGTCATTTAATAAGCAAATTTTTAAAAGTTCCCTGTGCTCACGCACCTGCTTTAAATCCAATTGAATTAAATGAAAACTTAGATCCTCGTGCAGCTGCAGAAGAAATAGGATACACTTTTTTACCATCTGTACTGATTGGGTTAAGCAATGCACCTGATATTGTTGAATTGCCTGCTGAAAATGAATCAATCTCACTACACCCAGATCAGATTGAATCGATTGTTGTTCCTAATGGTGCACTAGGAGGAGAAGCAGTACTAGCAGGGATTGAAAAAGGTTTAAATATTATCTCTGTAAAAAATCAAAATACATTAAAAGTAACAAATGAGTTTTATAATTATCCCAACCTTTTTGAAGTTGATAATTATTTAGAAGCTGCAGGCATAATTCTTGCTATCAAAAAAGGTATCAACCTTGATTCAGTTCAACGGCCTTTAAAAAAAATCCAAGAGTGTTCTTATAGTGATTAATAAGATATTGCTATGGGAACTCTCCAGTCACTTCCTAATGATTGACTGCTTAGTTTTAGGATTGGAGGAGCCTGCTTTCTTTTAAATTCCGCTTTTTTTATGAGTGAGATAATTTTTAAAATTAAATCTTTTTTATAACCATCTTCTTCTAGTTGTTGTAAATCTTTTTTCTCTTCAATAATTTCTTTAAGAATTTTATCTAAAATAGAGTAAGGTGGGAGAGAATCAGTATCTAATTGATTAGGCCCTAATTCAGCACTTGGAGCTTTTTTACGTATATTTTCTCCAATTATATCTACACTAGTATCTAACATATATAACTTTCTACTATTAATTGAATCTTCACTATCGAGCCAATTGCATAATTTAAAAACATTAGTTTTATATAAATCCCCAATTACAGATAATCCCCCATTCATATCACCATAAAGTGTGCAATATCCTACGGCTAGTTCTGATTTATTGCCTGTTGAGAGTAACAAATGCTTTTCTTGATTTGCTAAAGCCATAAGAAGTGTGCCTCTTATCCTTGACTGAATATTTTGATTTGTTATTTCAGCCATCTTGAAAGATATGGTTTTTATAAATGATTCTTCAAAAGAGGTCATCAAGTTTTCAATTGGAATGCTCTTGAAACTTATCTTTAATCTTCTTGCTAAATCTTTCGCATCACTCTTTGAATGAGGTGAGCTCCATTTAGATGGCATTGAAACGCAATAGACATTATCACTTCCTAGAGCCGCTGTAGCAATTGCTGAGACAAGTGCTGAATCAATACCACCACTTAATCCAACTAAAGCTGTTTTAAATCCACATTTTTTTGCATAATCTTTAACACCAAGGACTAATGCATCAAAAATTGATGACATTTCGGAGTTTTTAAATTCATTTTTTTCAGGTTTTGTTTGCTTAATTTCCCAGCTGGAGAGATCTTCCGAAAAAGATTTTAATTGCTTAATTTTAGATCCATTCTTATCAAGAATAAAACTATTTCCATCAAAAATTAAATTATCATTTGCTCCAATCTGGTTGACATAAATCAGCGGTACTTGAAGATATTGTGCAGCAAAACTGGAAACCTTGGATCTTAGCTCTAACTTTTTCAGAGTATATGGGGAGGCTGATAAATTTACTAAAATATCAACTTTTTTTTTCTTTAAATCAATAATGGGATTTTTTCTATGGATTCCTCTACCTTCTATATCTTTATTGACCCATAAATCCTCACATATAGTAAAGCCAAGTCGCCAAGTTTTATTTTTAATTTGTTTAATCAATACGGAAACTTTTTCTTCTGATCTAAAGTATCTTTTCTCATCAAATACTTCATAAGTGGGAAGAATAATTTTCCGAGCAATTATTTTCCATTCACCGCCCTCAACCAACGCAATAGAATTATAAAGATTAGGAAAAAAAGAATCATTTACCTTTTCAGCTATTCCGATTGAGATGCTTAAGTTGCCATATTTTTTATTAATATCTAAGGCTAATTGATCAAGAATTTGGTATTGATTTTTGATTAAATTTTTTTTAAAAAGTAAGTCATTTGCAGGATATCCCCATAATGATAATTCTGGAGTAAGAACAAAATCAGCAGAAATTGAGCTAGCTTTCGAAGCAATATTAAGTATTTTTTTTGCATTGCCTTCTAAATCTCCAACAACTGGATTTATTTGGGCAAGAAAAAATTTCATTCAACTAATTTGATGGATTGATATAAATTATTCCTTTTAACTATATCTATTAACGACGACGGTAAATTAGAACAATTAAAATTTAATCTAAACTTAGAACTTGAAATGTTTGGGGTTTTGATGGTTGAAATCTTAAATTTTACTCTATAAGTTTCTAACATTTTAAGAGTATTTGATTCAACAGGATATCCCTCTCTTAAAATTATAAAAAAACTTACCTCCGAAATAATTTTGTCGAAATTTTTCCAGTAGAAAATATCTTTAATTAAATCACTCCCAATTACAAAATCTAAATTATTAAATTTATAAATTTCTTTACATTTTTTGATTGACTCTAGTGCCCATTGGCTACTTATTTTTTGATTAAATAAAATTTTCGGATTATCTAAATCATCAATAAGAGTTTTTAATAAATGGCTACGTATTGAGATATCCTCTATGTGCTTTTTTTGGGGGTTGTTGCTCACATAGCTAATGGTAAAAACATAAATTTTGGATAATTCTTCGAGAATTTTTTTGTGTCCAATTGTAGGTGGATCAGCACTCGTACCAAATAAAGCAATGCTTTTTTCCATTTTAAGTTTTAAGGAAGAAAACTAACAAAACTATTATTTAAATTTCTACTTGAAAAATAAATATTGATGTAGTTAAAAATCTCTGGGTCATTAAAATTCATATTTTGGATCAAAATATCAGGTTCTATAAAAGAAGCTTTGCTTCTCACTAATATCTCTTTTGCTGCTAATTTCCCTAGAATTTTTGTAGAATAAACTGCGATTGCAGCTTGAATAATTGCTATGGGTCCATAGGGTAATAATGAAAGTCCGTTAGTAAAAGGTGCTGTTAAAAGAATTAGTTTCTTAATAAGGTTGAAAGAGCTATTAACGCCGACTTGAGTGATTCCCAAACATAAATTATTAATGGATATATTTTTAAATATTTTTCTTGTAGATTCACCTTTCAACTTTAAGCCGTAAATCTTACTTAATTCGTTAATCAATGCAGTATCTAGTGCAAAACTACCAGCAACATCAAATAAAATAAAAGGATTAAGAGCTACTGCGGATGCCTTTAAAGTCGAAAATTTACCAATAGTTGATTGAGCTAATTTCTGCCTTCTTTTCAATCTTTGCTCCTTTATTTTTAGAAACAATTTATCAGCTAATTGAATAGAGTTTAGTGTTAATAGAATCTCACCATATTGATCGATTAATTTTGCTATGTAATTTTTAAGATTGTTTTCGTTATTAATGATTATTGGAATATTTAAATCTTTTGGAAGCTTTAACTTTATATTTTCAATTATTTCTTTTACTTCATTTTTATTAAAAAGATTGATTTTGTTTAAAATTAAAATTATTTTTTTTCCATCTTTTATAAAAGAGCTGATTTCGTTTAACTCATTTCTATTTAAATCTCCCGAAATTATAAATAAAATAAGATCTGAGTGATTTATAGAGGAGTAAACTTTATCTGGGAATTTGATATCGCAGAAATCAAATCCTGGAGAATCTAGTAACTCTATACTATTGAGTGATTGATCTTTAAATTTCCATTCTTCAGCCTGAATTCCTTTTGTGGTGCCGTTGATAATATCTGTTTTAAATATATCTTTTTCTAATAAAGAATTTAAAACAGAAGATTTCCCTACGCCTGATTTACCATATGCGCCAATTCTTAATTTTTTTTCTTTGAGCCTAAAAAGTTGTTGATTAAAAGAAATTATGTCCCTATTAAAATAACTTTTTTCATAGTTGGTAAGATCAATAGTCTTCCACCAATTTTTTAAAAGTAAATAATTATTTTTTATTTTAAATTGTTTCATGATTTATTTTTTCCACCAGCCAGCTAAAACAGATAACACAGCTTCTGCACCAATAATGCCCACGAATCCTCCAAATTCATCTACTACTACTTTCACTCCTTTATGATTCTTGTCAAATCTTGTTAATAATTGATCTGCCTTAATCATTTCGGGAATGTAGTCCACAGGTTCGCAAATTTCTGACAATAATTTTTTATTTTCTCCATTAATTAATTCTGCTAGCATTCTCTCACGGTGAACTACCCCCTGTATTTTGTCAACTTTATCTCCCAAAATAACCCACCATGGAGAATTATCGCTCATTATAAGTTTTGAAATTTCTTCAAGATTCGAAGACCCATCAAGACAAGGTGCTGATACTCTAGGGATCATTAAATCTTTAGCTTTTAAATCATTTAATTGAAAAACCTTAAATATCATTGCTGCTTCATCAGCTTCTATCAAACCTTTTTGGCTTCCAATTTTTGCCAATTGTCTAATTTCCTCTTCATCTGTTGAAATTTCATTTTCTGCCGTAATAACTGGAAATATTTGTTCTATTAATAATAAAAATGGCCTCATTAAAGTATGCAATATTCTCAAGATAGGAACTGATAATAATGCTATTTGAACTGAGAATCTTGTGCCAAGAGCCTTAGGTAGTACTTCTCCTACTAGTACGACTAGTATGTAAAAAGAAATTGAAAACAGGGTTAGGCCATAACTACTATTAATAACCAATGCTCCATATACCCCTAAAATAAGACTTCCAATTATGTTAAATCCATTATTAGTAATAGTAATTACAGTTAAGGTTCTTCCAAGATGTTTTCTAAGCTTAAGGAGTTGATTTGCAGAACTCTTTGGTTTTTGTTTAGAGGCTATCTCTAGAATTCGAATCGAATTTACAGCTAAAAAAGCAGCTTCTACTCCCGAACAACATGCTGACCCAATTAAGATAATTATTATAAGAACAATTAAACCGTAAACACTTGGTTCCATTAAAATAGATTAGTTACTAAATCTGTATTAATCCATTCTTCCATTTTTTTTTAAACACGCCAATACACAATCTATGTTTAAACCTGAAAATAAAGTTTTTGAAGAAAGAAGAGAAATCTTCCTCAATAAATTAAATGGAAAAGCTGCTATTATCCCTGGTGCTAGTCTAGTAAAGCATCATGCTGATTGTGAATATCCTTTTAGACAAGATAGTAATTTTTGGTATCTAACCGGTTTCGATGAGCCAGATGCAATTGCTCTTTTCTTATCGCATAAGCCAAAAGGAGAGAGATTTATTATGTTTGTTGCTCCTAAAGATGTTATCAGCGAAGTCTGGCATGGCTTTAGATGGGGTTTAGAAGGTGCTGAAAAAGAGTTTAATGCTGATAAAGCTCACTCAATAAACGAATTAAAAGATTTACTCCCAGCCTATATAAATGGTTCTGACGAACTTGTTTTTTCAATAGGTAAGTATCCATTATTTGAGAAAATAGTACTCGAGATATTTTCACAACAACTTGAAAATCGATCAAGATCAGGGATTGGTGCAAATTCTATAAAATCTCCAGAAATTTATTTAAATGAGATGAGATTAATTAAAAGTGAATTTGAAATTAACAGAATGAGAGAGGCTATACAAATTTCAGCTGAAGCTCATGAACTAGTTAGAAAATCTATCTCATCAAAGAAAAATGAAAGACAAATTCAGGGTCTTTTAGAGGGATTTTTTTTGGAAAAAGGAGCGAGGGGACCAGCTTATAATTCTATTGTTGCATCAGGAGATAATGCATGTATTTTGCATTACACGTCAAACAACTCGCCTTTGAAGAAGGAAGATTTATTATTGGTTGATGCTGGCTGCTCACTTATTGATTATTACAATGGAGACATAACAAGAACTATTCCAATAGGTGGTAAATTTTCTTATGAGCAAAAGGTTATCTATGAAATTGTATTGAGTGCTCAGAAAAATGCAATTAAAAGTGCTGTTAAGGGATCGAATTCTAGTGCTGTGCATAATGTTGCTTTAACAATTCTCATAGAAGGTTTAAAAGAAATTGGTTTATTGTCTGGCAGTACTCAGGAGATAATTGAGAATCAATCTTACAAACATCTTTACATGCATAGAACTGGACATTGGCTGGGTTTAGATGTTCATGATGTTGGGGCATACAGAATGGGGGACTATGAAGTGCCATTAGATAATGGAATGATTCTTACGGTAGAACCTGGGATCTATATAAGTGATAGAATCCCAGTCCCTGAGGGACAACCCCAAATAGACGAGAAATGGAAAGGCATAGGGATAAGAATTGAAGATGATGTTCTGGTCACAGATAAAAACCCAGAAGTTTTAAGTATTGCGGCACTAAAAGAAATTTCTGATTTAGAATTCTAAAATTTGACTTATCAAGTTAATAGATTTATTTTTTATTAAGTTTAAAGCTTAAAAATGAACAAGTCAGATTCATATGATTCGAAACTGTCTCAAGCAAGAGGATTAGCTAGTCAGCTTGGCATGTTTGCCGAAGAAAATGATATCCCTAAAGATCTTTGGGATTCATTGGAAGCTACAATCTATGACTTTTATGAAGTATCTCATGATAGATAAAAATTCTCTTTAGAAGGTATCAATAAATAAAATCAAGAAATTTTGAATGAATCAATCAAAATGTGACCATAAACTGATAAATTATTTATTAAACATAAATAAGTGAATGACCTCATCAGATAAATTAAATCAACATTCAATAGAAAAAAAAGGAAAAGAAGGTGATGCCACAAAGTCTAAAAATTCTTCTCCTAATTCAGGAATGATGGGTGCTACTGCGGTAATGGCTGCTGCCACACTTGATGAAGATGGAGTACCTACTGGTTATACCCCTAAACCTGATGAAGGTAGGTTCATAATAAAAGTTTTATGGTTACCTGATAATGTTGCTTTAGCGGTGGATCAAATAGTAGGTGGAGGACCAAGCCCTCTAACCGCATATTATTTCTGGCCAAGAGATGATGCTTGGGAAAAATTAAAAAGTGAACTAGAGAATAAAGGTTGGATTACAGATAACGAAAGAGTAGAAATATTGAATAAAGCTACAGAAGTGATAAATTATTGGCAAGAAGAAGGTAAAACAAAAAAATTGGAAGAAGCCAAATTAAAGTTTCCCGAAGTGACTTTTTGTGGAACCGCTTGAATATTAGTTCTTTGCAGCTTGAATTCTAGCTTCAGCCTTCGAAAAAGCTTTTAAGGCCTTGATTTTCTCTGGATTTTTTTCATTTTCTGAAAATTTACTAATTGCTAATTTTGCTTCTTTGAGATCTTGTTCAGCATTCTGAACATTAATTTCAGAACCAATTTCAGCATTATTTACTAAAACTATTACTTCATCTGATTCAATTTCAGCGAAGCCTCCCATAAGAGCTATTGATTTCCACTGGGAATTCAATCTTAGCCTCAAAACGCCAATGTCTAAAGCAGTAACTAAAGATATGTGCCCTGGTAATATGCCAAGCTGGCCAGTAGTACTTGGAAGGATTACTTCTTCAGCTTCCCCTTGATAAACATTTTTATTAGGAGCTAAAACTTTAAGAGAAATTGCCATTAATTTAAAATTATTGAAGGTTTAATATTTATTCAGGTATTTATTTTTCTGACTTTATTTTTTCAGCCTTCGCTTTTACTTCATCAATATTACCAACTAAGTAAAATGCCTGTTCGGGTAAATCATCTAATTCACCTGACAAAATCATATTGAAACCAGCAATTGTTTCTTCTAATTTTACATATTTACCAGACATTCCTGTAAATATTTCTGCCACGAAGAAAGGTTGGGAAAGGAATTTTTCAATTTTTCTAGCCCTGTCGACTGTTAATCTATCTTCTTCTGAAAGCTCGTCTAAACCAAGAATTGCAATAATGTCTTGTAGTTCCTTATATCTTTGCAAAGTTGATTGAACAGCCCTAGCTGTTTTGTAATGTTCATCACCAACAACTGATGGCTGAAGCATAGTACTTGTTGAGTCTAATGGGTCAACTGCTGGATAAATCCCCTTTGCAGCAAGAGCTCTTGCAAGCACAGTGGTAGCATCTAAATGTGCAAAGGTTGTTGCTGGAGCTGGGTCAGTCAGGTCATCTGCAGGTACATAAACGGCCTGAATCGATGTTATTGATCCCTCTAACGTAGATGTAATTCTCTCTTGTAATTCACCAACATCAGTTCCAAGAGTTGGCTGGTATCCAACTGCAGAAGGCATTCTTCCAAGTAAAGCTGATACTTCAGACCCGGCTTGAACAAATCTAAATATATTATCAACAAAAAGTAGAACGTCTTGTTTATTTACATCTCTAAAATGTTCAGCCATGGTTAGTGCTGATAAGCCTACTCTCATTCTTGCACCGGGTGGCTCATTCATCTGTCCAAAACATAAGGCAACTTTAGATTGAGTTAAATCATCTGCATTGATAACACCTGATTCTTTGAATTCTTCATATAAGTCATTTCCTTCTCTAGTTCTTTCCCCTACACCACCAAAAACAGAAACTCCACCATGTTCTTTAGCAATGTTATTTATTAACTCTTGAATAAGAACAGTCTTTCCAACACCAGCACCCCCGAATAATCCGACTTTTCCTCCTTGTCTATAGGGAGCTAAAAGGTCGATAACTTTAATTCCTGTTTCAAAAACTTTTGGTTTAGTTTCTAGATCAGTTAATTTTGGAGCCGCTCTATGAATTGGAGCTGTATCTTTAGTGTTTACTGGACCTTGTTCATCTACTGGTTCTCCTAAAACATTAAATATTCTTCCTAAAGTAGCTTCTCCTACAGGGACAGATATTGGTGCGCCTGTGTCGATTGCTTCCATGCCTCTTACAAGGCCGTCTGTGCCACTCATTGCTACTGCTCTGACTCTATGGTCGCCAAGAAGCTGTTGGACCTCTGCAGTGAGCGCTATATCTTGTCCAGCAGGATTTTTAGCTTCAATTCTTAAAGCATTTAATATTTTAGGCAATTTCCCAGCTGGAAATTCTACATCTAGAACTGGGCCAATTACTTGACGAACTACGCCTTTTGTTTGGGAAGAAGTTGATGGAGTTGCTACCATTTTTTATTGATTGGTGATGAATAGCTGATTTTAAACAGCTCATAATCCGAAAATACTACCACCTAATGGGTAGATTCGTTAAATGGGTTCGGCCACCCGCACAGTTTAAGTATGGTTTAATTGCCGCTTTGCAGATTATGTTGTTGATGATACGGATCGAGATTTCCTCTTTCCATTTTTATGACGCAAAGCGTCTCAATCATGATCCTCCATTAATCTATGGCAGCCGTTTCACTTACAGTCTCTACAGTAAAACCACTGGGAGATAGAATATTCATTAAAGTTTCCGCATCTGAGGAAAAAACTGCTGGGGGCATCCTTTTGCCTGATTCAGCTAAAGAAAAACCACAGGTTGGAGAAGTTGCTCAGGTGGGCCCAGGCAAACTTAATGACGATGGTTCTCGTCAAACTCCAGAAGTGAGTATTGGCGATAAAGTTTTGTACAGCAAATATGCTGGCACAGACATTAAATTGGGAGGAGATGAATATGTCTTGCTCTCAGAAAAGGATATTTTAGCTGTAGTCAGCTAAAATATTTGTTTCAAAAATTATTAAAACTTATTACTAAATCACTGCCTAAATATGGCTAAAAGAATTATTTACAATGAGCAAGCTCGTAGAGCGCTCGAAAGAGGAATTGATATCCTTGCTGAGTCTGTAGCTGTAACGCTTGGACCAAAAGGAAGAAATGTTGTACTAGAGAAAAAATTTGGTGCTCCACAAATCATCAATGATGGTGTCACAATTGCTAAAGAGATCGAATTAGAGGATCACATTGAAAACACAGGGGTTGCTTTAATCAGACAAGCTGCTTCAAAAACTAATGATGCAGCGGGAGATGGTACTACAACAGCGACTGTTTTAGCTCATGCAATGGTTAAAGCAGGTTTGAGAAATGTTGCTGCAGGAGCTAATGCAATTACCTTGAAAAAAGGGATTGATAAAGCCACTGAATTTCTTGTTGGTAAAATTCAAGAGAATTCTAAACCTATCAGTGATAGCAATGCTATAGCTCAATGTGGAACTATTGCTGCTGGAAATGACGAAGAAGTAGGTCAAATGATAGCCA
Source organism: Prochlorococcus sp. AG-424-E18 (assembly GCA_003210155.1). Classification (GTDB taxonomy): domain Bacteria; phylum Cyanobacteriota; class Cyanobacteriia; order PCC-6307; family Cyanobiaceae; genus Prochlorococcus_A. The sequence continues at coordinate 1,300 of QCNC01000014.1, read as the reverse complement.
ATGCTATGGATAAAGTTGGTAAAGAAGGTGTTATCTCCTTAGAAGAGGGAAAATCAATGACTACTGAATTAGAAGTTACTGAAGGGATGCGCTTTGATAAAGGCTATATTTCTCCTTATTTCGCAACGGATACAGAGAGAATGGAGGCTGTTTTAGATGAACCATATATTCTTCTTACTGATAAAAAAATTGCCTTAGTGCAAGATTTGGTTCCAGTCTTGGAACAAATAGCTAAAACTGGTAAACCACTCGTCATTATTGCAGAAGATATTGAAAAAGAGGCTTTAGCAACTCTTGTTGTCAATAGATTACGAGGTGTGTTAAATGTTGCTGCAGTAAAAGCTCCTGGATTCGGCGATAGAAGAAAAGCAATGCTTGAAGATATGGCCGTTCTAACTAATGGACAACTTATCACTGAAGATGCAGGCTTGAAATTAGAAAATGCTACTTTAGATATGCTTGGAACTGGTAGAAGAATAACAATCAATAAAGAGACCACAACTATTGTAGCTGAAGGTAATGAGCAAGCAGTTAAAGCTAGATGTGATCAAATTAAGAAGCAAATGGATGAAACAGATTCTTCATATGACAAAGAAAAGCTTCAAGAACGTCTAGCTAAATTAGCTGGAGGTGTAGCAGTGATCAAGGTTGGGGCTGCTACTGAAACTGAGATGAAGGATAAAAAGCTTCGTCTTGAGGATGCTATTAATGCAACAAAAGCAGCTGTCGAAGAAGGAATTGTACCTGGAGGAGGAACAACTCTCGCTCATTTATCTCCTATCCTAAAAGAATGGGCTGATAAAAATTTGGAAGGAGAGGAATTAATTGGAGCTAACATTGTTGAAGCTTCACTTACTGCCCCTCTTATGAGAATTGCCGAGAATGCAGGTTCTAATGGAGCTGTAATTGCTGAAAATGTAAAAACTAAACCATTTAATGATGGATTTAACGCTGCTACTGGAGAATATGTAGATATGTCCTCTGCTGGTATAGTTGATCCTGCAAAAGTTACACGTTCAGGATTGCAAAATGCTGCTTCCATCGCAGGAATGGTTCTTACCACTGAATGTATAGTTGCAGATTTACCTGAGAAAAAAGATTCAGCTGCTCCAGCAGGCGCTCCAGGTATGGGCGGTGACTTCGATTATTAATAAAAAATAGTTTAAAATAAATTTTTTTTAAGGGATCATTCTAAGTGATCCCTTTTTTATTTAACTTTTATGAAATCCAACCAGCGCTGAGAATAATTGCGAGAAATAAAAAAACTACTAAAAAAGTCCAAGTTATTTTGTTTAGAGAG
>QCNC01000013.1 GCA_003210155.1 Prochlorococcus sp. AG-424-E18 | reverse complement strand
GAGGTAATCTTTTTTCTATAGAGCCATTAATTAATAAACCAGAATTATTTTCTAACAAACCCTCTAAAAGGTTATTTCTGTGTAAAAGTAATTTCTCAGCATTATTTTTTTGATTAAAAACTGCTATCTCTATTGCTTTAGCAAAGCCAACTACTAAAGGAAGAGGTAATGTTCCAGACCTTAGACCATATTCTTGACCTCCTCCAACAATTAAGGGCTCAAGATTAATTTCTTCATCAATTAAGAGAAGTCCTATCCCTTTAGGACCATATATTTTGTGAGAACTCATCGTAATCATATTTACATCTGATAAAAGATTGTCTAACTCGATATAACCTAAACATTGTGCGAAATCAGAGTGAAAAGTTATTCCTCGCGATTTACATATTTTTGAAAAATTCTCTATGGGCTGAATAACTCCTATTTCATTATTTGCCAACATGACACTAACCAGAAATGTATCTTCTCTTATATTTTTTTTGAATTGTTCTTCCGAAATCAAGCCATCTTTCTCAGGATTAATTTCTGTAACCATAAATCCCTCTTTTTTTAGTTGGTTTAGGGGCTCCAAAACAGCTTTATGCTCCGTTTTTAAGGTAATAATATGTCCATAATTTCCTGTTTTTTTATAGAAATTTCTAGCAAAACCTAATAAGGCTAAGTTATTAGATTCAGTTGCACCACTTGTAAAAATAACTTTTTTATTCTGAAGAAATAAATTTTGTTCTATTTTTTCTCTTGAAGCTTCCAATATGGCGCTTGCGTTAATCCCTGCCAAATTTGATTTGCTTGCAGGATTAGAAAATATCTCACTCCAAAAAGGTTTCATAGAATCAACAACATCTTTAGAGCAAGGAGTCGAAGATTGATAGTCTAGTAGTATGGGAGTTGATAGCATCATGTTTAGTATATAAAATTCTGTTTATTACTAGAAAATCAAATTAAAGAATTTAAAAAATGAATGAAATTAATCAAATAAAAAATGAACCGTTAAGAAAATCAAGAATTTTATTAGTTGATGATGAGCCTGGTTTAAGAACAGCTGTTAAAACATTTCTAGAAGATGAAGGCTTTGAAATATTTATTGCAGTTGATGGAGAGGATGGTTGGGAAAAAGCTCAAACAGTCTTCCCTGATTTAATAATTAGCGATGTTATGATGCCTCGAGCCAACGGTTATGCTTTATTAGAAAAAATTAGAGAGGATGAAAAATTAGGAGGAACTCCAGTTATTTTTCTAACCGCAAAAGGAATGACCCTAGACAGAACCGAAGGATATCTTGCAGGAGTTGATGATTATATTTCCAAACCTTTCGATCCCGATGAATTAGCTGCAAGAGTTAAAAATGTAATCAACAGACAAGAACGTTTACTAAAAGAAGCAGCACGATTTGCAGATATTGATGTAAGCAAAATGGCAAAACAAATTACTGAAATAAAATCTATGCTCACAGACCAAAACCAAACTAATCCAGAAAATAAAATAGATCTTCCTAGTTTTACTCCAAGAGAAGCAAGTGTGCTTCAACTAGTAGCTGAGGGACTGATGAACAAGGAAATTGCAAGACAGCTTGAAACATCTATTAGAAATGTTGAGAAATATGTAAGTAGACTTTTTATCAAGACAGGTACATCTAGCCGAACCGAATTAGTTCGTTATGCACTTGAAAATCATTTAGTAAAATAAATTATTTAATTTTTTCGAATTCAATTAGTTTTGAAAAATAAAAAGGAGCTTGATTTAATTTCTTTTTAACTACTTTAAATCCTCTTTCTTTAGCAGCATTAATAATACCCTTTTCTTTCAATGTATATGCTCTTGTAGTTTTACTTGGTCCAGGAAATAATTTCCCAATATTTTTTAGAGCAGCAAGAACTGGAGTATAAGGAGCGAAGCTAACGATTAGTTTTTCTTTGCTTAAATCGCATAGATGTTGGACCATTTCTTCTGCGACCGGTTGAGGATAATGAATAAATACGTCCAAACAAACTACAACATCAAATAATCCTTTTAATTTTTCCAGATCACAAACTTCATATTTGATTTTACCTTGATTCAAACCTAATTCATTAATGCGTTTCCTTGTTTCTTTAATCATTTCAGAAGAAATATCGCTCACCTGTAGTTCTTTTATACCAAGTCTTAGTAAAGGTATGGAAAGACTTCCTACACCACATCCTGCATCACAATAACTTTTTTTTGTTAATTCAGGATAATTTTTGATGTATGAAACTACATCATCTACAGTTTTTTGATGTCCTTTCCTAATATTTTTCTGAACTGCATTAATTTCATCAGATTTGCTATAAATTTTATTCCATCTTTCAAAGCCAGTTCCATTAAAATACTCCCTAACTTCACTTTTTTCGATAATCTTATTTGACGTCATAACATTCTATGAAAATTTCTTATTTATACTAACTAACTGGCACCAAATTAATTGCACGCCATTATAGGAAAGAATTGATTTGTTATTTTGTCAGAATTGAATCCCAAAGATATTTATAAAATTGCTGTCGTAATGGGTAGTGATTCAGATCTAAAAACATTGAAACCAGCCATTGACATTTTAAGAAGATTTGGAATAAAAACTGAAGTTTGTATACTTTCTGCCCATCGAACACCTATTGAAATGATGGAATATGCAAAAAATGCAGAATCAGAAAACATAAAAGTAATAATTGCCGGTGCTGGTGGTGCGGCTCATCTTCCAGGAATGCTAGCATCCATAACTTGCATTCCTGTAATTGGTGTACCAGTAGAAAGTAAGACACTGAAAGGGGTTGACTCTCTTTTATCAATTGTTCAAATGCCAGCTGGGATTCCAGTTGCAACAGTTGCAATTAATGGAGGTCAGAATGCTGGATTATTGGCAATAGAGATGATAAGTTTATTTGATGAATCCATAAAGAAAAATTTAAAAGAATTCAGAGAAAATCTTCATACACAGGTAAGAACAAAAAATAGTAAGTTATCAACTATTGGACCTGACAATTATCTTGAAGATAAATGAACTAATATTTTTCTATTAGACCTTTTTAAGAAAGTTTTCTGTTTTAAGGTAATTAATAACTTTTTCAACGGAATCATTTAAATCTAACGAACCTGTATCAACAACAATTTCTGGATTATGAGGAGCTTCATATGGACTAGAAATCCCTGTAAATTCCTTAATTTCTCCCAAACGAGCTTTCTTATAAAGACCTTTAGTATCCCTATTTTCGCAAACTTTAATATCAGCAGCACAATAAACTTCAATAAAATCCTTAGATCCAATAATTTTTCTTACCTTATCTCTATCGCTAATAAAAGGCGAAACGAATGCTGTAATAGTTATTATCCCGGCATTCATAAATAAATTCGCAACTTCTCCAATTCTTCTTATATTTTCTTCTCTATCTTCATCCGAAAAACCAAGATCTTTACATAAACCGTGTCTAATATTATCTCCATCCAACACATAAGTCGAAAAACCATCTAAGTGTAAAACTTCATTTAAAGCGTTGGCCAAAGTACTTTTACCAGAACCAGATAAACCTGTGAACCAGATAACCATACCTTTATGCCCTCTCATTTTCTCTAACTTTTGTCTATCAATAGTTAAATTGTGCCACTTTATATTGGTTGACTTTGTTTGTTCTTGTTCTGGCATTTTTTGTATCATCGAAATTAAAAACTTATCCTAACCCTTGCTTCATAAATTATGAAATCCCTCTTTACGAAGAAACTCAATTGATTTAGATACCATATCACCCTGTAACTGAATATTACTATCAATTAATGATCCTCCTGTACCACAAAAAACTTTAATTTTTTTTAGTAATTCTTTTAATAAGATTTCATCCTTAGTTCCTAACCCTTTAATTAAAGTGATAGTCTTACCCTTTTTACCTTTTTTTTGTTTTGAAATATTTATTTTTGATCTTTTAGTAAAGGTGTCTACTTTAGCTGTTTCTTCAGATATTTTTTCTTGATTATCAAATTCAATCCAATTCTTTTTTCCCATTATTTTTAATATAATCTATAGTTAGTTAATACTTATTCTATAGAAAAAGTGGTAAGTACATTTTCTCGCAAAGATCAAAATTATAAAAATGACGATTTAAATCAACCCTCCAAAGGGGGAAGATTTGGAAAATATGGTGGTCAATATGTTCCTGAAACGCTAATGCCCGCTCTTTTTGAGCTTGAAAAAGCTGCATCTAATGCATGGAAAGATAAACTTTTTGTAAAAGAATTAAATCATCTTCTTAAGACTTATGTAGGCAGAGAAACACCACTTTATGAAGCCAAAAGACTTACTGAACATTACAAAACTAAACGAGCAACTCCAAGAATATGGCTTAAAAGAGAAGATTTAAATCATACTGGTGCTCACAAAATTAATAATGCCCTTGGACAAGCTTTATTAGCAATAAGAATGGGCAAAAAAAGAATAATTGCAGAAACTGGAGCAGGTCAGCATGGAGTTGCTACTGCTACTGTTTGTGCCAGATTTGGTTTGAAATGTATTATTTATATGGGTGCCGAAGACATAAAAAGGCAATCCCTTAACGTCTTCAGAATGAAACTTCTAGGAGCTGAAGTGAAAGTTGTGAATTCAGGAACTGCAACACTGAAGGATGCTACTAGTGAAGCCATTAGAGATTGGGTTTCTAATGTCGAAACCACACACTACATTTTAGGCTCTGTTGCTGGTCCACACCCTTTCCCAAAGATTGTTAGAGATTTTCATGCAGTTATAGGAGAAGAAACTAAAAAACAATGTCTGGAATCTTTTGGATCTTTACCCGATATTTTACTTGCTTGTGTAGGTGGGGGATCAAATGCAATGGGCCTTTTCCACCCTTTCGTCAAAGAAACTTCTGTACGACTTATTGGAGTTGAAGCCGCAGGAAGTGGAGTTGAAACTAACAAGCATGCTGCCACTATCACCAAAGGATCAGTTGGAATTTTGCATGGATCAATGAGTCTTCTTTTGCAAGACGATAATGGTCAAGTACAAGAAGCTCACTCAATAAGTGCAGGTTTAGATTACCCTGGTGTAGGCCCTGAACATAGCCACTTAAAAGATATAGGTAGAGCAGAATATGGGTCAGTCACAGATCAAGAAGCTTTAGATGCTTTAAGACTTGTTAGTGAACTTGAAGGAATTATTCCGGCACTTGAAACATCCCATGCCTTTGCATGGTTGGATAAATTATGCCCTACTCTTGAAAAAGATACTCATATAATCATCAATTGCTCTGGAAGAGGTGACAAAGATGTTAATACTGTTGCATCTTCATTAGATATTTAATCAATATCTTGGGATTGATGGGTCAATATATCTACTCCATCCATCAATGCCCTCCTCCAAATTCCATATTTCGCTCACAATATTATTATCTAAGCACCATTGACAAAAGTTATAACTTCTTATTCCTGCATGACAGCTAACAACAATTTCTCTGTCTAATAAACCAGCCAATATTTCTTCAACGTTTTCAGATGTGACTTTACTAATGGGTATATGTAAAAATTCTTTTGAGAAACGAGCTAGTTCAAGCTCAGACTGTTCTCTTACATCAATCAAAACTGGATCTTCTCTCTCAGAATTAAACCAATCATTGAGACTAGAGGCATTTATAGATTTTGGATAATTTCCCAATTGAGAAGATAAATTATGTATTATTTACAATTTAATAAATTAAGTTGCAGTAGGAAATTTATTGTTAAAAATAAAAATAAACATTGATAATGAAACTTAGAGTAGTAGCAATAATACTATTTTCTTTATTACTTTTTTTTGGTTTTCAAAAAGTTGCTGCTAATAAAAATAAGGAGCAAAGTATAAATATTGAGCAATTGAATATCTTAAAATATATGCCTGAAAACAATAAATTATTATTTATTTCAAATTTTGATAATTTTGATATTGTTAACAATAATGAAAAAGATAAAAATTCAATAAATCAAAATAACTTTGTCTTAATAAAAGATTCTATATTAAATTACTTAGGCATAGATCTAGGCAACAATAAATTAGAAGATATTTATGATAATGAACTGATAATCTCAACTTTTGAGGATAATAAAAAGCTTAAAGATGATATTTTGATTGTTTTTAAAATTAAGCCAGAAAAAACAATAGACGATTTATTAAATTTGCCTAATAAAATTGATCAGATTGATGAGATAGTTTCAATTAATAGAAAAAACAAAATAAATTTCATTAACTTTATATATCGGACCAAGGATAATTATATAATTGCTTCATCAGATAAAAAATTAATCGAAAATAGTATTAATTTTAGTAAGGATTTTAAAGAAAAAAACTTTCAATATGAGGGAGAACTTTTTGGAATCAAAAATCAAAAAAATGTATTATTCACAAAGAAATTTGGGGAAAGTATATTTTTTGATAAAGAAATTTTTACTAATAAAAATGAGGATATTGTAGCTACAACATTTGACTTAAAAAATAAACATTTAATTTTGAAATCATATTTACTAAATAATCAAAAAAATATTGATATTCCTGCTTATGATAAAATTTTAAATAAAGAAAATACTAATAAAGATAATCCTAAAGTTTCAATTTTTACTGAAATTAAAAATTTTGAAAAATATCTAAAACCTTTTATTAATAATTTTGAACTTAGTTTTTTTGACGATTTTAACCAAAATACAAGTCAAAACATCTTAATTCTCAACTCAAAAAAAGATTGGCTTTTTACCTTAGAAAAAAACACTGAAAATCAATTTGAATTAAGTACTTTGAAAAAACTAAAAGGTTTCAACAAATATACTTTGAAACAAAATGAAAATATTTACTCAATATATTCCAAAGATATTCTTGAAGAAAAAAACGATGTAATAAAAAAATTAACTTTTGAAAATATCTATTCAATAGAATCAGGAGGTTTGCAATTCATAAGTAATTTTTTAATAGATAGTAAAAAACTAGAAACAACCTCAAAAGAATTTTTAAACCTAAACAGTAATAAAGATAAATCTAATTTTCTTTATGCAAAAGTTAATATCAAAGATGGAAATTCCAATAAAATTAGATATTTACCTGATTTGGAAGATCTGAATTTTCTTATTAAAAATATTTTAAAAATATCAAATGAAGAATATCTAGAAATCATAAGTCAATCTATTCCAGAAAAAAATCCAATTCTTTATACAGAAACAAGTTTAAAAATACCTTAATAAATTTATTGAAATAAGCTTCAAAGACAATCATTTGAAATTTTGTGAAGTGAATAACTTGTGGTTAATTAAAAATTATTTGACTATCTTTAATCTATAGGTATTTGATATTGAATTAAGCAATTGGATAGTAAGAAACTTGTTTTAAAACCAGGCTTAGAGGGTGTCCCAGTTACTAATTCATCTATCTGTGATATTGACGGCAAAAAAGGTAAATTATTATACAGGGGTTACCCCATTGAGGAACTATCCAAAAAAAGCAGTTTTTTAGAAACTGCTTACCTATTGATATGGGGTGAATTACCCACGGCTATTCAACTTAGAGATTTTGAACAAGAAGTTCAGATGCATCGAAGGTTAAGTTTTAGAGTCAGAGATATGATGAAATGTTTTCCTGCAACAGGTCATCCTATGGATGCTCTTCAATCTAGTGCGGCTTCATTGGGACTATTTTATTCACGAAGGGCAATAGATGATCCTAATTACATCTACAACGCAGTGATAAGACTAATAGCAAAAATACCGACAATGATTGCTGCGTTTCAACTTATCAGAAAAGGACAAGACCCAATTCAACCTAGAGATGATTTAACTTACTCATCAAATTTTCTTTACATGCTAACTGAAAAAGAACAAGATCCCATAGCTGCAAAAGTTTTTGATAGGTGTTTAATTTTACATGCCGAACATAGTTTAAACGCAAGTACATTTAGCGCTAGAGTTACTGCAAGTACTCTTACAGACCCATATGCTGTCATAGCCTCTGCAGTAGGAACCCTGGCTGGCCCTCTACATGGAGGAGCAAATGAGGATGTAATTGCAATGTTAGAAGAGATTAAAACTCCAGAAAATGCTAGGTCTTTTTTAGATAATGCAATAAAAAATAAAAGTAAGATAATGGGCTTCGGCCACAGAGAATATAAAGTTAAAGATCCAAGAGCAATAATTCTTCAAAAATTGGCAGAAGAGCTTTTTATTAGATTTGGAGCGGATGAAATGTATGAAGTTGCTAAATCACTTGAGGCAGAGGCAATACCAAGACTTGGACCTAAGGGTATATTCCCTAACGTCGATTTTTATTCTGGTCTTGTTTATAGAAAACTTGGTATTCCTCGTGATTTATTTACTCCAATTTTTGCCATATCTAGAGTGGCTGGTTGGTTAGCTCATTGGAGAGAGCAACTTGGAGCAAATAGAATTTTCAGACCATCGCAAATCTATACAGGTTCAGAACCAAGAGATTGGATCAGCCTAGAAAATAGAGAATAATATTTGCAGCTTTTCATAAAAAACACACATATTGTTTGTAAAGAGTTAATCTATTAAGTAAATAACATCAAAATTTTGGAATACGGATTAGATCTCGAATATAGTTTTAATGAATTCTTAAAAGGTTTTGGTCTTTCCAGCGAAATCGCGCATATAATTTGGCTCCCTCTACCTATGCTTTTGGTTTTAGTTGCAGCAGTTATTGGCGTCTTAGTAACAGTTTGGCTTGAAAGAAAAATATCTGCTGCTGCTCAACAAAGAATAGGTCCCGAATATGCAGGAGCGCTTGGCGTCCTCCAACCAATTGCAGATGGTCTTAAGTTACTTGTCAAAGAGGATATTATTCCTGCCAAAGCGGATGGGATTCTTTTTACTGCAGGACCTATATTAGTCCTCGTCCCAGTGATTCTGTCCTGGTTAATTGTTCCTTTTGGACAAAACCTTTTAATAAGTAACGTTGGTATTGGAATTTTTCTATGGATAGCTTTAAGCAGTATCCAGCCAATTGGACTTCTTATGAGCGGATATGCATCAAATAATAAATATTCTTTATTAGGAGGTTTAAGAGCAGCAGCTCAATCAATAAGTTATGAAATTCCTTTAGCTTTATCAGTACTGGCTATCGTACTCATGACAAACTCTCTAAGTACTATTGACATCGTCAACCAACAAAGTGGTGCAGGAATCCTAAGTTGGAATATTTGGAGACAGCCAGTTGGTTTTATAGTCTTTTGGATTTGTGCTCTTGCGGAATGTGAGAGACTCCCATTTGACTTGCCCGAAGCAGAAGAAGAATTAGTTGCAGGATATCAAACTGAATATGCTGGGATGAAATTTGCATTGTTCTACCTTGGTAGTTACATTAATTTAATACTTTCAGCTTTATTGGTATCAATACTTTATTTAGGAGGATGGGGTTTTCCTATTCCAGTTGAATTAATAGCTAAATTTCTAAATTTACCCATTAATGCACCCTTCATACAAGTTTTTACCGCCTCAATAGGAATTGTAATGACTGTATTGAAAGCATATCTTTTAGTTTTCATTGCAATATTATTGCGTTGGACAACTCCTAGAGTAAGAATAGATCAACTATTAGATCTAGGATGGAAGTTTCTTCTTCCAATTTCTCTTGCTAATCTTTTGATAACTGCAGGATTAAAACTCGCTTTTCCGCAATTCTTTGGTGGTTAAACTTAAGTAAAAATACTTAAATTTAAAATTAATCCACTAAAATAAAATAACTAAGTAAATTCTTCAAAATGAAAAATTTTCTTCAACAAATAAATAGCTATATCAAAGAAGCATTTAATGCTGGCAAATACTTGTATAATGGCCTTTCAGTAACTTTTGATCATCTTCGAAGAAGACCTGTTACTGTCCAATATCCATATGAAAAATTAATACCTTCTGAAAGATATAGAGGAAGAATACATTATGAATTCGATAAATGTATTGCTTGTGAAGTTTGCGTGAGAGTTTGCCCCATAAATCTACCAGTTGTTGATTGGGTAATGAATAAAGAGACCAAAAAAAAGGAACTTAGAAATTATTCTATAGACTTTGGAGTTTGTATATTTTGCGGAAATTGTGTTGAATATTGTCCAACTAATTGTCTATCAATGACCGAAGAATATGAATTAGCTACTTTTGATAGACACAATCTAAATTTTGATAATGTCGCACTTGGTAGACTACCCACAAATGTCACAACTGATCCTTCTGTTAAACCTCTAAGAGAACTTGCCTATCTTCCTAAAGGAGTGATGGACCCTCATGAAATACCAGCTTCAGAAACTAGAGTTGGTAAATTACCTGAAGAAGTCTATGATTGGATGAAACCTAAAGCCAATGAAAATGAAGATAAAGTTTCTAGTCCAAACAGTTAATTTTTAATCATTTATGTCCATTGCAATAACAACCCAAATAATCTGTTTTACGGTTTTGTCTTTAGTTATCCTTATTGGATCACTAGGAGTTGTTTTGCTCGAAAGTATTGTTTACTCAGCCTTTCTTCTAGGAGGAGTTTTCATGAGTGTGGCAGGATTATATCTCCTTTTGAATGCAAGTTTTGTTGCTGCAGCTCAAGTTTTAGTTTATGTAGGTGCAGTTAATGTATTAATAATCTTTGCAATAATGCTAGTCAATAAAAAAGAAGATTTGAAGCCCATCAGTGACATTAAATCTAGAAGAATAATATCAACATCAATTTGTTTGACCCTACTAAGCCTCTTAATAAGAGTTGATTTAACCAATGTATGGAGCCTCTCTAGTCCTCAAAACTCAATAGGAGAAGAATCAACTATCAGAATTGGAGAGCATCTATTTAGTGATTATTTACTCCCATTTGAAGTGGCTTCAGTTTTACTTTTAATGGCAATGATTGGCGCTATTGTATTAGCCAGAAGAGATGTAATGAGCAAAGACATTTCAACTGGATTACCTGTTGATCAAGAGTTAATTGAAAAATCAGCAGAACCATTGCTTACTAACAAAAATTAACCCTTCAACTTTTTATCATGAGTTTAGAATCAATTCCTATTCAAGCTTTTTTAATAGTATCTTCAGCACTATTTTGTATCGGTATTTGGGGATTATTAAATAGCAGAAATGCTGTCAGGGTTCTTATGAGCATTGAATTAATGCTCAATGCAGTAAATATAAATTTAATGGCATTTTCTTCCTATGTTGATAATAATCTAATTCAAGGACAAGTTTTTACAATTTTTGTTATTACTGTGGCTGCCGCAGAAGCAGCAGTAGGACTAGCCATTTTACTATCTCTTTACAGGAACAGGGTTACTGTGGATATGGAAAGTTTTAATTTATTAAAATGGTAAAACCATTAAATGAAACTTTCATTAGTACTTATCATATATCGTTCAGATAGTTCTAAAGCTAAAGAAGCTTCTAAATTCTGTGAAGAAATTCTCAAAGCCAAAAATATAAAATCAAACAGAATTGAAAGTGATTTTTATAAAGATGACATTAAAAAATATTTTTGTAATCTAGAATTACGACCAAATGTTGGCATAGTTCTTGGTGGAGATGGAACCTTCCTAAAATGTGCAAATGCTTTAGCTGATTATGATATTCCTTTATTGAGCATTAATATTGGTGGTAATCTAGGTTTTCTTACGCAAGAAAAAAATTTTTTGTTTGACAAATCTTTTATTGAAATTCTTGAAAACGAAGAATATAAAATTGACTTTCGTTTTAGATTAAATTGTAATGTTTGTATTAATGGGACTAGTTCTGAGAAAAAGATTATAAGAAGCTACGATGCCTTAAATGATTTTTACTTTAAATCTGTTGAAGAAGACATTTCTCCAACTAACCAAATACAAATTGAAATAGATAACGAGAAGGTTAATGAATACAAAGGTGATGGATTAATCATATCTACATCTACTGGTTCAACAGCCTACTCAATGGCTGCAGGGGGGCCAATAGTGCACCCTAATATTGGTGCAATGATAATAAACCCCATTTGCCCTATGAGTTTAGCTAGTAGACCAATAGTGATACCTAACACAAGTAAGGTAATCATTAAACCTGTAAAAAAAAGTCAAGGGGAAATTAAATTATGGAGAGACGGTTCAAAATGTATGACCATTAAAGAAAATTATTATTGCGAGATCAAAAAAGGGCAATCACCCTGCAGAATAATAAAGTTTAAAAAAAGCACAAGTTACTATAATACCCTCATAAAAAAACTAGATTGGAAAGGTGATTTATCACAAAAAAAATTCAAAAATTAAATGGCCTTAGAGATAGAAAGAAGATTTCTTGTAAAAAATGATAATTGGAAGGAATTCATAAATAAAAAAATTTATATTGAGCAAGGATATTTATCCAAAAGTTTAGACGGTTGGATTATTAGAGTAAGGCTAATAGGCAAAAGCTCTAAAATTGCACTTAAAAAACATATCAAAGGCTTTACAAACTTTGAATTTGAATACTCCATTCCACGAAGAGATGCTGAAACAATAATGTCAAATCTTTCAAATACAATTAAAAAAGAAAGATTCTTTTTAGAAATTGAAAAAAAATCTTGGATTATTGATTGCTTTAAAGAAAATAATTATCCACTTGAAATTGCAGAAATTGAACTTTCCAATGAAAACGAAGATTTATTTCTTCCAACTTTCATTTCAAAAGAAATTACTGGCCTGACCCATTACTCCAATTTCAGTCTTGCTAATAATCCTTTTTCAGAGTGGGAAGAAAGCTATTTAACAACTTTCAAAAGTAACTAGTCAAAGTAGCCACGCATCCTTTATATTTTCTTTATATTTAACCAAAATAATTTTTATTTTCTTCAGATGTATGGCATTTACGACAAAGAAGGAATATTGAGATTTGTTGATTCAGATAAGGATGCATGTATTGCATATGCTGAACTCTTCGAATTAGGTTCTACAAATTATTGTCTAATAGATTTGGCTAATGATACAAAAAAAGTAAAGGGTAATACTAATCTTGATCAGAGTCTGGAAGTGTACAACAATTAAACCCATCTCTACAAATCTTTCCGTTGTCCATTGCCCAATTCAAAAGTGCTACTCTGTTTTTAGAACCAGTTTTTGTAAACATATTACTCACATGATTATCAACAGTTCTTTTACTAATAGTTAGTTTTACCGCAATTTCTTGATTTGTAAGCCCATCAGCTACGAGATCAATGATTTCCATCTCCCTTGCTGAGAGACCCATCATATCAATGTTGTTTACTTCTTCATCAACCATTTGCATTTAAACAGTTCCTTTTTTATATTAATTAAGTTTAGCAATCTCAGTAGACTTGTTACCAACTAGGAAACAAAAGCAATTGAAATCAAAACTTCAGCAGACTTTAGAAAAAAGATCTAAGGTAATAACAGCAGAGTTAATGCCGCCAAGAGGTGGAAGCCCCATAAGATCTCTTAAGATAGCACAACTTTTGAAAGATAAGGTACATGCTGTTAACATTACTGATGGAAGCAGAGCTGTAATGAAAATGTGCAGCTTGGCAATGTCCAAACTATTACTGGATAATGGGATAGAACCAGTAATGCAAATTTCATGCAGAGATCGTAATAAAATTGCTTTACAATCAGACATTCTAGGAGCAAATGCTTTAGGAATTAAAAACATCTTATGCATTACTGGTGATTCAGTAAAAGCTGGGGATCAACAAGATGCCAAGGCCGTACATGAGTTTGAGTCAGTTAGATTACTTCAACAAATTCAGGCTTTCAATAAAGGAATTGATCCTACTCTAGGAGAACTTTCCGATAAAAAAACATTTATTTTTGCAGGTGCTGCAGCTGATCCAAATTGCAGAAATAAAAGAAGTTTAGAAAATAGATTGAGAAAGAAAAAAGAGGCAGGAGCTGGGTTTATACAAACTCAAATGGTTATGGAAAAAGGAAATTTGATAGAGTTTTGTGAAAAAATTAGCAAGCCTCTTGAAATTCCAGTAATTGCAGGTGTATTCCTATTAAAGTCTTACAAAAACGCTCTCTTTATAAACAAATACGTTCCAGGCGCACACATCCCTGAAAATATCTTAAATCGCCTTAAAGATGCTAAAGACCCATTACAAGAAGGTATTCAAATTGCATCTGAACAAGCCCATGATTTTATTAATATCGCAAATGGTGTTCACCTAATGGCCGTAAAAGCAGAGCATTTAATTCCTGAGATTATTGAAAAAGCTAATCTTAGTCTGGAATATTAATCAAATCAGTACCTAATAATTCTGCCATGGCTTTCTGCTGAGGCGATGGCTCAGTCAAATCAGATCTTCTTGAATCTGCTATTAACCAATCTAAAGATGCATCTTGCAAATCAAAATGATCTCCATTTTTGCCAACACAATATTTACCAAACACTAACTTATCCATAAGTCTTACACCTTTACCAATTTTAGAATAATCAAAAATAATTGAGTTATCTATAGTTGCGCCCTCGCAAATGCAACAACTTGGTCCAATCATGGAAGGGCCAATAATAGTTGCTCCATCCTCGATCCTAGTCATGCCTCCTATATAAACAGGCCCGCTAATATTAACCTTTTCCCAGTTAGCCGCTACATTCAAACCGGTAAAAACTCCTGGTTTTATTTCCTTTCCTGGTATTTGCACTTGTCTTACCTTACCTTGCAATACATTTCTAATAGCACTCCAATAATCAGGCACTTTTCCAATATCTACCCACTCAAAATCCATTGGTAATGCAAAAAATGGTAAATCCATCTCAACAAGTTTAGGGAAAAGATCAGCTCCTATATCAAATTTCTCTGCTGAAGGTATGTAATTAAAAATTTCGGGTTCGAAAAGATAAATTCCTGTATTTATAGAGTCACTTAAAGCTTGATCAACTGTTGGCTTTTCCTGAAAAGCCTTTATTCGACCATTTTCATCAGAAACTACGACACCGTAACTTGATACTTGATCTTTGGTTACCTTCTTTGTTATTAAGCTCGCAATAGCACCTTTCTGTTTATGTTTTTTAACTGCTTGAGTTAAATCTAAATCAACTAAAGCATCACCACATAAAACAACAAAAGTTTCATCAAAGAAATTTTGAAAATCCTGAATTTTTTTTAATCCTCCTGCGGATCCCAAAGCATCACCTATTAATTCTCCATCTTCAATTCTTCCCTCAAAACTATAAGCAATTTCTACTCCAAATCTTTGCCCATCCCTAAAATAATTTTCAATTTCTTCAGCCAGATGAGAGACATTTACCATTATTTCCTTAAAATTATGTTCTCTTAAAAGTTCCAAGAGAAACTCCATAACAGGTTTTTGCAAAATCGGAATCATCGGTTTCGGAATAACATGCGTAATAGGCTGTACACGTGTGCCTTTACCTGCCGCAAGTATCATTGCCTTCATAAATTCAAAACCATTTTTTAAAATTATACGTTATTACTATGAAGCGTCTAAGCAGCTGAGGAAGAGGCATTACTTACCTCAAGATTTTCTATAGGCAATTGAGCTAGGCCACCATCAGGTATTATTCTTTTAATTTGAATTGGGCCATATAAGGAATGAATTTGTTTAATTTCAATTTTGTTTTCAGATGATAAAAATAACAAAGCCCAAAAAACTCCCAAACGATCTTTATCTAAATCATTTTTTACTACTGTTTGCCATTTTTTTACTAAATATTCAAAATCTGTCCATTGTAATGCTTTTTCCCATCCTTCAATAAATTTACCTAATGCTTTAGTGGTTTCTGGAAGTTTCTCGCGATGCGCTAATGACTTTACTTGAGAAATTAAAGCCTTATCAGAATATTTTTTATTTCTCTTTCTCTTCATGAGCAGAAGATCTTGGGTTTCTATAACTTCTGCTATGGACTCTAACTGACTTACAAGTTCTCCCAATGTTGTTGTACGTTTAAGAATTGGTTGTGCAATTGATCTTCTCCTTAGATATTTTTCAGGATATTTTGGAATATCAAATTCTTTATCAATCCAATCTTGATCATCCAAATCAAATTCATCTTCAAAATCCGAAGAATTTTCTTTGAAAACATCAGATTCCAAAACCTGAGCCTTCAGATTAACAAGCACGGAAGCCGCAAAAAATGCTTCGCTGGTCTCAGCTAAATCCTTTTGATATGAGATCTGACTATTTGAAGACTGATTAAAAGTATGTGAGTATTGCTCTAAAAAACTATCAATCACACTTATTACATCAATATCCCATGGATCAAGCTCACCTTTACCTGCGGCGTCTTGAAGAAACTTAATCAACAATCTAGGGCCTAATTGTTGCCTATCTATAGGATTGAAATAGGATATCTTTAAATAGATAAAATCTATTCACAAGATATCTTTTAATTTATTAAATGCCAAACAATATTGCATTAATTTAAAAAATTATATTGTTGGAGCTTTTAGGATGTCATTTGTTTTAGTTCCTGAAAAAATATTTGTTTTCACAGCACTTTTAACTGCAATTAAATCTCGATCGACCAAATTATTGATAGATGCAATGTAACTTTCAGTAATTAATCTTGGGTACAAACCTATTCCAATAATCGGTAAAAGTAAACAGGCAATAATATAAATTTCCCTTGGCTCTGCATCTATAAGTTTTCGTTCTTCGATTAATTTAGGATTTTCTTTACCAAAGAAAATTTCTCTTAACATTGAAAGTAAATAAATAGGAGTAAGTATTACACCGATAGCTGCTAAAGAAGCCATCACTACCCTAAACGGTAGTGTATACACTTCATCAGTAACAAATCCTGTAAATACCATCAATTCGGAAACAAATCCGCTCATACCAGGTAAAGCCAGGGAAGCCAGGGAGCAAGCAGTCCATAGGGCAAACATGATTCTCATTTTTTGTCCTACACCACTCATTTCATCAAGTTTAAGAGTCTTTGTTCTGTCATAGGTAGCACCAACAAGGAAAAATAAACTTGCACCGATTAATCCATGACTAACCATTTGCAGCATAGCTCCGCTTGTTCCAAGGCTACTAAAACTCCCTATTCCAATAAGAACGAAACCCATATGACTTATCGAACTGTATGCAATTTTTCTTTTAAGATTCCTTTGAGCAAAAGAAGTTAACGCAGCATAAATTATATTGACTACCCCAAGAACTATTAATAATGGGGCAAATTGAGCATGAGCAACGGGTAATAATTGTGCATTAAATCTTAAAAGAGCATATCCTCCCATCTTTAATAAAATTCCTGCTAGAAGCATATGAACTGGAGCTGTAGCCTCTCCATGAGCATCCGGAAGCCAAGTATGCAGAGGTACTATTGGAAGTTTCACACCAAATGCAATTAAAAGCCCTACATAACATAATATTTGGAATTTTTGACTAAAATCTTGAGCTGCCAAGTGAGAAAACTCAAAGTTAGGAATTTCTGTTCCATAGAAACCCATTGCTAACGCTGCAATAAGAATGAAGATAGAACTGCCAGCTGTATAAATAATGAATTTTGTTGCTGCATATTGTCGATTTTTGCCACCCCATATAGCCAGTAATAAATAAACGGGAATTAACTCAAGTTCCCAAGTTAGAAAAAATAAAAGCATATCTTGTACGGCAAACACAGCGATTTGCCCACCATCCATAACCAATATCAAAAAGAAAAATAACTTTGGTTTGAACTTGACTGGCCATGCAGCAAGAACTGCTAAAGCAGTTATAAAACTAGTCAATAATATTAAAGGCATAGACATGCCGTCAGCGCCAACAGACCAAGTAAGACCTAGATCAGGGAGCCAACTAATATTTTCTTTAAGTTGAACATTCTCATTACTAATATCAAAGCCATTTATGTATGAACCTACAGTTATTAAAAAAGTAATTAATGCAATAGACAATGCAAACCATCTCACCTCTTTACCATCCCCTTTATCTGGGAAAAAAGGTATCACAAATGCACTACCAATTGGGAATAAAATTGAAGCAGATAACCAAGGAAAATTAGATAATCCAGCTCCCAAAGTTCCCAACATTTGTGTCGCAAAATGTGTATAAAAATAAGTACTCAATTTAATAAGAAATTTATCTTAAATAAAGTCTAGAAATTTTCTGTATTTTTTCACCCCAATAGACAGTGAAGACACACAATTGTAATTAAGAAACTTGAGGAGATTGGAAACCAAATATAGCAACTAGTAAAATAACACCTCCAAAAACAATAAGCGCATAAAATTGAGCCCTACCAGTCTCAAAATATTTTAAACCTTCACCACTACCTAAAGTTACAAGTCCAGTAAGATTTACAACGCCATCAACAACCTTAGAATCAACCTCTAAAACTTCTTTAGCAAGTTTTCTACTACCTTTAACAAAAAGTTTTTCATTAATATCATCTAGATACCATTTATTGGATAAAAATCGGTTTATGCTAGGAAACTTTTCGGCAAATAAAACTGATAAATTAATTTTTTTCACAAAATATGCCTGATAAGCAATAATGATTCCGGCTGATGCAATAAGTATTGAAGCAAGTGCTAAAGGCAAAAATTCTTTTAATTCGAAGGCTTTTGCAGCAGTCTCTGCTTCTTCAGGATCTAGTAAATTTGCAATTTTACTATCCCATGGAAGTCCCATAAAACCGATTATTACAGATGGTACAGCTAGAAATACCAAGGGAAATGTCATTGACCAGGGTGACTCATGAATAGAGCCATGTTCTTCATGCTCTTCTTCATTTTCATCATCTAGGCTTGTTTTGGAGGCTATTAGAAGCTGTTTTTGCAATTCTTTATTCTCACCTCTGAAATCTCCTTCAAAGGTCAAGAAATAAAGCCTAAACATGTAAAAAGCAGTCATACCTGCTGTTAGAAGTCCTACAAACCAAAAAGCTGGAAATGATATAAAAGCATTTCCGAGTATCTCATCTTTACTCCAAAATCCTGCCAATGGGGGAATTCCACTAATTGCTACACAACCTATTAAAAATGTTGTTGATGTATATGGCATTTTTTTTCTTAAACCGCCCATCAATCTCATATCTTGAGCTAATACAGGCTGATGGCCAACTACTTCTTCCATAGCATGTATTACTGAACCAGATCCCAAAAATAACATTGCTTTAAAGCAAGCATGAGTTACTAAATGAAAAATTCCTGCAACTGGTGCACCACAACCCATTGCGAGCATCATATACCCAAGCTGGGAAACTGTGCTATATGCTAAACCTTTTTTTAAATCCATTTGGGTCAAAGCTATAGAGGCTCCTAAAAAACAAGTAATGGTACCAACTAAAGCAATAATGAACTGAATAGAGGGGAATATTGAATACAAAGGTTGAAGTCTTGCTACAAGAAAGATTCCTGCTGCAACCATTGTTGCAGCATGGATAAGTGCAGAAATTGGTGTAGGACCTTCCATTGCATCAGGTAACCACACATGAAGAGGAAACTGAGCGGATTTAGCCATTGGCCCTAGAAAAACTAAAAAACAAAGTAATAAAGCAGCCCAAATGGGTATCGAATGGTCAGATATCGATTGAGAAATTCCAGTAGCTATTTCATTAAAATCAAAACTATTTGTTGCCCAAAATAGGCCAAGAATTCCTAGTAATAATCCAAAATCTCCCACTCTATTAACAACAAATGCTTTTTGTGCTGCGTGTGCAGCGCCATCCCTGTCATACCAAAAACCAACTAATAAATAAGAACACATCCCAACTAATTCCCAAAAAACATAAATTTCTAATAAATTAGGACTAACTATTAATCCCATCATTGAACTACTAAATAATGCTAAATATGTAAAAAATCTGACATATCCTTTATCATGCGCCATGTAACCATGAGAGTAGATCATTACTAGCAAAGTAATTGTAGTTACTAACGCAAGCATCACACTTCCCAAAGGATCAAGAACAAATCCCATTGGAATTGTGAAATCCCCTGCATTGGCCCAAACAAATAATTTTTCTACTGATTGATAACCATTTATTTGTTCAATTAAAGCTTTATAACTAATTATCGCAGAAATCCCAACGAAAGAAATCAGCCCCACAGAAACAACTTCTCTTGAATTATTAATTTTCTTATTAATGCTTATTAGTCCTAAGCCAGAAAGCACTGCTCCAATAAGTGGGAAAACAGGAATTAACCAGGCAATTTCTGAAGCTTGTGGCATTTTTTAAAAAACTTATATTTTGATTTTAAACTGTCAATTGAAAAATTCAGACAAAAATGATGAATTAAATGTTTTAACAGCAATATTTATATATTGATGAGACCACCATAGTACGCCTATTGCAATTAATATGCCAACTTGAGATAACCTAAAAAATTCTTTAATCTTAAATTCTTGCCTCCCCTCAAATATCGCCAAGAAAGGGATTATGGAAGTATTTTTTTTAAAATTTTCAAATTCTTCTCCAAATCTATTCGCTAATCTCTTGTCGCCATGCCAGATTGCAAAAAGGTGATGCAAAACTAAGCCAATAGAAGTTACTAATGTGAATGATGTACCAATCCACAAAGTATGAGCAAAACACCAAATTATCTGACCAAATGCTTGTGGATGTCTTGTGACTCGCATTATCCCAGTTCCATAGATTCGTACTTTAGGTTTTAAAACGGAAGGAATTTCTAGCAAATTGTAAGTAGCGGGATATAAAAATAAAAAACTTATTGCAGTTAAGAACCAAACGACAATAAAAACTAAATTATTGCCCTGTAAATTCCATAATCTGATTCCGTCATATCTATGAGCTAAAAAATAACTAATCAAGATAATTGCAGATGGCAAACTTACAAAAACAAAACATAACCGCCATAATCTTGGACCCATTATAGATTCTGCTTTGATTCTTAAAGCAGCTCCCCCACTATGAATGACCGCAAAAATCAAAATCAAAATTAAGATAATTAGCGAAGTTTTATGAGTCTCCATATATTTAAATTGTTCAAATAATTTTTGTTCTTAACAAGAATGCTCCTAAGCATTAGAATTATAAGAAATTGTAGGCATAATAGATGCCAGAATTACCATTTACACTCGACCAATTAAGAATATTAAAAGCTATAGCAGCTCAAGGAAGTTTTAAAAAAGCTGCAGATCTCTTATATGTAACCCAACCTGCCGTAAGTTTACAAATACAAAATTTAGAAAAACAACTTGAAATCACAATTTTCGATAGAGGTGGTAGGAAGGCTCTATTGACTGAAGCAGGGAGACTATTACTTGAATATTGTGAACGAATTTTGAATCAATGCGACGAAGCTTGCAAAGCTATTGAAGATTTAAATAGTTTAAAAGGTGGAACTCTTGTCATTGGAGCGAGCCAAACAACGGGTACCTATTTAATGCCGAGAATGATAGGACTATTCAGACAAAAATACCCTGATGTGTCCGTTCAACTTCAAGTTCATAGTACGAGAAGAACTGGTTGGAGTGTGGCCAATGGACAAATTGACTTAGCCATTATTGGCGGACAATTACCTGGAGATTTGGAAAATTTGCTACAAATAATTCCATATGCCACTGATGAATTGGCATTAGTTTTACCATCTAAACATCCACTTTCGACCAAAAAAGAGCTTCTAAAAGAAGACTTATACAAATTAAATTTTGTAACATTAGACTCACAATCTACAACAAGAAAAGTTGTTGACAAACTTCTCCAAGATTCTGGGCTTGATATTCAAAGATTAAAAATTGAGATGGAACTTAACTCTCTTGAAGCAATCAAGAATGCAGTTCAATCAGGTTTAGGAGCTTCTTTTTTGCCTGTTGTTTCTATTGAAAGAGAATTATCGGCTGGAACAATCCACAAAGCATTCGTTGCTGATTTAGAGGTAAAAAGAGAACTTAAATTAATTACTAATCCGTCAAGATATACATCAAGAGCCTCAGAAGTATTTAAGAAAAACATTCTCCCACAATTTGCTAGTTTAGAAAGCCCTTTGAGGCATATATAATTTCGATCAAAACTGAATTGCTTCTTTATTAATACCTACCCCACCGTCTTCAGCTTGTCCATCACCCTTTATTATAAATTTATTTTCATTTACATCAGTCTGATAAACGCACTTAACTATTGGCTTATCTCTTATAGAACCAATATATGCAAAAGTATTCATCCTTTGCTTGCATTCTCTTACATCTTCATTACTAATTGCGCCCTGTTTTTGTAACACTGTCCAATTCTCTCTTCTAATAACACATCCTGGCTGAAGAGCTGGTTGCGTTACAAAACTCGTTGATGGATTCAGAGTCGTATACATTTCAACATCAATTACAAAAGCACTAGCTCCCCATTGTCTGCAAAATTCAGGATCTGGAACAGCCATATCTAATTGTTGTTGACTTGCTATATTTCCCTGCCCACCATCAGTTGTACTGGTAATAGCGCTCCCGATACCAACTCCCAAAATTAATACTCCAGCAAGTACGGCAATGGTTCCTGTACTAAAGTTGATCTTTTGTTCAGAAGAAGCAGGCAATCTATTGCTTCTTTGACCATAAGGATCCATGTCCTTTGGATTTGGTGGATAATAACTTCTATTTGAGCCTCTTCTTGGCCTTCTATTTGAGGATGATCTATTCACAGCACTTCATTTGTCTTTGGTAAACCCATTGAATAATTCATTACTCTACAATCAGGGTTATAGCTAAGTTGACCATTTTGAAGCAAAAATTTAATCAAACCTTCAATTTCTGATCCAATTTTGCGAAGTTCATAATCATCTAAATCCTTTCCTGCTCTCTCTTTTATTAATTCGTTGAATTTTTCATTTATTTTGTTTAGAGAATCTTCGTTCCAAATAAATTCGTTATCAGGATCTAAATCAAGAGTTAGTTTATTTGGGTGAAACTTTAATTCCTCATCTACTACTTCGGCAGTAAAAATTCTTACATGCCTAGTAGTCGATTTTAAAAGCATTTTTTCCATAATTTTACGAAATAATCAACGAAAAAAACTATTATGTTCTAACTTTAATGTAGCTTATTAGTAAGTGTTAATTTATTTCTTGATTTAATAATGCGTGTTGTAATTGCTGGTGCTGGTTTAGCAGGTTTATCTTGCGCTAAATACTTAGTCGATAATGGACACATTCCCATTGTACTTGAAGCCAGAGACGTCTTAGGTGGGAAAGTTGCAGCATGGAAAGACGAAGATGGTGATTGGTATGAAACTGGATTACATATATTTTTTGGAGCATACCCAAACATGTTGCAACTATTTAAGGAATTAGATATTGAAGACAGACTTCAATGGAAAAGTCATTCAATGATTTTTAATCAGCCATCAGAGCCTGGAACTTACAGTAGATTCGACTTTCCCGATATACCTGCTCCAGTTAATGGTGTATCAGCAATACTAAGCAATAATGATATGCTTTCATGGAATGAAAAGATTCTATTTGGATTAGGTTTAGTGCCTGCAATGCTAAGGGGCCAAAAGTACTTAGATAAATGTGATAAAAAATCATGGACAGATTGGCTAAAAGAGCATAATATCCCGGAAAGAGTTAATGATGAAGTATTTATAGCGATGAGTAAAGCTCTTAATTTCATTGGACCGGATGAAATTTCATCTACAGTTTTATTAACAGCATTAAACAGATTTTTACAAGAAAAAAATGGTTCTAAAATGGCATTTCTTGACGGAGCTCCTCCAGAAAGACTATGCCAGCCAATGGTTGATTATATTACTGCTCGTGGTGGTGAAGTTCACATGAATAGTCCATTAAGGGAAATTAATCTTAATGAGGACAGCACTGTTAAAAGTTTTACTATCGCCTCTTTAGATAAAAACGAAAAGAAAGAGCTAACGGCTGATGCTTATGTAAGTGCAATGCCTGTAGATCTCTTTAAATTAATGATCCCAAAACAATGGAAAGGGTTAGATGCATTTTCTAAATTAGATGGTTTAAATGGTGTGCCAGTCATTAATATCCATTTATGGTTCGACAAAAAATTAACAGATATTGATCATTTATTGTTCAGCAGATCACCTCTACTCAGTGTTTATGCAGATATGAGTATCACCTGCAAAGAATATGAAGATCCAAATAGATCAATGCTTGAATTGGTTTTTGCACCAGCAAAAGATTGGATAAATAGGAGTGATCAGGATATTGTTGATGCAACTATGGAGGAACTCAAAAAATTATTCCCAACTCATTTCATGGGAGATGATAAAACAAACTTACGAAAATACAAAGTAGTCAAAACCCCAAGATCTGTTTACAAAGCAGTTCCTGGATGCCAAGACTTCAGACCTAGTCAAAAATCTCCTATAAAAAACTTCTTTTTAGCAGGTGATTATACTATGCAAAAATATTTAGCATCTATGGAAGGAGCTGTTTTAAGTGGTAAATTATGCGCGGAATCAATCAATAAGGAGTATGCCAAAACTCCTCAAAATGTCTCTTCATGAGATTTACATTCCAGTAATTTAAAAAATCATCTAAAACTTTTTGAAAAATTCAATTTCTCAACTAGATCAAGCATACGAGATATGCCGAAAAGAAACCCAAAAATGGGCTAAAACCTTCTACTTGGGAACTCTTCTGCTACCTATAAAGAAAAGAAAAGCTATTTGGGCTATTTATGTTTGGTGTAGAAGAACAGATGAAATAATGGATAGCTTAGAAGCTTCAACTAAAACACAAGATGAACTTTCAGAAAATTTAAATGCATGGGAAGAAAATACAAAGAATGTTTTTAAAGGCAACATTAAATCGGAATTAGATGCCGTTCTACTAGACACCATCGAAAAATATCCACAAAGTATTCAACCTTATCTAGACATGATAGATGGCCAGAGAATGGACCTTAATAAAGTTAGATACAAAGATTTTGATGAATTAAAACTCTATTGTTATAGAGTCGCAGGGACAGTTGGTTTGATGACTCAGAATGTCATGGGGATTGATAGTGCTTACACATCCGCTCCATGGAGTGCCAAACCTGACCCTTCAGAAGCTGCTATAGCTTTAGGTATAGCTAATCAATTAACAAATATATTAAGAGATGTCGGCGAAGATAGGCAAAGAGGTAGAATTTATCTTCCTCAAGAAGATATTGAAAAATTTAATTATTCTGAAGAAAAACTTTTAAAAGGTGAAATAAACAAACAATGGAAAGCACTAATGAAATTTCAATTAACTAGGGCTCGCGATTGGTTCCAGAAATCTGAAGATGGAATCAAATGGTTATCTCCTGACGCAAGATGGCCTGTTTGGACATCCTTACGTCTTTACAGAGGAATATTAGATTCTATAGAAAGGCTAGACTATGATGTCTTTAATAATAGAGCTTTTGTAAAAAATTCAGTAAAAGCTTTTGAAATTCCTATATCTTTTTTAATTTCTAGAATTAAATGACTAAGCAGGAGTCTTCTGATTAGCCAACAAATCTTTTAATTTAGATAGTTCTCCTGCCCATCTTGGATCAGGAGCTTCAAGGTTAGGAGCATCACTATGAACGATTTTCTTAAAGTCTTTCCTCTTCTTATTCTTATTTAATTTTCCACTATTTCTTTTATTTGAAGCAGAATCTTTTTTTTCTGATAGCTCTACTCTTAATTTAGAACCATTAAATTCAAAACCATTTAACTTTTGAATTAATAAATTAGCATTATCTTCATTATTAGAAGTCGCAAAACCAAACCCCCTGCATTCCTTAGTTTCCTTATCTAAAACTGCTTTAAATCTAATCGAATCAGAAACTGACTTTAAAAGTGTATCAAATTCTTTTGGATTAAATCCTTGTGGTAAGTTGCCAATGTAAATGCGAATACTCATAAATTTTTAAAAATGATTTTGAAGTCTGAACTTCTAAACAAAACTAAGCTATGTGTATTTAATCACATTTTGGCGCATTTTGTTCAATCCATCGCTTTGCTTTATAAATAGCTTCATCAAAATTATTCAATCTGTTATATGCAAGTTCCTTGGAAAGATACTGTAAAAGCTCTCCCAAGATAGGTCCATCCTTGATTTCCAAATTTTTTTTAATTACATCACCATTAATTAAGTTTGAGGGATGAAATAATTTATCATCGTTATCACGCCATCTATGAAGCCAATTCAATTGTAAGTTTTGAGGTAAATAAAAAATAAAAGCTGGCAGAAACATTTCTAATTCTTGATGTAAGTTAAATCTGTCAAATTCATCTAACTGAGCGATATTTTTGTTTTTCAAGAAAAGGTGCCATTTTCGCAATAACTTAGTTTTTGCAATATCAGCTTTATTAAATTTCAGTTTCTCTAAAGTTACAACATCTAAGATTTGAGCGATAAAAAATGATGGTAAATATTTATCTTTTTCTTCCTGATCAAGTTCTCCATAATTCATTTTCTCTAAATCCAAAAAAAAAGAATCTTCAAGTAAATTTTCAGTATCAAATATATTAAATTTTTTTATCAACAATACTGCATCAAGAGCATTTGCTCCATTTACTATTTTATGTATTTCATAAATAATTCTCTCTTTTGCGACAAGATACAAGTTCCCTTTATTTTTTTTTATAAAGTCAACTAATCTTAAATCAATTTTAAAATTCAATTCTGAAACAAATCGAAAACATCTTAAAATTCGTAATGGATCATTTAATAAATTGTTTTCAGAATGAGTTCTAAGCAAAGAAATCTCAAGATCTTTAAGACCATTTAATGGATCAAACAAACTCTTCTTATCAAATAAAAAAGCAATTGAATTAATCGAAAAGTCTCTAGAACATAAATCTCCTTCTATGGAAGATGAAACTTGATTAGCAATATCAATATAAATATTATTAAGAATAATTCTTACTACTTCTCTTTTTTTATCTAAAATTATAAATTTTGATCCAATATTATCTGCAATCTTTTTACCAATTTCAATTGCATTTAAAGGTACCACAATATCAACATCTAACTTTTCAGTTTTTCTTCCCAAAATAATATCTCTTATGTAACCACCAACCAAATATGATCCTTTAGGTAAAAAACCTAAGATTAAATCCAAATTATGAAATTTTATACTTGTTTCTAATTCATCAATTATTAGTGTATGATCTGTTTGAAATCTATTTTTCATATTATTCATTAATTATGTGCATTTGCATCAACTGTAAATGGGTTGATAGATGTATCACATATCATGATGTTGAGAATAATCATGATGTTGATCATATTTGTGATCTACCTGATTTTAAACCAAAAAAACCATTCATTCATGTCAATATAGTTAAAGATAATAATGGTGACTATAAAACTGATTGGGATGTTCAATCTTGTGAAAGTTTTGAAAATGAATTTGGTAAATGGTCTAAGTTTAATCCAGGTATGGAATTACCTGTTTAAAGGTAATAGATGACAAACAAACTCAATCAAGGACAAACTTACTCTACATTAGTGATTCATAGCACAGATAATTCTTTTGGATTTGGGTATAGAAAAAACAATGACCTAGAATCTGATGAATTATTTATCAAGAAATTTGATAAAGACCTTTGCAACAACTTAATAAATGAACTTAACAAATTCATTTCCAAAGAAAATTTACAAAAAATAAATAAGTTATCTGTCAGCATAGGGCCAGCAAATTTTAATGCTTCACGACTAATTGTAGTTTTAGCAAGAACTATCTCACAACAAATAAATTGCCCTCTAGACAGTTTTAGTTCATTTGAAATAATGGCAAAAAGAATTGCATCAAAAAATAATATCTTAAAAAACAAAAAATCATTCTGGATTTTCAAAAAATTAAAACGTAAGGGTTTTATTGCAGGTAAATATGAAATTTGTGGTAACGAAAAAAACTCCTCGGATCTAATCATTCGAGAAACGATTTTACCAAAAGTTGTCAAAGAACTTGATAGTAATGAACTTTCTTTTGAAGCTACTCATGATGATAAAAAAGATTTGAAAGAACTATTAGATTTATCAAATAAAAATTTATTAAATTCAAATATAGATTCCTGGAGAAAAGTTTTGCCTCTTTACCCAATTTCTCCAATTAACTAAATATTCATCCAATCAAATTATTAATTTTATCTTGAAGGTGCATCGTTACAGAATTCAGATCATGTCTTGATGAACTTAGTGGAGGTTGAACAGGTTTCCCCACTTTAATAACTATTTTTGAAAACAAAGGAATAAAGCATCTAAATCTTATTAGTCTATGTGAATTAACTATTGCAACAGGCAATAATAATTTTTGATTTTTAAAGGCTAATAATGCTGCACCTTGTTTGGGCTTATTCACTCGACCATTTTTTTGACGAGTGCCATCAATAAAAATTCCAATACAATTATCATCTGATAATTTCTTACATGCTATTTTAATTGTGTTTTTATCAGCAATTCCTCTTTTTACAGGATACGCTCCACAAGCCTTGATAATAAAGCCGATGAAAGGGATTCTAAAAAGCTCTGCCTTGGCCATAAAAGATATATTACGTCCAAGGGCATGGCCTAACAAAGGAGGGTCAAGTAAAGAACCATGATTAGAAACCATGATAAAGGAATCTTTTTGCGGAATATTGTCTCTACCTATTAAATGACCTTTAAATACAAATTTATAAATTGGAAATACAAAAAGCTTGCTTACCAATTCATAGATTAATTTTTGAATAGTATGATTTTTCATACAAATTAATAAGATATTTGATCAGAAGATGAAACTTGAGAAATTTTTACATCTTTAAGATGTCTTTTTCCTAAACCGCTCAATACATTAGAAGGGCCAATTTCGACAATATGCAGATCACTATCTTTTGCCATTAAATCCATAGTTTCTCGCCACCTCACTCCATTACACATTTGCTTTTCTAATCTAATTTTAAGCTCGTTTGGATCGCTACACAGTGAAGGTTCATAATTACTTATTACAGGGAAAGAGGGATTGTTAAATTTAATCTTTTTTAAATACTCACAAAATTTTGATGAAGGTTCATTCATAAATGGCGAATGAAATGCTCCTGAGACATTTAATTTCAAGAATCTTTTACAAGCAATTTCTCTCGATAAATTATCTAAGGCTTCAGTAGATCCTGATAAGACAACTTGGGAAGAGCTATTGTCATTAGCAATGACAATATCATCAATTTTTTGCACTAATAAATCAAGTTGATTTCTCTCAAAACCAATTACTGCTGCCATAGATCCTTTCCCAGAATTGACCATTAATTGAGACCTTTCTTTTATAAGAGAAACACAATCTTCGAATGAAAAAACATCCGCACAATATAGTGCAGTGATTTCTCCAAGACTATGTCCCGCAACATAAGTTGGTTTAAACCCATTTTCCTTTAATGCATCTAATAAAATTGATTCAACTAAAAAAAGGCAAATTTGTGTATTGCTTGTGTTATTTAAATCAAAAAGAGGATTTATTGGTTCAGTATTTAATTCACAAATTTCAAATAAATTTCTCTCAAATATCTCAGAAGCATAACTAAACCTTTCTTTTGTGATCGGCAGATTTTCAATTTGTTTTGCCATTCCAATTTTTTGCGAACCCTGTCCAGGGAATACCCATGCAACTGTCATAATCTTCCTATTTTGTTTTTAACCCCATT
This sequence comes from Prochlorococcus sp. AG-424-E18, assembly GCA_003210155.1. Classification (GTDB taxonomy): domain Bacteria; phylum Cyanobacteriota; class Cyanobacteriia; order PCC-6307; family Cyanobiaceae; genus Prochlorococcus_A. Next base: position 8,859 of record QCNC01000013.1, on the reverse strand, counting down.
TAATTAGGGCTGCACCCCAACTTAGCCCAGCACCGAAACCACTTGTAGCAATAATATCATTTTGTTTAATTCTATAATCTCTTACAGCCTCATCCATCATTAGTGGAATTGTTGCTGCTGACGTATTGCCATATTTTTGTAAATTGCTAAGAATCTTTTCTCTGGGAATTTTTAACCTTTCTCCTACAGAATCCAATATTCTTTGATTAGCTTGATGCAACAATAGCCAATCAACTTGATCAGAATTATATTTCATTTTTTCTAACAAATTTTGAAGAATTAAGGGGACTTCTTTAACTGCGAATTTATAAACTTCCTGACCATTCATCTGAATTGGAGAAAAACCTCCACTTAAAAAGTCAATTTCATCTACTATTGAATCCTTATTATTTTTTGATGGAAGATTAAGAAAAGAACCCCTCCCCCCATCAGTTCTCATATCAAAACCTAGAAAATTATCAAATTCATTTGTGGCTTCAATTGCTAGCGCACCGGCACCATCTCCAAAGAGAATACAACTTCTTCTATCATTCCAATCAACAAAACTTGATAATTGATCTGCTCCAATAACAATAGCCCTTTTAAAACTACCCCCTTTTAAAAATTGTGAGGCTGTTATCAAGGCAAATAAAAAACCACTACAAGCTGCAGTTAAATCGAAAGCTACAGCATTAGCTGCCCCTAATTTAGCTTGAATGGATGGGGCTGATCCAAATAAATCATGGGGAGTAGAAGTAGCCAAAACAATCAGATCAATCGTTTTAATATCCCAATTAGCCATTTCTATAGCAGTAAGAGCAGCCTTACAACCCATCTCAGTAACATTATCTTCTACGCTAGAGATTCTTCTCTCAGAAATACCAGTTCTAGATTGTATCCATTCATTGCTTGTATCAACCTTTTGACTAATTTTTTGATTGGTTAGGATTTGATCAGGTACATAACTTCCACTTCCCTTGAATGACACTCCAATCTGATTAAAATTTATTCCTTCCAAAAGAGTTTTTTAGTTACTTATATTAGTCAAACATAAATTTGACTCAATATGTTTTATGAATTTAAAACTTGAAGCTTTTGAAGTTTATTCAAATTGTCCATAACACCATGATTCACTGCAGAGTGTGCCAAGCGAAGAGCACTAACTACTGATAAAGACTTGCTACTTCCATGACCAATAACGCAAATACCATTCACCCCAAGTAATAAAGCTCCTCCATGTTCGGCATGATCTAACCTTTTCTTAATTCTGAGTAGATTACTTCTTAAAAAAGCTGAACCAACTTTCCCCCGCCTTCCCCGTGGTAGCTCAGATCTCAGAATATCTAATAAAACTCCTCCTACAGATTCAAGAAATTTCAATAATATATTTCCAGTAAATCCATCACAGACTACTACATCGAAGCTACCTGATAATACATCGCGCCCTTCACAATTACCTCCAAAATCAAAACTTTTTTCAGAAGATAATAATTCAAAAGTTTTTAGGGATAAATCATTACCTTTGCATTCTTCTTCTCCAATATTTAAAAGGCCTATTCTTGGTTTTTTTACTTGTAGGACATCTTTTGCATAAATGTTACCTAGAAGAGCAAATTGATGCAGATAAGATGGCTTACAATCAGTATTTGCACCAACATCTAAAACCAATACAGGACGAGTTTGATCCCTTGTTGGAAATAATGCTCCTATAGCTGGTCTATCAATCCCTTTCAATCTCCCAATTCTAAATATGGCAGAAGCCATCATGGCACCTGAATTACCCGCTGAGTAGACAGCTTCAGCTTTATTATTTCTCACTAAATCCATCGCAACATTTATACTTGAATTTTTCCGTTTTCTTACTGCGGTAGCTTCTTCATTCATACCAATAGGCTCTCCACTATCAATTAATTCAAGACGATTATTATCTATTTCATTTTCTAATAATTCTGCTAAACCAGTTTTTTCTGCTGCATCTTTAACTTTTTCAATTGTGCCGACAAACTTTATATTTATTGGAAATCTACTTATTGCTTCTAGGCAACCCTCAAGAATTGGACCAGGAGCATAATCTCCTCCCATCCCATCAACTGCAATCCAAATTCTTTTAGATTGAGATTCCTCCACCCTATCTAAAATATTATCGTTATTTTGTAATCTTTTTAATGGGTCAAAAACTAATGGCTGCAATGTATTTTTAGCTATTGAACTAGCATTTGAAACTACACTACTAGCAGTATTAACAACTGATTCAGCACTTGAAACTACATTACCTGCAACATTACCTGCAACATTACTAGCTGTAGTTACTACTGATCCAGCACTAGAAACCATATTACCCGCAACATTACTAGCAGTTGCTGCAGAACTTGCAGCAGTATCAACTATAGAAGTCACAGCCGAATTTCTTTTGTACCAAATAACTAATCTTCTAATAGCTCTGGACTTATTAATTTTTTGCGCTGTTTCTTTTCCCATTTATTTACCATCAAAAGGTGCAATATCGACAATCCGTTGGAAAAGATATCCTGTACCCCTTGCTGTCAAAATTAATTCAGGATTTGCTGGATCAGCCTCAAGTTTTGATCTTAATCTTGATATGTGGACGTCCACGACTCTTGTATCTACATGTCTCTCGGGGGTATATCCCCATACTTCTTTCAAGATCTCTCCTCTACTAAATGGTTCTCCTGACCTACTTACCAAAAGCTCTAAGAGACTAAATTCCATACCAGTTAATCTAATTCTCTCATCACTTTTGAAAACTTGTCTTCGATTTGTATCAATTTTTATATCTGTAACCAAAATTAATCCTGAATTAGGCATTCCAGGAATTTGTTCCTTGTCGATTCTTCTGAGTACGCATCTAATTCTAGCTTCTAACTCCTTTGGGCTAAATGGTTTTACTACATAGTCATCAGCTCCTAATTCTAAACCTGTTATCCTATCTGCAACATCTCCTAATGCAGTTAACATAACAATTGGGACATCAGAATCTTTTCTTAATTCTTGACAAACTCCATAACCATCTAACTTTGGCATCATGACGTCAAGGACTACTAAATCAGGCTCATAATCCTTAAATAACTTTAGTGCCTCTTTACCATCACTTGCAGTTACAACTTTGTAGCCAATCATGGAGAGACGTGTCTCCAGAATTCTTCTAATACTTGCCTCGTCATCTGCGACGAGTATAGTTTCTTTAGTTTGACTAGATAGAGCCATTTGTTTCTATTAGCTAATCAGTAAGAGAATTTATTATTAACCTAATCTAACTTGTAGAGGGGCAATATCCCAAACATTCTAGTTCCATTACTTCATTCAGAAACTTAATGTCTAGCAAATTATCGACTTTTATTTGTCAGAATTGCGGATCTGAAACTTCTCAATACTTTGGTAAATGCCTTAATTGCAACTCATGGAATTCCATTGTTGAAGAAATAAAAAGTAAGAGCTCTAAACATCAAGAAATAAAAAATAATAAAAAATCTATACCTTTTAATGAGATTTCATCAAAAGAAATATCAAGATTTACGAGTGGTTTTAGGGAATTCGACCGAGTTCTTGGAGGTGGAATTGTACCTGGATCTGTTGTTTTACTTGGAGGAGAACCAGGTATAGGTAAAAGCACAATAGTTCTTCAATCAGCAGGAAAAATATCTCTCAATAAAAAAGTTTTATACATAACTGCAGAAGAATCCCTAGAACAAGTAAAAATTAGATGGGAAAGATTAAATCAAAACAGTATTGATTTAAAAATTTTTGCAGAAACTAATTTATCTCTAATTATTAATGAGATCAAACGTGTGAATCCATGTTTCGCAATTATTGATAGCATTCAAGCTATCCATAATCATGAAATGCAAAGTTCTCCAGGATCTGTTTCTCAAGTTAGAGCATGTTCGTCTGAGTTACAAACTCTAGCCAAAGACAATAATATTGCACTTCTAATAATTGGTCATGTTACTAAAGATGGTGCTTTAGCTGGCCCTAAAACTCTAGAACATTTAGTTGATACAGTAATAAACTTTGAAGGAGATAATATTTCATCTCATAGATTACTAAGAAGTATAAAAAATAGATTTGGATCAACCTTTGAAATTGGAATTTTTGAAATGCTTGAAGAGGGTTTACAAGAGATAAAAAACCCAAGTTCAATTTTCACAAATAAAGAAAATATTTCAGGTGTAACAACTACGATTACAAATGAAGGCACTCGACCATTAGCAGTTGATATACAAGCGCTGGTAAATAAAACTTTCTACAGTAACCCAAGACGAACTACAACAGGAATTAGCATAAATAGATTGCATCAAATTCTTGCTGTTATTGAAAAACATGTAGGGATAAAATTATCTGAATTTGATTGTTATATAGCTACTGGTGGAGGTTTTGAGATTAATGATCCCTCATCTGACTTAGGTGTAGCAATATCAATTTTATCAAGTTTAAAAAATATTCCTCCTTTGGCTAGTACCTCATTTATTGGGGAATTGGGTTTGAGCGGTCAAGTTAGAAAATCAAATAACCTTCGGACAAAGATAGAAGAAGCTGTAAGACTAGGGATCAAAAATATAGTAGTGCCAAAACTAGAGGAAGAACTAAATAATAATTTTCAAAATTTAATAAATATCAAAGAGATATCCAATATTAAAGAAGCAGTTAATTATTCTTTATCAAAATAAAAAAATCAAAGGTACATATCAATTGAGCTTCTGCCTGAGTTTTTCAACCAATTCTCAATATCTAGATACCCACCTGGATAAAGTCTCACTGCTTTAGACCAGACTTCAGCAGCTTTATCAAACCAAATATCTCTCTGATCTAAATCACCATTTTGCTCAGCATATCTTCCCCTTTTTTCATAAATTAAACCTATATTTTTCAAGCATGATGGCTGTTTGGGATTTTCTACTAATGCTTTTTCATAAGTTTCAATAGACAAATCCTCTTCACCGTTACTCATATATATAATTGCCATATTTTTTAAAGTCTCCCCTCTATCAATTTTATTTTCTTCAAGAAGTAAGCTCTCTTTATAATACTCTAATGCTTCCGAATAATCGCCATTATTTTGTGCAGCTAAGCCATCTCTATAGTAAATATATGCCTTTTTTTCTTTCTCAGCGATAGGCATTATTTTTACAATAGATTCAGCAATTACAGTAAAAGCTTTATCAATAAAATTGTCTCTGTTTTGATTACTAGGCACTGCTCAAAATCTAATAAGATTAATATAGTAATTTAAAAAATAACTATTTAAAAAGTCTATTACATTTATTATTATAGTTGAATATAAAGTCAAGCATAAATTTGCTTCTATCGTGAAAAATATGGAGAGCATTCAATTAAGCGTTAAAGGGATGAAGTGCGGAGGTTGTGTGAGTACTGTTGAAAAAATATTGAATAATTCTGATGGGATTGAAAATGTTTCGGTTAACTTGCTTACTGAAAGTGCTTATTTTGAAATTACCCAGAAACATATAGAAATAGAATCAGTTCTCGAAAATCTAAAAGAGAATGGTTTCCCATCAAAGATTTACATAAATGATTTTTCAAAAAAAATAAATAAAGCAGAATTAGAAAAAAAAAAGAAGTGGAATAATCAATGGAAAAAACTAACTTTTGCCCTATTACTTTTATTATTTTCAGGATTAGGTCATCTGGCAGAAGGAAGATATATAAATTTTCCAATATTAGGTAATATATTTTTTCACGCTTCATTAGCAACGTTAGCTCTTTTATTTCCTGGCAGAGGAATAATTATTAATGGATTTAAATCATTTATTAAGAACCATCCCGATATGGATTCTTTAGTAGCTCTTGGAGTAATTAGCGCATATACAACAAGTCTTCTATCCTTAATATTTCCAGCCACTGGTTTTCCTTGTTTTTTTAATGAGCCAGTTATGCTGTTAGGCTTCATACTGATTGGGCGTTATTTAGAAGAAAGAGCAAGATATCAAACTGGTTCATCCATTGGAGAATTATTAGATCTTCAACCTGAAATGGCAAATATCTATACAGAAGACAATCAAATAAAGTCAATAAGAGTGAACACTTTAAGTCCTGATCAAGAGATTCAAGTTTTAGCAGGAGACAGAGTACCTGCTGACTGCATTGTTACCCGAGGTAATTCATATATTGATGTTTCACATATTACTGGAGAATCCAAACCTATAGAAGTAAAAGAAGGCGAAAATATATCTAGTGGGTCTTTAAATCTTAATTCAACTCTTAGACTTAAAGTACAAAATGTCGGAGGGGATTCTTCTCTTGCAAAACTAGTAAATCTTATTGAGTCTGTAAACGCTAGCAAACCTCGCATTCAAAGAATTGCCGATGAAATTGCAGGCAAATTTACTTACTTTGTTCTTATTTTTGCTACCTTAACTTTCTTCTTTTGGTGGAAAGGGGCAAGAAACATTTGGCCAGATTTATTGAGTCATAATCATCAATTCATCACTCACTCAAGCCATACACTTCATAGTTCGCTTGGTAGTAATGCTGAGAATTTCCTTAGTTTAGCCATACAATTGTCAATTGCTGTTTTAGTTATAGCTTGTCCATGTGCATTAGGTTTAGCTACCCCAACTGTAATAACTGTCGCATCAGGTAAAGCAGCAAAAAAGGGCGTTTTATTTAAAGGCGGGGACAAAATAGAGATGGCTTCAAAAATTAATCAAATTATTTTTGATAAGACAGGCACTTTAACAAAAGGTAAGCCTTTCATTGTTGATTATAAAAATTATGATGATCATTCATTTTTATTAAAAATAGCTGCCAGTTTAGAAAAGGAAAGCAGACATCCAATCGCAGATGCCTTAATTCAAGAGGCAAAAAAGCAAAATTTAAGTTTATTTCCAATAAAGAAAATTTTTACTTATTCAGGGCGTGGTATTTCTGGAGAACTTGAATCAATTGATGGAATTATTAATATTGGAAATATTGAATGGCTACTAAGCAAAGGAATAATTATTGATAATGAGGCAAAAAAAGTCATTGAAAATGAAGAAACAAAAACGAACACTATCATTGGAGTAAGTATCAAAGATAAGTTATTAGGCTTTATTTTGCTAGGAGATTTACTCAGAGATGATTCAATTAAAACAGTTCAAAATTTGAGAGAAAACAAATTCAAAATTAACATTTTAAGTGGCGATAGGAAACAAACGGTTTTAGCTTTAGCAAAAAAAATTGGTTGTAAAGAAACAGAAGTAAAATGGGATCTTCTTCCTGAGATGAAGCTAAAGAATATAGAAAATTTAAAAATTAATAATAAAGTGGCAATGATTGGTGATGGTATTAATGATGTCCCAGCCTTAGCATCCTCAGACTTAGGAATTGCGGTAGGATCTGGTACTCAAATAGCCAAGGCAAATGCAGATGTAGTTTTAATGGGAGATCAACTAAATGGATTACCCTACGCCTTTAATCTTGCAAAAAAAACTATAAGAAAAATAAAGCAAAATCTAACATGGGCTTTTGGTTACAACTTACTAGCTATACCTTTAGCCGCCGGCATTTTATTCCCTAAATACGGTATTCTTCTTACTCCCTCAATAGCAGCATTATTGATGGCTATTAGCTCTATAACAGTTGTAATTAATGCTTTATCTTTGGATTAAATGAAAGGAAAATTTATCGTTATTGAGGGTATTGATGGATGTGGTAAGACTACCCAAATAGATGAACTATCTAAATGGCTTCCTAATAGTGGTCTAATAAAAAAAGGGTCAAAATTAATCACGACTAGAGAGCCTGGGGGCAGTCTTTTAGGAAAAAAACTTAGAGGACTGATTCTTGAAAATAATGAAAATAATAAGCCTTCATCTCTTGCAGAATTATTGCTTTACTCAGCGGATAGAGCTGAACACGTTTCCAAAATTATTTCACCTGCTTTAAATAACAATGATTGGGTAATAAGTGATAGATTTTCCGATTCGACACTTGCTTATCAAGGTTATGGAAGAAATATAAATTTAGAAATAATTAAAAATATTGAATCTATTGTATGTCAAGGAGCATCTCCAGATCTCACTTTCTTCTTAGAAATTTCTCCAGAAGAGAGCATATTTCGAAGAAAAAATGAAATTCCAGACAGAATAGAATCAGAAGGTATTAGATTTTTAGAAAAAGTAAATGAAGGATTCAAACTAATTGCCAAACAAAAAAACTGGAAAGTAATATCTGCTTCACAAAATATTAAAACTATTTCTAATCAAATTAAAGAGACTTTACTAGATAATTTTTCTAATAACAAATGATTGAGGTTAAAAAAAATAATTTTTCCTTGAATGAGGAAGTCAATACCTTTCTTAAGAAAATAATTAAAAACAAATCATTGGCTAATGGTTATATATTTTATGGTGCTGAAGGATTAGGCAAAAAACAAACTGCTCTTGAATTTATAAAAGAGATTTTCAAACAGTCTTCACAAAGCGAAAATGTTGAAGAGAGAATTACAAATAATAACCATCCTGATTTTTTAATTATTGAACCTAGTTCTATCTTATCAACAAAAAGTTCAGGAAGTTCCGATCTTGAAAAAACAGTAAAAAGTGGATCTGAGATTATTAAAATTGCTCAAATACGTAATATCAAAACTTTTCTTGGTCAAAAATCAATAAACTCAGAAAAAAAAATTGTTTTGATTATTGATGCACACCTCTTAAACGAAGCAGCCTCAAATTGCCTTCTTAAAACCTTAGAAGAACCTAGTAACGGTATTTTTATTTTACTAACATCTAAATTAAATCTTCTCTTAGATACGATTATCTCAAGATGTCAAATCGTCAGATTTCGATCTTTTTCTAGTAAACAAATAAAGTCAATTTTAAAAGAATATTTAGATACTTCTAAATCAAAGATAAATACAAA
>QCNC01000012.1 GCA_003210155.1 Prochlorococcus sp. AG-424-E18 | reverse complement strand
TCCTTTAATCCATGGATCAGATAATGAAAAATTATAGGTAGTTGAATATTCTCCGAAATTTAGATTTAGATTTGTAGACCATGCTCTTCCTAGTGCATTTGTTTCCTGCAAACCAATTGAGGCGAAGACCCCTGAACCATTGCTATATCCCAGTCCGCCTGTTAATGATCCTGTTCTTTGTTCGCTTAAATCTAAAAAAATTATTACTTGACCAGGATTCAAATTATCAGGACCAAGGGAGACCTTTACATCATCAAATAATGATGTGTTGTAGAGTCTACCGATATCAGCTTCTAAAATTTTTCGATTAAATATTGAACCAGGTTGTGATTTTAATTCTCTCTTTATGACCCAATCTTTTGTTTTCCCTTTTCTAGGTTTTCCATCGATAACAAATTCACCATCAGAACCTGGGAATCTTATTTTTATGTCAGATATAATTCCCTCAGAAACTTTTAATGTCACTACTCCGTTCTCAGAGATTCTATCGGGACCACGAATTCTAGCCAAAGAATAACCCTCATTTTCATATCGTTTTTTTATTATTTCTATCTTATTTTGAAATTCATTTAAGTTAAGAGTTGTCCCATAGTAATTATTAAAAATATCATCTACGTATTCATTGGAGATTAAAAGGTTTATTGGTTTAATTTCAACTTTCTTCAAAATGGGATTAGGCACTACATTTACTATTAGCCTCACGCCTAGTGGCCCATTTTGAGACTTTATTTTAACTCCTGAAAACCAACCACTTGCATATATTGCATTGAGGTCTTGATTTAAAATTCGATTATCAACAATACTTCCAGGCTTTATGCTCATAGAATCATATGCAGCCAATTCAAGTTTTCTACCCTCAGGATGATTTTCCCAGCCTTCGATAATTATTTCTGAGATAAGAACACTTTCTTTACTATTATCATTATTATTTTCAGCAAGAAGAAATTTCTTCTTTTTTTTGTTATCAACTGCTTGAAATAAATCATTATTAATATTTGGTATTTCTAAGGATATTTTTGATTGATTAACGTCATTTGGGAAATACTTTGCAGCCAGTTCTGAATTATTTAATATAAAAATCAAGGGAGAGCATGCAACATTTGTGAAAACCTTTCCAAATTTTAAAAAATGTTTTTGCATAGTACTTTTGATTAAGATAAATAAGTCATAATTATTTTATTTAGTTTGAAGAAAATCATTTATTCTTCGGTGAATTTCACTATAAGCTTCAATTAGACCACCTAAATCTTTCCTAAATCTATCTTTATCTAGACTCACAATTGTATCATTTTTTTGGTTTAAATCCCACAATCTACAATTATCAGGACTTATTTCATCCCCGAGAAGAATATTATTTCTATCATCATAACCAAATTCCAACTTGAAATCCACAAGTTGAAGTTTAATATTTTTAAAAAATCTAATCAGAATTTCATTAATATTTAGAGTTAAATTAACTATTAACTCTAAATCATCAGAACTTAATATATTCATTAATTCTATTCTATCTTTTGTGATAAGGGGATCATTAAGTTCATCATTTTTAAGATAGAAATCAATTAATGGCTTTGATAGTAAAGTTCCAGGTTTAATACTCGTTTGTTTGCACAAAGAACCATAAGCAGTATTTCTTAGAACAATTTCTAATGGTATTACTTTTATTTTTTTTGCAATCATTATATTTTCATTTTCAAGTCCAACAAAATGAGTTGGAATATTCTTTTTAATGAGAAACTCAAAGATTTTTGCACTTATTAGGCAATTAAGTTTGCCTTTACCTTCAAATTTTTCTTTTTTCAACGCATTAAAAGCTGTAGCATCATCTTTAAATTCAATTTTTACTTTATCTTCGTCATCATGAGTAAATACTTTTTTTGCTTTGCCTTCATATATCAACTCATATTTGTTATTCATTAATTTAAAACCTCATTATGATTACTAAAGTACTTTTTGTAATTAACATGATTATTAGAGATCAACTTCAAATGATTTTTATTTCATTTTAACTGATTATTCATCGAAACCTCATAACCTTAAAAAAAAATATATGGGAATTCATTCACCAAGATCTATGAGCTTTGTTCGATTAGAAAATATCTTAATAATTGGAAATGGCGGGAGAGAAAACTCTTTAGCTTGGGCTATTCAAAAAAATGAATTAGTCAAAAAAGTTTATTTAATACCTGGTAACGCTGGTTCAGAAAGAATAAATAAATGTGAAAGAATAAAAATTGATATAAATGATAGAAATGAACTGGTCAAAAAGCTTGATTTTTGTAAGATAGATTTAGTTGTAATCGGACCAGAAATACCTCTGGCAAATGGATTAGCTAATTTTCTTCGTAAAAAGAATTTTAAAGTATTTGGTCCTAATAAAGATGGAGCAAAATTAGAGTTTAGTAAATCTTGGGCGAAGGAATTTATGCAAAACGCAAATATTCCAACTTCAAACTTTTGGAAAGCCAATTCTCTTGAAGAAGCAAAAAAAATCATCAATTCAACTTCAATTCCACTGGTTGTAAAAGCTGATGGTCTAGCTTCTGGTAAAGGTGTTTTTATTCCTAATTCAAAAGATGAATGCCTTAAAGCAGCAGAATCAATTTTCAATGGTAGATTTGGCAACTCTGGGAATATAGTTGTTCTAGAAGAAAAAATTCAAGGGCCAGAAGTTTCAGTTTTTGCTTTATGCGATGGGAAGAGATACACATTACTTCCAACCGCCCAAGATCACAAACGACTTAATGAAAAAGACAAAGGGCCAAATACAGGAGGGATGGGGGCTTATTCTCCTGCTCCTTTATTAACAGAAGATTATCTTAATAGAATTATCAAAGAAATAATTGAACCTACAATAAATGAACTAAAAAAAAGAAATATTGACTATAGAGGCGTTATTTACTTTGGGTTAATGATCACAGAATCTGGGCCCAAAGTTATAGAATATAATTGCAGATTTGGCGATCCAGAATGTCAAACAATAATGCCTTTGATGGATCAAAATTTTGTATTTCTTTTAGAAAAATGCTCAATGGGGAACTTAACTGGCGATGAAAAAATTAACACTTCTGATAAAGTTAGTGGATGTGTAATAGCGACCTCCAAAGGTTATCCCCACGAATATAAAACTGGCTTCCAAATAAATATAGGTAAGATTGATTCAAATGATTGTCAAATTTTCGACTCGGGTACTTCTTTAAGTAAAAATGGCAAATTACTAACTGATGGAGGAAGAGTCTTAAGTATTGTCTGTCAAGATGAAGATTTCGATATGGTTTTTGAAAAAGCATACAAGAATTTAAAAGAAATTCATTTTGAAGGTATTTACTTCAGAAATGACATAGGCCATCAAGTCAGAAAAAACTTTCCCAAGGAGAATTAAGCTTATGGCGGATTCCAATAATCAAGAAAGTAGAAAATATAACATAACTGATAATGAAAATATGAATAATAACTATTGGATTAATAGAATACTCGCTTGGTGGAGTGGGTTCAGTTTAAGGACAAAGTTGTTAGCCATAGCAACACTTGTCGTAAGCCTCCTAATGACAGGAATCACTTTTTTTGCATTAAATAGTATCCAGAGAGATGCAGGAATGAATGATACTAGATATGCTCGAGATCTTGGCTTATTATTATCAGGGAATGTTACTGAATTAGTCGCTAATAACCAAAAAAAAGAAATCTCAAATGTAGCTGAAAAGTTTTGGCGATCAAGTCGAAACCTTCGTTATATATTCTTTACTGATGCTGAAGATATTGTTCAACTTGGGATACCGATCAGTGCAACACCAACAAGCTCAGACAGTGAATTTCAGCTCACTCGAAGATTAAAATTACCCTCAGAATTAAAGAAGAGGCCACAATTCCCTTTAGTTAGGCAGCATGCGACTCCTCAAGGTCAAGTAACAGATGTATTTGTCCCTATGTTATGGAAAGGTAAATATCTTGGAACTTTAGCTTTAGGAGTCACTCCTAATAAAAAAGCACTTGCCAGTGCTGCCTTAACTAGAGAAGTAACCATTGCAGTTTTTATCTCCATTTGGGTTTTAGTAATACTTGGAGCTGTTTTTAATGCCCTAACAATTACAAGACCAGTTAGAGAGTTAGTGAGAGGTGTTAGAGAAATTTCTAGAGGAAATTTTAAATCCAGAATTTCTTTACCTATGACAGGTGACTTAGGAGAACTTTTAAATGGATTTAACAGAATGGCCACACAATTAGAAAATTATGACGAAGCTAATATAGAAGAACTAAAAGCGGCACAAATTAAGCAGCAATCACTAATAGCTACAATGGCTGATGGTGCAATATTATTGGATTCAGAAGGTAAGATTGTACTTACTAATCCAACAGCAAAAAGACTATTTCGATGGGAAGGAAGATTTTTAGAGGGTAAACTTTTTTTAAATGAAATCCCCGAAATTTTATCTAACGACTTACATACGAATATAGAATCTATTTTAAACAGGGAAAAAGAGAAGGACGATTTAAGATTTAGTTTAGGAGAACCGGCAAGAACCTTAAGAATTGTCCTGCAATCAGTTTTAGATACAAATAAAATAGAATTAAAAGGAATTGCAGTAACAATACAAGACTTAACTAGAGAAGTTGAACTAAACGCCGCACAAAATAGATTTATTAGTAATGTTTCTCACGAATTAAGGACACCACTTTTTAATATCAAAAGTTATGTAGAGACCTTACACGATTTAAAAGATCAGCTTTCTGACGAAGAACAAATAGAGTTTTTGGGAATTGCAAATTCAGAGACTGATAGGTTAACAAGACTTGTAAATGATGTATTAGATTTGTCAAGATTGGAATCAGGGAAAATTGTTCAATTAGAGCAAATGGACATAAAACCAGCAATAGAGCAGACTTTAAGAAATTATAGACTTAATGCTACGGAAAAAAATGTTTCATTAGCTCATGATATAGAGGAAACTATCCCTCCAATTCTTGGCAATTTTGATTTGCTTCTACAGGTTTTTGATAATTTACTAGGTAATGGACTAAAATTTAGTCCAAAAAACAGCTCACTAATTATAAGAGCTTATACTTGGCCGGATTCCTGTCCTGCTTTCCCTCCAAACATTAATAATGATGCAGCCCCTCAATGTGAATTAGTTTCACCACTCCCAAAAGTAAGAATTGAGATTGCAGATACTGGCTCAGGGATATCTCAAGCTGATCAAGAAAAGATATTTGATCGTTTTTATAGAGTAGAGAACTCTGTTCATACTGAGCAAGGTACTGGTTTAGGTTTATCCATAGTGCGAGGAATAATCGAAAAACACGGCGGGGAAATTCGTATGGCTAGTGAATTAGGAGTAGGAACAACTTTCTGGTTTGATTTAGCCTTAGCACAATCTGATAAAGATGAATTATTAACAAAAGCTATTAATAATTCAGATTCTTTTTCAGGTTCTGAAATTTAAAAATTAGATAATTATTATCTAATCATTATCTAATCCTTTAAAAACATTTTGAACATTTTGATCAGGCACAACTCTGTGTGGGGCCCCACTAAATATTTGTTCAAAATTAGAAAAAGAATCTTTTATTTCTGGGCCAGTATTTGTAATAATAAATTCTCTTATTCGTTTATCATGCCATGAACCCCGCATTTTAAAAACATTTAAAGCTCGTGCCATCTCACCTTTAATTTCTACATATTGAAGCAACAATATGGTATCTGTAATTGTTGAGATATGAGAATCAGTTATAGAATGGCTCCCCATAAATTCTTCTGCAGTATTAGTAAAAAAGCCTGCTATCTCTTCTTGTTTTGTATAACCGGTAACAGCAATTACAAACTGTCTGAATGCATTCAAACTTACACCTCTAGCTAATGCAGAGAGAGAATCAATTGCCATTCTTTTTGGTTTAAATTGATTAATTTGCGTTTTTATAATTTGTAAGTGATCTTCTAAACCAGTTGATTCAGGATATGCACAAATAATTTTCAATAACCCATCGCTTTCCATTTTTTCAAAATCTATTCCCCAGCTTGTGGCATTCCTAAGCAGTTGAGCCCTGGATTCTTCATATGCAAAAAGTATTGCTCTCTCATTATTGTTATAGGCATCTTCAACAAATTTTGAGACAAGCATTGTTTTTCCTGTACCAGTAGCTCCAGTGGCAAGAATGATGGAATCTTGAAAATATCCTCCACCACACATATCATCAAGATCTTTAACTCCAGAGCTAATCCTAATATTTGATGATCTCTGTGTTAACCTCATTGCTCCTAAAGCAAACACACTTATTCCATCTATTCCCATAGTGAATGGATATTCACCTTTCATATGTACAGTACCTCTTAACTTCAAAACTTCTAAAGTTCTTCTTCTCTTCTCTGACTCAAGAACATTTCTTAATAAGACAACATTATCAGATACAAATTCCTCTACTCCATATCTAGCTATAGGCCCGTAATCATCAACCCTTTCTGTAGTCATAACTGTTGTAACACCTATTTCTTTTAGTCTTGCTATCAATCTAAATATTTCCCTTCTAACAACATAAATCGCATCATACTGTTGAAAGACAGCAGTTATTGAATCTATTGCAACTCTTTTAGCTTTATATTTTCTAATTGCATAACTAATTCTCTCAATAAGACCAGACAAGTCAAAGTTACCAGCCACATCCTGACCATCAGGATCAGGAGATGCATCTAAAATAAAAAGTTTATTTTGATCAATTAATTCTTGTAAATCCCAACCAAAACTTGCCGCATTCCTAATAATATCTAAAGGTGATTCCTCAAATGTTACAAAGATTCCAGGCTCATCAAAATTACAAATTCCATGGTGTAAATATTGCAGAGAAAAAACAGTTTTACCAGTTCCTGAGGTGCCACTAACGAGTGTACTTCGAGATACAGGCAAACCACCCCTACAAACATCATCAAAACCTTCTATTCCAGTTGGTAATTTTTGTACTTGCATTTTATTTGATTTGCCAAATTTCTTATCATTCATAGTTTTGTGCTAATTAAACAAAATAAAATTTATTTTATTTGTAAAAGTTTTGTATATTTTATTTATCTCCACTATATTCAGTTTCAGTTAATTCATCAAAAAGTAGATCTAAACCAATTAAAACTTTCTCTCTATCTGAAAGATCACCTATTATTTTTCTTACTGGTGGCGGTAAAATTTTAGCTAATGTTGGAGTAGCTAAAATTTTATCTTCTTCTGCAAGTTGTGGTTGCTTAAGTACATCGATAACCTTCAAAGCATAAACTCCTTTGAATTCATTTTCTAAAATTTCTCTTAAGGTATTTAAAGCTCTCATCGAATTAGGAGTATTTCCAGCAACATAGAGTTTTAAAATATATGTTTTCCTTGCTGCCATCGTTATAGTTCCTGATTTGATAGAAAGATTTAAACAACCCTTGACTTATTACACTATAAAATAAGAGAATATACAAATTATTATGATTGCTTATTAGGCTTAATCAAATTATTAATTTGAGCCTAATAGCGTCGTTAAGATATGACAAACTCTAAAAAATCCTCAAACAATTCTTCTAAAAGTAATGAATTGTATGCAATAGCAGAAACTTCAGGCCAACAATTTTGGTTCGAAGTTGATAGATACTATGACATAGACAGGTTAAATGCAAAAGAGAAAGACAAGATAACACTTGAAAAAGTTTTACTTTTGAAGGATAAGGACTCAATAAGTGTTGGTAAACCTTACGTTAAAGATGCGAAAATTGAATTAGAAGTAGTCTCTCATAGACGAGATAAGAAAATTCTTGTATACAAGATGCGTCCGAAAAAAAAGACAAGAAGAAAGATGGGCCACAGACAAGAACTTACAAGAGTTATGGTAAAATCTATAACAATTGGTAAAAGCGCTCCCAAGTCTTCTGTAAAAAAGGAAACTGTCAAAAATGAGACTAAACCAAAATCAGAAAAATCTACAAATTAAACACTTCTAATGGCACATAAAAAAGGAACAGGTTCTACTAGAAACGGAAGAGATTCAAATTCCAAAAGATTGGGTGTAAAAGCTTATGGAGGAGAAAAAGTAACTGCTGGATCAATTTTAATTCGTCAAAGAGGTACATCATTTTTACCAGGGATCAATGTAGGGAAAGGTAAAGATGATACACTTTTTGCGCTCAAAGAAGGAACAGTAAGTTTCGAAAGCATTAAAAGAAATTTAAGAAATAGAAAAAGAGTTAATATAGTTATCTAATTTTCTTATAAGCTCTTGTAGTTATAAGAATAGGATGAAATACTTCTAAAAAATTTGATTGAAGAGTCTCAAAAAATTTTTCAACAATTTGAATGTCGTCAATATGAAACGGATATTCATTTTTTTCTCCTTTGAAAAAATACCAATTAAATAAAGCAATAGAATTAGGATCCATAAACTCATTGAAAATCTCAATTTGTGAAGCTGGATCAACAAGATGTTCCAAAACATCAAGGCAAACTATCGTATCAAATTTAGATATTTGTGTATCTTGAATTGTCTTGCAAAAAGTAAGTTTTTTTTCGACTCCTAATTTCTTTGCCCTGTATTCAACAAAGTTTCTATTTGTCTCATTAATATCTACAAAAAAAACATGCTCAATTTTTGAAGACATAGCATTAGCCAAGGCATGTGTTCCAATTCCTCCTCCAAAATCTAAAACCAAATCTCTAGAAAATCTCTGCTGAAGTTTTAAAGTATCAGCGATGTATTCCCTGCTCGTGAGATGCCAAGCAGCTAAATCAGCTACATGCCCATCTCCAACTATTTCAGTATAAAAATCCGAAATATCATTCAAAGCATCTCCAGGATGTGAATTTGCTAAATTCATCTTTGCATTTGCAAGGAATCCATCTAAATCACATTCTCTAATAGATAAGTATTCCATTAAATGTGATTTCAAATTAAAAGCATTGTCTAAAAACTCTTTTAAAATAAAATTATTGTTTTTCAATTTCTTTCTCTAAATTTCCAATATCAAAATCATAGGATGGTTATAAATCTTTCTCAAAGTATTCTTAATATTAAAAATGGAAACTAAAGATGGATTCTTAGTAATTAATAAAGATAAAGGATGTACTTCACATGATTGTGTTAAAAAAATAAGGAAGTTACTAAATACAAAAAAGGTCGGTCACACAGGAACTCTTGACCCAGAAGTTATAGGAATATTGCCAATCGCGATAGGCAGTGCAACAAGATTTATTCAATATCTACCTCAGGGTAAAACTTACATAGGACAAATTAAATTAGGGATAAGAACTAACACTGATGATATTCACGGAGAAATAATTAATCGAAAAAGTTGGCCTAAAATCAGTGATGAAAAATTAGATCAATATTTAAATAGATTTAGAGGAATTATTAAACAAATTCCGCCGAAAGTATCTAGTGTGCACATCAATGGTGAGAGGGCTTATAAAAAATCATTCAGGAATGAAGTTTTTGAATTAGCACCAAGAGAAGTAAAAATAGACGAACTTACTTTAATGAAATGGGACCAAATAAACGGAATAATAGAAATAAAAGTTAAATGTTCAGCTGGTACATACATAAGAGCAATTGCAAGAGATTTAGGAGAAATTCTTAATTCCGAGGGTTGCCTTCTAGAGCTAAAAAGAATTTCAGCTTGTGGCTTTGATGAACAAAACTCGATAAAAATATCTGATATCGAAAAAAATAAAAAAATCTCGAAAAATTTCATTATTCCAACAATTTCTGCTCTTAATCACATTTCATCATTTGTCTTAAGTACCGAAGAACAAATCAATTTTTGGCAAACAGGAAGAGCAATTAGAGTTGATATTAATTACTTCAAGGAAAACAAATCTTTTGACTACAAAAAACCCATAAAAGTAATAGATAAAAAACAAATACTACTTGGGATAGGTTTCTTAAGTGAAGAGCAATCTAATATAAATCCAAAATTAGTCCTTAATGCTAAATAACTTCTATAGGTAATCTTTTCTAAAAGGTTTAACCTGCACACCCTTATAAAAATGCTTTAATATTCTTTCAGCTTTTTGGCCTCTAGAAGCTAGATATTTAGCCCCCCACTGACTCATTCCGACTCCATGACCTGATCCTTGTCCAAAAACCATCAACCCTTTCTTTTGAGGAGTATTGTTGTTTAATTCTTCCTCAAAAAATTTAAATCTGATAAAATTACTCTTAAGGCCTACTCTTTTTCTGAAATCTACCCCAGATATTTGATCAGAACCATAAGCCCCAATAAGTTTTAAATTTTTTACCCTACCTGTACTAGAAATATCTAGAATCTCTATATTTTTTAAACCTCCAATCTTTGGAAATAAATTTATTAATTCATTACTCGAAATTTTTTTTTGCCATCTAAATTTTGGATTATTTTTATCAAAATCTTTCACACTTGATAAATATGGATATTTATTTTTCCATACATCTTGACTATTTTCTGTCATTCCACCTGAGCTGCTATGAAACAAAGCATTAATTAATTTATTTTTATAGGTTAAAACCAAAGATCTTGTACTTTTAACGGCTCTGATAGTTTTATAAGTTCTAGATTCCAAGCCATTATAGACTTGATTTTTCTGGGTTGAATCTATATCAAATAAATTATTTCCCTTTTGCTTTAAAGCATAAGTTCTTGAGGCAATCGCTTGTGCCTTTAATGCTTCAATAGGCCATTTTGTTGGCATTTCTGAACCCACTACGCTATTAAGGTATTTTTCTATTCCTAAAACATTTACTACCAATATTTCGGAGTCGAGTACAAAGAGATTAAGCTTACCAGCAAATCTCTTCTGACCTACCCAAATACCTCTTCCATCGGAAGAACTCACTTGAAATTTTTGATTACTTTTTAAGTCATATTTTTTTTGTGTATTCTTATCAAAATATAAAATTTTTCTATTTTTCTCATTTTTCAAAGTTAGACCTTTTATTCTTTTTCGTGAAAAAAATTTACCCTCTATTGTTAAAGGAATTGATCTATCTGATCTGATCCTTAAATTGTTATTTTTTGATATCAAAACTCTAATGATAGGTTCTCTCGATGCAAAAACACTTTCACTCTGAAAAATACAAATAAATAAAATACTTATTAGGCAACATTTTCTATAGTTATTTTTAAATTTAAGTATCACTTTGTTTAAAAACAAATGCTTAATTTGCCTAAGTTTGACTAAAAGTCTAAATTTAATCCAGATATAACAATAAAAATATCATAAATAAGTGAATATCACCTTCTTAGGAACAAGCTCAGGTGTCCCATCCTTAACGAGAAATGTTTCTTCCCTAGCACTTAAATTATCACAGTCATCAGAAGTTTGGCTTTTTGATTGCGGAGAAGGAACGCAACATCAAATAATGAAAAGCAATATTAAATCTTCACAAATTAAGAAAATATTTATTACTCATATGCATGGTGATCATATTTATGGTTTGCCTGGACTTTTAGCTACTTTAGGTTTATCAGGAAATAGTGAGGGTATTCAAATTTACGGTCCTTCAGGGTTGCGAAGTTTTATAAATTCATCACTTAAAAGTAGTTTTTGCAAATTGTCTTTTCCATTAAATTTTGTGGAAGTTGAAAATTTTGCAACAGAAAATAAAATCCTATTTGAAAACAACAAAATAAAAGTAAATTGTGCCTGCCTTAAACATAAAATACCCGCTTATGGTTATAGGGTGAGTGAAAAAGATAAACCAGGTATATTTGATATCAAAAAAGCAGAGTCTCTAAAAATAGCACCTGGACCAATTTATTCAGAACTGCAACAAGGTAAAAAAGTCGTATTAGCAGATGGTAGGACATTCGATGGGAAAGAATTCTGTGGACCTCCTAGAAAAGGTGAAAGTTTTGTTTATTGCACAGATACAGTGTTTAGCGAATCAGCTATTTCACTATCAAAAAATGCCGATTTACTCGTACATGAATCGACTTTTTCAGTGGAGGATGAAAGCATGGCATACGAAAAATTACATTCCACAACAATCATGGCTGCCAAAACAGCATTATTATCTAACACCAAAAAATTAATTATTACTCATTTAAGTCCAAGATATACCAATAAAACCGCAATTACTCCAAGCGATTTGCTTAAAGAGGCTCAAAAAGTTTTTCCAAATACTCAGCTTGCAAAAGATTTTCTAACGGCAGAAATAAAATAAACTGCAACAGTTCGTTAGCAGGAGCGTTGTAAATGACCAACCCATGAAATAATAGTCTTAGGTTTTTCTATTTGATGTCGATCGAAATGGTCTCTATTTTTTCATCACTACATAAGTCTTGTAAAAGACTATTTATTTTTCTTCCATTAATTATTGGGTTACTTATTAATCCAATATCTGCAAATGCACTCTATCCTAGTGATCCTTCATCAGTTGACGTTCTAAAAGATGATCTTCACGGTGCTGACCTTCATAATACTGAATATGTTAAATATGATTTATCTAATCAAGATTTAGGAGAAGCTAATCTTCAAGGTGCATATATGAGTGTGACGACTGCAAAAAACTCTAGTTT
This sequence comes from Prochlorococcus sp. AG-424-E18, assembly GCA_003210155.1. Classification (GTDB taxonomy): domain Bacteria; phylum Cyanobacteriota; class Cyanobacteriia; order PCC-6307; family Cyanobiaceae; genus Prochlorococcus_A. Next base: position 33,021 of record QCNC01000012.1, on the reverse strand, counting down.
TAAAGGAGCCAATATGACGGACCTTATTGCATATGCAACACGCTTTGATAATGCCGATTTTACAGATGCAAATCTTACCAATGGCGAGCTAATGAAAAGTGTTTTTGATGGAGCAATTATTGATGGGGCAGACTTTACTGATGCAAATCTTGATCTTTCTCAGAGAAAATCATTATGTGAAAGAGCTAGTGGAACAAACTCACAAACTGGAGTTAATACAATTGATAGTCTTGAATGCACTGGCTTAAAAGGTTACATGCCTCCAAAGCCAAAAGCATAATATTTAAAGCTAACCAATTTCAGAAGGGAAGATATTACCAGGTTCTTTTGAGCCTGGTTTTTTGCTATACCACCATTCTTGTATATCAGAAGAAAATTTCTTTGAAAAAAGAGTTATGACTGTCTCAACAGGTTTTGATCCAGGCTCCAAAATCTGAACTGAGTAAGATGGACATTTTCTTGAAGCCATATCAGCAACGAACCTAGATCCTATTCTTCTCCAACTAGGCTCCTTACTTCTCCAAGCAAGCCTTGAGCAGGGCCAAGGTAACTCTTCCCTATCATAAAGTCTGCAACATGGGCCAATTACCTTATAACTGTACTGCCCACCATAACTTGATTGAACACTGCCAGTCTTGAAAAATTTAAATTTATCCATTCACAAAAAAAAAGCCACCTTTATAGAGGGTGGCAGAGAAATAATCAATAATCAACTTAGAAAAGTTAAATTTTTATAATTAGTACAATTCTTCCTCAGCATGAGTTGTAATTGTTACGTCAGATGTTGGATAAGCAACACAAGTAAGAACAAAACCAGCTTCTAGTTGGTCGTCATCCAAGAAACTTTGATCAGACTGATCAACACTACCTGAAGTAACTTTTCCAGCACATGTTGAACATGCACCAGCTCTGCAGGAATAAGGAAGGTCGATACCTTGTTCTTCAGCTGCATCGAGGATGTATTGGTCATCAGGTACTTCAATAGTTGAATTGAGGCCTTCACCTTCGCTGATGAGAGTAACTTTGTAAGAAGCCATTTAAATAAAAAATTGTTGGTAATTAATACCTATCAAATACATTTTTAACATCGAATAGGTCGATATGTGAGATTTTGAAGTAAAAAATGACACAATAAAATGTATGAAAGAGTATCTATAAGAAAAACTTATACTTAGGTTGGATTACTGGCCTTTTGCGCAGAAATGCATGCCCAATCTTTTCTAGTTGATACATCCAATAATTTCAAGTCATGCTGAATTAATATTTTTATAATTTCATCCTTTTGTGAATTCAGAATTCCACTGAAAATGACTTCCCCATTGCTTCTCAAGCACTTATAGATATTTGGAATCATTCCTTTTATTACTTCAGCAAGAATATTGCATAAAACAAAATCAAATTGTTCGAGTTGATTTTTAAAAATTACCTCATTAAAAGATCCCAAATATGTATTTAATTTGTTTAAATTACCGAAATTTAGTTGGAAATTAGATTTTGTTGCATTTATAGCTAAACAATCATTATCCACTGCACAAACCTCATTAGCGCCAAGTAATCTTGCGGCGACACTCAAAATCCCGCTACCGCTCCCTATATCTAATACCTTTTTATCAGAAAATAAAATATTCTCCATTTTTTCCAAGCAAAGATAAGTTGAAGGATGGCTTCCTGTACCAAAAGCGGCTCCAGGATCAATTTTTATGATTTGTTTATCTTTAAATTTTTTATTTAGATTTATCCAACAAGGCAATATTAAAAAATGATTTCCTACTAATTCAGGAGCCCAATATTTCTTCCAACTTGTTAACCAATCCTCCTCTTTGATAATACTCCAGTCAAAAAATTTATTCTTAGGGGGATTAATGTTTAAAAGTTTGCTAATTATTTTTTCAAAACCACTTCTAGAACTCTCATCCCAATCATCAATTGGAAGCCATATATTAACTTCTTTTTTATTTTCATTTTTAATTAAATATTCAAATGAAAAACTAAATATTCCCAGCTCATTTAATTTCCAAATAATAATTTCTTCAGAATCACTTTCTATCAGAAAAGTTAGTTTATACCAATCTTTAGTTTCCATTAACTAGTTAAAGCCACTTCATAGAGTAACAGGATTAGCGTTGGTAATCCCATCTACTTCAATAATGGTATCAAGCAACTTATTAGGTATTGGATCATCAATACTTAGAACCATAACAGCTTCCCCTCTAACAATTTTGCGCCCAACTTGCATTGAGGCAATATTTACATTGTTGCTACCTAATAAAGACCCCAGCTTGCCAATAATGCCTGGCATATCTCTGTGCCTAGTAACCAACATATATCTGCTTGGTGATACATTAACTGGGTATTGATCAATACTAATAATTCTTAATTCCCCATCAGCAAAAATGCTTCCCGCTACACTATGGTCGCCGTTATCTCCATAAGTGGTTAACTGAAGCGAACCACTAGCAAATTCAGGTCTTGCCTCATCTTTATTCTCGACTACTGAAATACCTCTTGAATCTGCTTCTAGCGAAGCATTCACATAATTAATCCTATCTCCCAAAGCTTTACTTAGAAGGCCTTTTAGACTAGCTATTATTAAAGGCTGAGAAGGATGTTGAACAAATTCACCTTGAAGCTTTACTTCTAGTTTCTGTATCTGCCCACCTGAAAGCTGGCTTATAAGCAGACCCATGGTTTCAGCTAACTGCAAATGAGGTTTCAGACTATCCATAATATCAGGGCTCAAACCTGGAATATTTACTGCAGTTCTAGCAGATAAACCAAGCAAGACATCCCTTATTTGTTCCGCAACATCAACAGCTACATTTTCTTGTGCTTCCCGAGTAGATGCTCCTAAGTGGGGGGTAAGAATAAGATTCTTTTCAACTTTCAAAAGTGGTGAATTAGATTCCAAAGGTTCTTTAGAAAAGACATCTATTGCAGCACCTGCAATCAATGATTGATTTAAAGCTTGCGCTAATGCCTCTTCATCAATCAAGCCTCCTCGAGCACAATTAATTAATTTTGCGCTACTTTTCATATTTTTAAGCACCTCCATATTTACTAAATTCTCTGTCTCTGGTGTGCGAGGTAAATGCAAAGTTATATAATCGGATTCTTTGAATAAATCTTCTAGATCAGATAGTTTAACTTGGATTTGTTGAGCTCTTTCAGTTGAAACAAAGGGATCATATCCGCAAACTTCCATTCCTAATGCATTAGCAACTTTTGCTACATGAGCACCAATTTTCCCTAAACCTACTACACCTAATTTTTTCTTATAAAGCTCATTCCCAACGAATTTCTTTCTCTCCCATTTACCTAACAAAGTACTACTATTAGCAATTGGAATATGCCTAGATAAGGCCAACATCATAGCTATAGTATGTTCAGCCGCAGCTATTGTATTACCCCCTGGAGAATTAACAACAAGGACTCCTTTTTGCGTAGCAGCCTTAACATCTACATTATCGACTCCAACTCCTGCTCTCCCAATGATTCTCAGTTTACTTGAAGAGTTAATAATTTCTTCGGTCACTTGAGTACCAGAGCGAATCATTAAAGCATCATAATCTTTAATAATGGAAGCTAACTCAGAGTCTGAGATCCCTATCTTCTGATCAACCTGAGCAACTTGTGAAAGAATATTGATTCCTTTTTGATCAATTGGATCTGTAATGAGAACTTTTGTCATTTAAGATTGGTTCTTTAATCTTTTACTTTAACTTAATCTATAGTGTATGTATCTTATTTTATTAATTTGAATAACACACAAACATTTGAGGATTGAAATTTGACTAAAAGTATTGTGATATTTGAAGACATTAATAAATGTATCCAGCTATTTGATGTTTTCAACGAAAAATCAGTAATGCTCTCTGAAGCTATTTTGATCCCACCAATAAGTGAGAAAATATCATCAGACGAAACAGAATTGCTAAATGCAAAAGCAAATATCTTATTCAAATCTCAAAATTTTGAAGATATAAGAATCTTAAATCCTAAACTTGATAGGAAGATCAGGCAAAAAGATATGAGTAGATGGCTAATGCCGTTTGGGTTTATAACTGGAATAGCTTTTTCTAATATGACAAATTTATCTACCTTCAGCTTTCTTGGTTTAAATAACATCGGGGAATCTCTCATTGGAGGACTTTTAGGAATGGGTTCAGGATATTTAGGAAGCATTGTCTCTTCTGCAAGTATCAACATTAATAGAAATAAAGAGTTAAGATCAATTATTAATTTTAATAAAGAGGGTAAATGGCTTGTTCTACTTGAAAATCAAATTGGAACTGAATTACCTTGGGCTTTGATAAAACAATCAGAAGCAAAAGATATAATTTTTTTAGAAGGCTAAATGATTGACTTAAAAGAAATCTTAATAAATTCAAACTACAAAAAAGAAACTGAGGAATTAATAAATATTGCTAACTTAGCTTACAAACACTGGGAAACTTATTGGACTGGGTTTAATTCAACTTATGTTTGCGGAGAGATTTTAAAAGATTTTGAAAATTTAAATGATTTCAAATTTTTTATTTATGGAGGATTCTCCTCTTCTCAAAGATCTAGGATAGCTTGCTTTAGAGGAGATAGCATTTCTGAAGAGGATGCGCTAAAAAGTAATTTTCCAGCTCAAGGAATAAAAATTAATGGAAATTTTTTATTTGATAATGCTACACAAGACGATTTTAGATCCCTCTTAATTGAAAATGGGGTAAATCAAAACAAAGTAGGAGATATATGGACTATTGGCGATAGGGGAGCACAAGGGATAATTGATAATTTAGATATTGAGCATCTAGATGAAAAGATTTTTTATTTAAGAAACGTAAAAGTAAAAATTAATGTAGTAGGTATAGATGAATTACAAATACCTTCTGGAAGATCAAAAAAACTTGTCAATACAGTAGAAGCCTCAACAAGATTAGATGCTATAGCTTCAGCTGGCTTTAGGATATCACGAACCAAAATCATTGAAAGGATAGAAAATGGAATGCTCAGATTAAATGGAAGCAAAGTTAATAAACCAACTATTAATCTAAAAATTGGCGACAAACTAGAACTTGAAAATAAAGGATTTATCGAAATTCTAAATTTAGAAATAACCAAAAGAGAACGATGGAAAGTTAAATTACTTAGAAAATGAAACGGAACCTGCTATTTTCTTATAAGGGGAATAAAAAATTTCTTCAATTTGGGCGATTAGCTCAGTGGTAGAGCACTACCTCGACACGGTAGTGGCCACTGGTTCGAATCCAGTATCGCCCATTAAAACTTTTGACGATTAAAGTTAGATCCACAGAAAATAATTTCATTTTTTAGATTATTCAAAAAGATGAAACTTAATCAAATAATTAATCTTCACAAGGGGCTCACTGCATTTGTTGTGATATGTCTTATGATTTTTTTTGATAATTTTACAATCGCTCCCTACGTTTATTTAGCTCTGCACGGTACTTATGGATTACTTTGGCTTTTAAAAGAAAAGATATTCCCAGATCCTTATTTTAAAGAAAAAATCAATTTTTTAACTTCAGTTACTGGTTTTATATTCCTTGGGAGTTACTGGGTAGCTCCCTATATTCTTATCTCATCTCAGAAATCTGTTCCAAATATCGTAATAGCTGCATCTGTATCTATAAATATAATTGGTGTGTTTCTTCACTTTGCTAGTGATGCCCAAAAATATTTTTCTCTTAAATTAAAAAAAGATCTTATTAAAGAAGGATTTTTCAAAAATATAAGGAATACAAATTATCTAGGAGAAATACTGATTTATTTATCATTCGCCATACTTTCAATGAGTTTCATACCATTAGTAATTCTTGCAATATTTTTCTCTATAGTTTTTCTACCAAGAATGATAAAAAAAGACAAATCGCTCTCAAAATATGATTCATTCGAAGAATACAAAAAGAAAAGTGGTCTAATTTTGCCTAAATTAAATGCCTGATAACAACCTACCCAGTTGGAGGCAAGATTTAAAATCTTCTAGAAAAAAAGAGGGCAAATCGCCCTCTAATAGATGGATACAGCTTGCAACAGTCAGCGAAGAAAATGAGCCAAGATTAAGAACAGTTGTTTTCAGAGGATGGCATAAAGATAGTTCAATGATTATTTTTACAGATAGAAGAAGTGAAAAAATTGGGCATTTAAAATTTAACCCTAATGCAGAAATATTATGGTTTTTTTTGAAAACTAAATCACAATATAGATTCAAAGGGAAAATACATGAATTAAGTGATAACAATAATTATTGGGATTTATTATCAGAAAAATCAAAATCTTCTTGGTTTTGGGGATCTCCTGGAGAGAAAATAAACCCAAAAGTCCGATCTACTTATGAAATATTATCCAATCTACCCAAATCAGAAAATTTTGTAGTTCTAAATTTTGAAATCGATTCAGTAGATCTTCTTAAATTAGAACAGCCTATTCATAAACGATATCTTTGGGAAAAGATTAAGAAATGGGAAAAAGTTGAAATTAATCCTTAAATATTTCTAAATTGTATATTTAGGTTGAAAAACATATAGTGATCAGTCAGTTTTAAAAAAGAAGTATTATTTATATGAATTTCTCAGAAATTCCAGAAAACCCTTTTATTTTTTTATCTTGGGTGACAGCTGTAGGGCTATTTATAAGTCTTTCTGAAGCAACAATTAAGATAAAACTTGAGAAGAGAAACAGTTATCGAAAAAGGTTAGAGCTAATCAATAACCTCTATCCTAAAAAGTTAGCTTGAAGTATCTGAAAGTATATTCGCTTGTAAAAATTGAAATAAGCCACCTTTACTTGTTTCTTCTTTAACTTCAACTTGCTTGGAAGGTTTTGCTTTTGTTGAAGGTATAATTTCCTCATCATCTTCTGATTTCAAAATTCTGATAATGACTTCATCTAAGGAGAAATTACCAGGGCCTGTTAATGCAATTGAAGTTGCTGAAGCAAAATATAAAAGTAAAAGCTCTAGTAAGAAAATATTAAAACCTGAAGTAACAAGTGCATGATATATAGCAACAGAAATTGTTCCAACAATTGCCAAAGCTCCGAATCTTGTGGCTAAGCCAATAATTAATAACCAACTACCACCTATTTCTGAGAATGCGGCTATGTAAGATAAAAATATTGGGAATGGAAGATGTAATGGTCTTACAAAAGCATCAGCGAAATTATCTATATTTGCTAATTTCTCATAACCATGATGTATTAGAACAGTTCCAGTTATAACTCTAAGAATTAATAAAGCAGTATCTTTGCTAAACGACTTGGTAAGAATTGTTGAAAGCACTATTAAAAAATTATCCTTAAGTAAAAATAACTAGTCACAGTATCCATCGTGGATTAAAGAGCAAAAGTCGCACCTAAATAAGTATTTATACTTACTTACCAAAGAAGTTATTTTCTGATTTAGAATCAAACTAAGTTAAAAATTATTTTTTGAATATTTTTCTAATATTCTCTGATTTATTTTTGGAATATTTTCTTTAAATTTAAAAAACCCTCTTTTAGCAAATTTCCAAGCAAATAAATCTTCATCCCTCACAAGATTAAAAATTTTTTTATGGTGTAAATTTTTAAACTCAGTTATGAAATCATAATTTTCTCCCACTCCAGGATAAATAATGTCTATTTCGTTTGTATTTTTAAAAGTTTTTTCTAATGAATAAGGATCAATCTGTTCAACATTATCAAATTGCTCTACAAATTCAGAGACCAAATCTTGTTTAAATTTCAATACAGATTCAGACAATTTAATTTGTCTTTGTTCATTTTTTAAAAGTATAATAAATACTTTTTTATAGCTTGGAAGTAAATTTTTAAGGGTTGCAAGGTGTAGATCATTTTCAAACATAATCAGATTATCTGATTTAGGATCCATATCATTTTTATAGATCTCATCTTCAAATGGTATTTGATTAGATTCTTCAAGAAAAATTTGTTGATTACTTATTTTTTTTACATTAAATCTATTATTTGAAAACTTTCTGAGGTTTGATGATGAAAAAAGATATTGTTTTCCCTTCGTTTGCAATCCTCCGACCCATCTCCAGCTAAGGAGATTAGATGAAGCATCTCCATCAAAAAGATATTTAAAGAAAAACTTTGCTCCCAATTGCCATGGGAGGCCTAAATTAAATATCCAAGTACTCGCAAACCACATTCTTGTATGGTTATGCAAATAGTTGTACTGCTTTAATTCATGTACCCAAGAATTAAAAAAATCTAATTCTGTATTGCCATTAATTGCACTTTCGTATAACTCATAATCAAAATCGAGATTGTTTTCTGAAATAAAATTTATCCAAACTTTAGGTCTATTTTCCATCCACCCTTTCCAGTAAACTCTCCAAAATATTTCTTCAACAAATTTAGTTGAATTTTTGATTTTGTACTTACTTTTAATATCATGGATCAGATCATATTCCGATAATATTCTATGAGTAATGAAAGGCGATAATTTTGAAACTGAACTTTCGTTATTTGGCCCAAAATCAAAATTTCTTAATTTTGCATAATCATTGATTTTGTATTTCGCAAAATTTTCCCAGGTATTTTGAGCTTTTAATAAAAATGACATTTTCTCATAACTTTAAAAAATTTTTTTTTGTATTGATAGTTATTTCAAAAATTTGCCCTAAATTAATTCTTAAAATTTTCTATTTCACTTTTAAGTAAATATGTTTGATTGAAGTATTTAATTTAAACATTTTATCTGTACATTTTATACTCTTAAATCGCTCTCTGCGTAGGAGGATATTTAGTGATCAATTACTTTTTAGATCTAATTTTAATTTTCAAATCTTTATTTAAATGATTTTTTCTAAAAGATTTTTAAATATTTATCAAAATTATTATGACTAATTTATTAGTAAAAGATGTTAAGTATCTAGATGAAGAATACAGAATAGGTGAAGGCATAATTTCGGATGATGCATTTAAGCAACTTGAAAAGCTCTTTATTCCTGTTGATCCAGAGCCTGACTACTTTAATCAAAAAAATAATAAACTTTTGCCAAAATTAGCCAAAGAAAACTATAAACAATTTTTGGAAAGTTTATTAACAAAAACAAGATTAAGCATTCAACCAAAAATTGATGGCTGTGCTATTGCAATTAGATATTTAGATGGCAAGTTTAATAAAGCTATTACAAAAAAAGGATTTGATGTCTCAAGCAAAATTAAACAAATTAAAAATGTCCCCGATTGTATTCCTATCAAACGAGATTTTCAAATTAGAGGTGAATTATACGCTACAAACCAAGTTGCCGGCATTTTCCAAAGAATTACAAGAAAATACCTCAATGATAAGAAAGGGATTGGAGAAAGTCTCCGCTTTTGCTGTTTCCAAATACTTAATGGAAGACTTAATCAATACGAAACCCTTAACTATCTTAAAAAATGTGGCTTCAGCACCCCTGACAGTTACTTCACAAATCATACAAGCGAAATCCAAATATATAAAAAAAATTGGTTAGAGAAAAAAATATTTGCGAAATATCCAACTAATGGGATAGTTATAAAAATAAATAGTAGGAAATTACAGTTACTTAGAGAGAAAAGTTTATCTCAAAATAACGAATGGCAATATGCAATTGAAAAATAATTTTAAAAAGTACCTTCAATAAGAGCTCACGATACTGACTTCCAGTATTTACAGTGGAAAAGTAATTAAATTTTGGTTAAATTCCAAAGCAATTTGCAGGATAACTAAATGACTGCCACTATTTCAAGACCTAAAATCTCTAGCTGGGATACATCTAATATTCCAAACCTTGCAGGCAAAACAGCGCTAATTACTGGTGCGAATAGTGGTCTTGGATACTACACTGCAAAGGCCTTAGCTGAAAAAAATGCTCATGTTGTTATAGCTTGTAGATCGCTTGAAAAAGCTAAGCAAACTATCAAAAAACTTAAAGGTCTTAATCCTGAAGGATTATTTACACCTTTAGAATTAGATTTGTCAGATTTAAAAAATATTGTTGAAGTTCAGTCCAGAATTTTTGATAATTTTGAAAATTTGGATTTACTAATCAATAATGCAGGCATTATGCATCCGCCTAAAACTCTTAGTGCTCAGGGATATGAAATACAATTTGCAGTTAATCATCTAGCTCACATGCTTTTGACTCTAAAGCTACTTCCAATTATTGAAAAAAAAGAAGAATCTAGAATAGTGACGGTTACTTCCGGAGCACAATTTTTTGGAAAAGTTGGTTGGAAAAATCTGAAAGCCGAGAACTATTACAACAAATGGGAATCTTACTCCAACAGCAAATTGGCAAATGTAATGTTTGCTTTGGAACTAAATGAGAACTTAAAGCACAAAAATATATTTTCTTTAGCTGCACACCCAGGAATTGCAAAAACAAATCTCTTTACTGCTCAAAAACCTAACCCTGGTCCATTAGAAACATTCTCATTGGAATTATTTAGCCCTATTTTTCAAACTGCTGAGATGGGAGCTTTACCTCAACTTTTTGCAGCTACTTCACCAGACGCAAGAGGCGGTGATCATTATGGTCCTAGATTTAATTTTAGAGGTCATCCAAAACTATCCCCTACTTCTCCTTTCGCCATTAATAAAAAAGAAAGAAAAAATTTATGGAAAAAAAGCCTCGAAATACTTAATAACTTCTTATAAATTTTTCATTTTTACTAACTTTAAAAAATACTTCAAGATATGTAATTCACTCTCTGAAAGTTTCATAAATTCTGTTAAGGCATCATAATTTTTTTCATCAATTTTTTTTGACAATTGAATAAAACTATCATGGTTTTCATTAACAAAGCGCTCAGCAATCTGAGACGGAGTTAAACCTTGTTCAATTAATTCACCTGGAGCATTTTTCTCCCACTTTTCATAAAACCAAGAGAACCAATATTTTGCAGTGTTATCTTCCATTAATAAACTTTTCTTGGGTGAATACTATAAATACTGAAGAAAAATCTCATGATTGAATTACCCCTTAAACGCAATTAATATAAATGCAATTATAAATTTAATGATAGATAAACATTCAAGTAAAAGAAATATTATTCTTGTAGTTGGATTAGGTAAATCTGGATTTTGGGCTGCCAAGTATTTGAGAAGAATCAATAAGAGAGTAATTGTTTGGGAAAGTAAAGATGGGATAGAATTCTTAGAAAGAAAAACAGCATTAGAAGAGCTTAATATTATAGTTTCTCTAAATAAAGAATTTGTATTTAAAGAAATTCAACCTTTTTTGAAAGAGATCGAATCTGTTGTTGTAAGTCCATCAATACCTTATGACCATATAACTATTATTGAATTAAAAAAAAAGGGAATTAAAGTAATTGGAGAAATTAATGTTGCATGGGAAATTTTAAAAGACACAAATTGGATAGGTATTACTGGCACTAATGGCAAGACTACTGTTACTCATCTACTAAGCCATATACTCTGCGATACTGGATTATATGCTCCTTTTGCTGGAAATATTGGTACACCTTTATGTAAATATGCTCATTCCAAAAAACATGAAAAAATTGATTGGGTTGTAGCTGAATTAAGCAGTTATCAAATAGAAATATCTCCAGAAGTAAAACCTAATATTGGAATATGGACAACCTTCACAGAAGATCATCTTGAAAGACATAAAACACTTGAAAACTATTTCAACATAAAAAAAAGCTTGTTAGAAAAATCTGATTTTAGAATTTATAATTATGACGATAAAAACCTGAGAAATCACTACAGTTCGCTATCAAGTGGGGTTTGGATAACCACTAGTTTCGATAAATCAAATTTTATTAAATGCGATTATTGGATAGATGATCAAGCATACATTGTTGAGAGAGGAAAGAAATTATTCAAACTTGAACATTTTTCTTTAAAAGGAATGCATAATCTTCAAAATCTTTTATTGGTAATTGCAGCAGCTAGAAAAGTTGGATTATCTGGGAAGAAGATTAAAGATTCTTTATCTAATTACAAACAATTACCCCATAGGATGGAAACAATTTATAAAAATAATGATCTGGAAATAATTAATGATAGTAAAGCTACAAATTTTGACTCATCTATTGCAGGAATAAATTCAATTGAAGGTCAAATAATAATAATTGCTGGGGGTAGATTAAAAGGAAATGAATATAGTGAATGGATAAAAGTTTTAAAGAAAAAAGTTAAATGTGTTTTCCTTTTTGGAGAAAGCTCAAAAGTCCTAAAAATGGCCCTTATTAATGAAGGATTTAAAAAAAATATTTTTGAATTTTCAGAACTAAAAGAGCTTTTAAATTTTGTTTTTCATTATTTACAAAATAATAGAGTTGGAACATTATTATTCTCACCTTCATGCTCTAGTTTTGATCAATTTAAAAATTATGAAGAGCGTGGAGATTATTTTAAGAAACTAATAAGTGAAAAATTAAAGGTTAATAAATCTATTTTTTGTTAAAGTATCACTTCGTAATTTTCAGGTCGGTCATCACAACCGTCTCCCTCTAGCAAATATTCACTTAATTAGTTAGATTTCGTCTATAAGTTAATTACTAGTAATGAGTGAATCTAACAATTTACCTCAAGCAATAAGTCATAAAAAATTAAGTAACTTGATGCTTAAGGCACAAAAGGATTCTCATTTTTCTGATGAATTAGCAGAAATAGAAAGTCCCGAAAAAAGAGAATTTGAAGAGTTAATAAACACTTGGGAAGCTTCAACTAAGAAAGTAGTTAATGAGTTATCAAAAAGAAAAGAGAATTTACTAAAAGATAAATCACCGAATTCTTTAATTGCTCTTGGTGCTATGGAAGTTCACCTTAATATGGCTTTGCAAGCGTTAAATGCATTTAATAAAGGAGTTGATGGGTAAAAGTAACGTATAAATTACAAGGAAGGCATCGAAAATAAAAGAAAATCTAGTTCTTTTTCAGTATCTATAGAGACATCATCATAATAATTAACTTCAAAACCCAAGCCATCTCCTGATTCGAGACACATATTTGAATTAGAGTCTTTACTTTTTAATAAAAGATTACCTTCTATAATTTGTATCCAATTATATTTATCGATTTTTAATGGCAATTTTTTTTCTTTAATTGGCTTATATTTACAACGCCATAAAGAGATACTTTGATTTAGAGAAAGCTTATTATTTTTAGCGTCTTTGTAATTAAAAATAAGATTGTCCCACAACTTTTCATTTAATGAAATTTGATCATATCGGGGTTTGATATTTTCTTTTTGAGGGTATATCCAAATCTGGAACAACTTACAGGTCTCATTTTCTTCATTCTTCTCGCTATGAGAGATTCCAGTACCTGCAGACATAACTTGTACTTCATCTTTGTGGATTTTTCCAAGATTGTTTAACGAGTCTCTATGAGTTATTGCTCCTTTTGTTACGACAGTAATAATTTCCATATTTGCATGAGAATGTGTATTAAATCCTGCATTAGGAGAAATAATATCTTCATTTATAACTCTAATTTTCCCAAAATTATCCCATTTTGGATCTCTATGCTCTGCGAAAGAAAATGAATGCATTGAATGCAGCCAATCTCTTCTTGATAAAAATCTATCATCGGATTTTCTTATTTTAATTATATTAAAAACCATCAAAATTAAATAGAATAAAAAAATTATAAATAATTAGAAAAATATTTGTAAAATTTTTTTATAAATTATTCCTAAAAAGCAACTATCCAATTTAAAAATTTATTTTACTTTGAGCCTTATTAGCCTTTATCAATATTTTTTGTGCTTCATCTCTTGTAAGGCATTTTTCTGCTTTTACATTTAAGTTTTTAAGTTTTTGCAATTGCTTTGTGTTACTCATAATTTAACCCTTCTTAAAGTTATCTTAACATAATTTTAAATTAATTACCTTTTAAACCTTTGCATCAAATCGTTTTTACAGCTTTGAGAATGGAATTATCAGAACAGTATAGAGGATGTATTGGATTATCTTTGATTGTTTTCTTAATTAAAAGCGGTCCAAGAGGATTATCAAAATTATTTTTTCTGATTGAGTTATATTGCATTATTTTTTTTAATATTCTTTTATTTCTATTTAGAAATTTCCCTTTGTTACCCCAACCTAACCATAAATCACAATTTTTATTTTCAGACCAGTGTTTTAAGTTTTTAAAAATATGATTATTGTTTAAATACCCAACAGGGTTTTTGTGATTAATGAGTCTTGCTGGATTACTTGAAATAAGAGCAAATAAATTGATTAATTTTACTTTGCCATAATTATTATTTTTCGAAATTTTGATTATCTTTTTTGTTGTGTTGTCCATGAACATTTCATCCGATAATGAGGGATTTAAACCTATAAAGATAATCTCTTTTTTAGATTTAGAAATCTTAAAACTTAAACTCCATCTATATAGTTTGTTTGAACTTATTAAACAATTTCTTTCTATAAATAAATTATTCAACCTAAACCTACACCTCTAGCCATGAGAGTGGCAAACAAAGGTATTGTTGCAAAGCCCACTAATTCAGTAGTAATGATTATTCTGAACCTCTTGACTAGATTTTCAGATATTTCAGGTAATTTATTCTTACTTAATGGAATGGCCCATAAGATATAGGTTGTTGTAGGGTATAAAGAAAGTAATCCCACAAGAATATAAAGAGAAACCTTTATCCAAAACACAGGATTACCTGTATAGAAATCACCTCCTTGACCAAAATACTTAACACGCAAAATCCCAGTAACTAATATCGCAACTCCTGCTAAACCATAAACCACATCTGCAATTATCATTGAGATCGTCTCATTTCTATTAAGACCTACTTTGAGAGTCAATCTTTCAAACAAAAGAGAACCGAAACACAATATTATTCCTAAATAATGAACATATGCTACTAATGCACTTTTAGCGATTTCACCTGTCAATAAAGTTCCTAATAACATTTTCTAGTCAAAATTTATACAATACTAACCACCAAATAAAGAATTTGTTTAGAAAATAAATTAAACAATAAAAAATCAGGTATTGAATCTAGGACTCTAAAAACCTTTTTTGACCATCTTCAAAGAAATCCTTTTTATTCCATACTTCGATTACATCTGGGAAATGTTTTTCCATACAATTATCACAAACCCCATGACTGAATCTAATATCACTAATTTTCGAAAGATATTTTTCTAAATGCATCCAATCGCCATCATTATTTTTCACTTCTCTGCAATATGAACAGACAGATAAAATGCCTTCCTGTTTGTGCAAGTTAGACAAAGCATCTAGCAAGTTCAATGACTTTTTTCTAAGCTCTAAAAATGAAACTATTTGCTTGGATAATAATTCCATAATATTGAATTGTTGTGAAGTTAGATTTCCTGGCTTTCTGTCTATTACACAAAGAGTTCCAAGTTTATTACCATCACTATTTCTAAGGGGAAAACCTGCATAAAAACGAATCTTGGGGTCTCCTGTTACCAATGGATTATTTATAAACCTTTTATCTTGGAAAGCATCATGAATAATTAATGGACTATTTTCTTTTATTGCATGGGTACAAAAAGACCAATCTCTTTTAGTTTCTGATATTTGAAGTCCTATTTTGGATTTAAACCATTGTTTATCTTTGTCTACCAACGTCATTAAAGAAATAGGCACATTACAGGTTGTAGCAGCAATTTTTGTAATATTGTCATAACATGATTCTGGCTTGGTTCCCAAAATCCTATATTCTGCTAAAGCTTTTAATCTTCTTTCCTCTTCTTCTTTTTTTGATACAAGATTCTGCATTAATCTTCACCAATAATTAAAACTTTAAAATTAAAGTTTCTCCAAAAAACTTTTTCCGTCTAATACTTAATAAAAAAAAGATAAACTTATTGAATTGTTACTCACTGATTCATTACTTATTAATTTATTATTGATTGATTTAACTTTGAGACTGCTATCCCAGCGATCCATCCACTTGTCCAACAATGTTGAAAATTAAATCCACCAGTGACCCCATCAACATCCAAAACTTCTCCAGAAAAAAATAACCCTGGACAAATTAAGCTCTCCATACTTTTAAAATTAACCTCATTAATTTTCACGCCTCCTGAAGTAACAAATTCCTCTCCAAATGGACCTTTGCCCGAAATTATATATTTATCCCTCATTAGAGTATTTATCATTTTCTCTCTTTCATCCGCCAGTAAATCAGCCCACTTTTTCTCTTTATCAATACCTATTTTCTTTAATAAAAAAATCCATAATCTTTTTGTTAATTGTGGAAGAGGTCTACTATTAATAAGATTCACCTTGCCTTTATTTAATCTTAAATAATTAATTTTTTCTTTTAACTCCTCATAACTTAAAGAAGACCATTTAATGATTAAATTAAATTTATATTTTTGGCTATAAAGTTCCCTTGCTGCAATTGATGAAAGTTTTAATACTGCTGGCCCACTAAACCCCCAATGCGTTATTAGTAAATCGCCTCTATTTTGAAAATTCTTATTGTTTAAATTAATTTCTATATCTATGCCCCTTATCGATACCCCACTACATTCATTCAAATTTGGTTCTTTTGTGGAAAAAGTAAAAAGCGATGGTACAGGTTTAACAATGGTGTGTCCAAGATTTTGAGCTAATTTGTATCCGCTTGGATTACCTCCAGTTGAAAGAATAATATTTTTTGCAGTTAACTTTGCTTTTTTAAGACTAAAAATATTGAATATATTATCTGGAGTTTTTGCAATTTCTTTTACAAAAAATTTTGTTAGTATCTCTACATTTTTTGATAAAGCACTTTTTCTCAAACAATCAATAACATCTGAAGAAGAATTAGATACTGGGAATACTCTTAGATCTTCCTCAATTTTTAATTTTAAACCTTTTTTCTCAAACCAATCGTATACATCTCCAGCAGCAAAACGATTAAATGATTCCAAGAGCTGAATTCCACCTCTGGGGTAATTCTCAGTTAGTTCATTCGGTATCCATGTCGCATTAGTGACGTTACATCTTCCCCCTCCACTAATCCTTACTTTCTCCATAAGTTTTGAAGTTCCTTCAAGAATTATTATTCTTTTTACTCCATTTTCAGCAGCAGTTATTGCTGTCATAAAACCGGCTGCACCGCCTCCAACAACTACTAAATCAAAAGGTTCCAAAAACTTATTATTTAATATGCTTCAATCTGATAATAGCAAGTAGTTACAAAGAAAAATTAGTCCAAAAACCATAAAAAAATAAATAGTAAGACTTTTAAACTACATAATAAATAGCTACGATTTGCTAATTTTTAAATTTCTAGAAAAATCAACACAGTCATTATTTTTATGCTTTAAGTTAATTAAATGAGCTTGTTATTTTCTTACGTTAAATATTCTGAGGCCAGTTTTCCTATGACTGGTCAATATACTGCTCTTCTTTTAATAACTTCTGTTATTTGGGTTCTACTTTGGTTTGGATATAGACAAAATAAGATAAATGATGAGATCAAGAAAAAAGAAAAAGAAGAAAGAATTAATGCGAAAGTTCAAAGAAGAAAGAAGTTAGAGAGTTTGTACCCTACTAATAAAAAAACTGTTTAAAATTAATTATTTTAGAAAAATGAAAAAAAATAATTTCAAATCACTAATTCAGTACTTACCGGGGATTTTGATTCTTATTTATGTATTCTTTTTAGCATTTACTCAATTTATAAAATAAAATTTTTAAAAATTATTCGTTTTGATTGGAATCCTTTCTGCTTTTGGAGCTGCTACATCTTGGACATATGCGTGCTTTATTTGGCGCTCGCAAACTCAAAAATATAAATCAATAGATATTAATTTAACAAAAAATATAATAGCTTTTTTAATTTTTATACCTGCTTTTATCAATCTAATTTCTACAACTGAATTAAAAAACATATTTATCCTACTAATTAGTGGAATAATAGGTATTGGTTTAGGTGATACTTTCTATTTAAAGTCACTACAAACAATTGGAACAAGAAAAACTTTATCTATAGAAACTCTTTCTCCTTTAATAGCAGCTTTATCAGGGGAATTTTTTATTAATGAAAATTTAACAACTAAATCATGGGTTGGAATAATTATAGTAACGATCTCGCTATTCATAATTCTCAGAAAAGGTAACGATTTCAAAGAGGAAAACTCCTCTTTCTCAGAAAAAAATAACTTTAAGATTTTTGCTTTTCCTTTTTTATCAGTTTTATGTGCTGTTCTTGGAGGTCTTTTATCAAGGATGGTTTTCCTTAAAAGCAATTTATCTCCTTTCCTTACAACTGAAATAAGATTATTAGGTGCAATTATTTTTTTAATTAGTTTAAAAGGATTTAAGATTAATTTTTTCTTAAAAAACATAGATAAAAAACAACAAAAAAGATTTTTTATTTCAATACTTCTTGGAACAAATGTGGGAATATTTCTACAACAAGTTGTGTTTAAAACCCTTCCCATAGGAGTAGGATGGGCTTTATTAAGCATATCTCCAGTAATTTCCTTATTTTTTGCTAAGACTGAGGAAAGAGAAATTACTAAAAAAATAATATTTTTTACTTGTTTTTTATTTTTTGGCTTGACATTAATAATTCTTTAATCTCTGAGTTAATGTAAAAAATACTCATGTTAATAAAAATCAAATTAAATAAAATTACCCTATAAACACTCAAAATAATGAAAACATTAAAGAAAAAAAGACTCGGCACATTGGAAGTTTATGTTATTTTTTTAAGCTGCATTTATGCAGGCTTTATAGGTTATAAATCGCTATTACATGTTTTATTTACTTGGAATTAATTAATTCTTTCTAATGATTTAATCAACTTACCTCCATCCTGGTCATCATCATCATTTGAAGCGAAAAATAAAAAAAATATTCCTAAAGAAGCTATAGATAGCGAAATTGACAATACAGAAAGCTCATCCATAAATTAGAAATTTTTTTTATGATAAACGAAAAAAAATAAAAGACAGTAAAGAAATACACATTCTCGAAAATAAATATTTCTTTTATTTGTAAAATGAAAAAACACTTCCGAACTATTTCTTGAAAGTTCTAATAACTTCCCCCTGTAGTGCAAGCGTAATAATTCAGTATGGAATAAAAAGTTGGCCTATTTGGGAATGTGAGCCAAGCAAATTTCAATGGAATTACGGTGATAAGGAAATTTGCTTAATTATTGAAGGTCAAGCGAAAATAAGTACCCAAAACGGTGACATTTACGTGATTAAAGCTGGAGATCTAGTTGAGTTTCCTGCTGGACTTAACTGCGAATGGGAAGTAACCAAAAGTATTAAAAAACATTATCGATTGGGTAGCTAAATTTAAGAAAAAAGACTTTTTCTTCTTTACTGTTTAGCCAATGTAGATAAAATATGGTTAATAAATAATTTTCCAGAAAGAAACTAATATTATGCCTTTCACTGATCAAGAATATTTTGAGGTTATTGAAAAAAACGAAATTGTAAAAAAGGCCTTTGAAAATATTAAGCAAATTTGCATTGATTTACAAAAACAAACAAATTGTCCTGAAGAGGATCTAAAAGATTTTCTTGAATTTATTTCTAAGCAATGGAATAAGTAATAATTAAAAAGCCTTTTAAATACTAAATTTAAAATTTCAATTTAGTTTTCAGAGAAAATAAGTTCTAATCTAATTCCTTTTTTGGTTTTGTATTGATACTGGAAGTTCCCTTAGCAGCAGAAACGAAGAAAAAGAAGCCTACAATTCCTGATATACCAAATATCGCAGCCAAAGGATCAAAAGTGAAAGAAAACATAGAATTTATAAATTCAAAATAAATAATAGTTTTCGAATCAAAATTGTACAATTATTGTTAAGTATAAAAAATAACAATCGCGCGATTCATTATGTCATTATCAATTTCTCAGCAGGTTCAAAAAAATTATTATTCAATTTGATTTTAAGAATAAAAATATCAATACATACCAAAGATCTATTCGAGCTAAAGAGAAAAGTTTTTAAAAAATATTTATAGAAATATTGAATAAAACATTATCCAGAGGATCCACAATTGTTGTTTCTTTAGATTAATATCAGTTCATGACAGAATTTTACTCAGCTTCTTCCTCAGTAAGTCCTTTTACAGCAATATTGTGGTGCCTTTATCCAGTAGCTGTACTTCTAATTATTGAATTACTTCTGGGGGGTGGGTTTGATGATGATAATAATGACGACCAAGATGGTGGAATGCTAATACCTGCTTACTCTAGATCAGACGTTTGAATTTTTGAATTTTTTAAATTAAAGACTCATAAGGAATTTAATTAAATTGGCGAACAATATTGATACAACTCATATTTCTCTAATTACACTTACCATCCTTATAATATCCTCTCTAACCTGGCTCGTATTAAGAACCCTTAAGGAAGGTAGAAAAGCTCTAACAGAAAAAAATAAGGATAGATCGTGAAATAAAATAAACATTCAAAAATGTAGAATTTGATTAGATTTATAAAACTCTAAGATTTATAAGTTTTACTAACTAAATAGATATATTCCAAAAATTTAAAAACTTTTCCATCTCAAAGTTTGGGAAAAGCATAAAAAACTTAAATAAATACTAGAATTTGTTTGATTGCAAATCAAAAAATTACCAATCTGTTGAAATCCCATTTTTATGAAAGGACTTCTTTGTTATTACTTTAATAAATAAAAATGCACTTAAATTCTTTACTTTATATTTGTTCTATATCTTTATTTATTTACATAATGGCATTGTTTTGGAGAGACTTGCCAAATCAAAAAAAGTAAATAAATAATTAATATTAATTTTGTTGCCTATAAAAATAAATTGAGTTATTAATTTAATATTGGATTTAATTTTTTTATATAAATGCTGAAAGAATCTTCAAATAACAATAACAAAAACATATTTTCAAAAACTAACGGTATTGCAAAAGAAAAGATGATTTGCAAAGACGGATTCTGTTCATTACCAAATCAAGATGAGATTTCAAAACAAGATTCTAATGATATGAATTTATTTGATCCTATTTAGTAAATAAATAATATTTTGATAAATTAAAGATTAAATTGATAATGTTAGATTCTTTGAATTTTTAATTTATGTTTAATGACTTTTTAAACGCATATAAAGAGTTTTGGATTAAAGCTACAGACTTCAAAGGATTCACATCTCGATCGGACTGGTGGTTAGTTCAACTAGCGAATCTTATAATTTCTTTCCTAACTATCCCAATATTTTTAAAAACGTTTGGTTTCAATGTTTATGGCATAGTTTGTATCATTCCTCAAATAGCTATTGATGTAAGAAGAATCAAAGATTTTGGAAAAGATTGGAAATGGATCTTTATTAATTTAATACCTATCTTAGGATGGATCTTATGGTTCATCTGGCTAGGTTTTGGTAAGACTGGTAATGGGAAAAATAAACTTATATAAAAATTAACTCCTCAATTTTTTCTTTTTTTAAAATCTACAAATCTTACCTTTTTTCTTAACTCTATTTGTTTTTCAAGAATTCTAAACACATGCATCTCGCATTCGGTTAATTTAAGAAACTGATCGAGTGTATCTTTATCTTCTTCATCAAAATTCTCGAAAACTTCTGAAATAGCAGTACTATTTCTAGAAATAAAATCCTCTGCTACATCTCGTGGATTCTTGCCTGATTCGAAATCCTGAAAAGCTTCATAAGAATTAAGTTCTCTCGTTAACCATTTAAACCATGGTTCATTTTTTTTATTTATGATTTTCTTCATGAAAAAATTTTTACTAGTTTAATCATTATTAGTTATTTATTCTTTGACAGCTGTAAAAATACTTATTTTAAAAAATAATTAAAGATTAAACTTATTTTTTTTTACAAAATAACTAACATAATTACCATAAAGCTTTTTAAAGAATAAGTATTTATTACTCATTTTTTTGTTTATGAGATAGCTAGAATTTATTTTTACTAAAGTACATTGTCAATTCCATTTTACGACTTTCCTTCATCGCCAATTCTAATAATTGGTGCTCTTGGCATTGCAGTAGCGATAGCAGTTTTTTTTGTCTCTTACCAAAAATATTTCAATTCTCCTTTGAACAAAGAGCTTGCAGAAAAGAAAAAAGCCTTAATTAAGGAACAAAAAGAATTAAATGAAAGATTAGAAAAAATAGAACAAGATTTAAAAAATTTATAAAAAATTACTTTTAAATAGAGATGAGTTAATGATCTCGAATTCAAGACCTTAATTTTTTTAACAGGAATTTTGGTCTATAAGGAGATATGGATAAAGATCATCTTATTGAGTTAATTTCTAATAGTCTTCTTTACGAGAGTAAAAATTCTGACTCTAATAAGAATCTTAGTGACTTTAAAAATTATTTAGAAAGATTAAATCTAGATCAATTGAGAACTATGTCTAA
This sequence comes from Prochlorococcus sp. AG-424-E18, assembly GCA_003210155.1. Classification (GTDB taxonomy): domain Bacteria; phylum Cyanobacteriota; class Cyanobacteriia; order PCC-6307; family Cyanobiaceae; genus Prochlorococcus_A. Next base: position 10,693 of record QCNC01000012.1, on the reverse strand, counting down.
AGAATTTATTCTTTAGTATGGTTTTAAAATATTTTTTTGTTTATTAAATAATCAATACTTTTTAAAAATTGTTAGCATCAAAAAAATATAAAAAATATGCTTAAAGTAAATAGAGGTGATTTTTTAATAAAACCATTTTTAAAAAGAAATAACATTAGAGCTTCTTATCAAATTATTTCTACCATCTTCCCAATCATTTCTATTTGGTTAATCGTCCACCAAATAATAAATCAACCTTTTTCATTATTGATTAAGGGATTTCTATTAATACCTTTTTTAGTTCTTCTAACTCTATTCTCTTCTCGAACCTTCTCATTAATGCATGATTGCGGTCATAATTCTCTTTTTACAAAACGGAAATTAAACCGCTTTTTTGGATTTTTACTTGGATTGGTTAATGGTATTCCCCAGAAGTCATGGTCAATTGATCATGCATTTCATCATAGAAATAATGGAAATTGGGAAATTTACAAAGGTCCGATAGATGTTTTAAGTCTTGAAGATTATGAATCTCTTACAAAAAGAGAGCAAATATTTTATAAAGTAAGTCGAAACTGGATGATGATTTTCCCTGGAGGTTTTTTTTACTTAGTTTTAAAACCTAGATTAGGACTTGTCATTATCATTTTTAATTTCATTAAAGATATATTGGAAGAGACTTTTATCAAAATAAAAAAAAGAGAAATTTCTCAACTTTTAGCTATAAATTCAAGAGTCAAACCACCTTTTTCTGATTATGGAAATAATTTTAGTGAGCTATTTGAATTAATAATCAATAACATAGTAGTGATAATAGGGTGGATTTTTATGTGTAAATGGTTGGGGTTAGTTTTTTTCTTATCATTCTATTCCATTTTATTAACCTTAACAGCAGCAATTTTAATATGTGTTTTTTTCATACAACATAACTATGAGAATGCATATGCTAAAAATACAAAGAATTGGGATCTCATCGATGGAGCTATTTTAGGTAGTAGCAATTTAGATATACCTAACTGGCTAAATTGGTTTTTAGCAGACATATCATTCCACAGCATTCATCATCTCTCTGAGAGAATACCAAATTACAACTTAAGAGCTTGCCATAAAGCAAACATTCATTTGCTCCAAGAATCAAAGTTCTTAAAATTAAGAGATTTTTCAAACTGCTTCAAATATATTATTTGGGATAATAAAAATGAAAAATTAATTCCAATTAGTTAATACCTAATTCAACCTTCTTCTCAATTTTCTTTTTATGGGAATACTGCTATATGCATGCGTACCAATAGATGGAGGTAAGTCATTTTTTAAAGGGTGCATAAAAGCATTTGCCATACTCTCAAACATTTTCGAAAGCCAATTAATAAATGATTTCATTTGAAAATCTAAAAGTGTACTTTTTTATCTTCTAACTAAATTACTTAAAAGTAAATCAGTCTTTATGCTGATTTTTTGAAAAATTAACTGATAAAAATTAACATTAAATAATTAAAAGTGTTTTTTCTTCTGTCTTTTAAAAAAAAAATAGTTCTACCTTTTTAAAGGCAAACTAGGTGAAATATAGCTTTAGTAAATAATACTTATTTTTTCTAATTCACTTAATAAATTAAATTATTGAACATAAATTCGTGCTATATCTCTATTCCAAATAAATTAGACAATATTATGAATGATTCATTTGTTTCTACCAACCAGAATACAGAAATAGATTCTATTAATTCATATTTTGAGTGTATTACTGAATGCAGTATTGTGGATGGTCATCAAGAATGTATTACTCGTTGTTTAGAAGTTCATTTAAAGGGGGGTGAGCAAAATGAATAAAAAAAATTCACCTCAAAGGAAAACAACTTTAAAATGGAACTCAAATGGAGAGCTCTCCGAAATTGATATGTTAAGAATTTTAGAAAAGATATCATCTCATGATCTTAATCAATGTGAATTAACATGCGATTTTGATAGAAATTAAGTTGTTTTTTTAAATTAATTTTTAATACTGCTGATAAAAAAACAGCTTATAGAATTTTTGTAAGATATCAATTTTAATTAAACAGATTTCAATCAAAATTTAGAACATTTTCGAAATATCTTAGGTTTATTTTAAAAAATTAATTTAAGTACTCTTAGTTTTTTTTGAGAATTTTTTACTAATTTCTTTTTTTGTTAGTTGAATTGGTTTTACAAAACCTGAATCACCATGAGTTGGACAATAATAAGTCATAAGCATCCAATTTTTTTCTTGATCCATATGTAATCACTTTTAAATAATTATTAAGTAGATAGGATGAATTTTGAAAAAATTGCTTTTTTTTAAGCTTTTTTTCTTTTTTACTTAATAATTTATAAAAATTTTGAATCTATTCTCACAAAATAGATATAAATACGCATGACTTTAAAAAAAAATCCTGCTATTTATTAATAAATTCAAAATTTTTCATGTCTCTAGAATCTATATTGATGGTAGTTGCTCCAATCTGTCTTTTTACCGTAGGAGTTATTGTTTTACCTATTTTAGTAAAACCTCGTAAACACTCTGGTTTACCTAAGAGGTATATACGCGGTCTTTAAATTAATTAAGCTTTAAAGAAGAGCAAAGACAATCAGCATAAAATGAAAGAGAGAAATAATTAATAAGATTGCATTAGAAGGATGAAATTAAAATCTCAAAAGCTTTATCGAAAAAAATTTTAAATTCTTTTCATTATGAGATCCTGTGATGGATAATAGAATATATAAATTCACTTTTATTTAACAAAATTCTTAACCAAAAAAAAATTTGAGTAATATAAAATTTTCAGGTCTTAAAGGCCAAGCGCTTGTAATAGATGCTAAAGATATTCCAAGCATAAAAGAATTTCAGGATGTTATCCCAGATCACTACTTGGAGTGCAATACCAAAATTTCACTAAGGTATCTTTTACAATCAGCTTTAATTCAATCATTAGTAGTTGTGGTAGGCTTATCTATTCCATTTACCCCAAAAATGATCCCAATTTGGATTATTTACGCATTACTATCAGGTACTACTGCAATGGGATTCTGGGTAATTGCCCATGAATGTGGGCATGGAGCATTCTCTAAAAACAAGACATTGGAAACTATAACTGGTTATTTATTACATTCATTACTTCTAGTGCCTTATTTTTCTTGGCAGCGTTCTCATGCAGTTCATCATCGATTCACAAATAACATAACCAATGGAGAAACCCACGTCCCTTTAGTCATCAAAGGGAATGGAGTTACAGAAAAAGTTGGCGGAGAAAAAGAATTACGTTTTTCAAATTCCTTAGGTAAGAAAAATTATGGAATTCTTCAACTTATTTTACATCTAATATTTGGCTGGCCTGCTTATTTACTTACTGGTAGTACAGGAGGTGTTAAATATGGAACTTCAAATCATTTTTTGCCTATTAAACCATTTTCTAAAGCATTATGGCCATCAATATGGGCCAAGAAAGTTTGGATATCAGATATTGGTGTAGGTTTTACATTGTTGGGCATTGTTTATTTAGTTTTTAAGTATGGATTATTTCCTGTAATTGCTTTGTATTTTGGTCCTTTATTAGTGGTTAATTGTTGGCTAGTAGTTTATACATGGCTTCATCATACAGATTCAGATGTACCTCATCTTTCAAATACGGAATTTTCCTTTATGAGAGGTGCATTTCTATCTATTGACAGGCCTTATGGTAGAGTTCTTAATTTTCTTCATCACAATATAGGTTCTAGCCATGTCGTTCATCATGTATGTCCAACTATCCCTCATTATCATGCGAAGAAGGCAACTGTCTTAATTAAAAAAGCCTTTAAAAAAACATATCTTTTTAATCCTGATCCAATACACAAAGCTCTATGGAATATTGCTTGCAATTGCGTTGCTGTTAAGTCAGACTGCAAGAGAGGAATATATATATGGCAATCTTCATACAAAATAGGGGCTTAAAAACAAAATAAGCATCTATTCTTTATCACATTAATTTACGGAAATCTGAAAAGAATATAAAAGAATTAGCAAGAACAACTTTTTCATCTTAGAAATGACAGAAATCAATCAAATCTATGAGTGGTGACAATTTGCATGGTAAACAGCCCATTAAATTTTATTCTGAAAAAATAACGATTACAAAAGTTGAATTATTAGAAAGACAGTTGAGTTTAGGCGATAAAATTTCAGATTTAGATCAAAAGCATAAAGAATGGAGCAAAAAACTATTAGGCTGATCATTGAATATTATGAATTTTATAACTGATTGATATTTGTATTTACTTATCAACAAATTTTTCTGTAAATTATTGAAAAATTATTCGCAGGCATACTAATAATATCTTCTTGATAAAAACCATTTTTCTTACTCTCATAACAAACTTCCTCAAGATTTTTAATACCCCAAAGATCATTTTGCATTTTCAATGAATTGTCGAAAAAATAATTACTCTCGCTTGTATGCTTATTACAAATTTTGAATGGTCCATACAATATCAAAAATTGTCCATTTTTAAGTAATTTTCCTGACTCTCTAAAGAGTGCTACAGTACAAGACCACTGTGCTACATGAATCATATTTATAGAGACTATTCCTTGCAAAGAATGAGCTAATCTCAATGGAATTTTCCAAGGAATTTTTTCTACATCAATCTCAAGAGGCTGAGGCATTTTCTTAGTTAAGTTTTCATACTCAATCCAAGAACTTATACTTTTCCTATGCACTAACTCCGGATCACTTGTTTGCCAAATTATTTTAGGAAAGCATTTTTGAAAAAAAACTGCATGTTCACCGCTCCCACTCCCGATTTCCAATACTGAACCTTTTTTTATAATTCTGGATAGTACATCACTAATGCATTCTCTATTTCTTTGAGTTGCCGGGAAAAAAAGTCTATTATCCAAAATTAAAGAAATTAGGCATTTTATTATAAAGAATAATTCTAAAATCCTTTATTACTTAACCTTTCTCAATTTAGGAGTCTTGAAAAACATTATTTTGATGCTAAAGAATAATATTGAAATTGTAAGAGCAGGCAAGATATAAAGTATTAAATCAGAACTAACTAGAGAGGGGATCCTACTAAAAATTAAATGCATGTAATAAGTTGCGAATGACATAATCTCATATATATCTATATTAATTAATAGCAATTATTTGAATTCTAAAAACTACTTTTAATTAAAAACAAAAAAATCTAAAAAAAAGAGTCAGCCTGTATCCCTACTAGCTGACTCTAATTTATATTAATTTAATTTACCTCTTAATGAGGACATGCCTCAAAAAAAAAAAAGTAAAAAGCTTTTTCTTCAAATTTTTAAAATTAGGACAAAAATAAGAGGACCAGTAAGGTATATTTCGACACATATATGTAGCATTATTTAGAATTCTCAGATCAATTAAGGAGTTTCTTCATCTTTTTCTTTACACTTATAAATAAATATGTTATATTTATTTACAATTAACATCAACAAAATGACACCAGAAGCAGAACGTTTTAATGGATTAGCAGCAATGTTGGGTTTCGTTGCGGCAGTCGGCGCATACGTCACCACAGGTCAGATTATTCCAGGCTGGTTCTAATGAAAAACAACGAGCCAAAAAAAGTTGAAAAAGAAAAAATCGTTGCTGAAAAGCTTAACGGAAGATTTGCAATGTTAGGTTTTGTTGCTTTAATTGGAGCCTATTTAACTACAGGTCAAATTATTCCTGGTTTTATCTAAACTAAGTTTTTAATTGTCCAAATAGCTTGATTTAAATTTACATCAGGCTTTTTTTTTGATTAATTTTATAATCTAATATTGTACATAGCTGCTCAACTTAAGGGGAAATTATCATATTGATTAATTCTTTGGCATGGAATATTAAATTGATTATTCTTCTTATGTAGGACTTAAATTTATTTGTTAATTGATGCTATCTTTATTTAGATAATTCAAGGATTTAATGAGAGTAAAGCTTGAACCGGAGACAGCATTCATTGGCAAAAAGTTTGCTTATATATTTCTAGGAATAATATTCAGCCTAAATGCCATAACTTTTATTTGGTTTTTCTTATTTTCAAATTTAAAATAAAAATCCAAATTATTCGTTTAAAACATTAATTAGTCAAGCTAAACAAAAAGTTTATAAAAACAGTTACTTAGTTACTAAAAAATTCCTGGAATGATCTGACCTGTTGTGACATAAGCACCTAATAGTGCAACGAAACCCACCATAGCCCATCTACCATTAACTTTTTCTGCATTTTGAGGGTATCCGTCGTAAGACACAGTTTCATCAATATAAGGTCTAGTTTCTGATGGGAACATATTCTGCCTTCCACCTGATTCTGTAGTAACCCCTGATTTTGTCATTAAAATATATTAATTGTTAATTAACGTAACACAAATATTAACTTATGTAAACCAAAAGCCTCCAATGATTTAACTCTGAGTATTTAAAAGCCAATATGTAACATTTCTGTTTAAAAAATAATTTACAAGTCACAAATTTTTTAATTAAATCAACTTTTATTATCAAAATTGCAGGTAATTCACTAAAAATAAGCATTTATACTCACAGTGAGTAATTTTACTTAGTAAGATATAAATAGCATTTAGGAAGTGCTTAGCTGGTTAAATCAGAAAATCTGAATTAACTAAGTCGTCATGAGCTTGCCGTTGGGATACTGCAAGCTCTTTCAATTTTAAAAGCATGTAAATAAACCTATCCATAAAATATTTTTATAAAAAATTAATTTTTAGTTTTTTATAAAAATGTCAATAAATTAATTTATTGCTAAATAAAAAATAGAGATTACAAAATTTATGTCTGTAGATTTTATTCTTATACCCTCCTGCATTCTTATCATTCTTTTTCTTTTGAATAGAGAAGATATTATCTATAAGAAAAATCAAAAGGCTAAGTAGTGCATTAATTAAGATGAGGAAGAAAATTAAAGATCAAAAACCTTATTATCATTTATAAATAATCTATTTAAAAAAAGCTCGTTTAAGAACTTTATTAAATTGATAAGGTTTAAAAAAAATAGCCTAGCTATTTTTTTTTAAAATTAACCTTTAATTAATATAACTTTTGACCAGTATTCTTTTGAACGATTGATTTGTTCGTGTTTCTCAAGGCAATGGATACAATTACATTTTTTTATTGATGTTTTAGATTTCATAGATTGCCGACTTTTTCCTACGAAAACATAAAGAGCAGCGGATTTCAATAGTTTATTTTATAAATAGAATTTTAAAATTACTTTTGTTTTTTAAAGACTTAAATGAAATATTAAATCTTACTTGCTCGTTTAACTATCAATAACGCCACTGTTATAGATAGAAACACGGGCGTCCATGCCGCTACAAAGGGATTTAAAATCCCCTTTACCCCAAGGGAGCTTGAAAAAAAAGATAAAACATAATAACCAAATATTAGTAAGACACTAACGCCGAATCCTTGACTCTTTGATGATCTTGAAATTGATCTAACACCAAGACCACTCCCAATTAAACCAAAGACTAAGCAAGCTGCTGGAAGAGTAAATTTTTCTTGTATTCTTACTCGCATCCTTCTCGCTTCTTTTATATTCCCAGATTTTTGATAAATTGCTTCTGCCATTTTTGCTTGCTTTAATGACATATCATTGGCGTCTGAGGGTACTTTTGCTAACTCTCTTGGGCCTTCTCCAAAAGGATATTTATATCTGTTGAAATTAATAAAACTTACTCTTCCGTCGTCTTGAGAAATCGTTAACCGACCATCGTAAAAGATCCAAAGATTATTATCTTGATCAAATTCTCCTTTTTTTGCTTTAAGAGTTTGTTCAATGCCTAGTCTTGAATAATCAATAAGAGTTACCTCTTCCATAAAATTATTACGAAAAAATTTTGCATAAAAAATATGAGTTAAGTTTTCATTACTTTTTGAAATTTGATTAGAGGAATCTATTTGTGATCCGTATCTAGAAAACATTATGTGTTTTCCCTCTTCCGAACTTAAAGCTGTTCCTAAAGATGATCTCATAGTATTTTCCGCCACTCTATTCGAAATAGGTACAAGACTATCATTAAAATTAAAAGTTATAAATGTCATTAATAATGAAAGAAAAACTGCAGGTATAATAATTCTTATATTGGTAAATCCTAAACTCCTTAACGCTGTCAATTCCGAATTAGAAGATAGTTTTCCATATGCAAGCAATGTAGAAAGAAGCATTGACATAGGAAAAGATAAGACGAGAAAACCAGGTAGTTTTAAAATTAGTATTTTCAATGCAATTTGAAGTGGTAATCCAAATTCAACAATTTTCCTAACTAAATCGAACATGATTCCAACGCTTAAGCTCACCGCAGTGAATGCTCCTATTGCAAACAACATCGGTGGCAGTAATTGGCTAATTAACCAACGATCAACAAGTGGGATTTTAATGATTACTTTCCTCAACTCGCTCCTTATTATTTTTAAGAGCATAAAGTTAGAATCCATATTCAAAAATTTAAATTGATTTTTTCCATACGAATGAAGCACTAGCCAAATAATTCCAAGCATAAACAATTGCTATACCAGCAATCTGAGCTATAAATGTATCTGCCGTTATGTATCTGTAGAAAGCTGTAGTTATGCCTATATTGGCAATTACAGGTAATGAGGCGACGATAAGAAATTTGAAAAGACCAATGTATAAAGCTGAATTTTTTAACCTCTCAGAGCGGAAAGTTACTTGATTATTAATTAAAAAATTAGATGTTGCTGCAGATACTATTGCAAAAGGTAATGCCCTATAGAAGTCAAAAAGAAGAATTTCTACTAAAAAGGAAAAAATAAAAAGTTGAACAAAAACACCAGAAATGCCAACTAGTCCAAAACTTATAGCTCTTCTTGGTAATAATCTGAAAATCAGGTTATGAATAATTGAAACGAGAAAATCCCAAACTATAGCTATGTCTAATTTTGAATTACCAAATCTTCTCTCCTTAAAAATCAATGGGACCTCATTCACCTCTAAATCACCCTTACTTAAAGCAAGTAATTCATACAAAAATTTAAATCCATTAATTTCGATTTTTCTTATAAATTTCTTAGTCTTTTCTCTATCTAAGCAAAAACATCCACTTAAATAATCTGTTAATTTTGAGTAATTTCTATGCAAAGATATGCGTGCTAGTTTATTAGAAATGTTTGATCCTAGAGTTCTTTTATTTGATAAACCCTCTAGTTTAGATGTGTTAAGAAACCTACTTCCAATAACAATATCAGATTTTTTTTTCTTAATTACATTTATCATATCTATTACAAAAGAAGGATGATGTTGACCATCACCATCAAGAACTAATATATATTTCCCTTGAGAAAAAATTAAACCTTCTTTAATAGCACTAGATAAACCAGACCTACCAATTCTTGTTATTAATTTAATTCTATTATTCAACTTCATATATTTATTTACCTCTTCGGAAGTTCCATCTGGAGAATCATCATCAACAACTATAATTTCATATTCAAAATCACTTATTAAGACAATTAAATTTTTTATAAGAGGTATTATATTTTGTACTTCATTAAATGTAGGTATCACTATCGATATCATTACTTTGGACTATTGAACCTAATTACTTTATAGTATCTTAATGTAATGCTAAAAGAAATAATATAAGGATGAATAGTATTAAAAAGAAAATCGAATGGCATAAATATATTATCGCTCTTAGTCCTATTTTTCTTATTTTTTATATAAGTAATGAAACCTATGCCATTGACTATAGAGCCTTTTATTTAGCAGGAAAATCTGTACTAAATAATCTCAATCCATACTTAAATCATATCTCCTTAAGTAGTGATTTCTATGGGCCTATTAATTCTGAACTATATAAATTTTCTGGTTGGAAATATCCACCACTAGCATCCTATATTTTTACACCTCTGGCAACTTTACCTTATGAACTTTCAAAAAATATTTTTAATCTTATTTCTCTTCTAAGTATTTCATTTGTAACTTTCTTTATTATAAAAAAAAGGATTTTTAATATTAACCCTTATTCTTTAACCATTGTTGGAATCAGTTTCCCATTTCTAGCAATAATATCAAGAGGCCAAGTAGAGATTTTAATAGTTTGCATAGCATTGATATCTTTATATTTTTATAAACAAGATAAAATCTTTTTAAGTGCCAGCCTTATCGCAATTATGGGATTTATCAAAGTATTTCCCTTATTATTGAGCCTTGCCTTTATTAAAAGTTTTAGAAAAAAGAAATTCTTCATATATCTAATTTCTTCATTACTAATACTTTACTTTTTAAATCAAACTTTATGTCCCCTGGAATGGAGACAATCATTTATCGAGAGAGTAATGATTCCATGGAATCGAATGCCATTAGGAGATTTAAAAGAACTTCCAAACAATATAGGTATTATTAAAGATTCTATGATGGTGAGAACATCTGATGCTAGAAATTTATTTCATTCTCATTTTTTTGTTTTTGGATTTGCTAATCCCTTATTATCTAATAATTTAATTTTGAGCGGAATAATTGGAATTATTGGCGCTCTAATTTGCCTCTTTAAGTACGCAAAATATTCAACGTCATTATGCTTTTTTACAATCATGAATTGGATTAACATAATTAACCCAATATCATGGATTATGGGTTTATTCTGGTACGTTCCTCTCTTTGTTTTTAGTTATGAGAAAATAAAACCTTCTTTAAAAATTATCATTGTTCTTCCGCTAATACTTCC
>QCNC01000011.1 GCA_003210155.1 Prochlorococcus sp. AG-424-E18 | reverse complement strand
TACCAATAGTTCCCCCAAGGATAAAGCTATAAGAATATAGATCGAATGTGTTTAAAGTATTCTTCCTAAATATCAAATAAATAAGTAATATAGAAAAAAAAATACTTATTAAAGATAAAAATACTCTACTACCACTAAATATGTTAAATGCTGCTCCGTAATTTTTTACAAAGTCTAATTTGAATAATAGAAAATCTTTATTAATAAATAATTTTTTATTATAAAACATTAAATATTTCGTAAATTGATCTATTAGAACAATAAAAATACTTAAAGATACAAAATATAATTTTGTTTTTATATTAATAATCATTATTTGCTACGTTTTAAACGTTCTATAGGTTTAATAAGTAATAAAAGTGGAAAAAGCATTAAATAATGATATCCAATCTTACCTAATGAGTATTTCCCTAAATTATATAAAAATAAATTAAATTGACTGTAGAGTATAGTTTGTATGAAGTTGTAAAATATTCCAGTTAAATGCATAGCACCTATTGCTAAAAATCCGTATTTTAAAAAGTTTCCAACGTTTATTTTATTTCTATTATTTAAATTATCAATTATTTTGATTAATGGATATAAACCTAATAAATAACCAAAATTTGGAGTTAACAAATAACCTAATGAACCTCCTTGATGAAAGACAGGAATTATAAATAACCCCAAAATTATATACATAGAAAATGCTCTGAAAACAACTTTTTTATGGAATATAAGTGTTAATAAAATTATGGTCGGAATTTGCCATGTGATAGGTAACTCAAAGTTATTACTAGATTTATAGATAAAAGGTAGTGGAATATAAACAGGTAACATTGATGTTATTACTAGTGATTGAAGACTTACCAATATCTCAATTAATTTATGAAAATTGAGCATTATAAATTCAATTTATAAACTTCTCAATGCAACAATTGGATCTAATTTAGAAGCTCTTTTTGCAGGTAAAACACCAAAGATTAAACCTATTGATCCTGAAATGATCATGGTAGAAAAAGTAGTTGTAATTCCTACTGATGCAGGAAGTGGTGTTATCAGAGATAAAAGAAAAACACCTGATAATCCTGTTGTTGTTCCAATTAATCCTCCAATTGTTGATAAAATCAATGCCTCAATTAAAAATTGAATTAATATATCTGACTGTTTAGCTCCTATTGCTTTCCTAAGTCCAATTTCTTCAGTCCTTTCACTTACAGAAACAAGCATAATATTCATGATTCCTATGCCTCCAACCACCAAAGATACTGCCCCAATACCAGCCAATAAAAACGTTAGCCCACTTGTAATGTTGGTTACTATATTCAATGCATCTTCTTGTGATCTAACCGCAAAGTCATCATCTCTGATTATTTTATGTCTTTGCCTTAATAAGTTAGTAATCTGAAATTTAGCGGCACTAGTTGCATTTTTATTTATCGCTTCAACACTAATGAAGCTTAAACTTACTCCATAAGTAGGGTCCTTCCCTGTAATCCTATTGACCATGGTAGTTAATGGAATATATGCATTTTTGTCTTGATTACTTCCAAATACAGCACCTTTTGGCTTTAATATTCCAATAATTTCATAAGTATGGTCTTTAATTCTGATTTTTTTTCCAAGTGATGAAGATTTATCTTTGAAAAATTCTTCTTTAAGATCAGGACCTATTACAACAAAACTTCTAGCACTATTAACATCACTTTTTGATAAAAATCTCCCCTTATCTACCTCAAAGCTTCTTACTTCAAGAAATTCAGGAGTAACTCCAGCAATTGATATATTTAAACTTTTAGAATTTGATTGCACTATTTCGTTAGCAGAGATTTGAGGAGCTACTTTTTTAACTGTTGGTACCTGATTGCTAATTGCTAGTGCATCTTCTAAAACTAGGTTTTTAGGAAATGAAATACCTCTTCTTCTTGTGTCATTATTTCCAGGAACAATGAATAAAACATTGGCACCTAAATTACTCAATTGGTTTTTTGCTAATGTTTGAGCACCTCTACCAAGTCCAACAAGTGTAATAACTGAAGCATTTCCGATAATTATCCCCAGCATTGTTAACGAACTTCTTAATTTGTTCGAAACTAAAGTTTTTGTGGCCATGCCTAAGGCTTCTTTTATTGAGATATTCCTAGACATATTTATATTTATCTATTGCATCATCATCTTCAATTTGTCCCATGTATATAACACCTTCATTAAGCTGGAGTGTAATAAGGTCGCCATTACTGATTTGATGATTATCGATATTTTCTAAATTACAAATTGTAGAAATCTTTTTATTATTTTTGTTGAACAAAGCATAAACATCATTTACATTTTGGTTCGTCACAATACCGGCAATATTTTTACTCAGTGGAATATTTTGCATAAATTCCTTCGGAACAAATAATATTTCTTCTGGACAAATTAAGGACATATCAAGATTATTTTTAATTATTCTGGCTTTACCTGTAACACCGATTTCCCCTATTGAAATTCCTCTTGATACAATCTTTCTTACTAAACCGACTTTTATTAAATCTGTTGAGCCGCTAATTCCTGTTAATGTACCTGCGGTTTGGACTACTAAATCTCCTTGATTTAGGATCCCCATCTCCTGAGCAATTTGCATAGCTAAACTAAAAGTTTTTGCTGTTCTTTGATCATTTTTAACTACTATTGGAGTAACTCCCCAAACAAGTTGCAATCTTCTCGCTACGCTTCTCTCTGTAGTAGTTGCCAAGATAGGTGTTGGTGGTCTGAACTTGCTTACATTTCGAGCGGTAGAACCTGATTTAGTTAATGGGATTATAGCTCCTGCATCAAGTTGTCTTGCAATATTACTTACTGCTGCACTAATAGCATTTGGGATCGTACTGGGTAAGTGGCTTTCAATAGCCTTAAGTGGATAATCTCTTTCAATTCTTCTTGCTATGGTTGCCATAGTTTCAACTGCCTCTACAGGATAATCGCCAACTGCAGTTTCATTTGAAAGCATTACAGCATCTGTACCATCCAGAATTGCATTTGCAACATCACTAACTTCGGCCCTAGTTGGTCTTGGGTTAGAAGCCATAGAATCAAGCATTTGAGTCGCTGTAATTATTGGGATACCTAATGTATTAGCCTTTCTTATTAATTCCTTTTGTAAAAGAGGAACTTCTTCAGCAGGCATTTCTACTCCCAAATCACCTCTTGCAACCATAACTCCATCACATAAGGGTAATACTGAATCGATCTGATCAATTGCTTCAAATTTTTCTATTTTTGCGACTACAGGAGTTGAGTACCCATTTTTGTTTATTAAATCTTTTATCTCATTTATATCGGATGGATTTCTTACGAAACTTAGTGCTATCCAATCAACTCCTTCAGATAAACCGAATTTTAAATCCTCTTTATCTTTTTCTGTTAATGCTTTTACTGATAATTGAACATCTGGAAAATTCACACCTTTATTGTTTGAAAGAACCCCTCCTACAGTTATAATGCACTCCAAATTATTAGCTTTTTTATCAACTTTTTCTACAATCATTTCTATTTTTCCATCATCTAAAAGTATTCTTTTCCCTTCGCTAACTTCTTGAGAAAGTTTGTTGTAAGTTACATTTGCAATAGTATTTGTACATTCGACTTCATTTGATGTCAGTGTGAATTTATCTCCTTTTTTAACTTTTACTGGCCCATCTTTAAAGCGTCCTAATCGTATTTTAGGTCCTTGAAGATCTTGCAATATTCCAATATCTATATCTAACTTTTTTGATACTTTCCTTATGGTTTTTATTCTCTCAGCATGATCTTTATGATCTCCATGTGAGAAATTTAATCTGAATGTTGTTACTCCAGCTTTAATTAAATTTGTAATTATCTCTTCAGATTGAGTTGCAGGGCCAATAGTTGCTACTATTTTTGTTCTTCTTTTTAAATCAATATTCGACATATATAAATAATATTGCTAGATATAAATAAATTTACCATACCCAAAGTTAGTTATTTAAGTCATGGATTTTAAAACTTATCAGAAAAAAGCTAGAGAAACAGCACAATATCCAGATTTAGGCTCAAATACTATTTATCCAACTCTTGGTTTAGTTGGAGAGGCTGGTGAGGTGGCAGAAAAAGTGAAAAAGGTTATAAGAGATAAAAATGGAATATTTGATAACGAATCAAAATTAGGTATTAAAAAAGAGTTAGGAGATGTTTTGTGGTACATATCAAATCTTTGTACAGAATTAAACTTTAATTTAGATGATGTTGCATTACAAAACCTTGAAAAATTAAAATTAAGAGCTACTAAAGGAAAGATAAGAGGTTCTGGAGATGATAGATAAGTTCAGCTATAACCTAAGCTTGCGTATTGGAGATTTGTAATTAAATTTTGTATAACATTTAAAAGTAAAAAAGCTAATAAGGATGAAATATCAAATCCACCTATTGGAGGGATAATACCTCTAAAAATGTTTAAATAAGGATCTGTGATAGAAGTTAATGCAGATAAAACACCGTTACTCCAATCAATACCTGGAAACCATGTAAGTAAAATTCTTATTATCAATATGAAAGAATAAATTGATAAAGTTTGTCCTAGAACTGCAAAAACCTCAGATAACATTATCTTGTCGTAATTTAATATATTCTAGCATTTACTTATATTTGCTGCTTATTATTACTGCTTCCTATATTTGAGAGATATTCATTACTTACAGCAAAAGTTTGAAAAAACTTTTCTGATAATGATAACCAATATGATCTACCATCTTTTTGCTTTCGTTTGACGATAAATTTCTTTTCCAATAATTCTTTAATATGATCATAAGCACCTGAACCTCGAAGAAGTATAAGATCCGATTGTAGGATCTTTTTTTTGATCGCAATAGTTGCCAATGTTCTTAATTCGGATGTTTTCAAGTCAGAAGGAAGTAAATCATCGACGAATTCATTAAGACTAGATTTTAGTTCGAGAGAAAAACTGTTATTAATTGCATTTAATTCAATAGCTGAGTTGGGATTAGAGTATTTATTTTTCAGATCTTTAATTGCATCATTTATTGAGTTTATATCAGAATTAGTAATTTCTGAAAGATCCTTTTTTGTTATTGGTCTGCCTTTCAAATATAGAACAGCTTCAACTTTAGTAACTAGATCTATATCAGATATTGGCGTGCTATTTAGATCAGATTGATTGATTTTAATTACCGAAATCTTTCCTAATTTACCTTAAATTTAATCTGATGCACCAAGGAATAATCTATATGTATCGTTTTGAGTTTCATCCCAGAATTTATAGCCTAGAATTCTTACAAATTTATTCCACTCTAAAATCTCATTTTTATCGATCAAAACTCCAATAACAATTTTCCCTACATCAGCTCCATAATTCCTGTAGTGAAATACGCTTATAGACCAATTAGATTTCATATTATTTAAGAAGTTTATTAATGCTCCAGGCCTTTCAGGAAACTCAAATCTGTATAAAAGTTCAATAAAGTTTCTATATTCCATCTCTTTGAAATCCTTTGGTAATCTTCCACCTACCATATGTCTGAGATGATTTTTAGATAATTCATCATCACTTATGTCAATAAATGAATACTCAGAATTTCTAAATACATTTAATAGATTATTTTTATCATTTAAACCATAAACTTGAACCCCTACAAAGATCTGTGCATTCTTAGAATTCGACATCCTGTAGCTAAATTCAGTTAAATTTCTATTATCAAGTAACTTACAAAAATCAATTAGACTACCAGCACGTTCAGGAATTTCAACAGCCATCATTACTTCTTTACACTCCCCAAGTTCTGCTCTTTCTGCTACAAATCTAAGCCTCTCAAAATTCATATTTGCACCACATGCAATCGCAACCATTTTTCGATTTGAATGATTCGAATTTAAAATATCTTTTTTCATTCCCGCTATTGATAGGGCACCTGCGGGCTCTAGTATTGATCTAGTATCCTCAAAAACATCTTTTATAGCAGCACAGATTTCGTCAGTACTAACCCTAATCATCTTATCTATATATTTTCTACCAATATCAAAAGTATTTTTACCAATTTTTTTAACCGCCACTCCATCTGCAAATTGACCTACTGAAGATAGTTCCACAATTTTTTCTTCTTCCAAAGATTTAGTCATAGCGTCAGCATCTTCTGGTTCTACACCAATTATTTTTACTTCAGGCCATATTTTTTTAACGTATAATGATATTCCTGATATCAATCCCCCACCACCAACAGCAATATAAATTGCATAAGGTTTTTCCTTAAGCTGCTGTTCAAGTTCTATAGCTATAGTTCCTTGTCCTGCTATTACTTCTGGATCATCAAAGGGATGAATAAAGCATAAATTTCTTTCTTGGCTAATCCTTATTGCTTCTTTGTAAGTTTCATCATAGTTATCACCATATAATATAACTTTTGCTTTTAAATTTTTAACTGCATTAACTTTTACTATAGGTGTGGTAATGGGCATTAATATAGTTGCTTGGCAATTTAACTTAAGGGCACTAAGTGCAACCCCTTGAGCATGATTACCAGCACTAGAAGTAATTACTCCCTGAGCAAGCTGTGAATTAGTTAGCTTACTCATTTTGTTATATGCACCTCTTATTTTGAATGAAAATACATCCTGAAGATCTTCTCTTTTTAGAAAAACTTCATTATTAAGCGTATTACTTAAATTATGAGCTTTCTCTAGTGGTGTTTTTTTTGCAACTTCATAGACTTCAGCTTGAAGTATTTTTTCAAAATAATCATTCATATATATATTTTTAGCATTAATTATTAATCTAATAAAACATTACATGATCTATTTCAAAAAAAATACTCAATTTGCACCTCGGCGTTTTAGATTATATAGATACCATTTTTTGTTAAATGCTTTTAAGTGAGTTAAGTCATCCAAATCAACTTCATGGCTTAACAGTTTCACAATTAGAAGAAATTGCTTGTCAAATTAGAGAAAGGCATCTTCAGGTAGTATCTACTAGTGGAGGACATCTTGGTCCTGGATTAGGTGTAGTTGAGTTGACATTGGCTTTATATCAAACTCTTGATCTTGATTTTGACAAAGTTGTTTGGGATGTAGGACATCAAGGTTACCCTCATAAATTAATTACAGGACGGTTCAGTCAATTTGATTCTCTAAGGCAACAAAATGGAGTAGCTGGATATCTAAAAAGAAGTGAAAGTAAATTTGATCATTTTGGTGCTGGACATGCAAGTACTTCTATTTCTGCTGCTTTAGGAATGGCAATAGCAAGAGATAGAAAAGGCGAAAATTATAAATGTGTCGCTGTTATTGGAGATGGAGCACTAACTGGAGGAATGGCATTAGAAGCTATAAATCATGCAGGTCACTTACCAAATACCCCTTTAGTTGTAATATTGAACGATAATGACATGTCTATTTCACCTCCGGTTGGAGCCCTTTCATCTTACTTAAATAAGGTAAGAGTAAGCCCACCATTGCAATTTTTATCCGATAGTGTTCAAGAAAGTGTAAAAAATATTCCGTTAATTGGTAAGGATATCCCAGAAGAACTCAAAAATATTAAAGGAAGCGTTAGAAGACTATCTGTGCCTAAGGTTGGAGCTGTTTTTGAAGAACTTGGATTTACATATATGGGTCCAATTGATGGTCATGATATTGGTAACCTAGTTAAGACTTTTAATGCTGCCCATAAACTTAAAAAACCTGTACTTGTTCATGTTGTCACAACAAAAGGGAAGGGTTACCCATATGCAGAAGCCGATCAGGTTGGATATCATGCGCAGTCTGCATTTGATCTGACTACTGGGAAATCTATTCCATCAAAGAAACCTAAACCTGTTAGTTATAGTAAAATATTTGGTCAAACCTTATTGAAAATATGTGAGCAAGATAGTAAAGTCGTTGGTATTACAGCTGCAATGGCTACAGGTACTGGTTTAGATATTTTGCAAAAAAATATCCCTGACCAATATATCGATGTAGGAATAGCAGAACAACATGCAGTTACTCTTGCGGCAGGAATGTCTTGCGATGGTCTTAAACCTGTTGTAGCTATTTATAGTACTTTTCTTCAACGTGCTTTCGACCAATTAATACATGATGTAGGCATACAAAATTTACCTGTATCATTTGTACTTGATAGAGCTGGGATAGTTGGAGCTGACGGTCCTACTCACCAAGGTCAGTATGATATCAGTTATATGAGATCTATACCTAATTTTGTATTAATGGCTCCAAAGGATGAGTCTGAATTACAGAGAATGTTAATAACTTCAATAAATCATAATGGTCCTACAGCTCTAAGAATACCCAGAGGCTCAGGTTTAGGAGTGGCTGTAATGGATGAAGGTTGGGAACCCTTGAATATAGGCGAAGCTGAAATACTCGAAGAGGGAGAAGATATTTTAATTATTGCTTATGGTTCAATGGTCGCATCAGCAATCGAAACAGTAAAGATCTTAAAAAATATGAAAATCAATGCATCCTTAGTTAATGCAAGATTTGTTAAACCTCTCGATAAAAATCTTATTATGCCATTAGCAAGTAGGATTCAAAAAGTTGTAACCATGGAAGAAGGAACCTTAATAGGTGGATTTGGTTCTGCAATAGTTGAATTATTTAACGATAATGAAATAAACATTCCTGTATACAGAATAGGTATACCTGATGTTTTAGTTGATCATGCTTCACCTGATCAGAGTAAAGAAAAATTAGGACTTATGCCTGATCAGATGGCAGATAAAATTGTTAAAAAATTTAAGTTAGATAATTAAAAATTTAATAAATAAATTTTTATAAAACACCACGTGAGGCTAATCCTAAGATTGCTCCAATTCCAAAAATATGACCAAGGCAATTAGCACCTACAACTGATGCATGACTTAAACCACCATAGAATTTTGAATTAGGTATTTCAAAACCTTCATTAGGTTTTCTTATTGTTGCTCTAGCAATTGCATAAGCAAAAACATTACATGCAATCATTACGACGGCACACTTTGGAGACCAAGAAAAAGTTGCTGGATCTGCAGCTGCAAATAATGTAGTAAACATAAAAAATCGTTATTTTTATATATTCTCTAATACTTTTACCTAAATAACACAAAATTGTAAAAGGTCTTAAGAGTTGTTTACTTCTAAATTATTTAAAATTTTTATGAAGCCCAACAAAATAACAAAATCGCTTAGGGTTAAGAAAGATTCTGCTAAACCATGGAAGAAGTCAACCTCAACAAGAGTTTTATTGTAGTAATTTAACGTATAGACAGAAACTACTATTGTTATAAAAACAAATAAAACTGTTAAGGTGTATCCTATTTTTACTAAATTATTAACAGATTTAATTTTATATAAGTAAAACAAAAAGATTGCATATGGAAATATAGATGCTGCGAACAAAGCTGTATTGTCAATTGATGCTAATTTTTCTAAAAACTTTATAAATAAATCATTCATAAGTCTCTTTCTTTTTAAAAATAGTGAATGATGATAGAGCTAATGTTGAATTTCCGATAAATGTAAATATCCCTTGAAGCGTTACTAATCCATACAATGTATCTTGATTATCATAGATATGCCAAGTTATAGCGCACATAGCTCCTATTAAGTTGGGGACCATAGCTAAGCTCAACCAAAAAAATAAATTATATTTTTTATATGTAGAAATTTTGTATATAACAAAGATGGTAAATATCCATTCAATTACTGAAGAGATATGAATTAACCAAGTTCCAAATGATAGCTCGTGCAAAATTTATATTTTTTTCTTAAGTACATTAAGTACTTCCTTAGCATGATTTATAGGTAAAACACTTATCCATCTATAAGTAATTTCCCCTTCTGGAGAAATCAAAAAAGTATTTCTATCAGAAAATGGAGGAATCCAAGAACCATATTTATCGCTAATAATTCCTTGGGGATCAGATAATAAAGTGTAGTTTATGGATTTTTCGCTGCAGAAACTTTCATGAGAATCTTGATTATCAGCACTAATCCCAACAATTTCGGCATTATATTTTGTAAAATCTTTTTTTAATTCAGAAAAACCTTTAGCTTCAAGAGTGCAACCTGCTGTAAAGTCCTTTGGATAAAAATAAATAACAAGCCACTTACCATGAAAGTCATTTAATTCCCATATTTTTTTTGATTTTATGTTTTTATTAAAACCTTCCAATTGAAAGTTAGGAGCATTATCACCAACTTCAGGTGCAAAATCGAAAGCTATTGCTGAATTAAAATTAAATAAAAGAATAAATGAAACCAATAAATTTACAACTAAATTTCTCATCAAATTTAGAATTTTCTTAAATCAACTCCATTTGATTTGGCAAATTTATCTAAACCTACTTTTTGTATAGATTTTAGGGCTTTGGTACTTATTTTTATATTTACCCATTTTTTGCCCTCTTCCCACCATAGTCTCCTTTTTTGGAGATTAACTTGCTGCAATTTTTTTGTACGAATATGTGAGTGACTCACTGCCATCCCGTTATTAGCTTTTGAACCAGTTAATTCGCAAACTCTTGACATATTTATTGAGTTATATCTTTAAAAATTCTAACACATGACTCATTTTGTTGAATTAAGTAATTCTGAAATTAATTCGGCATTATTATTTTGTAAATTAATTATCTGTTTTTGATCTAATCCACCAACGGAAAGCTTAGCCATATCGTAAACATGATTAGCAATTTTAGATGCCAATGGATTTTCAATAGAATCTTTTTCATCAATAATAATTTTGTTACCTGTTATTTTATTAAGTCCAATGATAAGTGGATGTTCTTTGTTAATTAAGAGCACATGATATTCAGGTAAGCCAGGCATCTTTTGTTCCATGTAAGCCCCCATATCATTAATCCTTCTCATTTGCTCTGGAAGCAAGATCATCGCTGGTGGAGCATCTTTACTTGAAAGTGATTGCACTTTAACTGTTACTTTCTCATTATTAAGGGCCTTAACTATCGTATCTCTAAGATTATCTGTATTTGATTTGCCATCCTTATCTACAATTTCTTTAGATTCTTTATCTTCTAGTTCATTTATTTCTGAATCAACTCTTTGGAACTGATAATCTTCGTTTTTACTTTCCAACCATGGGAGAAATTGTGCGTCGATTAATGGATCTGATTTAATAACTTCTTTATTATCAGATAAACAGATATTTAATGCACTAGACTGCGCAATCAAATCTGAGCAATAAATTATTTTTTTAGAATCAGTTAATTTATTTCGTTCTTTGTAATTTGCCAGAGTTGTGAAAAATTTATCATTTGATTTGATAAGCGATTTATTTTCAATATCTTTAGATAAATCTTGCTCTGAATTTATTATTGTTTCAAAGATTATACTGTCATTGACTAAATCAGCAAATTTTTCATCTTCGATAGCACCAATTTTAATAAAAGCAGAGATTGAATCCCAAATTTCTGCATAAAATTCTGGAGAATTTTTTATCAAATCCTTCAGTTTATTAGCTATTTTTTTTGATATAAATGATGATATAGACCTTACTTTTCTATCTGTTTGTAATGCACTTCTACTAACATTTAGGGGTATATCTGTAGAGTCAATAACTCCTCTTAGAGGTAATAAGTATTTTGGTACTATCTCTTTAATTGAATCGCTTACGAATACTTGATTACAAAATAGTTTTATTTCTCCCTTTTCCCAATCAGCTCTACCTGACAACTTTGGGAAATACAATATCCCTTGTATGTCATATGGATAATCTGTATTTAGATGAATCCACAAGAGTGGATCTCCCTGGAAAGGATAAAGGTACTTATATAACTCAATATAATCTTCATCTTTTAATTCACTTGGTTGTTTTCTCCAAGGAGGATTTTTCTTATTAATTGTCTCACCTTCTAATAAGACATCTATTGGCATAAAATCACAATATTTTTTTATTAGTGATTTAATCCTTTCAGGCTCGATAAACTCTTTTTCTTCTTCAAGAAGGTGAAGAATAACATCTGTACCAATCGTCTCTCTTTCTGATTCCTCTAAAGTGAAATTTGGCGATCCATCACAAGACCATTTAAAAGCTTTTGATTCTCCAATTGCCGACTTAGTTAATATATCAACTCTATCTGCCACCATGAAACTTGAATAAAAACCTAGTCCAAAATGACCTATGAATTCATCATTATCTTTTTTATATTTTGTTAGAAATTCTTCTGCACTAGAAAATGCAACTTGGTTTATGTACTTCTTAATTTCTTCATCATTCATTCCAATTCCATTATCGGAAATCGTTAGAACATTTTTTTCACGATCAATAGATATTTTTACTTGTGCCTCCTCAGTATTATCGCAATCACCAGCCATAGAGGCCATTCTTCTTTTACTAATTGCGTCAACACCATTACTAACAAGTTCTCTTAAAAAGATTTCATGGTCAGAATATACTGCCTTCTTGATAATTGGGAAAATATTTTCAGTATTAATACGAATTTCGCCTTTTTCCATTTAAAAAAAATCAAACATATTAAATCTTATTTCGTAAAAACTAGTAAATCAAGTTTAATTAGGAGTATTGTCCGAACAATATATGAATTTAAAAGTTAAATAATTTATTAAAAGGTTTTATTTAACCCATAAAATCTGGCTACAATTATTTTCTTTCATAATTTGATTGGCTTTAGCCAAGTCATCACATGGATTTAAATGTAAGACAGCGATATTTCCTTTTTTCTGTTGTACTTTTTGCTCATTCATACCTTTTTCTAACAAATAAGAATCTTTATACATCAATAAAATCCTTTTTTTGTTTGTCTTTTCTTCCTTAATTAAATTTCTTAAAATGTCTACTGAAATTGTAAATCCAATCCCGTTAAATATTTTCTCATTAGGACTAAAAGATCTTACTAATTCATCATATCTTCCGCCTTTTGCAATGACGCTTTTATTTTTACCATTATCACCTATTAGTTGAAAAACTATTCCTTCATATAAATTCAAGTGAGGTTGAAAAGTGGGATCAAGTTGTAATTTAACACCATATTTATTTGATATTTTTGATAATGTTTCAAATAAAAAATTTAAGTCATCTAAAGTTTTACTAGTACCATATATAGTTTTTAATTTTTTTAATATTGCAACTGGTTCTCCTCGTGTGAATAAAAGATCTTTAAGAATATATTTATCATCCTCATCTATTCCTAATTTAGTTAAATTATCTTGATCAAAATTAACAAGACTTTTCTTAATTTCTTCAAAATTATTATTCTTGTATTTGTTCAGGATCAAGTCCATTATTTTTGTAGTGCTTACTAGTAGAAATAAATTACAACCATCCTTCAAATTAATATTATCGATTGAGTCAAACAAAATATTAATAACTTCAATTTCTGGGTATTTTGTATCATATCCAATTAATTCAATTCCACTCTGCAATTTTTCCTGTAAATTGAATGAATTTTTGTTATTTTGTTTTTTATCAAAGACCATTCCATTTGTGAATAATCTTATAGGTCTTTTCTTATTTATTAATCTAGTAGATGACAATTTAACAATTGATGTTGTCATTTCTGGCCTAAGGCATAATGAATTATTACTTGCTATTCCTACAACCTGCTTTTCGTCAATAACGCCACGGCCTTTTATCGTCTCTAAAGTATTTATAAATGATGGTGAAACTTCTTCATAACCCCATAGTTTATAAATACTATTTAAATTATTGATGATATTTGAGTTATTTTTTACATCAACTAATTTAATTTCCTTTATATCTGTCATTTTAATATTCAAGTAATTTTAGGTATAGAGATTTCTTTTAAATGGAGAGACTTTATCTAGTTCATTTTTTAATTCATTCTCAAGGCTAGGAGAACAAGCTAAAATTCTTCCTGAACTTAAATTAAATTCGCCTGATGGGTAATCAGAAATAATACCACCAGCCTCTTTAACAATAATAGCACCGGCGGCTAGGTCCCATACCTCTAGTCCTCTTTCCCAATATCCATCTACCTTACCTGCGGCCACAAATGCTAGATCAACTGCTGCTGCACCTCCTCTTCTAACACCTCTAGTTTTATGTGTTAAATAACAAAATTCAGCATAATTATTATCCTCTGTCTCAAATCTATCATAAGAGAAACCCGTTACAAGTAGACTATCATTAAGATTAGAGGGATTCGATACTTTAAGTACACTATCATTGCAGAATGAGCCTAAACCGATACAGGCTGAATATAGCTCATTTAAATAAGGTACAGATATAGCCCCTATAATTGGCTTATTTTTATATACAAGACCAATAGAAGTTCCAAAAAAAGGATAACCATGAGAATAATTTGTTGTACCGTCTAATGGGTCTATACACCATGTTAAATCGGAGGATTTGTTTAATTTCCCAGATTCCTCTGCATTGATAGATATGTTTGGGGTCTCTTCTAATAAATATTCTTTTATTTTATTTTCAACTTCCAAATCTACATTGGTTACTAAATCACCTTTCCTGCCCTTTGATGATATTTTTTGAATTTTATTGTAATTAATTTTTAGAATTTCATTACCAATATTAGCTGAGTTCTTGGCTATTTCGTATAAACTTGGTAAGTTTACTTGATTTGCAATTCCCTCTATTTTACTTAATTCGAACATGATAATTAATCTTCCTCAAATTCCCAAGGTGGCGCAACTCTTGTATATCCTCTCCCAAAATATTGTCCAAATTGTAAATCGTAAACTTCATCTTCATGTGTAGTTTCCACTTCAAGATCTGAAGTTGCTTTAGCTACACAAAGAAGTGCAAAACCTTTGTCTTTTAATGCCTGAGATAGACCCATTGCTTCAGGTTGTTGCAAAGTTCCAGATATTACTTTAACCGCACAACTTGTACAGCAACCATTTCTACATGAAAAAGCAAGTTTGAAACCTTTTTTTTCAAATTCCTTAAGTATATACTCGTCACTATTAACCTGTTCTTGATAGACCTTTCCATTGTCTTTGTTTTTAATAGTGACTGTGAAAGTCTTTTTCAACTAAATTTCCTCAAAAATGGGATGATAAAGGGTTAAAATAATTATCTTGGGAGAGGTGGCCGAGTGGTTGAAGGCGCAGCACTGGAAATGCTGTATAGGGGCAACTTTATCGAGGGTTCGAATCCCTCTCTCTCCGTTTAATATTAGTTTATTTTGGTTAACTACATCAAGAATTTCGTTTGTATATGATGTTTAAAATAAATAGTAATCATTTTGACAAGTTATAAATAATCTTATTTATTTAAATTAAGTTGAAAATATTTGATTTTTATTATTATATGTAAATATCTAAGATAAAAATTAATTAAATTATTAGTAAATTTTGCTTTAATTTAGCAATCTAAAATCATGGGGAAAATAGTTGGAATTGATTTAGGTACTACTAACTCTGTTGTCGGGGTTATAGAAGCTGGTCGTCCAATTGTTATTGCTAATTCAGAAGGTTCTAGAACTACGCCTTCAATAGTTGGATTTACAAAAGATAAAGAAATAGTAATAGGAGACCAGGCAAGAAGACAACTTGTTCTTAATCCTAAGAATACCTTTTATAACTTAAAAAGATTTATTGGTAGTGACTGGGATGAATTAGATGAGAATAGTATTTCTGTTCCCTATAACGTAAAGGCTAATACGACTGGAAGCGTAAGAGTTCTTAGTCCAAATACAGAAAGAGAATATGCACCAGAAGAATTAGTGAGCTCATTAATTAGAAAATTAATTAATGATGCTGAAACATATCTTGGAGATACTGTTGACTCTGCAGTTATTACAGTCCCTGCTTACTTTAATGAATCTCAAAGGCAAGCTACAAAGGATTCTGCAATATTAGCTGGTATCAAAGTAGATAGAATTCTAAATGAACCTACTGCTGCTGCATTAGCTTATGGTTTTGAAAAAAGTTCTTCTAATAATGTTTTGGTTTTTGATTTGGGAGGAGGAACATTTGATGTCTCATTATTAAAAATTTCTAATGGTGTATTTGACGTTAAAGCCACTTGTGGCGATACACAGTTAGGAGGAAACAATTTTGATTCAAAAATAGTAGATTGGCTTGCAGAAAAATTTCTTGCTAATCATGAAATAGATCTAAGAAGGGATAGACAAGCATTACAGAGATTAACTGAGGCTGCTGAAAAAGCTAAATGTGAATTGTCAGGATTGCAAAAAACAAAAATATCATTACCATTTATCACAACAAGTAAAGAGGGGCCATTACATATTGAAGAAACCTTAGATAGAAAAATATTTGAATCATTATCACAAGATTTACTAGATAGATTATTAGAGCCTGTGCAAATAGCTTTAGATGATTCTGGATGGAACGCAGAAGATATTGATGAGGTAGTTCTTGTAGGTGGCAGCACAAGAATCCCAATGGTTCAACAATTAGTAAAGACTCTTGTTCCAAATGACCCTTGTCAATCTGTTAATCCTGATGAAGTTGTGGCAGTTGGAGCTGCGATACAATCTGGAATTATTAATGGTGATCTACAAGATTTGCTACTAAACGACGTTACTCCCTTATCTTTAGGTTTAGAAACTATTGGTGGTCTTATGAAGGTGCTCATTCCTCGTAATACACCAATACCTGTTAGACAATCTGATGTTTTTAGTACTTCGGAAGCTAATCAATCTTCAGTGGTTGTTCAAGTAAGGCAGGGAGAAAGGCCTTTAGCCTCTGAAAATAAATCACTTGGTAAATTTAGATTATCAGGAATACCTCCAGCTCCTAGAGGGATTCCACAAGTTCAGGTAGCATTTGATATTGATGCTAATGGTCTTTTAGAAGTAAGTGCCACTGATAGAACAACTGGAAGAAAGCAAACAGTTACAATTTCTGGAGGTTCTAATTTAAACGAACAAGAAATTAATTCGATAATTGAAGAGGCCAAATCTAAGGCTAACGAAGATAGAATGAAGAGATCTGTTATTGATAGAAAAAATAGTGCTTTAACTCTTATCGCTCAAGCTGAGAGAAGGCTGAGGGATGCTTCCTTAGAATTTGGACCTTATGGAGCTGAAAGACAGCAACGAGCTGTAGAACTAGCTATACAAGATGTTGAAGATTATATAGATGATGATGATCCTCAAGAACTAGAAATTTCAGTTAGTGCTCTTCAAGAAGCATTATTCGGCCTAAACAGAAAATTTGCAGCAGAAAAGAAAACTGATAACAATCCACTTCAAGGTATTAAGAATACATTTGGATCATTAAAGGATGAACTCTTTTCAGATGATTATTGGGATGATGATCCTTGGGATAATCAAATGAATAGAAATTATAGAAATTCGAGGTATGGTAATTCTAGGGACGATGATCCATGGGACAATGACTACTTCCTCTAAAAAAGACTATTTGTCGATTTTGGGATTATCCCATGATTTCGATGATAAAGAACTTAAAAAGGCCTTTCGAAGAGAAGCAAGAAAATGGCATCCAGATTTGAATAAAAATGATTTAAATGCAGAAGAAAGATTTAAATTAATTAACGACGCATACGAATATCTTCGTGATCCGAATAAAAGGAAAAATATTTCGGATAACAATATTCAGGATGATTACGAAACTAATAATTTCAAGACAGGTTTTCCTGATTTTCAAGATTATCTTGATTCTCTATTTGGATATGAATATTCAGCAATGAATAATGAGGAATATGATAATGAACCATTTGAGGTTGAATCTATAAATAAAAACAATGACGAATTTAATTATTATGATTACCCTACAACCTCTCCAGAAGAGCCGCCTCCAGTTAAGCTTCACCAAGATATTGAAACAGTTATTGAATTAACTCCTGATGAGGCCTTAAATGGAGCTTCAATTTTAATAGAGCTTGAAGATGAAACAGTTGTGGAAGTTGATACACCTCCTTTTGCAGGAGATGGATGGCGATTAAGACTTGAAAATATCGCAAGAGGAGGTAAAGATCATTATCTACAGTTAAAAGTTCAAACGGAAAGTGGTCTAAGAATTGATGGTTTAAGAGTTCTTTATAAATTAGAATTATTTCCTCATGATGCTCTTCTTGGTTGTGCAGTAGAGGTTCCTACCCTTGATGGAAATGTCACACTTCAAGTACCACCCAAATCATCTACGGGAAGAATGTTACGTTTGAAAGGTAGGGGTTTAACTTTCGAAGATAATGTAGGTGATCAATATGTTGAAATATTAGTAGTGATTCCTGCTGATATTAATGATGAAGAAATTGCTTTATATACAAGATTACAAGAATTATCACTTTCTGATTCTTAATCAAATATTATAAAGATAGAAAAATATATACTTATGAACATATTTGTTCTTTTATATAATTCAGGAACTGATGAGGAAGGGATTCATTCAATCGAACTTAAAGGGAGGACAATTGTTCTTATGTTTGAGGATAAGGACGATGCAACAAGATACTGTGGTCTACTAGAAGCTCAAGATTTTCCTTCGCCAACAGTTGAAATGATCAAAATAGAGGAAATAAAAAATTTTTGCAATAAATTAGACTATGAATGCAAATTAGTAGAAAAAAAATTTTGTACCTACAACAGCTGAAGAAAGGTTATTAATTTCTCCACCCCAAAAAAACCTAGAGGTTGAAAATTGGGCGGAAGACAAAAATAGCGATAAAGATAACATTGATATAAATACCATTAAGGAAAACCTTGAAAAGTTGCTTTAGGCTTTAAAATATTAATAAATTTTTAAACAAATAAAAAATGACAACTGCACTATTTGAAACAGAAGTTGGAAACATTAATATTGAATTTTTCTCTGACGATGCACCTAATACAGTTAAAAACTTTACGACTTTGATTAGTAACGGTTTCTATGATGGTTTAGCATTTCACAGAGTTATTCCTGGATTTATGGCTCAGGGTGGATGTCCAAATACTCGTGATGGAGCATCTGGTATGCCTGGAACAGGAGGCCCTGGATATAATATTAAATGTGAAATTAATTCCAATAAACATCTAAAAGGTTCACTTTCTATGGCTCATGCAGGAAAGGATACAGGTGGTAGTCAGTTTTTCATTGTATATGAACCACAGCCTCATCTCGACGGTGTTCATACTGTTTTTGGTAAAACAGATGATATGGATGTAGTGCTAAAGCTTACAAATGGTTCAAAAATTATTAAGGCAACTCTAAAGTAGTAATTTAACCTTCAAAAACAATACTAAATGTCTCTTTATCTAGATTAAATTTTCTTGTAGATGAATATAAGATTTCATTATTAATAGTAAATTTAGTATTGATTAATTTGATGCTGCTTTTTGGGTGTAATGCTTGTTCAATGTTTCTAGAAACAATAATGCCAATTTTTGTACTGTTTTCATAATTAGATAAAAATTGAATTAATAATTCTATATTCTTTATTTCCTCATCATTAATGTTGGAATTGGTTCTATTTTGATCATGTAATATTCGCCATACTAATTTTGGTCGGTTCCAAAAGGCCAATAATCTTGGGCTACTTTCTAGTTTAATATTAATGTTTTGTTTACTACAGAATTTAATAACTTTATTTTTTATCGGGACAAGATCAATAGATCTATATTCCCCGTCAAGAAAAATTGATATAAATGGATTAATATTTCTGGAATTAGAATTATCTTCATCAATCATATGACCTAACTTGGTTTTTTTTACACTCAAATATTCTGCATTATTATCGTTTGGACAAATCACTAATGGAACTCTCTCAACAACTTCTATTCCATAACCACCTAATCCAGCAATCTTTCTAGGATTGTTGGTTAATAATTTTAATTTTTTTATCCCTAGATCGGTTAATATCTGTGCACCAACTCCATAATTTCTTAGATCAGCTGGAAAACCTAATTTTTCATTAGCTTCTACAGTGTCTAATCCACCATCCTGTAAACTATAAGCCTTTAATTTATTTATAAGACCAATACCTCTGCCTTCTTGTCTCAAATAAACAACAACTCCTTCTTCCTCCTTTTCTATCCTTGATAATGCAGCCTCTAACTGTGGTCTACAATCACAACGTAATGACCCAAAAGCATCACCAGTAAGGCACTCTGAATGCATTCTTACTAGCACAGGTTCGTTCAATTTGGATGATTTTTGTTTAACTAATGCAACGTGCTCTGAACCATCAAGTTCATTAACATATCCATAAGCTTTGAAATTACCAAAAATACTTGGAAGTACAGCATCAGATTTTCTAAATACAAATCTCTCAGTTTGAAAACGATAACTAATTAAATCAGCTATTGATATTAATTTCATTCCCCACTGTTTTGCATACTCTTTAAGTTGTGGAAGTCTTGACATAGAACCATCAGGATTTTGTATTTCGCAAATCACTCCAGCGGGATAAAGACCTGACATTGCCGCAATATCTACTGCCGCTTCAGTATGGCCTGCTCTTTTTAATACTCCACCTTTCTTAGCTCTTAATGGAAAAATATGTCCTGGCCTTCTCAAATCATCGGGTTTTGTATTTGGGTTTATAGCAACTTGAATTGTCTTTGCCCTGTCTTCAGCAGAAATTCCAGTAGTAACATTATTTTCAGGTCCAGCATCAATTGATATCGTAAAAGCTGTTTGATTTTCATCTGTATTTCTATCTACCATTAATGGTAAATCTAGAGAGTCAAGTTTTTCACCTTGCATGGCTAGGCATATAAGACCACGTCCCTCAGTAGCCATAAAATTAATTTGCTGTGGAGTTGCAAACTGAGCCGCACATATTAAATCTCCTTCGTTTTCTCTTCTCTCATCATCTACAACTATTATGCATTCACCATTTCTTATAGCTGCCAACGCATCGCTGATAGGATCAAATTCAATTTTAAAAGATTCATTTATATCCAAAATTGTTCCATTATTTGATTTGGGACTTGTTTCTTTCATTATTCCTATCAATATAGAAAAATAGTGTTTTAGTTATCTTAAATTCAACACTTTATAATCCTATCTCAAAGTCTGCCAATTCAAAGAAATGAATGTTGCAATAGTAGGTGCTACTGGTTACGGCGGTATTCAAGCGGTAAATCTTTTAAAGAAAAATAAAAAATACAAAATTTCATATTTAGGAGGTAATAAAACATCTGGATCAAAGTGGAATGATAATTTCCCTTTTATTTATCTAGATAATGACCCCTATATAGAAGAAATTTCAGTTGATAATATTACAAAAAATGCAGATTTTGCTTTGCTTTGCTTGCCAAATGGCTTATCTTCAACCTTGACAAGGAAATTATTAGATAGAGGAGTTAAAGTTATTGATTTATCTGCTGATTATAGATATAAGTCTTTAGATGAATGGAAAAAAGTATATTCCAAAGAAGCTACGATTTATAAAAGGAATGATGATGATTTATGTAAAGAGGCAGTTTACGGTCTTCCTGAAATAAATAAAGAAGCCATTTCAAAGGGAAGATTAATTGCCTGTCCAGGATGTTATCCAACATCTGCTCTTATTCCATTAGCTCCTTATCTCGCTCAAGGAATTATTGAAAATGAAGGTATAGTTATTGATTCCAAAAGCGGAACATCTGGAGGGGGTCGAGAACCAAACCAAAAGCTACTCTTATCAGAATGTGGAGAAGGTCTATCAGCATATGGATTGATAAACCATAGACATACCTCAGAGATCGAGCAACTGGCATCTTTAATTTCTGGAAATAAAATTGAACTGCTTTTTACACCTCATTTAGTCCCAATCTCAAGGGGTATGCATTCGACTATATATGGGAGATTAAGAGATCCAGGATTAACTTCTGATGACTGCAGAATTCTTCTGGATAATTATTATAGAAATTTTAAAAATATTAAAGTCTTACCTGTAGATACATTCCCATCAACAAAATGGGTTAAAAATACAAACCAAATTTTACTTTCTGTTAAAGTTGATAATCGAAATGGAAGAATAATTATATTATCAGTAATTGATAATTTGTTAAAAGGTCAGACTGGGCAAGCAATTCAAAATTTAAATATTATGAGTGGATATTCAATGGATGAATGTCTTGATTTAACTAATAATTTTCCATAAAATTACTTCTTATCAAAAAACCAGCAAGAGAGATTGAGTGAGGTAAAATTTTATGCTCAAGCATTTGTATTCTTTTGGAAAGTGATTCAATATCATCATCATTTCTAATTGACAATGCAGCTTGCATTATCAATGATCCACTATCTACCTCCTCTTCAACAAAATGTACAGAACAACCAGTTATTTTTGAACCATTTAATATAGAGTCCTTTATTGCAGAACCACCTTTATATGCAGGAAGTAATGAAGGGTGAATATTTATTATCTTATTCTTAAATTTATTAATAAAAAATGGAGTAACAATTTTCATCCAGCCTGCCATAACCACAAGTTCAACATCGTAATGAATTAAAGTATTTACAATTTCTAATTCAAATGCCTCTTTTTGCAGAAAGTCTTTGCCTTTTATAATTTTGTGAGGTATTTTTTTACTTTCAGCTCTCTTTATACAACCTGCATCATCTTTGTTAGTTATTAGAACTTTTATATCTATATCTAATTTTCCTTTTTCTGAGAGATTAATTAATTCCTGAAAGTTTGTTCCTTTCCCAGAAGCAAGTACACCTATTTTTAATTTTGGGAAAAACCTTTTAAATTCAGATATCTCAGGCGAAATTATGTAATTAAATGATCTATCCAATGTTTTTCATTTTATCTAATGATAATTTCATATGGAATAAAAAAAACCCTCAATTTTAATTGTTTATATTCAAAAACATATTTATTTGAAGATAATAATTTAAACAAATTTAAATGATTCAAATCTATCTACTATTCGTATAGATATAATTGAATAATAAATAAAAGAAACAAATATATAAAATGAATGGAGATTTAAACTCTTGGGATAAATTTTGTAATTATCTTTGGTTTGATAAAAAATTAAATATTTGGCTAGACATAAGCAAAATTAATTTCACAAGTAAAGAGATAAAAAGTTTAGAAGAAAAATTTATAGATGTTTTTTCATCAATAAAAGAATTAGAAAATGGTGCAATCTCAAATATTGATGAAAATAGACAAGTTGGACATTATTGGCTTAGAAATCCATCAATTTCACCCTCTTCAAAAATAGGAGAGGAAATAAGAGCAGATATTAATGCAATCTCTGAATTTGGAATACAAATTTTAAATGGAGATATTAAGAATAAGAATAATCAGCAGTATACTGATGTTCTTTGGATAGGAATAGGTGGAAGTGGGTTAGGACCATTACTTATTACAGAGTCATTGCAGAAGTGTTCTAGAGGCTTAAATTTTTCTTATATCGATAACGTTGATCCTTTTTTAATTAGCGAAAAGCTTGAGGAGTTATCTGATAAATTATCAACAACATTATTTGTAATAGTAAGTAAATCAGGTGGTACGCCTGAACCTAGAATTGCTATGGATATTATTAAAAGTTACTGCGAAAACAATTATTTTGAATGGAATTCTAATGCTATAGCTATAACTATGAAGGATAGTAAGTTATTTAAAAAAGCAACTTCTGAAAATTGGTTAAAAATATTTAATTTACAAGATTGGGTTGGAGGAAGAACTAGTATTACAAGCTCTGTGGGATTACTTCCATTAGCTCTTATTAATGAAAATATATCTGAATTTATTAGAGGTGCATCATTAATGGATGAAGCCACACGTATAAGCGATTTTAAAAATAATCCTGCAGCACTATTATCATCCGCATGGTATTTAACTGGGGATGGTATTGGAAAGAGAGATATGGTCGTATTGCCTTATAGAGATAGGTTACAGGTATTTAGCAAATATCTCCAGCAATTAGTAATGGAATCATTAGGAAAGAAATTCAATAGGAATGGTGAAGTAGTTAATCAAGGTATTTCCGTTTTTGGTAATAAAGGATCTACAGATCAACATGCTTATGTTCAGCAATTGAGAGATGGTATTGATAATTTCTTTTGTATTTTTATTGAATTATTAGATTCTCCATCTACTAATATATTTGATGAAAAAGAGAATCCTAAAGAATATCTTTCTGGTTTTTTACAAGGAACCAGATCAGCACTCTCTAGTGAAAACAGACAAAGTATCACTATTACATTAGAAAAGTTAAATTGTTTTTCACTAGGTGCCTTAATCGCTTTATTTGAAAGGGCTGTATCCTTCTACGCTGAATTGGTAAATATAAATGCATATGATCAACCTGGAGTTGAAGCTGGAAAGAAAGCAGCTGCAAATATTATTGAGTATCAGCAAAAAGTAAGTAATTTATTAGATGAAGGTGGAGAATATTCTATAAATGACATAACATCATTATTTGATAATTCAGTTAGTGAACCTATATTTTTTATACTCCGTGAAATGTGTTTCGGTAATGATAATTATTTAGTTAAGGGCGATTGGTCAAATCCAAATTCATTAGTTATTCAAAAAATAAATTCTTAAACAACAATATTCATTATTTTTCCTTTAACAATAATTATTTTTCTTATTTCCTTATCTTGCGTCCATTTTAATATGTTAGGTCTTTTAAGAGTCAATTCTTTAATTTGATCTTCACTCATATCATTATTAATATTTACTTTGTCTCTAACTTTTCCATTCACTTGTATTACTAGTTCATATGAATCTTCCTTTAGTGCCTCGGCATTAAAGGAAGGCCAGTGTTCTAAATGTACAGATTTTTTAAATCCTATAAGATGCCATATTTCTTCTGCAATATGAGGTGCAAATGGAGCCAACAAAATACAAAATGTTTTTAAAGCATCAATTTTTAAATTATTGTTTACATCATTAATGGAATTTGATAAAGAATTATAAAACTTCATTAATTCTGAAATCGCAGTATTAAACTGGTTATTTAATATGTCATTTGAAATTTCTTTTATAGCAATATTCATTGACTTTATTAAACTTTTTTCTTTATCTGGATAGGAATTAGATTTACTATTTATATCTTTTGCACAATTTATATAAAGCTTCCAAATCCTACTTAAAAATCTAAATTGTCCTTCAACATCTGTATCTCCCCATTCCAAATCTTTTTCTGGTGGGGCTTTAAATAATATAAACATTCTTGCTGTATCTGCTCCATATTTTTTAATTACTGATTCAGGGTCTATTCCATTATATTTAGACTTAGACATCTTCTCGAAAAGAACTTCGAGTTTAGAATTGTCAATTGGATCTGTAGGATTTGATAAGTCAGTAATATCGGAAGGAGAAACATATTTACCAGTTTTATTGTTTTTATAGGCTGCGGACTGAACCATTCCTTGCGTTAATAGTTTTTTAAATGGTTCATCAATATCAAATAGTTCATTATCTCGTAAAGCTTTAGTAAAAAATCTTGCGTATAACAAATGCAATATTGCATGCTCTACTCCTCCAACATATTGATCTACAGGTAACCACTTATTAATTTCATTCTTTTCAAATGGCTTAGTTGAACATTTTGAAGATGGGTATCTTAAAAAATACCAAGATGAACACATGAAAGTGTCCATAGTATCAGTTTCTTTTCTTGCCGCTATTCCACATTTTGGACATGTTGTATTTATCCAATTATTATTATTACCTAAAGCATTAATCTTGTTAGCGGAGATTTCTATATCTTTTGGTAATGAAACAGGCAAATCCGATTGATTTAAAGGAACAGCTCCACATTTTTTGCAATTAACAATGGGTATCGGACATCCCCAATATCTTTGTCTGGATATTAACCAATCTCTTAAACGATATTGAATTTTATTTTCGGCCCATCCATTATTTACTCCCTCTTCTGAAATTTTTAATTTAGCAATAGTATTTGCTATACCATTGTATTGATTTGAATTAATTAGATATCCATTTTCTACATAAGCATTATCAAGCTCATTACTTTGTTCACTTTTATCCTTTACTATTACCTGTTTAATATCTATATTGTTTTTCTTAGCAAACTCAAAATCCCTTAAATCATGAGCAGGTACACCCATAACAGCGCCTGTACCGTATTCATCAAGAACATAACTAGCCACCCAAATAGGTATAGGTTCAGAATTAACTGGATTTATTGCCATTAAGCTAGTTTTTATTCCAATTTTTTCAAGTTCATTATTTTTATTATCTTTCAAATATTGTTTAAGATTTTCTATATTTTGTATGGTTTCTTGATCAGTAATTTTTTTAATTAAGGAATGATTTACAGAAATTGCTAAATAAGTAACTCCAAATAAAGTATCTGGCCTTGTTGTAAATACAGTTATTTTCTTTTCTGGATTGGTATTGATATTGAAATTAATATTTGCACCAATTGACTTTCCAATCCAATTATCTTGCATTATTTTTACTCTTTCTGGCCAGTTATCTAATTTTTCTAAATCCTTCAATAACTCATCCGCATAATTAGTAATTCTTAAAAACCATTGCTTTAATAATTTTTTTTCAACTACTGCCCCAGATCTCCAAGATTTACCCTCTGAGTCAACTTGTTCATTCGCTAGGACTGTATTATCTATAGGATCCCAATTAACTTCTGATTCCTTTTGATATACAAGACCTGACTTGTATAACTCTAAAAATAGATATTGAGTCCAAATATAATAATTTTCATCACATGTTGCAAATTCCCTATCCCAATCAACTGAAAGTCCCAAAAGCTTTAATTGTGACTTCATATGAGAAATATTTTTTTTAGTCCAGACACTTGGACTAATTCCTCTTTCAATCGCTGCATTCTCAGCAGGCAAACCAAAAGCGTCCCAACCCATTGGATGTAAGACAGATTTACCCTTAAACCTTTGGAATCGCGCTATTAAGTCTGTAATAACATAGTTCCTAACATGTCCCATATGAAGATTACCTGAAGGGTAGGGAAACATTGATAAGGCATAAAACTTATCGCTATTCTCAGTTAATTCATTGGTTTTGTATAAATTGTTTTCTGTCCATAATAACTGCCATTTTTTTTCTATTTCAGATGGATTATATAAATTGGTATCAGCCTCATATTGTTTATCGGGAGAAATCACTTAATTTTTATTTGTTAAATTATTATTTTAATATCCATTGTATAAAATAGAAATAGATTGTTAAAAGGAATAATTTATAATTAAAATTTAAGATATATGAATTACAAATGAAAAATATAACTTTTGAAAAATATCAAGGTAACGGAAATGATTTCGTAATAATAGATTCTAGAGGAAATGAATTATATAAAAATTACAAGACAAATAAAATATTTGATATAAAAAAAATTTGCAACAGGCAATTTGGTGTTGGAGCAGATGGTGTAATTTTTATAGAAGAACCTAATGAAGATAATTATGCAAAAATGATAATTTTTAATTCTGATGGTTCTGAAGCACAAATGTGTGGAAACGGAATTAGGTGTTTAGTTGAGTATCTCCACGTAAATGATTCAATGAATAATAAAAATATAGAATATAAAATTGAGACTAAAGCAGGTTTAAAAATTGCAAAATATATAAATGATGAAATTACAGTAAAAATGGGAGTTCCAATTTTAGAATGTCAAAATATTCCAACAACAATTGAAAAAAAAATAAATTCAATTCCTTCACACGAATTTATTGAGAAAGATTTTAATAATATGGGTTATGCAGTAGGAATGGGAAATCCTCATTTAATATTCTTTGTAAAAGACATAGAGTCAATTGTTCTTTCCAGACTTGGTCCTGTATTTGAAAAAAATGAATTATTTCCTGAAAAAACCAATGTGCATTTTTGTCAAATTTTAAATAAAGATAATATCAAAGTAAAAGTATGGGAAAGGGGTGCAGGACCAACCTTAGCTTGTGGAACAGGTGCCTGTGCTATCCATGTAGCAGCTTATAAATTAGGCCTTTGTAATTCACAAACCATAGTAACCTTACCAGGAGGTAATCTTAAAATTGATTGGTCAAAAGACGATTGTGAAGTAATGATGACTGGTAATGCTAAAAAGGTTTTCTCAGGATCAATGTTAGTAAGTTAATGGAAAATAATTTTATCTATTTAGATAATGCATCCACAACTCCATTATCTGAGAATGTTTTAAATATAATTAATTCAACTTATAGGAATTATTGGCATAACCCTTCATCTACATATGAGTTAGGGATAAAATGCTCTACATATCTTGAAAAAATTAGATCTAAAATTGCTTGTATATTTGAAGCAGATCCAGAGGATATAATTTTTACATCTGGCTCTTCGGAATCGACAAATATTGTATTTAATAATATTTATGAGAAATTTAAAAATGGTAGGGTTGTTATTTCTAATGTTGAACATCAAGCAACAACTATTTGTGCTAATAAACTAAGAAAACAAAATTGGGATATTTATGAATTGGCGGTAAATAATGATGGAATTTTAAATATTTCTAATATCGAAAAATTTTTAAACAATAATACAAAGCTTGTATCAATTATATGGGGACAAAGTGAAATTGGGACAATACAACCTGTCCAATTTATTGGTTCCAAATGTGAAGAATTAAATATAATGTTTCATTTAGATGGAACTCAAATATTAAGTAATGGAATATTCAGTTGGAAAGATCTTAAATGTGATTTTTTAAGTCTATCAGCTCATAAATTTGGAGGTCCAAAAGGGATCGGTATTCTTTTAACAAAAGAAAAGTCTAGACAAATTTTAAAAAATAATGACATATCACTTACTCAGGAATTTTCAATTAGACAAGGTACACAAGCTTTGCCATTAATCGCTGGAATGTATGAATCACTAAAGAATATTGAAGGAAAAATAAAACTATATGATTACATAACTGAATTTCCTTCTAATAATATTAAAAAACTTAAAAATTATTTTTTTCAAAAAATTAAAGATAATAATCATATAAAGATTACGGGTAGTATTAACCATAGACTTCCCAGTCATATTTCTTTTCTACTATTAAATAAACTATTTGAGCCTATAAGGGCCTATAAGATTGTTAATTTCATGTCAGAAAATAAAATAGCCATAAGTAGTGGAAGTGCTTGTTCAAGCTCATCTGGTAAACCTAGCTCAATACTTAAAAATATTGGTTTAAAAGATGATGAACTATATTCAAATATTCGTGTTACTTTAGGTTCAATAAACAATAAGTCAGAAATAGATAAATTTTTAGAACTTATTCAAATATGTATTGACAAATTTTAATGGAAACCAATTACAGACTACCTAAAGATTTAAATGAATCTCTTAAGAATATGGAGGATGCAATTATTACAAGTTTATTAGATTTAAATAAAAGATTTACTATTGAATTTAATTTTGAAGGATTGAAATTTAACAGAATTGGAATAACTATCTATAAGATATTGTCTAAAAATAATAATGTATTCATAACATTTGCTGATCAAGGTGCTGTGGCTTTGGCTCAAAGAGACTATCCAGATATCAAAGATAAAATCTTTACTTTTAAATCATTTAATGAATCAAATAATATAAATAATATTGATAGTGCAATGATATCCATACTACCTCAGCCATATGATTTCGATTCATTTGAACCAATGTCTGATAATTATCAAGGTACGCATTATTCATTAAATCCAAAATTTGAAGATGCCAATATTGGTATAGGAAGTGTTATTAGAGAGCGACGTAAAAACTTTGTCAAAACATGGAATAATATTTATTTTCTGCAACCTTTAAATAAAGCAGCTCTTATGCATATTTATCCAAATAACTGGTTGCTTTTCAAAGAAGAAAATAATAGATATTTTTTTAAAAAAGAATTTGAAATTAAACCCGACAATGAATCTATTTTTGTAAATTTATAGGTTGAATGTGATAAAAAAAATATATTCATTTTTCTTTATTGTTCTTGTATTAGTAACATTTCCTTTCTTAATAAGATATTTAATTGCAAATCAGAAAATAACTATTTTAAATAGTATTTATTTTAATTTCCCGGGAATAATTACTAAAAACAAAATATGTCCTAATTATGATGCTTTATTGAATCAAACGCTTGATGATTCTTTTAGTGTATCAATTATTAATAATAAAGGGGAAATAATAAGTTCCTACAATGAGGATGTTCCAAGGTTGCCAGCATCTAACCAAAAATTATTCTCATCAGCTTATGTATTAAGTAAATATAAACTAAATAATAATTTAAAAACTTCCTTATTTAAAAATAAAAACGATTATTATTTACACGGTCAAGGTGATCCAGATCTTAATTATGAACATATAATCGAACTAATTTCAAATGTTAAAGAAAATAAAATTATTAACTTTAATATTGTAGAAATTGATTCAAAATTATATTGGCCTAATGGTTGGACAAATACTGATAAACTTTACGAATATGGATCTCCAATTACATCTCTTGCAATAGAAAGTAATCACAATAAATATGATGATATTTATGCATTAAAAAATTTTATTAAAAATTATTTAAAAAATAAATTTCCAAATTCAAAAATATATATAAATTTTTTTGATTCAGAAAAAACTTTTTATTTAAAAAATTTTAAAGAGATAAATAAAGTATATTCAACTCCAATTCTTTCATTATTAACTCTAACAAATTCTGAAAGTCATAATTTTACAGCTGAATCTCTCTATAAAAATGCCTCAAATACATGGAACGATAATAACTATATAAAATTGAAAAGATGGCTTGAAAATAAAGGCCTCCCAGCAACTAATGCATACTTTGCAGATGCTAGTGGGTTGTCTCGAAAAAATAAAATTACAACAAAGTTAGTTGTTTTGTTTTTAGATAAAATGAGATATTTTAATAATTTTAAAGCTTATCAATCTACACTTTCAATTACGGGAGTGAGAGGAACATTAGCTAAAAGATTTGTAAATAGTGAATTGTCTGGAAAGTTTTTTGGCAAAACTGGTACTCTTTCAAATGTCTTTGCATTATCTGGCTTTTTATATAAAAATGAAAAGCCAATAATTATAAGCATTATCCAAAATTCTAATAAAATTGATAAAGAAAAAGCTTTTAAATTATTACGTGATCTATATTACTTGAAATCTTGTTAACAAAAATATTATTTAAAATATTCTTTTAAATCCCTCTCAACAGAGGGGGGTACCATGTGATTAATTTCACCACCAAATTTTGCAACTTCTTTTACTAAAGAACTACTAAGAAAACTATAATTTGTATTTGTCGATAAAAATATAGTTTCAATATCATTATTAAGAGATTTATTTGTATGAGCAATCTGAAGTTCA
Organism: Prochlorococcus sp. AG-424-E18; assembly: GCA_003210155.1. Classification (GTDB taxonomy): domain Bacteria; phylum Cyanobacteriota; class Cyanobacteriia; order PCC-6307; family Cyanobiaceae; genus Prochlorococcus_A. The sequence goes on along the minus strand of QCNC01000011.1, from coordinate 17,306 downwards.
TACTCAAAATCACTCATTGCTCTTAAGCCTCTAAGAATAAGATTAGCTTTTAGATCATTTGCACAATCAACAGTTAGACCAGAATAAGAAATAACTTCAATATTAGGTAAATGAGAAAGAGAATTTTTTATTTGTATTATTCTTCTTTCAAGATTAAATGTTGGTGTTTTAGAGGTATTTTCTAAAACTGCAACTACTAGATTGCCAAATATTTTTTCAGCCCTTTCTATTAAATCAAGATGCCCATTTGTTAAAGGATCAAATGTACCTGGATAAAGAATTTTCATGAATTTATTATGATCTAATAAGAAATTTAGTTAAAATAAGATTATTAGTTAAATCAATTATGACATTAAATCTAGAAGCAAAAAAAATCTTATTAAGAAAAATACCTCACGGATTATTTATTTGTGGCGTTAGAGACGAGGATAAAAATGAAGTGAATGGATTTACTGCAAGTTGGGTGACTCAAGGTTCTTTCACCCCACCATTAGTTGTAATGGCTGTTAGATCAGAGGGCTCTAGTCATGAAATAATAAAGTCAACCAATAAGTTCTCATTAAATGTGCTCAAAAGTGATCAAAAGGATCTAGCAGCAGTTTTCTTTAAACCTCAAAAAGCATTAGGAGGAAGATTTGAATCTGTTGAATTTAATTTAGGTGAGCTTGGATTGCCTATTTTAGTTGATAGTGTTGGTGGTGTTGAATGTAATGTTGTTGGAAGTATTATGCATGGAGACCATACCGTTTTTGTAGGAGAGGTTCAATCTGCTTATCTGAATAATGATGTTGACTCACTAAATTTATCTTCAACTGGCTGGAATTATGGAGGTTAATCACTATAAATGAGTAATTCCTCCATTGAAAAAATAAATAACAAATATAATTTTAAAATTGAATATAAATTAATTAATAATAAGGAGTTATTAAAATCAAGATTATCCGAAATTCCAAAGTCATCTGGTTGTTATCTTTTTAAAGATATTGATAATAACTTACTTTATATCGGTAAATCTAAAAAACTACGCAGTAGAGTAAGTAGTTATTTCAATAATTATTCAGATTTAACTCCCCGATTAACTTTGATGGTTCGTCAAATAACTGAAATAGAAATAATAGTCACAGATAGCGAATATGAAGCATTAAATTTAGAGTCAAATTTAATTAAAACAAACAAACCATATTTTAATATTCTTTTAAAGGATGATAAAAAATATCCATATCTTTGTATAACTTGGAGTGAAAAATATCCTCGAATATTTATTACAAGAAGAAGAAGAAATAGAAATAATTTAGATAGATATTATGGCCCTTATGTTGATGTCGGATTATTAAGGAGAACATTATTTACGATAAAAAAAATATTTCCACTTAGACAACGACCAAGGCCAGTCTATAAAGATAGAACTTGTTTGAATTATTCAATAGGAAGATGTCCAGGTGTTTGCCAAGAAGTTATATCATCTGACGATTATAAAAAAATAATGAAACAAGTATCTATGATATTTCAGGGAAGAAATGATGACTTAGAAATATTTTTACAAAAAAAAATGCTGCAATTTTCTAATGATTTAGATTATGAGAATGCAGCAAAAATAAGGGACCAAATTTCAGGTTTAAAATTATTAACTGAATCACAAAAAATATCAATACCAGATTCTTCAATTAATAGAGATATCTTTGGAATAGTTTCAGAAAAAAATGTAGCTAGTATACAAATTTTCCAAATGAGATCTGGTAAGCTTATTGGGAGAATTGGCTATAGTCAAAAATTAAATAATGAAGATGAAAATCTTATTTTAAAAAAGATATTAGAAGAGCATTATATGAATGTTGAACCTGTAGAAATACCATCCGAAATTCTTATTCAATATAACCTTCCAAAACAAACAACCATAGAGGATTGGTTAACGGAGCTAAGAAAAAAGAAAGTAAAAATCTTAATCCCAAAAAGAAATAAAAAACATGAAACTGTAGAAATGGTTTTAAAAAATGCGAAATTAGAATTAGATAGAATATTAAATGGGATACAAGATAATGAATCATCAATTGAGGATCTTGCCCAAATACTTGAATTAAGCGAACAACCTAAAAGAATTGAAGGTTATGATATAAGCCATATTCAAGGTAGTGACCCTGTAGCATCACAAGTCGTTTTTATTGATGGGATTCCTTCTAAACAGGATTATAGGAAATATAAAATTAAAGATCCAAATGTTTTTGTAGGACATAGTGATGATTTTGCTTCGATATATGAAGTAATACATAGAAGATTTAAAAAATGGTCAAGATTTAAAAAAAGCGGAGGGGATTTTTCAATATTAAATGATAAAACGAATAGTAAATTAGACAATGAACTTCTATCAGATTGGCCTGATTTAATAATGATTGATGGAGGAAAAGGACAGTTAAATGCAGCTATTAAAGCATTAAAAGAACTAAATCTTGAGGAAGAAGTAACTATATGTTCATTGGCAAAAAAAAATGAAGAAATATTTATTCCAGGATTTACTAAGTCTCTTGATACTGATGAAAATCAAAAAGGAGTTCTTCTATTAAGAAGGGTAAGAGATGAAGCACATAGATTTGCATTATCTTTTCATAGAGACAAAAGATCTAAAAGAATGAATAGATCTCAATTGTCCCAAATCAGTGGATTAGGACCATCAAGAATAAGAGAATTGCTTGAGCATTTTAAATCAATAGACGCGATAAGAATAGCTAGTAAAGAGGATTTATCAAAAGTTAAAGGACTTGGAAAAAATTCAGTAAATGATATATATGAATATTTTAACGAGTTATAAATATTAATTAATTTTTGAAAAATAGATTTCTTGATATTGTTAAATATAACTATATTAAAAATATATATTTTTAAATTAATCTAGTAATTTGGCAGCTGAAGCATATCTCTGGTTTAAATCACTTCACATTATTGGTGTAATCGTTTGGTTTGCGGGACTTTTTTATTTAGTAAGACTTTTTATATATCATGAAGAATCCAAAAATATGGATAATGAATTAAAAATTGCCTTTAATAAACAATACACCTTGATGGAAAAAAGGCTGGCGAATATAATCACAACACCTGGGATGATATTAGCTTTAAGTATGGCTATTTGCATGGTTATTATGCAACCAAGTTGGTTAAGTGAGAAGTGGTTGCAAATTAAAATTTCTTTTGTTTTGGGATTAGTAATTTATCATTCTTATTGTTATAAAATAATGTATTCATTACATAATGGTACTTCAACCATCTCAGCAAAAAACCTTAGATTATTAAATGAATTGCCTACTTTATTATTATTTATAATTATACTTTTAGTTATTTTTAAAAATAATTTTCCAACTAGTGTTGCTACATGGAGCGTAGTTGGACTAATTATTTTCATGTTGGCTTCAATACAATTATATGCAAAGATTAGAAAGAAAAATGAGAATTCATTAAGTAATGAATAGGGAAGACTTAGTAAAATTAACTTCCAATATTAATAAAAATAGTTGTCCTAATAATATTAATTTTCACTGTCATACAAAATTTAGTGATGGAAGTTTAGAACCATATGAACTTTTAGAACAAGCTTATAAAAATAACTTGAAATTTTTATCAATAACCGATCATCATACAGTTAAGGCTCATGAATATATAAAAAAAAATAATATACTCAAAAATTATCCTAAAGATTCTTTTACATTAATTTCGGGAATAGAAATTAATTGTTTAATTTTAGGATGTTTAGTACATGTAATTGGATTGGGAATAGATATAAAAAGTAAATACCTAAATCCCTACATCCTTGGAGAGTCTCCAATAGGTAATGATTTAAATATTAAATCAGTTATAAAAGCAATAAATTTAGCTGGTGGTTTATCATTTCTTGCACATCCAGCGAGATACAGAATTCCCTTTTATAAATTAATTCCAGAGGCCAAAATAAAAGGTATTGATGGAATAGAGGTTTGGTACGATTATGAACTTAATGAAGTATGGAATCCTAGTTTATTTGTATGTTCAGAAATAGATAAATTAGCAGATAAATATTCAATGCTAAAAACATGCGGAACAGATAGTCATGGACTTTCGCTATTAGGTAGATAATTCAGAATTCGTTTTTTTCAATTATTGAATCAGTATTAATAATTATGTTCTTTAAATTTTCAATGACATCTGATGAACAATTATTCCACATTTTTCTATTGACAATTTCAAGAAATCTTTGTGCAATATCTCTTAAAGCCCATGGATTATTCTCTAAAAGGAAATTCCTAAGATCCGGATCACATAACCATGATTTGTAAACTTCCTCATAACACCAATCTGAGACTACTTCAGTAGAAGCATCAAAAGCATATAAGTAATCTAGTGTAGCTGAAAATTCAAAAGCTCCTTTATAACCATTATCCTTCATTCCATTTATCCATTTAGGGTTAAGTATTCTTGATATAACAACTTTATTAATTTCATCTTGTAATTTTGAAATTTTGGATAATCCAAATTTTGATAAATCACCATGATACATTTCAGGAAATTTACCGCTCAATTTTTTAACTGCTGAAGATAATCCACCCTGAAACTGATAATAATCATCAGAATCTAAAATATCATGTTCCTTATTATCTTGGTTATGAACAACTAACTGCACATTTTTAAGAGCATTTTCTAATGATTTTTTATCCTCTATAGGTTCAGGATTATCACTGTAAATCCACTTACTCCAGTTAAGAAAAGATTCTCCAAAATCATCAAAATTTTCCCAATTAGAATTTGAAATTAGTTCTTGCAGACCAGCTCCATATGAACCTGGCGCTGAACCAAATATACGATTAATTGAATCACCATCCCTTGATGCCCCAGCGAGAGGGTTAAATTTATCATCCTCATTAAGATTAGAAACAAGATTTATTGCTTTAGAAGTTAATTTAACTAACTGTGGAAATGCATCTCTAAACATTCCAGAAATCCTTAAAGTAACATCAACTCTTGGTCTTTCGAGAACAGATAAAGGAATGATTTCTAGATCAACTACTCTTCTTGAAGTCCCATCCCAAATAGGCTGTACTCCTAATAAATATAGTATTTGACAAATGTCTTCACCACCATTTCTCATTGTGGATGTTGCCCATACAGATATTGCTATATTTTTTAAATCTTCTCCATTATCTTGTTTGTATAAATCAAGTATTTGTGAAGCAGACTGACTACCAACACGCCATGCTGATTCAGTTGGTAGTCCTCTCGAATCAACTGAAAAGAAATTTTTACCCGTAGGTAAAGTTTCAGTTTTACCTCTCGTAGGAGCTCCAGATGGACCACTTTTTACATATTTTCCATTTAATGAATTAATAAATGATATTTTCTCATTATATGAAGAATTAATGATTGGAATTAGAATCTCTTTTTTTAGTAATAAAAAATACTTATTATGTTTTTTTTCATTAAAGAAATAGTCTATTATTTTTTGATTTTTATATTTTTCTTGATTTTTTATATTGATATTCTTTTTGTAAAAAAACAAATATATTAAATACTTTGCTTGTTGTTCCAAAAAATCAATAGCCATTCTAAAGTTTAAAATGTTTTTGTTGGAAAAAGTCAATAATATTTTTTTATCCTTTTCACTTAACATTTGATCATATTGATTTGTCCAAGGATTCAAATCTAGTTTTAAATGTTTTGCTATATATTGAGTAACACCAATTCGGTTCGCATTTGGTACTCTAGCAATACACAAGAATAAATTTATTTCATTAATTTCATTCTGCCTATTACCAAAAATATGCAAACCTGTCCTAATTTGAGATTCTTTAATTTTGCAAAGAAAGGAATCAATTTCTTCTATTTGATTATTTTTATTCTTTAAAGTAATTTCGCTAAAATCTTTTTTTATTAATTCAAAAATGGAATTTTCTATTATTTCAATACGATTAGAATTTAATAATTTTGCTTCAAAATATTCGTCTAAATAATTTTCTAATATTGAATACTTTCCATATAATTCTGATCTATCCAAAGGAGGGGTTAAATGATCAATAATTGTTGCAGAAGTTCTTCTTTTAGCTTGGGATCCTTCTCCAGGATCATTTACGATAAAGGGATATATGTTTGGTATTGCTGGACAAATAATATTTGGAAAACATTTATTGCTGAGACCTATAGATTTACCAGGTAACCATTCAACAGTCCCATGTTTACCAATATGGCAAATAGCATTTGCATTAAAAACTTTTTCAATCCAAAAATATTGTGCTAAATATCTATGGGGAGGTGGAAGATCGGGAGAATGAATATCTCTATCAGTGAAAGCGTCATAACCTCGTTGAGGTTGAATCAATAATGTTATTTTTCCAAATCTAATACCATTTATTGAGAAACCTTTATTATCTAGATCGATCGCATCAGATGGTTTACCCCAACGACTAACAATAATATTTTTGGGATCAATTTCTAAATAATTCCAATATTTTAAATATTCACTAAGTGGTAAGTAATCTAATGGTTTATTATTTTGAGATTCAATATCATTAGTTCTAGTTTTAATAAGCATTGACATTAATTCCGAAGAATCTTGAGGATAATTACAAGATCCAAGGTCATAGCCTTCTTCTTTTAACCAATTAAGAATATTAATTATTGAAGATGGTGTATTTAGACCAACGCCATTACCGATTCTTCCGTTCTTTACTGGATAATTACTTATGACTAAACAAATTCTTTTATCAAAATTATTAAGTTTCTGAAGTTTCACATAATTTGTTGCAAATTTTGAAATCCATTGAATACCTACTTGATCAGCTTTGTAACTAGTTATTTCACTATATAGTGTATTTTTCTTAGAAATTATTTCTTTAAATGCTGAAGGACAGGTAGTAATTCTTCCATCAAATTCAGGAATAATTATTTGCATTAATAAATCAGATGAATTCATTCCAATAGATGAATTTAACCACTTTTTTCTTGATCTATTAGAAGAAAGAAGCTGTAAAATTGGAATTTTAAGAGAAGTAAAAATATTTGTTGAATTTTCAATTAATTCATTATTTTTGATTTGAGATGAAGAAAATGAAGTTGTGGTAATTATTAGTTTAATATCTTCTTTTTTAAAAATTTTTATTAATTTCTTCTGAATAATATGATCTTTTAGTGTTGAAATAAAAAATGTTTTAGGAGATAATCCGCATTTTCTTAATTGCAAGTTAAGTTTTTCGTTTACTTCAATTTCATTAGCCAAAAAAAGTGATTTATAGGATATTATTCCTATCTTTTCGCCACTTTCATTTTTCCAATCATATAAATAGGGATCTGCATAAAAAGTAATATTCAAAAACTCATCAGGAATTAATTTTTCATCTACTACTAAATAATTTAAACAATTAAGAAACTTTCTATAATTATCCAGTCCTCCAGATCTTAGTAATCTAGAAATATTTAATGCAATATTTTTATCTATACTACTTATTTCACATAAGGAAATTTCCTGATCAATGGTACCTGATAGGATTACTAACTTCCTTTTTTTATTAACTGCTTGCCAATTTAAAAGTTGTTCTATTCCATAGTTCCATGTACCTTTATCTCCAAAAATTCTAAGTACAACAACTTTTGCATAATTAATTGTTTTTAATAAATAATTATCTATTTGAGCTGAGGAATTTATATTAGAAATTTCTATAGCTCTTATATTATTTTTTAATGAAGCAAATTCTTTTTCTAACAATAAGTTTGATATAATATTTAAATCAGCCTTTACACTTGTTATAAATATAAAATCTGCAGCCGGTTGCTCAATTAAATCATCCTTATTCTTTTCATTTCCTGCTATATTTAATATCCTGTGCATTTTTATATATAAATAAGGTTTAGAATACCTAAGTAGGATAAAACAAGTTTACCTTAATTAAATAAATTAAATATGCATGAATTTCTTCCATACGCCTGGTTCGAAGGTAAATGTATTCCATTTAAAGAAGCAAAAATATCAATAGCTACTCATGCACTACATTACGGTACTGCTGCTTTTGGAGGAATGCGAGCTATACCTAACCCAACAAACAAAGAAGAATTCCTTCTGTTTAGAACTGATAAACATATAAAAAGATTATCTCAAAGTGCAAAATTACTCTTAACTGAAATTTCCGAAGAATATATTTTTAAAGCCTTAGAAGAAGTCATAAAAAGAAACAAGCCAGAAAAACCTATTTATATAAGACCATTTGTATATACAAGCGATTTAGGTATAGCTCCAAGGTTACACAATATTGAAACAGATTTCTTTCTTTATTGTATTGAACTAGGAGATTATCTATCCCCAGATGGTGTTTCTTGTAGAATGAGTAGTTGGACAAGACAAGAAGATAGATCTCTCCCCTTAAGAGGAAAAATAAGTGGAGCATATATTACTAGTTCGTTAGCCAAAACAGAAGCTAGTTTATCGGGTTTTGATGAAGCCCTGCTATTAAATTCAAGTGGTAAGGTAAGCGAGGCTAGTGGTATGAATTTATTTATTGTAAGGAATGGAGACTTAATCACTCCTGGTGTTGATCAAGATATCCTTGAGGGGATTACTAGAGCTAGTGTAATTGAATTAGCAAAATCATTTGGAATTAATGTAATTGAGAGGCCTGTTGATAAAACAGAATTATTAATAGCGGATGAAGTTTTTCTAACTGGTACAGCAGCAAAAATTACACCAGTTAAAAAAATTGAATCAACTGAATTAAATGTTGAAAGACCAATAATGAATAAATTAAAAAGTAAGCTTATAGAAATAACAGAAGGTCGTTCTCAAGACTATGATAATTGGGTAACAAGAATTTCACTAAAATAAATTAATTTTTTCCTAAAAATGGAATCTTTCAGAACCTATCTAAATAGAGATGAAAAACCATTAATTATTTTTGACGGAGGTACTGGAACATCTTTTCAGAACCTAAATCTTACTACAGATGACTTTGGAGGAAAAGAATTAGAGGGATGTAATGAAAACCTTGTTTTATCATCGCCAGAGGTAGTTGAGAAGGTTCATAATTCATTTTTAGAAGCAGGTTGTCATGTTATAGAAACTAATACATTTGGAGCCTCATCTATAGTTCTTGATGAATATGATATTGCGGATAAGGCTTATGAGATAAATAAAAATGCGGCATTTATAGCAAAAAAAGCTGCTGCCAAATACTCATCAGTTGATAAACCAAGGTTTGTAGCAGGTTCAATTGGGCCAACAACTAAATTACCCACTTTAGGACATATAGATTTTGATGAATTAAAGCAATCATATAAAGAACAAATTTATGGTCTTATAGATGGAGGAGTTGATCTTCTTTTGATTGAAACTTGTCAGGATGTTTTGCAAATTAAATCTGCCTTATTAGCATCAAAAGAAATTCTTGAAAGTAAAAATATTGAAATACCTTTAATGGTATCTATAACAATGGAAACAACAGGTACTATGCTTGTTGGATCTGATATTGCTTCTGCATTAACAATATTAGAGCCATTTAATATAGATATCCTTGGACTTAATTGTGCAACTGGTCCTGAGCAAATGAAGGAACATATTAAATATTTGTCTGAAAATTCTCCCTTCGCTATAAGCTGTATACCCAATGCTGGTCTTCCTGAAAATATTGGTGGTGTAGCTCACTATAGGTTAAAGCCAATAGAATTAAAGATGCAGTTAATGAATTTTATATATGACTTTAATGTTCAATTAATAGGTGGATGTTGTGGGACAACACCTGAACATATAAAATACCTATCTTCAATAATCGATGAAATTATTGATAATGAAAGAACTAACAACAATGGTAAGAAGAATACAAGCGGTTTTATTCCATCTGCCTCATCAATATATAACTCTGTGCCATATAAACAAGACAATTCAATTTTGATAGTAGGAGAAAGATTAAATGCAAGTGGATCAAAAAAGGTAAGGGAGTTATTGAATAACGACGATTGGGATGGCTTAGTTTCAATTGCCAAACAACAACAAAAAGAAAATGCTCACGTCCTTGATGTAAATGTCGATTATGTAGGCAGAGACGGAGTGAAAGATATGAAAGAAATAACTTCAAGACTAGTTACCAATATAAATTTACCTTTAATGATTGACTCTACAGATGCTGACAAAATGGAAAGTGGATTAAAGTCAGCTGGCGGGAAATGTATTATAAATTCAACCAATTACGAAGATGGCAATGAAAGGTTTGATCAAGTTCTAAATTTAGCCTTAGGGTATGGTTCAGGTCTTGTTGTCGGAACAATTGATGAAGATGGAATGGCAAGGAATTCAGAAAAAAAATATAAGATTGTCAAACGAGCGATTAATAGAACAAGAGAATGTGGATTGTCAGATTATGAGCTATTTTTTGATCCATTAGCTCTCCCAATATCTACAGGGATAGAAGAAGATAGATTAAATGCTAAAGAAACTATTAGTGCTATCTTAAAAATTCGTGAAAATTTCCCAGATATCCATATTATACTTGGAATATCAAACATTAGTTTTGGTCTTTCACCATTATCAAGAATTAATCTAAATTCAATATTTTTAGATGAATGCATTAAAGCAGGATTAGATTCTGCTATCATCGCACCAAATAAAATTTTGCCATTATCAAAAATTTCTGGAGAAACTAAAAAGCTTTGCTTAGATTTGATTTATGATAAAAGAGAATTTGAAGATGATATTTGTATTTATGATCCATTAGTAGAATTAACAAAGGCTTTTCAAGATTTATCTATTCAAGATTTCAAAAAAGCATCTTCAGAAAATAAAAACCTAACTCTTGAAGAAAGTTTGAAAAATCATATTATTGATGGAGAAAAAATAGGATTAGAGGATCAATTAAATAAAGCGTTAAAAAAATATAAACCTCTTGAAATAATTAATACCTTTTTACTAGATGGGATGAAAGTTGTAGGAGATTTATTTGGCTCAGGTCAAATGCAATTGCCATTTGTACTACAATCTGCTGAAACAATGAAATTTGCTGTTTCAATTTTAGAACCATATATGGAAACTGTAGATGAAAACATATCAAATGGAAAACTCTTAATTGCTACTGTGAAAGGCGATGTACATGATATTGGAAAAAATTTGGTAGATATAATACTTACAAATAATGGTTATGACGTAATAAATCTAGGAATAAAGCAAGATGTTTCAGCTATTATAGATGCACAAAAAAAGCACAATGCAGATTGCATCGCTATGAGCGGATTACTTGTTAAATCAACTGCTTTTATGAAAGATAATTTAGAAGCTTTTAACAATGAAAATATTAGTGTACCAGTAATATTAGGAGGCGCAGCCTTAACCCCAAAATTTGTAAATGAGGACTGCAGCAAAATATATAAAGGGAAAATATTGTACGGGAAAGATGCGTTCACTGATCTTAAATTTATGAATGAATATATGGATAATAAGAAAAAGGGTAATTGGTCAAATACAGAGGGTTTCATTAACAATGAGGGTGTAAATATTAATTTAGCCTCATCGAAATCCAACTCTCAAGCTGTTAAAAAATCAATATCCATACATACCGAGACTTCCAAATTAAATTTAAAAGAAAATTTTATAAGATCTAAATTTATAAGTGAAGAAGATCCAATTCAAGCTCCTTTCTTGGGTACGAAAGTCTTGAACGATGTTGATATAGATTTAAATAAGTTAATCTTTTATTTAGATACAAAAGCTCTATTTAGCGGACAATGGCAAATAAAAAAAGGAAAAAACCAAAGCGTAGATGAATACAATAACTATTTGGATTCATATGCTAAACCATTGTTAGATAAATGGTTAGAGATAGTTATTGAGAAAAAACTTATATCACCCAAAGCAGTTTATGGATATTTCAGATGCGGAAGAAAAGATAATAGTATTTTCTTATTTGATGAGAAATCATTAAATAAAATTTCCCAATTTAATTTTCCACGACAAAATTCTGGGAATAATTTATGCATAGCTGATTTTTATTGTGATTTGATAAATGATAAACCGATAGATATATTTCCTATGCAGGCAGTAACCATGGGCGATATTGCTAGTGAATATTCTCAAAAATTATTTAAAGAAGATAAATATAGCGATTATTTGTTATTCCATGGACTTACAGTGCAATTAGCAGAAGCTCTAGCTGAGTATGTCCATGCATTAATTCGTATTGAATGTGGTTTTAGGTCTGAAGAACCAGACAAAAATAGAGAAATACTAGCTCAAAAATATAGAGGAGCTAGATATTCTTTTGGTTATCCTGCATGTCCAAAAGTATCTGATTCAAACATACAATTATCATTGTTGGATGCAAAAAGAATAAACTTGACCATGGATGAATCTGAACAACTTCATCCAGAACAAAGTACTACAGCTATCATTTCACTACACTCAAAAGCTAAATATTTCAGCGCTTAAGCTAAATTTCTAGTTGTTTTCTAAATATTCAATAATTTCTTCCTGTAGTTCTTCCATCGTTTCATTATCACCCAGATCAAGTCCCTCACCCGCGGCATCCTGTGTTAACTCAAGATAATATGAAGCACCATCACTAGATAAAAATTCTAATGCGGAAGTTTCATCACTATCTTTAAAAGCTTCATAAAGAGCTTTAAATGCAATGTTTTCAGTAAAGTCCCAATCCATAATGAAAAAAACCTTACTAGAATTATTACCTCCTTACCCCCCATACTCGTCAACCTTTTTTAAAGAAATGTTGGTGTTTTATTATTATTAAAAAAATCTATGACCATAAATAATCAAAATCAGTTAAATGTCTTTGGAGATGAAATTAAGAGTTGTAGTTGCTCACCTATGACAGGGTGGTTCAGAGATGGATTTTGCAAGTATGACAATAATGATGGAGGGAATCATTCTATATGTTGTGTAATGGATGATAATTTCCTGAAATATAGTAAATCACAAGGTAATGATTTAATAACTCCCATGCCTATTTATTCCTTCCCAGGACTAAAGGATGGTGATCATTGGTGTATTTGTCTTGATAGGTGGAAACAAGCATTATTAGACGGTCTTGCACCAAAAGTCATATTAGAATCAACAAATATTGTAGTCTTAGAATCAGTACCTCTGGAAAAATTGAAAGAATATCAATTTAATAAAAAGTAATTACAAATTTATTTTTTTTTTTAAAATGGAAATGATAAATTTTTTTAAATGAGTTTAGAAATATATTGGAAAAAAGCACTAGAACAAACTCGATTATCAATAGATGATGAATCATTATATCCTCTCAAGACTGATATTATTACAAGAGATTTATATGAAAAAGATGACTTCATAATAAGGAAACTCGATACTTCAAAATTTAATAAAAAAAAAATTTATGGTCCTAAGCAAAATCCATTTTGTCCTTGGGAAAAGATACTAGAAATTGATAAAATTGGTGATAATCATCAACTAATATTAAATAAGTACCCTGTACAAAAAGGACATATTTTACTAATTACAAATGAATGGAAACCTCAAAATGGATGGTTAGATATTAAAGATTGGAGAGCTATCCAACAAGTTAATAAAGATACTAGTGGATTATGGTTTTTCAATAGTTCTCCAATTGCTGGAGCAAGTCAACCTCACAGGCATTTTCAACTTCTGCGTAGATCTAAAGGTGAGATATCATGCCCTAGAGAAAAGTGGTTTTTAGAGATGAACTCATATCAAGAACTAGATAATAAGCTTAAAAAAAATATTATTGTATCCAAATTTAATTTTTTAGAAAATCCATCATGTCTTTTTGAATTATACTTAGAATTATGCAAGAAATTAGGACTTGGGGACCCTATTAATGAGAAGGAACCGATATATCCTTACAATATTTTAATAACTAATAAATGGATCGCTATTATAAAAAGAAAAAATGATCATATTCATGGTTTCAGTATTAACGGATTAGGATTTGCAGGATATCTATTAGTAACTGAAAATTCAAATATTAATTATTTAAAGAAATTTGGCCCTGAAAAACTTCTAGAAAGTTTTGTTTGAATACTAGTTAGTTTCTTCAACTTTCTTATCCCTGCTTATTTGGCTTTCTAGAACTTCTATAGATGCTGTTATAGAGGCAATTTTACGTTCAAGTGAATCCTTTATGTAATTGAGCATTTCTAATTTCTTCTGTTGATAATAACTCTTTTTTTCTTTAGGTGACTTGAAATAACAATTAATCATTTTTTATTTTTATTATAAAAAGACACTTAATTGACTTGTGACATAAAATTAAATTGGTTTTAATTTAAAAACAATATTCCGTATGGACTTTCAATTTTTTTTTAATAAAATTAAATAAATTCCCTACTATACAAGAAAATATTATTGAATATTCCTGAAAATTCAAATACAAAAAGAATTTCAATTGATTTACCGGAGGAACTAATTTCCAAGTTTGATCAATTACGAAAAGAGTGGGGATTTAGAGCAAGAGGACCTGTAATAGAAAAGATTCTTAAAGAACTTCTTCAAGAAGATGATTTACTACCTAAGAACCAACAGCAAGAAATAAACTTTAACGAGAATAATAATAAAGAAAATTTAAATATTGATGAGGAAACTGCATTGGTATTAATTAAATCAGACGTAAAAAAAGAAGTTAATGAGATATCTTTGAATAAAAGATTTACAAATAACAATCAACATAAAGAAAAAGCCAACTCAAACATAAGCCTTCCCAATTTTGTTGAAAAAAAAGTAAAGAATCTAAGAAGAAGTATTAATAGTGAAAAATTAAAAGAAAATATTAATGATATTCAAATTAATACAATCAAAGAAACTGAATTAATAAAATGTCGAATTGAGTTAATTAGTCATTGGAAAACTTTATATGGATCAGTTCCTAATGATCATGTAGTAGAAGCTTCGATGGATTGGTTTGAAAGGGATATATGGCCAAATCTTGATGTAACTGAAAATCTACCCTTTACGTGGAGTGCAGCCAATAAATTAATGTCAGAATTATGCCCATTTTGGATAAAGAAAAATCCATCTCTTGAAATTGTTTTATTAATGATTGGCGTTTTAGAAGATCCTTTTGCTACATCAGACCTGATAAATAGAATACCAACGCTTATGAGAAGGTTTGTAAGTAGATTTAAGCGAAAAAATAGATCAAATTCATTTGAAACTTTGGACTCAACAATGACAGTACATGGAGCACTTAAATTATTGAATTTATCAACATCCGCAGGATCAGCTCATACGTTTCGTAAAATTAGGGAGGCCTATAAATCAATAGCGTTAGAGACGCATCCAGATGCTGGAGGATCAACAGATCAAATGAGAAAATTAAATGAAGCGTATCAATTGCTAAAAAATCTATATAGATATTAGTATACTAATTCTCAAATAAGACTATTTATAAGTCTAATTAATAGTCTCATATAAGATAATTGTTAAAAATTTCTAATTTTCATAAATTATTATTATTCAAATTTATGAAAACAATAATAATGAAATTAGAATAATATGAATTGTCAAAAAATAAAAATTTGATAGTATAGTATTTCTTATATGAGACTTAATATAAGTCTAGTATTTAGTCTCAAAATATAAAAACAAGACGTAATAAATTTTTCAAATTTGGATAATCATACTAAAACTGTTTATTGCCTAAGAAAAATAAAAAATTTAATAATAAATCAATAATCTGCGTCCTTTAAATGTCCAGTAAATTAATTAGGGCTAGAAAGTGTTGATATAAGGGGCTTTTATGAATTACCGTACTGCCTTAAAGACAGTACTACTTGCTTTGGAGCTTCTGAATAGCAGTTTGCTTGTCAATACTAGGAACATCGCTTAATCCGTTAGCGTCAAACCAAGGGGCACTGGCCCAATCAAATCCTTCACCAAAAGTGTTATCAGGTGCAGTTATATACCAATGGCAAGAAGAGTCAGGAACATCGACGGCACATTTTGACCAATCATCTGACCACTGAGGTACTTGTACCCACAGCACTGAAGATAGCAATAGAGATAATAAATTGATCATGATGTATATAATATAATATATAATACAACATTAATTAGTTTAATAGGATTATTAGTTATCCTATATAAGAATTATTATAAGACTAGATTAAAGTCTCATATGAGATTAGTAATACACCTAATTCCTCATTTTTGTATTAAAACACTTTTCAACATTAGAAATGATATTTGAATGTATTGATGTAATGTCAGAGTCCAGCAATGTTTTTTCTTTGTCTCTATAAGATAATCTGAAAGTATAACTTATATGATCATCTCCAAATTTATTATCTTCAAAAACATCTATTAAATTTACATCTTCCAAGAGATTTTTTCCTGTTTTTCTTATCTGTGATGTTATTTCACTAATTAAAAATTTCTTACTGAAAACAAAATTTATATCCCTTTCCATTTTCGGAACAATTGGGTATTGCTTATATATTGGAATCCATTTACTTTTTCTTGTACTTGCTCCCAAGAGGTTAGAAACATTTATGTTAAATAAATAAACTTTTTTTAATGACTTCTTTTCTAATATTAGTTTGGGATGTATTTCACCAAAATAACCTGCATCTTTCCCTTCAATAAAAAGTCTCGCTGTTCTTCCTGGATGAAGAAAATTAATTGAATCAGTAGGTTTATCCTCAATCTTAATGTTCAAAGATGATAAAGCCTCCTTTAACTTTCCTCTGGCCTGGTAATAATTAAGATCGTTATCATTACCCGAATTTATCCATTTTCCAAATTTTCTAAATCCATATATCGCGCCATTCAGTACTTCTTCTTGAATGAACTCAGTTTTCTTTTGAAAAACATTTCCAATTTCAAATATATAACAACTTGCTTGTCCAGCTTTTATATTACGATTCACTATCTCCAAATGTTCTTTCCAGATATTATCTCTAAGACAACTTGTTTCTAATAGCAAAGGATTAGAAATCTTTATAAGTTTTTCATTATCATCAGGAACAAGAGAGTAGCTTAGTACCTCATTAAAACCATTTTCTATAAAACCATTTTTTACTTTTCTCAATGCCAACTGTTCTGGTGACAATTTTCCAGGCTTAATTGGATTAGGAAGATTTAAGTCGAATCTGTCATACCCTATTAATCTCGCTATTTCTTCAATTAAATCTATTTCTCTCATTAAATCATTTGATCTATTAGGGATTACTGCTACATCCCAGCCATATTCTTTATTCTTTAAAGTACAACCTATGAGTGTTAATTTATCAACTATTTCATTATCAGATAAATTTCTTTTTTCAAATTTATCGTTAATTAATAATGGACCAAGAATTTTATGTATTCGATTTCTCCGTAGTTTAATAAA
>QCNC01000010.1 GCA_003210155.1 Prochlorococcus sp. AG-424-E18 | reverse complement strand
GAAGTTATCGAAAACAAAAGGACTTGGTTAGTACTTGAATTAGAAGATGAAGATGGCTATTTTGAAAAATTAAGTTTTCCTATGGAAAATAAGCACAGTCAAATTAGGGTTGGTTCGAGTATTAGATGTTTAATAACATCGTATAATCGTAATTTTGACAGGGATTTTTATTTGACCGATGCTTGGCTTCCTGAAATTAACTTATGGGTTGGTGAGTACCCCTATTTATTAAGACCGGCATTTGAGGAAATTTGCTATATTTATCTGAATAGATAGTTGATGCTTATACAATACGATGAAAAATAAGACCCCAGATTATATACAAAAAGAAACCTACACATAGGAATAACCAGAAATTATTAGTTTGATCTCCAGTCGAACTGATAATTAATGAGATAAATCCACCAATTGAAGAAACTATTACTCTTTGAAGAATTTTTCTCGGATTTCCCAACGCGTACTTAAATTGACTTCCTGTACCAACTGCAGGAATAAGTTTTGAAATTTGACTTGAATTAATTGGAATTATCATTTTAAAAAATCAATTTTTCAAGACCGTAAACTAGAGTTTCATAATTACCAACTTTTTTAATAGCCTGTAAAACTCCTGGCATATAGGCCTTTCTATCAATAGTGTCATGTTTAATTGTGTAAGTTTCACCTGGAGATCCCATAATTACTAATTGATGAGCGAGTAATCCTGGTAATCGTACAGAATGAATATTAATTCCTGAATCTCTTAGCCCACCCCGTACACCTTTCAATGACTCAGACTCTTTTACTAAATTCTGATTAAATTTTTTTGGATATTCTTCAATCATTTCTGCAGTTTTTATACACGTCCCACTAGGAGAATCAGCTTTTTGATTATGATGCATCTCAATTAATTCAATATTGTCATAAAACCTTGCAGCTACAGATGCCGCCTGCTGAAGAAGAACCATACCTACTGAAAAATTTGGAATTATTGCACAACCAATCGATGCTTTCTTAGCAAAAACAGACAAATCTTGTATTTGCGCAGGGCTTAGACCTGTAGTCCCTACTACGGGTGATACCCCATATGCAATAGCTGATCTGGTATTCTCATATACAGAATCAGGATGAGTAAAATCAACCAACACAGGTTTGATTTTTTCATTTCTATAATTTTGACTAACTGAACATAAAGTCCCTTCAAAATCATTTGAAACAAAAACATCACAATTTTTTACCTTCAATAATTCAGAAATATTTGAGCCATTGTTCTTTTCGTTTATGTCGATTGCTGCCACAAGTTCACAATCTGTAGAATTTAATACAGTATTAATAACTTCGCTACCCATTCTGCCTAAAGCTCCGGAAACTAGTACTGGTACGGGTTTTTTAGAATTTTCAATCATTTTTTTTAAAAAATTTTTTTTAAAGGTTGTTACACGCTATTTATATTGCACACAATAACGTCTTTTCATTCGTAGGCTGGTAGAAATACTTAAAGAAAATCAATGTTTACGCAGGTCCGCTCAGCAAACCGCAGAGTATCTCCTGTTGAGGATAACAAACACAAAGTTGTAATAAAAGCAGTTTATGTTGTCCTTGAGCCACAATACCAAAATTCCTTAACGGAAGCTGCAAAGTCGATAAATAAAATGAATGGGCCAATAGGTATAGACCTTAGTGGCTATCTCATCGAAGAACTTAGGAATGATAGTAATTTTGAAGATTTTAAAGAAGATATAGCTAAGGCAGATATATTCGTAGCTTCTCTAATTTTCATTGAAGACCTTGCTCAAAAAGTGGTTGATGCAGTATCTCCATTTAGAGACAAACTAAAAGCATCAATAGTTTTCCCCTCTATGCCAGAGGTAATGAGATTAAATAAGTTAGGTTCATTTAGCATGGCCCAACTTGGTCAATCTAAAAGTATTATTGGAGATTTAATAAAAAAGAAAAAAGAATCTGATGGAGCAAGTTTCCAAGATTCAATGTTGAAGTTATTAAATACACTACCTTCTATACTTAAATATCTACCAGTAGAAAAAGCTCAAGATGCTAGAACATTTATTCTGAGTTTTCAGTACTGGTTAGGTGGTACCACTGAGAACTTAAAAAACTTTTTGTTAATGATTTCTGAAAAGTATGCTGTTTCAGAGATTATAAAAGATCAAATAGAAGAATTCAAAATTCAAGACCCAGAAACATTCCCAGATTTAGGAATTTGGCATCCTCTTGCTCCTTGCATGTTTGAAAGTCTTAAAGAATATCAAAATTGGGAAAATAATAGAAAAGATATAAATCCTAAAGATGACAAAACTCCAACAATAGGTTTAGTGCTTCAAAGGAGTCATATTGTTACGGGAGATGATGCTCATTACGTTGCTGTTATTCAAGAATTGGAATACAGAGGTGCGAGAGTACTACCTATTTTTTGTGGAGGTCTAGATTTTTCTAAACCAGTAAATGAATTTTATTATGATTCCATAAATAAAGATCAACCTATAGTAGACGGAGTTGTATCTCTAACTGGATTTGCACTAGTTGGTGGGCCAGCAAGACAAGATCATCCTAAAGCTATTGAAGCTCTAAAAAGGTTAAACAGACCCTATATGGTTGCACTTCCATTAGTCTTCCAAACCACACAAGAATGGGAAGATAGTGATCTAGGTTTACACCCAGTTCAGGTAGCACTTCAAATTGCAATTCCAGAGCTTGATGGTGCTATTGAACCTATTATTCTTTCAGGTCGTGATGATGCTACAGGTAAAGCGCATACGCTCCAAGATCGAGTTGATGTAATAGCTGAAAGAGCCATAAAATGGTCAACTTTAAGAGTCAAACAAAGAAAGGAAAAAAAATTAGCCATCACAGTATTTAGTTTTCCACCAGACAAAGGTAATGTTGGTACTGCAGCATACTTAAATGTTTTCGGTTCAATTTATAGAGTCCTCCTTGAAATGAAATCGAAAGGATATCAAATAGATGAACTTCCAAGCAATTCAAAAGAATTAATGGAAAAAGTAATTAATAACCCTGAAGCAATGGACGGCTCTCCCGAGTTAAATATTGCTCATAAAATGTCAGTAAAAGAATACGAAGAGTTCACACCATATTCACAAAGACTTGAAGAGAATTGGGGTAAACCTCCTGGAAACCTAAATAGTGACGGTCAAAATTTACTTATTTATGGAAAACATTTTGGAAATGTTTTTATAGGTGTACAACCTACATTCGGTTACGAGGGTGATCCAATGAGGTTACTTTATTCAAGAAGTGCCAGTCCTCATCACGGTTTTGCCGCTTATTACACTTATGTAGAAAAAATCTGGGGAGCTGATGCTGTTCTTCATTTTGGAACTCACGGATCACTCGAATTTATGCCTGGTAAACAGATGGGCATGAGTGAAACATGTTATCCGGATTCTCTCATTGGATCATTACCTAATTTGTATTACTATGCTGCTAATAATCCTTCTGAAGCAACAATCGCGAAAAGAAGAGGTTACGCCTCAACCATTAGCTATCTAACTCCTCCAGCAGAAAATGCAGGACTCTACAAAGGACTTAAAGAACTAAGCGAACTTGTTGGTTCCTATCAACAATTAAGAGAAAATAGTAGGGGCATTCAAATAGTTAATGCAATAGTCGAGACTTCTAAACAATGTAATCTTGACAAAGATGTTGAGCTCCCATCAAAAGATGTAGAAGAACTCTCAATTGATGAAAGAGATTTATTTGTTGGTAATATCTATAAACAGTTGATGGAAATTGAAAGTAGATTATTACCTTGCGGTCTTCATACTATTGGAGAAGCTCCAACAGCTGAAGAAGCAGTCGCAACTCTTGTAAATATTGCATCATTAGAGAGAGAGCAAGAAGGATTAAGATCTCTTCCTGGATTGCTAGCTGAATCAATAGGTCTAAATATTGAACAAATTTATGATGGTAATAATAAAGGTGAACTCAAATTTGTAGAGCTAAATGAAAAAATCATAAAGACAGCTAGAGAGTCTATTTTTGCGATGGTCAACTCTTTAAAAATTGTTGATGGCAGAGTTTATTTAGAAAAATCACTTCTTTCCAAATTATTTGACTTCCTTAAAGTATTTGGTTTGAATTTACCAACCCCTTGGCTAAGGGTCTGTAACTTAAATGGATTTAATGAAGTAAACCAGAAGGAATTAAATAAATTATTTGATTACTTACTTTTCTGTTTAGAACAGGTCTGTGCTGATAAAGAAATGGATAGCCTCATTAAAGCATTAGATGGAAATTATGTTTTACCTGGACCAGGTGGAGATCCCATACGAAATCCAGGTGTTTTACCCAGTGGTAAAAATATCCATGCACTTGATCCACAATCAATCCCTACTACAGCAGCAGTAGCTGCTGCAAAGTCGGTTGTTGACAAATTAATTGAGAGACAAAAGGAAGAGCAAGGGACCTGGCCTGAAACAATTGCTTGTGTTTTATGGGGTACTGATAACATCAAAACTTATGGAGAATCACTTGCTCAAATCTTATGGTTTGTTGGTGTAAAACCAAAACCAGATTCTGTTGGAAGAATCAACAAATTAGAATTAATCCCTTTAGAAGAATTAGGTAGGCCAAGAATAGATGTAGTTGTTAACTGCTCGGGAGTTTTTAGAGATTTATTCATAAATCAGATGGCATTAATAGATCAGGCGGTCAAATTAGCGGCTGAGGCTGATGAGCCATTGGAATCTAATTTTGTAAGGAAACATTCACTAGAACAAGCAGAAAAAGAAGGTACCTCTATCAGAGAAGCTTCAGCAAGAGTATTCTCTAACGCAAGTGGAAGCTACAGTTCAAATGTTAATTTAGCTGTAGAAAACTCAACTTGGGAGGAAGAAAATGAACTACAAGAAATGTATTTATCACGCAAAACATATGCTTTTAATGCTGATAATCCAGGTGAGATGAATCAAAAAAGAGAGGTATTTGAGTCAGTAATGAAAACAGCAGATGTTACATTTCAAAACCTTGATTCTTCAGAGATTTCACTAACAGATGTAAGTCATTATTTTGATTCTGATCCAACAAAATTGATTAAGACACTTAGAGATGACGGGAAAGAACCAAGTAGCTATATAGCAGACACTACTACATCTAATGCTCAAGTTAGAACACTTGGAGAAACCATCAGATTAGACTCAAGGACAAAACTTTTAAATCCTAAGTGGTATGAAGGTATGCTTAAATCTGGTTATGAAGGAGTTAGAGAACTTTCTAACAGACTTAATTACACTCTTGGTTGGAGTGCGACAAGTGGTCAAGTAGATAATTTTGTATATGAAGAAACTAATGAAACATTTATAAATGACGAAGAGATGAGGAAAAGATTAATGGATCTTAATCCTAATAGTTTCAGAAGAATTGTTGGAACTTTGCTAGAAGTTAATGGTAGGGGATATTGGGAAACTTCAGATGAGAATATTGAACAGTTGAAAGATCTATACCAAGAGGTAGAGGATAAAATCGAAGGAGTTAAAGAATAATAAATTTATTATTTTCTGTAAATCTTATCAGCTACTTTCAGGATTTGATGATTTAGTTTGACGTTGTGAACCCTCACAATGTCAATTTTAAATTGAGAACAAAGACAACTTATTGCAAGTGTTCCTATATCTCTTTCTTTGGGATTTTTCTCATTCAAAATTTCTCCTATAAATCTCTTCCTAGATGCACCTATCAAAATTGGCAAATTCCATTTTTTAAATACATCTAAGTTTCTCAAGATTTCCAAATTATGAATGATATCCTTTGAAAAACCAATTCCAGGATCCACTATTATATTTCTTTCAGATATATTTTTTTCTAAAGCATTTTTTATTAAATTATCAATGGAGCACATAACCTCACTCAATACATTCTGGTAATTAGAAAGTTGATTCATATTTTGACTATTACCACGACTATGAGTTATTACGAATGGACAGTTGAATTTTGATACAACATCCAAAATTTTTATATCTCTTCTTCCCCCCGTGACATCATTTATCCAGTTAGCACCATTTAAAAGAGCCTCGTAAGCCACTTCAGAATTAAAAGTATCAATAGAAATTAAAACATCTGGAAATTCAGATTTTATTAATTTTAGAGATGGAATCAATCTTTTTATTTCTATAGTAGATCCAACTTCTTCAGCCCCAGGTCTCGTACTTTGAGCACCAAGATCAATAACATCAACACCATTTTTCAAGAAATGGTCAACTTGATCTATAACTTTTTTTGAGGAGTGTAATTCCCCACCATCACTAAATGAATCAGGAGTTAAATTAATAACCCCCATAATTGAAGTTTTTTGGCCCCAGCCTTTTGGCCATGGATTTTTCTTATTGATAATTTGCAATTCTCGCAAAACTATTCGGATCTAATGAGGCCCCTCCAACTAACACCCCATCTATATCACTCATTGACATGATTTCGTCAATATTATTAGGTTTAACAGATCCACCATATTGAATAATTACATCATCAAAACCTATTAATTTCCGAATCAAAGAACATATCTTATTAGCGTCTTCTGCCTCGCATGTTTTACCAGTGCCAATAGCCCATATTGGTTCATAGGCAACAATTAAATTAGATGGATCTGCATTTTCTAATCCTTGTTCAACCTGTCTAGTAATAACTCTAACAGCTTCTCCTCTCTCTCTTTGTTCTAATGTTTCTCCTACACAAACTATTGGAGTAAGTCCACTAGATTGAGCAAAAACTGCTCTTTTATTAATTTGTTCATCACTTTCACTAAAATATTTCCTTGGTTCACTATGTCCAACGATTGCATATGATACACCATGTTCAAGAAGCATTTTTGGCGATATTTCTGCAGTAAATGCCCCTTGATCTTCCCAATGTATATTTTGACTAGAAATATCTAAATAATCAAAATCAGAATGATCCGAAAAGGTTGAAATAGCTGTAAAAGGAGGAGCAATAACAATTTTACGATCGTCTTTTATGTTTTTTATTAAAGGAATAAACTTTTCTAAATAGGATTTAGCCTCAGCACAAGTCATGTGCATTTTCCAATTACCAGCAATTACAGATTTTCTCAAAATACTATCTCCAAGAAAAATATACTAATACAAAGTGAGTTGAATAAGCTAACTATTCAAAAATTAATTCATTTTTTAGAAATATTACTTTATCTCCCTTGTTTAACTTCCTTCCTCTCCTAGTTTCAATTACACCATTAACCTTAACAGAGCCCGATTTAATAAGAATTTTTGCTTCGCCACCAGAAGATACCAAATTTTTCCATTTTAAGAATTGATCCAATTTCATTGTTTTTTATACCCAAAGATATTGATAAAGTAGGATAAACAATTAAATATACAATAACTTGAGACTAATACCACCAGTCAGACCATATTCAAATAGGTTTATCAAGGGTTTTATATGCATGCTTATTTACGTAGCTTGTTGGCCTTTATTAGCTTATTTAGCTGGAAACTTAATCCCAGCAATTGGGTCAGGTGATCTTTCAAAAGTTTCTAGCATAATAATTAAATCTCTATTTGTATTTTTAGTTCAGAAAACTGCTCAATTTGGACAGGATGTATTCATAGCAAAACCATCTTTAGAAATTAGTGAAGTGATGAGAGGGAATTTATTTAGAAGAATTCAAAAAATAAAGATGAATTCCGTTGAAAATATTTCATCCGGGGACATCACATATAGACTTACAGAAGATGCAGACAGGGTAAGCGAAGTTATTTATAAAACAGCCCAAGATACTATTCCATGCACTTTACAGTTGTTAGCGGTAATAATCTACATGTTTTATTTGGACTGGTCACTTACAGTTTCAACATTCGTTTTAGCACCATTGATTATTCTTTCAGTTAACAGTTTTGGAAGAAGAGTTTTAATAGCATCCGAAAAAAGTCAAGAATCAACAAGCAGTTTAGCAGGATTAATAGGTGAATCTATAAATGGAATGTCAACGATAAGAGCTTTTGCAGCAGAAAATTGGATTGAAAAAAGATTTTATAAAAGATTAAGTACAAATAAAAAAGCAAAATATAAAACTTTAAAACTACTTGCATTTCAACATCCAGTTGTAGGATTTGTTGAAGCATTTGGAATATTAGCAATATTAGGTTTAGGAGCTGCAAGAATCAATCTAGGCCTTCTAACAAGCGAAGAATTTAGTAGTTTTTTTGCAGCAATATTAATGCTTATTGATCCAATAAGCCATGTAAGTACAAATTTTAATGATTATAAACAGGCAGAAGCTTCAATAAAAAGGTTGAAAAATATAAATCAAGAACCTGTTGAAGATGATAAAGAAAATTTACGAAGGATATCCAATTGTGAAGGCAAGATAAGTTTCAAAAAAGTAAATTTCGCTTACGAAAAAGATAATCAAGTACTTAAAAATATCAATTTAGAAATTAAAAGAGGGGAAGTCACAGCATTTGTTGGAGCTTCTGGAGCTGGTAAAAGTACAATGTTAGGTTTGATATTAAAGTTTATAACTCCAAATAATGGAGATATTTTTATAGATGATAAAAATCTCAAAATATTAAATACAAAAGATATTAGAAAAAACATTGCATTAGTACAACAACAGCCTTTTTTGTTTTCAGGAACAATTATTGATGTAATAAGAATGGGCAGAAATTTCACCAAAGAAGAGGTTATCGAATCAGCAAGAAAAGCAAACGCTCACAACTTCATTCAAAAGCTTCCTGCAAAATATGAAACTGAAATAACTGAAAGAGGATCAAATTTCTCAGGTGGTCAGATACAGAGGATAGCAATTGCAAGAGCAATACTTGGGAACCCCTCAATTCTCCTTTTAGATGAGGCCACAAGTGCGTTAGATGCAGAATCAGAATCTGAAGTACAAAAAGGACTTAATAGAGCTATGAAAGATAGAACAGTTATTGTAATTGCTCATAGATTAGCCACTACTCAAGAGGCCAATAAAATAGTTGTTTTCGATAAAGGTGAAATTATTGAAGTTGGGAAACACATTGATTTAATAAATAAACCTGGAATTTATAAAGAATTATGTGAAAAACAATTGATTAAAAATTTATAGTTCTATCTTATTTATTAAAAAAGTAAATCCATGAGCGAAAACACAAATGATTCTGCTAATCCAGTTTTAACCTTTGAAGGCAAAAAATATTTAATAAATGAACTTTCTAATGAAATAAAAGAATCTATAAAAGTACTACAAATAGCTGAGACACAACTCAAGATGCATCAAGATACTCTCAAATTACTTTCAATTAGTCGAAACTCTTTAGTTAATCAATTAAGAGAAAAACTAAAAAACTTAGAATAAAATTTTAAAAATTATGGATTTCTTGTAAAGAGTAAGTATTAATCTTATTGCATTGCAAAGCTTTGATCGCCTTAATTGCTGCCTTTGCTCCAGGAATAGTTGTAAAAGTTGGAATATTATATTCTATTGCGGCACGTCTTAAATAAGCATCGTCATGAAGAGCCTGTGAGCCAATTGGAGTATTAATTATTAATTGAACAAGTCCCGAACGAATTAGGTCCTCAATATTTGGTCTTCCTTCATGAACTTTTAGCACTTCTCCAACTTGAATTCCTAAATTCACAAGATATGAAGCTGTACCTTTTGTTGCGATTAATTTAAATCCTAAATTCAAAAGTTCTCTAGCAACTTCCTCAAGATTTTTTTTATCTAAATCATTTGTAGATAAAAAAGCAACACCCTCTGAAGGAACACCATTACCTGCGGCCAATTCCGACTTTGCATAAGCAATTCCAAAATCTTTAGCTAAACCCATTACTTCTCCAGTAGATCTCATTTCAGGGCCAAGTAATGTATCAGACCCAGGAAATCTTTTAAAAGGTAAAACGGCCTCTTTTACTGCTTGATATTTTGGAGTAAGTTCTTCTGTGAAATTAAGTTCTTCTAATGTAAAACCTTGCATTAACTGAGTAGCTAATTTCGCAACTGGTTTACCTATGGCTTTTGAAACAAATGGAACTGTCCTGGATGCTCTTGGATTTGCTTCGAGAATAAATAATTTGTTTTCTTTTATATTTGAATTTATTACTGCAAATTGCAAATTAATTAAACCAACAACATTTAATCTTTGTGCAATTAATTTAGTCCAGTTCCTTACATTTTCTAATATGGATGTTGAAAGAGAAATAGATGGTAAGCAACAAGCTGAATCTCCTGAATGAATTCCTGCAGGTTCAACATGCTCCATTAGGCCAGCAATTACAACTGAACCCTCTGAATCGCATAAAGCATCAACATCTATCTCAATTGCATTATTCAAATATTGATCAAGAAGGATTGGATGATCAGGTGATACCTTAACTGCTTCAGAAATGTATCTCGATAATTCATTCTCATCTTTAACAATTTCCATTGCCCTTCCACCTAAAACATAGGAAGGTCTTACAACCAATGGGAATCCTATATTTTTTGCTACTATTTCTGCTTCATTTTGATTACGTGCAATACCGTTTAAAGGTTGTCTAATACTTAATTCTTCAAGAATTTTTGTAAATTCCTCTCTATCTTCTGCTAAATCGATAGATTTTGGAGAAGTCCCAAGAATTTTTGATCTAGTTTTGATCCCATCATTAGATTTAAGCCACTCAAATAAAGGTAATGATAATTTCAATGGAGTTTGACCTCCAAATTGAACAATCAAACCATAAGGATTTTCAGCTTCTATTATGTTAAGCACATCCTCCAAAGTTACAGGCTCAAAATATAAAATATCGCTAGTATCATAATCCGTTGATACAGTTTCAGGATTACTATTAACCATTATTGTTTTATAGCCATTTGTAGAAGATTGATATGATGCATGACAACAACAGTAATCAAATTCTATTCCCTGACCAATTCTGTTTGGACCTCCTCCTAAAATCATAATTTTTTTAGATTTACTATTTTCTGAAATCTCGCTATCAAAAATTTGAGAATTGAAATCAATGAATGATTCTTCATAAGTTGAATAATGATAGGGAGTTGAGGATGCGAATTCTGCTGAACAGGTATCAACAGTTTTATAAAGTGGAATTATATTAAGTTTTTTTCTATATCCTCTTACTTCAAAAAACTCAGAATTAGTTAACTTCGCTATCTGCTGATCTGAAAAGCCTAATTGTTTAGCATGTAACATCAAATCCCTATCTAGAGCATAAAGTTCCTTATCTTTCAAAAAATCATTTTCAAAATTAAAGATATTACGTAATTTTTCGATAAACCATAAATCTATATTTGTAACTTCTTGAATATAATTATTAGTTTTCCCAAGCTGCATAGCTTTTTTAATTAGGAGAATTCTTTCAGATGTAGGGTTTCTTAAACTATTTTTAATTTGACTCTCATTTTTAAATTCATCTTGTGAGTCGCATTCCCATCCAAAAACACCTACTTCTAATGACCTTAATGCTTTCTGAAATGATTCTTCAAAAGAACGACCTATTGCCATTGACTCACCAACAGATTTCATAGCAGTGCTTAAAGTATTAGATGAGCCTTTAAACTTTTCAAAAGCAAATCTTGGGATCTTAGTAACTACATAATCAATTGAGGGCTCAAAACATGCAGGTGTTTTTTTCGTAATGTCATTAATTATCTCATCAAGTGTATAGCCAACAGATAATAAAGCTGCAATTTTAGCTATGGGGAATCCAGTTGCTTTACTTGCTAAAGCAGAGGATCTACTTACACGAGGATTCATTTCTATAACAATTACTTCTCCATTAGATGGATTTATTGCAAATTGAATATTACTCCCTCCTGTTTCAACTCCTACCTCCCTGATAATCTTCAATGACAGATCCCGCAACCGCTGATACTCCTTGTCTGTTAAGGTCTGTGCAGGAGCTACAGTAATCGAATCTCCAGTGTGGACACCCATTGGGTCTAAATTTTCAATACTGCAAACTATTACCACATTGTCAGCAGTATCTCTCATTACCTCTAGTTCAAACTCCTTCCATCCAATGAGTGATTTTTCAATTAATATTTGATTACTTGGACTTTCCTCTAAACCTGATTTACACAACTCGACAAATTCTTCAAGGTTAAAAGCAATTCCACCCCCTACACCACCTAAAGTAAACGCAGGTCTAATTATTAGAGGATAAGAACTAATTTTTTTTGATACCTCGATAGCTTCATCTAAGTTAGATGCAATACCTGATGGACAAACATTTACATTTATTTTCTCCATCGATTGTTTAAATAATTTTCTATCCTCAGCTTTATTAATAGCTCTTAAATCAGCTCCAATTAATTCAATATTATTTTGTTTTAAAAAATCTGACTCTGATAATTTAACCGCAAGATTCAAGGCAGTTTGACCTCCCATAGTGGGAAGAATAGCATCAGGTTTTTCTCTTAGAATGATCTGAGAAACTATTTCAGGAGTCAATGGTTCAATATATGTTTTGCTTGCGATATCAGGATCAGTCATTATTGATGCTGGATTTGAATTTATCAAGACAATTTCATAACCAGCATTTCTTAATGCTTTGCAAGCTTGAGTACCAGAGTAATCAAATTCGCATGCTTGCCCTATAACAATTGGTCCCGAGCCTAGAATAAGAATTTTTTTAAGATCACCTCTTTGAGGCATAATTTAAACGTTCATTTATCTCATGCTACTTATAAATCATCAGATGTTAATCAAGTTACTTGAAAAGCAACATTTGTTTCTATAGTATTGAAAGAAATTAATTTTTTATGAGCGAACTTCAGCGACTTAAAAGTTTGTTGCCTCCAGAGAATGAAAGTTGGGTATTTGTTGAAGCTGCTGCGGCTATAGATCCACCATTAATAACACTTGAGGAAATCGGTCGTGACGAAGTAGAAATTCAAATAGATTTAGATGAATGGGATAACTTTGCTATTGACCATAGAAATTTATTATTTTGGCACGAGGTTGGAAAAATCCAAAATGACACAATTCCCAGAGATGGATGGGAAATGGCAGCTCTTGCCATAGGACTTGGAGGCGCGATAGGAGAGTTGTGGGTACAAGATGGGTTACTTTTATTACTTGCTCTTGGATTGTCAAGTTTTGCAGGATATAGATTATATTTAAAAAATAATTCTGAGAAAAAGCTTCAAGACGCTATTTATGCAGATGAAAGAGCTATAGATCTCGCTTGTAGATTTGGATACAGCATTCCAAATGCTTATAAAAGTCTTGGAGGAGCATTAAAGGAGTTAATAGAGAAGACACGAAAAAAGAAAAAAAGAAGTTTCTTTGAAGATAGATTAGATGCCTTAAGAAAAAGTGCAGAAAAAGCAAGATCAGAATTATCTCAGCAAGAAGGCTCAGAAAAATCAGTTTCAAGTGAAAATGTTTATGGACAATAAAAGTTTGGTTTTAATAGCAGCCCAAGCATGTGATGAAAAAAAGGCAAGAGATATAAAACTTATAAAAATTGACAAAGTATCATTTATAAGTGAATGGATTTTGATTGCAGAAGGATTATCTGATGTACAGGTTAGATCAATAACTAACTCTGTAGAGGGGGAGCTTAGAGAAAAGGCTAATGTTGAACCTATACGAAAAGAAGGGATTAACGAAGCAAAATGGGCTTTACTCGATTATGGTGATTTGATAGTAAATATTTTTCAACCAGAAATAAGAAAATATTATGACCTTGAATCATTCTGGAGTAATGGAGATAATCTTTTATTTCCATAATTTTTTTTATGAATCAATCTAAATGTCCTGTCCCTATAGAGCAGCAACCCACAAATGAATTCATAGAATTGTCAAAATCTAAAATTTTTTCTTGGCCAAAAACAAAAAAGTCACTAATTCTTATATTGATAAAGTTCTGGATAGGAGCTTTTGTTCTATTTCTTGTTATTTCTTCAGGTAGTGTATATTTCAAAACATCACTTTTAAAATATATTCTATTAAGTTTTTTTAGCAGCTTATCAATACCTCTTTTAATTTCAATAAGATTATATCTAGGTTGGAATCACATATTTAATAGATTAATATCTGAAAAAGTCGAATACGAGGAGTCCGGTTGGTATGACGGTCAAGTATGGGAAAAGCCATTAGTTTTGAGAGAAAAAGAATCACTAATTGCCTCAATTGAGGTGAAACCTATTTTAAAAAATTTAATTCAAATTTTTTCTATTATTTCAGTCTTAGCTTTGTCAGGTATTTTGATTTTTCAATATAACAATTTCTAAATGAGTTCAAATTTCAAAAACCTGTACACTTCAAACAATCCTCCCTTACAAGCAACCTTAATGAGAGGATCAAATATTGAGTCGATCCACAAGATTCATGCTGTCATTACTGATAAAAAAGGGAGAGTGTTAATGTGCGCAGGAAATCCAGAATATAAAAGTTTCATAAGGTCAGCACTAAAACCTTTTCAAGCAATACCTTTCGTTAGTAGTGGAGCTTCATCAAAATTTAATAATGAATCAAAATCAATTGCTTTAGCATGCGGGTCACATAGTGGATCAAAACTTCATTCAAGGGAAGCATTCAAAATTTTATGGGAATATGACATTGATATTGATAATCTTAAATGCCCAAAATCAAATACAAGTCCATTAGAACATAATTGCTCAGGTAAACATGCTGCTTTTTTAGCTACATGCAAAAAAATGAATTGGCCATTAGATAGTTACTTAAAAGGGGATCATCCTCTTCAAATAGAAATATTCAGAATTGTTTCTGATTTACTTAAAATTCCGTCAACTGAAATCAACGCAGAACGTGATGATTGTGGTGCACCCACTCTTTATTTAAAACTATTAGAAATGTCGAGGTTATATTCTCTTTTGAGCAGTTCCGAAAATGCTGAATTAGAACAAATCAGTAGAGCTATGGTAATAAACCCAATAATGATAAGTGATAACAATAAATTTGATACAGAAATAATTAAAGCTTCTCATGGGAACGTTATAGGTAAAGGTGGAGCAGAGGGAATACAGTGTCTATGTAAAGTAAATGAAGGTATAGGTTTAGCTTTAAAAGTAGAAGACGGTTCAAAAAGAGCAAAGCATGCTGTTAGTCTTCATTTACTAAAACAGTTAGAGTGGATATCTGACTTAAGAATTCAAGACATTGAAGAAAAGGTTTTTAATTTTCCTGATGGAGTGCGACTTGAAGTTAAAGGTAAAGTAAAATTCCAAGAATCCTAAAAAACAGGAAAAATAACCCTTTCAGATGTATGCTATGTATATGCCGCGGGGTAGAGCAGTCTGGTAGCTCGTCGGGCTCATAACCCGAAGGTCGGAAGTTCAAATCTCCCCCCCGCCACCATTTAGAAGCAGCTTCACAGCTGCTTTTTTAGTGTTTGCAATTAGTTTCAGTGATTAAGAATATTATTAGAAATCGTAAATACGAGATACAAATTATAGATGATACTTTACTAGGTATAAGTAATTTTGAAACAGAACAACCTAGCTATGGAGGTTGCAGAGTTGAAGGGGATTTCAAATTTAATATAAAAGTACCTGACAATTTTACTGGTGATATTTCAGATACAGAGGCAACTTACCTAATTAAAGGAAAAGAAAAAATTTATTCTTATTTTGAGACATTCATTGATGGTAAATCTCTTAACGGTACAAATTTATATGAATACGAAGAAAATCGACTTTCTACAGATGGACAATTAATATGTTCAATAAATTCTTCTGATGACATTAAATTAAAGTCTTTTAGTAATAAAATTATGTTATTCCCAGCGATCAAGCCACTAGTAAAATGAAACGCTTACTACTCCCACTACTAGCTGCACTTGCTTTTCCTACTGCTGTTGAATCAAAGTTTTATAAAGTAGAGACAGACTTGATGACCGATGAAACAAAAATACTATTTTCTATTAGTAGTGAAACCCTAGTCCAAGACTCGATAGGAGGAAGAGATAAGATTAATCTTTTTGTTAGATGTAACAATAGTATTCCACAAATCCTTTTTGTAACTCCAACCTATAACGCCGACAATACAAGAGTTGGCGTTAGATGGGATAAAGATAAAGCATCTTTCTACAATTGGAATAAGTCAATAGATAGCCAAGCTTTTTTTCATCCAAGACCTAAAGAATTTGCTCAAAAACTGAAAGAAAAAAGTTTTTTAACAGTTCAGTGGAGCCCATACAGCAGTACAAGTCGTGCGGCAAAGTTTGATTTAAATTCTCAAGAATTTAAAGAAGATATTTCAAAAGCCATAGCAGATGGGTGTAATTTTTAAATGAAACGCTTACTACTTAAACCGCTACATTAAATACGATTGACAGTCGATCTAAAATAAGGGGCAGTTAGCTCCTTTTTTTTGATAAGAAACAAATTTAAAAGATCTGCTTTTTTTGATATGTCTGATGACCTTTTCTATCGAATATCATTAATAGGATTTTTAGTTGTTTTTAGCTCAATGGTATTTTTCCTAACGAAATATAGAGAAAAAAAAGTTAATAATATAAGTCAGATTTCCATAACTGAACAAATTAAATTTTTAAAGCTTTAATGAAACGATTTATAATTACGCCGTTATTTGCTTTATCTATATTTTTTATAAATACCTACGGAATATTTTTAAAGTTTTTTCTTCAATTAAATGGAGGTTATTGGTCAAGAATTGGTTTATCCGAAAATATTACAGAGGAAAGAATTAAAAAAAGAAGATTATATATCTTGCCTTTTTATATTCTTCTGGCTTTATTATTCGGATTACTATCTACTTTATATTGGTATTTAGTGATTCTTCATGTACCACTAGCAATAAACAGTTATTTAAGTCCATTGAATAAGAATATTGCTTCAATACTTGCTTTTGCTACTTTCTTTGGTTGGCTTTATATTCTTTGTAAAACAAAAAAATAAACTGCTTACCAAGAGATGATGTGGTCCGAGGATTAAAGATTTAATTAATCATGATTAAATCAATCTTAAGGATTCATGCAAAATATCTGTGACCGATTACTTTAATTATACGACAGTTCTGGTGATCGACTCGACCAAGGTTGACCAACTAGATCTTCACTAATCCATGGTCTGCAATACCAAGGTAAATTAACTTATCTAACCTTTACGGAAAGAAAGTTAAGTGATCAGAAATTAAACTTTCGGGATTAATTCTGAACTATCTTAAAAATAAAGTCGTTTGTAAAGCATGAAGAAGTGAGTAATCACTTTTACTTTCAAAACTAATTTCTAAGAAAATTCTTAATCTGATTATTAAATAGATCTCCTTTCTGTCGTCACCATTTAAAAAAGACCTGTAAAAGGGTCTTTTTTAATGTCTTAAATTTTATTGATTGACTGTTAATCCACAAATAACTAAATATTTTTATCTCGCTCTTTCGCGATCAGTTAATGCTTTTTCAAAAGTAGAAAAGAAAGTACAAATGCTATTCAATGCAACCAACAAAAAAACTTCTGATCTTCCATGTTGATTTAATTGAAGTGATCTTTGAGTCATACTCTTAATAATCTTCGTTGTAATCGGATGGACTACCAGTTAAAGAACAAACAACTGATTCCTCTTTTTTCATTTCTTTTATTTCCATTATTGGTCTGCCCATTTTCTTAAGAACATCTATATCTTCTTTAGTCTGACAGCGAGCAATTATGTTACCTTTTTGATCAAAGCAACTGTAGTAAGTCATTTTATTAAATGCAATTTAAAGTTTATGGTTGATTTCAGTTGTAGCAACGCAACCGACTCATGACAACCATATTTCTAATTTAGGTCAGCCATAGATTTAAATGACTAAAAAAACATACCTCTTTCCGTACCTAAATGTTCCTCAAACCGCACACATTAGATACGCAGTATTTTAGTCAAATCAATTAGAACAAAGATGTAGCTAAACAAATATACAAAGGAGAATTTATGAGTGGAGATTTCGAAACACTTGAAATTAATCAACCAAAAATTACATATCTAAAACAAGATGACAATACAGAATGGATAGAAAAATTAATCAAGAATATTAAAGATATGAAAAACAAGTTATCAAGAGATTCTTAGTCATTAAATAAAAAAGGGGCTGAAAATTACCAACCCCCCAAAAATCTTAGTAAGCTTTTCGTTAGAAAATACCTGGAACAATTTGACCTGTAAAATAGTAAGCCCCTATTAGAGCAAACATTCCAAGCATTGCAGC
Source organism: Prochlorococcus sp. AG-424-E18 (assembly GCA_003210155.1). Taxonomy (GTDB): domain Bacteria; phylum Cyanobacteriota; class Cyanobacteriia; order PCC-6307; family Cyanobiaceae; genus Prochlorococcus_A. Next base: position 31,826 of record QCNC01000010.1, on the reverse strand, counting down.
TTTACCGTTAAGCTTTTCAGCTTTCTCAGTCATGAATTTTTTAAAGAATTCCATAATTATGCGAGATAGATTTATATTTACAAGTTAATTATTCCTAATAGGTAATTGATGTAGTGTTTCCTACCTAAATTACATTTTTTCTAAGAATTTTATTTTTAATTTATTTTTAATTAATAATTTTCAAAATTTAAGAAAGAAACTTTTTTATTTGATCTTTAGTTTGAATGAGAAGCAATTCAAAAAAGAATCTAAATTTTGTATTTAAGGTAACCGCTTTTTTGTGAGCATTATTCAGAATAAGATTCCGACTATTTTTATGCAAAAAAATTTAGATGAAAATTCTTATGAAAAAAGAATTGAAAATATAGAAAAAGGAAAATCTTATTTAAAAAGTAATGGATTTTTTAAATCAAAATCTAATCTATTCGAAGACATACAAAGATTTATCTATAAAAGGTAATTTAAAAAAAAATTTTTCTATTCACACTTTATTCGCACTTTTAATTGATTTAAAGTCGATCTAACGTAGAGGGATTAAAACCTCTTTCTTAATTATTTCTTCCTGTTATTCTGCTTCTTCTTTAACTTCACTTGCGTTTACCTCTTCCGCTTTTACTTCCTCTTCTTTAACTTCAACTAATTTTACCTTTGGCTCTTCCGCTTTAACTTCAACTACTTTTGATGCTATAGATTCAAACTTTCCTTTAATAAAATTTACTATGAAGATTAATATTGGAACATGGACTAGACCACCCATTATCACTTTAGTTTCTGAATAATACATTTGTAAGTTAATGAGAACTGAAATATTTAAGCATAAATTTAATTTGATAATTACTTATATTAAGTTGTTATTAAGGGAAATAAATTAACAGTCGATCTAAAATGATGAAATCTTTGATCGTCAACGTCCGCCATTAAATCATATTTTTTTAATTTTTTTGTAATCCGCTTATATTCAATATCGTTTATTAAATAAGCTAAATATTTTTCTATAAAATTTATATTGATTTTTAGCTTCATTAGTATCCTTTATTTATTAATAGCTAATAATTCTCGTTCTAACTTTTTTTGATTGTTATTCAATCTAAACTTTTTTATGAACACACTACTCATCACAGAAAGAAAAAAAGCTCGATTATATTTCTAGAAGCAAGCTCTCATGAATATGTTTGTTGAAAATTTATACGAACACTTCAGTTGCTGTAGTGATACTTAAAATTACAGAAATAAAGAAAATGTAAGGAACTACCTTAAAAGGAACATATCCTTGGCGTTTAGAAATAAAGTCCATTTAGACGAACCCAGGAATAATTTGACCTGTTGTTAAGTAAGCACCAATAGCAGCTATGAAGCCAATCATGGCAAATCTGCCATTGAGCTTTTCAGCAACAACTTTTTCCTTCTCAACTGTTTTTGTTTCGAGAACTTTAACTTTTTTTGAGTTCATAAGAAGAATGAAATCCTACATATAAAATGTAACATTTATATTACTTAGTGTAAAGTAATATTACTATTTATCTTAGATTTTAAATAAATTAAAACAAAATGTCACATTTATGAGTCAAATTCATCAATATGCTTTATGTAGTTACCCTTTCTAAAATTTAATTTCTTTCAACAAGTAATTAACTTTTTGCATCTTTTTTTTTTCACCCATGTTTGATGTTTTCTCTCTCTCACTATCAGTAAATCTTAATATTTTAGACTAACATTCTTGCTATCAATTAAGTAAATACTTTTTTTATTAATGCCATTAAACGTTTTTCTGATGAATATGTGTGTAGTTGTTATAGCTTTACTTATCAGAAGGGAGATAAAATTAAGGAAAGCTAGATAAATTAATGAAGGATCAAGTTTTTAAAGAGCATTACATTCCCAATGTCCATGCTATTACTTTATTACTAATGCTTCTTCTATGTATGTGGATGCCTCTAGCTCTCCGTTTCTTATTAATTATGTAAAACCAGAGTTTATCTCAGTAAAATATACCCTTAAAAAATTAGAACTTACTTTTTCTTAGCTCATATCCAAAATTCATTAATTGGTTAAATGTAGATTTTGTTTGTAAGGCGTTAAGAGAAAGACGTTTTTCTTCATTCTTCTGTAAATAAAAAAATCCTTTGTTATTTATGTTTTTCTCAATAGTTACATATTCCTTTCCTTTCCTTAGAATCCAGGGCTCAAATTGGAAATTTTCATCTCCTATTTGATAATCCCATGGATAAATACCATTAGTTTGATTTTTTTGTGGCATATTAAATACCTTAACTTCAGTAAAGGCATACTAATAATTTGTGATGGAATTATTGTGTATCTAGAGAGACTGTTATATGTTTCTTTTGTTGTTTTTTCAATCCTTCACTTATTTGTTATTACAAGCAAAAAAAAAAGACTCTTGCGAGCCTAGGTGATGGGGATTTCTATCATGACAAAATAAATGGAAACTTACAACCCCATCAATAGGTAAAATTTATCACATACAAACACCATATGTAGTGCTATTATTTTAAAAAGGCTGGGTGATGGGGATTATCAAGCTTTTTAATCGGACGTATCTTACGTCCTTTTTTTGTTGATAAAATAAGCACTTACCTTATTTTTCTTTAATTTTATTAGGGGCAGTAATTAAAAAAAATATTTTATATTAATCATTTTTTTTCAGAACCCCCAATGAATATTTTTGAGGTTGACAATAAATAAAATTTTTCATGAAGAGTATTTGAGAATCGTTTTTCTTCGTAATAAAATTTTAAATCAAGTGGAGAAATATTCTCATCAAACCATTCGTCATATTTTATGTAATTATTTTTTGCGAAATAAAACAATTTAAAATGCCTTATTTTTTCTACCCTTAGCAACCATTACCACTGGCACTAATAGATATGTAAAGAAAGAGATTAAGAAAATATCTATATTCATTTTAAAAAATACCTGGGATGATCCAGCCAAAAAGACCGTAGTTTACAACCAATGCGAATAAACCCATCATTGCCATTCTTCCATTGGTTCTCTCGGCATTTTGCCAATAAGTTGGTTTTGAATTTTCCATTTTTTAATTGTTCGTTAATAAAAGTGATTAAATTTTTATAATGCGTAGGCAATACTTGGTGATATCGCAGTAGTAATTACTGCAATGCCAAATAGTGATATGGCAATTAGATATGTTTTCATAAGAGTCCTACTTTTCCTGCTGTAATACCCACAGTGAGAAAGAAACCAAACTCTAAAAGGTCTTTAGCACTTGAAGGGACTGAATTAAATAAAGATGAGATGAAAATCATTTCGATACATGTCCTCTAAGCCCCTTGGGGAACATAGTTATACACCGGGGAAATTAATCCGCCGCCATCATCATCGTCATCATCATCATTCCATGGCAAATCACTCAACATTAATGCACTAACAAGAAATACTGTTATGACTGGCATAAAAGGAAAAAGTATAGCGTTAATCCAAGTGTTAATTCCTGCCTCGAGCATTACACAAAGCCTGGAATAATTTGACCTGTTGTTAGATAAGCGCCAATAAGAGCAATAAAGCCCATCATTGCAAATCTGCCGTTAAGCTTCTCAGCTATAACCTTTTCCTTCTCAACTGTTTTTGTGTTTGTCATTAGAACCAACCAGGAATAATTTGACCAGTTGTTACGTATGCGCCAACAGCTGCAACGAAACCGAGCATTGCTGCCCAACCGTTAAATCTTTCTGCTTCAGGGGTCATTTTTATAAAGAGTAATTTATGTAAACTAATGTAACATTAATATTAATTAATGTAAAGAAATTGGTTATATATGCTTATATTTATATTAAGTCTATACATTTCTGTTACATATATGTATAAATATTTAAGAATAAGAAGTAATTATTTGCCATTTCTCATTTGTTCAAACATGTATAGATAGTACTGAGGATAAGTATTAGTCAAGCTTTCAAGTCTCTCTTCCGTCATTTCCATCCCTTCAGGTAACTTAACTAAATTAGGTATTGCTTTTTTAGTAGCTTCACGACAAGAATTTATTCTGCTAATTACTTCAGATCTAATATCATTTTTAATTGATCCATCATTTTCAAACATATTATTTATATCCAAACTGTTTCCATCTAAAAGAGCAATTAAAACTTCATCTGATTTTTTTAAGGCGTCTTCATTTTCTTTCCCTTTGTTAATTTCAAAACTATAAATACAACCTCCCATAGCTATTACTCTTGCAATACATTGATCATCTCCAATTTCACTACATGGAAGTTTGAATGACTTTTCTATTTTATTTAAATCGTAACCCTTCTCACCTTCAGGAAAGCCCGCGTAAGCATACGCAGGTAATATTAGAATTAATGTAAAAGTAAAAATCTTATTCAAAATATCTAACACTTCATTTTTTAAAATAAAAGTATATATAGTTAATATAAAACATCAAAAAGTAAACCATTAATTTTTAGAAATTAAATATATTAAAACACACTCATTACAAGTAAAATTAACTTGCTGCATCTTCTTTAGCCCATGTTTTATGTTTTTGATCTAGATCAGAAACTAAGTTTTTTTGATACGTCAACTTCAAGTGATTATGAACTAGCTGATCTTTAGTTAGAGTCATATCATTTGAGTAGAAATTCAATGGTTCAACTTTTATCACTTTTTTATTTTCCATACATCTTCTCCAAATATTTAATTTCGATTCAATTTATAAAATGCTTTTACAACAAACCCCAGAAATTTAACTTTTTATTTGTCTTTGCTTAATTTACTAAAGTAAATTCTTACATTACTCTCAATTAAATTTTAAGTTCTTTCAATTGGAGCCATAGTTAAACCTTTACTAACTAGTTGCTCGTGATAAAATTCAGCCTGTTCAAAATTACCCCTCCATACTTCTGCGGAACCTGACTTGTCTACTTTAATGGCTAGATCCCATGATCTCTTTTCACTCATTCCTGGAATTATTGACAAAAGGGATTTTGCTACATGTTGAAAAGTATTAAAGTTATCATCCAGAACTATCACTCTTGCTTCTGGATATTTTTGTTTTGCAGTCTTTGGTTCTAAGACTGTAGTAGGTGAAGTGGTAGATAATTCCATCATTACTGTTGTTGCTGTTGATTAGCTACTGACTTTTTAAATTCTAGTTTTCTTGCAAGTCTATTGAGACCGGACCATGTTGCGGTTTTCCGTTGGGCTAATAAAATAACTTTCTGCTTATTCTTGGGAGTTAAATTATATTTCTTTAAAAGTTTTCCAATGGCTATGGAATTAATAGAGTTGCAAGTATTCATTACTCCTCATAATCTATTTCATAATCCTTTACGTCTTCATAAAGGGTACTAAAAGACTTTTCTATTAAATCCTTTCCTTTCCTGGTTAGTTTCAAAAGAGTTCTCCTTTTATCTTTTGGATCTGATTCTTTTGAAATTAAACCTAAGCCAGCTTTGCCTAGTCTGTGATATCTACTTAAATAGTCTGTGAGTCTTGATGCACTAGCTTTACTCATATTAAAGTGTTCCTCAATATTCTTTTTACTGCAATTTTTATAGGTTGCTACAAACCAAAATACTGCCATTGCTTGTAGTGGAACATCCTGAGATTTATCCAACTTCATGAACATATGGAGTACTCGTAAAAGGTTATATGATTCAGTATCTATCTTCAGTAATTCTTCAAGTTTTGACTGTGTCATCTCAAGTCCATTCCTGTCTCTATAACTAACATATTAATGTATTATGTATCGATTTGTATATATAGATCCATTAGTGGATAGTTTATGCTATATTAGTGATACTAGATCTCCATGTAAAAGTCATACATCAGGCATGCCACTCTAGTAAAAGCATTAGAAGCGAAGAAATAATTATTTATTTCTTGCCTTACAGAACCTTGAAAATTAAAGTAATTAAAACTAATAAAAGCCCAGCTGAGAGTCTACGTTTCATCCTTTTGAATATTAAGTTTTATAAGCCTATTTCAACATCGAAATAATATATTCATAATCTAAATCTTTAAAAAATAATTAACCTGAGAATCCCATTTTCTGTTCTGCTGCCATTAATGATCCAACAAGCTTATGCTCAGCAACTTTTTCCTCGTCAGTCATAACTGGCTTGATATCAAAATCTATATCAAACTTAACTTTCCAAGGAGCAAAATGTTCTGTCATTTTTATACCTGCTGAAGCTTGGACAATAATATAAACATTATTTGAGTAAGAGGCATGATACCTTCCCATAACTTTGAATCCTTCAAACTCATCATTCAAAGATCCATCTTCAACAACCTTTAAAAAAAGATCGTAAGCTGCACCCATAAGAGCAACATTTTTAAAAGTTGCAGTTACAAAATAAGTATTCATTTGATTAATAAATCTAAAACTATTTCTAAGATATAGTATTTAAAATTGAGTTAAGGATCTTGAAATGAAAACTTCTGCTTAAGGAATTATTTTAGATCAAATGTCAATCTATAACAGACTAAGTCATCTCGTAGCTATCGAATTTAGTTTTTAACTTTGCTGCTTTATGGATTAAAGCCACCGCTTCTTTTCTTCCAGTAGCATTATTAACTTGGTGTATAAGGTCTTCATATTTCTTTACGATTTTCTTTTTCATAGTTTAGATTAAATGAAAACCGTTTTTAAATCTATCAGGAGTAGGAGATCTACTGCTTGAGTTAAGGAGTCAACGGTAAAACCTCAGAGTAAACAAATTGGAACGGGTTCACTCGTAGGAGTTAGTCATAAACGATCAAATTGATTTTTGCAGGTATTTATTACTACATTATTCTCAAATAAAGACAGAATATTTATCAACCCGAATTTTTTTCGGGTTAAAGAAAATTGCCTGATTTTGTTACACGTGTAATATTGGTATACTTAAATTCACTTGATATATCTGTTAATTTTAAACTGTAGGTGTTACACGTGTAACATCGAAAAACTGTTAAAGGTGGTGTAACAAGCCGTGTAACATCAGAAGTCAAAACCATTGCCATCAATGGTTTACAAGGAAAATAAGTAGGGCTCACAACCCGAAGGTCGGAAGTTCAAATCTCCCCCCGCCACCATTTAGGAGCAGCTTCACAGCTGCTTTTTTAATATTTGAAATAGTTACAGCAATTATAAAAATAAAAATTATAAAGTCTTAACTAAAAAGAGTTTATTAAAAATCATTTGAGATCTTTTTGAATAGAAAATTTCAAGTCAACTCTAACTAGTAATCCAGTAATGATAAAAAGTATTCCAATGTATGAATTCAAAGATAGGTCCAAAATATTAAATTAATTTCTAACTAAATTTTAACTCACAAATCATATCTGTTAAATACGTCAATAAAAAAGAATTTTAAAAAATTTGAATTTTGAACATTTACATCTTTAATAAGTTTTTTATAAAGTAGAGTAAAATTTATCTATTTTTGAAAATTATATGGAGAATTTGCTACAGCGTGATTTAGGTTCAAGCATGTTATCAATAGCTGTCATATTAGGTTGGTTAGGTCTGTTTTTTGTATTTTTGAGAGTATTAACAATTTCAATAAAGAGAATCCTTGAAGCTGTTTTCAAAAAATCTTAATTATTGAAATAAATCAATAATTCTGAAGTAATCGCATAAATCATTTTTCACTAGGTATAATGACCTAAAAATGTCAATTTTAGATAAGGTTAAGATAGGAAATTCTGTTCAAGTTAACCTAGAACTATCTAAGGATAGACTTAACAAAGAAACTATAGATGCAATTAATGTTTCTTCATTGGGTAAGGTAAGTGATTTCAGAATAACTGATGGCAAAGGTATTGGAGTTGTCTTGCAATTATCTAATGGACAAGAGCAATGGTTTTTTGAAGATGAGATTGATCTTCTCGACGAAAATGGTAATGTAATAAAGAAAAATTATGATAAACAAGAGAATAGTAATTTTATTTTTGATTTTTTAAGAGGATTAAATTATGAAAATAAAAATGACGTGAGCGAATTACTTAATCCAATTAACTTTTTTATCTGGCTGGTTGTATCTTTTAAAGATATTTTTTAATTGGTTAAAAATTTTTCTAAAATAAAACTAATTTAACAATTTATTTAAATATTAAATTTCAATAATTAACAATATAGATGGTACAAAATATTATCGATGTAAAAAATTTATCTAAGTCATTTGATATCTCTTCCAAAGAACCAGGCTTAAAAGGAACAATTAAACATTTTTTTAGAAGACAAACAAAAAGTTTAAAAGTTATAAAAGATATAAGTTTTGAAATTAAAGAAGGAGAAATAGTAGGTTTTCTAGGTGCTAATGGAGCTGGGAAAACAACAATATTAAAAATGCTTTGTGGCTTAATTTATCCAAGTAAAGGTTCGATTTTGGTTTCAGGCTATTTACCATTCAGGAGAAAAGAAAATTTCCTAAAGAATATCACCTTAATAATGGGACAAAAGCAACAGCTTATATGGGATCTTCCACCAATTGAATCATTCTATTTGAATGCATCAATATATGACTTAGATAAGTTCGAAGCTAAAAAGAGAATAAAAAAACTTTCAGAAATGCTTGAAATTGATGAAGAGCTTTTCATACCTGTTAGAAAACTTTCACTAGGGCAGCGTATGAAATCAGAATTACTAGCTGCTTTGATACATGAACCAAATATTCTATTTTTAGACGAGCCAACACTTGGATTAGATATTAATGCACAGAGAAATTTAAGAAAATTCCTTCAAAAATATAATAAGGAAACTAATGCAACGATTTGCCTAACAAGTCATTACATGAAAGATATTACATCGCTATGCAAGAGAGTTATATGTGTGCAAGAAGGGGAGATATCATATGATGGGAAACTTGACCTGTTATTAAAAAAACTTTCTCCTGTTAAAGAAATATTAATAGTTTGTCGATCAGAAGAAGATGCAATTAAATTAGAAAACTACGGTTTTACTGTTAAAAATAAAATAAAGAATGAAATCACTATAAAAATTGAAAATAACTCTATTACCTCTTCACTAAAAACTATCCTAAATAATTTTGATATTGAAGACCTTTTTATAAATGAACCACCCATTGATGAAGTTATTGGGAAGGTATTAATCAAAAAAGATTATGATATCTAATTTAATTAACCGTAAAATATTCACTTTATTAAAAGTCCAATATTCAAACATGTTGGAATATAGGGTAGAAATTGCATTGTGGGCAATTTCAGGGATTATTCCTTTTTTTATGTTAAACATTTGGACAAATAATAATCTAAATGAATCCATAAACATTAGTGATACAATGCTTTCTAGGTATTTCTTATGTGCTTTTTTTGTAAGACAGTTTTCTGTAGTTTGGGTTGTATTTAGTTTTGAGGAAGATTCTCTTATGGGGAAGGTATCTCCGTATTTAATTCAACCTTTAAATCCATTTTTAAGATATTTTGCACAACATCTTGCTGAACAAATAACAAGATTTCCTTTCGCACTAATAATTGCATTTTTCTTTTTTATTTTTAATCCAGAAAGTATATGGATACCAAATTTAGGTATTTTACTTTTATCGATAGTATCTACTTTCTTATCCTTCTTGATTCAATTTTTAATTCAGTCAATAGTTGCCTGTCTATGTTTCTGGACAGAGAAAGCGTCTTCGATAGAAAGATTGTTATTTATTCCAACTTTATTTCTATCAGGTCTTTTAGCACCAGTAGTTTCATTTCCCGCATATGTTAAATCTTGGATTTATTTGACTCCTTTTCCATATCTAATTGATTTCCCCGCAAACTTACTTTCAGGTAATGAAACAAATATTAGTGGAGGGTTAATTATGCAAGTTCTATGGATTTTTATATTTTTCCCATTATTTAAGAAAATCTGGTCTGAAGGAACAAAAAAATATACAGCAATGGGGTCATGAATTTAAGAAAATATCTAAAAGTTTATAAAAAATTCTTACATACTTCTTTAGCTTCTGAATTGGAGTATAAGACAAATATATTAGTTGATTTAATTACTGCAATTTTAAGTTTAGTTGGGAGTATTTTTCTATTATCTATTTTCTTTCAGAATAATGGATATATTGGAGGGTGGAAATTTGAACAGGCACTAATAATCCAAGCTATTTATACAATTTTGAATGGGATAACAAATACATGGTTCAATCCTAATCTTACTGAAATAGTTAAACATATAAGAGAAGGAACATTAGACTTCGTACTTTTAAAACCTATTGATAGTCAATTTTTTATTTCATTAAAAAAAATAAATCCATCTGGATTTTTAGAAATAATACTTGGATTTTTTTTGTTGTTCTTCTGCATAAGAATAAATCAAATAAATTTAAACTTAAGTTTTCTGACCCTATCCTTGATTACTATAAGTTGCTCGATTTGTATTTTATATAGCTTATGGTTTATTATCTCTGCTACTACTATTTGGTTTGTAAAGACTTGGAATGCAATAGAAGTATTAAGATCATTCCTTTATATAGGAAGATTTCCTCTAAGTTCATTTTCATTTTCTTTAAGAATCTTTTTTAGTGTTTTTATTCCTATTGCTTTTATAACTACAATTCCTTCTGAAGTTTTTCTGGGACTTTCTGCATTTTGGAAAATATTGCTGGAAATTATTGTAGCGACAATATTTTTTATTAATTCAAGAAAGTTCTGGTTATTTGCATTAAAGTTCTATTCATCAGCCTCTAGTTAAGTATTATTTATTAACCTCGCTACAAAATTTCCAAATTTGTTGTTTACTTTTCAAATTAGAAAGCCTAGATAATTTTTTAAAATGAGTTTTAGATTTTTCAACAGATAAAAGCCTGCAGTTGTATTCAATTTTATGATTTCTAGATATGATTCCTAATTTGAATGCTACATCACTAAGGATAATTATTAAAGTAAGAAAAAAAAATATACCGAAAAATTGTAAAAATGATTTTGAATAATTTTCTTTTTCAGTTTTTAATTCAAACTTCATTACTTAACTATATGCTGAGGGCACTTAATTGCAGCAATAGCAACAGCCGTAACTTTAAAATTTTTAGACTTCTCAATAACCTTTTTAACCTCTAATGGACCAAATTTATTACTTGCATCACTGTAGGAAAGAAGTAAAGATTTATAGTTATCATGACCTAGATTTCTATACTCACAGAAATTATCCCCAACATAATTCAAAAGAGTTAGTAAAGTTAATTCAATCATTAAAACTTTTTACTAGCGAAGCTCTTACGAATGATACTGTGCAGGACATTTTTAACAAGTAAAATTACCAAAAACATTTGAAATTATGAAATTAGATTTTCATTGATAAACTTTAAAGTTTCAAAATTATTTCAGAATTTATTAAATCACAAATAAGAAAATCATTAAAGCACTATCTGTAGTGTATTCAACTGACAATAATTGCGCTACAGATAGGGGGTTGCATTTTTTAAGAAATTGGTTTAAAAAGAAGGTTCCCCATCACCCGGCCCCACATATGTGAGGCCTTTTTTATGGTTTTTAAAATAAGGCTTCTTTAAAAGTTTTATTTAATAAAACGAGTAATTAATACCTTTAATAATGAATAAAAATAATAATTTATTTTTTTTTAATTTATAATCCTGCTTTAAGATTTTTACCAAAATGTATTGCTATCCTCCAATAATTTTATAAAAAGCTTTTTATAGATTTAATCAACAAGCTAATACCAACCAAAATACAAACCGTTATAAAAGTTTTCTTAATAAGTATATTCCCATTTAATTTTGACAGATGAGCTCCGAAAAATCCTCCTGTAAAGGAACCAATTGTTAAAACTATCAATAAATTAAATGGAACCGATCCTATTCTTGCTAAAAATACTGCTCCGACAAAATTCCAAAAAATCCCAACAGTAAAAAATGTCATACTTATGGCTCGAAGAAAATCCATTTCAAAAGTTTTTATTAATAGAATTGTTACAAGTAATCCAGTTCCTGAAGAAATAGAACCATTTAATATGCCTATAAGAAAAATAAAAATTAAAAATCTAATTTTATGAACAAAACCAAGCTTTTTATTACCAGATGACATACCTAAATCTGGTTTAAGGAATGAGTAAAAAGCTAATAATATGGATAATATTCCTAAAATTAAGTATAAGTACTTTTCTGATATGTATTCAACTACAGAAGCCCCAAAAATTACTCCAGGTAATCCAAAAATTAAAATTTGCCAAGCAATACTTATATCATTACCCAAAGATTTGTAATTTCTTAAGGAACCCCCTATTCCTAGTGCTACTGTTGCTAATTTATGACTAGCCAGAGCCTGATAATAAGGAACTCCAGATAAAATCAATGCTGGCAATTGTAATAATCCTGCTCCTCCTCCAGAAATTGCTGAGAACGTATTAGAAAAAAACGATATCAAAAAGATATAAATAGTTTTAAATAAAGAATGATCAAAATTTCCTAATAATATTGCTAATAAATAAAGCATTTACTATAAATTGCCCTTTGTATTAATAAGTGAGAATTATTCTTTTCATAAGAAGCATTTGCTTTAAGAAGTCTTATCTTATCTTTTTTAATCATACTTTAAAAAAAACTGTTATTATCAAAAAAATTATCAAGAATTTTATGCATAGACAAGATGCAATTTACCTTGATCAGTTTTGTCCCAAGATAAGTAATAAAAATTGGAGAGAGTCACTTAATAAAGTTACTAATTATAAATGTATTTATTGCGGTAAACCCTCAGAATCACTCGACCACCTTCACCCAATGTCAAAAGGGGGGATTAGCAGTACAAATAATTGCGTACCATGTTGTTTGACATGTAATGGGATGAAATCAGATTCAGAAGTTCTTAGTTGGTACCGAAAACAAAATTTTTATGATCCTCGAAGAGCTATGGCGATAAGAGCATGGTTTAATGATGATTTAAAGCTAGCGTCAGTTCTTTTGAAATACTTAAATTAAACAATTAATGATAAATTGATTGAGATTCAAAAAATATTTAGTATATCCCTGAATAAGATACTTTATTTTAGTAAGCAATGGTTTTATTAAATTTTTCTTATTCTTTCTGAATCTATATTATTGCTTTTAAAAATCGAGATATTAGAATAATCATCTTTCCACATTATTGGTGAATCTATAACCTTTCTCTCTGGAGACTTTACTGAAAAAATTAATCCAAATACAAAAAGAATAGTAATCAATATGATTGTCATTACTAATTTGTCTGGAATATTATTCATTAACCTAATCTATCTTGAAAAATTTTTGTCAGGAGTAGTTTTTTCGTAAATTTCTAGAAAATATGATTTAAAATAGTTAATCCCCTCATTTCCAATCAATCCAATTGACCGTCCGCAATCATTTACTACTTGTGATGAAATTTGATTTGCCAAGTCACTTTTCTCAATCCATTTTTTCTGAGGATTGTAAGAGAAAGATATAATGTTTTCAGTTTTTACAATAGCAGATTTCATTGCTTCATCTTTTGAGAGACCATTTTGGATCGCATTGCAATATTTTTTAGAGAAATTATTAGAGATCCTATTTTGTAGTAAACTAACACTAGGATCGGACGTATCAAAAGCGAAACCTATTGAAGGTTTTAATTGAAAAATTATAAATAAAAGTAAAACAAAAAATAATTTTAACAACAGCTATTAATCAATAGTTTACAAGTAATATAATAGTATTTTAAGTTTATCTTTTCAATTAAATCTGATAATTTTTAAAAGCAAATTAAATTTCAATTTATTAATAATTAAAAGTATTGCGATAAGTTCAGTAATAATAGTCAGAGGTTTATTTGACTACAAATATGTACGAATCATTGATGACATTGTTATTTTTTCCTGATTGGACAAATGGATTACCTTCAGATTTCTTAATTCTTCATTTTTTTGTAGGAGCCGTGATTTTCCCATTCAACATGATTCATGCTAAAGCAAGAAAAATTGACAGCCAAAACCCACAAGAAGCAGCTAATGGGTATAAAAATTCAGATAATGCAACATTTTTTGGATACGAGGAAATCAATTAGGTTTCCATAAAATTTATTTAAGGAATTAGTTTATTGATGATAATTTCCCTAAATACAGCTTTAGATCTTAAAATATTCAGTCCCAGTGAACCTATAGGAATATTAATAATTTTTGTAGGATTAATATTTACTGGGATGATTTTCTATATTATTTATGCTGTAAGCACTAATAAAGAATCCTTAGAAGACAAAAAAATAAGAAATAAAAAGGAGTACTTGCAAAAGGAGAAAATAGGAAAGCTATTTCCTAAGAAAAAATAAGTTTAATTGCTTTATTACTATAAAGATATTTATTTATATTATTAATTATTAAATCAGTAGGATCTAAAAACATTAGTTTTAGTTCTCTTAAATCAAACATCTTCTAAAAATTTAACTATAACAACAAAATTTTTTTTACGAGGACTTCATATTGTTAATTGCACAGCTAAGTTATTTTCATATCAGACAAAAAATGTTAAAAATGGAAAAAATAATTTGAAATCTTGGAGAATTCACCTCAATATCTATTTCTTGCTAGTGGAGTGAATAATGGAGAAGGGTTTTGGATTGTGGGAATAAAAAATTGTGATGATAATATCCTTGAGGATGAAAATCTTTTAGATTGCCATAGAAAAGAATTAATAGGTACTGAATCAGCAAAAGATATTCTTTTAGCTATTAATTTAAACGTAAATAATTTATTAAATGAACTAAGAAACAAAAAATATTTAATTGCAAAACCTTCAATGGGGATTCCATTTGATATCCCTTTAGAAATCTTGGAAAATATCTTTGATTTTTGGTTAGATATTTATAAAAATCATGAAGCCTGGGAAGCTTGTTTAGGACTTCTTAAAGTTAGAAAAAGGATTCCCCTAACAAACCTAATTGAAAGCGAAAGTTTAAAGGGAAACTCTAAAAAATGGGCTATAAAAATTGAAGCTTTACATACTTATGTTCCTTCTTCACTTAAAAATGAAAAATTAAATAACCCCATGTGGGAATAATTTTATCTTTAAATACTAAAAATATTTACTTCGTTGGATAATTAAGTAAAAATAAAATAACTAAGTAATTTAAAAATGAATAAGCCATATTCTTTTAGTATCGATCAAATGAACGGGATAGTTGAAGATACATATGCCAAGATTATAAATGAATGTGAAAATTTAAAAAAAAATACTAATTGTCCAAATGAGCAAGTAGTAGCACTTTTAAGTGTAATTGCTTCAAATTATGCTACTACAACAAAAAAACAAGAAAATTAAGATGATAAGTTATTTTACTTGGAGCGAATTTGATAAGAGCGTAGAACAAATAGCTAATAAATGTAGGTTTAAGGAATTTTCTGGAATATATGGAGTTCCTCGTGGCGGATTATGTCTTGCTGTAGCACTAAGCCATAAATTAAAAATTGAATTAATTTCAGAACCAATGAAGAATTCACTAATAGTAGATGATGTTTATGAAACAGGCATTACATTGACGACCTTCAAGAATATTGAAGGAGCAATGTTTTTTGTATTATTTAGTAAAATAAATCCTACATGGTGGAATACAGTACATGTAACAAAAAAAAGTCAATGGATTGTTTTCCCTTGGGAAAATACTTTAAATTCAAAAAGTGACCGCGAAGATTACATCAAAAAAAGAGGTTTAAGTTGAGAAAGAAATTATATTTAGCTAATCCATATGGATTTTCAAAGCAAACTAAAACCCTCTTAAATGAATTTATTGAAATCTTCAATGATTTAAATGTGGAAGTATATGAACCTTTTGAGAGAGCAAAACCATTAACAAAACAAAAAAGTCAATGGGCATACGAAGTTGCAAATAGTAATTTCCATGATTTAAAAGAATGTGATTGTATTTTTGCGATTGTTAATGGAAATCCTCCTGATGAAGGGGTAATGATTGAATTGGGTATCGCAATTGCTTTAAAAAAGGAAATCTTTTTATTCAGGGATGATTTTAGAAATTGTTCTGATAGCGATCAATATCCTTTAAATCTAATGTTATTTCTTGGCCTGCCTAAAGATAATTGGGAAAAATATTATTTTGAATCATTACGTGACATAAAAAGTAATAAAAAAAGATTTATGGAGTGGGCAGAAAATTAGCCAAATAAACCATTAACCCTCAATTAGAAGTTTTGAGTTTAAATATATCTGTTAAGGTGCTAGAATAATTTTTATTTAGAAAATTTTGACACAAGTTACAGTTGGAGAGAACGAGGGAATTGAGTCAGCCCTTAGAAGATTTAAAAGACAAGTATCTAAGTCGGGCATCTTTGCAGATTTAAAAAGACTTAGGCATCACGAAACGCCTATTGAAAAATATAAAAGAAAGTTGCAACAAAGAAGAAAAGCAAGAAGAAGATAGTCTGCTACAACTCATAAATTTTTTGAATATGAGTTTATATTACAATTTTTTTTAGAAAGGTTTAATAATATAATTTTAACTACTTAAGCTTTTTAAGCTTCTTAACAAGATTTATTCCAACTCCTGACACAGCAAGAAGATCTTTTTCATCTGCAGCGATAACTGCCTTTGTTGTTTTAAATCCAGCCTCATATAAAGCTTTTGCGCTTTTTGCTCCTACTCCTGGAAGCGTAGTCAAAGTTTCAATATTTTTCTTAGAATTTACTGCTTTGGTTTTTGTTTTTGTTTTTGCAGACTTTGCTGCTTTTTTTTCTTTCTTTAAAGGAGTTTCAGAAGTTACTGCACTTTTAAATAAAATTGATTTTAGTTTGCTGAGAAATTTAGAAATCATTGCAATATATAATTAATAAAATTAGCTATTCAGTTTAATATTATCAGATTCCAGAGGAATTAATTACAAGATAAAAACTAACTGCATAGAAATAATTTATTTACAATTATATAAAGACACACATTTAATATTTATGCAAGCTTACGAGCCATTGCAAGGTATTCTAAATTATTTTAAAAACTAAAAAATTTAAAATGAATATTCAAAATTTAAAGGTATTTATTAATAGTAAAGTTAAAATCTTATTAAAGAAGAGATCATAAAAATGAAGCTTATTTTTATAAGTGGACCTTCTGGAAGCGGGAAAACAACTTTATCTAATCAAATAATAAAAAAAAATAAAAATGGTATTGTGTTAAGTACCGACAATTACTATAAGACAGGTTTAATAAGTAAATTACTACCAAAATTTATCGAAGGTTTTTTTGATAGAAGTATTAGTTTTAATAACAAACTATTCAAAAAAGATTTTGATTTCATTTATAAGAATGGAATATCAATCTGTGATCGTTATTATAATTTCGAAAAAAAAACAATTCAAAGTATCTTAAACGAAACAAATAATATTAGTTTTTTAATTGTTGAGGGTATATTTGCTAAAGAATTCTCAAACACTTTAAACAATAAGGATTATATTTTTTTAGAAATAAAAACTAAAAAAAATGAGTGCATGAAAAGAGTTGTCCAAAGAGATATAAAAGAAAGGGGGAAGAAAAAAAAACAAGCTGAGAATGATTTTTTGAAATCATGGAGCATTTATTATGAAAAATTCAACCCTAATAGCATTAAAAATAATGCAAACAAATTCATTATTGAAAAAAACACTGATATAGATAACATTCTGAAAAAATTATTTAATTAAGTCTTTAATTTTTTTCTCTAATATTAAAGCACTTAAAATTGAGCCTTCAATTCTGCCGAACCCATTTCCTTCAAACCAGTCTCCGCAGAATCCAATTTTAGATTTTCTACTAAATTGTAAAGATAATGGCACAGCAAGACCAGAAGGCTGTGAAGCTCTCCATTTCATAATAGATATTTTTTCATCAAAAGTTAATTTATTTACTAAAGAATTCCCTTCAAACAATTTATTGAAATTTTTAATTATTTTTTGTTTAAAAACTTCTTCATCTTTTGCAGCAATATAAGAATTAATTAACTCTTCGTTTTTTGAATGTACTACAATTCCTAATTTATTATTATCTTGCATCTGAAAAATAATTCTTTCAAATCTATATTTTTTTTCTAAATTATTTTTTAAATAAAAATACCTTAGTTTTTTAGAATAATTATCTTTATAACTATAATTTTTATTTGTATAAATTAGAAAAGTTAACCTGGGAATGAATGTTTGTTCTTCTAAGAAATTTAATAGTAAATCTATTCTTTTATCACTGTTAATAGGAATTGCTTTTCTTAATGGAATTTGAGTTACGTTTAATATTTTTAAAGACCTATTATGTAACAACAAATTAGTCGAACAAATTAGATATTTAGACTTGAATTTATCGCCATTTTTTGATGTTAGTAACCACCCCTTATCGTTAAACTTCATATCAACTATTAAAGTTTCAAAGAAAAAATCAATTTCCTCTTTTAAATTATTTGACTCAATTATGTTTTTCGATAATTCACTCATGGAATCTAGAGATAAATAATTAACCCCGCAAGAAAATTCAGATTTTTTTTTGGTTTCCAAATTAGAATCTTCATTTAAAAAAAATATTTCTGAGTCGTCAATTTTTATATATTTATTTTCCAATAATTCATTAATATATCTTTTCAATAGAGGATTATTTTTACTGTTAGATATATTGAAATTTGGTGAACCATGATTTAGTTTCCATCCTTCATATTTTTTGCTTATTCTTGTACTTGATCTCCCCCCAAGTCCACGACCAATTTCAATTAATCCAATTTTTTTTGTAATATTATTTTTCAGATACTTCGAAGCGAAAACACACGCAGATATACCACCACCTATAATTAATAAATCATATGTTACATCACTTTTCATAGGCTTAATATTTACTGAAATTATCTTTCATTTTCTAAAAAACTATAAACAGAATCAAGTTTCTGTGATGATGTAAAATCAGATTCAATTACAGGTGTAATATTATTTTTTTTATAAAAACTAACTAAATCGTTTGTGAAATCAAAAAAATTCTCCAAAGCACATAAACACTTTTCAGATATATATACCTCTTTCCAAGGACGAAATTTAAACTGTGCTATAAATTGTTTAGAAGGAATAAATAAACTTCCAAATAAATTTAATTTTTCTTCTTTTGCTACGTTTTTAAGATAAGTCAACTCATTCTGAAGAACTTTAATATCTGTACCATATTGAAACCAAATTGAATTTATTAACCCAGTCGAAATTTTTTTTTCAAACCTTTCTCTTTCTGAAGAAATATCATAATATTTTTTCAAATATGGATTATAAGCTATACCTAATTTAACTTTTAAATTTTTTTCTTTTTTTAAATAAGCTAATACATGAACTGAGTCAAAGTTCTTTTTCTTATTTGATCCCGACACAAGCAGAATTTCAAAATTTTTATTAGTCTGGGAATTTTTAACAAAATCTATAAATTCCTGATACGAATTTTCTTTATTTTTTGAATATTGATGATACAGACTATAGTGATAGGTCACATTAAATTCATCATAGTTTTTTGATATGTATTTAATAGCTGAATTAAATAAATCCTTCTTTATAAGTCCTTTACATGGAATATTAATATGTTTGATATTATTTAATTTGCAGAAGTTAAGTTTATCGTCTAACTGAGAAATATTTTTAAATGACAATTCAAATCTTATATTATTAATCATTATTAAGTAGTTATATTTAGTCACTCAATATATTAACGAAAACATGCATCTGCTACGATTCTTATTTTAGAAGCCGTCTTTTTATTCTTAGCCTTTAGAAAATAACTGGGGGAAATCTCTAATGCAGCTTTCAAAGAAATTTTGTCTTCTGCAGATTTTGCAATAATTTGATTAAAACATTTCCAATTTTCTGGTGCTACTAAACCGGGCCATGATAAATAAAGACCTACAAAAATGCCGAAAAATAAAAATAAAAAAAACCTCATGACAAATAAAATTTTTATTTTACTTATTAAAAAAACAATAGTTTAATTGTATTGGAAAACAATTAATAAATTATTTACTTTCTTCTTATCGCAGATATTTAATCCATGAAAGATTTTCATGAACTCGAGAGGTTAGAATAACAAAAAAGTATTATTTTAGAATATGGCTAGCCAAGATTATCTAATTGCAATAGCTTTAATAGAGCAAAACTTAGTTAGAGCAATGCCTCTTGGAGGTAAAGAAATTAAAGATAATTTAGAGGAATCAGAAAATTTCAAGAAACTTGGAGAAGAGGTAATTTTAAATCTTCTAATGAGAGTATTTCAAAGAAGTGATGAAGGTGCTTTAAAAAGGGCTTCTGAAGAAAAAGGCTTGCTCCTCGTTCATATGCATCCTAAAAGAATGCAGAAAGAGCTTCCATTCATTAAATCTGAATGGATAAGAGATGGAGATACACAACAGTTTCTAAAATACCTTGGCAATCTCTCAAAAGAAGTATGGACTGCATCTTTCGTAAAATACAAAGGGATTGAATTTAGTTCTATCTCGAAGAATGATGAGATCTAAAATATATTAAAAATATTTCCTTTTCAAAGAATTTCTTTCTTTACAATATTATTTTCCCTTGTAACTCTAAAGCAGTTTCTACCATTACCAAAATCAATTGAGGAATAGTCAGAATCATTTTTAATATGCAAGGCACAATTGCCCTCAATACATAGACAAGATTCAATAATATCTTTCTGAATAACATCATTAACGAAAGGTTCCCTCTCTTTCTCTTCATCGAAATGCGGGCACGCAATACCCTCAACAATACCTAAGCAATCAATTATGGCTAATTCTTTAGCATAAGAATCAGTTATACCTTTATCAAACCAACAAATAGCCCCAGCACTTACACCACTCATTACAATTCCTTTTTCATAAGCATTTCGCAAAATTTTATGTAAATTCCATTCTTTCCAAACAGCTAACATACTTTTTGTATTTCCTCCGCCAACATAAATGATGTCTTGAGTTAAAACTTTCTCTTCTAAATTTTCTGTTCTTGAGAAGAAATCAATATGGCTTGTTATACAATCAAGTTTAGAAAATGCTCTATAAAAATTTAGCTTGTACAAACTACTATCACCAGATGCTGTTGGAATAAAGCAAATTTTAGGTCTTTTTTTATTACTCAAAGAAACTATATATTTTTCAATTTCAAGAGAGCCTAATGAACGTCCAAACCCTCCTCCCCCAATTGCGACTATATTTTTACTAGGCATATTAAATAATAGATTTGTATATGAATTTAAGACAAATTACTATTAAAGATCAACTGGAATTAAAGAAGGTTTATTTTGATTCAATTCAATCTTTAGATGAAAAAATTTATAGTCAAGAACAAAAAAGAGCCTGGTCAAGCCAAGCTTGGAATAACACAATTTTTGATAATTCAATAATTAAAGGAAAAGGATGGCTTATAAGTAAACAAGGAATTATTATTGCTTTTGCTACAAGATATCCCACCAATAGAATTGCGCTATTTTACTGTAAAGGTAAATTCCAAAGAAAAGGTTACGGCTCTAAGTTACTTCATAAATTAGAAGATGAAGCAAAGAAAGAGGGTTTAGACTGTCTTTATACTGAAGCTAGCTTAATAAGTTATGAATTATTTCTTAAAAATGAATGGAAAATTATACGTAAAGAAAAAGTTATTATAAATAACATTTTTTTTGAAAGATATAAAATGACTAAAATTATAAAAATTAATTAATAATGTCTGGCAAAAGAAAGGAATTAATTCTTATTCAAAGAGTTCTATTTTGGGCGTTATACTTTTTTTCAGGATTTATACTTTATTCAAATAAAGGTATTTTGCCTTCATTGATAATTACATTCTCAAGAATTATTTATCCATTATCTATTTTTTGGTTACAAATAAGGATTAAAAAAAGAACCAATTTTCTGCCTATTGATTCAAAAATGACAACTTCGCAATTGTGGTTCAATTTATTACCTGTTATTGCATCTCTATTAACTGTAATTTTTTCTTTAACTAATTGTTTCCTATATATCCTAGGAAAATTAATTAACTCTTAAATAAATTAATTAATATTTATAAGCCTTAGAAATTTCTCTCATAAAAAACATAATGTAAAGAAATTTGTCTTTTACTTATATTTGTATAAATTTTAAATAGTGATCAATAAAATCATGAAAAATATTTCATTAAAGAGAAATATTAATTTTGATAAAAAAAAAGATATAAATGATTATGAATTATTCTCTTTAAAAATCACAGATAGTTTATATAAAAAAGATATTGGAAAATTCCTTGAGACTCTTTCTTCTCACTTTATATAGGAAAATGTACATTTTCTGATCTTCAAATTCAGACAGTCCCATTAATAAATAAGTATTTGAGGGATAATGAGTAAAACCATAAGAATACTCCAATGCAATTATTTCTTGCTGACTGCCAATTCCCAGATATTGAGAATCAAGTGAAAGCTTATCAATTATTTGTAGAAGCTTGGGAAAACGGTGAAATTGCAAAATCAGATAAAACAGATAAATTTGAGATGTTATTTAGAGTTCATGCTCCAGGGGAGGGTAGAGTAGTTTGTTTATGTAAGGCAAAGAGTGATAAAGAAATTTTCGAGCATTTTGCTCCATGGAGAGCCAAATTCGGTATTCATATGGAATTTACACCTGTAATAAGTTGTCAAAATGTTGTTGATTACCATAAAAATTTGTTCAAAACTTTAGGGTAATTAGCTTAAATCTAAAATTTATCGTGATTAAACCTTTTTCCAATCTTATTTATAAAAAAAAAGTTATTAATTCCCTTTCTTCAAAAAATAAGCTTAAGAAAGAAGAAAACGTCAAATCTAAACCATTAATAATATTTGGTTTTATCATCTCATTAACATCTATCTTTTTACTATTATTTACCATTAATAATAAATTTGGATGATATATGAGTAATTAGAACTATTACCTGGGAACAAATATGTTCTATTATTAATCTAAAAATAACTAACTAAATGGCGTTTAACGAAGGGGGGATGGCATCAGGCCTTCTAATCATCGCAGTATCAATTGTTTTTGCTGCCGGTTTTGGATTTTTAGTCTTGCATTTTGTACCTGGAACTCCATTTTAGGTTATCTAACTGAATTTGATTCACAAAATATCTTAAACATTAACAGTTTCTAAATCCTGCATTTGACTATCATTAGTATTGGATTTCTTCTTTAATCGATAGGCATAAACTAAAGACCCTAAAGCTATGGTACTGGAGGCGAAAATCCCCGATATGAGTATCAAGGCAAAAAGACCTCCTATTAATCCCCCTTTTAATCTAAGCAAATTCGATTTAATTAAAAGTATTGATAGAAAAGCAATAGTAGCTTTAAGAGAAGAGACTTTCAAAAAAGTAAATGAATAAAAGGGGTTTAACAACATTTCTTTGGCAGAATATAATTTAGGTTTATTCTAAAAATAAATTTTAAAAAACGCATAAAAAAAAGACTCAAATGAGTCTTTTAAAATCTATATCAAATATGATGATTTATGCATCAGGGTCAAAATTCTTTAGGTTTGGACCCGCCACAAGACCAACAAGACCAAAAAGGACTAAAGAACCAATTCCAAAGCCAGCTGCCCATGGATTGAAACCACCTAAAGCAAAAGAAGCTAATAAATTCATGATTTTAAACATAATATCTCCGAGTTAGCATACAGATTTTTATGAAAAATATACCTATATTGAGACATTTCTTCGTAATTATTAGATTAGCTTAACTATCCCTTTATAAAAAATCCACAAAATTTTTATTATTTGTTTTATTATTTAGGCAATTATATTTTTTGGCGCACTTTAAGACCATCAAAACTGTTTGTTTTCTAATGACTTTCAACTATACCTTTATTTATGATGGAGAATGCCCATTCTGCAATCATTTTGCTGAACTCCTTGAGATTAAAAGCAAGTTAGATAATATTAAAATTCTTGATGGTCGTAAGAATTTAACTCTAATTAAAACCCTCCTAGATAAAGGTTATGACCTAGATAAAGGAGCTATTCTCCTAAAAGATGAAGAAATCTTTCATGGGGCTGATGCAATTAATACTATTTGCAAACAGATAAATAATCCCTCAAGTAGTTTACTTTTGTTACTTTCTAAAGTGTTTAAATCAAATAAACGAACAAATTTGATATTTCCTTTACTAGTCAGAGCCAGAAGACTCGCACTGATATCAAAAGGTATATCAATATCCCTAGTTTAAAAATAAAAACTTTCTAAATATTAAATAACATATTTATAAGCTTCTGCATCAATAAATGATAATTAATTATTTCTTAGCTAGAACTAGGTGGTAACAACAAGTTTTAAATGATAGAAAACTTCAATCCCTTTATTTCATTGGGCGGTGATAACCAAAAAGTTAATCATATGGCTGAAGCGGCACTTGAAATGAATTTAACTTGCAATGATTTAAAGAAAGATTTAAATTTAACTGATGGCGATGTAGTGGATATGTTGCAACTAGTCATGGATAGGTTTAAAAATAGTAATTAAGTTTATATTTTTATCTTTTAATCGCTATATATCTAATATTTTTTAATGAAAACAGTACAAATTGAGTTTTCAAAATATGAATTAGTTAACTTTTTATGGCCTGAATTAATACAAGGCTACGGATTTGATAAAGCCAGAAAAATAGTTTCCCAAGCTATTGACTTACAAAAAATGAATGGGACTAAAAATAGCACCATTCCAATCATATTCTCAGGAACTGGAGGATTAGCTCTAATACCAATACAAATGCTAGAAAAAGAAAACTTTGAGATTAGTTATAAAGATAATCAAGTTTTAATATTTAATCTAAAAAGAAAGTCTTTTCAAATCTTAAATGAAGCAAACTAATCTGAATTAGTAATTTCTCGATAAAGCCAAAATTACCTTATAGTCTAATAAAACAATTAATTGATAATGACTTTTGAAGCGACCTACCTTGGTTCAAATGGTTGGTTTATAAAATTTAAAAAAACCAATTTAATTATTGATCCTTGGCTCAAAGGAGATTTAATATTTCCTCCAGGTGAGTGGTTTTTTAAAGGGTCATTAGAAGAAGAAATTTCAATAGATAAAAAAATAGATATTATTTTGTTAACTCAAGGATTACCTGACCACTGTCATGTTCCAACATTAGAAATGTTCAGAAAGGATATTCCTATAATTTGTCCAAAAAGTGCTGTTGAAATATTAAAAAAAATTGGTTTTAGTTCAATTAAAGTGCTTAAGCCAACTGAAAAGATAAATCATTTTAATTTAAGTTTTGAAGCAACTGCTGGGGCTCCAGTGCCGCAAATAGAAAACGGATATATTGTTAAAGACGATCTAGATAATGGGTTTTATATAGAACCCCATGGATATCTTGATGAAAATTTAAACAAGCAAAGTCTTGATGCAGTTATTACTCCTACTAAAAATTTAGAATTACCCCTAGTTGGTTCTTTTGTAAAAGGTGCTGATGTAATCCCTAAATTGATTAACAAATTCAATCCAAAATATATACTTTCAAGCACTATAGGCGGAGATGCAAAATATTCAGGTTTTTTAAATAATTTTATTTCAGTTCAGGATTATGAAGAGGAATTAGATTGTAATCTTGTAAATCTAAAGAGTATGCAATCTATTATGATTTAAATCGATCCTAAAAGATCTTTAATTAATCATTTAGGTTTAAAGTACATCTACTTTAAAAGGAGCTCAAAAAATTCATTCATTTTTTATTACCTCAATACTTTTATTAGCTTTAAATAGTAGCTATGTATGTGAAAATTCAAAGCTTGATCTTGTTATGAGAAATAATATTAATGGTGACTTTTCCATAGTAAAAAAGATATCTGAGTTAAAGCCAGGAGCATTTATAAATATTAATTGGAATAAAAAAAAGCTTATGCTTCCATATTCTCTAAGAAAAGATTATATTTCCTTTACAGATAAAAAATGGGACTGGAGGTATCAATTTAATAAGGAAGGATCGCCTGATATTAATAATCCTTCATTATACGAACTACTACCTTCTGGGGAGATTAAAACACATTTTTGTGAAACAGAGGATAACAAGCCAAACTTATAATTTCAAAATAAGTATTCTAGATTATTTAACTTCTGAACTTCTTTGTAAAGATGAACAATCCAAAAAACCAAAATAATATTTCAAGATATGTAAAACTTGAAGATTACAAAGTTTTTGATTATGAAATTCCAGAAATCTTTTTGGACTTCGTAATTAAGAAAAATGCTGTAAGTGTTACGACCAAACTAAAATTGGTAAAAAAAAATAAGAATACCAGAAATCTAATTCTTGATGGTACGGATATATTAATAAAAAAAATATTTATAGATGACTCACTACTGGGAAAGGAATACTACAAACAGCAAAAAAATAACCTAAAAATTGAAAATATAAACAAAGATAATTTTTTATTAAAAATAGAAGGAATAATTAAACCTAAGGAAAATACATCCCTTTTAGGAATGTATGAGAGCAATGGAATTATAACTACGCAATGTGAGGCGGAGGGATTTAGAAGGATAAGTTTTCACTCTGATAGGCCTGATATTCTAAGCAAATACACCGTGAGAATTGAAGCAGACAAGAATGATTACCCTGTCTTACTTTCAAATGGTAACGTCGTAAAAGAAAATAATCTTGCAAATAATAGACATGAAATAATCTGGGAAGACCCATATCCGAAACCCTCATATCTATTTGCATTGGTGGCAGGAAAACTTAATTGTGTAAAAGACAATTTCATAACAAAATCGAATAAAAAAGTAAAAATAAATATTTATGTTGAGTATGGCGATGAAAAATATGTTCAACATGCAATAAGTTCATTACAGAAATCTATGAAGTGGGACGAGGATAAATATAACCTTGAATACGATTTGTCATTATTCAATATTGTTGCAGTCAGACACTTTAATATGGGAGCAATGGAAAATAAAAGTCTCAATATTTTCAACTCAAAACTAATACTTGCTAATTCTGAAACAACAACTGATGAAGAATTAGAAAGAATAGAGGGCGTGATCGCCCATGAATACTTCCATAATTGGACGGGGAATAGAGTGACTTGTAGGGATTGGTTTCAACTATCTCTAAAAGAGGGCTTAACAGTATTCAGAGATCAACAATTCACTGCAGACGTTCATAATCGTGAAATCAAGAGACTTGATGATGCGAAATTTCTTAGGAGAAATCAATTTAGAGAGGATTCTGGTCCAACATCACATCCTGTAATGCCAGAGAGATACCAAGAAATAGACAATTTCTATACAACCACGATTTACGAGAAAGGAGCAGAAATAATTAGAATGCTTAATAATCTTGTAAAAGGTGAAAATTTCTATAGAGGATTTAGTAATTACATCTCAACATATGATGGAAAGGCAGCAACAATAGACCAATTTGTCGATAAAATTTTAGAGCACAATAAGGAAATCGATCCTGAAAAATTTAAAATCTGGTACAAGCAAAATGGGACCCCAAAAATTAAATTCAAGAGAATCTGGGATCAAACAGGCGAAAAACTTACAATTGAAGCCTCACAAAGTAATCCAATAAAGAAGAACCCATATAATGATTTACCACTAATAATTCCTATAAATCTGGCTATATATTGCGGTGATAATAAAACGATAAAAAAAACAGTTGTTTTAAAAACAAAAAAACAAGAATTCATTTTTAGGAATGTAAGATCTCACATCCAAATTCCTTTAGTAACTTATTTTCGCGAATTCTCTTCACCTGTTGAGTGGGAATCAGATACTACCTTGGATGAAAAATTTTTAATCTTAAAATATGAAAAAGATTTTTTTACACTATCTAATACTGTAAAAGTATTTTATAAAAAAATTATTTTATGCAGATTAGATGAAAAACCAGATCACAAAATTGAAAACAAATTAATAAGCACCTTAATATCATTTATAAAAAATAAAGATATTAATTTATCCCTTTTATCAGAATTACTAAGTATTCCGACATTTGCTGAAATTGAATCGGAGATAGATAATATAGACCCTTTAAAGATATATAAAACTATTGACGAATTAAATCATTTATTCGGTACCAAATTAAAAGAAGAATTACATTTTAAAATCCAAGAAATAGAGAAAAATCTAGATAAAGTTTGGCCAGAAGGTAAAAATGAAAGAAAACTAATCGAAACTATTTGGAAACTACTCTTAAGCAGTGATGATAGGGAAATTAAAAGCAAAATAATTAATTATGTAGATAGTAATTCGATGACGTTAGCAAAAGCTGCAATGAATTCTTTCAGTAGAATTAATTGTCCTGAAAGAAAAATTATTTCAAATATATTCTTCAATAAATGGAAAAATAATAGTGTCGTTTTGGATAGTTGGTTCTCATTTAATGCATCTATAGAAATTGATGAAAAAACAAGCATTATTGAAAAATTATTTGAAAATAGGTTTTTTGATTCAAAATCACCAAACACTTTAAGAGCTATATTAAATACATTCGTAAAAAGAAATAGTAATTTTCATGCAATTAATGGTTCTGGTTATAAATATATTGCAAAAAAGATTATTGAATTTGATAAATTAAATCCAATAGTAATTTCCCGTTTTATAAAAGTATTTAGTAGATATAATTATTATTCAGAACCTTACAAAAGTAATATGATAGAAACAATAAAGCAGATTAAAAAAAACAAACTATCAAAAAATACTAAAGAAGTTATAGATGCAATAATAGAGTGATTTTTAATAATATTTAACTAAATTTAATAATAACGATTGTAAATATTAATAATAAAATAAATATAGTATAATTATTAATAAAAATATAATCAAATCCATTTTTATTATTATCTTTATTCCACTTTTTATTTACGTATTCCTTAGTTATAAATTTATTAGGTCTACCACAATATAAACATGTTGGAGAAGTTTTTAAAATTAAATTTTTACATTGGGGGCACTTTTTTTTTTCCATAATTTAATCTTACTGAATAAAATTGAAATCAGAAACAATAAATAAAATAAGTAATTTATATTTTATTCATTATATTTTATTCATTATATTTTGATTAATTAAATATCATTGCAAAAAAATAATTGTTTCTGACTATTTAAAAAAATTTAATATAATAAAAGATTAGTATTTGGTTTGAAATGTTTGCTATTGCACTTGGAATGTCCCCTGTCGAAAAAATCACTGTTGCAATATCTGCTTCAATTTTTATAATTGCCTTTACATGGGTCTCGATAAAGGGAGATTTAAGAAAACTTGCTAATGAACTAATTGAAGATAATGAAAATAATCAGGAAAATTAAAAAAATCTTTTAACCTACTTTGCATGCAAGCTAGGATAGTCAATAATATGCCTAATTTCTTTCAGAGAAGAGCCATAGATTTTTTCACCATTTAAGTGAACCCCAATCCATTTCTCCTTTTGATTAAAAAAATTATTTTTAGTAGTATCCCTCTCGAGATAATCTTTATTATCCCAATTTAAAGTTATATCCCAACCTTTATAATTTTCTATCATTGAGAAAGAGAGAACATACACAAATAATACTCAGAGAGACACTTAACAAAAACAAAGGAAATAAGTATTTTTTTCGTTATTTTTATTTAATATTTATGTAGTACTGACTTTTATTTTAAGAGCAGCTTCATCTGCATTTTTTCTAGCCAAATTAATGTCAGAATTTGACGAGAGAACAACACCCATTCTTCTGCCTTTTCTGGAAACTGGTTTGCCAAATATAAGCACTTTGGTCTTTTCAAATTCTAATGCTTCATTAAGACCCTCATAAATAGGATTAGGATACTCTTGGTTAGAAAGTATAACTCTGGTTGCAGAGGGCTCTATTAGTTCTATATGCGGTATTGGTAAATTTAAAAAAGCCCTTAAATGTAATTCAAATTCATTAATATTTTGACTAACTAATGTAACCATACCAGTGTCGTGTGGTCTGGGAGATAATTCTGAAAATATAACCTCACTTCCTCTTATAAAAAATTCTACTCCGTATAATCCAGCTCCATTAAGGTTATTTAATATTCTACTTGTCATTCTCTTAGCTTCAATAATTAAGGACTCCTTAATCTCTAAAGGTTGCCAACTACATTGATAGTCTCCATTAGATTGAAGATGTCCAATTGGTAAACAAAAAATATTTTCACCATTTTCTTTTCTTACAGTTAAAAGAGTAAACTCAAAATCAAAATTAATAAATTCTTCAATAATTACACCTTTAACCTTTCCTCTTGAATTTGATTGCGCCTGTTTCCAAGCATTTTGTAAATCATTTTTTGTTTCAACCAAACTCTGCCCTTTTCCTGAAGAGCTCATTAAAGGCTTAAGTAAAAGTGGGAATCCAATTTCATCTGCTTTTTTTTCTAAATCATCAAATTCAAAAATATAATCAAACTTTGCAGTTTTAATTTTTAAATCTTTAGAAGCTAAGTCTCTAATTTTATCTCTATTCATTGTAATTTCTACAGTTCTAGCGTTGGGAACAATATTGAATCCTTCATCCTCGAGTTCTTTTAGGGCTTCAATTGAAAGTGCCTCTATTTCTGGAACAACATAATCAGGCTTAAATTCTTTTATAACATTTTTTAAAATATTTTTATCTCCCATATCAATTACTCTTGAATAATCAGCAACTTGCATTGCAGGAGCTTTTTCATATCGATCAATTGCAATAACTTCTAATCCTAATCTTTTGGATTCTATTACTAATTCTTTCCCAAGCTCACCACTACCAAGTAATAAAATTCTCTTTTTAGAAAAAATTGATTCTTTCATATAAATAAAACTTATTCCTCATCACCAGAAGGTTGTGAAGATGTATCATCTGTAATTTTTTTATCTTCAGAATAACTAAATAAAAAATTTCTACCAAACCAATTTTGACTTCGCATGCTATTAGTTATTGATCTTGACATTGCTCCCAAAAAAAAGATTCCAATCATTGCCCAAATAATTCTTTCTAAAGCAATTGCAGATGAAAAACCTTGACCGGAATATATAATTTCAGTAAGTGGGTCTAAAGGGTCCAAATTTAAACTGATTAATAATATTAATTATAATTGGTTTAATAGATCAAAAATTAAAACTTATAAAAGAAATAACCAAAACTACCATATAAATTAAACACAATAAAGTCTATACAATGCTATCTTCAAAGGGTGATTTTTTTTAGACATGCAAGTTGACGTACAAAATACCACTGTTCTTTCCGCAGACGGATCATCCATAAAACTAGGTGAATATTCAGGGGAAGTAATTTTAGTTGTTAATGTAGCTAGTTATTGCGGGAATACTGCTCAGTATGAGGATCTTCAAAAGCTACATGATTTATATTCAAGCAAAGGCCTAAGAATACTTGCATTCCCTTGCAATGATTTTGGAAAACAAGAACCCGACTCTCTTTCAGAAATAAAAGATTTTTGCTCAACAAAATATGGAGTTAAGTTTGAAATCTATGAAAAAGTTCATGCCAAAGGCAACACCACAGAACCATACACAACCCTTAACAAAGTTGAACCTGAAGGAGATGTTGAATGGAATTTCGAGAAGTTTCTGATAGGGAAAGATAGTAAAGTAATTGCAAGATTCAAGCCAGGTGTTAAACCGTTTGACGAAAACTTAATAGCCGCTATAGAAGTAGCTTTAGATTCATAAAAACCTTCTTATAATTCAAATTAGAATATTAAAAATAAAGAATTTTTATATTTAATCAAAAAATTATTAAATTATCTTAAAATTTTCATTTTTAGGATTCAAGCTTGTCTAGCGTTCTTTTCTTATTTTAAGTCTTATTTATTATCAGAATCAACTTCTACGTCTATTATTTCATCTTTAACAGTTCTTTTTTTAGGTTTAATTGATTTTACCTCTGGCTCTATTGTCTCTGCTTTAAC
>QCNC01000009.1 GCA_003210155.1 Prochlorococcus sp. AG-424-E18 | reverse complement strand
AAGGCCAAGAATCTATTCGAAAATAGAAAACGCCTAATAAATAAGGCATTTAGCGAATTTGAAGCTAAATACAACGATAAGGTTTTCAACTTTGATGAGGTTTTAAACAACTCTGAAAAAGATGTAGGTAAGAATTGGAAATCAATTACTGAAAAAGATCCTGAGGCGAATAAAACTTTTCCAATAATTGAATCTGCAAATATTGAAAAACTCAGATCTGCGATAAAAGAGGATTTGAGTTTATATATGCAAGATAACTACCCCTCATTAAAAAAGGATTTATAAATATTTATCTTTTTTTTGTTTTTTTTTTGGACTTTTCTAAGTTAAATAGATAATAGGATTATTTAAAAAATTTTGAGCAACCAAAAGTTCGAGACACTTCAGTTACATGCAGGCCAAGTTCCTGATCCAACTACAAATTCTAGAGCAGTACCCATTTATCAAACTAGTTCCTATGTCTTTGATAATGCAGAGCATGGAGCGAATCTTTTTGGATTAAAAGAATTTGGAAATATTTATACTCGACTTATGAACCCAACCACAGATGTCTTCGAAAAAAGAATGGCAGCTTTGGAGGGAGGAATGGCAGCACTTGCAACATCCTCAGGACAAGCTGCTCAATTCTTGGCAATCGTGAACTGCATGACAGCAGGGGATAATTTTGTCTCTACATCTTTTCTTTATGGTGGGACCTACAATCAATTTAAAGTACAATTTCCAAGATTAGGAATAGAAGTTAAATTTGCAGATGGTGATAGTATTGATAGTTTTAGAAATAAAATTGATGATAAAACCAAAGCAATATATGTCGAATCAATGGGAAATCCTCGGTTCAACATTCCAGATTTTGATGGACTTTCTACTTTGGCGAAGGAAAATGGAATTCCTTTAATAGTTGATAATACTCTTGGTGCTGGTGGTGCTTTAATAAGACCAATTGATTTTGGAGCCGATGTTGTTGTAGAAAGTGCAACGAAATGGATCGGTGGACATGGAACAAGTATTGGAGGGGTTATTGTTGATGCTGGAACCTTTGATTGGGGAAATGGTAAATTCCCACTAATGAGTGAGCCAAGCGCTGCTTATCATGGGCTCGTTCATTGGGACGCTTTCGGTTTCGGTAGTGATATCTGCAAATCCTTGGGAGTACCTGATAATAGAAATATAGCTTTTGCGTTAAGAGCAAGACTTGAATGCCTTAGAGACTGGGGATCAGCTCAAAGTCCTTTTAATTCGTTTTTGTTATTGCAGGGTCTGGAAACTCTGAGTTTAAGAATAGAAAGACAAACTTCTAATGCTCTTGAATTAGCAAAATGGTTGGATTCTAATTCTAATGTAAGTAGTGTTAATTACCCAGGCCTAGAATCTGATCCATATTACTCAAGTGCCAAAAAATACACTACTGGGAGGGGTATGGGTTGTATGCTTATGTTCTCCCTTAATGGGGGATATGAAAATGCAGTAAAATTTATTGATTCCTTAAAATTAGCGAGCCACCTTGCTAACGTGGGGGATTCAAAAACATTAGTAATTCATCCGGCTTCAACAACTCATCAGCAATTATCTGAAGAAGAACAATTATCTGCAGGTGTTACTCCCACTATGGTAAGAGTTTCTGTAGGGATTGAGCATATTGATGATATAAAAGCAGATTTCGAACAAGCACTTTCACAAATCACATAGGAAAGGAGATTTATTGGCTTTAATAATTCCAAGTAACTATCACAAGATTAGTGATGTTGAGAAAAATCATATATCTTGGATTGAACCTGAATTGGCAAAAAGACAGGATATACGTCCTCTTAGGATTGGTATCTTAAATATCATGCCTCTTGGCAAGCAGTATGAATTTAACTTACTACATCCACTTGGTTTATCTCCTCTTCAAATTGAGCCAGTTTGGATAAAGCTTAAAACTCACTCATATAAAACATGGGATCTTAATCATCTAAATAATCTATACATAACTTGGGAAGAAGCAAATAATCCAGAACCTTTAGATGGAATCATTATTACTGGAGCACCTATTGAGCACCTAGCCTTTGAGGAGGTTAAGTATTGGGATGAATTTGTGAAAATTGTTGATGAAGCCAGAAATTCTTGTGCGAGTACTCTTGGATTATGTTGGGCTGGCTTTGCGCTGGCTTATTTGGCAGGGGTCGAGAAGAAAGTTTTTGATAGGAAATTATTTGGGGTATTCCCTTTAAAAAGTCTTGTTCCTGGACACCCTTTGATGGGTACACAAGATGATGAATTTATTTGTCCTCAAAGTAGATTTGCAGGATTGCCAGATTTGGAAATGGAGAAGGCCCAAAAACAAGGGAAATTGAATTTGTTGGCTTATGGAAAAAACGTCGGATATACAATATTTGAATCTAATGATCAAAAACAACTTATGCATTTAGGTCATCCTGAATATACGGTGCATAGAATTATTAGTGAAATTGAAAGAGACAAAGAAAAGGGAGATGTTCCTCCTCCTGAAAATTTTGATCTAAATAGTTCAAAAACTGCTTGGAGATCTCATAGAAATTTGCTTTTTCAGCAATGGCTCTGGTTTTGTTATCAACAAGTTAGTCTTAATTAACTCTTTATTAATGGGCACTTTCTATACCACCTAGTCTTTCAAATAAGTTAAGACTTTCCTTATTTAATCCTATAATTTCAACTTTAGAACCACCATTCTGGAACTTTCTAATAATTTGCTCAAGAGCAACAACGCCACTTTGATCCCAAATATGAGCTAAAGACATATCAATTACAATATTTTCTGGATGTTCATGAATATCAAATCCTTGCAAGAAATAAATTTTACTTACAAAAAATAATTGTCCTTTAACTTTGTAGGTAGTCAAATTATTTTCTTTAGTTCTTGAGACAGTTATAACTTTTGCGACTTTTCTGCTGAAAAGGATCGCAGCTAATGCAACTCCAGCAACAACTCCAAGTGCAAGATTATGAGGTTTTGTCAGCATTGTAACCGCAAAAGTCATAAGCATTACAGCAGTATCACTTTTAGGTATCTTTCTAATATTTTTTAATCCATTTATATCTGCTGTACTTATTGCGATCGTTATCATAATTGCTACTAAAGCAGCCATTGGTATTGCTCCAATCCAAGACTTCAAGAGGATAATCATAATTAGTAGAGATATACCTGAGGAGAGAGTTGATAATCTAGATTTACCACCATTCTCAGTATTCATAACAGATTGCCCAACTAAGGCACATCCTGCCATTCCACCAAATAAGGATGCCACAATATTTGCGATTCCCTGTCCT
Organism: Prochlorococcus sp. AG-424-E18; assembly: GCA_003210155.1. Classification (GTDB taxonomy): domain Bacteria; phylum Cyanobacteriota; class Cyanobacteriia; order PCC-6307; family Cyanobiaceae; genus Prochlorococcus_A. The sequence continues at coordinate 48,605 of QCNC01000009.1, read as the reverse complement.
CTTGCTTCTTTATTTTTATTAGAACTTGTATCAGTTACATCGTCTAAAATGTCTTGAGTTAAAAAGGTTTCCATTAAACCCACGAGAGATATTGCAAGCGAAGTCGGTAAAATAATTCCTAATGTTTCAAGACTAAAAGGTACTTTCCCATTTTCTATTGATCCAAAAGGAAGAGAAATACTTGGTAATCCATCAGGTAATTTACCCAAATCGCTAACTGTTGGGACATCTAGATTCAAGAATATGCTTATGAGAGTAATTACTACTATCGCGATAAGTTGAGATGGGACTACTTTTGTGATTTTTGGCAGCCCATAGATAATTATTAATCCTAGGATTACAAGAATCCAAACTACTGGGACCTGAGAGTTAACTGGATACTGACTCAAAGTTTGTTCAATTAATCCTTTTGATTCTTTAATACCTATTCCTAACTGAGGTAGTTGTGCCTGAAATATTAAAAGCGCCAGTGCATTTACAAATCCACTTAATACTCCCGTTGGCACGAATCGCATTTGGTAGGCAAGTCTTAAATATCCCCAAAGAATTTGGAAAATTCCAGTTAATATTCCAGCTGCAATAAGATATGGGACCCCTAATCTAGGAGCTTGTGATTCTCCATAAGCAACAAGTCCTGTCATCAAAAGAGCTGTTGAACCTGTAGCTGAAGTGATCATCCCCCTTCTTCCTCCAACAATCGCAATTGTTATAGATAAGCAAAATGCACCAAAAAGGCCAACTTTAGGATCTACACCAGCTATACCTGAAAAAGCAATTGCTTCTGGGATCATTGCAAAAGCAACTACTAAGCCAGAGAGAATATTTGACTTTGGATCTTCTAACCAATTTTTAGATAAATATCTTGAGAAATTTGACATTTTAAGTTTCTTTATAATAAAGAAGTTACCTCATAAAGGAGGCAAAATACCTTGTGGGTCAAAAATATTCTTTAAAGTTTTTAATTCATTCATTCTGTTTCCAAAGGCTAATCTAATTTCTTCCTCATGAAAATCCAAATGATTATGCAATTGGGCTAAGTGAATATTTGGATAAAACCTTTTTAGCTTGCTCCACGATTTATTAATCCATTCCAAAGCGTCTTCTTTTTCTTGAAGATCATTTTTTTTCCATGATGCATATATCCATGGTTTCCAAGTACTTTTTCTATGAACAAAAAAGCTTGAGCCATGATTTAACTTTTTAGTGTTGCAACCTAATTGTTGAGAAGCAACATAACAGGAATTATTAGGTTTATTTTCCATTATTTCGTCCAAACATTTTATGAAAATTGGGATATCATTTTTTAAATCTTCTCCAAGAAGACTAATTACCTCAGAATGGTTATTTGCATTCAGCTCATACAAATTCAATTCCTTTGGGAAGAAATTTATTTTGTTAAAGTTCTCAAAAAATTGTTTTTCTAGAGCGGGAAATTTGTCTAAAGGCATTAGGTAATCTTCTGTTCTTTTATCCTCTAAATTATTTTTGAGTTCAGCAAAAATATATATGTAAATTTTTTGGGCATAAATCCATTGAAGACTGATATTTTCTGGAAATTCCTCTGATAATTTTATTATTTCTGAAAGTTCATTGAGATTTACAAATCCCTCAATAACTTTAATTGGATAAGATTGGAAAGTCTTAAGTTCTATTTCGGTAATAATTGAAAAGAAGGGTGCTGCCCCTTTAATTGCTTCCCAAGTCAATTGTTCTTCTGGATTTATTTGATTTTTTTTTAAAGAGATAAATGTGCCATTACCCAAGAAACCTTTTATTGATTCAATATTATCAATGGCTAATCCGTAGGTCCTACTGAGCGGGCTTACTCCACCAGTAAGTATATAGCCTGCTCCAGGAAGTTTAGAAAGTCCGATTGGAAAACTTCGATTATGTTTTTGTAAATGATTCAGTAGATCCCCCATTATTACTCCCCCTCCAATTCTTACTAAATTGGTTTTTCTATCTAGTTGAATTTTGCTGTGATTTTTTCTTAGATCAAGAGTTGTAAAACCATTTTTTGCACAGCTAGAGGTTGTACCTCCACTACATACGCAAAGGTGCTCGAATTTATCCCTAGAATAGTTATCCTCCTTAAATAAGGAATTATCAATGTCAAAAACTAATTTCTTTAATTTTGCATCCTTTGAGTTAATATTAGGAATTTCAAGCAAGTTTTTTTTTTTCACTACATGATATTATTCTTTACTATTATGGTATAAGTAATATTTTGAATTTGGATAATTTAGATTCTAAGTTAAGTAATCAAGTCGCGATACTTATCTGTGGACACGGGAGTAGAAATAAACTAGCCATTACTGAATTTCAAGAATTAACTAATTTCATCCAAAAAAGATATCCAAACTTTTTAATTGAATTTGGTTTCTTGGAATTTGCTAAACCTTCGATTGTTGATGCTTTAGACAAGTTAAAAGATCTTTCTATAAAAAAAATAATTGCAATACCTGCAATGCTTTTCGCTGCTGGTCATGTAAAAAATGATATACCTAGCCTGCTTATGAATTATTCAAGTAAAACAGGAATTGAAATAATTTATGGAAGAGAATTAGGTATTAATAATTTAATGATCAGTGCAGCTTGTGAAAGAGTAAAAGATGTATTTAAACAAAATAATAATCTCAAACCTGAAGAATCATTATTAGTTGTTGTGGGTAGAGGCTCTTCTGACCCAGATGCGAATTCCAATGTTTCAAAAATTACGAGAATGATCGTAGAAGGTATTGGTTTAGGGTGGGGGGAAACAGTTTTTTCTGGAGTAACTTTCCCCCTTGTTGAACCTGGCTTGAAAAATGTTGTGAGACTTGGTTATAAAAATATAATTGTTTTCCCTTATTTCCTTTTCTCAGGTGTCCTTGTTACCAGAATAAAAAGGCAAAGTGATTTAGTTGCGATTAATAATCCAAATATTTCATTTATACATGCAAAATATCTTTCGTCACAGTCTTATGTGGTCGACACTTTTGTAGAAAGGATTGAAGAGATTCTTAATAATGAAGGTAATAATTTTATGAATTGCTCAACTTGTAAATATAGATCAAATTTATTTGGCTTTGAAAAAGAAGTTGGAATGGTACAAGAAAGTCATCATGACCATGTAGAGGGCTTGGGTATCAGCTGTGATTTATGTGATCCTGAATGCAATGGTGCTTGTGAAATACAAAATCAAATCCCAACTCATAATCAAGAAAAATCAGTCACAGGAGGAGGTGATTACTTAGAACATGAATATGAAGAGGCTCATCAACATGAACATAATCCCCATCACCATCACCATAGTATTTATCCAAATTCAAAACACCCTTTAGGACCTGTCACGCTTCGCTTGCCTAATTAAGACAAAATCTTAAGAAAATCCGTTGAAAATCAATGAATCACCTGTCTCTTTCTCGACTTAGTCTTAATAGACTCAGTACATATAAGTATTCTTAATATAAAATCGTGAAAGTATTTTGAGCTAGATTTTCCACAATTTGCAGTTTGTTTTCCACGTCCAAATCCACACTGGATTAGAAATGGCAGTATTTTTCAAAAAAAACAGGACTTCCTCATTATTGTTGACTTTTTTTTAAGATTTATTCAATTTCCTTATTTAAAAAAGAAGTTTTTTAAAAACCAACTTATAACATGAGTCTTATTTGATAATTAGAAAAGTTTATCAAAAAATTTTTCTTGATATTTTTAGAAAAAAATATCATTATTGTTGATATAAAAATAAATTTATGAATCAAATCACCCAAACAAATTTAACTGATAAGAAACTTGTAGAGTGCTCTTCAAATAAAGTCTCATTAGAAACAGAGCTTTCAGAAACTCTTTATAACACTATGAAAGATTTCGTATTAAGTAACCCGACTTGGGATCAGTATAAGCTTATAAATTCAGCATTAGCTACTTTTCTCGTTCAAAACGGTTGTACAGATAATTCTGTCTCAGAAATTTATTTAAATCAATTATTTACACCCTCTAAGTCTTTTTAATATTTAAACAGGCTCTTCTACTCAAGGCCATCATTGTGAGCGTGGGGCTTTGCCAAGATGATGTTGGCCAGCATGCTCCATCTAGTACCAGTACATTTTTACATCTCCACAATCTATTAAATTTATCAACTACGCTATTTTCTTCATTTAACCCCATTGGTGCTCCCCCTACCTCATGAATATAATATCCAGGAGGAGGAGGACTATCTGAAAGTGCTATCAAATTTTTTGTAAATAAACTCCCTAATGGAATATTCATTAGTTCATCAATATTTTTTATTTTCCCATTTGCAGCATTGACTGATTTTTGTATTGTTTTTTCCATATGTTTTGCCATATTTAACTCATTCTCGCTCCATTCGAATTCAATGTATGGAATTGGTATTCCCCATTCATCTGTTTTTCTTGAGAGAGAAACTGAGTTTTTCTCTCTAGGAAGGACTTCACCATGGGCGATAAGAAAGCCAATGGATTTGTTTGCGTCTTTTTGTAAAAATTTAGGTATCCCTAATCTATCAATTGCCCCCCAGATTCCATAACCTCTATGGAAATTTATGTCGTCAATTTCTGGTAAATTTGAACCAAAAGGAATAAAGAAGCTGCCTGCTCCAGAAAGATCGGAAGGATTATCTAGCGATTTATCTGAGTTTTTTTCTTTTGGGACTGAAAAAAATCTACAGATAGATATGTGATCCATTAGGTATTTACCTAATTTCCCAGAATTATCTTTAAACCCTGAGGAATTTGATTTGTATTCTGAGTTCAGTAGTATTCTCAGTGTTGAAATTGTTGATGCGCAAAGAAGAATCAAATCACAATCCAATACTTCTTTGTGTCCATTTTCTAGGTTTACAATCGTTAGTTTTGAGGCAAGCTCTGTTATCTTGTTAATCTCAAAAGACTCCATTAGGTAATTAGAGATTATTTGTACATTTCCAGTATCTAAAGCTTTTTTTAAAGAGCTTCCTACGCTAGAGGACTTGGGCCAATTTTTTTCTTTTACAGATGAATTACGGTCAAATCCTCTTGATTGGATAAATGGATAGTTTAATTTTGATTTAACTTTACTGCCAAAAACATTTTCGTTTTCTGTAAGAGGAATTTCACCAATATATTTACCGTTTGGGACCTCCTTGATATCATCTTTTCGTCCATAAATTCCGCAGAAATTTTCAATAAAATCGTAGTGCGGGGAAATTTCTTCGTATGAAATAGGCCAGTTTGGTCCGAATCCGTCTTTTTTAGCTGGATGAAAGTCTTCTGAGGAAAGTCTTAATGTTATGCCTCCCCAAGTTAATGATCTCCCCCCATATTGTTTACCTTGTGTCCAAAGAAATGGCTTTTTTTTTGGGAAGTCATAAGGATGCTTCAATTCATTTGAATATAAGTCAGGATTATTTTTCCAATAACCAGGATGTTGGCACTGATTAGCATGTTTTTTTGTTATTACTCCTGATAATCTTTTTAATGTACTTTTTGGCTCAAGATTACTAGCTTCATGCCTTTTAACTTGAGGGCCTGCTTCTATTACTAAAACCTTGATCCCTTGTTCTGCCAATGTAAGTGCTGCTATTCCTCCTGTAGCTCCAGAACCTACAACAATTGCATCATAAGGACTTATATCCAAAATCTATTTCGTGAGTTGCTATTTCAATAAATATAGCATTCAGTAAATAATTAATTTTTAGATTTCAGCTTAAGAAGTTAGAATTTATTGAAATACTACTCAAACAAATGAGATTTATAATTTTAACTTTTTTTATAGTTGTTTTAACCCTCCCTTCTAGAAGCTTCGCTGCGTTGGATTATGGTAAACAATCATTGGTAGGGGCTGATTTTTCTGGATCTGATTTAAAAGGCGCAACTTTCTATTTGACTGATTTACAAGACGCAAATTTGTCAGGTTGTGAGCTCCAAAATGCGACTCTTTATGGAGCAAAATTGAAAGATACTAATTTAAGTAACTCCAACTTAAGAGAAGTAACGTTAGATTCCGCTGTTTTAGATGGAACAGATTTATCAAATACTAACTTGGAAGATTCTTTTGCTTATAGTACCCAGTTTCAAAATGTAAAAATACAAGGCGCTGACTTCACAAATGTTTTTTTGCCAAAAGATATTATTAGGAAATTTTGTGAAAGTGCTACTGGAACTAATCCAATCACAAAAAGAGAAACCAGAGAAACTTTAGAGTGCGATTACATTTAAATTTATGCACATACAAGTTCTTTTTTAATCTTTCTTTGTTTATATAGTGATCTTCCAACAGGCCAACCTAGAGTAGATAAATGTTTCATTAAAGAACCTGAGTATTTGAAATAAAAATTGTCTGAATATTTGATGCCAAGTTCTTTTAGAGTGGTTATTAATAAACATAGATCTTTCTTTTTGCCTTTTTTCATATCCAATAATATCAATGCTTCACTTGATAATTTTTTTTCTAGTACCTTATCATTTTCAGCAAAACCAACTTTAAGTGAATTAAATGCATCAGAATAAAGAGTATAAATTATTCCATCTTTAGATTTATCTACAGAAGTATCTACATTAAATCTTGATGATATTAATGTTTTGTATCCTTTAATGATTTTTCTGTTATTCATAATTATTTGATTTCATCCTGAGCTAATTCGTATTTCTCCAATAGATTGTTTACTTCCGCTAGTGCAATCCTCTTTTGACAGGCCGAGTCATATCTATTTACTGCTATTGAAGGTATTGAACCTTTGCTTTTCATTTCCCTTATACCAGTTTCTAAACATTGAAAAGCAACACTTGATAGATCTCTTCCTTCTGCTGCGGCCCAAACTTTCAAAAGATAAGTAAGATTTGATGGTACTGAGATCTGTACTTTGTTTGAATTTGAAGTATTTAATGCAATATCATCGAGACTAATTTCTTTAGAGGAAATAGTTTCTTTAACCTTTTTCTTCAAAAATTTTACTTGGCTTATAGCGTCCTCTTTATTCTTTATTTTTTGTTCTATTTCAAATAACTCTTCTTCAGAATTAATTAAAGCTTCTAATGCCCATTTAGCATCATCTTTCGCAACAGCGGTTCTATCAAGCCATTCATCTCTTATTTTTGACCAATTACTAGGCATAAGCTATATAAGATAATTCTATAATATATAAATCTATATAGATTGTCTAGACATTCTAAATTGATTTAATATAGATTGTTTAAAATTAAAATTTAATTTTTAATAATTCCTCGTCTTAGAAATAATCTTTTACAATAATTGAAACTGCAGAATCAATCCAAAGTGATCTTAGAGGTATTTTTTTACTAATTGAAAACGATATATTTGATAATTCAATCTTTTTTAAATTTTAGTTATTTGTTTATTTAATTAAAAACTTCTGAGCTTTTAATCTCTTTCAATAAGTTCAATTTTATAACCATCAGGATCCTCAACAAAAGCCAAGACAGTAGTACTGTTTTTCATTGTTTTAGGTTTGGTTGTTATTTTGCAACCATTTTTTTCTAATCCTTGGCAAATTAGATGAATATCTTTTACTCCAATAGCTATATGACCATATTTATCTCCAAGCTCATAGTCTTCAGACTTTTTGTCCCAGTTATAAGTTAATTCAATTACTGAGTTTTCTTTTTCTGAGCCATAACCAACAAATGCCAAAGTGAATTTTCCATGAGGGTAATCCTTTTTTCGCAATAAATTCATTCCTAATCTATTGACGTAGAAATCAATGGATTTATCTAAATCTCCAACCCTCAACATTGTATGTAGGATACGCATTTTGAATTATGAACCTGAATCAATTATCTAATATTTAATAACCATCTGCCAAAGTTGATTTTTTCGAAAGTAAGTCTTTTTATTATGTTCAAAAAATTAGGTTAAAATACAAATACGAAATTTCAATAATATATTGAATCAGATATTCCAAAGACTCTCATCAGTATTTTTGTATACTTTGCCATTAAAGGCATCAATACCTTTTGGATATTTTTTGTTCTATAAATATTCTTTTTTAAAAATACTATTATTACTAACTTTTCCGATAGCAATAATTGAAAAATCTTTGCCTTTTGGTAGTTTTTTATTATTTATAATTTTGTTTGCTGGATTAGTAAGAAATCCAAATGTTCCCTATTTCGTTAGATATAACGCATGCCAAGCTTTATTAATTGATATTGCTTTAATAATAATTTCTTATCTCTTGAGAATATTTCCCATAGTTGCATTAGGCTCAATAATTTTTATATTTACACTATGTATTTTTATTTATTCGATTTCTCAATGTATTTATGGAGTTGAACCTGAAATTCCCATAATTAGTAAATCTGTAAGAATGCAAATTTAAAAAGATTTATTGATATACTGATTTTCTTCAGCACTCATTCAGAATAGATTCCCATCTTTGTTGACTTGCCTTTATCGCTTGCATTGGCGGATTTGCTCCCTCTATTTCAAAGGCTTTAATTAATGATTTATTAGCTAGTAGACCTAATCTTGCGGCCTCTCTTTGCCTAGAGCATACTTTTTTTCTTGATCCCTCTTTTAAACTATTTTCGATTTCTTTAAGAATCTGGCTAGCTTCATTCGATTTAGAATAAAAATCATTCATATAAACATCAAGTGCTGTATCAGCAAAGATTTCAACTGGAGAGATTATTGTGACTAAGCACACTATAAAACTTACAAATACAAATATTTTCATAAGAATCTTAAGTAAATTTTTTGTCCGATCTCTTTAATACTAAATAAAAGGTAAGAACACTAATTGTTCCAGATGGGCCTATTAAAACATGCCAAAATTGATCGCCACTAATTGAGAGCCTTGAGCCAAAGAAAGTCGTAAAAAAAATACCAAATATTGGGTAAAGAATAAAAAGCCAATCTTTAAAAACTCTTTGCCAATTTATAATTAGCAGGATACTTATTATTACTTGAAAAAGGAGAGCAATAGTTTTATCAAATAAAAAATATGAGATTATTGAACATAAAGAAATGCAAAAATTAGTTTTTTGAATAAACTTATTTTTTATAACTGATATTGATAAACATGTTAGACCTAAAGATAGGAAAGAATAAAATAACCAATTAAATAAAGAGGAGTGATCTACATAAATCCAAGACGTTTGAGTATGATCTATCATTTCAGAAATCGATGCCAATCCTAAAAAAACAAAACCGAAAGGTATCAATTTGTTCTTACTTATATGTTTGAATTTATTGATCGATCTAATACCTAATAATATTGGGATGATTGCCGCTTGCAAGTGGGCAAATAATAAAATTGAAAAAAACAAAATAAATTCTCAAACTTAATTCATCCTAATTTAAATAAAAAATCAGTTTCGGGTCACCTGAGTAGAGAAAGATACCATTGCCCTATTACTATAATCAATATTGTAAGAACAAAAGGGAAAGCAGGATAGCGTGTTTGAAAATTAGCAGGAGGCCAAGGAGACCAAGATATTAATCTGCCTTGCGGTTCGTTTGAAATAACTTTTTTTTTCGACTTTTTGGTTATTAAACTATCTGTGGCAAATCCTTTACTCATAATCTAAATAAAAATCATACTAACAAGAACGTTTCAAAAGGGCGTTTATATTATTCGGTTCTTTCTATTTGAACGGAGGGGGTGGGATTCGAACCCACGGTGCCCTTGCAGACACGCTAGTTTTCAAGACTAGAGCCTTAAACCACTCGACCACCCCTCCAGAGGCTATTCAGTTTTGTTGAACTTCAAAACTATAACATAAGAAATTAGTCATAGTCTATTAATTCAAAGATTAAAAATTTATTTCAAGAAACTTGTCTGAGAGAGAAATTTTATTTAAAAATGAGGGGTTAAGTCGTTATAACAGTCAATTATTAGTCACATTTAGTCCAAAAATTTAGGCCACAAAAAAAATCACCCAAAGTTGACATTTTGTTGAAATAAACCAAATAAGTTATTCCCAACTATGGCAGCGATAATTAAAACGAAGGCAACTATGGCGAAAAGAGCACTAACATCTTTTATGTCATAAGGTGCTTTAAATAAAGGTTTTTGGTCTGCCATTGTTATCTAATATATAAATGCAATTGAATCATATTATTTTAATGCTTGTGAGAAGTATTAAGTTATTGTTTAGTCTAAGAATGGATAATAAAAAAGCCACTGAAAGTGGCTTTTTTTTTAATGGTTAAATAAACTAGCTTGTGTAAGTTTTTCCTCTATAAGTTAGTTCATTGTGCTGCTTTTTAGCTGCTTCTTTGTTCTGGACGTACTTTTGTCCTCTGTAAATTAGAGTCATTTTTTTAGCTCCGGTTTCGCTTAAGTCCCCGTTCCATGGCTTAAGTCGATTTGCGGCTTGCTATACGCAAGTTGAGCGTTTTGGTAGCGGTTGCTACAAATTAATAGTAACATCCATTAAAATTATTTGTCTAGGCTTTTAATAAATAAACTTAATATATTAATGATAGATTAGGTTTATGATAAAAATATTTATCATAATCCCGGCTTAATTTCTCACAGGTTACATTTTGTTCGTTTTTGAGAAGTATTTTTTATTTAATGAACTTTTAAATGTAAAATTCTTAAGATTATGATATTTGTTTTATGTTTTCTAGAAGCAAAAAACCTACAGTAAAAAAATCTGCAATAGTTGAAGAGACTCCATTATTTGCTCAATTATTACCATTCGCAAACAGAATGAATGATAAGGTCCAATTGGTAAATGCTTTGGCTTTTACTTTTATTATGGGATTCTCAATTTTTGGAATTGCTCTATGGAAACTATCAGGGCTGACCTAAATATTTTATTTTTGCAAAGCATCAATTTTTGATTCTTTGTTTTCAATTATGGTTATTAACCATCTAGAGGCTAGCCCTCTGGATATTGATCTATTTTTTAGAAATCTACATATATAAACGTGTAGATTTTTTTTGTTTTTGGAGTTAAATTTTTCCTCAAAATCTAAGATTTCCTCTTCTGATGTTCTTTTTCTTAGCTCATCCACCAATGCATGACTGTAGGAATCATTAAACATATTCCCAATATTTAAGCTTAATGTCATAAATAATTTATGTCCCTATTTAAGAGGTAGCCATAAATTAAATTTTTAAAAACTATTTTATATTTTTTATTTACAAATTATTTAAAATTTAATCTTTTGGTTTAGCAAGAGGAAGCAAGCACTTATCTGAATCACAACCTGCTGGTCCTGCTTCAGATAGTTCTCCAACATCATATTTATTAAGAGCGTCAAAGAAATCGTTATTGACTTTCCTTTCTATTACTTTATTCTGCAATGATATATATTCCTCTTTACTTATTGGTTCAAAGGGTAATCTCGGGAAAGTAGCGTTAGCACTAAATCTAGCCAGCAATGCTGCTGAAATATATCCCTCATTATTTTCTATTGCATTATGAATAGCCTTAGCTAAATCCTCGATTTCATTTTCTCTAAATTCTACGGTTGCAGAGGTATTATGCTCTGTGTAAAATTTCTGCACTTGCATGTAAAAATCAAATTGAGCTAATGCTGAGAAGTTATTGATGTCTATTTGGTCTGCGCCGTCTATATTTGCCCAACTAACTTCTGTAGGGATTTCAACTAACCATTCTGTACATCTCGGATCAAATGGATTATCGAGCAAGCAACCATTTTCATCTTTATCAGATTGAGATGGAACAACTGAGTAACCATAATCCATGCAAGCTAAAGCAATTGGGTCATTTTTTCTGAAAGTTATTCTTCTTATGAATCTTTGAGCCTTTGGAGGATGCCAACCTGGAGCTGCTCCAGTAAGAAGACTTTTAGTTCCAGCTGGCTGAACTGTTGTGCATCTATTTGGTCTCCTTAGATTATGCTTATCACAATATTCCCATACAGTTTCTTTTACTATTTTTCTCCAAGAATCTAAGAATTTAGCTTCCTTTTCTTTGAAGGCCTTCCCTTCTTCGCTATTTGGCCTTCCTGCTTCCCACCATTTCAACCATGGCGTTCCAAAGGCATGGACACAAAAATCAAATAATCCAGTGAAACTTACACCTACGATAGGATCATATTCCCTACTTTTTCTGTAACGCTCAACTTCAAACTCATGATTAAGTAAGCATGCTACAGAAAGAGCGGCTGCTTTAAAAGCTTTTTTTTGCTCTTCAAAATTTCCTGGATCAATCTGATTTAAATGAACTTCAGCCAAATTGCAATGGAAATCATTTCCCAAGATCTCCCCACAAGGGTTAAGTCCATATCTGCTCATCCTGTGGTCTAACTCTTCTTCTGAAAAAGGACCATAACTACTATTTATCCAATTTCTCGCTTCATCCTTGCCTTGTTCTGAGTAGATTTCAATAAATTCCTTTCTCAATTCATCATCTTTGAGAATATCTGCATTTGACCTTGCGATTGCTTCTGGTGCAAATTGAATGGCTCCCTCACCTGAATGGAATTGTTTTGTTACTGCATCCAAAACAGTTTGGTAAGTGGGTTTTGTATGGTAAACCCTAGTATGATTGGCCATTCTGAGGGCATCTTTTTCAGGATCTATTCTCCAATTACCATTCTCATCTTGACTCCATAAATTTTCTTTTGCTGATGCGGCTTCCTTATCATCTGAAGCAAATTGTCTCATTCCAGCACTTCTTCTTATATTCCCAGCAACTATGGTTACTGCAGCTTCATCAATTAATAAACAACACTCTACTGTACTTAATTTCCTACCGATTGCCTTTCCAAGAAGTGATGCGACTCTAGAGTAAAGATCTTTCAATTTGATAGGATTTGCCATACCACCAAAACCTTTTAATGATTCTCCAGCAGGCCTAATATCTTCCAAATCAATATAAACATCAATTTCTCTTTCAAGACTCTCGTTACTTGATGCCTCAAGAAGATATTTATAGCTATCTACCCATCCTCTTCTGCTATCTCCAACTTTGATATGAAGATCTTTTCCTTTAATTTCTAATGATGACTTTTCTTCTCTTTGATCTTTAGGGGTTATTCCAACTTCACTGACTGATTTAATGTTTATTTTGTTAATTACAGTAGGTAGATTATTTATAAAATGAGGCTCAATTATTGCACCTGTTCCACATCCCATCATTGCTAAGTCCATCATTAATGCGAAGGCTTCCCAATCAATTAAGTTTGTTGAGGTACAGTTGTATGCTCCTGAGAAATTTTGGTTCTTATTAATCCAAGGGGTTCCGCCTATCCATAACCATCTTCCTGAAGGTTGAGCTTTTTGGTTACTTTGCATCTCTCTCATTAGGATTAATTCTTCTTCAGAAAGTTTTCCTAATTCTTTTAATCCCGATAAATTCCTTTCGCCTACTTCGCTCCAGTTCTCCCTTTTGCCAGATGAAGTTTTTCTACTATAAGATCTGAAAAAAACTGGGTAAGCAGCTGGCGCAGTCTTTGGAAAATCATCTTTTTTAAGATTATTGGAATTGCTCTCTGAAGAAGCTTTATTTGGTGCAACAGTCACGATAAAAAAACGTATGTAAATAACCCGTACTGGAAGAATAACTCTACCTGTGGCGTCTGCAACTATTCTTACCACTATTTAACGGTTTGTGTAGAATTATGTTTAATATGAAATCTTTGTTTCAAAAAAGGATATGGAAAGAGTCCCCGAACCTGAATTAATGGAAGAAAAAGAGCAGGTCATCTCTTATGACGAAGCTGATTTTTCAGAAGGGGAAGTTAATCTAATTAATCAAATAAATCAATATCTTTTGAAAAAAAATATTTCTTTAGGTGAAAAAGATTTAATAGTTGATTTAGGATGTGGCCCAGGAAATATTTCTGAGAAGTTAGCAATAAAATGGCCTAATACTGCAGTCGTAGGAATAGATGGTTCTAAAGAGATGATTTTGAGAGCAGAATATAATAAAAGTATTTCTAATAATCAAAAATTAAAAAATTTACGCTACATTTGTTCTGACATCAAAGACATTAAGTTAAATAATTTTTTATTTAAAAAAAGAATTAGTTTACTCGTAAGCAACAGTTTGATTCATCACATTACCAATCTTGAAGATTTCTTCAACACAATAAGAATTTTATCTAGTAATAATACTGTAAATTTTCACAAGGACTTAAAAAGGCCATTAGATGAAAAGTCTGCTTTAGAACTCAAAGCACAATGTTCAATCAAATATAATGAGATTTTAACTAATGATTATTATGCCTCTTTAAGAGCTTCTTATACTTTTAAAGAGTTAAAAAATTTTATCTCAGAGAATGATCTATCCTCTTTAGATGTGTTTGAGGAAGGTGAAAATTATTTAATAGTCTATGGTAATGTTTAAGAACTAAGTGAAAGGCCCTTATATTATATAAATGAGCTTAGGTACTAAAATTCTAAATAATAAAGAAATACTGGACGCGGTAAATAAAAGAAGAAATTTTGCTATTATTTCACATCCAGACGCTGGGAAAACGACTCTTACCGAGAAGCTTCTTTTGTATGGAGGTGCCATTCAACAGGCAGGAGCAGTAAAAGCTAGGGGTAATCAGAGAAAAGCCACCTCAGACTGGATGGAACTTGAGAAACAAAGAGGTATTTCTATTACATCAACTGTATTGCAATTTGAATATGAAAGATCTGTAATTAATCTACTAGATACACCAGGACACCAAGATTTCTCCGAAGATACTTATAGAACATTAGCTGCTGCTGATAATGCAGTTATGTTGGAAGATGCTGCTAAAGGACTAGAACCTCAAACTAGAAAATTGTTTGAAGTTTGCAAGATGCGAAAAATACCAATATTTACTTTCATAAATAAAATGGATAGACCAGGAAGAGAGCCATTTTCTTTACTTGATGAAATTGAATCAGAACTTGGATTAAATACCCTACCTATAAACTGGCCAATTGGGAGTGGCGAGGAATTTAGAGGGGTTATTGATAGATTTTCGAGAGAGGTGATTTTATTTGATAAAGCAGTGAGAGGAAAACAATCGAATGAGAAAAGATTAAGTCTTGAAGATAAAGAGCTATCAAAATATGTAGAGAGAGATTTACTTGAAAACTCACTAGAAGAATTGGAGGTTCTTGATGAGGCAGGATCTAAATTTGAAAAAGAAAAAGTTTTTAATGGCTCTTTAACCCCAGTTTTCTTTGGATCTGCCATGACTAATTTTGGCGTAAGGCCATTCTTAGATAGTTTTTTAAAAATGGCACAAAAACCAACTTCAAGAAATAGTAATAAAGGGGATATTGAACCTGCAAGCGATGAATTTAGTGGTTTTGTTTTTAAGCTTCAGGCAAATATGGATCCAAAGCACAGAGATAGGGTTGCTTTTATAAGAGTTTGTAGTGGCAAATTTGAAAAGGATATGTCAGTTAAACATTCCAGAACTGGGAAAACAATTAGATTATCAAGACCACAAAAAATATTTGGGCAAGATAGAGAAGTAGTTGATGATGCCTATCCTGGAGATGTTATTGGTTTAAATAATCCAGGGATGTTTTCTATTGGAGATACTCTTTATACGGGTGCTCATCTGGAATATGAGGGCATACCATCCTTTAGTCCTGAAATATTCAGCTGGCTAAGAAATCCAAATCCCTCAGCATTTAAAAACTTTAGAAAGGGTGTTAATGAACTTCGAGAAGAAGGAGCTGTTCAGATTCTATATGACTTTGATGAGAGTAAAAGAGACCCTATACTCGCAGCCGTTGGTCAATTGCAGTTGGAGGTAGTAACTCACAGATTAAAAAGTGAATATGGTGTAGATGCAAATCTTGAAGCAATGCCATATCAATTGGCTAGATGGATTTCTGATGGATGGCCAGCTATTGATAAACTAGGCAGAATATTCAACTGTAAAATAGTTAAAGATTGTTGGAATAGGCCAGTTATTCTTTTCAAAAATGAGTGGAATCTAAATCAGTTTGTTGAAGACAATAATCAATTAAATTTAAACAAAGTTGCGCCCGTTGTTAGTGGAGTCGAACCAATTGTTTTATAAAGTCTTAATGGATTATAAAATTAGTTAATCTGTTAGTATTGGTAAAAAATTTTGGACTCAAACAGTAATAAAAATAATAACGAAAAATCACCTTATGAAATTTTAGGTGTCAAAGAAGGCGCTGCTTTTGAGGATATTCAGAAGGCTAGAGATATTAAAGTTAAAGAGGCTGGTGAAGACTTAATTTTAAAAGCGAAAATAGAATCTTCCTTTGATCAATTACTCATGGGTAGTTTGAAAGCCAGGCAATCAGGAAATGTAAGCTATGAAGCTGTGAGTGCCTCAAAAAAAGAAAAACAAATCAATCAATTTACCAATAATAACTTCCCACTTCTTTCTAAGATAAAAAATTTAAATAATAACTCTAACAATTCAAGTCAGTATAGTTTGCCAAAAATAACTACCCCCTCATTTGATAATCTTTCAATAAAAATATCTGTTGGGCTATTATTTTTAATTTTGTTATTTTTCAGTCCAGACTCTAATAATAGACTTTTACTCTCTATCTCAACATTAATACTTACCTATACTCAAATTAAATCAGGGAAAAGATTTATAGGTTCTCTGGGTTGGAGTGTTACCTTTCTCTCGATAGGATTAATATTTGGTGGATTGCTTGAAAATAATTCTTTCATTCAGGAAGTATCAAACAACTCTTTATCAATACAAAAAATTCAAAGTATTCCGGCCATGGTTATTTTATGGCTAGGCGTAATTTTTTTATGATTGATTTTCTATTATAGATTTAATTTCTTCATAGTTTATAAGATATTTATTTTTACAAAATTCACAAACCAACTCTGCTTTGCCATCTTTCTTGAGGATGTCCTCTAACTCGCTCTTATCAAGCATTTTCATCGCATTTAAACTTCTTTGTTTGGAACACTTGCATTTAAAACTCACTTCTTGAGAACGAGCTTTTTCAGAGATTGATTTATCGTCAATATTGGGAAATATATTTCTAATTAACTCAAGAAGATTATCTTTTGACTTAAATAGATCTTCGCTGAAAGAATTAATTTCTTTGCATCTTTCTTCAAGTAGTGAGACTAGCAGAGGGTCAGTATCTTTTTTAGGTAATACTTGAGCTAATAAGCCACCACTACAAATAACACTTTGATTTTGAATTTTTTCTCCAATAAATACAGCAGAGGGAGTTTGCTCTGAATGATATAAATATGAAGCTAAGTCTTCAGCAATATTCCCATTTACTAATTCAACAGTGCTTGTAAAGGGTTCTCCAAATCCACTATCTCTAATTACATTTAAATATCCTGTACCTAATGCTTTTGTAAAATCAAAAGAATATTTATTATTATCTATTTTGACTAGGTCCAATTCTAAATTAGGATTCCCTACATAACCCCTAACTTTCCCGTCTCTACCTGCATCAACTAGTAATCCCTTTAAAGGTCCGTCAGATCTAACTCTTAAAGTGACTCTCCCATGCATTATTTTCATCGAGCTTGCTAAAAGCAGTGAAGCACTAAATGCTCTGCCTAAGATACAGGTGGTTAAGTAAGAAAGGCCGTGTCTTTTTTTTGCTTCTAAAGAAGATTCTGTCGTTAAGACCGCAACTAATCTTATTCCTCCATTGGCTGCAGTAGCCCGAACTATCCTATCCTGCATGATTTTCTTTCATAAAACTTTTGATTTTCCCTTTTTCCAAGGATAATATCCTAGAAGGAATTCCCTCAAATAATGCAGGTTCATGAGTAACAATAATAATTGTATTTTTATTTTTTAAATCAAGAATTAAATTCTTCACATCATTTCTCATTGAATAGTCTAATCCAGCAGTTGGTTCATCAAGTAAAAGAATTGAGGGGTTTCTAAGTAGTTGAACTGCTACAGCTAACCGCCTTTGTTGTCCGCCACTTAGCTGTTCTGGTGGTTGAGTCAGATTAATTTTTTTCAAACCAACTTTATTTAAAACTATTTCTATATTTTTTTCTCTTAAAGATTTATGGCCTATTTTTAATTCTTTACCAATGGTTGTACCTATAAAGTATCTTTCAGGAAATTGGAATACTACTCCACAAAACCATCTTCTTTGTCTAGAAGACAAAATTTTATTCTTCCAAGTAATTTTTCCCTTTTGCGGATTTGTTAATCCGCTTATTATTTCGAGTAGTGTTGTTTTCCCAGAACCACTATTGCCGCAAATTAAAATGATTTCATTTTCATGAACTTTTAAATTTAAATTGTCTATTATTTTTCTTTCACCAGTTTGGGGTTGATATGATATTTCTTTTAAGTCAAGCATTATTAATTAAGTTATAGGTATAAATTTTAATCTAGTAATAACTTACTTATAATAGCTGTAGATCTAAAAAGTTATTAGTCAATATGAATATTAATTTTAGGGAAGTTGATCCTTTTAATTGTTGGATATGGATCAAGTTTTCAGAATCGCCTACTCAAGATGAAAAAAATTATTTAGATGGTGTTTTTGATAGTTGGTACGTTTTAGGAAGGTTAGGTGGATTTAATTCTGAAAATTTGCAAACTCATGAAGAGGGTTCCGAACTAAGTTGGATGTCCTACGATAACGATCAAAAAAATGAATCTCTTCCAGCCTTAATGCATAATTTAGGAGTTATGGAATATCAAAATCTTTGGGGAAGATGTTGGGTCGATTTTGGAACTTCAGACTCCATTTCAATAGATATATTAATTAATTCTTTGAATGAGATATCAAATAATTATGTAAAAATTGAAGAGTTAATTATTGGGGGTGAAAATAATGATTGGGCAATTGAAGAACATGAAGATTTGGTTTTCAAAGATTAAGTGTTTTAGATGGAAGACTTAACAAGATTAATTATTACCCATGAAAGAATTGAAAATATTAAGAACAATAATTTAGAACTTTCTAAAGAAGAGGCTCATTATTTAAATAAAGTAATGAGGATAAAAAATGGTAAAGAAATATTTATAACTAATGGAGAGGGTTCATTATGGAAAGCTATAAAAGTTAAAAATGATTGTTTAGAAATAATTAAATTAAAAAAACCTTACTTATTTCAAGAACAAGAAATTTACTTATTAGGAATAGCTGTTGTTATACCAAAAAGTGGTTTTGAGGATATTTTAAAAATGTGTACTGAAATAGGAATCGATTATATACAGCCATTATTTTCAGAAAGACAGGTAAACAAAAATTTAAATTTTTCAAGAAAGCTTTTGAGATGGAATTCAATTATCAAAGAAGCAGTTGAGCAAAGTGAGAGATTATGGAAACCATCTATTTTAAATGGTATGGATATTATTAAATGGCTAAAAAGTAGAGATAATCAAGAAAGAGTTTCAATTTCTATAACGAGAGAAGAAACACCATATGACTTAAATAAATGGTTAAGAAAACAACAAGAATTTGGAAATAAAAAAGGAGGTATATTTTGGAATGTAATTGGCCCTGAAGGGGGTTGGTCCTCTAAAGAAATTGATTTTTTTAATAAAAATAACATTACCTTTGTAAAACTTTCCGACACTATCTTAAGAACTTCGACGGCTAGTATTAACGCATCATCAATCCTAAATCAGTGGAGAATTGATTTGAAATTAAAGAATTAGATAAATATGGATTTAATTAGAAATCAATTTTTTATAGGTTTTTGCATTAATTTTATTTTGATTTATATATTTTGCAGGATTCCTTTGATGACGAAAAGTGGTTGGGTAAGTGCAGGCATCTTAGGCACAATTTTGTGGGGATGTTTGTCTTGGCAGGGATGGATGTCAGTTGTAATTTATTTATTATTTGGATCCCTCGTTACCAAAATAGGTTTTAAATTTAAAAAAGCACAAGGAATTGCTGAAAAAAGAGGCGGGAGGAGAGGTCCTGAGAATGTCTGGGGCTCAGCAGCTACAGGATTATTTCTTGCCATTATGACCAAATTTAATGCTGCCAATGTAGTGATGTTTAAAGTAGGTTTTGCTGCAAGTTTTGCTGCAAAGTTGGCCGATACTTTTGGTAGCGAAATTGGGAAAAGATTTGGTAAAGACACATACTTAATTACTTCACTTAAAAAGGTGGATAGGGGAACTGAGGGAGGAATAAGTATAGAAGGAACATTAGCTAGTGTTTTGGGATCAATATTTATGGCTCTTATAATGCTTCGTCTATCAATTATTTCTACAAAATATCATTTTATAGTTGTTGTAGTTTCTGGATTCTTGGCAACACTTTTCGAAAGTATTATTGGTGCTAAATTTCAAAACAAATATAAATTAAGTAATGAGTTGGTAAATGCTATTCAGACAAGTATTGCTTCTGTTTTTGCTATCTTTGCTCTTATTTTATATTCATATTTTTTAAATTAATAATATTTGGAAAGACCTAAGATTCCTTCCATTTTGTAAGAATCTCCCAGCTTTTAAGTCTTTGGAAAAGCCAGAAATGACCTTCGGAATTTAGATGAATTCCATCATGCGTAATCCAATATTTACTCCTTTTATCAGAGTACATTTCTCTAAAAGTAGGAAGAAATGGGACATTCTGATTGAGGCATACTTCCTCCATTCTCCTTTCATAAGAATTACAAAAATCGTTTGAGTACCATAGACATCCTGCGAACGGCATTTTGCTTTCGTCAACTGGTGTAAGACCAATAACAAATACATTTGTTTGAGAGTTCATTTCATTAATTAGCCTCTCTAATCCATATTCAAATCCATCTATATCTAATTGATGTCTTCCATTTTTCTGACCAATTGCTGCTGTGTCGTTAAGACCTACATTTAGTAGTATTGCTTTAGGTTTATTTCTTCTCGTTTCTCCTCTAGATGACCATTCTTTTTCCCATCTAGATGAAACTTTTTCTATCCCATCTCCCCTAACGCCAAGTTGATAAATAACTGGCCCATTGTGGTTATTGCACCAATCTTTTTTAAGCCTCTCACACCATCCACCACCCTCATTATCTCCCCATCCATAAACTGAGCTATCTCCAATTACAACTAGCTGTTTTGGTAAACTAATCACTATAACCGAAAAAAAATAATTACTTGATCTAACAAATTATTCTTACAAATCAAGTTAAACTATTTTTGATTTTACCATTTATTAATTCGCCAATAATTGCGATGGAGCTATAAGCTATCAAAACTAATGTAACTTCTTGCCATGCGAAGGAACTTAGTGATTCTTGCAATTGCCAACCTAGACCAACACTTCCAATAACCCCAACAATTGCAGTTTCTCTAATAATAATGTCAGATCTATAAGCGCAATATGCTAAGTAACTTTTTGCTTGTTGAGAAAATAAACCTAATAGCCAACTAGTCTTTTTTGAGATTCCTAGAGATTTCATTGCAATATAATTTCTCTTGTCTTGGCTATCTAGATTTGTAAAAAGTAATTTGCTAGTAATACCAGCGTTGTGGAGACCTAATGTTAAAGCTGCTAAAGATACAGAAGGATTATTAAAAGTTAATAGAGTTAGAAGTATTACAGGGGTAGGTATTAAACGTAATAAAAATGCAAAAATTTTTATAAAAGTTTTAGAAGTATTGTTGTTAAAAATTCCTATTACTAATGGAGGTAAACTAATTGCGATTCCTGTTGATAAAAGACTTAAAATTATTGTTTCTAATATAAGTTTTAAGAAATCAAATAATCCTAAATCTGAGCTTGATTTAAATAGATAACTAGCGGAATTAAAATTTTCAAAATTATTATTAAAAATAAAATAAATAAAATATGAAAAAGAAAATAAAATTGTTATGAAAAAAAATGAAATAAAAAAAATAGATAGGATTTTATTTTTAGTGTTAAATTTTATTTTTTTGAATATTAATCCAGAAAGAATTATCAAAATTGCTAAGGACCATAAATAAGTCCATAACTCTCTAAAATTCAAAGTTTGGAAAGATAAAAAAATACTGGTACCTATTCCTCCAATACCAAAAAGTCCGAGAATCACCGTACTTCTTATTGAACACTCTAATCGATATAAACCAAAGTTTTTAAATGTATTTATTATTGGATTCCATATTAAAGTTAGTAAAGAAGAAAATTTAGGTGCATTAATTTGATTTATAGATTCAAAACTTTTGTAGTCAATAGTTTCTAATTGTTCAGCAAAAACTTTTGAATTTACAGCAATATAAGGTATACATATAGCTATTATTCCTATCGAAAAATTTATTCCATATATTTGCATTAATAGTATTCCCCAAACTACTTCGTGTATAGATCTAATTATTGTTAGAAAAAACCTTATTATGCGGTAGAAAAAATTTGGAATATTAAAGATTTTATAAAAAATATTTGAGGAGATTATTCCAAAAATTGCTCCAAAAATAATACTTACTAACCAACTAATAAAACCAATTAAAATAGTTTCATTTAATCGCTTAATTACGGTAATAATAATTTCATTATCGATCTTGGGATTAAATGCAGAAATTAAGAATTCTTGGAATAATTTAAATCCTCCAAAATTAATATTGTTTATTAGTTGATACCCTAGAGGTATGCATACCAAAATTGGAAGAAAAGATAATGAGGTATAGTTTAATTTTAATTTGTTCAACTAATTAATATATTTTCTCTAAATGAATCTTCTTTAAGTTATTTCTTTTGATATTGAAAAAAATTTTACCATCCCTTATTCCAATAACTTTATCGAAATCGTTAAGCAAATCTAATCTATGTAATGCAACTAATGCCGTCTTTGGGGATTTTTTTGTTTTATTTTTATCTACATTTTCTAGCAGAAGGTTTTTAATTGTTGTTATCAATTTGGGATCAAGATTATTAAAAGGCTCATCTGCAAGTAATATATTTGATTCTTGAATTAATGATCTAGCTATAGCCACCCTTTGTTTTTGCCCCCCAGATAGTTTTCTGATTTTTTTGTCGTAAATAGAGTTATGAAGTCTACATAATTTCATATATTTATGCGCCTTCTTAAAAGAACTTATATTTAGTAAATTTTTAAAAGCGAAATAAAAATTGTTTTCCGCTAGTAGTCCACAATTAACATTTTGTTCTGCAGAGAGATCTTCTATTAATCTTAAATCTTGCCATATAGTTGTTATTTTACTTTTCTGCTTTTTATCTAATTCCTCGAAACTTTCATTGAATAATTTAACCTCACCTTGAGTTGGCTTTATAGTGCCATTAAGTACTGATATAAGTGTAGTTTTTCCTGAACCGCTTTTACCTAAAAGTGCAATTTTTTCCCCAGAATTTATTTTTAAATTTATCTTATTTAGGATCAGATCATTTTTGTATTTATAAGATATATTTTCTAATTCTAAGACAGTATTATTCATCTAATTTTATTTAATTTCCTCCCGATTTCCTCTATATTTTTATATTGTTTTGATTCTGACTTTATAAACCTTTTTGCATTGAACATATCTAATATCTGTTTATGTGATTTTTGGTTTATATCTAAATTTAAAATTACTGATTTAAGTGCTTTTGTAAACCCTTCCCCGAATCTGTTTTCAAGATCACCTTGAGCTACCCAATGATAGTCAACATATTCTGGTGTGATCCAGAATAATTCTAAATTACTTGTTCTTTTGGGATTATTTTTAAGATTGTTTTCCCAAACCTGTTTATTTAAAGCTCCAGCATCAAATGCCCCACTATTAACTAAAGCTATAGTGGAATCATGACTCCCACTAAAACCTGCTTTTTTCCCTTTAAAATCTTTAATTTCTACCCCTGCTTGATTTAAAAAATATTCTGGCATTAATCTTCCAGAAGTTGAGTTTTCAGAGCCAAAAGTAAATCTTAAATTCTTTAGTTTTTTAAGTCCTTTAATGTTTGAAATTGAGTTAAGTTCTAAATTTTTGTTTACTATAAAAACACTTTTAAATTCCTTATCGATATCTCTTTGAGCTATGACAATTGAATTAGGTGTTTGTAATCTTGCTTGAACTCCTGATAAACCTCCAAACCAAACTAAATCTAAATCTTTAGTTCTAAATCCAGTAACTGCTGCAACATAATTAATAACAGGAATGTATTTAACTTCTACATCAAGTTGTTTGGATAATTCTTTTGAAAATAAATTAAATCTTTTGTCCAAAACATCTTGGTTTTGATCAGGTATTGCTCCAACTTTTAAAACTTTGGGATTTGAAAATGCAGGTGATGAAAAAACAGAAAATAATAGAGATGAACTTAGTAGTAAATTCTTTAAATTAAACATAACTTAGTTAAATTAATAGTATTCAAAGATTGCTTTTTCAAGCCTCTGTAGTCCATCTTTTATTTTAATTTCTGAAGCTGCACAAGATATTCTTATACATTGATCAGCTCCAAAAGCTTTTCCAGGTACAACAACTAATCCGTAATCTTGAAGAGCTTTATTGCAGAAATCAACAGAAGTAATTGAGGAGTTGGGTAATTTTGGAAATGCGTAAAATGCTCCGTTAGGTTCTTCAATATAAATCCCATTTATATTATTAAGGCCCTCATAGAGAAGTCTTCTTCTTTGATCATAATGGCTATTTATCATTGAGAAAAACTCATTGTTAATTTTTAAAGCCTCTAAAGCACCTTTTTGAACAAAAGAGCAAACATTACTTGTACTTTGACTTTGTAATGCTGAGGATGCTTTGATTACATCTTTGGGACCTACTAAATAACCTATCCTCCAGCCAGTCATAGCCCATCCTTTCGCAAACCCATTTATTAAAAAAATTCTATCTTTTAAGTCATTTGCTAATGAAGATAAACTGTAGTGTTTAAATTCTTTTTTAAGGATTAGTTCGTAAATCTCATCAGAAAGAATATTGATATTTGGATTTTCTCTAGCTAAATCGGCAATTTGTAATAATTCTTCCTTTGACATAACTCTTCCAGTAGGGTTATTAGGAGAATTGATAATTATAAATTTAGTTTTTGAAGAGATTTTAGACTTCAAATCTTCTATATTTATTTTGAATCCATCTTCTGCAGAAGAATTTGTAAAAATTGGCTTCCCACCCGCCAATCTAACCATCTGGGGATAACTTAACCAATATGGAGAAGGAATAATAACTTCGTCTCCAGTATTTAACAATACTTGGAAAAGATTATATATTGCTTGCTTAGCACCATTTGTGACCATTACATTTTCAAATTCATAATTTAAATCGTTTTGAATTTGAAGTTTATTTGCAATTGCTTTTCGGAGATCTAAATTCCCCGCTGCGGGCCCGTACTTTGTAAATCCATCAAATATAGCTTTACTTGTAGCCTCTATAACTTCTTTTGGGGCATCAAAATCAGGTTCACCTGCACTTAAATTGCAAATATCTACTCCTTCTGCAGATAATTGATTTGCTTTAGCACTTATCTGCAATGTAAGAGAAGGCTCAATTGAAAGTGCCCGATCAGATAAATTAACTTGACTCATTGACTTATGACTTTTCAAATATGACTTTTAATAATGACAAATGCATAAATTAAGAATAAATAAAACTATCACACTATGGTTTAATTTAGTTCATTTTCTTAATCTATTTTATTTTCATGTTTTGAGTTCTTAAGATAAAAATATTTAATGTTTTATTTTCGGTGAAAAGGTTAGTAATTGGGAGAGGAAGTGTATTTGCAGATTTGTTAGTAATTGGTGAGGCACCTGGAGCCCAGGAAGATTTAGAAGGAAAACCTTATGTAGGTAAATCTGGTAAGTTATTAAACGAATTATTAATACAAGCTGGAATTGATTATAAGAAGGATGTTTATTTTTGTAATGTAATTAAATGTCGTCCACCAAATAATAGAAAACCCACTGCTAGAGAAATTAATATTCATAAACCTTGGTTATTACAGCAAATAAAGTTAGTCGATCCAAAATTTATATTACTTACTGGTTCTAGTGCTGTGAGAGCTATTTTAGAAGTTAAAGATCCTATAAGTAATTTAAGAGGTCAATGGATTAAAAAAGATGGGAGAGAAATTATGGTAATTTTTCATCCATCTTTTTTGTTGAGATTTCCTTCAAAAGAAATCAATAAACCTTACCATCTAACTTTGAAAGACCTAGAGAATGTAAGTGGTAAACTATATGCCGTATAATTTAATGAAATCCTTTTTGAATATAAAGAATTTTAATGTCATTAACTCAATCTAAAGAGGTTAATAGTCTCTCCAAAAGATATTCAACTCATATTGAGAGAAGGATAACTAGAACAGTAATGGTGGGTGATATAGCTATTGGAAGTGATTATCCAGTAAGAGTTCAATCGATGATAAATGAAGATACTATGGATGTCGAAAATGCTTTCTTAGCTATCAAAAGACTCCATGATGTGGGTTGTGAAATAGTAAGGTTAACTGTCCCTTCCTTAGCACATGCCAAAGCAGTAGGAGATATAAAGGCAAAATTACTAGAAAATAATATCAATACCCCCTTGGTGGCTGATGTTCACCATAATGGTATGAAAATTGCAATGGAAGTTGCAAAACATGTTGATAAAGTAAGAATTAATCCTGGATTGTTTGTTTTTGAAAAATCAGACCCTACAAGAACTGAATATACAGATGAGGAATTTGAAACAATTAAGCAAACAATACTTAAAAGATTTACCCCTTTAGTTGAAGTTTTAAAGGCTGAAAACAAAGCTCTAAGGATTGGAGTTAATCATGGGTCTCTATCTGAGAGGATGCTTTTTACTTATGGAGATACGCCATTAGGAATGACAGAATCTGCGATGGAGTTTGTCAAAATTTGTGATGAGCTTGATTTTCATAACATAATTATTTCTATGAAAGCTTCTAGGGCTCCGGTCATGATGGCAGCTTACAGAATGATTGCAGATAGGCTTGACTCAGAAGGATATAACTATCCCTTACATTTAGGAGTGACCGAAGCTGGTGATGGTGATTATGGAAGGATTAAAAGTACTGCTGGAATTGGAACACTTTTAGCAGAGGGATTAGGAGATACCATCAGGGTTTCCTTAACAGAAGCTCCAGAAAAGGAAATACCAGTGTGCTATTCAATTTTGCAATCTTTAGGATTAAGAAAAACAATGGTTGAATACATCAGTTGCCCCAGTTGTGGTAGAACACTTTTCAATCTAGAAGAAGTTGTAGATAAAGTTAGGAATGCTACCTCACATTTGACGGGTCTAGATATAGCAATAATGGGATGTATTGTTAATGGGCCAGGAGAAATGGCAGATGCTGATTATGGTTATGTTGGAAAAGGTAAAGGAACTATTGCCTTATATAGAAGAAAAGAAGAGATAAAAAGAGTACCTGAAGATGAGGGTGTTAATGCTTTAATCCAACTTATTAAGGATGATGGGAAGTGGATTGATCCTTAAGGATTTGTCAAATTTTTGAATTATAAATAAATTCTTTTTATAATAAAAAATATCGAATTATTTGAAGATAAGAAAATTGCTTAAAAAAAAATATATATTTCTGTTTGCGACATCCTTTTCTGGGTTATTTTTAAACAATTTTGCAGAGGCAACAGTTTTAAATAATAGTTATAAAGAAGTAATTGATCATGTTTGGCAAATTGTATATAGAGATTTTCTTGATTCAAACGGCAAATTTCAAAAGTCCAATTGGATTAATCTAAGAAAAGAAGTTTTATCAAAAACATATTCAGACAGCAATGAAGCATATGATGCGATTAGAGATATGCTTTCTAATTTAGATGATTCTTATACAAGATTTTTAGAACCTAAGGAATTTAATCAAATGAGAATTGATACCTCTGGTGAATTAACTGGAGTTGGTATCCAAATAGTTAAAGATAAAGAATCTGATGATTTAATTATTATTTCTCCCATAGAGGGCACCCCAGCATTTGATGCTGGAATTAAAGCTAGAGATAAAATATTATCCATAGATGATATTTCTACTGAAGGTATGAATATTGAGGATGCCGTGAAATTAATTAGAGGACAAAGAGGTACTAAAGTAAAGCTTGAAATCCTTAGAGGTTCTCAATCCTTTTTTAAGACTTTATCAAGAGAAAAAATTGAAATAAAATCTGTATCAAGTAAAGTCAATCAAACCAAAAATGGCTTATCAATTGGCTATGTAAGAATTAAACAATTTAATGCAAATGCATCCAAAGAAACTAGAGATGCTATTAAGGATTTAGAAACAAAAAAAGTCGCAGGATATGTTCTTGACTTAAGAAGTAATCCTGGTGGTTTATTAGAATCAAGTATTGATATCTCAAGGCACTTCATTAACAATGGAGTAATAGTAAGTACGGTAAGTAAAGATGGTTTAAAAGAAACAAAAAAAGGAAACGGTCAAGCTTTAACCAAAAAGCCCTTAGTTGTCTTAGTTAATGAGGGTTCTGCTAGTGCTAGTGAAATAGTCTCTGGTGCAATAAAAGACAACAAAAGAGGAAAATTAGTCGGGAAGAAAACTTTTGGTAAAGGTTTAGTTCAATCTATGAGAACATTAGTTGATGGTTCAGGTCTAACTGTTACAGTCGCTAAGTATTTAACTCCGAACGGCACTGATATAAACAAATTTGGAATTATTCCAGACATAGAAGTAAGAATGAATATAAACCCTATACTTCAAAGAGAGATAGGAACTAGAAAAGATAAACAATATAGAGCTGGTGAAAAAGAGCTAATAAATATAATTAATAGAAAGAATCAGATAAGCGAATTTAAGCCCGACACCACAAACCTTAATGCATTCCTAAAAATTAATAAGGAAGATAAAGTATTTTCATTAAATTAATTACTCATATCCAGCATTCTCTTTATTGGCACATAGGCTCTTCTTATTATTTCTGGGTCTAGTTCGATAGACGGGGAATTATTTTTCAAACAATCAAGAATTTTTTCTAAAGTATTTAATTTCATATATGGACACTCGTTACATTTACAACCTTCTATATCTGGGACTTCAATAAAAATTTTATTAGGTTCTTTCTTTTTCATTTGATGGATTATTCCAGGTTCAGTTAGTACCATGTAAGTTTTAGATGGATCTTTACTTACGAAATCAAGCAGCTTACTTGTTGATCCAATAAAGTCTGAGAGAATTAGTAAATTTTGACTACATTCAGGATGAGCAATTACTTTTGATCCTGGATTTTGATATTTTAATTTTAGAAGTGCTTCTTCACTAAATGATTCATGAACAATGCAGCTGCCAGGCCATAATTTTAGATCTCTTCCAGAATTTTTCTGTACCCATCTCCCAAGGTTCTGATCTGGCGCAAATATTATCTTTTTATCTTCAGGTATCTTTTTAATTAATGAGACTGCATTACTGCTTGTACATATCAGATCACTTTGAGCTTTTACTTCTGCAGTGCAATTTATATAACTTACAACATAGTGATCTGGATTTTCTTCTCTGAATTTTTGAAATTTATCTGAAGGACAATCGTCTGCTAATGAGCATCCAGCGTTAATATCTGGTAATAGGACTGTTTTATTAGGGCTAAGTATTTTTGCGGTTTCGGCCATAAAGTGAACACCGCAAAAAATTA
Source organism: Prochlorococcus sp. AG-424-E18 (assembly GCA_003210155.1). Taxonomy (GTDB): domain Bacteria; phylum Cyanobacteriota; class Cyanobacteriia; order PCC-6307; family Cyanobiaceae; genus Prochlorococcus_A. The sequence goes on along the minus strand of QCNC01000009.1, from coordinate 19,221 downwards.
TTATATCAGCATCATTATTTGCAGCTTTCCTAGATAGATCTAATGAATCGCCAATAAAATCTGCAATTTCCTGAATCTCTGGAGCTTGATAATAGTGCGCAAGAATAATTGCATTAGCTTTTCCGCAACGCTCCTTTATTTCAGAAATCAAATCCTCTTTGTTTTGAACTGATTTCTGTTTTGCAGTAGAAGTTATACTGGTCAGGATTTAGAATATCTCTAAATAGATTATATGCCTTTAAACAGAAAAAATTCTGACAAATTTAAAAATTGCTATTGTTGGTGACTGTCATGGTCAATGGTCTGAATTAGACTTGAAAGTTTTATCGATTATCAAACCAAATATTGTTTTATTTGTTGGTGATATTTCGGATGGAAGTGTCAAAATAATTAAAAAAATCAATGAGATCAAAATTCCTACTTTTGTTATTTTAGGAAATCATGATAGAGGGAAAGATTCTACAGGCGAAACTCTCTCAAAGCAGATGCGTGTTCTTGGTGAAAAATATTGTGCATGGGATTTGAAAGTTTTTAATAATCAAATAAATTTATTGTCTGCTAGACCATGTAGTTCTGGCGGCGGCTATTATCTTTCAAAAGAAGTTAAAGGCGTTTATGGACCTATAACCGAACAAGATTCAATAAATAAAATTATCAAATGTTCGGAAAAGACTTTAGAAGATATACCTTTAATAATTATGTCCCATGCTGGTCCTTCTGGTTTAGGTTCAGAACCTAAAAGCATTTGTGGGAAAGACTGGAAATTACCCTCTTTAGATTGGGGAGATAGAGATTTGTCTGCTGCTATTTCTCAAATACAAAAGAGAAGAAAAGTTGATGTTGTAATTTTTGGTCATATGCACAACCGGCTTAAAAGAAATCTTGGTTTAAGAGAGATGTTTAAAATTGATAGCAAAGGAACAATTTACTTCAACACTGCTGTAGTACCAAGATATAAAACTGATGAAGATGGGAAATTGCTAATTAACTTTTCATGGATTGAGTTTGAAAATAAGGAATTAAGGCATGTTTCTCATCGATGGTATTCAGAGTCTGGTGAAATTCGTGAAGAAGATAAATTTTTTTAGGATTAAATATCTCTGATCATATTTTAAGTATTTTTGGGCTTTTCATATCTTGAAAATAATGTTTGAGATAAGATATAACCCGCAATTCCTGCGGCTGTAAAAGCTAAACCATTTTTAAATAAAGGTAATAAATCATTTGTTCTGGATATTATCGGTGCCAAACCAAAAATTCCAAATAACATTCCCCATAAAGGAGAAAGAAGAGCTAAAAATCCAATTGAAATGACTTGACCTTCTTTTCTTGGGGCAGATGCAAAACCTGCTACTAAACCTCCAAGAATCGATGTACATAAAGTCCATATATATTGCTCTTTGGGTAGGCCAGGGACAACTTGGCATCCTCCTCTTTCGAGACAAATCTTTACTGAATCAATTGCATCTAATACTGCACCATCCTCACCGTGATCTTTAACGTAGTATTGATTGCCAAATCTTGTTTGAAGTTCAACCCAAAATAACCTTGGCATAAAATTAAAATAAGCCTCTCCGACGTTAAAGTTCAGCAAATTTCCCCCTCTAGGATCAGCAACTATCAACAAACTTGTCTCATCTAAATCCCAGTAGTCCTTTATTGCACTACCAGGTGAACTCTCAAACTGAGATAAATATTTAATTTTCCACCCACTTTCAATTTCTAGATTGTTGAGCTTTTCCTCTAAAGATTTTTTCTGATTAGGGCTTAATGTTTTAGCTAAATCAATTACTGGTGTTTTTTCTTCTGGTAAGAGATTTGGATTATTTATAGCGAAAACGGGTTTATGTGAAATTAAAACTAATATAGATAGAAATATTCCTAATAAATAGTTAATCTTTGAAGGCATAAATAAGTTCTGTCTTTTTATATTTTCGCCGATGAATAGCTTACCCGCGAATAATCCAGATTGGTTAGTAAAAAAAATAATAAAAATGGGTGGGACTATAAGTTTTTATGACTTTATGAATTTTGCATTAAATGATCCTATTAATGGTTATTACGGCAGCGGTAAAGCTGAGTTAGGCGTTCGGGGGGATTTTGTTACATCTCCCACTTTATCTGATGATTTTGCTTTTTTGGTTGGTAAACAAATAGAAGATTGGTTGATTCAGTTCAAAAATAGTTTTTTACCTAATCAGAAATTAGCTGTAATTGAATTTGGAGCAGGAGATGGATGCTTTATGAGTGGATTAATTAAATATTTTTTAGAAAAAAATAAGAATTTTTTGGAAGGAGTTTCTTTTGTAATTATTGAACCTAATGAAGGGATGGTAGAAAAACAAAAAAATAAATTGGAGGAATTTTTAAACTTAGGCATTGATATTTTATGGAAAGATTTGGAAGAAGTAGAGGAAGATAATATAAATGGCATAGTTCTTGCAAATGAGGTTTTGGATGCTTTGCCAGTAGAGAGAATAACCTTTTCAAAAGGGAAATTACTTCGACAAGCAGTTTCTATAGACAAAAAATCTCATAAATTATATTTTGATGAAATGCCAATTACAAGTGAATTGGGAAAAAGTATTGAACTTGCTAAAAGTGAGTTAGGAATCAATATCCCGCCTGAATATGTTCTTGAAGGATGGACGACAGAATGGCATATAGATAACTCAAAATGGTTAAAAGCTATTTATCAAAAAATTAATAATGGTATTTTATTGATAATTGATTACGCTAAAGAAGCCAAAAAATACTACACCTCTAAAAATTCTTATGGGATGATAGTTTCTTATGAAAATCAAAAAATGACGAACAATGTCCTAGATTCTCCTGGAAATTGCGATTTGACATCTCATGTGTGCATAGAAACTTTAATTAATGATGCTGAAACTCTTGGATTTGATACTGTTGGCATAACTAAACAAGGGGAGGCTTTGTTGGCACTTGGATTGGCGGAGAGACTTTATGGGATTCAGAAAGAAATTAAAGAGGATTTATCAAATGCCCTTTTAAGAAGAGAGGCATTACTTAGACTCGTTGATCCTGTTTGTTTAGGTGATTTTAAGTGGTTTGTTTTTAAAAAGTTTAATGAGAAGAAAATGAATATAAATTCAACCTGTTTGCGTTAAGAAAAAAACTTTAAAAATAATGAATCTTCTACGTCATTATATATATCAACAGCACCAATTTCTTTCGGTAATATAAATCTCATTTTGCCATCACGAACTTTTTTATCGCCCATAAGTATTGTTAAAACGTCTTCTTTATTTATTTTGGGGATCTCGGTAGGAAGATCGTAACTCTTCAAAAGATTCTTCTGTCTCTCTAATTCTTCTTTAGACCATAACCCTTTCTCAATTGCTATTTTCCCCGCAATATTCATACCAATTGATATTGCCTCACCATGTAGAAATTTGCCATATCCACATAGATTTTCAATAACGTGACCAAAAGAATGACCATAATTCAATATTGCTCTAACACCATTTTCATGTTCATCTTGAGAAACAATATGAGACTTTGTTTTAATTGAACTATTAATTATTTTAATTAGATATTCATTTTTGAGATTTATGAGTTCATTTTTGTTTTTTTCAATTTCTAAGTATTCGAAAAGTTCTTTATCTCTTATTACTCCGTATTTTATTACTTCGGCCATGCCTGCACTAAATTCTCTTTTGGGCAAAGTTTTTAAAGTTTCTGGATCAATAAAAACTGCTTTAGGTTGATTGAAAGCTCCAATTAAATTCTTACCTTTTGGATGATTTACTCCTGTTTTTCCTCCCACAGATGAATCAACCATTGATAATAATGTTGTTGGAATCTGAATATATTCGATACCTCTCAGCCAAGTCGCAGCTGCAAAACCACTTACATCTCCAACAATTCCTCCTCCAAGGGCAATAATTATTGAATTTCTATCTAATCCAAAATCAAATGCTACATCATATATTTCACTTAAGGTTTTTAAGTTTTTATATGATTCTCCAGCCTTGATAAGGAACATTTTGGCCTGAAATTTATTATCTTTTAAGTTATTTAAAAATTTTTCTCCATACAAATTTGATATTTCTTCATTTGAAATCACAAGTATTTTTCTATTCTTTGTTATTTCAATTTTTAAAAGTTCTTCGCTGATATTATTCAGTATCCCCGCTTCTAGAGTTACTTCGTATGACTTATCACCTAATGGGACTAATATTTTTCTCTTATTCACAATTGATTACCTAGTTAAAATTTATAAATATTTGGTATTAAATACTTTATATATTAGCAAAATCTAAGCTCTAGATCCTTAAAAATTCAGTTGTTAAGAATTAGAAATGGTAATAAAATCATGCTATGAGTTTTAAAAAAAATATAAACGATATTAAGAAAAATTATTCCCTAGGAATAATTGGAGGTGGTCAACTGGCTTTGATGCTAACCGAGGCAGCAAAAAAAAGAGATCTAGAAGTATGTGTGCAAACAAAATCTTGTGATGATCCAGCTGGCTTAAAAGCAGATCATGTCATAGAAGCTGATCCTTTAAAGATAAGAGGTAATAAATCATTAATTAATGAGTGTGAAAAAATAATTTTTGAAAATGAATGGATAAAAATTGATAAATTAAATTTAATTGACAATAAAGATATTTTTGTTCCAAGCCTTAATGCAATTAAGCCATTAGTAGATAGGTTTTCTCAAAAAAAATTAATAGACAGAATGAATATTCCCTGCCCAAAATGGATAAGTATTGAAGATTTTAAAAATCTCTCGGATGAGGAAATCAATAATTGGATTTTTCCTCTAATGGCAAAATCAAATAAAGGTGGATATGACGGCAAAGGGAACAGAAAAATAAAGACAAAAGAAGATTTAGATTCTTTTTTAAAAGAGAATAGTTCTAATGAATGGTTGATAGAGGAATGGATAGAGTATGAAAAAGAACTGGCTCTTGTTGGTTCGAGAGATAGGACCGGTAAGATAAGATTCTTTCCAATAGTTGAGACGTTCCAATCAAACCATGTTTGTGATTGGGTTCTTGCACCTGGAACAAATGAATATGATTTGAACTTATTTGCGATAAATATTTTCTCTTCAATAGTCAATGAACTTAATTACGTTGGAGTTTTAGCTATCGAATTCTTTTATGGAGATAATGGTCTTTTAATTAATGAAATAGCTCCTAGAACACATAACTCAGCTCATTTCTCAATTGAAGCTTGCACTTCAAGTCAGTTTGATCAATATGTTTGCATTTCTTCTGGGATAATGCCACCTGAAATTAAAATGAACTGTGAAGGGGCAATTATGTTAAATCTACTGGGATTAAGAAAGAATTTCCCAATCTCAATGGAAACCAGAATTAAAATGTTATCTGAAATTGAGGGTTCTAATATTCATTGTTATGGCAAATCTCGCGAAATTCTGGGAAGAAAAATGGCTCATATCACATTTTTATTAAATGGTAAAACGCATTCAGAAAGATATGATGAGGCTCAAGTTTTATTAACTATGGTGAGAGACATTTGGCCATCTCCAAATGCATAAAAAAATAAGTTAGAGTTAAATTACTGGATCTTTGGTTAAGTTCTTCTTTATGTGCTCTGATCTGACTCTCTTTCGACATGAGGAGACTGTCGTGATGCGGTAGTAAACCGATCTTGTAATCGGAAACGAAAGCCCACTTTGAATCCTCTTCTGGCATTTCCAGGTCGATGCAGCAGAGAACTGACGGGGATCCGGTGTTACCTATCAAAATGTTTGTTAAAACAGGCTTTTGGTGGGTATTTTATTTTTTTGGAATAACTGAGCTGTTTTTGTTCTCTATCAGTATAAATAATTTATTTGCCAAAATACTTGACGATCCATTTCTAATGTATTTATATTAGTAGTACACATGTATCACTAAGTAATGACTTTAGGAGGAGCTAACGTTTGGACTAATTTTTCTTACGGTTATCGTAATGAGTCCCCAAGTGGTTGGTTGCTTAGCCCAGACCGCAGCAGATTAATTTTATTTATAAGGAATAAAAAATCTCCAAGAAATAGTATGAGAATTTTTGCTCATACATATTATGCAAATGATCTTGGTGAGCCTATGGCAATTAAATCATCCACTCAAATGTATTTGGATAATGCTTGGGATAAATGGCATGACCTTCAATTAGAAGGTTGGACTTTTGAAGAACTTGAATTACCTGAATCTGTATGACTAACTTAAACCCAATCAAAAAGAAATTATCAAAAGTAGATAGAAAGATATCTATGCAAGACCCTTCAAAATTATTAGCAGAATTTTTTAATGGTGTGGTCATTGAACTTGATGAAGAATATAAATATGACTCATAAAGAATTGATAGATCAAGTTTCCGCAAATTTATTTAACCAAAGTGGAAAGTTAGAAAGCAGAAGATCTTGGTTGGCAATGAGAAATTATCTTGAACAATTAGATACCGAACAACTTAAATCCATGCTTAAGGACCACGGATGATTTAAAAACTTTATTTAGTTTTTATTTTTTTCTTAATTCTCAGAAAACCGTAAGTTGCAAAGCCAACCAAAAACATATCCAAGTAAATATGCCAAGTAGGAAAAATCTGGTGTATTAATTCCATTAACGTTTTATTGCCACTTGCCAATAAGGATAATCTAAATTTGATTTTTCTCTAATCAATTGTAATTTTCTAGAATTTATTTTTACTACTATTCCATCTGTTGGATATTTACTAAAAAGCTTCCCTTCTAGCCATTGTTTTCTAAATACTTCAACTTGGCTCGTAAAGTTGCATGAAATATCCTGAGGGATCGTGAAGCTAAGCTTTGAAAGACTTTTTTTGGACTCATATTGGTTAAGTGTTGAATTAAGTATTTGAAATGCGCAGAAGCTAAGACTTTCAGAAATTCCTTCTTTAGCTCTTAGAAATCCAGAAGCGATTCTCTGGGAGATATTTGGACTTTGGTTGGGTGCATATAATTCACCTCTAACTTGAAGAACTCCTCGTAAAGGGAGATTATTGGGAATGTCTTGGACTTTAATAAGTTTACTAGTAACGTCTGTCCCTTTTCTTGAAATTGCTTTCTCCAAGGTTCCATCCCTATATTGCAAAGCAACAGCACAACCATCAATTTTTGGTTCAATTAATAATCTGGTATCAACTAATAATCCTTTCAAAAATTTATCTATTGAATCCTTTTTTAATGAAGGTAAAACTAGTTTATTTTTCTTTTTAAAGTAATCACAATTTGGGTTTGTTCTTAATAAATTTTTTTCAAGTTGGTCGAACTGCTTATCAGAGATTAAAGCATTACCATTTCTATAATTATCGTCATACCATTCAATTCGTTCTTCTAAATAAGTCTTCATTTAATACGATGGCTTCAGTTTTTGCTCAGGTATCCAACTTGGTTTATCTAAAATCCATTTTTCTCTATCTTCATATTTAACAGTCCATAAAAGAAATGAAGAAATTTCTTTTAGAGTTATGCCAACCAAATATCTTGTTTTTGGACTTATTGAAATAAATCCAAATAATAATATTAATAAAATAAATTTAAACATACCTTTAATCATTTAAAAACTCAGCGTAATTTTTGCGAACTTTTTAATTAATGCAATTCTTATAACCCTCAATCTTTGCTAGTTCATTAATATTCAAACCTGTTTCTTCTAGTAAAGTTTCTCCTATATCGTCCTTATTAAATTTAGTTAAAGCTCCTTTAGTAGAGTACTTAATACATAGGTTTTTGTATTTTGCTTCTTTGATAACAGGAGATAAATAAAAACCAAACAAGATGATAAAAGCTCCATAGGTTACAACTTTTCTATGGTTTTTCCACCATGTATAAAATTTATTGGACACGAAAAATAAATAATTAGTTTCTATTTTAAATTGATTGTCAACAAATTACTTTAGTAATTGAAGAATTGCTTAATTTATTGTTTTTCATTAATAGATTTAACCCAGGAATAATATCTTGATTTTCTAATCCTTTGCTCTTTCCAGACTAATCTATCCGCAGATTCTAGGGGTGATTCTCCTTTCTTAACTTTTGTTGTAATAGATATACCAAAACCTTTTGCTTCAATTTTTGCAATACCACCCTCTAAAAAAAATAAAAAAGACCAACCTTTATTCCATCCTAAATAGAAGGGATTTCGATACATTGCATTCTTTTGGATATACTCTTCAATGTTATTTTCCTTTTCAAGTTATTACTTGTATACACTATTACCAAATAAGAAGTTTATTTCTGTTTATTTCTCGGAAGTAATTTTCGTATTTAAATAATTTCTTGGATGAATACTTGACACCTAGGAGTAGTACATTTATATTAATAGTACAACTGTATTATCTAAATGACATCAGGAGTTGCTAATGTTCGGACTAATTTTTATAGTGGCAGCCTTATTAACACCCCAACTGGCTGGTTGTTTAACAAAAAAAGTGGTTTATTAATTCTTTTTGAGAGTTATAAGAAATCTCTAACTAATAATTTAAAAGTTTATACTCACCTTTTCTATGCAAATGAATTAGGTGAACCTGCCCAACTCAAAAATTCAAGACTATATTCTATTGAGTGTGCTTGCGAAACATGGGATGAATTAGTTTCAGGAGGTTGGGAAATTGTTACTAGCAGATTCCACTAATCATGATTAAGGTGAATCCTTCAAAATGGGAATATCTAAAAGAATCTACCCTAAAACGAAAACGCACAAAGATTTGTATTACTTGCAATCACTTTCGCTACAGCACTACAGAAACTTTTGCTACTGTCTTGATATGTCCAAGATACGAAAAACGTATACCACAGGGTGATCATTTACTTAAAGGTTGTGAGTATTGGCAAAAAAATAGGACTATATTTTCTCCTGAAGGATCTTAATCATTATCCAATTAAACTTTTCTGGGTAGAGATATTTAATTATGTAAACAAAGCATTATTTTATACAACTTAAAAAAATCTTTTTAAGTAATTTGAAAATTATGATTCAATTTTACTTTTCTATATTTCTATTAGTTGTGCTTACATTTTTTGCACTTTTATTAGATGCACCAGAATTGGCTACTTTAATTCAAACATTTTAGAAAATAATAAATCAGCATTTTTACTGATTTACTTTCTTCATAAATAAGGCGTATGTTTAACTTGTTGTATGGGAGGGATCTAATGATTGACAGTCCACCAGAGGAGTTAGATTATAAAATTTAAATCTAGATAAAACTAATGCTAAATTTGGAATGAATCATCTTTTTGAGATTCATTCTTTTTTAATTTTTTTCTAAAAAAATCTGAATTTATAAATATTAAATTTTTAAAATAAAAAATCTGTTCATATTAAAATGATCTGAAGCCAAAGTCTCCTCTAGATATTGGCTAACTTCACCTGAATCCAAAACCATTTTTTTGCTCTTCCTTTTTTTCCCATTCATTCATAATTAGTTTTAGTAAACTTTTAACTTCTAAATTCGAAGCATCAGTATCTTTTTGAAGATTTATACAAATATTTTTAATTTCCTCATAAGCACTATCAATTAGTATTGTTTTTTGATCTGGATTAGCCATTGAATTTTAAAATGCTCCATTACAGTTGAACCCGCTGCAGTTAATTAATCTAAAAATATTCATTACAAAGTGGTGGAATCTTTCATCATAAAAAAATGCCCAGGTTGTAAATATAGCAAAACCAGAGACAGCAAAAGCAGCATATTGGAGCCAATGTATTCCATAGCTGTCTAATCCATTTTTATCAAAATCAGAATTACTCAATTGCTTTTTTACTTATAATAAAAATTTTTTTTTTAAAAGGAGAGTTTGTTTTGAACGAGAGATTTATTTTCTTTCAGACTTTAATGTATTAATATTTTAAATAAAACCAGGTATTATCCATCCCAAAAAACCGTAGTTTATTATCAAAGCTAAAAAACCAATCATAGCTAATCTTCCATTTGTTATCTCGGCATTTTTCCAAAATTTACCCATGTAGTTTTTTATTTTTTTCGAATTTTTATCTATCATATAATTTGGTTCTAAAGGTTCCTGCACCCTTTTGATGGCGTATAAAGAGAATTGAATAGTAATTGCGACGATAACAACTATAAAGCTAGTAAGAGCATCCATTTTTATTTTTAATATGTGATCAATTGGTAAGTCAAAGAGTAAATGACATTAGTATGTATCAAACATTTCCTTATTTCTGCTTTATTAACAGAGGAAACCTAACTTGAATTATTAATGAATGTAACATATTTAAAAAAAATTAGTAGGAATTCTTACTTTTTCTTTCGATTTAATACTTTTGAAAGACAAAAGTGTTTCATTTATGTGTTAATTATATCCTATGACTTTTTTAATTGAATTGCAGAAAGCTTTAAAATTTTGTTTCGCCAAATAAGATAATGTATTTAATTTTTACTAGGAATATAGACTTAATATCATTTATTTAAATATGTTTAATAACTAGAAATTATTACTTTTGTTTGATTTCAGGAAGGTAAAATTTATTGCCTAATGTATAACCAATTGACATGAGTACGAACCCAATAAGTTGAGGTAAATGAGAATTTGCTAGAGAGATTTTTTCAATCATTTCTCAATACATAAAATAATATAATAATAAAAATTTTTTAATACTGTAATTCTATTTTCTTTTTGATTCTTTAATTTCCCCAGATTTTTTTAGTGAATTAACAAGCCTTTCATTTTCTGTTTTTAAATTATCTAATGCAGATTTTGTGAATTGTTCTTTAGCCTCAAATTTTGCTGAACTTATAACTTTTTTATTCGGGAGTTTTTTCTTCGGTTCTGGCTTCATATTAAAAATCATTTTAAAAATTTTAGAATTTATTTTTTTTGTATTAGGTATTATTTTTTACAGTTTTCTGGTTAATAATATTTATTTACATATACAAATTAATCTTTATCTTTAGGGAGCCTTAACCATCCAGAAGTCCATTCTGATTTTAGTTTTGTCCATAGGATCCTTTTTATATCTTTTTTATTTTTGGTAGGAAAAATATCAACCCATCTATCTTCATTTTTACCACCATAAGCTTTAACTTGAAAATGCCTATTACCATTAATAGTTTTTGGTGCTGTCCAACAAAGAGTAGGAGGCCATTTCATGAGAAATTTTAAAAGTTGAAAAAACTAAAGGTTGCTTTGCCCAGTCAAAACTAAACCATAATAAGCAATCGTACCAAGGATAAGTACGATACCTAGTATTCTAATAATCATGCTTTAATGTTTTTAAATTCAAATCATATTAAAGAAGATTTATAAATTTGAGTTGAAGATTTAATATTTTCTAATTTTTCCTTTTTTTATTTCTAACTATGGAGTGGCAAGATTCAGGATGCCATTCATTCTGAATTTTGCCAATGAAATCATAAATAAATGAATCGGGACATCCAGTTTCTTTTTGAAGTTCTGAAAGTTCTTCTTTAATGAATTCATACACGCTTGTTATTACCCCTAAATTTTCTTTTTGGGAGGGAGCCCATTTTTTATTCTCCATTAATATTTTTTCAATTATTTTCCACAATATCGTAATAGGTTATGTCTCCATAATCAGCATCTGAACAACATAAATCTCCATATAGTTCCTCTAACAAATCGTACGCATCTGAATACTTATCAAAACTTTGAGCTGTTAATTCGTCATCTTTCCCATCAATTCTAATTATTTTGCAGATCATATTTTACTTAGATACTAAAAGTATTTTTTTGATTCATTAGTTCATCTTATAAATAAAAATCTTATTTAGGAGTATTAGTTGGGTAAAGCTTCTGAATTTTATTTTTCTGAATTTCTATTTTTCTTATTTCATATTTTTTTGCCATTATTTTTCTGATAAATAATTGTGGGATAAGCCAAACTAACGCGATAGCTATAGCCATGAAAGCAGGATTTCTCCACGTTAACCTAATAAACTCTTCTGTAAATTCTTGATTGAAAATTTCCATAAATTAAATTTTGATGATAAAAATATCTTTGCTTTCTTTTATAGAATCTTTTAAATTTCATAATCCATCATAACCTTAAAAAATCTAATAAGGAATTTTATAAATTTTTTCTTGTTCTAGTTCGTTTTCTTCTATATTTGGATTTAGATTAATTTTTTATTTTTTAGTTTAGAGATGTCGACTTATCTAATTACAGGATCAAATAGGGGTATCGGCTTAGAACTATGTAGACAAATTCATAAGAGGGGAGATAATGTAATTGCAACGTGTAGGAAAGCTTCAAAAGAACTTAGAGATTTAGGAGTGAGAATTGAAGAGAATATAGAAATTTCTTCTGATGAGTCGATAACAAATTTGTGTAAAAAACTATCTGGAGTTAATTTAGATTGCTTTATTCATAATGCAGGAATTTATGAATTTAATTCTTTCGAAAACTTAGATAAAAAAAGTGTTTTGCGGCAATTTGAAGTCAATGCATTGAGCCCAATATGTATGACTCAATCACTTAAACATTTATTAAAAAGATCTTCTAAAGTTGCTTTTATCACGAGTAGGATGGGATCTATTGAAGATAATACATCAGGAAGTTCTTATGGTTACAGAATGTCTAAGGTTGCCTTGTCCATGGCAGCAAAATCACTTTCCATAGATTTATCAAGGGAAGATATTTATGTAGCTATTTTGCATCCTGGGTTAGTGAGTACAAGAATGACTGGCTTTACAAGAAATGGAATAAGTCCTGAAGAATCAGCAAATGGCCTTTTAAAACGTATTGATTCTTTAAATAAAAATAATTCGGGTACTTTTTGGCATGCTAACGGAGAAGTTTTGCCTTGGTAATATCTATATTTTTATTTTTAAGAGATATATATCTTTAATTTGTTAAAAAATTTTTAAATTTTTAACGAATTTCTTTCCTTGTTTAATTCTTTTGGTTATCTTTGGAAAAACATTAGTAAAGGAGGTGATTCATTGTCGTATCTACCGAAAAATGCGGTTATCAAAGGGGCCGTGAATTCAGTATCTTCATCACATTCATCGGTCTCTTTTTCTTTGATTAAGAAAAAAGGTTTTATAATCAACAGATTTATATAAATCTGTTACTTAATAATTAAAAGCTCTGCATCTCATGAAGTTGCAGAGCTTTTTTTATGAATTTAAATAATCTTTCAAAATTTAGGCTATCTTTTTTGGCCGAAGTAAATTAAAGCTAAAAAAGATAAAGTGCTTACCAAAGCGATTAAGTACCACCCAGTTGAGGAGTTGCTAGTTACTTCGTTCATTTATTTTGATTTATCGGAGGAATTGATTATTTGAGTAAAAATCACAATGGATATCATTAAAAAAACTAAAAGGATGTAAGTTACGTTCAATTATAGAAAAATGCTAATTATTAAAAAGATTATTCCTAGAACTACAGTAACAATTGCTCCATCTACTAATAAGTCTTTCCACGTATAACTTTTAAGCATCCTTGTTTTATCTTCTTCACTCATAAGGTTCTTTAACCACGTCCAATCTAAAAGCTGTGTCAATGCAACACCAAAAATTAAATGACCAAATAAAATACCAATTAGATCAATTCTAGAAATATCTTTAGTGAGACTCGTAATAATAAAAAAGTCCACTAGCTTTTTTCTTTATTAGATAAGGCTCCACCTTCTTCTTTGTATTTTTCCCAAGCTTCACTTATTTTCGCTTTAGAGAAATTTTGTTTTCCCTCAGAGAATTTATTTTTGAGGTTATTAAAACTATTTTTCAGCTCTTTTTTTGTTGGTTCATCAAGAAAGTTTGATGTTAATTTCCATAAATACCAGCTACTAGCTAGAAGAAGAATTAATCCCAGTAATTGCATATTAGTTTTTTCCCATCCTACAACTTTTCAAATGGATTCGATAAATTAATTTATTTAATACCTGTAGAAATTTTTTTTGACCTAAATAAAAATTAAAACTTTAACCAGTGGAAAAATATTCTATCAAGTAGCCATATAGTTAGACCCCCTTCCAGGAAAGCCAACCAATACATCCCATAATCAGAAAATCCCATTTGCTCTTTTACTGTTTTAATTAATTTTTTGTGAGCTTGAATGAGATCTTTCATGAAGAATAAAATTTTTAAACCTGCTGATTTTCTTTAATTAAGAATCCCTTGCCGTAACAAGATAAACAGGTTTTAGTTTCATCTAATGAAATTCTTAGAAAACCTGCTCCATTACATCTAAAGCAATTTATTTTAGAAGTTGAGTAAAGTTTTGACTTGATTTTAGCAGCACGGTTTAAGTAAGAAACAGTTTCTTTACGACCGTTAGCTTGAGCAGCTTTATTTAAAAGCTTTTTATAACTGACTTTTAGTTCTTGGGTATTCATCTTTTAAAAGAAACAAGGGTGCAGATACAGGGAAAATAATTGTTTATATAATTAAAACCTAGGAATTTTCCGTTTATATTTCTGATCAGATCTCTTATGGAGATTAGAATAATATAACTAGAATTTGCTTTATATGTTTAGTATCTGGAGTATTCACTTGTATATTTAATAGAAATTTTATATTTGACAAATTAAAAATATTTTGGGTAATCATTCAAGAAATCATTATTTCGTTCTAGAACAGGAATTTTTAAAAATTTTGTTGTTTAAAAAATTTTTTAGCTCTAATAAATCATCCAGCCTTTTTAAGGTTTTTTACTAAAAAATCATTTTCATTAGTAAGAACTTTGAGTTTAGATTTTTCCAACTCTTTTCTGAATTCGGGGTTTAAATCCTTTTTTGTCTCATTTAGATTCATAAGATTTGTTCTTAAAATTATTTAAAAGACATTTGAGATCATAGTGATCCCAAAAAAAAATTGTGGATAGTTTTTTCTTAAAAGAAGATAATATTTTATTTTGCACATAGAAATTCAAATTTAATCAACACATTGTGGAAAACCCTGTTGAAAAACGCTTAAAAAGTGGATAACTCTTCGGGAGCATTATCAAAACAAGCTTTTCTGCAAAACATTTTAAGTATTAATACTTCATGAAAAAAAATAAAATATAGTTTAAAAAGTAACATAATCTCTTGTTATAACTGTGGGATCATTACTTTTTAAAAAAGATAATTTTTCTATAACAAAAGCTCATGTTGATAAAAAATTCAAAAAGTTTTTTCTTCATGATGTATCAAATTGAAAATTAAAGTGAAGAAAAATCAATCAAAACTTGAAATTTTTAATTTTTGTCATAGCTGAGTAAAAATTTTTTAATTCGGTTTTCTCTATGCAAATATTTCCCAAACGCAAGATTAATCAAATAGGTTTATATGAGTTAAGTATTTAAAATGACAGAAGAAAAAAAGGATTCAAAAAAATGTTCTGGAAAGAAAAATATTATGTTTGCCTATGGTTTTATACAACTTGGTTCTAGTTTCGTATCTGCATTAGCTTTAGCTGCAATCGCTTTTGGATTCTGTTCAGTAAAAAAAGAGTCTAAACTTTTCAATAAATGTGTTGCAGAAATTATTGAAGATGGTGGCACCAATTCTGAGGCTGTAAGGTATTGCAACGGGGGCAATTAAAATTTCTCTCAGAATAATTAAGTGGACTCAACCTGTGATTTGATTATTGACTCTTTAAAAGAGGAGCCAATTGGAGAAACTGATCATTTTATTTGGTTTATAACAGATATTGGCATCGTTGCCTTATTTAAAAGAGAGGAAAACTTTGAAACTTATAGTTCGAATGTCGAAATTGAGGCAAATAAAATAGCTTTAGATATAACTAAAGAAGAGAAAGAGTACCTCAAAATAAAAGAGAGAAAGCTTTTCTTGTTTTATTCATAATCTAGGATTTAGTCCTTGATTTAGTAAGATGGCTCAAGGTTAAAGGATGACTCAATAATATTGTTTTCACTAACTAATTCGTAGGTTAACTCTTTATTTAGGGCATTTATATAAGAGGTATAAAGTTTTCCCCAAACAAATTCAAATTCATCTTTACTTAAATTCTTGAAAAGAATTTCTCCTTTGAAGTAAATGTGATAAGAATCATTCATCATGGAAAATTAATCTTATCCTTTTTAACGCAGTGAAATATGTATGTAGTATTAGGTGCTACTAAAAAGAAATTTATATTTGGCAGTCAAATACTTTTAGACTATTCTTGTATTCATTTTTTGTTTTTTGAATAATCCGACTGTCTCATCAAGATCCATACACGGCTGAATACTTATATCCATTAACCTTCTCCAGGGATGCCATTGCTTCCAAATCGTCTCAAGAGAATCTGCGCTTACTACAGAATGTCCAATCCCATTTTGAACCATAAAAATCCAAGAATGAACCTCATAGTTTTCAGGTCTGTTTTGGGGACCACCTGATTCATACCAATTAATTAGCATTTCTGCCCCTTCTTCTTGATCCTCGCCATCAGTAAATTCATAGGAAATCAAATACCTTTGCATATAGATTATTATTAAAATCTCTAAACTATTTTAACTCTAGATTTAGATATTGCCTCCCAATTTAATTAATGCTATGAAGTTTATAGAAGTGATTGTTTTTAATGACCGAAAGATTTGGGAAAATTAAAAAGAATATTTTGACTAATTTATCTTTTATAAATAAGACAATCTTGAAGTATTTTCAAAACCATGATCTGTTCGTATAGCTCCAGTTAACAGATAAAATTTGATACTTTTTAAAATACCTTAAATTAGTTACCATATTTGTACTGTATAGATACCAATGATAAATAAAAAGGATCAAAGCGATCCAATTGATAATTTAGAGTATGAAAAAGTTCTAGAAGAAGAAATAATTAATTCGTACGAAAGTAAATTTCAGAAAGATACTGAAGAAGATAGTAAAAAGATTAAATTTTACAGACTTAAAAGAACTCCATTAGAAATATTAAATAGGTCATTTTTCTTTTTCTTTATTGGAAGTTTTCTTTTCTCTTTGTTTTTAGCTTATTCAGAAAGTAAGTTATGGTTCATTCTTTATGTAATAAGTGCATTGTCATGTGTTTTTTATACTCCTAATAGAAAAGCACTTAAAGAATTAATAGCAGCTTGGCCAAATATAGAGGATCTCATAAAAGGGAGGAGTTTGTGGAGAAAAGGCAAGTAAATTGATTATGAAACCTTTAAATTCATTTAAAAAGTGGTTGTTAAATATTCTTGTGCCATATATAGAGGGCACCAACAAGAAAAAAGAGGATAAAAAATGAGTTTAATAAAGGTTGGAATTATTTTTGAAATATTTTTGTTTGTTGGAGTTTTTTTATGGGTTAGGAAACTAAATAGAAAACAATCCAGGCAACCATCTCTATCAAAAAAAACAATAAAAAATCTCAAATTTTAGAATTTTGATCACAAAATAAGGAATCTTTATAAAGAGATCAAATTTATGGGAAAATTCTTTACTTTTTTCTCTCACTTTGTATATGAAATCGGTTAGAACATCTACATCGTTCTTAAAAAATATGGTTTCTTCCATCCAAGGTCTTGCTCCAATAACTAACCCATTAAATAGTGTCTTAGTAGAAAAGAAACTTATAAATGTTGATCAAAAGTTTATTCAACTTGTTTCTTTGGCAGAAGGTTTACCTCGTACAGAAGTTATTGAAAGTGGTAGAAATTATTGGAGGGGCGTTTGTAGAAGCTTAATTTTTAGATTTCCAGATGACCTCGAAATTTTAAAGCTTGATGTGAGAAGTTATGTAGATAGATCTAAAGGAATTATTCAGATAAGATCTGCAGCAAGATTAGGGCAATCAGATTTAGGTGTGAATCTAAGAAGAGTGGAATACTTGTTTAATCAATTAGAGAAATTTTAATTAATCTATTTTTTATAAATTTAAGGTTCTTTTTACCAAATAGTTGTGCTTTAATTCATAAGAATATTTGAATTGCCATGGTGAAGATAATTTTAGTTGGAATTATTGTTGCGCTTGTATATTCTCAACCTGACCTCCGTCTTACAGTCGCTGATTGGTTAAAAGCAGCTTCTGATTTTCTTATTGAATCAGTACAAGTAAAACCATAAATTAATTTTTAATCAAGCATTAAATAAGACCTGAGACAGTAATCATTTGTTTAATGCATACAGCTACGAAAATAAATATAATTATCCTGCTTAATATGTATTTCACTTAATCAAATAAATAGTTTTAGGAACATAATAGAAAATTTTTTTGAAATTTTTGAATAGTTAACGATAATAAGGGATATGAAGCTTAGATTATTTGAGTTCTATTTTATTAAAGACTATTTAAGGCCTTGGTTTGGTCTTATGTATTCTTTATTCTTTCTGTTTTTTTTAGGTGCAATTGGCTATCGAATAACAGAGGGCTGGGAATGGAGTGATTGCTTATGGATGGTTCTGATCACAATAACCACTATTGGTTTTGGAGAAGTTCAACCTTTAAGTCCTGAAGGCAGGATCGTAACTGTTTTAGTAATCGTAGGCGGATTGATCTTTATTCAATTTACCTTTCAAAAAGCTGTTAGATTATTCGAATCCGGCTATTTTCAAAGAGTAAACGAATTACGTTTTAAAAGACTTCTTAGAAAAATGGAAAATCATGTAATTTTGTGCGGATATGGGAGGGTTGGTCAGGAAATATCTAACCAAATAAAAACGCAAAATATTTCAATTATTGTTGTTGAGAGTGATGAAGATAGAAAAAAGATTGCTGAAGAAAATGGTTTAGAAGTGCTTTGTGCTGATGCGACTCTTGATGAGACTTTAAAACTGGCAGGGTTAGAAAAATGTAAGAGTTTGGTTGTTACTTTGCCTAATGACGCTGCAAATTTATATGTGGTTTTAAGTGCTAAGGGGATAAGAAGTTCTATAAGAGTAATTGCAAGAGCTGGAACTGAAGAAGCCGCAAGTAAATTGAGATTAGCCGGGGCAAGTATAGTTGTAAGCCCTTATATAGCTGCAGGTAGAGCAATGGCATCTATGGCTTTAAGACCAATAGCCATTGATTTTCTAGATCTTTTAGCAGGAAGTGAATGTGAAATTGAAGAATTTGAATTAAGTAATGATATTAGTCTTTTTGAAACTGCGGAGAAAAGATCACTTTCTGAACTTGGAATAGGTAAAAAGAGTGGTGCAAAAATATTAGCCATTAAGGAAAACGAAAAGTTGTTTACTAATCCTGGAGGTAATTTCATACTTCAGCCGGGTCAGGTATTAATAGCATTTGGTAGTAAAGAACAACTAAATATTTTGAACGGATTATTAGGAGATCTTGTCGTAGCAGTAGAGTTATTAAAATAGATAG
>QCNC01000008.1 GCA_003210155.1 Prochlorococcus sp. AG-424-E18 | reverse complement strand
TGATCTTCATCTTTACTTAAGAGGAACTTTAATATTTTTTTGAATAATAAGAAACCTTTTTCAATTCTTTTTGGACCTAAAATTGAAAGCAAAATTACTAATATTATGAATATTTCAGGTGAATTTAAACCTAATAGTTTCATAAAATTTCATATTCTATTTATATTTTAGTACATGCTAAAAATTTAATCTAATTATTCTCAAAAGTTGGCAAATAGAGTTCCCTATTTGATGCAATTAAACCTTCTTCTTTAAAAAAAATCTCTAGGTCTTTTAGATCATTTATATCTACAAATTCACCACAATTATCTAATATATTATTATGGGTGAAATTCCATAAATCAGCCAAATATTCGTCATCATCTGGAAATGCTACAAATTTCAAATAGGTATTATTCAAAGCATATTCACTAGCAAAATCAGAATCTAAACCTTCCCTCTTAGCATCACAAAAAACTTTAGCAAATCTTTTGCCTACAGAAGTTTGAGCACTTGATAAATCTAAATTACCTTGCATAGCATTTACATTTATTGGTGCAATAAAAATAATTATTGGAAGAAAAATAGATACTAATATAAACAAGAAAAAATTTCCTTTTTAAATTTCAACTCAACATAAACTAGCAAAAAAAGTAATCAATTAGGCCTATTTAAGAAAAAGCACTTATTATAAATTAAGAAATAAATAGAAAAAATAAAATTAGCTCCATATCTGAATTTATAATAAAGAAAGATTAAATAAATTTAAAATTATATGTCTTCAAATATAAGTCTAAAAGGAAGAGGAGTTAACAGGATAATTACGAGTAAGGTCATGCTATCGCCATTAGCAGGTGTTACAGATAATATTTTTAGACGACTTGTACGTAAATGGGCCCCAAACTCTTTACTTTTTACAGAAATGATAAATGCCACAAGTCTTAAAAAAGGATATGGCAAACAAAAAATCAATCAAATAGATTTAGAAGAAGGTCCAATTGGAGTACAAATATTTGATAATAGGCCATATGCTGTTTCTGAAGCTGCGAAACAAGCTGAGGACTCTGGAGCTTTCTTAATTGATATAAATATGGGATGTCCAGTAAAAAAAATTGCAAAGAAAGGTGGAGGCAGTGCTTTAATTAAAGACCGAAAACTTGCTATAGAATTAGTCAAAAATGTTGTAAAAGCTGTTAGGGTTCCAGTAACAGTAAAAACACGACTCGGATGGGATAGTAAAGAAGAAAATATAGAGGATTTCTTATTTAAACTTCAAGATGCGGGAGCAACGATGATCACACTTCATGGAAGAACTAGAAAACAGGGTTTTTCAGGTAAGTCAGATTGGGAAATGATCGGGAGACTTAAAAAGTTGTTGGAAATTCCAGTAATTGCTAATGGAGATATCAAAAATCCAGATGACGCTCTTAATTGTTTAAAAAAAACAAATGCTGATGGTGTAATGATTGGACGAGGAATTTTAGGATCACCATGGAAAATTGGAGAAATAGATTATGTTCTTAGAGAAAATAAAAATTTTAAAGAACCAAACACAAAAGAAAAACTATATTTAATTATTGAGCATCTTGATGAATTAATAAAAGAAAAAGGAGATCACGGATTGCTTATTGCAAGAAAACATATCTCATGGACATGCAAAGACTTTAAAGGAGCATCAAATTTGAGAAATAACTTGGTTAGAGCTGTTGATAAAAATGAAGTTAAAAATTTAATAATTAAAATGATTAAATCTTTGAATAATGAAAAAAATAGATTAGCTTAAAAAAAATTATTTTTTAAATGAAAATTATTAGTAAAGAAACAAGTAAAAGAGTTTGTGATCACATGAACAATGATCACATAGATTCAGTGCACAAATATCTTACCCATTATGGGAAGATATCAACATTTGAGAATGCCTATATGGAAGAAATTAATAATAGTTATATAAAAATTAATTACGATGGCCAATCAGCAATTATCAATTTTAAAAATGAAATATCTGAAGAAGAAATTCATTCAACATTAGTATCAATGATTAAAGACATTAAAGAATAAAATAATTTATAAAAAAATTCTAATTTTTGTTTTCATAGTAATCAGTTATCTTTTTACATTCTTCAAATGAAAGCATGCTTAATCTAGATGCAGCTCTTATTTTTAAAATTGCACAAACAGCTAATAAATCAGCGCTATCAACTGTAAGTGCTTCAGAAAGTTCTATGACCCTAAGACCTTTCATTAGCATTAAAAAATCTTTTCTACATTATCAATAACCTTAAAATCAATGGGCTGCATTTTTCCCTAAACCTGCAACGAATGGGAAAGTTTGTTCATCACCAAATATATCTTCTACCGAAGAATTAGAAACATTAGTTTTTTTATTATCAGGCTTAATTTCTTCAATTTCATTAGAAATATTATCTTTAATGTTATTTTCAATTTCTTTTGCTAATAAATTATTCGTATTAGAAAATATTGAAAAAACTAATACACATAAAAACAAAACAATTTTTTTCATAAAAAAAATTTAACTAATACTATTTTTATATGCCAATAGTGTTATTTAGAAAAACTAGATAATTTTAAAACAAATCTATATAAATCAAAATCAAAAAATATTCATCTTCCCAACTTATTTCTATTTTTAAATCTAATTAAAAAATAAAGACCTAGTAACAAAAGAATTGCCAAGGAGTACTGATTAAGAAAAACATAAACCATATAGACGAGAAAGGGGAATAAGCACGCCCTCTTGAAATTTAATTTCTGTTCCTTTGACATATTTTTCCAACTTAAATATTCTTCCCATTGAAAAATCTTCTTCATTTTTCTACTTTTATTTTTACGATTAAACATAACTTTATAAATATAGTTTTGAGGATTCTTATGTTAATAAATAAAATTAATCTACAATATCAAAATATGTTTTTTTCATTGAATTAAAATTTTCTAAATAAAAGATGAACTCAAAACCAGTTTGGAAAATAAAAAAAATTGTTTTACCTCAACATGCTGATCATGCAGGTGTAATGTGGCACGGTAAATATTTTAATTGGCTTGAAGAAAGCCGAATAAATGCACTTTCAGAAGTAGGTATAAGTTATTTCGAACTAATTAAAAAAGGCTTAGATTTACCTTTAATCAATACTTCTATAAAATATAAATCTCCTTTATTTCTTGGTGAAAAAATAACAATCGAGAGCGAATTCAATATTGATAAAAGTCCTAGGATTAATGTAATTTCAAAATTTCATAACAAGAATAATGAAATCTTAACGATTGCTGAAGTCAATTTAGTCTTAATAAATAAACTGAATTTTTCTATAATAAGAAAAAGACCAGATTTCCTATCGGAAGCTTTTAGTAAATTAAATGGTTGAAATTATTATCCGCCAATTCAACGATTTATTAGTTATGAATATATTTCAAGTTATTGATTCTTATCAATATGAAATGGAATCAAGATATCAAGAAAAATCAATGCTCACTAATCTTTTTACAGAGCACAAATTTATAGGATGGTTAGGGTTATTTATAGTATTTTTCTCTATCTTTGCAATTTTTGTTTTTCAATTTCTTGAGTGGGAAAGTAATGACAATAATAAAAGTTAAGAAGATTTAATGCTTATAATTCAACTGAATGACTTAAAAAATGGCTATCTACTTAAAAATAACTAACCCTACAGAGGTTGTAAAAAAAAAGACCTCAAAATGGCTTACAGATATTACACCCGAAAGAATTGATAGAAAATTGGTCGAGGATGAAGTAATAAAAGGCATTATCGAGCAATTAACATTAGAAGGCATAAAAGGAGAAATATCAGCAATTAATGGGTTTGAAGTAAATGAATCTTCAGTAATAACAAAAAATAATTTTGTTATTAGAAAAACAAAAACTTTTTAGATAGAAAATAAAAATCTTTAATGAAAATTTTTTTTATTTTAATTATTTTTACCATTTTTTTAATTTTTATAATTGTAAGAAATTATCAAATTAAGAAGAAAAAGTTAAAATTAAAGAATGCCTTAAATTCCAATTTCTTTATTCAATCAATTAATAAATTAATTGACGAGAACAAATACAATTTGTTAGAGGAGAGGATCAGATTAAGGGAGACAGATGCTTACGGTAACGAGGATTATAAAAAATGGATTGGCAATCCACCTCTTGATGAAAAAACCATTGAGAAAAATATATTTAATGGATCTAAGCGATTTAAAGAGGGAATACCATACTTCTATGAAAAAGTAATTTTAAAAGAATTTGGAAGTACGGAATTATTTTTCGAAAAGTGGAGATCCTATTGTAATGAAAATCCTACTATTGATGATGAGATAATTGGATCTATTAGAAAGCTCGAGACTGAAGATTGGTTTGTTTTCATAGCAAGTCAAATTGAGAAATCATGCTTAAACCTCATAGAAAAAAACTACTCAAGTAAAAAAAAGGGAAGCTACAAAAAAGGTATTAGATTTGAAAATCATTGTATGGAAATTCTCAAACAAAATGGCTGGGAAGTAAAAGAAACCCCTATTACAGGAGATCAAGGGGTTGACTTAATTGCATCAATAAATGATTTGAGAATATGTATACAATGCAAAGATCATGAAAAAGCCATTGGAAATAAAGCAGTTCAGGAAATTTCAGCTGGTAAATTATTTTGGAAAGGTACACATGCAATAATAGTCTCAAAATCTGGCTTTACAAAGTCTGCTCATCAACTAGCAAAATCAAATAAAGTTGAACTAATCAATGAATATCAATTAAAAGATTTAGAAAAGTTTATTGTTTAAAAAGTTTATATCAATTGAGTTAAGCCCTCTTTGTAAAGCAAAAGTGTTGTAAAAATTCCTGAGGCCCACATTAAACCTCTAGCAGTGGGGATATTAAATATGTATGCACCAATATATAAAAAGCGAAAAATAGGATGAATCAATGCTGCAATTATTGCAATATTAGAGTCAGTTAAACTAATCAAACAAAGAAGACATGCGGGTGCATGTAGGGAAATACTTTCCCAACAATTTTGATGACACCAAACTGCTCTTTTTCCAAAAGAAGGTAATTCATCGAATAAAGCCCTTGGAGCGGACATATTTTCAACAGAATATCCCGCTTTAACTCTCCCTATAGTTAATGGAATAATTGATAATAAAACAATACCAACTGATAGACAAAGGCTCCAGGCAAAAGCTACTTGCATATAATTTAAATAATATTATTAGCTTAATAATTGAAGCTCGTTATCGTGATAAATGAAAAATCATTACCATAGATAAAACTTTGCAAAAAATGCTGTAGTTTATAAAAAAAAATCATTTGTGGATATTTCAAAGATAGTTTTAATTTTTGGCATAAGCTTACTAATATATTCTGCTTTTCTGTTTTTAGGATTTTTTCTTAAGAATAAAAATCTAAAGGCACAGAATCTAAAAAAAGAAGAATAGATTATTAATGCCACGAAAATTCACTATTTTCTCAATATTTTTATATCTTTTTGAATATATTTAATGGAAATAAAATTTGATCCAAATAATAATAAGGGATATTTGAAATTAAATATGGCAGTTGCTGGTATATGAAAAAATTTTATAAATTTCTTATAAGTTTTCTATTTATATCATTATGGCTTATTTTATCCTCATCCTTAACCCAATATTGGAATACATTTCATTGGGAATATGTTTACTTAAACTTCAGAATTATATTTGATAAAGAATTTTGGTTTGTTGTAGAAAAAATTCTTTTAGGATTTGATATTGGTTACTGGCTAGAGGAAGCACTGAAATTCTTAAGTTATGAAATACCTAAAGAATCATTTAAATATTTACCAATTTATTTCGTATTAAAGTCTATTTGGATAAAGAATTGATTTCTATTTTTAATAGATTTTAATAAATTCCTTGAAATTCTTGAATAAAGTCGGTGAATTTATTTTTCTTAAAACAAATAAAGTTCCTTTATCACCTCTACAGATTCTAAGCTTATTGCTTAAATAAGTTATCTCTAACCACCCTAATTGTTCATTATTTATTTCTTTCATAGCATTTATATTTTTTCTTCCAAATTTAGGACCAATAACACCAGCATGTGTAAATTTGACTCCAATTTTTTTTTCATTTATGTAATTAAGTCTTATTAAAATGCCAGTACCAATAATTGATTTTATTCCTCTAGGTTTAAGTAAATTGAGACCATTTAAATTTAAGGGATCAAGTATTTGAAGGTTATCAATAAAAGGAGAATATTTTAAAAAGGGACTATTAGAACTACTCCACCTAAGCTCCCAAACACCCTGCAAATCATTTCCATCTTTGGTGTAGGAAAAATTATGATCAATTTCAAGTTGTTCGGCAATAGTACGTATACTCTCCGAATATGGAAATTTAAGAAGTAAATTTAATAAATCATTTTCGGTTTCCATTTAATAAACGCTGGAGTATATAGCTAAGGATAAATACTTACCTCCATGTGCTATATTCTACCCAGAATATGTTGATTTGATGACAAAGAGCTATTGGCTAAAGAAAATTTCAATTCCAAATGCTGATTTATTTCTGGAATATATAAGGACAGTATTGCCTTGGATTAAATCTGTGGGAGGAGTAATAGTAAAAAGAGATTTAATACAAGAATCAACCTCAAATGAATGGGATGGAGGACAGCTTGGATTAGTAATTGAATTCGAATCAAAATTTGCTGCTAAAAAAGCATTTTATTCTGAAGTATTTCAAAAATATCTACAGTCCAGAGATTTAATGGAACTAGTAACTATAAGTACTCTTTAGAAAAATCAACCAATATAGAGCTCAAACAAACAACTTATAAGTATTTATTACTATTAAATTATTTATGTAATATTTATAACTTCACTAGCAATAGCATATTTTGCAAAATTTAATTGTAAAAGTAATCCGTTAATCAAATGAACTATTCAACAGAAAAAGATGATTATTTGATGACAACTCCATATACAAAAAAAATTCAGCAAAAATTTGAAAAGGTTAAATCTTTTTTAGAGCAAAATGGATTTAATCCTTCATCAGAGAGCTTAATGCAAGATATAGTAAGCTCAGAAGAGTATATTGCTAAAAATGGCTTATAAAGTATCAGAATATATTCAGAGTCCTTAAATAATAAAAACCCCCTATTAGAAAAGGTAATAATATTCCAATAAATAAAAATATGGATTTCTTTGATTCGCCTTCTGATATGGGATTAATTTCTGGTTCAATTGCAAAACCATTTTGTCTACCACCGCTTTCGGTTGTGTAACCTTTTTTATTCATAAGAAAAATAATCTATGCAGATTATCTCATGTAAAAAATTATTTAAAAAAATTTTTTACATTTAGAATTAAACTAATTTTAAAATCTAATAATTGATTTCAATCTGAGATTTCAATTTGGCAGCTTTTTTTAAAAGACCTACAACTTCCTTACGGCCAGTAGCAAACTCAGCCTTATTAAGTAACTCGCTATATTTTTTTGTGATTTCTCTGTGGTTCATTTGGGTTTTATACTATGTAAATTATAAAGTTACTAAAAAAAGTTTTTGTATAAAAGATATCAAAAAAGAGTTTAAGTACCTTTACCTATTTAAACCATCCTTTTTTCTTTGGTTTAATCTCTTCTTTAATTACTTCTTTTTTTCTCCCAAATAATCCCTTTTTTTGGACTGTTAAATTCTCTTCAACAGGTTTAGGTTTTCTGTTAAATAAGCCTTTTTTAGGTTCTTTTTTAATTGATTCTTTTTTGGCGGAAATCTTTGTTTTTTTAGGGTTTGATTTTGAATTTTTGGGTTTGCTATCTGCAAATAAAGTTTGATATACAAAAAAACCAAAAACAGCAAAGAAGCCTAATGCCTGTACTAGAGCAGTTCCAAGATTATCAAACATTTAGGCCTCAACTTTGTAAAGTGATTCTTTTTCTTTCGCTTCTATACATTTTTTATCATCAGACAAGCATTCAATTTCTGCCTTCTTCTCAGTATGAGAACTGCAACCACCTGCATTCGCATTAGATATTGAAAACAAAGTTAGTACCCCTATAATTAAGGCGCATGAAGTGTTAATCGATTTCATGAGTTTTATTTTTATTATGGAAAAATAATTTTACAATTGCGAAGATAATCTTCTCTTCTTCTAAAAGTATCCCCTCTTTAAATATCTATTTGTAGTAATTAAATAAATCGATAATTAATATTGCTAGTAATGAAAATCCTAAAATGAAAGGTAAATAAGGATATTTATTTAAAATTTTGTTTAGTTGATTTTTCGATGTTTGTTTTTCCTTTTTCTTTTCTCTAGGTGGTAAGCCTAACTCTTCCCTTCTCTTAGCTTCTCCCATAATTTTTAAACTATTTAAGACTATTTTATACACTTAGAAAAAGTAGTGTATTGTTCTTGATTTAAATTATTAACGGTTAATTTAATTTCAATTTTGGATATATTAAAAATATATAAAAAAATTACATGATAGAAGTAGTTTGGTCAGTAAATATAATGATTGCAATTCTTATTATTGGTGTTGCCTGGGTTCTTTATTACATATTTACTTATGATCAAAAATTTACTTCCTAGATAAATGTCAGATAAAGATCTAAGTAATTTTCTAAAAAAAATAAAGCAACTTAATCAAATTGCTGAGCTAATAAAAAATAATCCTAGTAAAAAGTTATCCCTTTCAAAATGCAAGAATCATGATGAAGTAATTAAATTAACCACTGAATGGGGTTTTGATATTGGTAAAAGGTGGGGAGAATATTAATTGGTTTTATTACCAGCATTATTAAAATTGCCATCAACATCAAATTAAATTCCTAAGATTAATTAGTATTTCTTGTATTGGAGTTATGAAAGAAATTGGAGAAATAAAGTCAAATATATATAAAATAGCTGCTGTTACAGATAGAGGGCAAAGATTAAATAAATTAATTTCTCCTATGTATAAAGAAAAAGCTAATGAAATGGATGAATTGATTGATGCTCTTAAAGACTTTAGTTTTGAAATATCAGAAAAATTAATTTCTGGAGAATGGGAATTGATTTTTTCTAATGTTGAATTATTTCGAAGTTCTCCTTTCTTCCTTGCTATTGAAAAGGCATTAAATGATGAATTTAAAAGTAATCTTTTTTTTAAATTACATCAATTGCAAGTAGGATCCTTTGGCATATCAACTATTGGGAGAATTGCTCAAAAGATTGATTTTGAAAAGAAAGAATTTATATCTACTTTTGACACTACAATATTTGGGCTTACAACGATTCCTATCCTAGGTTGGTTCAAACTATTGCCTACTTTTGGTGGAAGAGTAATAACCCTAGCAAGTGATTTAGTTTTAAGAAATAATTTACTTGATATGAACTTACAAAAGACAAAAGTTTCCAAAGTTGATGGACTTAATAAGATTCCATTATTTAGTGAATTACTTATGGATAGATGGTATCCAGTTAAAGAGGTATGGAATAAGTTACCTTGGAATAAAGAATCGCCAAATTGCCAGGTTTCAATTATATACTTAGACGACGAAATGAGAATTATGCAGGATATGTATGGGTCTATTTTTATTTATATAAGGCCTTCAATTTCCTTGTTGAATTCAAATACAATATCTAATGATTAATTGAAACACTGAATAATAATTTTGTAATTTATAGGAACCATTAAAAATTTATTTTAAAGATTAATTAATAAAAACATCTCACATCTTAAATATAAATAGGTTATGTTCATAATGAACATTTTTTATTATGCTTAGAAATCAAGAAAAAAATTCTGTTGTTAGAGGAATATTCCTAATAGGAGGTTGGGGCTTAGGTTTAGACAGATTCTACGAAGGTGATAAAAAAGGTGGCTTTTTATCAATCATTGGTTGGAGTATCACATTTTTTAGCTTTATCTTTCTTAAATGTTCAGGTTATGAATATGTTGAGGGTGTGAAAAATTATTCAAATTATTCCCCTAACCCTTTAATAGTATTACCTTTACTGGCTGGAGCATATGGTGGCTTTCTAATAATTAAGAAGGCATTTAGATTAGCAAAACAATTTGAGAATGCTGAATAATACTACCAGTAGTTAATTCAAGATAATAATCCAGATCCTTTCAAATAAAATTTAAATAAAAGAATCACTAAAATGTTTACTATTGCTAAGGCTACTAAACCATTTCTGTTTTTTACATCTAATTTCTTGACTAAATTAGAAAGATAAACTACTGGATTTTCTGGCTCTTTAGAATCCAAATTTTTTTTAAATATTAATTTGACAAGAAAATATCACAGTTTCATTTGAAGAATCAAAATTGTAAAGATGAATATCCAAAAATAAATAAATAATTTTTAACCCATAATTCCTGCATTTCTTAAAAACGCTTTACCCATATTGCCAATTACAAAAAATAGAGACAGATTAATTAAAAGGACTATTAATAATGCCAACATTTTATAGTTTGGATTAGTTGAAATTCCATCAAATCCATTATTAAGAAATCTTTTAAAAAGTGATTTGTCAATTTTTATTTTTGGTTGCTCAGAATCAAGTTTTATTTTTTCTTCTGAAGAATCTTGATTACTTGCTTTCTCTAGAAATTCTGTAAATGCCTTAACATTTTCTTCTTTTTTATTCCCCTCATATAGATCTTTATTGTCTTCATTCAAATTTGGGGACGATTCGATTGAATTATTTTCCTCAGGATTAAGTTTTGAATCTTCCAAATTAATAGTAAATGCTAGGAGTATATTACACCATAAAAAAAACCCCACTCGATCAATTGAAGAGAGGGTTAGCTAAGGTTAAAGTTCTTAACTTGATAATAATTTATTTTAATTAAATTTGCGGTTGTAGCATAATGAAGTTTTAAATTAGATTATATTCAAGATGATTTTTTCGTGCATATGTTAGATGCAAATACTAAAAAAGCATGTAAAGATGATCCCTCAATAAGAGAAATTAAAATTAGAAATATAGAACATGCTATTGAACAAGCAGAATTGATGATAAGAGAATCAAAAATGAGCCAAGAAGAATTAATCTTTTTAAAAAGAAAAATATCAGACTCAAGACAAGATTTAGAGATACTTTATTTAATGAAAATTCAATAAATATAAATTTGTTAATCTTTAGAAGGATTGAATTAATACAAAGAAAATTAATTTGTATATTTGAAGACTTATAAAGTTTAAAGGGAATGTAATTATTTGTATAAAGGTTCTAGTTATGTCTAAAAATAATCTATATATACCTTTAAAGGTTGTTCCATACATCTTCATTTCAATTACTGCCATAGCAATAACAGCAGCTACATATGTAATTACTTAGTTCTATAAGCTATGTAAAGTTTTCAGATATTAAGTAAATTAAAATATTTGTAATAACTAATTGTATGAATAAATTCAAAATAGCAATTTTTACAATATCAATAATCATATTTTCCCTAATTGGGATTAAAAAATTAATTTATATAAATCAAGTTAAAGATATAAAAAATAAAGAAGAATCATTCTTAAATGAATCTATACGTGTTTTAAATGAATGTTTCGATCTAGAAAATAAAAATAAAAGAACTCTTAATAAATCAATTGAATTAATTGAGTATTGCTTAGAGGAATATGGATATAAGAACTGATTTCAAAACTTGAATGATGAATTTCCTTAATACTCCACTAATATGCAAATAAAAATTTCTCATCAATAATCTTGTTATGTTCCATAATTTTTTATTAATAATATTTTCCTAATTTAATTTTCTTAAAATGACTAAAATTAAATGTTCTTATTTAGGAAATTTAAACTGTGAGGCTATTCATCTACAATCTGGAAGTCTTATTAGAACTGATGCACCTTTAGATCACTGCGGTAAAGGTGAAAGTTTTTCCCCAACTGATTTATTAGCAACATCTCTAGGTACTTGCCTGCTAACCATCATGGCAATCAAAGTTAAATCGAAAGGATTTGATTTGAAAGGTATATATTTAAATATTGAAAAAGTGATGACAAAAAATAGCGAGAGGAAGATAAAAGAACTAATAATAGATATTTTCATACCAGAGAGCACTTCTAATGAAACTATTGATTTTTTGAAAAAAGCTTCCAAAGAATGTCCAGTTACAAGAAATTTATCTCAAGAAATAGATATTAAAATTAGTTGGCATCATGAATAAATCTCAAACATAGTAATTACATAAAAAATAATGAAATACTTTATTGGAATAATCATTCTTTTATTTGGAATATATATAATGACAGACTTGGCATTAAAGACTAGGTATACAAGGAAAAGACTTTCAAAAGGAAAAAATAAATCCTATAAATTTTAATATTGCAGATTAAGGCAATAGATTTATTTTTGTACTGAGAATTAAGGCATATTTTAGTTTTATTTTTTTACTATTTTTTGGTCAATCAAACTAATCAAAGGGATAATGAAATTTACATTTATTCCAACAGTGCACCATGTATAAATAATAAGAAAAAATATTTGTATAAATAAATTAGAGGGTAAGGTGAGAAATATTTTGAAAAACCCTCCAATGAATAATACCAATATTCCAATTTGCAAAAGACCTTTGATTATCCATTTAACTCCACTTTTTTTAATATTTATATAAAACCAGAAAAAAACAAAACTAGATAACAATAAATATA
This sequence comes from Prochlorococcus sp. AG-424-E18, assembly GCA_003210155.1. GTDB lineage: Bacteria > Cyanobacteriota > Cyanobacteriia > PCC-6307 > Cyanobiaceae > Prochlorococcus_A. The sequence continues at coordinate 43,754 of QCNC01000008.1, read as the reverse complement.
TAAAATTTATGATCATCTTTTCAGAGAAAATCTAATAAATTTGCCATTATCAAGGCATGATGACAATTATCACTTTTTTATCTGCTAATTTTTTTTAAAAATGGGAAAGTTATACAAAAAACAATAAAAATAAATTATTTTTTTTTAATTTTTTTCTTAAAACATTTTTGATTTTAGTAAATCAACTCTTTTTTGATTCACTCCCAAATCACTTTCTCCAACTCTTGATTCTGATCTTATTGATAAGATGTTTGATTCAGGTAGAAAGGATACTTCTAAGTCGTCTACATACTTCATCCATTTACTGGTTGCCTCAGCATGAAGATAATCGCCATCAATTTCTACAATCTCAGTCCTTGGAGTGTTTTCGATAAATGTTTTAATCTCTTCAAAAGGTTTCTCAATATTATTAACCTCCCATTCTTCTCGTACACAATGAGCGATCTCTACACAAGGTTTTAGTTCTATATGTGAGGCAAATGATGAAGAAGGGAATAAAAAGCTCGAAAAAATTAAAATTGTTAAAAAAAGTATTTGCATTAACAGAAGAATTTAACAACTCATAATCTAACGAATTAAATTACCAATTTGTAATGACGACCTAATTATTTTGGAAGAAAGCATATTTGTTTTTATATTCAGAATTTAATATTTATCTCTAATAATCCCAAAAAAAAAAAGACCTCTCAAAGAGAGATCTTTTAAAATTGATTTATATCAAGTGTTTCCTTGTTTCCACTGAAATAAACCAATCACTCCTACACACAACCTTAATATCACACTTAAATTCAAAATATGTAATGCTTAGTAGACCTCTATTTTAACTGTCACATCTCAAAAAAATACAAAAAGTACTCAAACTTTGCGGCCGAGTACTTTTAAGATTATCAGAAAAAAGTGTGTGAGGAGTTTCTGACGTATTTAATCTACTCCGTAGGTAATTTAAAAGGCTACAGTATAAATTACTAATTATTTAAATCTTTCAGAAAAATTTGACGTTGATGAAAAAAATAATCAAAAAAATAAAGAATTCATGAAAATCATTTACAAAAAAATCATTTTTATTATTTCGGCAATTGCACTTTTTTCAGTAATAGTGGGTGTTGTCAAATATTCGCTTACTTATATTGAAAATAATCCCGAAAAATACTTACCTACACAAAAGTAGGACAAAAATTAAGTATAAATTCACTTCAAAAAATCTATAAAGTGTCTTAAATATGATCTACATTGACAGCTTGAGTCATGAAAATCAAAAACACTTCAGTTCTTAATCAGAATAATATTCATTTAAGTCAATTTAAAAATAAGCATAAATATCAAATACTTGAAAATTATTGGAAGAAAAGAAAGAAAGAATGTGAAAAAAATCTTTCAAAATTTTGCTAACCGATAATTATGAATTTTATTTTTTCTTTTTTATTAGCATCCGTAATGTGGGTACAAGTTCCACAATGGGAAGCTGACTGGTCAAAATGTGCTGTAGATGTTCCCGATTCTTCATGTCACTGGTACGTAGCTGCTCCCGATAATACTTTTGGGGAAGGATTTAATTGGGAAAACGCTCCTTGGTTTGATGCTAATGGATTACAGGATGTAGCTAAGATTGAGAAAGAATCTGTAGTAGAAAAACTTCAGAATAACTAAAGTTTCTATTTCATCAATTAACTTTTAAAAGTATTTAAATCTAGTTGCTTAGTGGTTAACTTTTGATTAATTAAATAATTTTTATGCGTTTCAAAGTAAGTCTCAAAAAAAATGGAAAGGAATTTGATGAAGTTGTTATAGCTAATAATAAAAAAGAAGCTATGGAAGTAGCTTTAAAAAACAATCCAGAAGCTCAAGCATTTAATTCTGATTGGACATTTAAGATTTAATTATTTGCGAAGCTTAGGAATTAAAAGGGACGCAACACAAATAACGCTAATTGCAGGTCCAGGCGAAAGATTAAAGACTATAGAGAGAATAAATCCAAGAAGTGAGATACATAATCCAAAAAATGAAGACCTCATCATTGCAATTCTTAAACTATGAGCCTTATTTAGCCCTAACAAAGTTGGAGTAGAAAGAAGAGCAATTACAAGAATTACTCCCACTGCTGACATTGAACTAACAATTACTAATGCCGTTGTAAAACTCAAAGCAAGATTTAATAAAGATACGTTTATACCGCTCGCGGATGCACCTTCTGGATCCAATCCCACATAAACAACCTTTTCATATCCAAAAGTCATTAAAAGTATAAATACTAAAAAAGCAATTATTGTTCTCAGTAAATCTCCAAAATTTGCTGTCAATAAATCGCCAAATAATACTGCCTCCAAATCAATCCTTATTCCGAGTAAAGGGATTATAAGGACCCCAAATCCAAGCATTCCAGCGAGAATAGTATTCATAACTGCTTCATAATTTTCACTTTTTCTATTAGTTAAACTTTCTGCAATTACTGAGCCCAGAAGACCACTTATAACACCACCAATTGAGGGGTGAATTCCAAGCGCTAATGCGAGAGCAAGTCCAGGCAACACACAATGAGAGATTAAATTAACTTGCAATAATCTCTTATGAGTGATTAATACAGTTCCCATAGCTGGGCATAAAATCCCAGAGAATATAGTTATTATTAATGGAACCAGCCACCAGTTGTTATTAATAAAAGACATTATTCGAATGATTCGGTATGATCAAAAATACGGGACAAAAAAAGATTTCGGAAACAATGGTAACTAAGTCTGACATTACCAAAAGACAAGAACAACTTCTTGAAGAACTTAATAAATGCGAGGATGAATTGACTGGTCAAGAGTTGCATAGACAATTGATAGAAAGCGGAAAGGCTATGGGACTGACGACTGTTTACAGGAATCTTCAAGTTCTGATAAAACATGGCTTAATACGTTCTAGACATCTACCAACTGGAGAGGTTCTGTACACTCCCGTAGATAGAGATATTCATCATTTGACCTGTGTTCAATGTGGTGAGACATCAAAAATGGAAGGATGCCCGGTAAAAGATATTCATACACCCAAAACAAATCCAAAGAAATTCCAATTGTTGTTTCATACCCTCGAATATTTCGGGCTTTGCCAAAACTGTTATCAAGCTCAGAATTAAAAAGGAACATTCTCTAATCACAGAAATTATTTTCGTTAATAGAGCTAATATTTATTGCCTCTAATTTATCTTGTATTTGGTCAGGACTACCAACTGCCAAAACACTTTTATCAAGAACGATTACTTGATCATAGTTATTTAAAGAATCGCCCCAATCATGGCTACTTACGAGCAAAGAAAGTCCGGCATCGGCAAGTTGACGTACAATTTTAAGAAAATCCTCCTTTGCAGGTGGGTCCAAAGCTGCACAAGGTTCATCTAAAAGAAATATTTTTGCCGGGGACATAAGAGTTTTTGCTAATAGAGCTCTTTGCTGCTGTCCTCCTGAAAGAGAATCGAGTCTTCTATTCGCCAAACTTGCAATGCCTACTCTCTGCATTGTCGCCTCTAATTCACAACATTTATTAATCCAAGAATTAGGATATGCTAGAAGAGTCTTAATTTGAAATGGGTTATTACTTCTTGATTTTGAATACTTTATTTGACCAAGAGATACCAATTTTTCAACTGTGATTGGGAACTTCCAATTCATAGAACTTCTTTGAGGCATAAGTGCCACAAGAGCTCTAGATCTATATAAATTTTCACCATCAATTTTTATTTCGCCTTTATCTGGAGTATTTTGTCCTTGCAAAATTCTCAAAAGAGTTGATTTACCTGCGCCATTTGGGCCAACTAAAGCTGTTAGAGTTCCAGGTTTAATCTCAACCGATACCTTATTCAAAACTGGCTTACTTTTTTTTGCGTATGCAAAGGTTAAATTTTCAGCGACTAAAGTAGCCATTAATTAATCTTTAAAAAAGTCACTTTACAAGCTTACCAATAATACAAGTTGCGTATTATTTTCATAACATTTGATACCTTCACTTGTCAGAGATAATGAAAATGATTATCATTTTTAAGTATTTAATTATTTTTCATGTCAATTTTTAAAAGACTTTTAACAAATAAAAAAGGTTCGAGTAAATCAATTATTAATAATTCCGTAATCGCAGGAACAATTATATTTTCTGGTTTTGGGCAGGATGTTATGGCTAAAGGAAAGTCATATGTAGCAGTAGAACCAATAGTTTGTGATTTAGTTAAATCAATTGCATTACCATCTGACGAAGTTACATGCTTAGTAGATAGAAAACAAGATGTTCATGACTTAAAGATCAATCCAAGGCAAGCTCAATTACTAAATAGCGCAGATAAAGTATTTACTCTTGGTAAAGAAATGACTCCAAGTATGAGAAATTGGGAAAATAAAAAGAATACTGTTGTTATAGGTGTTAGTGCAATAGACGTGGATGATCATTCTGATCATGGAGGTCATGATGATCACTCAGACCATGGTGGACATGACGATCATTCTGAACATTCAGCTAAAGTAGATGATCATTCTGATCATGGAGGTCATGATGATCATTCAGACCATGGAGGACATGATGATCATTCTGAAGGTGCTTTCGAATGGGCAGGCAAATTTCAACTTTCTAAAGGTTCTTATAAATGGTCATTTGAAAAAGTCGATGGCGAATATGCAGATCCTGCAATGAAGATGGTTATTCTCAAATCTAATGACATAGAAGGTTCTGAAGATTTAGCTAAAGAATTATTAGGATCTAAAGACGCAATAAGCAGAAAAAATGATGGTACTTTGATAGCAAGTAATAAAGCTTTTGTTCTTAACTTTGATCAAAGAAAAGAAAGTACTGTTTTTAACGTGGATATCCAAGAAGATGGTCAATATATATTTTTTACTGAACACATGCCTTTTGAGTTTGAAGCAACTCAACACTTTTTTAAAGACGTTTCAAATAGTGATGTAGAACCAATAGCACAAGTTCCAGACGAAGGTGAGGGGCATCATCATCATGATCATGGAGGTCTAGATCCACATGTATGGCATGATCCGCATAACATCATAAAAATGGGAGATCTTATAAGCAAAAGTTTAAAGAAAGATATTTCAGTTTTTAATAGAGGTGACAGAAAACTAATTAATGAAAGATTCGAAAAAGCTGATTCTCTCTTAGAAGGTTTAGATAGTTGGATCGTCGAACAAGTAAGTTCTATTCCTGAGGAAAACAGAGTAATTGTCTCTAAACACAAAGCAATGGAATACTACGGGGATGCATTTGGTTTTGAAACCATTAGTTTACTTGACTTTCTTGGAGATTCTTCAAGCTTAAGGCCAGACAACATAAGTTCTACTTTAAAAATGTTAGATGAAGAGAAAGTTCAGGCAATATTTCCTGAACAAATTCCAGCATCTAAGTTATTAAGGAACTTAAGTAGACAAAGTTCGGTTCCTTTAGCTTCTAATCAAATATTCGTTGATGGATTGATGATGGATGGTAATACGGTTTCAGTAGCTGTTCACAATACTTGTACAATTGTTGATTCATTAGGTGGAAGCTGTGATAAAGAATCTGGCTCCAATCTTGAGTCTGAATGGTACAAACTTTCAGATTAAATTTTTCTAATAAAAACGGTTTTCATTTCTTATTATTACTATTATTAAACTATTGTTTATTTAGTAAAAATCAGTAAATGAGCATCAAAGATAAAGTTCCCGTAACCATCCTCACTGGATTCTTAGGTTCAGGGAAGACTACTTTGCTTAATAGAATTTTAAGTGAAGAGCACGGGAAAAGAATAGCCGTAATTGAGAATGAATACGGTGAAGTAGGTATAGATCAAGGTCTTGTAATTAATGCCGATGAAGAAGTATTTGAGATGTCAAACGGGTGCATTTGTTGTACTGTTCGCGGTGATTTAATAAGAGTCCTTGGCAACCTTATGAAAAGGAGAGATAAGTTTGACTATGTTTTAGTAGAAACAACAGGATTAGCTGATCCAGGTCCAGTTGCTCAGACTTTTTTCATGGATGAAGAGATTAGTTCTGAATTTACTCTTGATGGAATTGTGACTTTAGTTGATGCTGCACATATTGATCAACAGCTAGGCAGGAGTGACGAAAGTTCAGAACAAGTGGCATTTGCAGATGTTCTTGTCCTTAATAAAACTGATTTAGTCTCTGATGATGCATTAGATACCCTTGAATCAAGATTGAGAGATATGAATCGAATGACTCGCATTATTAGAGCCGAGAATGCCAAAGTACCAATTGAAACAGTCTTAAATCTAAGTGCATTTGATCTCGATCAGATCCTTAAACGCAGACCAACATTTCTTGAACCAGAATATCCTTTTGAATGGACGGGTGTTTACGATCTTGATGCAGGTAAATATGAATTAATGCTAGAAGAAGGACCCGATCCAGAAATGTCCCTAGTAGCTCTCGTTAACCAAGGTGAGAGTGAGGAAGAACTTAAAGATGGTGCTGAATCCTCCGTAAGACTTTATGCAGAAAATGCTAATACTTTGGAGCCTGGAAATACTGTCCCATATGGAGAACATATAAATCTAAAATTGGAGGATAAAGGAAATAAATCCTTCATCCTTAACATAGAAAAGCCAACAAAAATAGGTTTGTTTACACAGCACACTGCTGAAGAATTTAATATGAAAGTCATTAAAAGTGACGAAAATAAAGAGATTCCATTTAATACTGAAAGGTTCTGGCAAGCAGAGCATGAACATGATGATGAAGTAGGCTCAATTGCTATAGAGCGTTTTGGAGATGTTGACCCAGAAAAACTAAACACTTGGATGGGAAGGCTTCTCTCAGAAAAAGGGGTGGATATATTCAGAACTAAAGGTTTCATAAGTTACTCAGGCAACCCAAGGCGAATAGTTTTCCAGGGTGTACACATGTTATTTACTGCACAACCTGACAAAGAATGGGGTAACGAACCTCGTAGAAATCAACTTGTTTTTATCGGTAGAAATCTAAATGAGAAAGAGATGCAAGAAGGCTTTGATAAATGCCTGATATAGAACCATTTAGCCCAAGAGGCATGTTCCATGAAGGATGGACAGCAGAAGTTAACGATTACGCCATTGCATGTGGCTGGGCTCTTAAAGGTAAACAATTTATTGTTGGCGACGTGGCAGGAGGTCTTTTTGCATTCGAAGGAGATACTGGAAAAATTATTTGGAAAAAAGAAAATACACACTCTGGTGGTTTACTAGCAATTGCCATTCATCCAGAGGGTGAAATTTTTGCAACATCAGGTCAGGATGGAAATGTTCAAATTTGTAATTGTCACGAAGGTAAAGTAATTAAAACTCTTGTTCTTGGTAAGGGTTGGGTAGAACACCTCAAGTGGTCTAATGACGGTTTATTTCTAGCCATAGCTTCATCAAAAAAGGTATATGTTTTTAATGAAGTTGGTGAAGAGAAATGGATCTCAGAAGACCACCCAAGCACTGTGAGTGCAATAACATGGTCAAATAAAAATGAACTAGCTACTGCTTGCTACGGAAGAGTGACATTCTTTGACATAGTTAATAATAAAACGAATCAAAAACTCGAGTGGCAAGGATCATTGGTATCAATGGAATTAAGTCCTGATGGAGATATAGTTGCCTGTGGGAGTCAAGACAATTCAGTTCATTTTTGGAGAAGATCAACCGGAATGGATGCTGAAATGACAGGATACCCTGGTAAACCAAGTCATCTTTCTTTTGATGACAGCGGAAAATTATTAGCAACTAGTGGCAGTGAAAGAATTACAGTTTGGAGCTTTATAGGGAATGGTCCAGAAGGGACCATGCCAGGAGAGCTATGCCACCATACAGAACCCATTTCAAGCCTAGCCTTTTCAAATAAAGGTATGCTCGTAGCCTCAGGATCTAGGGATGGTTCTGTTGTCGCAAGTTTCCTAAAGAATGATGGCAATGGAGATCCAGTTGGGGCTGCATTCGCTGGAGATTTAGTAGGGGCAATATCCTGGAGACCTGATGATTGTGCACTTGCAGCAGTTAATGCAAAAGGTGTTGTAAATGTATGGAAATTTAAAGTTCGTACTAACCTTTTTTCAAAGGGATTTAAGTAAAAAGTAGAAATTTATAATTACCAATAGTTAGCTTTTAAATGTCTCTCCATACAAATGACCTCACAGTCATTATCTATTCCTTTTGGGTGAATATCGCAATATGAGAGACATTGAAAATATTCGTCTATAGGATTAGATTTATCAGTTTTACTAACTTCTTTCGACTGCTTCATAAAAGAGTTCCTCAATTACTTAAAATTAAGATAGTCGAATTAAATATCAAAAGAAATAAGCAAAACTTACTAAAAATATCTCAAAAAAATTTGCACGATTGATTACTACTCTCGGACATTTTTAATTAAAAAGCAATGCGTATAAAAACGGATTGTCTTTAGAGAAATATTTTCCTAATTTTATATTGTTGAGTTCTAGGAGGTCTTTCAAAATGATCGATAGCCTGCCTGAAATTTCGGAATAAACCGAACTAATTAAATTAACTGCTCCAATTATTTTTTATTAATGTCTAAGCTTCCTTCTTCTGCATCGTTTAGGTGCCCTTTAAGAAACAAGCTTAATTCTAGAGTTTTTGCCCCAGTTAAAGACAATTAGTTAATTTTGGTGAGTATTAGCTTAATAGAAGTTAGCAACAAGGATCCATGATTTAGGTGCGTTATTAACTTCAGTAAAAATATAAGTAAGAGATAAAAGAGGGCTTAAATGAGCCCTCTTTTTTTTTTAAGATGACTTTCTTCCAGTTTTATAGATAATGATTAAAACAATAAAATTTAAAAATGGTTCAATATTATTGCCCATATTGCAATCCTAAATATCAATTTCAAAAACAATCCTCAAAAGGTACTTTGATTTGTGGCTTGTGCGGAGAGGAACTTATAAAAAAACCACTTATTAGGTTGAACCAGATAATTGCTTTAGTTGCAGCGTCATCATTACTTCTACCGTTGATATATACTTTTATTTTTTTAATTAAAAATCAAATAAATCCTCCTAATAAAAATTATCAAGCAAATAGTACTTTAATGATAATTACCAAAAAAACACTTTCATAAAACAATTTAGAAAATATCGAGAGGTCAACCTCTACATAGTGATTTATTTAAACAAGAATTTTTGCTCTCAATATTTATTTGATCATCAATATTTTTTAATTTGTTTTTATTACTTGTTACTTTAACTTTCTGCCCACAATGTTCTTTGCAACCACCATTAAATAAGTTATGTGCATATAAATTTGAAATATTCGAAAGTAATAAAAGAAAAATTATTTTATAAATTTGATAAAAATAAGACATCATTTTTAATATGATTTTCCCAAAATTATTAAATAAATAATATCAGTTAATTCCAAGGAGTGTTTATCAGTCCCCAGATATCGAAGAAGAAAAATAAAACTGCAATTACAACAAGATCCCATGCTCTTTCCCTAAAAGCCCAAGGCGCAATAAAAACTTCTCCAAGTCCATGAAGTGCAGCCCCTACTGGTAGATGATCAAGAACCAGCAAACTGTGAGAGAGGATAAAAAGAAAGCTTGCAAAATATCTAAAAAAAACAAATTGCCAATTACTAGAATTCATGCCCTTTAGATTTTTAAAAAATATACTTCAATGATCAAAATAATGATATAGATCAAGTCAAGAGATATTATTTTTGGTAGCCATAAATACGAATAAAGATATAAAGCTAAAGTAAAAGTTACTAAACGATGAAATATATGTTTTCAAGTTATCAGCCTAAAAATAGTTTTGATGAATACTTTAAGGATAATGTTAACTCTGCTAGAGAAATATTGATTCCACTTCTTTCATCTTTAGATAATATGGGACTTGAAGAATTAAACAGGAATCACACTGCCGCAAAAAAATTATTACTAAGACATGGTGCAACTTTTAGATTAAACGATACTGGTTTCAAAGGTACTGAGAGAATATTACCTTTTGATCCACTTCCCAGAATAATTAGTAAAGATGATTGGGTGACGTTAGAAAAAGGCCTAAAACAAAGGCTTGAGGCAATAGATTTATTCCTAGATGATATTTATAATTCTCAAAAAATAATAAATGATGGAATAATTCCAAGAGAATTAATTGAGAGTTCAGAAGGTTGGAGACCGCAGATGATAGGTTTCAAACCTCCACTAAATAAATGGTGTCAAATTTCAGGACTTGATTTAATAAGGGATAGAAAAGGAGATTGGCATGTTTTAGAAGATAATTTAAGGTGCCCTTCTGGGGTTGCTTATTTTTTAGAAAATAGATTAGTTATGAAAAATATTTTTCCTAATCTTTTCTCAGGAAGAATAGTAAAACCAATTGATGAATATCCATCATATCTTTTAAAAACGCTTCAAGAACTTGCTGTTTGGACTGACACTCCTAAGATAGTTCTACTAACTCCAGGAATTTTTAATAGTGCTTATTTTGAACATAGTTATCTAGCTCAAGAAATGGGCATCCAACTAGTTCAAGGTCATGACTTAGTTTGTAATGATGATTATGTATATTTAAAAACTACCTCTGGATTAAAAAGAGTAGATGTCATTTACAGGCGAATTGATGATAATTTCTTAGATCCTCTTAATTTCAGAAAAGATTCCTGCCTTGGTGTTAGCGGATTACTTGATGTTTTTAAGGCAGGTCATGTTGCTTTAGCAAATGCACCTGGTACTGGAATAGCTGATGACAAAATGATTTATTCTTTTGTGCCCAAAATGATTAAATATTATCTTGATGAAGATATTATTATTAAGAACGTAGAAACGTATATTTGTCATTATCAAAAGGATCGTGAATATGTTCTAGAAAATTTATCAAAACTTGTTGTTAAGTCTGTCGCAGAAGCTGGAGGTTATGGAATGTTAATTGGCCCTCACTCAACAACGAGTGAGATAGAAGAATTCGCTAATAAAATTAAAAATAATCCTAGAAATTTCATAGCACAACCAACATTAGAATTATCTACTGTTCCATCGTTATGTGATGGAGAACTATATCCATGTCATGTTGATTTAAGACCATATATCTTAAGAGGAAAAGATTCATGGGTTAGCCCAGGCGGGCTAACGAGAGTAGCATTAAAAAAAGGGTCATTAGTCGTTAATTCTTCTCAAGGTGGAGGATGCAAAGATACATGGGTTGTAGGTAAATAATATGCTTTTAAGTCGTGTAGCAGAATCTCTTTATTGGATCAATCGTTATTTAGAACGTGCAGAAAACATATCTCGTTTCGTGGAAGTGAGTGAAGCAATGTCATTAGATTGTCCGCCAGGAAGTGCAGAGCCTTGGCTCCCCTTAATTGATGCTTCAAGTGATAGAGAATCTTTTGATAAAAGATTCCCAGAGAAAAAACCTGATGACGTTATTAATTTTTTGATAAGAGATCGTTTAAACCCAAACAGTATAATTTCTTGCATTCAAATGGCAAGAGAAAATGCACGACAAATCAGAGATGTCATGACAACCGAAATGTGGGAACAGATAAATATTTTATATTGGAATATGCAAGAGGGAGAGGCAATATGGAATAAACCAAGACAAGAACAATTAAGTGAGATAAGGAGGGAATGTCAGCTTTTTTATGGAATTACAGATGCGACTCTAAGCAAAGACCTAGCCTGGAGATTTAGCATTCTTGGAAGATTGATCGAAAGAGCTGACAAAACATCAAGAATTTTAGATGTCAAATACTATTTACTTCTTCCCAGCTTAGATGAGCTTGGAGGAGTTCTTGATGAGCTGCAATGGATTGCACTTTTACGTTCAGCTGGAGCTTATCAAATGTTTAGGAAAGCAGTGCAAAATTCTATAAAACCTAATTCAGTTGCGAGATTTCTTTTACTTGATCCAATTTTTCCTAGATCAGTAAGATACTGTCTTGATGGGATAAGTAATACACTTAAAACGATAGATACTTCACCATCTACTGAAAATCCTTCAGAATTAGAATGCATGAGAGGTTTGCTTAAAGCAAAGTGGAGTTATATCAGAATTGAAGATATAATCAATGATGGTTTACATGAGGCAATCGATTCATTGCAAATGGATTTAAATAAATTAAATGATCTCATTCAAGAAAAATATTTTATTAATTAATAAGATTATTAATGAGAATTAAATACATTCACAAACTTGAATATAAATACGAAGACCCTGTCCAATTAGGCGAGCATAGATTATGTATAAAGCCAAGGTCAAATGGCTTCCAAAAACTAAAGAATTTTGAATTAAAAATAACCCCAGAACCAGAAATTATTTATCCATTACTTGCTGCTAGCGGAGAAGAGATTAATAGAATCAGATTCAATGGATTAACAGATAATTTAATTATTGAATCAATCAGCGAAGTTGAAACTATAAAACATCCAAACATTATTGATGGAGTTAAAAATAGAGATTTAACATTACCTTTTTGTAGAAGCATTATTAACAGAGATTTACAGGGAGCATTAGAGGGATGGATGCCAAATGGACAACACGATCCCTCTGCCGTAGAGCTTGCCCAAGAAGCCTTAGCAGGAAGCATTAATAACGCATTATCATTTACCTACCAACTTATAGAGATTATTCAAGATCGAGTTAAATATACCAAAAGACATACTGGTCCAGCATGGCCAGCTAGCAGAACACTTAGAGAACGTATAGGTTCATGCAGAGATTTAGCAATGCTGATGGTTGAAGCTTGCAGGTCTATAGGTATTCCAAGTAGGTTTGTAAGTGGTTATCATTTTGAAGATCCGTTACCCTCTGAGTTGGATTTACACGCTTGGGCTGAATTATATATCCCAGGTGCTGGTTGGAGAGGTTTTGATCCAAGCGGGAAAGGACTAATAGATGATAGGTATTTAACATTGGTATCCTCTTCAAAATCTAATTTAACCTCAGTGATTACTGGAAACTTTATAGGAAAAAATAATTTAGAAAATACTTTATCCTGGGAAATCAAACCTCTTGAAATTAAATAAACACTATATTTTTAACCTTTTAAAATAACAAAAAATTTTAAATAATAATATGTTTCTTTTTTAGTGTTAATTGATACGTTCTTAGATATATATATCTGTTTTCATTTGTTTAATCTTTAAAGAAAATTGAACTCAAGTTTAGAAATTCCAGTTATCAAATCAAATAAATCAAAAATGTTTGAATTGATAAGTTATGAAAAATTTCGCGATACAAAAGATGTCAGATTTTTTGATATTACTGTTAATGAATCAAATTATAGAGATCTAGTTATTCACAGTGGTCCTGCTGTTAGTCCTCCAAATGATGAAGATTTTAATAATTGGCAATTTTACATACATCACAATCAAGAAGATAATCTATTAGCTATATCTGGGGGTAGAACATTTTATCTTGTCAATTTTGGTTGGGATTATCCTTTTTATAAAGTTAGATTAGAATCTTGCGGATATATTTTAAGGATACCTAGAGGAACTTTTCATAGATCAGTATCTGACGAAAAAGGTTCCATAGTTTTAAATCAAGCCATTAGAGATAAAGGCGGTACAGTTGAATCTGAATTCAAGGTTACGAATAGCAGAGATAATAAAAAACTTCTTGATTGTATAACTAATCTAGAGCCTAGATTTAAAATTTATAGTGTTAAATAATCTTAAAAAGGGATTCTAAATTTATTCATCGATTTAAAAAATTATCTAATTGTTATAAAATAATAATATTCGAATTTTATAGTATGAAATTTTTCAGATTTTTAAAATATTTTTTATGCATAACTTTTTCTTTCTTAGTTTTATCCTCTCCAGTTTTTGCTGGGGCAAATGTAGCTGTTAAGGGCGAGGGAGATGAAGTTCCAAGTTATGTAAGATCTAATATTACAGGATTTGATTTCCATGGAGAGGATCTTCATTTGTCATCTATAGCTGGAGCAGTGGCAAGAGATGCAGATTTTAGTGACGTTGATTTACATGGGACAACCTTAACCCTTTCTGATTTAAAAGGTTCTAATTTAAATGGAATCGACCTGACTGATACTCTTTCTGATCGAGTTAATTTCCAAAAAACAGATCTTAGAAATGCTGTTTTAATAAATATGATCGCATCAGGTAGCAGTTTTGCAGGAGCTCAAATAGAAGGAGCAGATTTTTCTTACGCTATTCTTGACAGCGAAGATCAAAGAAATCTTTGTGAAATTGCTGATGGGATCAACCCAACAACAGGCGTTTCAACCAGAGAAAGTCTTGAGTGTAGTTAGAACAAAAACATTAGTAAACTTTTTATAAATAAACTTTCTTACCATTATTAAATTTATAAATCCTTTGTTCATCATCTTGAAATATCATTTCACCATTTAATTTGGATTTCTTAAATTTTGAAAGCCTTGCTCTGTGAATATTAGATTTCCTGTTAATATTTTCTTCGTTATCATAACTCCCAATATAGATATTTATATTAGGGTTTGAATAGGTTTTTTCTTCCTCTCTTAAAAAAATTCTTTCAATATTTGTTTGCGTGCTTTGAAGTTTATTTTTAAATTTATTTAATTTTAAGTTCTTTGGTTTTTTATATTTAATTTTTTTGTAGACAAAAAAAATAATCCCTAAAATTATAAAAAATAAAAATATATTCATTAACTATTTAATTTTTATTTTAATATCTACGCCTAAGTTACTTTTAGTAGTTAATATTTCTTTTCTTAGGATTCCATAAGTAAAAATTCTAGATAAAGTTTTCAAAGATTTAAAAACCAAAAAAACAGTAAATAAAAAGAAAACAATAATGTTTTCTACCAGAATATTTTTATTTTTATTATCTAGATTGCTCATGTAAGTGTTAATTCAATTATTTTTCATCATTATTTGCATATGGTCCGAAAAATTCACTAGCGTCTCTTCCCATTACTTTAGCAAGATTTAAACTTTTATCTATATCCCATTTAGATGCCATTCCATAAAGAATCCCAGCAGCAAAAGAATCGCCACATCCATAAGAATCAACCTTTAATTTTTTATTTTTAAAAGCCTTATATCTTCCTCCTGGGAATATTATGCCTCCCTTCTCTCCCTCGGTTTTGATAGTATATCTGGGTTTTAACGATAATTCAGAAAAAGAAAAAACTTCTCCGGGATCAAGATTACTGCCTATTAATCCATCTAAAAGAACATTTGATTTATTAATTGTATTTAATCCTACCCTTGGTGTTGTACATAGTATTGAAGCTGATCTAGCCATTTTAAAAATCTCTGAATCAGATGCAGTAATAAAAATTCCGTTCATTTTTTTTAAAATGTTCCATTCTAACTTATCTTTATGGTTTGGAGCTAACCTTTCTCCAATAACAGTAATTGCTCTTTCACCTTGAGAGTCAATTAAACTAAATCCTCTTCTAGTTGGTTTATCACGCCAAGCTACATGCAACTTTATTCCCATACTTGAGAGAATCTTGAAACACTTTTCTCCATAATCATCATTACCTAATGACGTGAAAAAATGTATTTGATTTAAAGTTAAATCAGAAAGTATTTTCGCGATAATAGATCCACCACCAGCTGGATACTCAATGGACTTTTCAGAATGAGAAATGACTCCGGTTTTTGGTAATTGATCGACCTTTAAAAAATTTATCCATTCAACATGACCAACAACAGCAAAATTTAAATTCCCTTTTTTAAATTTATAGTCTTCAACTTTATTATTCATTTCAACAACCATAAGCTTTTAAATACTATTATTAAAAGAAATATTTTTGACAAGTGAATTCAATTAACATTTTAAAAGATAACAAACAGATACTATCTTATCTTTACCTTTTTCTATCAATTTTGGGGGCTGTCCTGCCAATGTTGGCAAATTTCGAATTTGCTAGGGAATATGGAAACAGCTTTGATATAAATAACTTCATTTCTTTAGCGAATGCAAACCCTGCAGCTCAGTCAATTTCTAGAGACTTATTAGTAGGTGCAAGCGCTATTTTTATATGGATAGTTAATGAATCAAAAAAACTCAACATGAGGAATATGTGGGTTGTATACATTGGAACTTTTCTTATAGCATTCGCATTCTCTGCACCTTTTTTCTTGTTTTTAAGAGAGAGAAGACTTATTGAATTAGAAAAAATTAATTAAAATAATCTCTTAAATAGGATTGCAAAAATTATAAAGCAAGCAAATGAAATAGATAGCCAGATTACTGAAGCATAACCAAATAGATCTAATATGCGTCCTGAAATAAATGGTCCCAAAAAATAACCCATAGCGAAACATTGTGATAATAGAGCAAGAGCAAAACCTTTTTTGTTTGAAGGAGCTATTCTGAAAACGATATCTGTTGATGTGGGTAGAAATGAAGCAGTCCCTAAACTTATTAATATCAATGAAAAAGAAATTAAATAAAAAGCTGAGATATTTAAATAACTAGAAATAAATAATAAAAATGAAGCGAAAGAGAAATTTAGCAAACTAAGTTTCAATCCAAATAATCTCCCTTTTTTTGATATCCAAGATCCAATAGGCCATTGTAAAAACAACAATAAAATTAATTGAATAGAAATTATAAGACTAATAATTTCTTTGCTTAATGTATCGCGATATACTCCACCTTTAACAAGATCCAGAGGCAAAGTTACTTGAATCAAAGCTAAAGAGGTAGTTATCAATAAAATAGATAAAATTATTATTGTTGAATTTTTATTCCATTTCAATTGTCCCTGATTAATTGGATCCACAAATTTTTTTTGGAAATTTTCCAATTTTCTTTTAATAGAAGAATTTTTCCTAGATATTAAATATGTGATAACTATCATGCAAAATATATCATTAATAAAGATTGATTTAGAATACAAAAAGTTCGTCATATAACCACCTAAGAATACTCCTAGAAATATCCCTAAAGCCTCCGAACTTCTTACAAGAGCATAAGCTTTTCGTGTTTCGATAGGATGGCAAAAATAGGGTACCCCAAACTCGGCAGCTGGCCAATATATTCCTGCAGCAGCCCCAACAAGTGATTGTCCAATTATGTACAAAAAAGTGTCTCTTGAAAAAATGAGGCATAAGCTAGCGGCAATACTTATTATTGAAGAAGTAATTATCGGAAATTGTATTTTTCCAGTTTTATTAAGATAATTACCTGTAAAGAACCTTGTTACGGTTCCAACTATTGCTGAAATAGTAAATCCCAGGCCAATATCTGTTGCCGATAATCCTAGGTTATTAAAAATAAGTGATGTTAAATAAATAACACCTCCTGCTCCAAATGCAGCAAAAAATCTTATCTTGGTTATTAACCTCAAATGATACGGAAATTGAATCCACCAATTTTTGCTAATTTGTAAACTATTTAGACTAATCACTAGTGAAATACATTTTTATAATTTTTTTTAGTTTTTGTGGTTTATTTTTTAATAATGGTTTAAAGGCTGCTGAAAAGATAAATATTAAATTTGAAAAGATGGAAATACCTCTTACTATAGAACAATTATCAAAATTAGAAAAATATAAAGATGATTCAACAGAATTAATAGATTGGTTAAAAAAAAATCGACTTATAAGAGTTTTTGAATTATCAAAATTTTTAGAATTTCCAGTTTTCAAAGAAGAGGGATTAAATAGAGAAATTTTAAGAAGTTGGATAGGGCGTAAAATCCTTACAGAATTAAGCAAAAGCATTAAAGTTCCAAATGACAATAATGGAACCGAAATATATAACACTATAGAAAATTTATTAGATCAAAAAAAAGAAGTTTCAACTTTAGACATAATAAAGGCATTACCATCAAAAGAAATTTCACTAGATATTGATAATCTAATTTTAATAATTTCATCATGGAAAAATGAATTATCAATGCAACAAGAACTGTTGTCCAAATTAAATGAACTTGAAAGAACTAAACAAAATGCCTTTAAAAATACTGAAAAAAAATCAACTAAAGATCTAACAAAAATTGATAAAAAAATTTATGCTCCTCACCGAGTGAAACCTTTTGAAATTGAAATATGGAAAAACAATAAAACAAATGTTGATAAGGAATTGATAATATTTATGCCAGGACTTGGAGGCGAAATTAATAATTTCAAATGGATAGGTAACGAATTGGCTAGAAGAGGTTGGCCAATATTATTCATAGATCATAGAGGGAGTAATTTAGAATCATTCATAGAAGTACTAGATGGTAAGGAAACAATACCAGGAAGTGCAGACTTTTTCTTATATAGAATTAAAGATTTAGATGCAGTATTGAAAGCTTATCAAAATGGAGAATTTGGTTTACCTAATAATTCTTATATTTTAATGGGGCATTCACTTGGTGCTTTAATAGCACTTTTATATGAAGGCAATAAACCTACTGATCAACTAGAAGAAATATGTGATACGGCATTAAAAGACTTTGCAGTAACAAATTTATCAAAATTACTTCAATGTCAGTTGAGCGAAATACCATTTCCTAAGAAAAATAACACTAGTAAGGCCAGTGCGATAGTAGGGTTTAATTCATTTGGAAGCTTAGTATGGCCAAAAGAAAATAGTACAGGCATTAAAACACCAACTCTTCTAATAGGTGGTACTTATGACCTTATTACACCGTTAATCAATGAACAATTTAGAGTTTTTGATGCTTTAAATAATCCATCAAATAGATTTCTAATTATTGAAGGAGCAAGTCATTTCTCTCCCATAAGAATTAATAAAAGCTATGAAGAAAATAATGACATCTTCAAAATAAGTAAATCTTTTATTGGTTCAGAGCCAATATTAGTACAAAATTTATCTAGTAAATTTATAGTTGAATTTTTAAAAAATATTAAAAGCCAAAAGATGCCTCCTATAGTTAAAAACCAAAGAGATTTGGGACTCAATTTCCATCTTTTAGATCTTGAAACGATTAAAGAAATTTCCGAAAATTAGTACTCTATTCGTGGATCTAAATATGCGATTAAAATATCCACGAAGAGATTTAAAGAGACTATGAGCATAGAGGTAAAAATTACAATTCCTTGAACTAAGGTATAGTCTCTTTGAGAAATAGCTTCATGTAATCTTAAAGCTATACCTGGCCATGAAAAAGTCACCTCGAACAATAGAGCACCTCCTGCTAATGAGGCCATAGTCAAGCCAGAAATAGTGACAATTGGCAATAAAGCATTAGGCAATGCATGGTTTAAAAATATTTTTTTCCTTGATATTCCTCTACATATAGCAGCATTTACATAATCACTTTTTAATGTCTTATCCAAATTTACTCTTAATGAGCGGCTGAATATACCACTTAATAAGAAGCCAAGGGTAATCGAAGGAAGTGCGAGATGATAAAGACTATCTTTCAAGGCAATAATATTATTTGAAAGAATACTATCTAAAACTAGAAAACCTGTAATTTGAGGTTGTTGCTGAAATATTGGAAATCGCCCTCCAATTGGGGAAATATTAAAAAAAACAGAAAATAATAATTGCGCTAACATAGCACCCCAAAAAGGAGGGATCGCATATGTAGCAATTCCTAATATTCTTGCAATATAATCAGTACTTTTCCCTCTACTTCTTAAGCCAATTAATCCCAATGGGAATCCTATTAGTATGGCACTTAATATTGAAAAGAATCCAAGCTCAAGACTTGCAGGCAATGACTTAATAATAATATTAAGGACTGGCTCTTGGGTACTAAGAGATTGGCCAAAATCTAAGTTCAGTATATTTTTAATATATGAAAAATATTGATTTATTAAAGGTTCATTTAGCCCCAATTTATTTCTTAGAAATTCCCTAGAAACCTCATCTGCACCAGATCCAAGTATGGCATCGACAGGATCGCCGGGAGCAACTCTTAATAAAATAAAAACTAATGAAGAAATTATCCATAACATTATCGGTATTAATGAAATTTTTAATAAGGAATAATTTAGTAATTTATTTAAATTTCTACTCATTAATTAACTTAAGATCACTCAATGAAATTATTCCTGCACCATTAAAAATAGGTTTTGATATTTTATTTTGAGACCATGCTTTTTGAGAGGATATCCAAATAGGAATATAAGGTATTGAACTTGCTGCTATTTTTTCAATTTCTAAAAGTTTTTCTAATCTTTTAATTCCACTTATTTTTTCACTCTCAAGAAATAAACTTTCCACTTTATTAGATCCCCAAAAACTACCGCTGTAAACAGATTCTCCTTTTTTACATATACCATCAACTATTTCATTACAACTTAAAAGAGGGGTGAGATAAGCCTCTGGATCTGAATAAGCCCCAGTCCAATCGAGAAGAACTGCCGTATAAATTCCTAAACTTAGATTCTTATAAACTGTTGTAGATTCAACCCCATTGAGTTCAATATCAATACAATCTTTCAAAGAACTTTTAATTTCATCTTGCCATGTCAGAGCAATAAGCTTGTCAGCTGGTACATTCGATCTATAAGTAAGGGGTATTTTTAGAATATTTCCATTGCAATAATTTTCTTTTTGCAATAACCTTCTCGCTTCTAAATAATCATATTTAGGCCACAGTTCTTGATTATCTTTTTTTAATATCGGAGGAACAATTGACCTAGAGGGCTTCCTTAAACCATAACTTACTTTCTCACTAATCAATTTTCTATTAAGACTTTTTGCCAAAGCCAGTCTTAAATTAAGATTACTTAAGGGATAAGAACTAGTTTTGAGGCTTATAAAACTTAATTCAGTAAAAGGGCTATTCCCTTCATTAAACTGTTTATTTTTGCTTAAATTATTTAAACTTTTTCTCTGACTATCATCAATTGAATTTGATAAAAGTACGTCAATTTGTTTACTTTTTAGAGCCCCAAAAAGAGAGGATGAATTTGAATATCCTACAAAATTAACGCCGTTATTAAGGGGCTTTTCACCCCAATAATTCAAATATGGATCAATTGATTGAACTTCATTAGAAAAACTGGTCAGCACATACTTGCCAGTACCAACAAATTTTTCATTTAGAAACTTATCAGAATATTGTTTGTAAAATGTAGGCGATATTGGCGTTAAATTTACTGATGTGAGTAAACCATTTAAAGAACTTGATGGTTTATTCAAATTTATAATGACTAAATATTCACTTGGCGTTTCTATTGATTTAATCTTATTTCCTAAAATATAGTTCATTGTTCCAATTCTTTTGAATCTATCAAAGGTAAACTTCATAGCATTTGAGTTAAATGCAGTTCCATCGTGAAAAAAAACATTCTTTCTTAAATTGATACTTATTTGAAGTCTATCCTTTGAAATAACTGGCATCCCCGAGGCCAATTCAGGTATTAATTCTCCGTTAGCATTTAATTCATATAATGTATCTCCAAGAGAACTGATTAATTGAATTGCTTTAAGAGTATTTGCTCTAGCTGGATCTAAAGATTCAATTTTCCCAGAACTTGCTACTATGATTTTTTTAGATATTCTTTTTGAGCCACAAGAATTCTGTAAAAATGAAATTAAAATAATAAATATTGATAAAACAATTTTTTTTTTCATATTTCCTTAGTAATTAATTATTCAGAAGAACTATTTGAGCAGAAAATTTGCAAGGTTATTTGACTAATTTCTAAAGCAAATGTTTTTTTAGAATTACAAGCAAAAGGCCACTCTCTCACCCAACAAATTTCTTTACCTATATTTAAACCAATCACTTGAAAAGTCTTATTGCTATTTTTAATTTTTACACAAGCACCTATATAAAGTTTTTCAGAAAAAATTAAATTATTATTTTCATTATTATTATCTAAAAGTTTTGAATGAATCATTAAGCTGCTAAAACCAAACACTAACTTTCTTCGGTTTACCAAGCTATAAAGAAATTTGCAAACTATTTTTTTAAATACAACTTAATTGACTTGCAATAATTTTGACTTCATTTAGCGAATTTATTTCATCTTTAGATCTCTCAAAATCTCCATTATTCACCTCATGAGTAATAACGACAATTTCAGCTTTGTCCTCACTTGCATCAAGTTGAACAATTGATTCGATTGATACATTATTCTTTCCAAAAATATCTCCAATCTTTCCTATGACCCCTGGACTATCAAGACAAATAATTCTAAGGTAATTTTTTTTATTTATTTGTGAAGAACCTATTATATGGCAGTTTCTCCAGAAATCAAAAGATAATAATGGATCGATTGAATTATTATTTTTTACTGAGGCAGCATGCAGATTTAATATATCTGATACTACTGATGCTGCAGTTGGGCCACTCCCTGCACCTGGACCATATAACATTATCTCTCCAAGAGGATCAGCCTCAATCAATAAAGCATTATTAACTCCCTTAACTGTTGCCAATGGATGAGATTTTGGAATCAAAGAAGGTCCTACCCAAATATTTAAAGCGAGTGAATCATTACTATTAATTTGTCCCCTTTCGGAGAGCGCTAAAAGTTTTATTTCAAAACCTAATTTATTGGCATATTCGATATCCTTTAAATTAATTTTACTAATACCCTCAGAATGAATCTCCTCTCTTTTGATTTTCCCTCCAAATGCAAGTTCACTAAGAATTGAAATCTTATCAGCTGCATCATGGCCCTCAACATCTGCGGTTGGATCAAATTCTGCATAGCCAAGGCTTTGGGCCAATTTTAAGGTTTCCTTATAATCAGCTTTTTCATTTGTCATCTTTGAAAGAATAAAATTTGTTGTGCCATTTATTATCCCAACCATTTTTTTTATGCTGTTACTTTTTAGTGATCTTTTTAAGGGTTCAATTATAGGAATCCCCCCGCAAACTGCCGCCTCTGACAATATATAAAGCCCTTCTTTAGATGCAGTTTTATATATTTCTTCTCCATATCTTGCGATGACTGCTTTATTTGCCGTAACAACAGATTTACCTAATTTTAATGATTGCAGAATAATATCTTTCGCCAAATCAACCCCCCCCATTACTTCAACAATTACATCTATTGAGGGATCATTAATTAATTTAAATGGATCATCAGTTAATAAATTATTATCTAGCTCAATATCCCTTTTTTTATTAAGATCTTTAACTGCTATTTTTGCAATTTCTATTTCTTTTAGAATTGGATGTGAATCAACTTCAGAACTTAATATTTTATAAATCCCTGAACCTACAGTTCCAAAACCTACAATCCCAATTTTGCATTTTCTCATTTTTTATTTCTTTTTACTTTGAGTTTAATTTTATAATATGAGACCTACAAAAATTCATTTGCTTGAGACTGCATTTTCAATAATATATTTAAAAAACCATTTGACCGAGAAGGAGTTAAGCTTGATTTCAAACCAGTATCTTCTATAAATTTCTTATCTATTTCAACAACTTCATTTGGTGTTAACTCATTTAATCCACTTATTAGAAAGGCCAATAAACCCTTTGTTATGAGAGCATCAGAATATCCTTCCCAAGATAATTTACCGGCCTTAATAGTTGCCTTAACAAAAACTTCTGAAACGCATCCCTTAACTTTATTTTCTTCAACAAGGATTGCTCTATCTGGTTTTTTTAATTTTTTGCCTAACCACAAAATGTATTCATATTTTCTTTTTGGATCTTCTGATTTCTGCAACTTTTCTACTAATTTTGATAAATTATTGTAATTTTCCTGATTTTCCATTTTTTAAAACTATAAATTATTCACTTAATGAATCTTCTATTATACAAATATTTCTTTTTCTGTGATAAAGCCTGATAAAGGAATATCCCACTCAGCTCTGGTTAATGAAACCGTACTTACACAATTAGAAGTTAATACTCCAATGCATGGAACATTTCTCCAATCATTATCTCTCCTTAATTTATCAAAATAACCTCCTCCATAACCTAATCTTGTTAAATTTTTATCAACAGAGAGACATGGTACGAATATCATGCTTATCTGCAAATGACTTAACGGGGAAGAGTTATTTGGACTTAGTATCCCCTCAAAGTCTTTGGTAAGAGGTTTTTCGTCCCATGGATAAAATAACAACTCTTTTTTACAATTGCATCTAGGCAAAGCTAAAGTAAATTTTTTCTTAAGACTTCTTATATCAACTTCATTTTTTAGAGGCCAATATATGGCTATATAACCAATATTTTTATATCCCTTAACAAATGAATCAATATATAATCTCACATTTTTTTCTACATTTTCTCTTTGATTAAGAGAAATCCCATCTCTTAGTTTTCTAAACGTATCCCTCTCCAATTTCTTATTGTCAAAGATAGTCATATTAAATTTTCAGTTAAAGCCATCCTCATTTAGTTTTGTGAGTGCTATTGCCAATGCATCTGCTGAATCATCAGGTTTTGGAGGTTTGTTGAGATTTAAGTTATACATAACAGCATCAAGAATATCTTTCTTAGATGCCTTTCCAGACCCAGCGATTGTTAATTTTATCTGAGCAGGTGAATACTCACTTACATGAATTTTTTTAGAGGCCAATACCATCATAATCACGCCTCTGGCCTGCACCACACTAATGGTAGTGCTTGACCTATAAAAGAAAAATTTTTCTACTGCCGCTGTAGTTGGGTTCCAATGATTTATTAATTCATTAAGATCTTTGAATATCTCATAAAGTCTATCTTCTTCTTTTTTATCTTTACCTGTTTCAATAACACCACAATCTAGTAATATCTTTCTTTCATTTTTTATCTCAATTATTCCATAACCAACTCTAGCTAATCCAGGGTCAATCCCAATTATTCTCACTGTTATTAAGCTTCAGCAGACAATTGAAATTTTGAAAGATTTTCTTTTTCATCTAAATCAAATACTTTACAAAAAGCTTGAATAACTCTTTCACCTGAATCAACCTGTTCTAAGGGATCTTTTCTAAGTCTATGTCTTAAAGAACAAGAAATAACCCTTGCGATATCATCTTCTTGCACTTCAGTTCTGCCCTCAAATGCTGCAATTGCCCTTGCAGATCGATTTGTAACAATATCTCCACGTAAACCATCAACATCTAGTTCTCCGCAGATTGCAGAAATATTCAATCTTAAGTCATCGTCCATTTGAACAGAATTTAATATTTCTTGTGCTTTAATAACTTTTTGTTGTAGTTCATCCTGTTGTTTTTCAACACTCAATGAAAACTCATCAGGATTATCATCAAATGAAGTTCTTTGATCAACCACTTGAACTCTTAATTCAGCATCTCTAACTGTCTTAACTTCAACACTCATTCCAAACCTATCCAATAGCTGAGGCCTTAATTCACCTTCTTCTGGATTTCCTGAACCAATAAGGACAAACCTTGCAGGATGTCGAACTGAGACCCCTTCCCTTTCTACTGTATTCCATCCGGAAGCGGCCGAATCTAAAAGTACATCAACTAAATGGTCATCAAGTAAATTAACTTCATCAACGTATAGTAAACCCCTATTAGCTTTTGCTAATAGACCTGGTTCGAATGCCTTAACACCTTCGCTCAAAGCCTTCTCTATATCAATAGTTCCACAAAGCCTATCTTCAGTAGCTCCTAAAGGCAAATCAACCATAGGGACTTGTTTTTGAATACTCTCTAGATTTTCTCCTTGAGTAATTTTTTCCAAAACTTCTTTACTTTGTAAATCAGGATCGACTAGAGAACTATTATATGGATCGTCTTTCACAACATCGATTGCAGGCAACAAATCAGCTAAGGCTCTGATTGTAGTAGACTTTCCAGTCCCTCTATCACCCATTATCATCACTCCTCCAATTCTTGGATCAATAACATTTAACAAGAGAGCCAATTTCATTTCTTCTTGACCAATTACTGCTGTAAATGGAAAAACTCTTCTTTTCTTTGTTGTAAGCACAGTTTTAGTTTTCTTTAATATTCAAATAATCAATAGATGCTACTTCAGAAAATGTTTTTAGTAAATATCCCTATCAAATTAAAACAAGAGATAAATAATAACTAATCAAATTTATACTTACTTATATTTATTCGAATTATTCAAAAACCAGTTTATTTGATGGACAATTCCTCTTAAAACATTTATTTCGTGCATTGTTGTATTTGCCCTCAAAATAAAATTCTTAAATTTACTGATTTTTGCCTTGGAGGTATGTTTTAAAAGATATCCAACTCGTAAAAGCATTTCTTCTATCTCCACAAATGTATCATGTACTTCTTTCGATGATGCTAAGTTAAAAACTTTTAATTCATTGTTAAAGTTCTTTTTAGAAGACTTATTTAATTCATACAAAGCTATTGAAACAGCGTGAGAAAGATTTAAGGACGGATTATTCTGAGAAGTTGGAATATTAAAAGTTTTATTTGCCAGAAGTAATTCATCATTCGTTAAACCACTATCTTCTCTACCAAATATAATTGCCAAATTATTTATCTTCCTAAAGGATAAAGTCCAGTCAAATAAATCTTCAGAAGATACAAAAAATGAATCTTTTCTCACATCAATCCTTCCACAAGATGCAAGAACCAGATCACAATCAAAAATAGCATTTTCAAGATTGTAAAAAATCTTACAATTATCAAGAAATTTTTGACCTTTAAGGGCCATTTTTTTTGCATCTAAAGAGAATATATCGCATTTTGGAGAAACAATTCTTAATTCATCAACTTCAAAGTTGGAGCATAATCTGGCAACGCTCCCTACATTTAAAGGGCCATTTGGTTCAACTAATATTATCTTTAAATTAAAAAAATTTTTCTCCAAAATCATTCAAGGCTATGAAGATATTTTAATAAATTAGACATATTTACAGGATCAATTTCAAAACTTGGCATAGGAGGAGTTAAGCCTCCAGTAACTTGTTTTATTATCTCTTTATCATTCAAACGTTGAGTTATTGAGTGTAAGTCTGGCCCCACTAATCCTCTTGCTGTAATTCCATGACATCCAACACAATTTATCTTAAAAAGAGCATCTCCTTCCTCAGCAGAGCCATTAAGCTCAAGAGTTTCAATAATATATTTTCTATTTTCTTGATGTTTTACGAAAAATATTGAAAAACAAATCAATAAAACTCCAAACACAATAAAAACAATTTTTAAGAATTCGCTTTTAAAGTCTCTTTCTGCTGCAGTTGATGAAGATGTTGACACAAAAAATAGTCTCTATGTAACAATTGTGAATAATAAATTCAAAAAAGGCAAAAAAATGATCGAGCCTCTTCTATGTGGAATTGTTTTAGGTTTAGTTCCAATAACTCTTCTTGGATTATTCGTAAGTGCATGGAATCAATACAGAAGAGGTTCAGGGATGCTGGACATTGATTAAAAATGTTAATCTTGACTGACCATAATTTCTTACATCTATAGTTTCCCACAAAGTACTTTTTTTAATAAATAGGTTTGGAGAATGTTCACAAATAACTGTTGAATCTCTTTTTAAAAAATTACAATTAAATATTTGATTTAAAACTAATTCATGGAAATCAACATTGTAGGGAGGATCTATATAAACAAAATCAAATTTTAATTTATTTAAATCCATATTTCTAGATAATAAGTTTCTCTCATAATTTGGTTTTGTCCATTTCAAAACATCTTTACAAATAACTTCGATATCATTTCTTCTATTCTCTATATTCTCTAACGAGAGTAAATTTTCTAAGCAAATTTTTGAATTGATTTTGTTTTTTTCAATTGCAAGTATTTTGCTTGCCCCGTGATTATAGGCTTCACACGATATGGCCCCTGTTCCACTAAATAAATCTAGCCAGTTACTATTTTCAACTCTATTGTTCAATATATTAAATATGGCCTCTCTGACTCTCAAAGTTGTAGGTCTGGTATAAGAATTATTTGGACTTTGGAGTTTTTTACCTCCTATTAATCTTAAGTTAGTCTTCATCCCTAAGCATCTGTTATTGAATATTACTAAGCCATCTTCTCAAAAATTTTTCGCCGGTTTTTCCAGATTTTTCCGGATGAAATTGACAGGCCAATAAATTATCATTCTCAATCATTGCAGTTAATTTTTCAGTGCCATAATCAACCTGAGCTGCAATAATATTTAAATCATCTGGGATTGCATGATAGGAATGTACAAAATAGACCCAATTATTTAATTCTTCAATCCCAAAAAAAGTATTTTTTTTTGTAGGTAAAAGTTGGCACCAACCCATGTGTGGGATTCTTTGGTTAACAATATTAGGTATTTTTTGTATTTTTCCTTTTAAAATTCCCAGCCCTTGAACTTTTCCTTCATCACTACATTCAAAAAGGAGTTGAAGACCTAAACATATTCCCAAAAAAGACTTCCCACTTTTAATCCAATTTTTCAAATCAGTTATCAAATCAGTATTTATTAGATTATTCATCGCTGGATCAAATGCTCCAACTCCAGGAAGTATTACCGCCTTGCAAAGCTTGGAATCATTAAAGTTATTAATTAATATAATTTCTTCTCCAAGACTTTCTAGAGATTTTGTTACAGAATGAATATTACCCATTCCATAGTCTATTAGTCCAATTTTATGCAAAGCTTTTAAATTTATAAATGCTTAGTTAATGTGCTCGAAAGAGTAGCTTTTGGCACAGCGCCAACAACGGTATCAACCTTTTGACCTCCTTTAAAAATCATTAATGTAGGAATACTTCTAATTCCGTATTGACTGGCTACATTTGGATTCTCATCTGTGTTTAATTTAAAAACTTTAATTTTACCTTCAAAGTCTTTTGAGATTTCTTCAACAACTGGAGCAACCATCCTACATGGACCGCACCATGGTGCCCAAAAATCAACCAATACTGGAAGATCACTTTGCAGTACATCCTTGTCAAATGAAGAATCAGTTACGGCTGGAGCTGATGACATAATTTAAGTATTCCTTTTTGAAAATTTAGCAGGCAATTCTTTTAAGTGATGATTTCATTACAGATTAAATAATATAAGTAACAAAATATCTAAAAAAGCCCGATTAATCGGGCGATTTAGTGTGTGAGGAGTATGGGGTTTCCCCCATCATTTCATAATAACTCCTAATTAGAAAATTTTTCAATTTAATACTTAATTCACTAAGGTTTTATAATTTTACTCTAAATGCACTACTTGCCCATTCCAAGCTGCTGAGCTTTTTGATAAACCTTACCCTCTGTAAGAAGCGATGGTGCTATAACTATTTCAACTTCTTGCATTTCTTTAATATTTTTTGCCCCAAGAGTACTCATTGAGGTTCTGATGGCTCCTAATAAGTTATGTGTCCCATCATCAAGTAAAGCAGGGCCTTTAATTATTCTTTCTAAGGATCCTGTAGAACCAACTTCAATTCTTGTGCCCCTTGGCAATACTGGACTTGGAGTAGCCATACCCCAGTGAAACCCTTTACCTGGAGCGTTTGAGGATTTAGCTATTGGGGATCCAATCATTACAGCATCTGCTCCACATGCTAAGCATTTACAGATATCTCCGCCCGTTACAATTCCTCCATCACCAATAATGGGAATATAACGACCACTTTCTTTAAAGTAATCATTTCTTGCAGCACTACAATCAGCAATTGCAGTTGCTTGAGGGATTCCAATTCCTAATACTCCTCTTGAGGTACATGCCGCTCCAGGTCCTATCCCAACCATTAATCCTGCGACTCCAGCATTCATGAGAAGTTTTGCAACTTCGTAAGTAACACAATTTCCTGCTATAACTGGGATATTCATAGATTGGCAGAGATCTTTAATATTTAAAGTTTCCTTACCTTCCATACCAAGATGTTCAGTTGAAACAACTGTTCCTTGAAGAAAAAATAAATCTATTTTGGAATTATTAAGTGTTTCTTTAAACTTAATAGCGGCTTGGGGAGTCCCACTAAAAGCAGCGATACCTCCTCCTTCTTTGACCTCATTTATTCTCTGTAAAATCAATCCCTCTTTGACTGGTTCGCTGTATATCTTCTGCATTAACGGTATAAAATCATTCTTCCCGACTGATGCTATTTGGTTCAATATTTCATTAGGATTTTCATATCTTGTTTGTATGCCCTCCATATTAATAACTCCTATGGAACCTAATTTTGTGAGTTCTACAGCCGTATTGACATCGACAACACTATCCATAGCACTAGCTACGATCGGAACTTCTCTTTTGATGTCACCTATTGACCAAGAAGTATCAGTCAAATCGTAATCAAGTGTTCTATTACCAGGGACTAAAGCTATTTCATCAATGCCATAAGCCCTTCTGACTTTTTTATTTAAACCAAGTTCAATATTCACGGAATTTTTCTCTTTATTTTGATTAAATTAACAACTAAAGGGGTAATAAGCCAAGGTTTATTCAAAAACAACAGGTTTTATTTTGATTTGTGTGTAAATGTGAGTATTTGGGAATTAAATAAATATTTTTTTTTATTCATTATGACAATCAGCGATTATTATTAAAAAAAGGATTTTTATATGTCTGATATTTTAGATTCTGATAACTCAGGATTAAGCGAAGATAACGACCGAATTATTCAGACTGACCTAAGAAATGAAATGTCTCGCTCATACCTTGAGTATGCAATGAGCGTTATAGTCGGTCGTGCTCTTCCAGATGCAAGAGATGGATTAAAACCTGTTCATAGAAGAATTCTTTATGCAATGTATGAACTTGGTTTAACTAGCAGTAGACCATACAGAAAATGTGCAAGAGTTGTTGGAGAAGTACTTGGTAAATACCACCCTCATGGCGATACTGCTGTTTATGATGCTTTGGTTAGGATGGCTCAGGATTTCTCTATGAGGATGCCGCTCATAGATGGCCATGGAAACTTTGGTTCTGTTGATAACGACCCTCCGGCAGCAATGAGATATACAGAATCTCGTTTACAGTCTCTTACAGATGAAAGTTTATTAGAGGATATTGAATCTGAAACTGTAGATTTCGCCGATAATTTTGACGGTTCTCAACAAGAACCAACAGTTTTGCCCGCTAGGATTCCTCAACTACTTCTAAATGGATCATCTGGAATAGCAGTAGGAATGGCAACTAATATTCCACCTCATAACTTAGGGGAATTAATTAATGGTATTAAATCAATCATCAATAACCCTTCTATTGAAGATAGAGAACTTTTTGAAATAATTAAGGGTCCTGATTTTCCCACAGGTGGTCAAATCTTAGGCAGAGATGGTATCAGAGAAACTTTCAAGACAGGAAGGGGTTCAATAACCATGAGAGGTGTAGCAAATATTGAGCAAATTAAATCCAGTGGTAGAGCAGAAAAAGATGCAGTAATAATTACAGAACTCCCATTTCAAACTAATAAAGCTGCGTTGATAGAGAGAATTGCTGACTTGGTTAATGAAAAAAAATTAGAAGGTATTTCTGATATTAGAGATGAAAGTGATAGAGACGGAATGCGGATTGTTATTGAACTAAAAAGGGATGCCTACCCACAAGTAGTTTTAAATAATTTATTTAAGTTAACCCCTCTACAAAATAACTTTAGTGCAAATATACTTGCTTTAGTAAAAGGAGAGCCCACAACACTTTCACTCAGGAAAATGTTAGATGTATTTCTAGACTTCAGAGTGGAGACAATAAGGCGAAGAACAGGATTTTTATTAAAAAAGGCTGAAGAGAGGGATCACATCGTAAAAGGTCTTTTATTAGCATTGAGTGCTATGGATGAGATTATTAATCTAATAAGATCAGCAAAAGATACAGTTTCAGCCAGAGAAAAATTACAAACTGATCATGAGTTATCTGCCACTCAGGCAGAAGCTATTTTACAAATGCAATTAAGAAGATTAACAGCATTAGAAGCAGATAAAATCAAAGGGGAACATGATGAGTTAACCAGAAAAATCAACCTATATCAGCAAATATTGAATAGTAAAGAAAGAATATTTGAAATTATTCTTGAAGAACTTAATAAAATCGATGAAAGATTTTCCTCTCCAAGAAAAACAGAAATACTTGATTTAGGCGGTGGTCTAGATGATATTGATCTTATCGCTAATGACAGATCTGTAGTTTTATTGACTGAAGCAGGTTATTTAAAAAGAATGCCTGTTAATGAATTCGAATCTACAAGTCGTGGGTCTAGGGGTAAAGCTGGAACAAAGACACAAGGAGATGATGAAGTAAAACTATTTATAAGCTGTAATGATCATGATACTCTTTTGCTTTTTAGTGATAGAGGGGTATCTTATGCTCTGCCAGCATATAGAGTTCCCATGAGTAGCAGAACAGCTAAAGGTACTCCATCAGTTCAACTTCTCCCAATACCAAGAGAAGAAAAGATAACCTCGCTAGTTGCAGTAGATTCTTTTGATAACGATTGTTATCTATTAATGCTAACCAAAGCTGGATTTATAAAAAGAACATCACTTTCTGCTTTCTCAAAAATTCGATCTAATGGATTAATAGCAATAAATCTTGAAGATGGAGATGCTTTAACTTGGGTTAGATTATCAAAAGAAGGTGACAGTGTTTTGATTGGATCAAGAACAGGAATGGCGATTCATTTTAGATTAGATTTTAATGAATTAAGGCCACTTGGTAGAACGGCAAGAGGGGTTAAATCAATGAACTTGAGAGAAGGAGACAATCTAGTTTCTATGGATGTTTTAACATCTAACTTGGTTGATCAATTGGCTAAAATAAATGATCTCACAGAAGATCTTGATGATAATGTTGAGGAAAACTTTTCAGATGGTCCATGGGTATTAATAGCCAGTTCATTTGGACTAGGGAAGAGAGTACCTGTAGCTCAATTTAGATTACAAAAAAGAGCAGGCATGGGCTTGAGAGCAATAAAATTTAGAATTAAAGATGATCAGCTAGTTTGTTTAAAGGTCCTTGGCGAGGGAGAAGAATTACTTCTAGTGACCGAAAAAGGAGTAATAGTAAGAACAAACGCAGATAAAATCTCTCAGCAATCTAGGGCAGCTACAGGAGTAAAATTACAAAGATTAGATGACGGTGATCATTTATCTGAAGTGGTATTGGTACCTCATGAACAAATAGAGGGAAAAGACCAACCTAGCTCAGTTGAACAAAATTAAAAGCCTTATGGTTAGCTAAATAATATGGAAATACTTGATATTTTAATTTTAGGTTCAGGTCCTGCAGCATTATGTTTAGCTTCAGAATTAGCCAAGGAGGATCTAAATATTAAGGGAATATCAACAAAATCTCCAAATGAAAAATGGGAGAATACCTATGGTATCTGGGCATCTGAATTAGAAGAATTAGGATTAGAGTCTTTGTTATCTCATAGGTGGTGTGAAACAGTTAGTTTTTTTGGAGATGGGGAAAATAAAAAAGGGGATACTCCGACAAAACACAACTATGATTATGGTTTAATAAATCAAGAAGCCTTTCAAAATGAGCTTTTAAAAAAATGTAAAGGGATTGAATGGTTGAATGAAACAGCAAAAGACATTAAAGAAAAAAATAAACTATCTGAGGTAATTTGTTTTTCAGGTCTCAAATTAAAGGCAAGATTAGTTATTGACGCAAGTGGTCATAAAAGTAATTTTGTAAAAAGACCAGTTAAAAATGAAATTGCTCAACAAGCTGCTTACGGAATTGTAGGTAAATTTACATCACCGCCTGTTAATAAAGAACAATTTGTTCTAATGGATTTTCGTCCAAATCATTTAAACAATGAAGAAAAGTTATCATCTCCTTCCTTCCTTTATGCGATGGATCTTGGCAACGAGACTTTTTTTGTTGAAGAAACTTCATTGGCTAGTTATCCTGCATTATCTCAAGAAAATCTTAAAAAAAGACTTTATAAAAGACTTAATAGTAAGGGTATTGAGGTAAGTGAAATTTTTCATGAAGAGAATTGCCTTTTTCCTATGAATTTACCCCTCCCATTTAAAAAACAATTTGTTCTTGGTTTTGGAGGATCTGCAAGTATGGTTCATCCTGCATCAGGATACATGGTTGGATCTTTATTAAGAAGGGCTCCACTCCTTGCACAAAAATTAGCAATCTTTTTAAAAGAACCTAATCTAAGCTCTCTTGAACTCGCAACAAAAGGCTGGGAAATCCTATGGCCTTATGAGTTAACACAGAGGCATAAACTTTACCAATACGGTCTAAGAAGATTGATGAGTTTTGACGAAAATAGGTTAAGAAGCTTTTTCTCAAATTTCTTTAGATTATCAACCAATGAATGGGTAGGTTTTCTTACTAATACACTTCCACTTCCAAAACTAATTTACGTGATGAGTAAGATGTTTATAAATTCACCTCTAAAAGTAAAATTAGGAATGCTCAAGTTAAATTAGTATTTTTATTTTCGCCAATCATCAATATTAATATTTGGGAAGACTTTATCCTCTTCCTCAATATCTTCAAGAAATTTTAAATTAATAATGGAATGATTTCTAATCATTTCAACCAATTTCCAGAACCTGAATAAGTGCCTTTCTATTCTCTCTTTTGCGAGCTCAGTTGTGGTTCCAGCTCTTAGAATAAAACTCCAATCTGAAGACTCAGAAAGAAGTAGTTCTCTCGCAGCTTGATTGAAGAGTCTTTTAGATAAATCATTATTAAAATTTTCCAAGCACAAATCTACAAATGTTGAGCCTGCCTTTGTGATTTCTGGAACGATCCATGCATTTGCATCATTAATCCAGTAATTATGGTAACCACCTTGCCCCCAGCTTGATGGCGATGGATCACAAATCTGAAGATTTGGTTTTTGCATTAAGAATTCTTTTAAATTTGTAAGCTTAATTGAATATTTACTAGAGTTTTTTAGTATATTTTCAATAAAAAAAGGCCCCTCATACCACCAATGACCAAATAACTCTGCATCAAATGGAGCTACCAATAAAGGCTTAAAGGAAGAGGATAAAGTCAATTTTTCTAATTGTTTGGATCTCGCTTGAAGATAGGCATCAGCATGTTCTGCCGCCTTATTTTTGGCTTCATTTTCAACGTAAAACTCTTTTTCCCCTAAAGAAATGTTTTCATCTGTAATCTTATGAAACTTCAAACCCAAAGGTCTTTTAGTTGAGATACCTTTTTTTTGGAGGATGGAGACAGGTAATTCCCATCCTAAATCTTTGTGAAATTCCCTATAAACCTTGTCTCCCGGGAAACCATCCTTAGCAGACCAAACGGGTAGAGTTGACTCACTATCTCTTCCAAAGAAGGCAACTCCTTTTTTAGAGCATATTGGAGCGTACACTCCGTATCTAGGCCTTGGTGTGGAGTTTAAAATTCCGTGTCCGTCAAGGATTGTATATCTAATTCCAGAATTAAATAGTAGTTCATCTAAACCCTCATAGTAAGCGCATTCAGGTAACCAAATACCTAAGGGCTTTGTTTTAAAAATATTTTCATGGCTCCTAATGGCTGTATTGATTTGTCCTTTTACAGTTTCAGGGTTCTCCCTTAAAATTGGCAGATATCCATGAGTAGCAGCACAAGTAAGAATATCCAAATTTCCAGAGTTATTTAAAACCCTAAACTTCTCAATTAAATTTCCAGAACAATTTTGCCAGTATGAGTATTTATCATTAAGGTTATTTAATAAAAAAGCAGATGCATTTTTTTCTTCTAGTGGCAGTTCGTTTAGGAAATCGTTCCTTGTTTTAATCCAGCTTGGGAAAGTCTCTTGAATTTTTTTATTATTTAGAAGTGATAATAATGTTGGAGACAAACTAATAGTAAGTTTTGTATTTTCAGGGTTTTCATTTTTGGAAGATTCTATTGATTGAAGTAGTGGTATATAACATTCCAGAATCGCCTGAAATAACCAATCCTCTTCTAAAGAGTTTTTTTCATTTTTCCTGACATAAGGTAGATGAGCATGTAAAACTATCGCTAACTGACCTAAAACATTTTTTTTGGGGTATCGCCCATTCATACTTTTTATAATTTATGCCTGAAATTCTATAAAAAACCAAAATTAACCTTTTAAAAAAGGAAGCTTTGATCATAAAAGAATACTTTAAAAATTTTAGTATTTTATTTTTTTTTTCAGAATTTTAACCAATTTTATTTAAGTTATAAAGTTTCAGCAAATTATTATTGAACTATATCTAGTCAATTTTTTTTAATTAGCTTAATATAAGTTTAGTTTATTCTTTCTGATGTCAAAAGATCCTGGAAGAATTTTGATATTTGATACAACTCTTCGAGATGGAGAGCAATCTCCTGGTGCCAGTTTAAATCTCGAAGAAAAACTTGCTATCGCCCATCAATTAGCAAGATTAGGAGTAGATGTTATTGAAGCTGGATTCCCTTTTGCAAGTCCAGGAGATTTTAAAGCTGTTAATAAAATTGCCAATGCTGTAGGAAAAGAAAATGGTCCTATAATATGTGGTTTAGCTAGAGCGTCTAAGGGAGATATAAAAGCTTGTTACGAAGCGGTAAGTCCAGCTCCCAAGAAAAGAATACATACTTTTATTGCTACAAGTGATATTCATCTTAAACATAAACTTAAAAAATCTAGAAAAGATGTTCTTCAAATAGTTCCAGAAATGGTCAATTATGCAAAATCCTTAGTAGATGATATTGAGTTTTCTTGTGAAGATGCCTCAAGGAGTGATCCTGAATTTTTATACGAAGTTATTCAACTAGCAATTTCTGCAGGAGCGACAACAATAAATATCCCTGATACTGTTGGATTTACAACTCCTAGTGAATTTGGCAAACTAATTTTCGATATAAATAAAAATGTTCCAAATATTGATGAGGCAGTAATCTCGGTTCATGGTCATAATGATTTAGGTCTAGCAGTAGCCAATTTTCTTGAGGCAGTAAAAAATGGAGCAAGACAACTAGAATGTACTATTAATGGAATTGGTGAAAGAGCCGGGAATGCCTCTCTAGAAGAATTAGTAATGGCACTTCATGTTAGGAAAAGCTTTTTTAATAGTTTTTTCAAAAGAAATCCAGATTCCCCAACTCCTCTTACGGCTATAAGAACAGAAGAAATAACAAAAACCTCTAGACTTGTTTCTAACTTAACAGGAATGACTGTACAACCTAATAAAGCGATTGTGGGAGCCAACGCTTTTGCACATGAGTCAGGCATTCATCAGGATGGTGTTTTAAAAAATAGACTAACTTACGAAATTATCGATGCAAAAACTGTTGGTTTGAGTGACAACAAAATATCTTTAGGGAAACTTAGTGGAAGAAGTGCGGTAAGAGCGAGATTAGAAGAGATGGGATATGACTTGAGCAGAGAAGATTTAAATGATGCTTTTGCTCGTTTTAAGGATTTAGCTGACAGGAAAAGAGAAATTACTGATAGAGACTTAGAAGCAATTGTTAGTGAACAAGTTCAGCTCCCAGAAGCTAAATTTCAATTAAGTCTCGTACAAGTAAGT
The DNA here is from genome assembly GCA_003210155.1 of Prochlorococcus sp. AG-424-E18. GTDB lineage: Bacteria > Cyanobacteriota > Cyanobacteriia > PCC-6307 > Cyanobiaceae > Prochlorococcus_A. The sequence goes on along the minus strand of QCNC01000008.1, from coordinate 6,575 downwards.
TGTGGCAACGCCTCTAAACCTACTGCCACCATTTCGCTTTTAAACACTGAAGATAACAGTGAAGACACTGCTGTATCAATCGGGACTGGACCTGTTGATGCTGTATGCGAGGCTTTAAATAAATTAGCTAAAGTTCCTAATGAATTGATTGAATTTTCTGTTAAGTCGGTAACAGAAGGAATTGATGCTTTGGGCGAAGTAACAATAAGAATAAGAAGGAATAATAAAATATATTCAGGTCATTCTGCTGATACAGACGTTGTAGTTGCTGCAGCTAATGCTTACGTTAATGCTTTAAATAGACTTGTATTTTCTGAGAAAAAAAATTCAATTCATCCACAATTTGATAATTTAGAGAATTCTGATAATCAATTTCTACCTAATCCTGCAAAATAAATTATTTTCTTAGGATTATTAAGTAGCATTTAATAATAGTCTCTTAATATTGTAGATTAAATTAACAGTTAAAGCAGTAAATAATGAGAGAAAGAGTATTTGGATATTGGACACTTTCGTGGGTTGGCTTAATCGGGAACATAATTGCACTTCCAATAATCGCATTAATAATAAGTTATGGACCTCCACTAAAAGTTGCGAATATAACACTTGCGATAAGTCTTGGATGGCCTGCTGCAATTGTTGGAATAGTTTCTTCAGCAGCTCTTTTAGCAGAGAGAAAATGGGGAGTAACTTTAACTCTGGTATCTTTATCAATGGTAATTTCTGGTATGGGTCCTTATTCAGTCGTAAGGCTCATAACTCTTCAAGACATTTATGGAGTTGGTGGGTTTACTCTTATAACAACATTATTAAGTACGCTAGCTCTACTTTATTGGTGTAATCCGAAACACCGAAGAAGTATAAGGTTATAAAATTAAAAATCAAGAAAAAGTATTATTCTTGCTAGTTGGATACTGAATTCTTCTGTGTCTAATTCTTTTCCACACATTCAAGAATGCCCTTTTTATTAGAAAAATTTCTCCTTTCGATAAATTACTATCATCTAATTGACCATCTTTTTTACGCGAGGAGATAATATTAGAAATTGTTTTCAAAGCTTCTTTATCAGATGCATTAATATCCATAGCTCTCAGTGCTGCTTCACATCCATCGGCAAGCATTAGAATAGCTGTTTCTTTGGACTGAGGAATAGGGCCTTTGTATCTAAAATAAAATTCATTAATGTCGAGATTTTTTTCTTTAGCTTTTTGAAAAAAATATCCCATTTTAAGAGTACCTTGATGTTCAGGAATAAAATTAGCTATCAGCTTAGGTAGTCTATTTTTTCTTGCGAATTTCAATCCTTCATCAACGTGAGCCTGTAGTACTTCTGCACTTTTAATCGGATCATCTAATTCGTCATGCGGATTTTTGGAACCATCCTGATTTTCAATAAACCAATTAGGTGCATGTAATTTGCCAACATCATGATATAACGCTCCAGTTTTAATAAGATCAATATCACCACCAATCATTCTTGTTGCTTCCTCTGCTAAACCACATATAAGTAAGGTATGTTCAAAAGTACCTGGAGCTTCCAGAGACAATCTTCTAATTAGAGGTTTCTCCTTATCAGCTAATTCGAGCAATCTTGCTTTAGTTAATAATCCGAATATCGATTCAAAAATGGGAATAAATAAAATTGTAAAAAGCATAGCTATTGCCAAAAGCAAGGAATCAGAAAATATATTCCCATTAGCTAATACAAAATCTTGTTTATTAATAAGAGATATTTTATCTTCACCTATTAATATCCATTGACTCAGGAACGATCCTATTGGGACAAAAATTGATAGTTGAAGTAACTGAGCTCTACTTCTTATTCTTCCTCCAAGTAAAGATACTATTGAAGCAAAAACTAATAAAATAAAAAATAAATTATTATTGACAACAATATCTGGGTCAGGCCAAATAAGACTCGCTATTGATACCCAAGATAAAGCTGTTATGCTTCCCATTCCTTGAGATATTATTAATGCCGGTGGAATTATCATAGATAATGGACTTATGTTTGAAGCTAAGGCTAATTTCGTAACTTGTACTGCTAAAAGAAGAGTAATTATCAAGAAGATCTGTCTTGAAGAAATTGTGGGATTCTCTTTTTTTGAAACTAATATCAAAACTCCGGAACTAATAAGTATTTCAGAAAAGGTCAAAAACCAAGAAAAAATATCTGAGATATTTAAAGGCGAGATAAGAAGTATTTTATAAGAAGAAATTATTGAAATTAAAATGCATACTAAAAAAATTATAAGATTATCTATTCTTGAAATTTTAATTGGTTTTTTTTCTGGGACTTGACTTCGCCTCCACAGATAAAAAAGTTTCTTTAAGGTAGTTATGATGTTTTGCACAGAATATAGATAAATCTATTTGAATAATTTAGAATTATAGGCATGCTAGGTGTAAAAAGGAGATGTTTTTCTAAATGTCATTAAAATTAGACGGTAAAAGATTATCTCTTGAAATTGAAGAAAGATTAACTGACTATATCTCTAGTAATAAAAAAATTGCTAAAAGAGCTCCCGGTTTAGCTGTAATAAGAGTAGGTGAAGACCCCGCCAGTGGTGTTTACGTTAAAAACAAGGAAAAAGCATGTTCAAGGATTGGAATAAAGAGCTTTATCTTTCATCTAAAAGATAGCGTAGAGCAAAAAGAAGTTGAACAATTAATAATCAAACTTAATTCTGATAAAGATATTGATGGAATGTTACTACAACTTCCCATCCCAAAGAAGTTTGACGAGCAAAAACTGATCAGCCATATTAATCCAAGCAAAGATGTAGATGGACTAAATGAGATAAACATCGGCAAACTAGTAAAAAATGAGCCTGCGATGAGATCATGCACACCAGCTGGAATTATTAATTTATTAAGATCCCAAAATATTACAATAGAAGGTAAGAAAATTGTAGTCATAGGAAGAAGTTTGCTTGTTGGGAAACCCCTATCGCTTATGTTGCTGAATCTAAATGGCACGGTAACAATTACTCACTCTAAAACCTCAAATTTGAATAAAGTTTGTAGAGAAGCAGACATTCTAATTGCGGCTGCAGGAAAACCCAATCTTGTAGATTCGAGTTTTGTGAAAGAAGGAGCAGTAATTATTGATGTTGGAATACATAGATTAAAAAGTTCCGATAAAAATCAAACCAGATTATGTGGCGATGTATTATTAGAAGATGTCATTTCTAAAGTATTTGCTTACACACCTGTACCTGGAGGTGTTGGACCAATGACAGTAACGATGTTACTTGTAAATACTATTTTTAGCTGGCAAAAACAATTTAGTTTATCATCAGCTCTTAATGACCTTTTGCCATAGACCCAAAGATGAATTTTTTTTTACTAAAGGTATAAAATGACTGATGTTATAAATAGTATTTCTGATTTTGAAAAATATCTTAAAAACACAAAAAAGATTGTAGAAGAAGCACTTGATTTTTCCTTGGGGCCTGAGAATCCAGAAATATTAAGAGAATCAATGAGATATTCCCTCTTAGCTGGAGGGAAAAGAATACGTCCAATTTTATGTTTAGCATCTTGCGCACTGGCTGGAGGAGAACCCTCTCTTGCAGTTCCTACTGCGGTAGCGATAGAAATGATCCATACAATGTCCTTGATTCATGATGATCTGCCCGCAATGGATAATGATGACTTGAGGAGAGGTAGACCGACAAACCATAAAGTATATGGAGATGCAATAGCTATTCTTGCAGGTGATGCTTTATTAACAAGGGCCTTTGAAATGGTCTCTTTAAGAAGCCCTGGAGTCGATCCAAATAGATTATTAAATGTAGTTGGCGAATTATCCCTAGTTGCTGGTGCACCAGGCCTAGTCGGTGGACAAGTTGTTGATTTGGAATGCGAAGGCAAAGAAGTTGACCTTGAAACACTCGAATATATTCATCTTCACAAGACTGGGGCTTTATTAAAGGCCTGCGTAAGAACAGGCGCGATGATCGCAGGAGCTAACGAAAAACTATTACAAGCTCTAACAACATATGCAGAGGGTATTGGTTTGGCCTTCCAAATAATAGATGATATTCTTGATTTAACTTCCAGCAGTGAAAAGCTTGGTAAAACTGCCGGCAAAGATCTTTTAGCTGATAAAACTACTTACCCAAAATTACTTGGAATGGAAGAGTCAAAGAAAAGAGCATTTGATTTAGTTGAAAAAGCAAAAAAAGCCATTGAACCTTGGGGTTCAGATGCAAAGTATTTAATATCGTTAGCCGACTTTATTACAAATAGAGACAGATAATTATTTTTATTTATGTCTGAGTTTTTTTCCTTTTTTGATAATTCAGTCCTTTTCTGGAGCCTATTATCTTGTTTGCTCGCACAATTTTTTAAAATTGTATTCAATTTCTTTTCAACTGGAGAGATAAGATTTGGAATTATGTTCGAGACGGGTGGTATGCCCTCAAGTCATTCAGCCTTAATAACTGGCGCTACATCTGGTATAGGATATGAATTAGGATTTGATAGCTCTATATTCGCATTATCAGTTGCTGTAGCACTAATAGTTATGTATGACGCTAGTGGGGTTCGAAAATCGGCTGGGATTCAAGCTGCAGAAATTAATAAACTATCAAAAAAACTAGAGCCTCAATCAGAATTACTATTAAAAGAAACCCTAGGTCATACAAAAATCGAGGTGATGGTAGGGAGTTTTTTAGGACCATTAATAACTTTGCCTGGAATATTTTTTTTAGGTTCTCCTCTCAAAATATTTGATTTGATAATAAATTAAGAATGCTTTGAAAAAGTAATTTGGGTGGCATCTATAAAGTTTTTTGCGACTTCTGGAGAACTTGGAAAATGTAAGTGAATCCAACTTGCATGTAATTTTTCATCAAAAAAGCCTTCATTTTTGTATTCAGTTTTCCAAGATTTAATTTTCCATGGGGAAGAAAGTTTCTTCAGATACTCAGCTTTTCCAAAATCAAGATCAGATAAATTATTTTCAATTTCCCAATAATGAAATTCATGTCCTCTAATTAATTGATTTTGTTTAATGATCGGAGTATCTTTTAAACCCTCAATATATCTATAACCTACTGATAGTTTACTTTTTGTTGATATAAAAGGCAGGATTCCACTCATTTTATGATAATTACCATTTTCGTCTTTTATGAAGTCTCCTAAAATCATCATCCCTCCGCACTCAGCATAGATAAATCCATTTTTGCGGAATTTCCTTAACGAATTTAAGCTTTTTGTAGATTTACTTATATGATCAGCATATTTTTCAGGGAATCCCCCAGGAATAATTAAAGAAGAAGCCTCATTAGGTATTTCTTCATCATCATAAATACTCCATGAAATCAATGGTATGCCTATTTCACTCAAAAACTCCTTTGTTTCAGGGTATTGAAAGTGAAAGATTTTATCTTCTGCAATTGCGATAGGTTTACTTTTGTCAATTTTAAAATCATTAAAATTGACAGAATTAAATATTTTCTTTTGAGGAGATTTCAGGAATTTAAAAAGAGAAAATACATCAAGATTTCTTTCGGCGAAATTTGCAAAATATTCAACATCAATTTCTTTTTCATTATCCATTGGAGATATCAACCCTAAATTAGCTTTTTTTAAAGTTATTTTTGAATCAGATGGTAAAAAACCAAGAATTTCTATGTCTTCATTTTTAAAAACTTCTTTGATTAATTTTTTATGTCTATCTGAATTAACATTGTTAAATATTATTCCTGCAATTGACAACTCACTATCGAAATCTCTAAAACCTCTAATAGTCGCCAAAAGAGAAGCTACTTGACCTCTAGCATTAATAATAAAAATTATTGGAGCATTGAGAAGTTTAGAGATATTTGCTGTGCTGGAATAGCTTGTTGCCCCTAATCCATCAAATAGACCCATTGCTCCTTCAATTAATGCGTATTCATATTTCAAAGAATGTTTAAAAAAACTTTCTTGAACCCATTCCTCACCACTTAAAAAAATATCTAAATTCCTACAAATAGGTTGACCAATTGAACTAAGTTGTTGTTGATCAAGATAATCTGGGCCAACCTTGAAGGTTTGTATCTTTATACCTTTTGAAAATGCCCAACAAGATAACAAAAGCGATAATGTAGTTTTCCCACTATCTGTTGAGGGAGAAGATATTACACAAGGCATTTATTAGTTATTAAAACCATTAAATATTTGAAGGGCTATTTTAATAGAATTTTCAAAAAGAGGACTGGTATTACCTCTACTACTTCCCAATAATTTACTAACATCGTACTCTGATGTAGAAAAAGAATTTGGAACAACTTGTTCTATTAATTCCATATTAGCCATTCCCCCCGCTTCAAGTCTCATACATTCCACTGATTCGCAGCCAAGTATTACACAAGTGTTATTTTTTTGAACCTCACTAATTTTTGAAATCAGTCTCAATCCAATAACTTGTCCCAAATGAATACTTGGATTTCCCAAAGATAAGGGATTAATTGATGCAGAAATGATTTCGCCATTCATTCTTTCAAACGCTATTTTTGTTGATTCTGTTTCCCTTTCAACTCTTAAAAAAGTCCAACCAAGTTTATCACTAATCCATGAGATCA
>QCNC01000007.1 GCA_003210155.1 Prochlorococcus sp. AG-424-E18 | reverse complement strand
TGTTAACTTTGAATTAAATTCTTATTAAATAAACTTTTGACTATTAGAAAAAATATTTAATTTATAAATTTAGAAATTTAGAAATTTTTTAAACAAATTTATTTTTTACTTAATAACTTCTTAATCCAATAATCTTAGGTTATATATGTTTTCTATATTTTTACGCCTTAAATATTGAAGACAATCATATAAAAAAAATAATAAATGATTATAAAAAATTCACCTTCTCCCAAAAACTCAAATCAAGCCCAAGAAATAGGGCATATCAAATATTCTTATAAAGAAAGTTTTAAAAGAGAAAATAAATCTATTTTGGATGATTCGGAATTTATTGAAAATTACAATAACGCCCTTAAATCACCACAATCAAGAAGATTGTATAAAGATACAGAGAATGAAATTCATTTGGACTCAATTGAGGCCCAGAATATTTTACCTCTAGATAAAATTTCTATTTAAAATTTTATTAAAAACTACTTTTAAAGATTTTTTAAATATATCTTAAATCCGACCTTTTTTTTTAATGTTAGCTTACTTCTACGTTCATCCAATTTATTTGGACGCATGAAATGAGAATAGGGAACGGGATTCTCATTAACTGCATAAGATCATGAATGAGCTCTCTCAAATAAGAGAAAAAATTACAAGAGCCAAGAGGCTTTATGAAGCCCAAATCTTGGCAACTAAAAATGGAGAAGTTACTCCATATAGAAGATCAGTCTTTGAAGAAAGAATTAGGGAAGCACAAAAAGAAATGAGAACGCAAGACACCAAAAAATAAATTCTTTTGTAAAAATCTATTTTGTATCAGCTACATTCTTGAAGAAATCACAGTAAGCAATTAATTCTGATTCGGTTTCAATTTTTAGATTTAAATCATTAATTGCTTTATTCGTATCAATTCTGTAGCCATACCAATCTAGACAAACTTCTCTCTGCTTTTGGGTTTCAGAAACCTTTTGAGTACCTATTTTGTTTGGGTTACTAGTACAACTCGCAAGGAAAATAGTTGAGAGAGCTAGTAGTGGGAATAGTAGTCTTTTCATTTGTTAATCACAACAATTCTCCGTTGTTGCTGAAAAAGTCCAAGATGATTCTTCCATTGTTGATAAGTCAACTCTATGAGTTGCCATCCAGTCACCATTAGCTTCTACAAACTTTTGAACATTACCTTCTGGAGCTTGATGAATAACAATAACTTTTTGAGGATCTTTCTTACTTACTCCTCTAAAAAGTGGCTTAATATCAAATTCTGAATGCCTTTTATCTGCTTCTGCACTATCAAATATTGCTGCCCATTCATCGAAAGTGCTTTCAATTCTAAAAGTAAAAACAGATGTTATAGAACAAGACATAATAAAGATATTGTTTGTATATATAGAATAAATCTATTTTATTAAGGCTTGGTTAATTATCTTTAAACGGAATTAAAATACCTTTTTTTTCAAATTTGAGCCAACCTTTTTTTTCTAGTATTTTTAAATTTCTTGTTACGGTTACTCTTGTTGAAGAAATTGAATTACCAATAATTTTATGGGTAAAATTAAATTCTTTTAAATTTAGATAAATATGTTTATCTTTTTTTAAGCCAATGATTGAAGATAAGTATAAAAGAAATTCTTTTAGTTTTTCTTCTGATTTTTTTATATTACTTATTAATAAAAGTTTTTCCAATTGATCAATTCTTTTTAGACTTTTTGTTAATAAGTCTGTAGATGAAAAAAATAGCCCTCTTTTAATTGTTTTAATTTCGCAATTTGTCAACGCAATTAATTTAATATTTTCGTAGTTACATAATTCCAAATTTATTACAACATTTTCATTTATTATCCCAACAATATTTTTCTTATTCTTGATTTTTGATTGCATTATTAATATTCCTGATTTGACTTCTAGAATTGTATTTTCTTTAAATTCTATATTTTGTTTTTCAGGAATTATCATATTTATTTTTTAAAATGCTTTCACCCTAAATTTATAAAGTTAAAAATAAATTAAAAATTATTTAATTCCCTAATAAATCTGATTAAAAATTGACTAACTCAAAATAAAACAATTAATCAGAATTTAAACTCTTTTTGGGAAAAAGTTAATCTCTTTAGAGCAAGTTAAATATGGAGAATAAATTCAACACTAATGAAAAATTTATTAAAGATAGTCTTAGGTCTATCAATAATCAGTACAAGTATTTCAAGTTGTGGAAACAAATCAAATGATTTAATTGGAGATTTAGATTTATCTGATTGCAATCCAAATAATACTGTTGACAGCAAATATTGTGATCGAGATGGAGATTTTCTCGCAGATCTACCCCTTTCCGAAGATGAATGGATAGATCCTGAAACCATTGTGTTCTCATATACACCTGTTGAAGACCCCTCCGTTTATGCAAAAGTTTGGGAAGATTTTGTAATACATATGTCTAAGGTGACTGGTAAAAAAGTCACTTTCTTACCAGTTCAATCTTATGCTGCTCAAGTTGAGGCAATGAGATCTGGACGTCTTCATGTAGCAGGAATTAATACTGGAAGCAATACAGTGGCAGCAGCATGTGCAGGAGCAGTTCCATTTGGAATGATGGCTAAAAAAGATTTATCTTACGGTTATGAAATGGAAATTATTGTTCCTTCTGATAGTCCAATTAATTCTCCTGCAGATTTAAAAGGTAAAAAAGTTACATTTACATCTAAGACATCTAATTCAGGATTTAAAGCACCATCGGCCATTCTTAAAGGAGAATTTGGTCTTGAGGCAAATAAAGATTTCACCCCAGTCTTTTCTGGCAAGCATCAAAATTCAATAATGGGTGTTGCAAACAAAGATTATGAAGTAGCACCAATTGCTAACTCAGTTCTTACAAGAATGGATGCAAGAGGTGTTGTTGATTCTTCTAAAATAAGAACTATTTATAAATCCCAAACCTTCCCAACAACAGGTTATGCTCATGCTCATAATCTACATCCAGCTGTAGTTGCAAAAGTAAAGCAAGCTTTTTACACCTATAACTGGGATAATTCAACATTAGATAAAGAATTTAAAAAGGCTGATAGATTCATTTCAATAAGTCACAAGCACGATTGGGATGTTATTAGAAAAATAGATAAGGCTAATGGTGTTGTTTATGATTGCAAATAAAAATTATTAATCATAAATAAAATCAGACTTAATGCTTAAAACAATAAACCTCAAAAAGGTTTATCCAAATGGAGAAGAGGCACTTAAAGGAATAAACCTAGAAATTCCTAATGGGCAAGTAGTTGCTCTTATCGGTCCTTCAGGTGCTGGTAAAAGTACTTTTATTAGAACAATAAATAGATTAGTTGAGCCCACTTCAGGGAAAGTTTATTTCGCTAATGAAAAAAATGACATTATTTCTTTAAATAAATCTAAATTAAGAAAAATAAGAAGACAAATTGGAATGATTTTTCAGGAATTTGCTTTGGTAGAAAGATTAAGTGTAATGGAAAATGTCCTTTCCGGCAGATTAGGTTACGTAGGATTTTGGAATAGTTTTTTCAGGAAATTTCCTCAAAAAGATATTGAAGAAGCATTCCGTCTGCTTCAAAGAATTGGACTAGAGCATATGCTTGATAAAAGAGCCGATGAATTGTCAGGAGGGCAGAGGCAAAGAGTAGGAATTGCTAGAGCTTTGATACAAAATCCAATCTTACTTTTAGTAGATGAACCTACAGCTAGTTTAGATCCCAAAAATTCCAGGCAAATTATGCGATTAATATGCGAGTTATGTAAGGAAAGAAATCTTGCTGCGATTATAAATATTCATGATGTTTTTCTTGCTCAGAATTTTGCAGAAAGAATAATAGGTTTAAAAGCTGGAGAAATTGTTTACGATGGCAAGCCAAGTGGCTTATCAGAGACAATACTTACAAAAATATATGGAGAAGAAGACTGGTCTAAAACTGTAGCAAATTAGGAATATATTAAATGAATGATAAGAAAGTAATTTGGAAAAGAAAACCGTTAATAAAAAATAGGTTATTAAGAATTGGATTAATTTTGCTAATTAGTACTTACTTATTATCTGTTTTCCTAACTACCGAAATTGATTGGCAAAGAATTCTTGAAGGGATCCCGAGGGGTAAAAATTTTATATTTGCTTTTTTCCCTCCAGATTTTATAACTAGATCTGATGAGATTTTGGCAGGCATTTTTGAAAGTCTATGGATGACTATTGTTGCAACTATTGTGGGGATACTTATTTCTATACCTGTATCCTTAGGGGCGGCTAAAAACATAGCTCCTAAATTTGTTTATTTCTTATCAAGAGGAGTTATCACATTGTCGAGGAGTTTTCAGGAAGTTATCCTAGCAATATTTTTTGTCAAGTTAATGGGTTTTGGACCTTTTGCTGGGATGGTAACTCTGAGTTTATCGACAATAGGGTTTTTCGCTAAATTATTATCTGAAGATATTGAAGACATAAATAAATCCCAAGCTGAAGCAATCAAATCTACTGGCAGCAGTTGGTTTCAATGGGTTAATTATGGTGTCCAGCCTCAAGTTATGCCAAGATTTATTGGATTATCTTTATACAGATTGGATATTAATTTTAGAGAGTCTGCGGTAATTGGAATTGTTGGGGGAGGAGGTATTGGTTCTACCTTAAATACAGCTTTTGATAGATATGAATTTGAGACTGCAGCGGCTGTTCTTATCGTAATTATTTCTATCGTGATGATTGTTGAATATACATCTAGTCATCTCAGGAAATTAATAAAGTAATGCCAATAATAAAACAAAAGGATTACAAAACCTGGAAAAAATTTGATCGAAAAAGAGATTTACAAAACTGGCTTTGTTGGTTCTTAGGTACTTTAATTTTTAGCTTTTGTTTCGGTCTGATTAGTAGTAAAACAATCTGGTTTTATGTATTTGATTCACATAATGAGGCTTTAGATCTTTTAGGTAGGATGTTTCCTCCAGAAACTAATTATTTCTTAACTTTAATAAAACCTATTTGGGATACTTTAAATATCGCGACTATTGGTACAACGATTGGAACTTTAATTGCAATACCATTAGCTTTTTTATCCGCAAACAATACTACCCCAAGTAAAAAGTTTTTAAGACCTTTAGCCTTATTTTGCATAGTTTCAAGCAGATCAATTAATTCAGTAATCTGGGCATTACTTCTTGTTGCAGTTGTCGGTCCGGGAGTCTTGGCTGGCATAATTGCTATCGGATTAAGATCGATTGGATTTTGTGGAAAATTACTTTATGAAGCTATAGAGGAAATTGATGAAAACCAAATTGAAGCTATTGAGGCAACAGGGGCAAATAAAGCACAAATTATGACCTTTGGCATAGTGCCTCAAATTCTCCCAGCATTTACGAGTATTTCTATTTATAGGTGGGATATAAATATTAGAGAAGCAACTGTTGTTGGCTTAGTTGGAGCAGGAGGTATAGGGATAGAATTAGATGCTCAAATAGGAGACTTAGCTTGGGCTAAGGTATCAGTTATTTTATTAGCAATAGTAGTAGCGGTTGTTTTTAGTGAATGGATTACAGCAAAAATAAGAAAGGCTATTATTTAGATTAAATTAAATACTAGGATGAATAGTTAAGTAAAGATAAATTAAATGCAATTTTCTGATAGATATCTAAGTATTTGGGTTTTCTTAGCAATGTGTATTGGATCTTTATCCGGTTATTTATTTCCTAATTTATCTCAATTTATAGGCGGATTAGAACTCTCAAGAATAAATCTTCCAATAGCAATTCTTATCTGGGGAATGATTTTCCCAATGATGTTATCAATAGATTTCAAGTCAATAATAAATTTGAAATATAAGATTAAAGGATTTTCTATTGTCCTTTTTATTAATTGGTTAATAAAACCAGTTTCAATGGCAATCATTGCAGCCTCTTTTTTATATTTTTTATATGGTAATTTGATAGATCCTGTACTTGCTAAAGAATATGTTTCTGGAATGATTCTATTAGGAATAGCGCCATGTACAGCAATGGTTTTTGTCTGGAGTAATCTTGCTAAAGGCGATCCTTTATTTACTTTAATACAAGTAGCTATTAATGATCTAATATTAATTTTAGCCTTTCCATTATTGTCAAAAATTCTTTTAGGATTTAACAGTATAGATATCCCGTTAGATACTGTTTTCGGTTCTGTAATAATCTTTATTTTGGTACCACTTTTTCTAGCAATATTTTTAAAAAATAAAATCTATAGCGAAAAAAAAATAAAAAGTATTTTGAATAAAAGTAAAAGTTATTCGTTATTTTTTTTAATTCTTACAGTCTTTTTATTATTCTTTGTTCAATCAAAATCTATATTACAAAATCCTATTCATATAATCTTAATTTCAATTCCATTAATAATACAGACTCTTTTTATTTTTTATTTAACTGCTTTTTCAATGAAGTTTTTTAGGCAAAAGTATTCTATTTCCTGTCCAGGCTCGATGATAGCCGCTTCAAACTTTTTTGAACTTGCAGTAGCTGTATCGATAACTCTTTTTGGTATTAATTCAGGAGCTGCTTTGGCTACCATAGTTGGGGTACTAGTAGAAGTTCCTTTGATGCTTTATTTAGTAAATATTTCGAAGTCTTCCAAAATATTATTTATAAATTAATATTTTCTTCTTCAAGTTTTTTCTTTAGTTCTAGTGGCATATAAGCAATATCTTTTTTAACTGCATCTATCGCATCTTTATACTTTTGAGGATTAGATAAAAGCGTTTTTATCAAGTTGTATTGACTTTCTATTTCCTGAGAGGAAAATTTACTCATTTTTAAAAACTTATTACTTTTTTTATTTTAGATTGACTGTCAATTTAATCTGTCTTTAAATATCAACTCCTAAAATCAATTTAATTTTTAAATTATTTTGGGTTACTTAAAAAAAAATTTTATTAAATCACTTAAAATTAGAGGGTCCATATTTTTAATTGTGTTAATTATTGGATTTATTTACTCAAGTCCAAAATCAAAAGTAATTATTGCAAATTCTTTGACTTCTTCCGCTAAATTTTTAAACGAAACTTTAGAAACAACAGATAAAGATAGTTGGTTTTCTGAACCTGATTTCATTTTTAGTCTTAGGTTAAAATTACGAGAATTATTGAGAGGAACTCAAAGAGGTTGAGAAGGAGCTAAATGCTAATTATGGTAGATCGACTGTCAATCGTGATATCCAACTTTAGAAACAATATTTCCTGAAACAGGGTCAGTAACTCCAAGTTCTGGAGACAACTCTTCCATAAATCCTCTAACCTCATCAAGGTGAGCAATCATAGCTGGTCTTTGAGCTGAAATAGCTTCTGCACTTTTCCAGATCCCAACAAAACAGTAATCATAATCACCAGTTTTAGCGATATATCTTTGAGTCATCCCCTCAAAACTTTTTTTATCTATTACTTCGAAATACTTATCTACACAATCAGACTTTAATTTAAATCGAACAACATTCATGAAATTTTGAGCAGTCATAAAAAAAGAGGGTTTTTATACCCTCCAATTTTAGATCGACTGTCAATCAATAAGCAGTTCCTCCTAATTTCTCAAGTAATTCATACTTATCTCTTTTCTCATACCACTTATTTAAATCTTCTTCACTTACTGTTTTAAATAAAAATAAGGATATCTTTTCTAAATAATCAGCAATATAAATTCTTGAAATTGGGTTTAGAGAAACATAAATTATGGTAATTAAAACTAATAAAAGCTCAACTAGGAGTATGCGTTTCATTCAGAAATTTAAATTGAAGTTCCTTTTTTGAGCTTTGACGAGGAATCATTTTCTGGAAAAATCTGTTTTATATTTTCTGGAAAGAAAAACTCTAATTGCCTCCTTAAATCACCTTCATATAAATAGTCTTTTGTTGAGACTTTAAAAGTATCTCTTACTAATCGAACATTTATTTTTTCCTTTTTACCTGCCTCATTAATTCTTGATAAAACTAATTTAATTGGCTTATCTTTTGGTCCTTTTATGAGAGAAACAGCTTCATTTATACCCATTCCTTTAGTTGATTTGCCATCTATTTTTATGATTACATCATTTGGTTTAATGTCAGCTGAAGCAGCAGGTGAATCATTTATTACAGATTGAATAGTTAATTCAGCAGTGTCACTATTGAGAAAAAGCCTTATTCCAATCCCTGATATTTCCTTATCTTTTTTATGAGATAGTTTTTTATTAGTTTTCACACATCCTGCATAATCTCGTGCTTCTAAACATTTTTTATGTAATTCATCAGATATTTCAGCATTAACAGTAGTTGGTAAAGCGAGGGCAGCTAGTAATGGGAGTAGTAAGCGTTTCATTTATTTATTCAACAATAATTGAGCCTCCCATCCCAAAAGGTGCATGAGGAGAACAAACATAATAGTATTTCCCAGCTGATACACCCGTTGTGTTCCATGATAGTTTTCCATCTTGAGTTCCAGGGGTACCTGATAATGTCCCTTTGGTTACTTGATCACCGCCTCCACGAGAAAATTCAGTCTTTATATAAAACGGATGACTAAACGCATCAACATTAAAAACAATAGTATCTCCTTTATTAACAGTAACTGTAGGATCATTCCCACTTACAGATCCATTTTTATCTTTACCACTAAGAATATAGTTTTCTATACTTTCTGCTGAAACATCAATAAAGTAAGTCTCTGACTTTGCATTCGCTGGAAATGAAAAACCTAAAAGCAAAGGCAATAATAAAAGTGAACGCATAAACTTAAGGAATTTATATAAACATATTAAAAAAAAAAAGGAGCTAATTGCCCCTTATTTTAGATCGACTGTCAATCAACTAAAGCTTACATTAAATCTTTCAAAATATAATTCCAATCAACGTCAACTTCATCATCTTTTTATTAATTTCTTATAACTTCTTTCGTAGCAATGCTTTTGGCCATGCCCTCGTCGGGACTTGAACCCGAGACCTCTCCCTTACCAAGGGAGTGCTCTACCGCTGAGCTACAAGGGCAATTTTAAAGTGGGCCGGGTTGGATTTGAACCAACGTAGGCAGAGCCAGCGGATTTACAGTCCGCCCCCTTTAACCACTCGGGCACCGACCCCCACTATTTGAACTTATCAGTTAATGGACACTTTGTGTGAAATTGTTTTGGTTTTTTTGTTTCATTCTAGATAGCATTTGAAAAGAAAAGACTTTATTGATGATGAATATTTTATTGATAAATGGACCAAATCTAAATCTTTTGGGCACTAGAGAACCTGAAATATATGGTAATAAAACATTGAGTGATATAGAACGAGATCTAACAAAAGTTGCCCAAGAAAAGGGTATTAATCTTGAATGTTTTCAAAGTAATCACGAAGGAGAAATAGTAGATAAGATTCAGGATTCTGTAAAAAGTATCCAGGGCATTCTTATAAATGCTGGAGCTTTTACTCATACCTCGATTTCTATTCGCGATGCTTTAATTGGATCAAAAATTCCGTTTGTAGAGTTACATATTTCAAATATTTTCAGTAGAGAAGATTTTCGGAAAGAATCTTTTCTTACAGATAAAGCTATAGGAATTATTAGTGGATTTGGCATATCAAGTTATTCCTTAGCTCTTGAAGGAATCATTGGATATTTAAGTAGTAAAGATTAAATGCTAGTCGATTTCAAAAGACCCACTTCTCATATTAAATATTTATCGTCATTTACCTCAGATGAGTGGATCAAACTCGCATTATCTAATCCAATAGATATTCTTATTGACCATGCTCATTGTGAAAGAAAAGCAGCAGGAGTAGCTATTCAATTGATGTTTAGATATCCATCAGAACAAAATCTGGCAGAAGTTCTAAGTCCAATAGCGAGAGAGGAATTAGAGCATTTTGAAAAAATACTTTATTTTTTAAAGGACCTTGGACATTCTCTTGAGTCCTTAAAACCGCCTCCATATGGAGCTGAATTGTCCAAGAATATAAGAAAGGAAGAGCCCAATAGAATGATTGATAGTTTCTTAGTGGCAGGACTTATTGAAGCAAGAAGTCATGAAAGATTAAGCTTGCTTGCGTTGAATTCTGAAGATAAATCGTTTAAATCCCTTTATGAGTCTCTGCTTGAGAGTGAGGCAAGACATTTTGGAGTTTACTGGAAACTAGCGCAAACTAAATTCTCTAAAAATCAAACTTTAAAAAGGTTAGAGGAATTGTCTGAAATTGAGTCATCAATACTAGCTGAAACTTTTGTATTGCCAAGGGTACATAGCTAAAGTTAATAAAATAATGATAATAAATAAGTTCTTAAGTTTACTTAATCGATATAAAACTGATTTACCAACATTCACCATCGTTGGTGTAGGTCCTGGAGATCCATCGCTTTTAACAATTGCTGCTGTGGATGCAATAAAAAAAGCGAAAGTTATAGTTTTCCCAATATCAGATGATAATAAAAAGAGTTTCGCTGCAGAAGTAGTCAAGAAGTACACCAAATTTAAAAAAAATATTCCTATCATCTTTCCGATGGCTAGGAAGGATTTTGATCCAGATGAAATATGGTCTAATGCTGTAGAAAAAATTGTGAAATTTATACAAAATGGCGAATCAGTTGTTTTACTTTGTCTTGGAGATACTTCACTATTTGCAAGTTCTTCTAATATTTTGAGGTTAATAAAAAATAATCATGCTGAAATTATTACCAAAACAATACCTGGTATTTCCTCTATTTCAGCAGCAGCAGCTTTGAATGATTTTGATTTGGTAAAAAAAGGCGAGACATTGATCATCAAAGAATGCCCTTCTTCAGAATCTGAATTAAAAACCCTAATTAGGGAAAGTAAGGCAAATAGAACAGTATTGGCCATTATGAAAGTTGGCAAAAGATGGAATTTAGTCAGGGAAATTTTGAAAAAAGAGGATATCATCAATACAACATTAATAGCTTTAAGTGTTGGGATGCCTGATCAAATTATTCAATATGCTTCACATTATAAAAAGGAATTTATGCCTTATTTTTCTTTGATTTTGATAAGGTTTGATTAATGCATAAAAAAGAAAAACTCGTTGAAAATCAATTTACATGGCCAATATGTAAAAAACTATTATTTCTTATTCTTGAAGATAAGGTTAGTGACGTTTTTGTTTGTAAATTAGTTTGGGAAAGACTTTTTTATACTAAAGAAATATCAATAAATGATTGGGCCTCTAGCGCATTAACTCCTTATTATTGGTCAGAAAAATTTGAAAAAGCTCCTCAAATCATTTCAGAGCGTCCAGCCTCAGTTCATTTGACTCGATCAATTCCAAAAGAATATAAACAGGGATTGAAAAATTTTCTTAATTTTAAAGGTTATAAGATTAATGAACTCTATCCAAGAAGAACTAGAAGAGCCACTGCAGTAAATTGGTTGATTTATTGGGCGATTGAAAATGATTGTTTTTCAAAAGATAATGGATTAATTCCACATCCTAGTTCACCGCCTGTTAATCCAGTTAAAGGACATTTTGGTGATCCAGAAATCAAATAAGTTTTTTTGAATAAGGTAAATGATTCTATTAAAGGTATAGTTGTAATGGATACTACTTTCTTTGGAGAGAAGAATTGATTCTTCCCACAATAGCAATTATCGGAAGACCGAACGTTGGAAAATCTACCTTAGTTAATCGTCTTTGCCAAAGTAATGATGCAATAGTATTTGATAAACCTGGTGTTACAAGAGATAGAACTTATCAAAATGCTTCATGGGGAGGTAAGGAATTTCAAATAGTTGATACTGGAGGTTTAGTTTTTGATGATGATAGTGAATTTCTCCCAGAGATAAGGACTCAAGTTTTCTTGGCTCTTGAAGAGGCTTCACTCGCGTTACTGGTGGTAGATGGGAATCAAGGCGTTACTGATGGTGATTTATCAATAGCAAAATGGTTGAGAAACTCAAGCTGTAAAACAATTGTTGCTGTTAACAAATGCGAATCGACTACTCTAGGAATATCACTGGCTTCAGAGTTCTGGAAATTAGGATTGGGCGAACCTAACCCTGTTTCGGCTATTCATGGTTCGGGTACTGGAGATCTTTTAGATCTCGTTATTGGCGAACTCCCTGAAAATAATATCCAGGATGATGAAGAAAAAATAATGATGTCAATTATTGGTAGGCCTAATGTTGGTAAATCTAGTTTGTTAAATTCAATCTGTGGAGAAAAAAGAGCAATAGTTAGTGATATTAGTGGTACGACAACTGATTCAATAGATACGCTTATTAAAAAAGGTGATAATCATTGGAAAATTATTGATACTGCAGGGATTAGAAGAAAGAAAAATGTTAAATATGGCACTGAATTCTTTGGTATTAATAGGGCTTTTAAATCTATAGATAGAAGTGATGTTTGTGTGTTAGTTATAGATGCAGTTGACGGAGTAACTGATCAAGACCAGAAACTGGCTGGGCGCATAGAAGAACAAGGCAGAGCTTGCATAATTGTTGTTAATAAATGGGATCTTGTAGAAAAAAATAGTTCAACAATTTATCAAGTAGAAAAAGAACTTAGATCTAAACTTTATTTTTTACACTGGTCAAAGATGATTTTTATATCTGCCCTAACTGGTCAAAGAGTTGATAATATTTTTGAGCATGCTCTTAATGCTGTAAATCAACATAGAAGAAGAGTTACAACATCTGTAGTTAATGAAGTACTTAAAGAATCAATTAGTTGGAAAAGTCCTCCAACGAAGAGAAGCGGCAAGCAAGGTAGGCTTTATTACGGTACTCAAGTAAAGAACAAACCTCCCACTTTTACTCTTTTTGTAAATGACCCTAAATTATTCGGAATAACCTATAGAAGATATATTGAAAAACAAATTAGAGTAAATTTAGGCTTTGAAGGCACACCCCTCATTTTACTTTGGAGAGGAAAACAGCAAAGAGCTTTAAATAAAGAAGTCGAGAGAGAAAATATTGAGTTAATTCAAAAAGATTAATGAATTTGCTAACTAAATTTTCTGTTGGTCAATACGTTCATGGCAATAGAAGTTGGCTTAGAATTATAGATAGTAGATTAAAAATAATTATCGTAATGATATTTTTGATCACTCCAATTTGGGCAGGTCCAATATGGAGATTGAGTTTAGTTGGTTTTTTACTATTAATTACTTTTTTAAGTTTATTGCCATCTAGAGTATGGTGGCGATCATTATTTTTTCTCTCTTGTTTGTCACTATTAATTGGATGTATATCAATACTTGCCTCCTCTGATATTCAATCTCTTGATGGCTACTTAAGAAATCCCAATGAGTTGCAAGTAGTACTGGAAAGCCAAAAAGAATGGAATATTTTGCAAATTCCTTCGCAGAAGATTTGGATTATTAATTTTGGTCCCTTCAACTTATCAAGAAAAGCTTTTGAACTAGGAATAAAAACCTCCACTTTAATATTTACCGTTATTCATAGTGTGAATTTGATGCTTTTAACTACATTGCAGGAAGACATTGTATGGGGATTAAGTTGGTTTATGTATCCATTAAGAAAGATTGGATTGCCAATTAGTAAGTGGCTTTTTCAGTTGTTAATTGCATTACGCTTTATTCCTCTAGTGCAGGAAGAACTTCAAAATATTTTTAAATCAGTTTCAGTTAGATCAATAAATTTTCGAAATTTAGGATTAAAGAAATCCTTTAATGTTTTACTAATCTTAGTGGAAAGGTTATTTCAAAATATATTTCTGAGAATTGATCATGGGGCAGAATCATTACTCTCAAAGAAAAAAATTATTATAAAAACCAACAGATTTAGAACTCTTTATCCTTCAAAATCTCTCAATGTAATTGTTAATACATTATCGATTTGTTTTATTTGCATAGCAATTTTTCTTAGAAAACTGTATGGTGCATTATAAATAACATAATATTTTAGATTTGGGTTCTGAGCGTTATTTAAACCATCCAACATTTGGTATGTTATACCAAGTTTCTCCTGGAAATGATGGGAGAGATATTTATGCGACTTTATATGCTCAAAAAATGTTTTTCTTGGTAGAAGTTCGACAGAGAGAAGTTTTTTTTGAAGTAATACCTTATTTAGATGCCCGTAATCAGGCTGAATTAAACCTTCAAAAAGCTAGAAGAAAAGGATCTGAAGAACTATCTAAATGGGAGAATTTATTTTCGCAAACTTTCTTATAAAAGGTGAACCCTACAAATTATTTAAAAATAAAAAATAAAATACCATCAAATGTAAATATTCTTGCGGTAAGTAAAGGATTTAAAAGTCAAGAAATCAAGACTATTCAAAATATAGGTCAGAACGATTTTGGTGAAAGTAAGGTTCAAGAGGCGTTTGAAAAACAATTAACCCTAAAAGATCTTAAACAAATAAATTGGCACTTTATTGGAAGAATTCAAAGTAATAAAATAAGAAAAATAGTTCAAAATTTTAAATATATTCATTCAGTAGATTCATTTGAGAAGTTGCAAAAGATTTCTAATATTTCATGTGAAGAGAAGAAAAAACCCTTAATAATGTTGCAGGTTAAGTTGAGTGATGACCCTACTAAAGGAGGTTTTAATCCTGAATTTTTAATATTGAAATGGAAAGAAATTCAAGAGTTGAAAAATATTTCATTAACCGGTTTGATGACTATTAATCCTAAAGGACTTAGCTCTAAAGAAAATTCAGGGTTGTTCAAAAAATGTCGTGCTCTCGCTGATTCACTGCAACTGCGGGATTGTTCCATGGGGATGTCAGGTGATTGGGAGGAAGCTATTGACGCTGGATCAACTTGGTTAAGATTAGGATCATTGATTTTTGGAGGTAGATCCTAATTAGTAATTTTTTTATAAAAATCTTATCTATAAACTTGCAGTAAAGTTCAACTAACGTTATTTAAGTATAGGTAGTTTATTCATTTAAAAAATGAATCTATTACTTAAGGTTCTTAAACCTTAGTAATCAATTCAAGAGGATTTAAAAGGTGTCACTTATTTCTAGATTAAAGGCAGTTGTTGCAGGGGATGAGTATCTCGATGATGATTTTGATGAGCTGGATTATCCTTCAGAGGATGAATTAAATGATATTAATAATTTTAAACAAAATTCAAAGAATGCAAATGCTCTTGCAAATTCAAATCCATTCGATTTTATGAATAACAACAGATCATCAAAAGTAGTTGGTATGCCTGGGATCTCTAATTCATCCTCAGAAGTAAGCTTAATGGAACCAAGAAGTTTTGATGAGATGCCTCAAGCTATACAAGCATTAAGAGAGAGAAAAACTGTAATTCTCAATTTAACTATGATGGATCCTGACCAAGCTCAAAGAGCTGTTGATTTTATTGCTGGGGGCACATTTGCAATTGATGGACATCAAGAGAGAGTCGGTGAAAGTATTTTTCTTTTTGCTCCAAGTTGTGTAAATGTAACTAGTTCTTCCCCAGAAGAAGCTTCTCCTTCTTCAGTCTCTACAGAAAAGACACCCCAATATAGTTTGGGCAAAAATACTACTCCTGAACCAGCATGGGGCAATTCTAAATTAACTGCTTATTAATGATTAATCTGTGACAGATAAAATTGCGATTATTGGTTTTGGAAATATTGCAAGTGCTATTATTACCCCTCTATTAGATAACAAATTAATTCAAGCAGAGAATGTTTTTTGTGTTGTAAATACAGAAAAAAGTTTAGAAAATATAAAAAAAAATTATAAACATAATATAAACGTTTATAAATCAGGTTCTAAAGAGTCAAAAAGAATTTGGGAGTGTCAATATAAACTTCTTTCGATAAAACCGCAACAATTAAATGATATAAGTGAAGACAATAATATAAAAAATAAGGACAATTTAATAGTTTCGATTCTTGCCGGGGTTTCAATAAATAGACTTACTCAAAAGTTTCCTAATCATAAATGTGTGAGGGTGGTTACAAATATTCCAATAATTATTGGAAAAGGTTTAACAGGGATTTCATGGGGAAAAGAAATTACAAAAGATCAGAAACAATTTACAAAAAAATTATTTGAAAATACTAGTAAAATTTATGAATTTACTGAAGATTACCTTGATATATTTTTAGCTTTAACTTCATCAGGGCCTGCAATTATTGCTTTAATTATAGAAGCATTAAGTGATGGAGGATTAAGCGGGGGATTACCAAAAATAATTTCAGAGGAACTTGTTATGGAAATGATATTAGGAACTATTTGTCTAATAAAGGAAAATAAACTTACTACTTCTGAGCTTAAAAATTTAGTAACCTCTCCAGGTGGAACAACAATTTCTGCTTTAAGGGTTTTAGAAAAAAAGAGTGTAAGGTCAGCATTAATGGAATCAATAGTCTCAGCTAGTAACCGAAGTAAAGAGTTTCGTTAGCTTTTTAAATTATCTTTTAAATTCATATAAACTTCTTCAAGTGAATTTATATTTTTAGTAATTGTATATCTCTCAATTATACGTTCTCTAGCTTTTTCTCCAAGATCTTTTGTAAATGAAGGGTGTTCTACAAGAATTGGGATTATAGTTTTTAATTGTGCGGCCACATTATCAGTTGAAATTACTATTCCTGCTCCGTTATCTAAAACTTCACCATCAGCTCCGGCATCTGTAGCTACACAAGCAGTACCAGCAGACATTGCCTCTAAAAGTGATAATGATAAACCTTCTACTAAGCTTGGTAAGAAAAATACTTCTGCTATTTGCATTATTGCTACCCTAGTTTCTAAATCTAATTCAGCTCCCCACCAAATTAATTTCTCATTACCAAGGTTAGAAAAACTATTTTCAAGTGTTGGCTTCATTGGTCCATCTCCAACAATAACTAATTTGCAATTTTGAGTTTTTGTTTGGCGCCAAGAACGTAAAAGTGCCTCGATATTTTTCTCATTGGCAATCCTACCCATATATAAAAAGATTCTTTCATTTCCAAGTTTGTTTTTTACCTGAGCATATTTTTTATTTTTTTCGCAAAAAGGTTTCCAAATACTCTCATCAACACCGTTTGGAATAATTATTTGTTTTTCTTTAGGTACCCCTAACTTATAAAGAACATTTTTTTGAAGTTCCGAGAAAATGATTATTTTATCGAACTTTGATAAAGAGGGAGCATAAAGTTGATATGTTAACTGTTGAGTGCTAGCAGTTAAATTTCTATTTTTTGCATCAAATGGTGGGTGAAATGTTCCTATGAGTGGAAGATTAATTTCATCACAAATTTCTGGAAGTCTAAAGTCTAAAGGAGATAAAGTTAAGCTTGCATGAACTAAATCAGGCTTTAATCTTTCCAATGATAACCTTAGTTCTTTTTCTGCTCTTGGTGAGGGTATTGTATAAACTTGGGACTTAATTAAATATGGAAGACTTACATCAGGATCATTTGCCAGAAATAATGGTTTTGATGAATTTGAACTAGAGGGATTGTCGAAATGAATGAAACTAATTTTATGACCTCTGGCCCTTAATTTCTCAGTAGTAGAATTGCCATAAGTTACATTTCCACAAAAAGGAGATTTCTTACCTAACCAGGCAACATGAACCACATTAATTGAATTAACTATTTATAAAGTTAACAGGCAAAGGCGCTATGATCATATTTTTTAAATTTTTTAATGCTTCATGACAATGCTAACTATATATTTCTCTCATCATTTTTAGTGAAGACAGATCCTTCTCTAATTGAGTAGAGACCCATGTCTCAATAATGAATAATATTTTAAGCCAGACTTTTTTTGGACCCAACAACTCTCCATTAGATTTTATTGGTAATTCTGGGAAAAGAAGTCTCTGTAATAGAGCAACTTCAGATGCATTTATTCTTAGATTACTTTGAGGATCTTCTATTGATGAAAACCCTTCGCTTGGCAAATAATAACAACTCCATTCCCAATTTCCTAAAGGTGGAATAATAGGTTCTCCAGTTTTACAACAATGATGAATTGGTAAATTAATACCCCCGATGGCTAATAGATGGATTAAAGATTGAATACTCATCGAGAGCATTTTAATATCTTCTTCTTGAGACTCTTTATATAAATAAATCCTATCAAGATGTGCAAGAACGCAAGATAAATAGTCTTGTTGCTTGTCATTATTACCTACTAATAAAAATGTTAATTCAGTTATTGCTTGTGCGGCTGCAAGACATTCAATATTTTTACCTAGGCCAGAATAGCTTTTTAATATTTTAATTTGACGAACAGATTTAAGATTTCTTTTTCCAAAAATCTGCAGACTTAAATATGTTAAAGGAGTAGCTGCGGCAAGACTACTTTTAGGACGCCTAGCACCAGGTGCCGCTAATCTAACAATCCCTTGCTCATCGGTAAGGATAGTTATTAATCTATCATTCTCGCCTAATGGAGAAGCTTTTATACAGAGACCTTTTAGTCTGCACTCACCAGAACTAGACATTTAAATAACGTTTACTTCTTCAAAAATTTCACAAAAATTGGAAGTACCTACGCAACTAATTCCATTATCAAATAAATCAATTACTTGCGTCAGATTTTTTATACCACCTATAACTTTGATTTGATTTTGTGAGCCTGTTATTTTTAGTATTTCGGTGACATCATTAGATGTAAGAGGAGACCCAAACCCGTCCCCGAATTGAAAATTTTTTATTCCTAATTCTAAACATATTTCTATCGCATTAATAAAAACTTCTTCTTGTAGTTTTGATTTGTTTATGATTATTGAAACTGGTAATCCAGATAATTTAACTTCCTCAATTTCAGCAGCGAAAGTTTCTAAATTTCTTTTGGATAAATTTATAAAGTTTGGGATATATTCAATTCCGTTTGCACCCTTATCTTTTGCAAAACAAACTAATTCTTCAATAAATGAAACTGGTAAATCTGCTAAAGGGTAAGAAATAAGTGTGTTTATATCCGCACTGTAATTACCCAAGCAGTTTTTAAGATCAGTTAAATAATTTAGTGAAGTAGAAATATTTTTTATATTGTATTTTCTTATCAAATCGCAATTCACACAGAAATCTTCCCAGGATAGATAAGGGTTAATAACTATCGCATGTATTTTCTCGTTTAATTCATATTCAATATTGGACATTGAAAACTTATTTAGATTGAATCAGTCCATAACCTCCATGATTCCTCTTATATATAACTTGAAGTTCATTATTTTTTTTATTTCGAAAAACATAAAAATCATGATCAATTAGATCTAATTGTTTTCTTGCTTCTTCTGATGAAATTGGATTCATTTCAAAGTATTTATTTTTTATTGATGGCTCAGGCAGACTTGCTTCTATTCCTTTTTTAAGTAAAGCTTCATCTAAAAATCTTGATTCTATGTTTTCAATTGAGAAAGACTCTTTATTTTTAAATTGCTTATTATGGATTGTTTTATTGTTTCTTTCTTTATATTTACGTAATTTTCTGCAAAGTTTATTTGAAACTAAATCAATGCTTGAGTATAGATTTTCAGTTTTTTCTTCGGCTCTAATTACGGTGCCATTTGCAAAAATAGTAACTTCTGCAGTTTGGAAAGAGACTCTTGGATTTTTTTCAATTGAAAGGTGTATGTCGGCTTCTTTAACGATATCCTTATAGTGATGTGTTGCTTTTTCTATCTTTGCCTCAGTATATTCTTTTAATGCTCCTGTGAGCTCAAGATTTTTCCCATGGATTAAAATTTTCATAACAAATCTAAAAATATTTACTTACTTTTTAAATCTACTTAAATATGGTTAATAGAACAGCAATAATTAAACAACCTGATAAGATTTCCTCTTTTAATGATGTTTATAAATTACAAAAAGAACATCAAGAGGCATTGATTTCAGATAACTCTAACCCTGATTTTATTTGGATAGGGGAACATCATCTCTGTTATACGTTAGGTAGAGGATCTAATTACGATAATTTATTATTTTCTCTGAATGATGATAATTATGATGTTTTTAGGATTGATAGAGGTGGTGAGGTTACTTGCCATATGCCAGGACAATTAGTAACGTATTTGGTTTTAGATTTGAAAAATTTTAATAAAGATTTAAATTGGTATTTAAGAAAAATTGAAGAAATAATTATAAAAATTCTTGGAATTTTTAATATAGATTGCCATTCAAGAGAGGGCTTCACCGGTGTTTGGATAGGAAATAAGAAAATTGCTTCAATTGGAATTGGTTGTAAAAGATGGATCACAATTAATGGATTTTCAATCAATTTTGACTGCGAATTAGAAAACTTTAAAAAAATTGTTCCTTGCGGAATAGAAAATTGTCTTATGGCAAATATGATTGATTACAACAAAAATTTAAATATTCAAGAGCTCAAGAGAATTGTTAAAAAAATCATTCAGGAAGAATTTAATTTTGATTTTGTATCAAAATAGAAATTAAAATTTCAAAAACAATTTAATATGAGTGATTTAGCATATTGGCCTTCAGCCAAACCTCTTTCTAAAAAAGATAAATTTGCTAAAAATAGAGATTTTATTAAGAACATTCATCATATAGATCAAATTTGGGAAAAATTAAAGTATCAATGTGGTGATATTTTAGCTGTTAGCGATTTAAGAGGGAAATACAAAGAAAAATTTTCTTATTCTGAACTGGCTGATTTAATAACAAAAGTCTCTTTTTCTTTTAAAAGTTATGGTTTAGTAAAGGGGGATGTAGTTACTGTAATATCTGAAAATTCTCCAAGATGGCTAGTAGTAGATCAAGGTTTAATGCGTTTAGGAGCTATAAATGCAGTCAGAGGTATTAATTCTCCATCAGTAGAATTAGACTATATTATTGAGCACTCTAATTCAGTAGGTCTAGTAGTTCAATCTAAGGAGACTTGGCTAAAGTTAAAAAACAAAGAAGAATTGAAAAAAAATCTGAAATTCATAGTCAATTTAGAAGATGAACAATTTGAAAGTTTAATAAGTTGGAATCAATTCATAAGTTCAGCAGAAAAAGAAAATTCACAAAATAGTAATCTTGAAAAATTTAATCCAGAAATTGATGATGTTGCTACTATTCTTTACACTTCTGGGACAACCGGAAAACCTAAAGGTGTCCCTTTAACTCATGCAAATTTTTTACATCAAATAATCAATTTAGCCTATATTGCTGATCCAGAACCGGGGACCTCTGTATTAAGCGTTTTGCCTATCTGGCATTCTTATGAGAGAAGTGCTGAATACTTCTTTTTTTCATGCGGTTGTTCTCAATACTATACAATTCCAAAATTTCTTAAAGATGATATTACACAAATAAAACCTGTTGTCATGGCTACTGTACCTAGATTATGGGAAGCAATACATGATGGTTTTTTTCAGGCTTTGAAAAAAATGCCTTCCAAAAAGCAAAAACTTATTAAGTTTTTGATAAGTAATAGTTCGGTTTTCAAAAGAAGTCTTAGAAAGATAAGAAATATAGATATAAATCAAATAACTTTTAAATCAAAAATCCCCTTAATGGGTTCCGTTATTAGCCGATATCCTTTACATAAATTGTCTACTATTTTTTTATGGCCAAATATTCTTAGACAACTATGTGGAGAAAAACTGAAATTTCCCATTAACGGTGGAGGCGCATTGCCAGAACATGTAGATCTTTTCTTTGAATCTTTAGGTGTAGATGTTTTGGTGGGATATGGACTCACAGAAACTAGTCCAGTATTAACATGCAGGAGAAGAGAATTAAATGTTAGAGGGTCATCTGGTCAGCCTCTAGCATTTACTGAAATCAAAATAGTGAATGATGATAAAAAAAAGATTCTGAAGTTCAGAGAAGTCGGAAAAATTCTTGTAAGGGGGCCGCAAGTAATGAAAGGTTATCTTAATAATGAAATAGCTACAAAAGATGTTTTATCCAAGGATGGTTGGTTTGATACTGGTGATTTAGGTTTTCTAATACCAAATGGTTCTCTATTTATAACAGGAAGAGCCAAGGATACAATAGTGCTATCAAGTGGTGAAAATATAGAACCGAATCCGCTAGAGACCGAAATCCTTAGTTCTGAATTTATTAATCAGATTCAACTAGTAGGACAAGATAAAAAATGTTTAACAGCCCTTGTAGTTCCTAATGTCGAATTGGTTAAAAGTAAGTTTTTTGAAGAAGACCTTTCAAAATTAAACCTGAATAAGAATATTAGTACATTTTTCAAATCACAAATTAATAATTTGCTTAAAAGTCGATTAGGAGCAAGATCAGAAGAGCAAATATTAGATTGTTATTTTGTTGATGCCTTTACTCTAGAAAATGGGTTGTTAACGCAAACTCTTAAACAAAAAAGAAAAGAAATAGAAAAAAAGTATTCATTACAAATAGAAAATATGTATGAAAACAAATTTAATAAGAAAATTTGATTTGTTCTATCTACCTTGAAAAGGTAATATAATTTTTATGGAAACAAAAAACTCAATATCTATAAAGCGCTCAATAGCTATTAAAGCTGTAGTTACACCAACTTGGAAGGAAGACGCTGAAAAAGAATTAAGTAAAGCAATTTCAAACATTGATCAGCAATTATCTCAACTTGAGCAGGAGGGGCAGCAAATAGTAAATAATATTAGATCCCAATCGGTTAATCCTCTAGATCCAAGGGTTCAAGAACAGGTTAGTCAGGTGCAACAACAGGTAGCAGCAAAACGCAATGAAATTGAAGAACAAAAAAGAAATCTACTTCAACAACAGAGTCAAGTTCGCGAATTAAAAATGGACGAAATTGTTGATCAAGGGCAAGTGGATAGTTTCTGCGATGTCACTGTGGGAGACAATCTTATTGAAAAAATGCAAGTCTCAATTACTGTAAAAGATGGAGTTATTCAATCTATAGATAATAATTAAAGAGAAGATTTAGTATTTTTGATAAAATAAGTAAATCTTCATTTCGAAAAGTTTTAAATTCTAATCGATCTAAATTATTACTTTCTTAAGTTTTAAGAGTTCCCACTGTGAAGATGATTTCGTATAATTAAAACAAGTGTTTAAAGGGTTCTTAATCATAAAAACTTTAGGAAGTTTGGTAAAAATCCCTTGAAACTTATGCAATAACAATTTTCTTATGTCTCACGAAATATTCATGCCTGCCTTGAGTTCTACCATGACGGAGGGCAAGATTGTGGAATGGTTGAAAAATCCAGGAGATAAAGTTGAAAGAGGTGAATCTGTCTTGGTTGTTGAATCTGACAAGGCAGATATGGATGTTGAATCTTTTCAAGATGGATATCTTGCGGCTGTTTTAATGCCTGCTGGCAGCACTGCACCAGTAGGAGAGACTATTGGTCTTATTGTAGAAAATGAGGATGAGATAGCTTCTGTTCAAGAACAAAATAAAGGAAATCAACCTGAAGTTTCTAGTTCGGATCAACTTGAATTGGTAAGCAATAAAACTGAAGAAAAACCTGTGGTTCAAAGTGAAATTGTTGAAAAAAAAGAAAAAGAAGTCGTATTAATGAGTGAAAAGGCCGCCCTATCTTTTAATAGTGATCAAATAAATGCTGCTACGAGTAATGTTTCTTCGAGGGTGATTGCATCTCCAAGAGCTAAAAAACTAGCCTCTCAATTGGGTGTTGATTTAGCAAAGGTTCATGGATCAGGACCTCATGGAAGAATTCAAGCAGATGATATTTTAAAAGCTAATGGCCAACCAGTCTCTATACCATGGATAGGCGAAGGTGGTTCTCCTTCAAGTATCCCTGGTGTAAATTTGGGAGTTGAAAGTAAACCAGAAGTTTCAGGAAATAGTTTTGGTAATCCCGGAGAAACAGTTCAATTTAATACTCTTCAAAAAGCGGTAAATAAAAATATGGAATCTAGTTTAGATGTGCCATGTTTTAGAGTGGGATACTCAATTAACACAGATAAATTAGATAATTTTTATAAAAAAGTAAAACAGAACGGAGTGACTATGACTGCTTTACTAGTTAAAGCAGTTGCAAAGACACTAAAGAAACATCCTCAAGTTAACTCAAGTTTTTCAGAAAATGGAATTTCTTATCCAGAAAATATAAATATTGCTGTAGCTGTTGCGATGGAAGATGGTGGACTAATAACTCCAGTTTTAAAAGAACCATGCAATACTGATTTATTTGAATTGTCTAGGGAATGGAAAGATCTCGTAAAAAGATCAAGATCAAAACAATTAGAACCTGATGAATACTCAACGGGAACCTTCACTTTATCTAACCTTGGGATGTTTGGAGTTGATAGATTTGACGCAATTCTACCTCCAGGTACTGGAGCGATCTTAGCGATAGCATCATCTAAACCAACCGTTGTTGCTAATAGTGATGGTTCAATATCTGTTAAAAAAATAATGCAAGTAAATCTAACAGCTGATCATAGAGTGATCTATGGAGCTGATGGAGCTTCATTCTTAAAAGATTTATCTTCCCTAATTGAAGATGAGCCAGAGACTCTTGTCTCCTAAATTTAATTGATTTCTCAAATTAATAATGAAAAAAGTGATTATAAGCTTGCAGCTTATGATTACTTTCTAGATCCTTCATTAATTGCTAGTAAACCTTCGCCAATAAGGCATGAATCAAGATTGATGATAGTAAGAAATAGTGTTTTAGAAGAGAATTGCTTAACTAATAAATTTACCAAGAATCTTTTAGATGAATTTAGAAAAGGCGATCTTGTAGTTGTAAACAATACTAAAGTAATGAAGGCAAGGTTAAAGGTTGAATTAGAAAATAGGACGTTAGTCGAATTATTAGTCTTAGAAAGATCCCATGAATGTGTTTGGTTATGTTTGGCAAAGCCAGCGAGAAAGTTAAAAATAAATAGAAAAATAATATTAAAATCTCCTTCTGCACAAGATATTAATTTGATGGTTGATGGGGTTGATGAAGAAACTGGAGGGAGATTTATTAAATTTCCGGAAAATATAACTGATCTCAATTCAATGAATGACCTTCTGGATAAATACGGTGAAATCCCTCTCCCGCCCTATATAAAAAATACCGAAGAAGAATCTTTTCATGAGAATAGTTATCAAACTGAGTATGCAACTAATCCAGGGGCGGTTGCCGCGCCAACTGCTGGTTTACACTTAAGCAAAAGTCTTATTTCCAATCTAAAAAAAAAAGGAGTAATAATTTTATCGATAACTTTGCACGTGGGCTATGGAACATTCAAACCAATTGATCAAGAAGATTTAAGTAACTTAAAACTTCATAAAGAATGGGTTAGTGTTCCTAAAGAAGTAGTGGAGGAAATAAAAAGAATAAAGAAAACAGATAGAAGAATAATTGCTATTGGTACAACAAGCGTAAGAGCTCTTGAAAGTTGTTATTCTCACGAAATAAATGACTTTATTCCCATAGCTAAGTACGTAGATTTAGTAATTAAGCCAGGTTATAAATTTAAGGTAGTTGATGGATTATTAACTAATTTTCATCTTCCTAAAAGTTCATTATTACTTTTAGTAAGTGCAATGATTGGTAGAGAAAGATTATTAGATTTGTATAAGAAAGCCATAAAAGAAAAATTTAGATTTTTCTCTTATGGCGATGCGATGTATATTTCACCAGATTCACTACTGGATAAAAAATAGACTTATGCTTTGACTGGTTCTTGGATGATTCCGCTTGGAACTTCATTAAACATAATTGATGATAAATACCTCTCTGCTAAATCAGGTAGAACAACTACGATTGTCTTCCCAGCATATTCATCTTGTTCAGCCAATCTAACAGCAGCAGCAGCAGCAGCTCCACAAGATATTCCTACTAATAGACCTTCCTCTTTAGCAAGTCTAAGAGCCATCTCTATAGATTCGTCATTTGTTACTTGTTCAACCTTGTCAACAATTGATAAGTCAAGGTTCTTAGGAATAAATCCTGCTCCAATTCCTTGGATTTTATGTGGTCCGGATTTAACCTCTTCTCCATTCATTGTCTGTGTAATAACAGGACTATGTGATGGTTCTACAGCTACAGAAGTAATATGCTTGCCCTTCTCTTGCTTAATGTATCTTGAAACTCCTGTAATTGTGCCGCCGGTTCCAACCCCTGCAACTAGGACATCAATTTCACCATCGCAATCATCCCAGATTTCTGGACCAGTAGTTTTGAAATGAATTTCAGGGTTTGCTGGATTATCAAATTGACCTGGCATGAAATATTGAGAAGGATTACTTTCTGCAATTTCTTTAGCCTTAGCTATTGCTCCTGGCATACCTTTAGATGCCTCTGTTAAAACAATTTCAGCACCCAACACTGCCATAACCCTTCTTCTTTCAATTGACATGGATTCTGGCATTGTAAGGATCAGTTTATAACCTCTTGCTGAAGCAGTAAAAGCAAGAGCAATTCCTGTATTTCCAGAAGTTGGCTCAACAATAGTTTTGTCTTTTGTAAGTTTCCCACTTTTCTCGGCATCCCAGATCATGTTTGCGCCGATCCTACATTTGACACTATAAGCTGGGTTTCTACCTTCAATTTTTGCAAGTACTGTAGCTTTCGCGTTTTTAGTAACTGATTTTAATCTTACTAATGGAGTGTTTCCAATAGCAAAACTGTTGTCTTCATAAATTTTTGCCATTTATATATAAAGAAAATATATTTTAATACTAACTATTATTCAGAAAAAGAGTATATAAGTTTCTATACGGTAAATACTAGGAATTTAGAAATTATTTAGTGCTTCAGAAAAGGTTTTCCATAATTGATCTTGGTCTTCTAATCCAACTGATACTCTAATAAGGTGCGAGGGTATACCAAAACTTTTAGCCCAATCCAACTCGTCATAATGAGCTAATAAAACATAAGGACAAACTAGAGTAAATTTTGTACCTAAACTAGGTCCTTTAGATACTTTTAGAGAATCATAAAATTTTTTAGCTTTGTTCAATCCTCCATTTAATTCAAACGATAATAAGCAGCCGTATCCTCCATCAGAATTAAGTAAAGAATTAAAATTTGGACAATCTTCAGGATGGAAAATATTTTTAATATCGGTATGAGTCTCTAATCTTTTTTTTAATTCTAAACATGCTTTATTTTGTGCAAAAACTCTTTGATTTACATCTCTACTAACTTTTTCTAGATAAACTAAATCTCCATCGGAAAGTATTGGAATATTAATCTCGTTTAATGCATTTCTAAACTGATCAATCCATTTGCTTTTTGGATTTAGTATTAATGATCCGGCAAGAATATCACCACTACCTGAAAAAATTTTTGTAAGTGAAGTAAAAACTATATCTGCATATCCTATGGAATTTATATTTAAATTCGAACCAATTGTATCGTCAACAATTAAAGGAATATTTAACTTTTTTGCTATTTTTGAAATTTTTTTAATGTTTACACATTTGAGCATTGGATTACTTGGTAGTTCAATAATTAATGCTGATGGATTTATGCTTTTGATTTCTAATTCTATATCCTCGCAATTTTCTTCTGTAATTAATTTGGCTCCATGAAAGATATTCATTGGTAATTTAAGTACATCTACATATGGAAAACCAATTTGAAGTGTTGGTTTAGCTGGAAATAATTTATATATGATTTCTAATGATGTATGCAATGCAGACATTCCAGATGAAGTTAAGTGAATATCATTAGAGTTGATTTTTGTAGATTTAGAAATTCTATTTTTTATTTTTTGAGAACATTCATTCACATAAGATTTTGGAGGGCAATCTTCAAGACCTAGTTCTATAGCAGCAGCTCTTGATGATAGACCAAGACCAGTATGTTGCCAAAAATATTTTGCATAAATACTTCCTTCTTTTTCAGTTATTAAGAAAGCTAAATTATCTCTTTTTTCTATTAACGAAAATTGTTCAGAAGTATTTCTATCAATGTATTTTTTAGCTTTAAAAGCTATGCTTTCATTCGGATATGGCCAGATACTTTTATTGTTGTAGTAATTTTGCTTTTTTACTTTTTCGCATAATCTTTTCACTATGGGGTTTAGCCCGAATCGTGGGTAAATGGACTTCAATAAATTCATGCATTCTTGATCTTTTTCCTCGTAATTTATTACATCATTCCAAGTTGGTAATGCTACAGAAACGGCATGAATACTATCAGGAATTGCATATCCCAACTCTAAATTTTTCCATATAGGTTTTTTTAGTAAATCTCTCAATTTTCAGAATTTATTTAAAGCAAATAAAATGTCCGAGATTAAATCGTTTGTATCTTCACATCCAATTGATAATCTGACAAGAGCATCATCTATCCCTAGCAAATTTTTTGTTTTGTCATCAACAGAAGCATGAGTCATCGTTGCAGGGTGACAAATTAAACTTTCAACTCCTCCAAGGCTTTCTGCTAGAGAGAAATATTTGAGAGATTTGCAAAATTTAAAAGTATCCTCTTTATTTAAATTTAATTTTAGGGTGATCATTGAACCTCCAGATTTCATTTGCGATTTTGCCAAATTAAATTGGGGATGTTTTTGATTAAAAGGGTAAATTACTTTACTAATTATTTTAAGATTACCTAATTCTTCAGAAATAAATTCTGCACTTTTGGTTTGTTGTTCGATTCTTAAAGGAAGAGTTTTTACTCCTCTCGTAATGAGCCAACTATCAAAAGGAGATGGTTGAAGCCCGAGAGCTTTTTGAGAGAAAAGCATCTTACTATTCCATTCATCATTATTTGTCAGTACTGCGCCTCCAAGTGCGTCACTATGTCCATTAATGAATTTTGTGGTGCTTACAACCGATAGTGTTGCGCCAAGGTCCAATGGTTTTTGAATAAGCGCTGTAGAAAATGTGTTGTCTACAACTACTGGTATTTCGAGTTTATTCGCTTCATCACAAATCGCCTTAATATCAAGTACCTTCAAAAGTGGATTAGTTGGACTTTCTAGCCATATCAAGGTAGGCTCGAAGTCTGAAATCTTTTTGATATTATTTTCGTTTGTAAAATCTGTGTATAAAACTTCTAGTCCAAATTTCCTGAAAACTTTTTCGAACATCCTCACTGTACAACCATATAGATTTGACTCGCAGAGTATCTTGTCACCTGATTTTAGTGTTGATGAAATTGCAGTTACTGCGCTAATTCCAGATCCAAAAACTGTACAGTATTTAGAATTTTCTATTGATTTAAGGATGTTTTCTAGAATTCTAAAGTTTGGATTGCCTGATCTGGTGTAGTCGAAATTATCTTTATTTCCATGTTTGAAAGTAGATGTAGAGAAAATAGGAGGCATAACGCATCCAGTTTCTTCGGCAAATGTTTCCCCATGGTGAATAGATAAGGTCTTAAAACCTGGCTTTTTTATATTATTTTCCTTATTTCCCATTATTTTAAAAATAAGAATTAAATTAAATCTCTATTTTAAAAAAAGAGAGATTTAATAATCCAAAGAAAAGTTGTATTAAACTTTTCTTGAATAATATTCAACAACTAGTAGTTCGTTTATTTCAAGAGCCACCCACTCTCTATCGCATTTCCCATTTATTTTCCCCGTTAATTTAGGCTTGTCTAAATCAAGATGAGGTGGGACATTTGCTAAGCCAGGGAATTCTATATTACCTTCAACAAGTTTTTTGCTTGCTTTGTTTTCTCTAATTCCGATTACATCGCCTGATTTGCATTGATAACCAGCAATATCAAGAACCTTTCCATTAACGGTTACATGGCCATGATTTACTAATTGTCTTGAGCCTGGAATGGTACCTCCAAAACCTAATCTAAAACAAACATTATCAAGTCTGTTTTCTAAAAGTCTTAGTAGGTTAGTACCTGTAGATCCTTCTTGAGCTCTAGCTTTTTTCACATAACGTACTAGTTGTTTTTCAGAAACTCCATAATTAAACCTAAGTTTCTGCTTTTCTTCTAGACGAATAGCATATTCTGATCGCTTGCGACGGGCTTGGCCGTGCTGACCTGGAGGATTAGACTTCTTTGAAGCTTTCCTGGTGAGACCTGGTAGTTCTCCCAAGCGACGCGTAACCCTTAATCTGGGGCCGCGGTATCTTGACATAATTTTAAATTAAATAGAAATTTGCAATAAATTGAATAATTGATTAAATTCAATTAAACTAATTACTACTGAAATATTATTTTACATCATTAAAGTGTTCAAAACTATTAATAAATCAATTACTTCTATACTTCTTTTTATGATTTCGTTCTATCAAAAGTGGTTTTCTCCTTTTTTCGGACCAAGATGTAGATTTATTCCAAGTTGCAGCTCTTATGGATATGAGGCAATTACTAGACATGGACCTTGGAAGGGAGGGTGGTTAACTTTAAGAAGATTAAGCAGATGTCATCCTTTAACTCCCTGTGGATGTGACCCTGTGCCTGACTAAATGAATGAAAATATTTATTTTTGTTAGGCAGGGATGTTGCCTTTGTGATTCATTAAAAAATAAACTGGCAAAAATAAATCTTAATGAGTTATTCCCTAATCTGGAGGAGCTTAAGGAAATTGATATTGATAGGGTCGATTTATATAAAGATAAATATAAAAAATATGATTATGAAGTACCTGTTATTGCTGTTGAAGGAATTAAGTCCGAGGAGATTATAGAATTGCCTCGCATTTCTCCAAGATTAAAAGATGATCAATTAAAGGATTGGTTTCAAAAAAATATTAGTACCATTCTGGAGAAATAATTTTTCATATGAGATCTATAAAATTACATAAACTTTTAGATTTGGTAGGAATTATTCCTTCATTAGATTTAATCGATCATGAAATCAATAATATTTCTTTTAACTCTAAAGAAGTACAAAAAGGAACTTTATTTTTAGGTATGCCCGGTTTAAATGTTGATGGAGGAAAATATTGTATTGAGGCAATTGAAAATGGTGCAGAGGCTGCCATTATTGGGTCTGCTGCAAAAGAGAAAATTGGATCTATTGATCGAGAAAGGATTTTGGTTATAGAAGATAATTTAGATTATATTTTTGGTCAAATAGCTGCTGAGTTTTGGAATAGGCCTTCAAGAAAACTTAAACTTATTGGTGTTACGGGTACAAATGGAAAAACGACAATTACTTTTTTATTGGAATATCTTTTAAAAAAATTAGGAAAAAAGACTGCATTATTTGGGACCTTGCTCAATAGATGGCCTGGCTTTTCAGAAGTAGCTCTTCATACAACTGATTTCGCCGATAAACTCCAAAAGAAATTAAATGCTGCTGTTGAGGCAGAATCTGAATTTGCGATATTAGAGGTAAGTTCTCACTCTATTGATCAAAACAGGATATCAGGATGCGAATTTGAGGCGGCTATTTTTACTAATTTAACGCAAGATCATCTTGATTATCACTCAGATATGGAATCATATTTTCAAACAAAAAGAAAATTATTTTTCCCACCTTACTTAAAAGAAAAAGATGGGATTTGTGTATTAAATAATGATGACTATTGGATATCTAAATTATCATCTGACCTTGAAAAAAGATCTTTATTAGTCTCTACAAAGATTACTGAAAGTGAATTTGAAAATGATGATTTTTTTTTCGTAACAGATAAAAAATTTACTGAAAGTGGTTCTACCTGTATTTTTCATACACCTAGGGAAAAAATTCAACTTTTTGTTCCACTTGTTGGTGAATTTAATTTAATGAATGCGATTCAAGCAATAACAATTTTGTATAAACTGAATTTTTCTTTGAAAGATTTATCAAAGTTAATAAAATCTTTTCCTGGTGCTCCTGGGAGAATGGAGAAAATACAAATTGATAATAATGACGTTTCAAGATCTCTTCCAACAGTAATTGTTGATTATGCCCACACTCCTGATGGATTAAAAAAAGTTTTGCAATCAATTAAAAAACTCTGTGAAGGGAAACTAATAACTGTTTTTGGCTGTGGCGGAGATCGTGATCGTAGTAAAAGGCCTTTAATGGGATCCATAGCTGAAGAGTTATCTGATCAACTTTTTATAACTTCAGATAATCCAAGATCAGAAGAACCCCAAAAGATAGTAAATGATATTTTGATGGGTATAAAAAAAAGAGAAAAAATAACAATTGAAATTGATAGATTTAAAGCAATAAATGAATCTATTAAATTTGCCAATAAAAAAGATATTGTTTTAATTGCAGGGAAAGGACATGAAGACTACCAAATTCTCAATGATAAAGTTATTAATTTTGATGATAGAAAAATAGCTCATAAATTATTAAAAGAAAAAAATCAATCTCAATAAAATTTCCTAATCAAATAAGAAAAATCTTTACGCAAATGACAAGAAAAGTTTCTTAGAATCAATTGAGTTATTTTTAATAAAATGAAAGGCTTAGCCTTAGTTATAGGCGCAGGTGGAATTGGAACACAACTAGCTAAAGATCTGAATGAGATTGAAAAAGATTTAGAGGTTGTTTTGTGTGGAAGAAAAAGTGAATTTAATCCTTTTTGGGAATTAGATATAGAGGATTCTCAATCTCTTTTGCTTTTGAAAAATAAAATATCAAATCATCCTTCAAAATTAAGGCTAGTTGTTAATGCTACAGGAAGACTTCATAGTGATTCTCTTCAACCAGAAAAAAGATTACAACATCTTGATAAAAAAAATATGATGGAAAGTTTTTCAATAAATGCCTTTTCTCCTATTTTATTAGCTAAAGCGATTGAAGAATTTATACCAAAAGATTTTGATTTTAATTTTGCAAGTATAAGTGCAAGAGTTGGTAGCATTGGAGATAATCAAACTGGAGGTTGGTATTCATATAGAGCTGCAAAATCTGCGCAAAATCAGTTTTTTAAATCTTTAAGTATTGAATGGGCTAGACGTTTCCCTAAGGCTACTATCACATTGCTTCATCCAGGAACAGTAGATACTGATTTATCTAGACCTTTTCATAAATTTGTTCCAGAACATAAATTATTTAGTAAAGAAAAATCTTCCCAATTCTTGATCAATATTATTAAAAATCAATCACCAGAATC
Organism: Prochlorococcus sp. AG-424-E18; assembly: GCA_003210155.1. Taxonomy (GTDB): domain Bacteria; phylum Cyanobacteriota; class Cyanobacteriia; order PCC-6307; family Cyanobiaceae; genus Prochlorococcus_A. Next base: position 23,665 of record QCNC01000007.1, on the reverse strand, counting down.
TACAGGAAAATTTATTGCATGGGACAACTCTGAGATACCTTGGTAAACTAAATTTTTTTTATATCAATAGATCTTTAAGTCAATATTTTTTTTATCTCTCTAGCAAGTAAATCAATCTCAGCTTCTTTAGTCATTTGATGTACGCATGCTCTAAACCATTTTGGATCTTCTAAAACTCTAATCCAAATTTTCTTTTCTCCAAGTTTCTTTACAAATTTATCCTTATCTTTAATATTTTCGATATTAAAACTAACAATCCCATTTAAATATTTTTTTTCTAAAACTAATTCAACACCTTTTGATTGATTTAATTCATCCCAAAGTTTTCCACTTAATTTTTTGATATTTTTGTTTTTTTCTTTTTCATGGCAGTCTTTATCCAAAAGATCTAAAGAATTCCGGAGCCCAGAAAGTAAAGGAATACAAGAGGTAGCTATTTCAAATTTCCTTGCATCATTATGAAAAAGATTATCTGAAGGCTCATAAATACCTTGTTCTTTTTTTAATGATTTCCAACCAATTATTGTTGGATCTGTTTCATGAATAAATCTATCTGAGACATAAATGGCTCCAAGTCCTTCTGGTCCACATGCCCATTTATGAGAAGTTATTGAATATAAATCGGAATAAAAAACTTCTTTTTCAATATTTATGTGACCAAAGGTTTGAGCACCATCAACAAGTAAATAAGAATCTTCTCGATTATTTTTTAATTCGATAGAAATTTGTTTTAAAGGAATTTTATATCCAAAGTTCCATAAGATATGAGAAATAATTAGGATCTTAGTCTTACTATTTAGATTTTTCAAAATCTCTAAAATTATATTTTCGTCGTTTAGATTTTTAATTTTTTGGATTGGCAAAATTTTGAATATTAATTTATTTCTTCTGCAAAATTCACGACTTGCAGCCACTATTCCAGGATGTTCACAGTCACTTATTAACAACTCTTCTCCCTCTTTCACTTTTATTCCCCAAAAGGGCAAAATCATGCCTGAAGAGATGTTTTCAGTAAAAGCTACATTCTTTGAATTGACACCTAATTTTTGCGCAATGATTCTTTTTGTGGTCAATATTTCTTTATAAATAAAAGGCCACATATCATTGGTAAATGGTCCTAAATCTTGGATAATTTCCCAAGTTTTAACTATTGCTTCTAGAGAAGATTTTGGTAATGGACCTTGACCGCCATAGTTGAAATAATACTTATTTTTTAATGCGGGTATTTGATCTCTTAGATTATTTCTCATGGAAATTTATATTATATTTTCAACGCTTGAATTTTTTTAAATATTGCCCACTAAAGTTACTGTTCTAAATTCAATATCCTCAATTACTTTCCAAGGTTCAGCAATTCTTTCTGCAAATTCTAAATTTTTAAAACCTAGTTCTTTAAAATCATTTATAAAGTCTGGTTCATACCATGCTCCACTAATACATCCTGTCCATAGATCATGATCATTTTGCAATCTTAAAGGTACTTTTTTGTTAGAGACAATATCGCTAATTGCAATTCTTCCATTATCTTTTAAAACTCTTTTTATATTTCTTAGAAGGTTATTTCGAGATTCTGGACTTACCAAGTTTAAAACGCAATTACTTAAAATAATATCGACTGATTTGTCAGCGATTAATGGATTTAAATTTTCATCTAATTCATCAAGTTTTTCAATTGATCCTTCAAGAAATTCTGTATTGTTAAAACCTATATTTTTTGTAACTTCCTTAGAGGCTGATCTTGATAAACAAAGCATGTCAGGATTCTGATCAACTCCAATAACTTTCCCTTCTTTTCCAACAATTTGGGAACAAATAAAAGCATTTTTGCCGCTACCACTTCCAAGGTCTAAGACTATATCATTTTTTTGAACATATTTTGTTGGATCACCACATCCATAGTCTCTTTCTATAACCTCTTGAGGAATTGCTTCAAGTAAAACGGGATTAAAACCAACTGGTGTACAAAGACAACTTTCTTTTTCAAGTGCTGCTGAACCATATCTTTCTTGAATCGCATCTTTATGATCGAATTGATTAGATGCTTTATTCGATGTGTTTGTATTGCAGCAACTTTCAGACATTTTTTTTAAAGGACTCTTGATAAATATAGCCAAAAAAAAAGCCCCTGAAAAAGGGGCTTTTAATTTGTTTAATTAAATTATTTAGTGTAATTAACACCTCTGTAATTTAATTCTGCTTTTTCATTACTTGAAGAAGCGTCATCCATTCTGTTGGTGTATACGTTTCTTCTGTAGGTAAGTTCAACAAGTTGCTTTTTAGCAGCTTCTTTGTTTTGAACGTAGTTTTTACCTCTGTAAGTTAAAGTAGTCATGTTTCGATGTGACAACACGGCCATCCCCCGTTCCATGGTATGACTCGAACTGCGCCCTCAAATGAGGGTGAACGAAAAAGTAGCAATTGCTACCAAACAATTATAAGCGTATTTCTAACTGCATGTCTAGCTTTTACAAATAGAAACGAAGATTTAATGTTTTTTTAATTATTATCTTAGGTAAATTTTTTTATAAATAGTCTCAAAAAAGGATTATGTTTATATTTGGTTTAATCTTCATGTAACTATTTATTTATGACAGGTTTTTTATATTTCTTGGGAAATACTTTAAGGTGGCCAGTTTTAAAGCCAAAAGAATTTTTCTCACTACATGCTTATTTTTCAATTATTTATTTGATAACTTTTACTTTGAGTAAATATGATGTAAGCCAATCAAATTTAGTTTTTACTTTAGGAATTCTTGCACCTCTTTTAATCGCTATTGGTCAAGGACTTCCAATTGATTGCCTTGATATGGAATCATCTTTGTTGAAGGAATTAAAAACTAAATAATATATATTTCAGTTAAAAATTTTTATAAAACCTGGACAACTTCGCTTATTTCAGGAATCATTTCTTTTAACTTTCTTTCAATACCCATTTTGAGAGTCATAGTGCTACTTGGGCAACTACCACATGCTCCTTGAAGTCTGACTTTAACAATTGGACCATCTATTTCTGCAATCTCTACATTGCCTCCATCAGAAATTAAAAAAGGTCTTAGCTCGTCAAGGACTTTTTCTACATTTTCGTTTGTCAGCGAAAGTGTTTCAGTACTCATAATTTTGTATTAACTTTATAATAAGCCTAGAAAGAAATGTGATTAATTGCAAAAAAGATAATTTTCTGTTGTGACTTCATCTAAAAATCCCACTAATGACAATAGCTACTATGATGCAGTCTTAGTAGGAGCTGGGATAATGAGTAGTACTTTAGCCCTTCTAATTTCAGAAGTTTTACCAGATATGAAATTTATTATTATAGAAAAATTAAATGCTCCAGGAAGTGAAAGTACCGGCGCTTTTAATAATGCAGGTACAGGACATGCGGCTAATTGCGAATTAAACTATACCCCTTTAGATGAAAAAGGAAATCTAAAAATAGATAAAGCGCTCTCAATAAATCGTTCTTTTGAAAGATCCATGTCTTTATGGGCCTCATTGTATGAAGCAGGGAAAATTGATATTGAGAAGTTTCTAAAATTTATTCCTCATATTAGCTTTGTGTCTGGTCAGGATAATATGTCTTTTTTAAAAAAAAGATTTCAGAAAATGGCCGAAAATCCTGAATTTATCGATATGGAATTTTCTACATCTTTTGATGAAATTTCATCATGGGCTCCTCTAATAACAAAAGATAGAAATCCATCTACTCAAATTGCTGCTACCAGAATAGGTAGAGGAACTGATATTAATTTTGAGGCTTTAACTAAAGAGTATTTGTCATTAGTTTCCTTAAACAAAAATGTTGAAATTAGATATAAAACAGAATTAGTAGATTTAAAGAAAATTGATAAAAAACAATGGGAACTAGAAATTAGTTCTGAAGGTAGAAAAACTTCAATTAGAACTGGCTATGTTTTTCTTGGTGCTGGTGGAAAAACAATTAATTATTTACAAAAATCAAAAATTCCAGAAGCAAAAAGTTATGGTGGATTTCCTGTTAGTGGGAAATGGCTTATTTGCGAGAAAAAAGATCTAACAGAAAAACATAACTCAAAAGTTTATGGTAAAGCTGATATTGGATCGCCACCAATGTCTGTGCCTCATTTAGACACCAGATGGATTGATAATAAAAAACTTCTTTTATATGGACCTTTTGCTGGATTTACAACGAAATTTCTAAAACAAAGTTCATATTTTGACTTATTTAGTTCAATTAAAAAGAATAATATTTTCTCTATGTTAGAGGTTGGTTTCAAGAACAACGATTTGATTAATTACCTAATATCACAATCATTAAAGAACCATAACTCAAGAGTTGAGAATTTAAAGAATATGATGCCATCAGCTAATCCTTCTGATTGGTATTTAAAGAATGCTGGTCAAAGAGTCCAAATAATTAAAAAAACTGAAGGTGGTGGTTCTTTGAAATTTGGAACTGAGATTGTAAATTCATCTGATGGATCATTATCTGCTTTGTTGGGAGCCTCTCCGGGAGCAAGTACTGCGGTTTCAATTATGGTTGAGGTTCTAGAAAAATCTGTTTTATTTTTAAATGATAAGCATAATCTTCAGAAAAAAATAAATGACTTAATTTATCCAGAACTATCAGTCTCTGAAAATTACAGTACCTTCATAAAACAAATTAAAAAAAGAAATAATTCCATTTTTGGTTTCCATCCATAATTCTAATTAGCTAATATTAATCAAGATGTAATAAGAGGAGAATTTTTCTTTTTATATGACTGATATATCCGTTTCAAAAATCAGAAATTTCTGCATAATCGCTCATATTGACCATGGTAAATCTACCCTTGCAGATAGGTTGCTTCAAGATACTGGTACTGTGCAGCAAAGGGATATGCAAGAACAATTTTTGGACAGTATGGATCTTGAAAGAGAAAGAGGAATTACTATCAAGTTACAGGCCGCTAGGATGAAATATGAAGCTGACGATTCCCAAGAATATGTTTTGAACTTAATAGATACTCCAGGGCATGTTGATTTCTCTTATGAGGTTAGTAGATCTCTTCAAGCTTGTGAAGGCGCCTTACTTGTTGTTGATGCAAGTCAAGGAGTAGAAGCTCAAACCTTAGCTAATGTTTATCTTGCCTTGGAAAATAATCTTGAAATAATTCCTGTTTTAAATAAAGTTGATTTACCAGGGGCTGATGCTGAAAAAATAAAACAAGAAATAGAGGAAATTATTGGACTTGATACATCTAATGCAATAAATTGTTCAGCAAAAACTGGAGTTGGTATTAAAGATATTTTGGAAGCAATCGTAAGAAGAGTACCTCCTCCTCAAGATGAAATTAAACCACCTACAAAGGCACTGATTTTTGATTCTTATTATGATCCCTACAGAGGAGTGATTGTTTATTTCAGGGTGATATCTGGGTCTCTTAATAAGAGAGAAAAAATATTATTAATGGCAAGTAAAAAAAATTATGAACTGGATGAGATAGGAATAATGGCGCCTGATCAGCAGCAAGTTGATGAATTACATGCAGGAGAAGTTGGTTATTTAGCTGCTTCTATAAAATCAGTTGCTGATGCGAGAGTGGGAGATACGATTACTCTTTTAAATTCACCTGCAAATGATCCTTTGCCTGGTTATAAGACAGCAAATCCTATGGTTTTTTGTGGCTTATTCCCGACTGATGCTGATCAATTCCCAGATTTAAGAGTATCACTAGAAAAATTACAATTATCTGATGCTGCTTTAAAATATGAGCCCGAGACCAGTAGCGCAATGGGCTTCGGATTTAGGTGCGGATTTCTAGGACTTCTTCATATGGAGATTGTTCAAGAAAGATTAGAAAGAGAATATGACTTGGATCTAATCGTAACGGCACCATCAGTTATTTATAAGGTTAATTTAAATCAGCAGGAACATATCTTTATTGATAATCCTTCTACAATTCCTGACCCACAACTTAGAGAATCGATAGAAGAGCCTTATGTGAAAATGGAAATTTATGCTCCCAATGAATTTAATGGAACATTAATGGGTTTATGTCAGGAAAGAAGGGGAGTATTCATAGATATGAAATATATAACAACAGATCGAGTTACTTTGATTTATGAAATTCCATTAGCAGAAGTAGTTACAGATTTCTTTGATCAAATGAAAAGTAGGACCCAAGGTTATGCATCAATGGAATATCACTTGATTGGCTATAGAAAGAATGACCTTGTTAGATTAGATGTTCTAATAAATTCAGAAAGAGCAGATCCATTAACTTCGATTGTTCATAAAGATAAGGCTTATGGAATTGGCAGAAGTTTAGTTGAGAAATTAAAAGAACTTATTCCAAAACAACAATTTAAAATACCTATTCAAGCATCAATCGGTAGCAGGATTATTGCAAGTGAAAGCATAAGTGCTTTGCGAAAAGATGTTTTGTCTAAATGTTATGGAGGGGATATTTCTAGGAAAAAGAAACTTTTAAAGAAACAAGCCAAAGGTAAAAAGAGGATGAAGGCAATGGGTAAAGTTGAAGTCCCTCAAGAAGCTTTTATGGCAGTCTTGAAATTAAACCAGTAATTTCTTTTAATTTAAAATTTATAGCTATTTATTTTTAAAAGAATTGGGTATATTTCATTTATATCTTTAAAAAAAAGATTTTGGATATCAAATCATTTAATCGTGTCGGCGCAAATATCAGAAAAGCTGGATTTTTAATTGTACTTTTTTATCTTCTTGTTGTTTTAATAATGAAATTTTTAGAGGCCAATAATTTTTTTGGCTATTCATTTTCAATGTTAAGCGATGATATCTTTGCCCCCCCTTCTCTTAATCACTTTTGTGGCACAGATAGATTAGGAAGAGATGTTTGCTTAAGAACTTTACAAGGATCATCATTAGCGATAGAAGTTGTATTCTTAGCTATTCTTTTTTCATTAAGTTTGGGTTTGCCATTGGGATTATTAAGTGGATATTTTGGTGGTTTTTTTGATAAATGCTTATCACTAATAATGGATACTATTTTTTCAATACCTGTAATTTTGCTTTCAGTTGTTGTGGCTTTTGTATTGGGTAAGGGTATCCTTAACGCAGCTTTGGCTTTGTGTATTGTTTACTCTCCTCAATATTTTAGATTAATCAGAAATCAGACAATATTGGTTAAATCCGAAACTTATGTGGAGGCAGCTCAAGTTGCAGGAGCTGATGTTGAAAAAATTATTTTTAAATATATTCTCCCAAATGTAATAACACCGTTGCCTATTCTGCTTACCCTAAATGCTGCAGATGCTGTTTTGGTATTAGGAAGTTTAGGATTTTTAGGCCTTGGCGTTCCTGCAGATGTCCCAGAGTGGGGAAGTGATTTAAATCTGGCTCTTGCCGCTTTACCTACAGGTATCTGGTGGACGGCTTTGTTCCCAGGTTTGGCAATGTTTTTTTTAGTTTTAGGTCTATCTTTTATAGGAGAGGACCTTGAAGAAATTTTTGATAGTCAAAATTCTGAATAAATTTAGTTATCTGTAATAGGATCAAGTTCTCCTTGATCATTCAACTTTGGATATTCTTTAGCTGATTTTTTATACACAGCAGCTAATTCTGGGTAACACCATTCAAAAAGTGTTTTTTGATATTCATCTATATTTAACCCTTCTCCATTAGAGGGCAATATACCTTTATTTTTTCTTTGGCGAACAGCTTCAAATAATAATATAGAAGCAGCAACTGAAACATTCAGAGATTGAACCATCCCTCTCATAGGTATAAAAATTGATTGATCAACCATTGATATAAGTTCATTACTGAGTCCCCATTTTTCTGCTCCTAAAACAAAACATGTATTTTGAGAATAATCGAAATTTCTATAATCAACTGATTCACTATTAAGAGTCGTTCCATATAATTTAAAACCTTTATTCTTTAAATCAGATATTGCCGTGATAGTGCTTTCATGATTATTAAGGTTTACCCATTTTTGACTTCCTTGAGCAGTACTATTAAAAGTCTTAACAACATTAGTTTTGCTAATAAAATTTGCTTCGAAAACGCCTGCCGCATCACATGTCCTTAATATCGCAGATAAATTATGTGGTTTATTGACATCCTCAACTAAAACAGTCAAGTTTTTCATTCTGCAACCTAAAACACTTTTGATTCGTTCAAATCTTCTTGGCAAAATTGACATTTATAATTTTTTCACACTTTTAAATTATATTAAAAAAATATTGATTACCTATTAAATCTCTTGGTTTATAATATTTTGGTAGTTTAAATTAACTCAATGGCATACATAGAATGGGACTATACAGTAATAACAAGTATGGTAGAAAAACAAGGGTGGGATTTACCTGATCGAGAATCGGAAGAGTGGGATAAATTTAACGATGAATTAGGAGAAAAAATGAGAGGTGTTGGACTTATTTTTGAAAAATATTGTAGATTTACTCCTGACGTAGGAGAAGGAGTTCATCTCCTAGATGACTGATCAAAGATAGTTTTAAACCATTGATGTATCCCTTAATCAATGGCTTATTAATTAATAAGATAATATAATTTCACTAAATTAGAACTGGCAATTATTAAGGCTTTATAAAGCTTATACTCTAAAAAAAAATTTTTATTCCACAAAAAAGTTATTTAATTTCTATATTTGAGTAAAAATATGAAAAATAAATTAACCTTTTTATTCGATGGTGGTTGTCCACTTTGTTTGAGAGAAACAAATTTTCTTAAAAAAAGAGATACCCTAAATCAAATTACATTTATAGATATTAATAGTAAGGATTATGATCAAAGTCTTTTTAGTGACATCTCATATTCAGAAGCTATGTCAAACCTGCATGGGATTATTGAAAATGGTGAAATTATTAGGGGACTAGATGTACTTGCATATTCTTATGAATTAGTTGGTTTAGGTTGGGTTTATTATCCCTTAAAGATTAAGCTCTTATCTCCATTATTGAGATTGGTTTATAGATATTGGGCAAAATATAGACTTCAAATTACAGGTAGAGCTGATATTGAAAAACTTTGTACCTCACAATGTGAATAATAAATATGGAACGTATCGATATAGACAGAATAATAGAAATGTGTTGGGAAGATAGAACACCCTTTGAAGCTATCGAGTATCAATTTGGTTTAAAAGAGGAAGATGCGATAAAAATTATGCGTCAAAATCTTAAACCCAAATCTTTCAAAGTCTGGAGAAAGAGAGTTTCGGGAAGAAATACAAAACATATGGCCCTTAAAGATTCAACTAGATTTAAATCTACTCATAAAAGAAAATTATAAATTTTGAAAAATCTTTCTACTAAAACTTGTCCTGTTTGCAATAGGCCTTTTGAGTGGCGTAAAAAATGGAAAAACTGTTGGGATGATGTTATCTACTGTTCAAAAAGGTGCAGTAACAGGAAGTCGCAAAGATGAAACAAGTATCAATTATTTTCCCGAATCAACTTTTTAGAGAAAGCCCAATCTTAAAAATAAATTGTGAAGTTTTAATTTTGGAAGATTCATTATTTTTTGGAAATGATAAATTTTATAAATTAATTAACCATAAAAATAAGTTAGTTTTTCATAGAGCATCTATGCTCGCTTATAAAAATTATTTAGAAATATCTGGCTTTAAAGTTTTATATATCGAAAACAAAAATAATTTTTCTACAGTTGATTACTTGTCGGAATTTATTAAAAATAAATATCAGAAAATAAATCTAATTGAACCTCATGATTTTTTAATAATGAAGAGGATGAATAATTTTGTTGAAAGTAATAATTTATCTTTAAATATTTTGCCCTCTCCTATGTTTATGAGCAGTGAAGATTTAAAAGATTTATTTGCATCAAATGCAAAAAAACCTCTTATGGGGAGATTTTATGAGAATCAAAGAAAGAGTCAAAAGATATTAGTTAATCCTGATGATACACCTGAAGGTGGTAAATGGAGTTTCGATGAAATGAACAGAAAAAAATTACCAAAAAAAATAAATATACCCAACACACCTAAATTAAAAAAAAATAAATTTGTAGTTATTGCAGAAAGGTCATTAGCCAATTTTGATATTGATTTTATTGGAGAAAGTAATAACTTTTTATATCCAACTAATTTTGAAGAGGCAGATGAATGGTTAAATGATTTTTTTAAACATAGATTTTTCTTATTTGGAGATTATGAGGATGCTATATCTAAAGAAAATTCTTTTTTATGGCACAGTTTACTTTCTCCTCTTTTAAATAGCGGCTTATTAACCCCAGATGTAGTAGTAAATAAAGCATTACTTTTTGCAAAAAATAATAATGTTCCTATTAACTCTTTAGAGGGTTTTATTCGTCAAATTATTGGATGGAGAGAATTTATTTGCCTTGTCTATAAAAAGTACGGAACAAAGATGCGAAATAGTAATTTTTGGAATTTTGAAGATAAGCCAATTCCAAAATCTTTTTATCAAGGAAATACAGGAATTGAACCAGTAGACGTTGTCATAAAAAATATTATTAAATTTGGTTATTGTCATCATATTGAGCGGCTAATGATTGTTGGTAACTTTATGCTTCTATGTAGAATTCACCCAAACCAAGTTTATAAATGGTTTATGGAAATGTTTATTGATTCTTATGATTGGGTTATGGTCCCAAATGTTTACGGAATGAGTCAGTTTAGTGATGGTGGTATCTTTTCAACAAAGCCATATATATCAAGCTCTAATTATGTAAAAAAAATGTCTAATTTTAAAAGTGGTCCATGGTGTGAAATATGGGATGGCTTATTTTGGAAATTTATTAAAGATAATGAAAGCTTTTTTAGAAAGCAATATCGTCTGGCAATGTTAACGAGAAATCTTGATAAAATGTCAGAGGAAAAATTAAATAATCACTTAAAAACGGCCGATAAATTTTTAAGAGATATTCAATAAATTAAGAGTAATAACCTATAGTTTTCTTTGAAAAATTAAAAGAATATTATGTTATGAAGAAATATTAAGTACAGATGTTAACTTATAAAAAATTAGATTTATCTAATGGAAATTGGAACACTTTTTTTAAAAAGTAATTCGACGGGAATTATCACTTTTTCTGAATTAGATTGGATAACTACCCATCAATCTAATTTCACTAGGTTGGAAGAATCCATAGCAATTAAATTAGGCAGAATGCTTGATGCAGGATCTATCAATATTGGTTGTCGTTTGAAATCCTGAATAAGTTTTTATTTTAATAATGAATTATCAAAAAGAGAAAAAAATATTTTTTCGGGAAAGAATACATTCTTTGAATGTCTTTCTTTTTTTAGGATTTAATCTTTCACTTATTTCTATCTTAGGTTTTATTTGGTTTAATTCTGCAATTGAAAAAGTAGTTTAAATTTTTGAATTTTTTGTATATTAAAGTTATCTTTAAAAAATTTATTATATTTTGAGCATAGGATATTTACAAAGAAAGGCAGCTTGGGAAATTTTATTAAAAGTTAGTTCTGGTGATTTTTCTGATCATGCTCTTGAAAAGGTTTTAAAAAATTATCAATTTAATTCTCTTGATATAGCTTTTATTACGGAATTATCTTTTGGATGCATAAGGTATAGAAAATTTCTAGATCTTTGGACGGATCATACATCAAAAATTAATCATAAAAAGCAGCCTCCAAAGTTAAGATGGCTTCTACATATAGGTTTATATCAACTATTGAAAATGGATAAAATTCCATTTCCTGCTGCTATTTCTACTACTGTAGAAGTAGCTAAAAAAACAGATTTAAATGGTTTAGCAGGAACTGTAAATGCGATATTGAGAAATGCATCAAGAAAATTAGAACAAAAAATCTTACCTAAATTATCTTCTGATAGAAAAGAAAGAATTTCATATCTTGAATCATTTCCATTATGGCTTGTGATGGATATTTATAAATGGGTCGGCAATAGCGAGGGCGAAAATATCATTAAAGCATTTAATAAAAAACCATCAATTGATTTGAGAATTAACAAATTAAAAACTAATTTAGATAACTTTTTGAAAGTACTTCATGAAAATAAAATTGACGCTGAAATTATTAAAGATTTACATAATGGAATTACTTTAAAATCTAATCCAAGATCTATAAAAAATTTACCTGGATATAATGATGGACTTTGGACAATTCAAGATAGATCTTCTCAGTGGATAGCACCTCTCTTAAATCCAAAAGAAGGTGAAAAGATTTTAGATGCTTGTGCAGCGCCAGGAAGTAAGTCTACCCACCTAGCAGAATTAACAAATGATAGTGCTGAAATCATTGCTGTAGATAGATCAGCAAAAAGATTGAAAATACTGAGATCAAATTTAGAAAGGTTAAATTTGAAATCTGTTAATACCCTTAAGGCTGATGCTGGGAGTTTGATTGAATTAAATCCTGAGTTTATATCTTATTTTGATAAGATTTTATTAGATGCTCCATGTTCAGGCATTGGAACTCTTTCCAGGAATCCAGATTCTAGATGGTCTTTAAGTAAAGAAAAAATAAAATCTTTAACTTTATTGCAGGAAAAACTTTTGGATAGTATTTTTCCTCTTTTGAAAAAAGATGGCACTTTAGTTTATTCAACTTGTACTATTTGTCCCGATGAAAATAATCTATTAATTGAACGATTTATTAAAAAAAATAAAACTTTAAAATTGGTTAGCCAAAAGCAAATTTTACCTAGCTTGGATTATCCTGGTGATGGATTTTACTCTGCAATAATTTCTTATAAATCTTAAAAATATAATTTATTTTTTAATTGGAATTTTATAAATTTCAGATATGTACTTCTTCCATAAATAAGCTGCATTACCACTAGATAATGAAGATTCCTTATTATCGTCGTAACCTATCCAGATCCCTGTTGTAAGGTTATCAATGGAACCAATAAACCAGAGATCTTTATTTCCATCAGATGTTCCAGTTTTCCCATAAATTTTCTTTCCTTTTATGAAGGCTGCTTTTGAGGTGCCTTCTTTTACAGATTTTTCAAGAAGTTTATTTATTTTCTTGTTTATTTTAAAATCTAATATTTTCTTGGAAATAGATTTGTTTTCCCAAATAGGTCGTTTTTTTAATGATTCTATTTTTTCTATGATTTCAGGGCTTTGAATCTTCCCATTATTGTTTATTGCAGAATATGCATTTGTGATGTTTAAAAGATTATCTCCGTAGGAGCCAATAGCTAATGATGGGAATTCCTCAAACTCTTGCTTATAACCTAGTCCAAATGAATTCGCTAAATTAATAATATTTTTTAAGCCGATTTTTTTTGTTATTGATATTGGAACGATATTTGATGAACTTTTAAATGATTCAATCAAAGATATTGAACCTCTATAGTCTTCTGAAAAATTTTTTGGGCAATAACTTTCCCAGCATATTGGTAAGTCTTCAACTTTATCGCTTAATTTTATTCCCTCTATTAATGCAGCTGCATAAGGGATTATTTTAAAAGTAGAACCTAAAGGTCTTACAGATGAAATCACTCTATTGTATTCATTAATTGATGGATTTTTGCTGGTTATCATTGTCCTGATTAGTCCTGTGTTTGATTCGATAGATAACAAACCAAATTCAAGTTCTTTAGGACCTGCATATCTCGATATTTTTTGACCTATTTCTTGCCAATCTTTGTTGATGGAAGATTTAATTCTTAAAAACTTATAATCATTTTTACTTCCAATTTTTTTATTTGTTTCCAGAAGAATAAATTTTATTAGTAATTTATCATCTAAAAAATTATCAGCTGTTTGATAATATAATTTTATTTTTTCTTTAATAGCCTTATTCTTATTTGCAAGAGAAATATATCCATCAACATACATTGACTCAAGAACTTTATTTCTATTTTTAATAGCTAGTTCTAAATTTTGATAAGGTGAATAAATTGATGGAGCTGGAGCTAATCCTGCAATTAATGCGATCTCTGATAATGTCAATTCTTCTATAAATTTTCCAAAATAAACTTGGGCAGCCTCATCTACTCCGTATGCTCCTGATCCTAAATAAATATTATTTAAATATAATTTTAAAATTTGATTTTTGTCATATTTAAATTCAAGAATGAGTGATATAAATATTTCTTTGATTTTTCTTTGAAAACTTAAATCATTATTTAGAAAAAGTAATCTAGCGACTTGTTGTGTGATTGTACTTCCTCCCTCTTTAACATAACCACTTCTAATATTTTGAATAAGGGCTCGTGAAATACTTTTTAAATCTATTCCATTATGTTTAAAAAATCTTTTATCCTCAGAAGATATAAAAGAATGTTTAAGAAAAAATGGAATTTTATGATTGCTATTATCTATTTCAAATTTGCGGCTTAATTTGCTTAATATCTTATTATCAGAAGATGATATTACATAAGAATATTTAGTTCCCCGAAAATTTTTATTTTTAGATAAGTCAAATTTTAAACTACTAAATATTAGACTAAAAAAATAAAAAGATATTCCAGAAAAAATTAATATTGGAATTATTAAAACAAAAGATTTGAATTTAATCTTTTGCACCTTAAGCAACTAAAAAACTATGTCCTATCGCTAAAGCTGTAACTAACATTCCAGTTATAAGGAACGGTTGAGCACTTGCTTGATATTTGACATCAAACTTTAGAGGATCTCTTAGTAACCACATATCTTGAAATGTAATTTGTGGAATTACCAATAAAACCAAAATTACAGAGGCTAAATGTTGACCAATAATGACTAATACTACAACCATTGCTAATTGAAAAATGTCAATCAGTCCTGCACTTATTCTACTTGCATTTTTAATTCCAAATACTACTGGTAGAGAATTTAAGCCTAGTTTTGAGTCTCCTTCAACACTTTTGAAATCATTAATAACGGCAATTCCAAGTCCTGAGAGACTATAAGCAAGTGTTAGTATCGCCGTCACGATAGTTAATTTCCCAAACAAGGCTTGTCCCGCCCACCAAGGTAAAGCTATATATGAAGCTCCTAATGCATAATTTCCAAGCCAACCATTCTGTTTTAATTTGAGTGGTGGAGCAGAATATATATAACTAACAAAAGAACCTCCTAATGCCAAAAGGAAGACGGAGGGGAAGCTGTGCTTAGCATATAAATCTAATAGAAAAGCAACTATCAAACCCGCTATAAGTAATACCCAGATTTGTATTTTTACATCTTTAATTGAAATTTTGCCAGAAGGAATTGGTCTATTTGGTTCATTAATTGCATCAATTTCTTTATCAAAAAAATCATTTATGGTTTGGGTATAACCAGCCAGAAGTGGACCACTCATCAGCATACATGCTAAAGAAGCTAGAACATTACTAAATGTCCATTCAAAATTACCACTTGCAGCTGCTCCACAAATAACTCCCCATATCAAAGGGATCCACGTTATGGGTTTCATTAACTGTATACGGAGTTTCCATATACTTGATGTTTCTGAGGCACCCTTAATTCCTAATAGTTGTTTTGGATCATTCACTTTAGTCTTTAACCTTTCTCAATTTCTTCTGGGAAAAACCAATTTTGCTCACCATTCTGAAATTTTGCGGTAATCCCAATACTTCTGCCATCTGTCATTTTATAGCCTGTTATTACGGCTTTAGGATTCGAGGATATTTGATCTATTAATTTAGCTGGTAGTCTATCTTTTACTTTGTTAATGTTAATTTTGATTTTACTACCGATTTTGGGTAATAATTTTGTTTCAGCCATAAGAGGTAAAATGGAAGCTATTATGCAAGATTAACAGCATTTGGACAAATTTTACTAAAATGGTAGCTCTTCGTTTAATTCCTTGTTTAGATGTCGCCCATGGCAGAGTGGTTAAAGGTGTAAATTTTGTTAACTTGAGAGACTCAGGCGATCCTGTTGAATTGGCTTGTAGGTATTCTGATGAGGGCGCAGATGAATTAGTATTCTTAGATATTAGAGCTAGTGTAGAAAATAGAAAAACATTAGTTGACCTTGTCTCTAGGACCGCAAAATCAATAAAAATACCATTTACAGTAGGTGGAGGAATAGATTCTGTTTCTTCAATTAATGATCTTTTAAGAGCTGGAGCGGACAAAGTGAGTTTGAATTCTTCTGCTGTTAGAAATCCAGATTTAATTTCTAAAAGTTCTAGAGAATTTGGTAATCAATGTATCGTGATAGCAATTGATGCTAAAAGAAAAGTAAATATGACTGATGAATGGGAGGTATATGTAAAAGGAGGGAGAGAAAATAGTGGAATAGATGTATTAAGTTGGGCAAAGAAAGTTGAGGAGTTAGGCGCAGGGGAAATTTTGCTTACTTCAATGGATGGTGATGGCACGCAGAATGGATATGATTTACGACTTACTGAAGCTGTTACCAATATTGTTAATATTCCAGTGATTGCCTCTGGAGGAGCAGGTTGTTTAGAAGATATCTATGATGTTTTCAATGAAGGCAGGGCATCTGCCGCACTTTTAGCATCATTACTTCATGATAAAAAACTTTCTTTAAGAGAAATAAAGACTTTCCTTCTCGAAAAAAAACTTCCAATTAGACCATATTAATAAAAAATTTAATTTAATAACAAAAAGAAATAAGTTAAAAATTTAAAAATGAAATTCACAAAAACTATCGAAGTCAAAAATATATTTAATAAAATTTCCTATAAATATGACTTTTTAAATAATCTATTAAGTTTTGGGCTGCACAGATTATGGAAAAGGAAATTAGTTAATTTATTGGAACCTTTAAATGGTGAAGATTGGGCTGATTTATGCTGTGGCACTGGAGATTTAGCATTCTTAATTTCTGAGAGAGTTAGTCCAAGGGGTTCAATTACTGGGATTGACAGTGCAGAGGATATCTTAAATATTGCAAAAAAAAAATCAGAGCTTAAAAAAAATAAATTTATTAAGTGGGAAATTAAAGATGTATTAGAAATCAATGATTATTCAAAAAATTTTGATGGGATTTGCATGTCATATGGACTTAGAAACTTGAATAATGTTGAAGAAGGAATAAAAAAAGTTTTTGATCTTTTGAAAGATAATGGAAGGGCAGGATTTTTGGATTTTAATCACTCAACAAGAAATTCTTTATCCAATATTTTTCAGAAAATTTATTTGAGATTAATTGTAGTAACCATTTCGCGGCTTTTTAATTTAGGTCCAGAGTACGCATATATTGAAAAAAGTATTAGTAATTTTCCAAAGAAAAATGTGCTTATAAATATAGCTAAGGAAGTTGGATTTAAAAAAGCTGAATATAGGACTATTTTGGGGGGGCAAATGGGAATACTAATTTTAACTAAATAAAGAATTTAGTTTTTTATTTTTCTCCAACAAAAAGAACACTTTCCCCATCTTTTGATTTCCCCCTCAGGAGTAGGGGAATTACAAAGAGTACAAATGCACATATTATTTTGATTGACTCTGCTTGGATGCTTTGCCCAAACTATCTTTGCATTAGTAGCTTTGATATTTTTATTTTTAATTTCATAATTTTGTATTATTTTTATTTCATTCAAAGTTATTCCAATTTTCTCGATTCTCTCTTTTAATTTATGCTTGTTATAGATTAAAGCTTGGCGCCACTGAGGATGATTTACTGCAATAGTAAGTATTTTTTTTTCAATATTTAATGGTTTACATTCTTGAAATAGTTCTAAGCCTATTAAGTTCTTCCAGTTTTCGTTGATTTTAGAGAGTTTATCTAACTCTCCGCAGGATTTTTTGAAATTATCAAGACAATTTTTTAATGGATGTGGATTCCTTCTATTAACTATAGGCAAATACTTTTTGTCCAATTTGTTAAATTTACTTATTAAGACTAAAGTTAATCTAATCTTTAAAAAGATGCTCGTTGTTTTAATAAAGAATTCGTGAAAGTTATTGGACCTGCAGCTAAGACAGTTTTTTATTTAAAAAAAAGTCAGGGTCAACATCCAACCTGGACACTTCATTACAAAATAAAATGTAAAAGTACCGAAAATGAGCTAACAAACTTGCTTGAATATTCTGAAATAAAGAAAAATCAGCCAGTAGCGATAATAGCAAGAGAACAATTCTCAGGGGTTGGCCAAAACTTAAAAACTTGGGTTTCTCCAAAAGGCGGGATTTGGTTAAGTGCAGCTTACCCAATTTTTTCAAATGAATTTGCATGTCAAATATTTAATTTGTCTTTAGGTATTAAGTTATGTGAAATGCTTAGACAAGAGAATGTAAATGTTTGTTTGAAATGGCCAAATGATATCTTTTTTGGTTCAAAAAAGTTGATTGGATTTTTACCAAGGGTAATAACAAGAGGCAAAGAAATTATCTATGTAAGAATAGGACTTGGCATGAATGTTTTAAATTACACTCCATCAGAAGGTATTTCACTATCAAAAATACTTCAAACTAAAAATATTAATCATCATTATTGGACAGCCAAAGTTCTTAAAGCTTTTAATGATGCAATTGAATGTAATAAGAAAAAAGAATATGTGATTAAATCTGCAAATAAGTTTCTTACTAAAAGTTTTTTACCTAGTGGTTTTTGTCCTCATTCATGGAAAATTAGAGATATTGATTCGGATGGTAATTTAAGAATTGAGAATGAAACTCAACTGAAGGTAATTAGAAGGTTTTGAATTTAGTTAACTTTTAATTCAACTATTCTTCCATCCTTAAATCTGGCTATTTTTTTTGCGCGATTTGCAACTTCATCTTCATGCGTAACTAAAACTATAGTTATTCCAGATTCATGCAGTTTGTCAAAAAGATCTAATACATCTTCAGTGGTTTTTGAATCTAGAGCTCCAGTAGGTTCGTCTGCTAACAAAATTGCGGGGTTATTGATAATAGCCCTTGCTATAGCAACTCGCTGTTGTTGACCTCCGGATAATTGGTTTGGGCGATTATTCATTCTTTCTGAAAGGCCAACTTTTTTTAAGGCATTCTTACCTCGCTCTAATCTTTGCTCAGGCTCAATACCGGCATAAATCATTGGCAAAGTTACGTTTTCAAGAGCAGTTGCGTCCGAAAGAAGATGAAATTGTTGAAAAACGAAGCCTAATTTTTGGTTGCGTATTTCCGCGAGCTCATCATCAGATAAATTCTCAACAGGAATACCATTTAATTTATAAATACCTTCAGATGGTCTATCTAGACATCCAATAATATTCATAGCTGTACTTTTGCCTGAGCCACTTGCTCCCATTACAGCTAGATAATCACCTTTATAAATTTCTAAGTTTATGCTGTCTAAGGCTTTAACAGTTAGATCTTCTTTTCCATATCTTTTAGATATATTTTCTAAACTCGCGACTTTCTTAGGCATTTGTTGAAGAATTCTTCTAGGAAATATTATTTGCTGTAGCAATAATATCTTGTAAGAAAGGAGTTTCTGAAACTGCTGTATTAGCTAATTTAAAAAGAGGATTAGACAGGATTCCTCCAAGAGCAGTTACTGCGACACAAGTATAAAGTGCAATTCTCAAGGGAGGTAATCCTACAATTCCCCAATTAATTTCAGGATATGATTTGACTATTTCAGAAGCTTCCTGTGGTTCTTTAACTACCATCATTTTTATAACTGAAATGTAGTAATAAATAGATATAACTGAAGTTACTAATCCAACTATTACTAATAGATATTGATGATTTGCCCAACCTGCAAAGAACAAGTATATCTTTCCAAAAAATCCTAACATTGGAGGTAAACCTCCAAGAGATAGAAGACAAAGGCTTAAGCCTAATGTAATGAGAGGATCTTTTTGGTAAAGTCCTGAGTAATCAAGAATTCTGTCAGAACCAGTTCTTAGTGAGAAAAGTATTACACAAGAAAATGCACCCAAATTCATAAACAAATATGCAGCCAAATATAAAACAGCTGCTGATAAACCATCTTGTGTGCCAGATACTATTCCAATCATTACAAATCCGGCTTGTCCAATAGAACTATAAGCTAGCATCCTTTTCATTGAGGTTTGAGCTAGAGCTACAACATTTCCTAGAGCCATGCTTAATATGGCCAAAATAGTAAATAAAAGTTTCCATTCTTCGTCAAAAGAAGAGAAAGTTGTGCTTAATATTCTTATCGCAAATGCGAAGCCCGCTGTTTTTGAACCAACAGATAAAAAAGCTACTACAGGCGTAGGTGAACCCTCATATACATCAGGAGTCCATTGATGAAAGGGAACAGCAGCAATTTTAAATGCAACTGTTGATAAGACAAATACAAGAGCTAGTGAAGTAATGAAGGATGGCTTATTGATAATCTCTAAGCCTATTGTCGCTAAGTTTGTTGAACCACTTAATCCATAAAGAAAAGAGGATCCATACAAATAAACAGCAGCAGCAGCTGATCCAACAAGAAGGTATTTTAAGGCCGCTTCTGAACTTCTTGGATCTCTCTTGAGGTAACCAGAAAGTAAGTAGCTTGCTACAGATAAAGTTTCCAGAGATATAAATACACTAATAAGGTCAGTAGATCCACACAAAAGCATTGCCCCAAGGGTGGCTGAAAGAACTATTGCAGCAAACTCGCCAATAGGGCTACCACTTTGTTCTGTATAACGCCAACTTATAAGTAAAGATACTAAGGTTGATAAAGATATTATTGCTCTAAATGCGATTGCTAAATTATCTGAATTAAAGGACCCAAGGAATGCGCTTTCTACCGGATTACTCCATTGCAATGCCAAACTAACAAGAGAGCTTCCAATTGATAAATAGCAAATTATTGGTGCCCATTTTGATGCAGTTTTTTCTCCAGCTAAATCTACAAGAAGTGTTCCAACAATACCTAGTAAAATAAAAGCCTCTGGAATAATGGCTTGAGCATTTAAATTAATTGTAAAGATTTCGTTGGGCACTTTATTAAATTGGATTAATTTAGATGTTTGATTGTAATGGTCTAAGAGTTAATCTTAACTTGATTATAATTTGTGGGTATGATTTTTGAAATTTTCAGAAGAAATTACTTGAAAAAGCTTCAATTAATCATAATATGCCCTAACTGAACAAAAACACCAATTTTTGAAATAAACCTTGGATCACACACTTGTTATTGTTGAAAGTCCCACCAAAGCAAAAACTATAAGAAAGTTTTTGCCCTCTAATTATGAAGTTCTCGCTTCAATGGGACACGTAAGAGATCTTCCAAAAGGAGCTGCTGAAATACCTGCTGCGGTTAAAAAGGAAAAATGGTCAAGGATCGGTGTTAATACAACAGAGGATTTTGAACCACTATACATAGTTCCAAAAGATAAGAAAAAGGTTGTCAAAGAGTTGAAAGATGCATTGAAAGGCGCAACCCAGCTATTACTAGCAACTGATGAAGATAGAGAAGGAGAGAGTATTAGCTGGCATCTTCTGCAAATACTTAAGCCTAAAATACCAACTAAGAGAATGGTTTTTCATGAAATTACGAAGAAGGCAATTAATAAAGCTTTAGACCAAACAAGAGAAATTGATATGGAACTTGTTCAGGCTCAAGAAACAAGAAGGATCTTGGACAGACTTTTTGGATATGAATTATCTCCTTTACTTTGGAAGAAGGTAGCCCCCCGACTATCTGCTGGTCGTGTTCAATCAGTTTCTGTGAGACTTCTTGTTAGGAGAGAGAGAGAAAGAAGATCCTTTAAAAAAGCTAGTTACTGGGGGATTAAAGCTTCTCTAGTAAAAGATAATATTACTTTCGAAACTAAATTATTTAGTTTAAAGGGTAAAAGAATTTCTAATGGTTCAGATTTCGATGAACAGACCGGCAGATTAAAACAAGGAAATAAATCTTTAATAATTGGAGAAGATAAAGTTAATGATTTATTGAAGACTTTTTCCTCCGAGGATTGGAGAGTCTCAAAAATCGAAAAAAAGCCATCCACTCGTAAGCCAGTTCCTCCATTTACAACTAGCACATTACAACAAGAAGCAAATAGGAAGCTTCGTTTGTCTGCAAGAGAAACTATGAGATGTGCACAAAGTTTATACGAGAGAGGTTTCATAACATATATGAGAACTGATTCAGTTCATCTCTCCGAACAAGCCACAAAAGCTGCTAGAGAATGTGTCAGTTCTATGTATGGAAAAGAATATTTATCTAACTCACCAAGACAATTTAATTCAACTGCAAGAAATGCTCAAGAAGCTCACGAAGCTATTAGGCCCGCAGGTGAGGTATTTAAAACACCAAAGGAAACTAATCTAACTGGTAGAGACTTATCACTTTACGATTTAATTTGGAAAAGAACAGTAGCTAGTCAAATGGCAGAAGCTAGGCTAACAATGATTAATGCTGAAATTAGCGTAGGGGATGGATTATTTAAATCAAGCGGTAAAAGTATTGATTTTGCAGGATTCTTCAGAGCTTATGTCGAGGGAAGTGATGACCCAAGTTCATCCCTTGAACAACAAGAAATTATTCTCCCAAACTTAACAAGTGGAACATGTCTTGAAGTTACTAATAAGGAATCTACTTTTCATGAAACTAAACCTCCTGCAAGATATACAGAGGCTGCATTAGTTAAAGTTCTTGAAAAAGAAGGGATTGGGAGACCTTCTACCTATGCGAGCATTATTGGGACAATAGTGGATAGAGGTTATGCGAATATATCTTCCAATACATTGGCTCCAACGTTTACAGCTTTTGCTGTTACTGCTCTATTAGAAGAACATTTTCCTGATCTGGTCGATACTACTTTTACTGCAAAAATGGAATCTTCATTGGATGAAATATCTTCAGGCAATCTTGAGTGGCTACCATACCTTGAAACTTTCTATAAAGGTAAAAATGGTTTGGAGGTAAAAGTTCAGAAAACAGAGGGTGATATTGATGGTAAAGCTTATAGACAAGTTGATTTCGAAGACCTTCCTTGCATAGTCAGAATAGGCTCTAACGGACCTTGGTTAGAGGGTATAAAAATTGATGAATCTGGTAATGAAATTCAGGCGAAAGGTAATCTTCCAATGGATATTACTCCTGGAGATTTAGATATAAAGCAAGTTGATCAAATTTTAAGTGGCCCATCAGATCTTGGAACTGATCCAAAAACTGGGGAAAAAGTCTTTTTAAGATTTGGCCCTTATGGACCTTACGTACAATTGGGAAATAATGATCAAGATAAAGCTAAACCAAGAAGAGCTTCATTACCCAAAGAATTGAAAACTGATGATCTAACTTTAGATGAGGCTCTTGTACTTTTAAGTTTGCCTAGATTGTTAGGAGTTCATCCGGAAGGCGGAATTGTTGAGGCTGATAGAGGAAGATTTGGTCCTTATATCAAATGGATTAAAAATGAAAATGAATCTGAAAACAGATCCTTAAAGAAAGAGGATGATGTTTTTACAGTTGATATAAAACGAGCATTAGAAATTCTTGCGATGCCAAAAATGGGTAGAGGTGGTCAAGAGGTACTTAAAGACTTTGGAAAACCTCAAGAATTTAATGAAAAAATCCAAATTTTAAATGGAAGATATGGGGTCTATTTAAAATGTGGTAAAACTAATGTTTCGCTTGCAAAAGATACTGACTTAGAAAAATTCACGATAGATGATGCTGTATCTCTTTTAAAAGAAAAACTAAAAGATAAAAAAGGCTCTATTTTAAAAAAATCAAAGATAAGTAATAAAAAAACTACAAGGAAAAAGAAAAGTTAGGAAAAAATATGAATTTAAAAAAAAAAGAATTTTTTTTATTAATTTTTTTAATTTTCTTGCAATCATGCTCAGGAGGGAGGATTGGAAATTTTCTTGAAAGTAGTTTTAATGA
>QCNC01000006.1 GCA_003210155.1 Prochlorococcus sp. AG-424-E18 | reverse complement strand
TGATGGAGAAACCAAATGACTGGATAGGTAAAAAATAAGACTCATACAATATATATTTTCTAGTTAAACTTCAAATTTTCTAAATTACTAATATCGAAATCATAAGCCTGGCAATTATTCTCTAAATCATTAACTATTGAATTTTTTAGTAGAGAATAATCTATATACTTATTGAGTTTATTATTTTTAAATTCCTTATTAGTTTCTCCAATAGCAAATGCCAAAGCTCCTTCATAAGAAATACCAAAGTTGCTAGTGTTGCAATAAGTTCTAGTGAATTTGCTAGAAATCTTTTTAGTATACTTTTCAAGAGTTTTTGAAGAAGTATCTAATGAGTAAACTGGACTACTAAATAGAAAAAGCAAAGTTAAAGTAAATATCACAAAAGCCCTTTTGATCATAATATTTCAAAAATTGCAAATTTAATATAGTTTAAAATTAAACTCTGCCGACTATGTTTTATTAAAAATTATAAAAAAATTTATTAACCAGAACAGCTATTTCATATTTTGGATGATAAAAACTCTCTAAATGAGTATTTTATAGTTTGAATTTTTTTTGGTAATTTTTTTAAAAAACGCCTAAATGCTTTTGGCATAATTAAAAATCCATATGAATAATTAATAGATAACAAATAATAAATGGGTATTCAATAAATAACTACATAAAAATAAGTAAATTAATTATTAAATATATAGATTGAGCTATGGAAATGTATTTAAACATGAATTATTGTTTAATTAAGTATTAAATACAAAATTAATATGGCACTACCAGAACTTATTTATGCTCCTATAGATGGCGGAACAATACATCGATATGAAATTAGTGGTGGCAAGAGAAAATTTTTAAGATTTATAGGTTGTTACTTGGGTCAATGTAATTTCCACAAAAATGTTGATGATGCTATTGATTACATAAAAAATTTGAAAGAATCACAAAAGTTACAAAAAACATGAAATAAAGATACATAGTTACGATAGAGACTCAATATTTTTCGATAAATAGATAATTATTGCTACAAATAATAGAGAATTTTCTTTTTATAAGAAATTGATTATTTACTTGAGTTATAGTTCCGAAAGATAAACAGTCATTTAAAAAAAAGAAATTAATTTATGGAAAACAGACAAATTAATTTTTTTAAATCAAAAGACTTTAATACCGTTCTTAAGCCATTTAAAAAAGGAACGGTAGTAAAAATTGACTCGTTTGATATTAGAGAAACTCAGAAAGATTTAAATATAGGTTTATTTGGTTGGTATGCAATTTGTCCCTCTAAAGAATTAAAAAAAAATAAGCTATATTATTTTTCACTCTATGATGAGCCTCTTGTTCTTTATAGAGATGAAAATAAAAACATTAGGTGCATTAAAAATATTTGTCCACACAGAGGGGCCTCCTTTTTTGGAGGTACATTATCAGATGGAGTAATAACCTGCCCATATCATGGAGCTAAGTTTTCATCTGGAGGAAGTTGCCAAAATCTCGACAGAATAACATGTCGCCATATAGTTGATAATAACTACGATAACTACGCCAAAAGGATTCATTTATCTCAATACAAAACTTCAGAAAAAAATGGATATATTTTTGTACATTTTTCTAAAAAATCTGAGACTGATTTAAATAATATAAGTGAAGATACACCTATAAGTAACTACGAATTATATGAAAATGGTTTTTCACATAAGGATTATGTCTTTGAGGAGGTATTAGTAGACTTCAAATGTGATTGGTCAAGGATTATTGAAAATCACCTAGATATCCTCCATATCTTTTGGGTTCATGGCGATACAATCCCAGATAAAGATGTAAATAAAAACGTATTAGTTAGTTTCAACCAGAAAATTAATATTAATCCCTCATACATTGAAAGTATTTATTATTACAAGAATAATCCTACAAAAGAATTTATTCGGATAAAGTACATTCCTCCAGGAAGGATATTAATTTACAAAGGTGATCCTTCCTCATCAAGATATTTACAAGTTTTAGATCATATCCCTCTAGGAAACAACAAAGCAAGAGTGATAGTAAGACACTACCGGAAATTTCTACAAAATAAACTGCTAAATAATCTCTTATTATTTAAAGAGACTCAAAGAAAGATTTTTTATAAGATATTCGATGAGGATTATATGATTTTAAAAACACAAACATATAATCACGATATGGGATTTATAAGTAAGGATGAAATAAAATTATTGGGAGAAGATAGGATAATAAATTATTTTTGGAAGTGGTACAAGAAGTCTGAAGATAAAGATGAACCATGGAAAAATATTAACAACACCCAAAATCTTGATGTATATGACAAAGTTATATTGAAATATCCTCCTGAGATAAAGAAGTTAGAAATTGTAAATAATATAGATATTATTAGAAAAACATTAGTAAGATTTGCTGCTCCGCTTATATTTTTTATGTTAATAATATAATCCATGAAGAAAGTAGATAGACCTTCATGGTTGAATTGGCTTTATCTCTTTATATTTATTTTAAGCTCGATTCAATTGATTATATTTTGGAGTAATAAGTTTTAGTGTTTAATAAATTTTGGTTTGACGCAAAAAATATAAATTGTTTTAAAAATGGTTTTAGAGTGATTAAAGATTTAAATTTAAAGATATCTTATTCAGAAAATGTAATATTAATTGGACCGAATGGTTCAGGTAAATCATCTCTAATTGAGATAATTAATAGAAACTTATACCCAGTAGTAGCTAATGAATCGAAACTAAAGATATTTGACAAAGAACTTATAAATTTATGGGAACTAAGAAATAAAATAAGTACCGTAAATAATGATATAAAAAATAGAATAAATCCAAATTTACAGGTTTTTGATTTAATTTTAAGTGGACTATATGGAAGATATTGTTACGTAAAAAAAAAATCTGAAAGAGATTCTTATAAGGTTGAAAAAATCATGAAGAAAATGAATATTTCTAATTTATCTAAAAAGAATTTTTCCTATTTATCAGATGGAGAAAAACAAATTTCTCTTATTGCAAGGGCATTAATCAAAAAACCGGAAATTTTAATCCTAGATGAACCAATTGCAAATTTAGATTATAAATCAAAGTTTTTTGTAATTGATAAGGTTAATGAATTATCAAAATTAAATACGAAAATTTTATGCGTCACTCATGATATTTCAACAATTACCCAAATTTATGACCGGGTCATAATGCTAAAAGATGGCAAAATAATCGCTGATGGAGATCAAAATAAGGTTATGAATAGTGAAAATTTTAATAAGTTATTTGGTATTCAAGTAGAGGTAACTCATAATAATGGACTTTGGAATATAAACAGATTATCTAAATAACAATTATAAAAATAGCTATCGCAATAGCAAGAAATACTAATTTTTTACTTTTTAAGAATGAAGAGGATTTATTTTTAAATGAAGAAGATCCACATTTAGAGCAGACAATTTTACCTCCTAAAGATCGGTCTGAGACGAATGACGAACTTCCACAATTAAAGCAAACTCTATTTACGCTCATTTAAAATAAATTATTTAGAAATTCTTCCTAAATTATATTCATAAATACTTTGTAAAGAAAAACTTCAGAAATGTGATGATAATGAGAATCTATTGCAATAAGTAATTTTATAGTGCATAATTGATAATAATTCTCATTATCATATTTTAATTAATGAATTTCCATAGTTATGGAGACTCTCCGTCAAAATTAGTAAGGATAATAACTGGACAATCCGTGTTAATAGATCCTTCATCAAGGCCAAAAGGGACATGTCTAGAAGTTGAAAGCGGAATTGCAAGGGTTTATTGCCCTTGTGAGGAAACTGAAGGAATGACACTTGCATTTCTACAATCAGGTGATCAACTAAGAACGGACCTTTTATGTAGCGAAGGTGTCTGTGTTGAAGCATTAACAGATTTGTCTTTTCGTAGCAATGTAAATATTCATCAGAATATTGGTTTTGATGCAGTAAATGAATGGACTTTGCAACTCCTTAGGATAAGACACTTAGGAAATGCAGAACAGCGATTACAAGCCTTGTTTTCA
This sequence comes from Prochlorococcus sp. AG-424-E18, assembly GCA_003210155.1. GTDB lineage: Bacteria > Cyanobacteriota > Cyanobacteriia > PCC-6307 > Cyanobiaceae > Prochlorococcus_A. The sequence continues at coordinate 56,052 of QCNC01000006.1, read as the reverse complement.
ATACTAGTAAATCGTCTAGGTAGAAGATGTGGTCAATGGTGCGAGTTACCCTTTAGGTTAACGCACGAAAGAATTGGTGAATTAATCGGTTCTACACGCGTAACATCAACAAGATTAATTTCTAAATTAAGATCATCTGAGTTATTAATAGCTCCAATTGGAACCCAAACAGTCAGTCTTGCCCCTTCTTTTATTGAAACATCGCCAATATAAAATTATGAAGGAATCACAATCACTTACAAACAACTTATTAATGGAAATTGATTTTTTATCAAATAGACTCAGAAATATCAAGCAATCCTACAAAACTACAGAAAATAAAGCATTGAAGGGAAGGTTATTTATTGAAAACAAAAATATTTTTAAAAGAGTTAAGGAAATTTATAAAATAGCTGAACTCTTAAATAAAAAAAATGAGAAAATCAACTTTTCAAATTTACTTTTTGAAATAACCAAAAGGACATTGAATGAAAATAAATTTGAAAGTAGTTTATTTTTTATTTAAATCACTATCTATTAATAAGATTGCCGAAGGTTGATTGGAAGCAAATTTAACCTTGCCCAGTATGTTCGCAAATTCATCTTCTGATTGCGTTTGAGCCTCTATAATAGGATCTAAAAATACGTTAGTTCTTGTATCTGAAATTCTTTCTGATATGGAATAAAGTTGATGTAGAGATGAAGTTAAATCAGCCTCCATATTAAAAGAATAAGAAATCAGCTCCTCTATAGAATCCCATGTTTGAATGGGAGCAGGAATTTCATCTAATTTTACGCTTTGTCCTCTAGCAATTAAGTAATCTGCAAATTTCTGAGCATGTTCCATTTCGCCTTGTGATTCACTTAGAAAATGAGAAGCAAATCCATTTAAATCACGTTCTTGAAACCATAGATACATAGAAAAATATTGAACATTGGCATATCTTTCCATTGTTAGATGTTCAAAAATGTTATCCAACAAACTTTTGTCTATCGGTTGAGCAACAGCTCTTCCAGATGGACCAAAATTAACTAATTTTTTTGTTTTTAAGTTATTTTCATTCATTTTCTTATAAGTATCTAAGAAAATAATACAACATTTTGTATAAATTAGTAATAAATTAATCCTTTAAATTAAATTAAATAATATGATAATGAAAATCAGTCTCAATACTATAAATGAATTTACAGTACAGATTTTCTGAACTGCTATTAACTAATAAAATATATAACAGCAAAAAAAAGAAATGTAAAAAGAAAAAATGCTCTAATTGGAAGGGGGGCAAGTGTAATTGCCTATAAAAAAGTCTATATATATTCCTTATATGCTCCAGGATATAAAAAATAATGACTATTTTTATTAATAGAAAGAGAACATTTATCGCCATTATTAAGGAGATTATTAATATCAGTTTTAACCCTTAATATGTTTCCATTAATAGATACTTTATATATAAGAAATTCTCCAAGAAATTCTTTAGATATTACAATCGCATCACCAGATTCTGATCTTTTAATTGAAATAAATTTAGGCGAAATTGACATACTTTTGATAACTTTATTTTTCAAATACTCTGAACAATTTATTTCACCCAAACAAGAAATATATGAATTACCATTTTTTTTGAGATTAACAATATTATTACCCAAAATAAAACTACTAACAAATATGGTCTTGGGATTATTTAGAAGGTTAATAGGCGTATCAATTTGATGTATTTTTCCATCATTCATAACAGCGACCTTATCACAAATTGACATCGCTTCTTCCGGATCATGAGTAACCATCAATCCGCTTGCATTACAACCTTTTAGGATATTAGGGAGTTCACTTCTTAATTTTAGTTTGACATGCATATCAAGACTACAAAAAGGTTCATCTAATAAAATAAAATTTGTACCTGGAGCAAGAGCTCTCGCAATTGCGAGTCTTTGTTTTTGGCCTCCAGACAGTTCATGTGGGTACCTTTCAACAAAACTATCAAGACCCACAACATTCAATAAATAATCAACTCTAGATCTGTCTTTTTTGTTTTTCAAACCAAAAATTACATTTTCCAAAACAGTTAAGTGAGGGAAAAGTGCATAGTCTTGAAAAACCATACCAATATTTCTTTTCTCAGGACTAAGAATTTTTTTCCTACTTGAAATTTCCTTATCATTTAGAGAAATCCTCCCTTTAGAGGGATATTCGAACCCCGCGATTAATCTTAAAAGAGTAGTTTTTCCGCAACCAGAAGGACCAAGCAACCCTAACAATTCGCCATTTTCAATTTTCAGGTTAATTTCGTTTAATATCCAATTTGAACATTCTCGCTTATCATATTTATGATGCAAATCATCAATTATTAACGCATCATTTTTCACTAAGTTCTTCTTATTCAAATATATTAAGTTAGCAGAAAATATTCACCTAAAATATCCCATGTATAATTTTATACACCATTTAATTTTCAAATTTAATGAGAAAGTCTGAAAGAGCAGAAATAATACGGAAGGAACTCAAAAAGCTATATCCATCGCCTCCAATACCCCTTGATCATACAAATGCATATACTCTTCTAGTCGCCGTAGTTTTAAGTGCTCAATCAACAGATAAGAAAGTTAATGAATTAACAAAAAACTTATTTAAAGTTGCAGATAATCCAGAAAAGATGATGCAGCTAGGTATTAATGGCATTTACGAATACATAAAATTTTTAGGTCTATCTAATCAAAAATCAAAGAACATCTATAACTTATCTAAATTATTGATTGAGAAGCATAATGCTACGGTCCCAGATTCTTTTGAGAATCTTGAATCTCTTCCAGGGGTAGGTCATAAAACAGCATCAGTTGTAATGTCTCAAGTGTTTAAAATACCTTCATTCCCAGTAGATACTCATATACACAGGTTGGCTCAAAGATGGGGCCTATCAAATGGCGATAGCGTAGTTCAAACAGAAAAAGATCTAAAAAAAATATTTCCTATTAATGATTGGAATACTTTACATTTGCAAATAATCTTTTATGGCAGAGAATACTGTACTGCAAGAGGCTGTGATGGAACAAAATGTTATTTATGTCGCACTCTTTATCCCAAAAGAAAAAAGAAATTTATATGTAAAAAGCCTTAAGAAATTTATATAATAATTAAATTAGTTTTTTAATCATGAAAATAGCAATTACTGGTGCATCGGGGAAAACAGGTTATAGAATTTCCGAAGAAGCCGTTAAGAAAGGATATAAAGTAAGGCAAATCATTAGAAAGAATTCAAAAGTCTCAGCAGGACTAGAGCGTTTAGAAACAATTAGGGTTTCATTAGACAAAAAAGGGGAACTTGATGAAGCATTTAAAGATATTGATGCCTTGATAATTGCTACTGGAGCGAGAGCATCATTAGATTTAACTGGTCCTGCAAAGGTTGATGCATTAGGTGTATACAGGCAATTAGAGAGTTGCAAAAGAGTTGGTATTAAAAGGGTTATTTTAGTTAGTTCCCTTTGTACTGGTAAATTATTTCACCCATTAAACTTATTTGGTTTAATTCTTATTTGGAAGAAATTAGGTGAAAACTTTCTACGAAATTCAAATTTCGAATGGACTATTATTAGACCTGGAGGATTAAAGGAAAATGAAGATATTAAATCAGAAAATATAAATTATTCAAAGGAGGATACTCAAATTAATGGATCAATCCCAAGAAGATTAGTTGCGCAATGTTGTATAGATTCTTTAAAAAACAAAGAATCCATAAATAAATTAATAGAAGTTACAAGTTCGAATGATAATAAAAAGATATCTTTTAAAAAAGCTATGCAAATGATTTAAAAGATGTAAATATATAAATTAAAACTATGAAAATAAATCCCAAAATTGACGCATTACAACTAATGCTTACTGATTTAAGAACTAGAAACGAGCCAATAAGGCATAAAGCTGCATTCAAAGGCTGTCAACCAGAATTTCAAAGTCTTGTATCAAGATTAATAAAGCAGTTAGAGGACGAATTAGTTGCTGAAAAACTTAATAACCGAGACTGTTAAAAATTTAGATTACTTAAATGAACTTAAGTTATCTAATTTTGCTTGTTCAGAAAGTTCATCATATCCTCCAAAAAATTTATTATCTAAAAATATTTGAGGGAAAGTATTATGGCTACTTTGTGCCATTACTTTTTGAAAGCTCTCATCATTTTCTATTAAAGTAACTTCGTGAGGGATAGATAATGAATTAAGTAACCTAATTGCTCTTTTAGACCAAGGACAATCCTTTAAAATATATGCTTTTACACGTGATTCATTTTTTAATAAATCATTACTTGAGATATTAATAATTTTTTGTTCAAAAGAAAGTAATAATATATCAGTACCTTTTTTTACAATACAACCTTCCTCAAGATGACCGCCAAAGACATTACATCCTTCATCTGCAAAACTCAAATGTAAATGAACATCCCCTTTATTAAAATGTCCGTTTAAAGAAACTATCTCTAGATTTCCCTCAAATTTATTTATCTCTTGATTACCTGGGCATTGAATACAAACTGTTCTAAGATTACCAACCACTCCAGAAACATACCCGTATAAATTATTCGATAAAGAATATTCCTTAATTGAATTTATCAAATCAGATTCTGGAGATAGCTTTAGGCTATGAGGCTGCATTAGATATTAGATATTAGGAATAGTTTTGTAATATAAAACATCATCATCCATAAAGAGAAGTTGAGTTTATAATCTTTAGGATTCAGATTTAAATAAAATTTTAGAAACTAGCATCAAAAACCATTAAAAATTTAAGCATGTTGAGAGTGTATTATATTTTTTATATACAAAAACTAATTTGTTATTAAGAAAAATCTTAAAAATGTGGCATTGAATATTCCCAATTTATTATCGATATCTCGCCTTTTCCTTGTATTTCCATTAATACTTTTTTTAGAAATTAACAGACCTTTTTATGTCTTCATATTAATTATTATTGGAGGTATAACTGATTATTTTGACGGGTTAATTGCAAGGAAATTTAATCTTAAAACCAGATTAGGAGCTATCCTTGATCCCTTAAGCGATAAAGTATTCTATTTAATTCCTTTAACCTTTCTTTGTAAAAATAATTTTATACCCTTCTGGTCTTTGTCATTAATTTTATTCAGAGAATTAATTATCTCTAGCCTAAGGAACTCCACAAAAGACGGTTTGCCAGCATCAATGTTAGGAAAATATAAAACATTTTTCTTTTTTATTTCAGTAATTACCTTCTTTACACCATTAAAAATTAGCTTTTTGAATAATTTGGCTTTAATTTTTTATTGGTTAGGATTCATCCTGACTCTTGTGACTTTATTAGGGTATTTAAGAATTAAAAAGGGTATTATCTGAATTTTCATCAAACTCCTCACTCTTTTTATTTTTAAAATCATTCACAAAACTATCCTTTAGGCCATTAAATAAATCAAAAGTTGGCGCCCACTCTAAATCACGTTTTATCTTAGAGATATCAGTCTGATAATGATTTAATCTAATTGGAAATCCCTTTCGAGACTTAGGATCTAATTTTTGATAATCAAATGTTCTTAAAGAAATCTCATTTTGGTTTAATCCAAGAACATTCGCACAGAAATAAATTAAACCCTTGATTGTTACTCCTTTTTCACCTGAACAATTGTAAATATTATTTTTGGAATTTTCAAAATTTATGCACCTAATCATTACATCAGTTAGATCCGAAACATGGCCTAGCTGAGTAATTAAAGAACCGTCACCAGGGATTGGTATAGATTTTTTAGTAAATAACCTTTCAAAAAACCAATTTTCAATTTTATTATAATTTCCTGGTCCATAAATATAAGTAGGTCTAAAACTTGTAAAAGGAATTTTTTGGTTTTTTAACCAATTTTCTGTCTCAAACTTTCCTTTGTGCCTACTTTCTGGATCAATTGGATCAACTTCGGATAAGGGTAGTTCACAATTATCTTTATAAACACCTGCCGAACTGACATATACATATCTCTGGAAAGAGTTATCTAAATTTTCTATAAGAAGTTTGGTTTGTTCTAACTCTCGACCAGAAATATCATAAACAACATCATACTTTTTATTTCTTAGTCTGACTATATCTTCTGAATTATTTCTATCACCCTTAATTAAATTTGTTTTTTCAGGATTACTTTTATTGCCTCTCGTGAAAATATCAATATCACAATTTTTACTTAATAACTTTCCAACCAAAGACTTGCCAACAAATCTAGTGCCGCCCATTACAAGAATTTTCATATTCAAAAAATATTTAACTGAAGTAGTAATCTTAAATAGAATTACATATTGAATAGTACTACTAATAAGTTATTAATGAAAAGGATGATTCTATGGACCTAATACCAGCAATTGATTTAATGAATGGTAAGTGTGTAAGGCTTTTTAAAGGCGACTTTAATAAAAGAAAAGACTTCACTAAAGAGCCTCATGAGCAAGCTAAATTTTGGGAAAGCGAAGGGGCAAAATATATACATATAGTTGATTTGGATGCTGCAAAAACTGGAGCCCCGACAAACGATAAATCAATAAAAAAGATTGCAAACACAGTTAACATACCTATTCAAATCGGTGGAGGGATAAGGTCTCAAGAAAGGATAGAACAACTATTTTCTTATGGTATTGATAAAGTGATCATGGGGACCTCTGCGATAGAAAATAAAGAACTAGTTAAAGACTTATCAAATAAATTTCCGGGAAGGATAATTGTTGGGATTGATGCAAAAGATGGAAAAGTTAGTACAAGGGGATGGCTTGAGCAATCTAATATTTTGGCCACAGATCTAGTAAAGGAGTTTTCTTCATTTAAAATTGCTAGTTTTATTGTTACAGATATAAATACAGATGGGACATTAGAAGGGACAAATGAAGAATTCATAAAAAGCATACTTGAAATTACAGATATTCCAGTAATAGCCTCAGGAGGTGTTGGTTCAATTTCTGATTTATTATCGTTAGTAAAATTTGAAAACTCTGGACTCTTTGGAGTAATTGTAGGTAAAGCTCTATATGAAAATAAATTCACGATAAACGAAGCGAATAATGTATTGTCATCAGAGAGATTAAATGACTTTGATTTAAACAGAAATTACTACGCTTAAAAGATTATAAAAATTGATTTAAGGCTGGTGTTTGCAGTAATTGTTAGTTAATTTTGTATAAGAGATAAGAAATCTAGTCTTGGAATTAATTTCAAAAAAATCGATATTGATTATTGCTCCAAGCTTAATAGCTGAATCTTTATCGCTTAAGTTAACATCACTAGACCAAAATTTAGACATTAATTTTAATAATGGAACAGGTGATAAAACTCCGGATTTAGTTATATGGAATGTTCTTAATTTCCAATCAGAAGATCTTATAAGGTTAGAATTATTAAAATTAAGAGAAAGATATGATGAGTCAAAGTTTCTTATAATTCTCTCTGGCGAATTTGTTTATGAAGCAAATACCACTCCATCGTTAAATGCTGAAGGTTTTCTTTTAAATCCCAGTGCAGAAAAAGTTCTTGAATCTATTGATACCATTTTAAATGGAGGAAGGGTATTTGATATTGAAAATAATTCCCAAGTTCAATTAAACAAAAATAAGCCTCTCACCTTTAGTCAAAAAATTCTAACTTCAGGTCTTAAACAAATAGATTCTGAAGTTAATTATATATTCAAATATGTCAACTCTGATTCAACACCAGAATTTTATAAATTCATTTTAAAAGGAAGATTAAGAGAACTTATTACTGCAAAATCTTTTCTAATTTTTTTATGGGGTAATTCACTAGAACTTTATACAGAGGCCGTTTACACTGAGAATAAAATTAATCTTGAAAATAAGAACACTGTATTCATCAAAGATAAAAACACTACTGAAATATGGAATTTAATTTTAGAAAGACTAAAAGAAAGGTATAGCTCAACTAACTTACAGGTTGAATTCAATAATTCATCAATAATTCTCTCTGGGATAAAAAAAGAATTCATTTCACGACTAATTTGCAAAATGTTAGATGAGTTAGATAATTTAGTAAAAAATATTAAGGAAAACTATAAGGAGAATGATTTTAGAGATGATTTAAACTCTCTTATAAAAGAACTTAAAGTTAATACAATTTCAAATATCACAGACAGCTATTTTCGATTAAAAAAAGGAAGCGAATCTATTTCAATAAATGATTTTATTTATAGTGAGGTAAGTTGTGAAGAGATAGATAGAGAATCACATGAATCAATAATGTTTATTGAGCCAATTATTAAAAATGAAGCTCTTGACTATGATGGAAAATTACTCCCTCTATATGAAACAGAATCTTTTTTGATCCTTGAAAATATCATTTCGAATTGGACAATAAGGAACTGTAATTTATTAGCTTCTGAAATCTTTAATATCTGTTCTTCTTGGCCTGAATTAAGAACTGTACTTATAAATCCCGAATTACAATCAACAAGAAATTTTGAAAGATTTAGAAATAATATTAATAACTACAATCGCTGGCATGACTATATTTATCTGCCTATCTACTTATATGAGAGTAAAAGAGAATATATTGATATTATCGATAAAAAATTTACCCGATACTTCAAAAATGAAAATAGGGAGAAAGAATTAGAGAATCTAGAATGGCTACAAAAACAAGTTACATTGTTAGTTGAGATAAGAGATGCCGTAGCACCTCAGTTAGAAGTTGCTGTAAAATATATCGGTAATCTTTTCGTAACTTTCCTTACAAAGGTCGTTGGCAAAGCTATCGGTTTAGTTGGGAAAGGAATCCTTCAAGGATTAGGAAGATCAAGTTCAAAGTAAGTTTTTAAACTTTAATGAAAATAATTCAATGGATTCTAATAGCATTAATTTTCTTAAGTCCATATAAAGTAAATGCCTCTAGAGATTCTGATAGTTACGATGGCAACATCTTTCCTATATACGCAGGTAATGGGGCTATTGTTCCTCCCCAGACAACTCTTCAGGAATCATTAAAAAATAAAAGAGTCGCAGTTTTATTTTTTTATCTTGACGATAGCTCAGATAGTAAAGCTATGGCTCCGATAATATCTGGTTTGGATTTGATATGGAGAAATAATATAGATATCATTGCTCTAACTACTGATGAATTACAGGATAAAGAAAAGTCTGATCTTAGAAATGAACCTAATTATTATTGGAATGGATTAATTCCACAAACGATAATTTTAAATAGTGATGGTGAAGTTAAATATGATAAAAATGGAATGATTAATATCGATGAATTAAACAAAGTTATAGGAGAGTTAAAAGGAATTGATATAGAAGATACGACATTTTCTTTAGAAAGTTTTAATGAATACAACAGTATCATTTCTGAAAAAAAAGATAAAAACAAAAATTAATTAAAAAAATGATATTAATGAATATCCTCTTAGTTCTTTTAATTTTTTTAATTCTTTCAGATTTATATATTAAAAACTCACCCAAATCAAAGTTAAATCTGGAACCTATAAATTACAAAATCAAAAAAAAGGATGGTTTAAAGGAATTAATTATTGATTTAAAAATAACTAATAAAAGTAAAACCAAGGAGACCATGGTATCAAATATAAATTTTGAATTAGATTTTTTTAAAAGTAAAGGTAACGAATATTGCCAAAATTTTAATTATCAAGAAGATATTTATATATATGAAAATAATAAAATCAAGAATTTAAATAATTACTGGCCAACAACAATTATCAAGTCAAATTCAGATTTATTTGTAAGAATTATATATAAATTTAGCAATAATAATTTTAGAAAAAAAATAAAATATCTATGGTTAAAAATATATTGGGAGAACTATGGACATTTTGGTATTTCAAATAATAAGGATTGTTTTTTAATTAATTTAGATGGTCAAAAACAAAGGCCGAAAGAAGTTTTTGAAATTCCAATAAATAATAAATATAAAGCTTTTGCTATTAAAACTGATTTACTTGGTTGCTTTGATAACCCAGTAAATACTGTGATTGAATACTGCAAAGGAATTGTAGAAAGAAATGATATTTTAACTATCGGTGAGAGTCCGCTAGCGATTATGCAAAATAGATATATTTCCCCTCAAAATTTACAATATAGTTTATTTTCGAAAGCTTTATGTTATTTTTTTCACCCTACAAGCAGTCTCGCAACAGCTTGTGGCATGCAATTATTAATAAATAGAATCGGAGTCACAAGAATAACCTTTGCACTGTTTGTTGGATTTCTCTTCAAATTAGTTGGGATTAAAGGTATGTTTTATAGGTTAACTGGTTCAGAATCCTCTCTCATTGATGATATAAGCGGCACAGTTACACCTTACGACAAGAGTATAGTCATGGGTCCTCTCAATGCGGATTTATTTTGTAAGGAGGTCTCGAACTATCTAAATATAGATGTTGCTGTTGTCGATGTTAATGATCTTGGAGGTGTGAAAGTCCTAGCAAGTTCAAATAAAAAAGTAAATAAAATACTCAAAAGAAACTTATTATCTAATCCAGCTGGCAATGGGGATGAAAAAACTCCTATAGTATTAATAAGAGAAAAAAAGTAAATGAAAAAAGATACCTCTTATTCTTTTCAATCTAAAAAAGGAATGGAAGTAACTTTTGAAGAACTCCATATACGGCATATTAATCTTTTAATAGATATTAAAAATAAGGAATTGAATAATTGGTTTTTAAAGATGGCAATTATAAATACCTTTGATGACTTAAAAATTTTCTTGAATAATCTTAAGAAAAATAGAAATAAATGCATAATTGCTATATATGGAAACGAAATTATTGGTTATTTGAATATTTTTCCTTTAAACAAAAAAGAAACTTGCTTAAAAATATCTAAGCCCAAGTTGATTAATAGCAAGTGTTCTCTAACAGATAAACAATTAACTTTAGGATTGATAAAAAAATCTATCTCAATAAAAGAAAACAAAACTTCAAGTTGGATAATTAATTCAGATATAAATAATGTTGACCTTATATCAAACGCAAGAGAATTAGGCTTTCAACCGTTAGGAGAGATAATCCTTTGGGATGGTTCTGATCAAAACAAACCTACAAATCAAAATACCGATGCCTATACATTAATTAATGAATTCCAAAAAATTAATAAACAAAATGTATTAAAAATAGTTAATTTCATAAGATCAAATCAATCACCCTTAATAAGAAATATTTTAGATTTTGATCAAGACGACATTCTTAAAAGAAATAACGCTAATAGTGGTTCCTTAATATATGAAAATTCTGTTTTATGTACAATTTTAAAAGATATTAATTATCAAAATGAGGAAATTTATACTTTAACAATAAGTAGATATTGGGATAATAGATTCAATTCTATTTTAAAAGAATTTTTAAAAAGATTTTTTGAAAAATCACCCGTTTCATATTTAAAAACCTATAAAGAAAATTCTCAATTAAATGTTTTTCTCGAAGAGTGTAATATCAAAGAAAAAAATCAAGAAATAATTCTTATTAGGAACACAATAATTAAGAACGAAGCCAAACAAGTAAATATAATAAATCAATCTTTGGAATCAATCTTTGAAAAATTAAGTCCACAAGGTAATCCATATCCATCTCCTTTTCCATTAAAAACAAAGTGAAATTTTGTAAACCCAAACCCAAGTCAATTTTGAGTTTGGATATAGGTACCAAAAGAATAGGATTAGCTTATTGTGATCCCCTCTGCATAACATCAAATATACTTCCAGCAGTTAAACGATTTGAAAATAATCAAGAGATTAAAATCATTAGAAATTATATATATGAATTTAATTTAACTGGTTTTATTGTGGGTATTCCGCTAGATGAGGAAGGTAAAATGACCACTCAAGCTATTGACTGTAAAAATTACGGTCAATTACTTTCAAATGAATTAAATCTTCCATTTTCTTATGTCAACGAACATAGTTCAACTTGGGAATCTTCAGAAAGATTTGGAATAAAAAAAGATAAATCCGGATTGATTGATAGTTTTTCAGCAAAAATAATACTTGAACAATGGATCGAAGAGGGTCCTGAATTAGAAGAAATAGCTGGTAAACGTCAGATAAAATATTAGTATTAAAAAGGATAGATAATTTTTAAATGAAAGAAGCCAATTCAAATGATAATTATGATGCACAGACACTTTTATTAAATGACTCAAATGGAAACGAGCTATTTTGTTATCTTGAACAATTAGTAAGTGTTGAAGGCCAAGAATATGCTTTATTAACGCCAGTTGATACCCCAGTAAGTCTTTTTAAGATAAATGAAAAAGATGAGCCTGAACTAATTGAGAAAATAGATAAAAATGAACAAATACTAAAAAATGCTGAAGCAGTCCTTCAAGAACATGATTTAAGACTTATCAGATCAGCAGTTACTTTAACAGTATCAGGAGAACTTGAAGAACCAATTTACGATGAATTAGAAGAAGATTACGTCGATGATGATAGTGAGAGTTATGAATTGCTCGTTAACTTTAATCTTTTTGACCAAGAATATGGCTTATATATACCACTAGATCCTTTTTTTATTGTTGGTAAATTAAAAGACAAAGGTGCATTATTAGTTGAAGACGATGAGTTCGATAAAATTCAACCTTTGATTGAAACTGAGCTTGAAAAAATTAGTTCTTAAAATAAATGAGATCTATCCTAAATGTCAATTGGGATTCAAACTTACCAATATATAATATTTCCCAATCTGAGTTGAAAAAAAAAGGAATTAATTCTTTATTGCTGGACGTGGATGGGACTCTAGTAAATAGAAAATCAAATATGATCCCAAAAACTGTAAAAAATTGGATCATAGAATCTAAAAAACATTTCTACTTATATCTAATAAGTAATAATCCATCAAAAAAAAGAATCGCAAAAATAGCTAAAGAATTAAATTTAAGTTATAAATACAATGCATCAAAACCTAGAAAAAAAGTAACTTTGTCTGCTATCAAAGAAATTGGCAGACAGCCAAAAAATATAGCCATTATTGGCGACAGAATTTTTACAGATATTATTGTTGGGAATAGATGTGATATAAAAACAATATTAGTTAAGAGATTAAATAGAGATGGCTTGCCTATAAAATTTAATTTAACTTTGACAATAGAAAAATTAATTTCTCATTTTATAAAATGAAAACTTGGGTTATAAAAATTGGTACTAGTATTTTAAGAGGAACAGAGGAAACATCTACAGAAGAAGTTATTGAAAACCTTTCTAGATCCTTTAAAAATTTCCTTTCAAAAGGAAACAAGTTAATTTTAGTAACTAGTGGAGCCGTTGGATTAGGTTGCCAAAAGTTAAATATCAAAACAAGACCAAATGATTTAAGTACCCTTCAAGCTACTGCTGCAGTAGGTCAAGTTAATTTAATGTCCTTATACGATAGAGTATTTAATAAATTAGGCTTTAATATTGCTCAAATTTTAATAACTAAAGGTGATTTCAATTCCCGAGAATCCTTTAATAACGCTTCTAAAACTTTAAAAAGATTAATCGATTTGAATGTTATTCCAATAGTAAATGAAAATGATACCGTAGCAAATGAAGAGCTTAAATATGGAGATAATGATACCCTCTCTGCTTTAGTTGCCTTGGCTATAAATGCTAACAAGCTAATTTTATTAACTGATATTGAAAATCTATACTCAAAAGATCCACGTAATAATAAAGATGCGCAACCTATTAAAGAAGTTCATAATAGTGAATTAAAGCAAATTAAAGATAAAAATATTCAAAACTCAAATAATGAATGGGGAACAGGAGGAATTTCTACAAAATTAATTTCTGCAGAAATAGCAACAAAAGGGGGAGTAGAAGTCCAACTAGTTGATGGAACTAATAAAAAAAACTTAATTGAAATATTTAATGATAATAAAATTGGAACTTTATTTTATCCAGTAGAAAAACCTATTGGAAACAAAAAAAGTTGGCTTTCACATGCAATTCAAACAGTAGGGAAAATTACTTTAGATGATGGCGCTTCTTTTGCAATTAAAAAAAAAGGTGCCTCACTTTTAGCGGTTGGTGTTAAGAATGTAGAAGGAAACTTTACGATTAATCAGGCAGTTAAAATCGTAAATACAAATGATAAAGAAGTTGCAAAAGGTTTAGTATCAATAAGTAGCGACAAATTAAGAAGTATCTTAAATAATAAAGAAAATATTAACTCCTCGATAATTGTCGTACATAGAGATGTTCTTGCTCTCTCTTAGAAAAAAATTAAAACTGAAAAATGCTTTTAAGTGATTTAGTTGATCTAATAAAAAAAGGAAATTCATATTTTATTAGTGCCAATATTTTCGAAGATTTAAATATAGATGATGCTGCCTCATTAGATGCTGCAGTTAAACATCAAATATCTTTTTTAGAAGAAAATAATATTCTTAAAGAAAAATTAGATCAAACTAAAGCATCAGCAATAATAACTAATAACAACGGTGAAATCGTTAGTGCCCTAAAAAAACTCAATATATCAACCATAATCGTTAAAAATCCAAGAATTGCATTTGCAGAAGTATTGGATTGTTTATATAAAACTATTAATTTCAAACCAGGAATTCATGCTTCAGCAGTAATAGATAAAACAGCAATAATTGGAACAGATTGTCATATTGGGCCTAATGTCTATATTGGAGAAAATACTGTAATTGGAGATAATAATCATATTCTTCCTGGATCATCAATTTTAGGCAATGTTCGAATAGGAAATAATAATATAATTCATCCAAATTGTGTTATTTACGAAAATACCACTCTAAAAAATAATTGTGTAATTAATTCAAATTCTGTTATTGGATCAGAGGGATTTGGTTTTATTCCTGAAAATGGCAAATGGGTAAAAATGCCGCAAAAAGGTGGTGTAAAAATAATGAGTTTTGTAGAAATTGGAACTAATTGTTGTATTGATAGACCCGCAGTTGGATTTACTTTTATTGATGAGGGAACAAAGTTGGATAATTTAATACAAATAGGTCATGGCGTAAAAATTGGAAAAAATTGTGCATTTGCAGCGCAAGTTGGTATCGCTGGAGGAGCAACTATTGGAGATGGTGTTATTTTGGCAGGGCAAGTAGGAGTCAATAATAGAGTAAAAGTTGGTAATAACGTCATTGCGAGTTCAAAATGCGGAATCCATTGTGACATAGCAGATGGCAAGGTAATTAGTGGTTTCCCTGCGATGGAAAATAAATCATGGCTAAGGAGTTCAAGTATTTTTAAAAAATTACCAGAATTAGCAAAAAAACTTAGACAATTAGACAAGCAATAATTTATTGTTCTAATAAACAAAAATTTAAATGAAGAAATATAAGATTGTTTTATTGTCAGGAGACGGAATTGGACCAGAGATTTCAGAAGTTTCAAAAAAAGTTTTAAAAAAGCTTTCAAAAAATCATAATTTCGATATTGAGATTATTGAAAAATTATTTGGAGGGATAGCATATGAAAAATATGGTACTCCTGCTCCAGATGAGACACTAGATCAATGCAAAAAAAGTGATGCCGTACTTTTAGCTTGTGTTGGAGATATTAAATATGATTCTCTTGCAAGAGAATTAAGGCCAGAAAGTGGGTTACTAAAGTTAAGATCTGCCCTAAACCTTTTCGCAAATATCAGGCCTGTCAAAATAAGAAAATCTTTACTAGATGCAAGTACATTAAAAAAAGAAATCGTTGAGCATGTAGATCTTATTGTTGTAAGAGAATTAATAGGAGGAATTTATTTTGGAAAACCAAGAGGACACATAACAAATACAAAAATCCCAAAAGCTTTCAATACGATGGTTTATGATTCGACCGAAATAGAAAGAATAACTGAAATAGCAATAAAAATTGCTAACCAAAGAAATAAAAAAATATGTTCTGTTGATAAATCAAACGTTCTTGAGGTTAGTCAATTGTGGAGAGATACAGTTTTAAATACCACCTCAAAAGATAAAAATATATCTCTAAGCAATATGTACGTTGATAATGCAGCAATGCAATTAGTTAGAGATCCTGGTCAATTTGATGTGATTTTAACTAGTAATTTATTTGGAGATATTTTAAGCGATTTAGCCGCAATGTTAACTGGTTCTATTGGTATGCTTCCATCTGCTTCTTTAAACAATAATAGCCCAGGCGTTTTTGAACCTGTTCATGGTTCGGCTCCTGATATAGCTGGTAAAAACATAGCTAATCCTATTGCAATGCTTTTATCTGCTTCCATGATGTTAAAAATTGGATTAAATGAAGAAGAAGCTGCAGAAAACTTAGAAACTGCCATTGATAAAGTATTATCAAAAGGATTTAGAACAGCAGATTTAGCTGATGGGTCTACTGAAGTTTTATCTTGCAGTGAAATCGGAGATAAAATAATGGATGAAATTTAAAAAAAATTAATAAATAAAAAAATATTTTTAAGTAAAACATAAAGTTGGCATGTGACCTGTCAGAATCATTAAATATTGTTTTTAAAAAATGTCAAAACGTCATCCAGTAGTCGCTGTAACAGGATCTTCAGGAGCAGGAACAAGTACAGTAAAAAGAGCCTTTGAGCATATTTTTGCCAGAGAAGATATTGTTCCCGCAGTTGTAGAAGGTGATAGTTACCACAGATTTGAAAGAATGCCTATGAAAAAAGCTATGGCAGACGCTCTTTCAAAAGGTGAAAATTTCTCACATTTTGGTCCAGAGGCTAATCTTTTTGACAAGCTAGAAGAACTTTTTAAAATCTATGGTGAAACTGGAGGAGGAAAGAAAAGATATTATCTACATAGTCTTGAAGAAGCAGAAGAACATAATACAAGACTTGGGACATCCCTAGAACCTGGGCAATTTACTCCATGGGAAGATATTCCTGAGGGAACAGATGTACTTTTTTATGAAGGTTTGCATGGCGGGGTAGAAGGTGATGGATACAATGTTGCCTCTTATGCTGATTTACTTGTTGGAGTTGTTCCGATAACAAATTTAGAGTGGATTCAAAAAATCCATAGAGATAACGCAGAAAGAGGTTACTCAGCGGAAACCATTGTGGATACTATATTGAGGAGAATGCCTGATTATATAAATCATATATGCCCACAATTCAGCAAAACCGATATTAATTTCCAAAGAATTCCCACAATTGACACTTCTAATCCTTTCATTTGCAGGAATATCCCAACTCCTGATGAGAGCTTTGTGATCATACATTTCAGAAAAGGGGCAAGAGAGAAATGGGGGATTGATTTTCAATACTTGCTTGGAATGATTAATGATTCATTTATGTCAAGTCCAACAAGTATCGTTGTAAATGGAGGAAAAATGGGATTCGCAATGGAACTAATTCTCACTCCAATAATTCATAAAATGATTGAGGAGAAAAATAAATAATTATTAATTTTCGATTATCAACTCAAATCATTATTTTTTAACTTTGAGAAGTTTTTAATCTAGAGGATCTCAAATTTTTATATATCTTTCTTGATAAAAGTACCTTACTTAGATTTAAATAGAAAAAACAGGAAAAGTTGTGTCATTAATCGACTGGTTTGCCGCAAGGCGTAAAGATCAATTTGTTGGGAAAGTTTCCCAAGATACTGACGAAGGAGATGGTTTGTGGGTTAAATGTTCAGAGTGTTCGCAAGTAGCCTATAGAAAAGACCTAATTTCAAATTTCAATGTTTGTAGTAATTGTGGACACCACAATAGGATTAATAGCGATGAAAGAATAAATATAATAGCTGATAAAAATTCATTCAAAGAATTTGATAGTTCACTAAGTCCTACAGATCCTTTGGGTTTTAAAGATAGAAGAGCGTATGCTGATCGAATTAAAGAAAGTCAAGCAGGTACAGGTTTAAGAGATGGAGTCGTAACAGGTATCTGTTCTGTGAATTCAATGCCTTTAGCATTAGCTGTTATGGATTTTAGATTTATGGGAGGATCCATGGGTTCAGTAGTTGGCGAAAAAATTACAAGGATAATTGAGAGAGCAACTTTGGAAAATTTTCCAATTCTTATTGTTTGCGCATCAGGAGGAGCGAGGATGCAAGAAGGTATGTTAAGTCTCATGCAAATGGCAAAAATATCTGGAGCACTAAAAAAACATAAAGAGAAAAATCTCCTATATATGCCCTTGTTAACTCATCCAACTACTGGAGGGGTAACAGCCAGCTTTGCGATGCTAGGTGATTTAATTTTGGCGGAACCTAAAGCACTTATTGGATTTGCTGGAAGAAGGGTTATAGAACAAACATTAAGAGAAAAATTACCCGATAATTTTCAAACAGCTGAATATCTTCTTGAGCATGGTTTTGTTGATGTAATAGTGAAAAGGAAAGATCTCAAGGATACTCTGACTAAAATTTTAAAAATTCATGGTGTAAAAGAACTTGCAGAAGCAAATATATAAAATGAGAATAATTTGTAATTTATTTTATTTTTCTGTAACCCTTCTACTCTTTATTTTTAACTTTGCCTCCTATTCATATGCGATAGGAAATGTTGACTGGGTCCTACTAAAAGAGAATGATGATGGGAAAGAATGGCTTGATAAAGGGAGTATTAAGTCGCTCCCAAATGGTGAAATAAGTGTATTAACAAAGTTCTTTAAGAATCCAACTAATTCTGATGATGATGGAGAGTTATCACTTTATGTAATGAGAATTAATTGCAATGAAAAAAAGTTCAAAGATACATCAATAAATGGAATTCCACAATTCAATTCAAAATGGCATACTTCTAATAATGATGAACTTATAGATGTTGTTATTGAAAATAGCTGTTCAGAGTTTATTAATGAATAAGAATGAATACTAAAAATAAAAAATTAAAAATAGCAATCGCTGGACTAGGGTTTGGGAAAAAAGTTCATTTAGAGGCATTAAAAGAGTCTGATCACTTAACTCCTGTAGCAATTTATCATTACGAGAAAAAGCAAAAATCGATAATAGAAAAAGAAACGGGCTTAGATTTTTTTCATAATTGGGAAGACTTAGTTAAATCTCCAAAAATTGATGGAATTATTATTGCCACTCCTCCTGAATCAAGATTTAAGTTAGCAAAACAAGCTCTAGAGAATAATAAAAATTTGCTCCTAGAAAAACCCGTTTCAATATCCTCCTCAGAAATTGAAGAGCTTCAGAGAATATCTTTAATTAATAATTTAAGCGTATGTGTTGATTTTGAATATAGAGCAGTACCTTTTTTCCTTCAGACAAAAAAACTTATTGATGAAAATATCTTAGGAGATATATATTTAGTCAAATTAGATTGGTTAATGGGCAGTAGATCCGACCCCAAAAGATCCTGGAATTGGTATTCATTGGAAGAAAAAGGTGGAGGAGTTATTGGCGCTTTAGGTACTCATGCATTCGATATGTTGAATTGGTTTTTTGGAGAAGCAATAAACGTGTCTGGCAAGTTAGCAACATCAATAAAAAAAAGACCTTTACCTAATTCATCTGATTTAAATGATGTTACGAGTGAAGATGTATGTTTAGCCAATATAGAAATATCAAACTACAGCTCGAATCTTATTCCATGTCAGGTATCTTTATCATCAATTTCAAAAAATGGTAGAGGATTTAGTTTAGAAATATATGGAAGCGAAGGCTCACTAATTCTTAAAAGCGAAAACCAAAAAGATTATGTACATGGTTTTAATTTAAAATATTCAAACAACGAAAATAAAATACAAAATCTAACTGCAGATTCAAGTTTTAATTTTGAAAAAACATGGACTGATGGGAGAATAGCTCCAGTTTTGAGAATTCAAAATTTATGGGCCCAGAGTATAATGAATGGAACACCTGTAATCCCAGGCTTATGCGAGGGACTTGCTAGTCATAAAGTTTGCGAAGCCATAAGAGAATCTTCCAAAAGTGGATTAAGTATCAAAATTTAAGGCTATACATTTATAAGTAGCAATTATCACCCGATAAAGTATTAGATTGATTTTATTTTTTTTTTATATTCTGGAAAAATCAATTGAACTGAATTATTAAAGAATGGCTTTAAATTATTACAAAAATGAGCTTAAAGAAAATGCTCAATTACTAGCTTCTAAAGGAAAAGGAATATTAGCGGTAGATGAATCCACTAAAACAGTAGGTAAAAGACTCGCTGGAATTGGCGTTGAGAATACTGAAGACAATAGGAAGGCATATAGAGGAATGCTTTTTACTACAGAAGGTCTTGGCAAATATATAAGTGGAGCAATCCTCTTCGAAGAAACTCTTTATCAGAATCACCAAGATGGCGAGTCAATGGTTAAGAAACTAAATGATTTAGGTATTATTCCAGGTATAAAGGTCGATAAGGGCCTAAATCCACTTCCAGGGGGAGGAGATGTAGAAACTTTTTGCTCTGGCCTAGATGGGTTAGTTGAAAGAGCCGCAAAATATTATGAACAAGGTGCCAGATTTGCAAAGTGGAGAGCAGTTCTGCAAATTACAAATGATGGCTGTCCTTCAAAACTATCAATTCAAGAGAATGCTTGGGGATTAGCAAGGTATGCAAGATCAGTTCAAGAATCTGGGTTAGTACCAATTATTGAACCTGAAATCTTAATGGACGGCGACCATACCATTGAAAAAACTGCTGAAGTTCAAGAAGAGGTAATAAAGCAGGTTTATAGTGCCTGTCAAGCAAATGGAGTTTTTCTAGAAGGCACTCTATTAAAACCTTCTATGACTATTAATGGAGCAGGTTGTCCAACAAAGGCTGATCCTATGAAGGTTGCTGAAATAACAATTAGAACTATGGAAAGATGCGTTCCTGCATCTGTTCCTGGAATAGTTTTCTTATCAGGAGGGTTAAGCGAAGAAGCTGCTTCTGTTTATCTAAATAATATGAACACTCTTTACAGGAAAGCTTTATGGAATGTTTCATTCTCCTATGGAAGAGCATTACAGCACTCATGCTTAAAGGCCTGGAAAGGAAGCGACGTTGAAGGAGGTCAAAAAGCATTAATAGCAAGAGCTCAAGCAAACTCTGAAGCTTCAAAAGGTGCCTATGTAGCAGGATCTCAACCTTCATCTGATGAACAATTGTTTGTGGCAGGCTACACTTATTAACTAAAAAAATCCTAAAAATGTACTCTGGGTCATAAAATATGTTTCTTTAATTTAGTATTTTGTATATCTAATGACGTGACATTTGATACCTCTTTATACTAAACTCTCGGAAACATATGCTTTATATAGCATTTAACTTATTTTAATTATGGCCCTCGTTCCACTAAGACTACTTTTAGATCACGCTGCCGAGAATGGTTACGGTATTCCAGCTTTCAATGTTAATAACCTTGAACAAGTTCAAGCAATCATGGAAGCAGCATATGAAACTGATAGTCCTGTAATCCTCCAAGCTTCAAGAGGGGCAAGAAATTATGCAGGAGAAATTTTCCTACGTCATCTAATCCTTGCTGCTACAGAAACATATCCTAATATTCCAGTGGTAATGCACCAAGACCACGGTAATGAGCCATCAACATGTTACTCAGCAGCAATAAATGGTTTCACATCAGTAATGATGGACGGTTCTCTAGAGGCAGATGCAAAAACACCCGCTAGTTACGAATATAATGTTGCAGTTACTAAAAAAGTAGTAGATTTTGCTCATTCAGTTGGGGTTAGTGTTGAAGGAGAGTTGGGTTGCTTAGGTTCATTAGAGACAGGAAAAGGTGAAGCGGAAGATGGTCATGGATTTGAAGGTGAACTTTCTACAGATATGCTTCTGACTGATCCTGAAGAAGCTGCAGATTTTGTAGCTAAAACAAAAGTCGATGCATTAGCTATTGCTATAGGAACAAGTCATGGTGCTTATAAATTCACAAGAAAACCTACAGGAGAAGTTCTTGCAATAAGCAGAATTGCTGAAATTCATAAAGCACTTCCAAATACCCATCTTGTAATGCATGGATCTAGTTCAGTTCCTCAAGAATGGTTGGATATCATAAACAAATATGGCGGTGAAATTCCTCAAACTTATGGTGTTCCTGTTGAAGAAATTCAAGAGGGGATAAGAAATGGAGTTAGGAAAGTCAACATTGATACTGATAACAGACTTGCTTTCACTGCCGCGGTTAGAGAGGCAGCATTTGCTGATAAGGCAAACTTCGACCCAAGACATTTCAACAAGCCTGCTAGAAAATACATGAAGCAAGTTTGTCTTGATAGATACAAGCAGTTCTGGTGCGAAGGTCAAGCAAGTAAGATCAAACAAAACAGCACTAATTATTTTGCTGATCTTTACGCAAAAGGTGATTTGGATCCAAAAGTAAAAGCTACTGTTTAATTTCTTCCCAAATTAAATAAAAAAAGGCCTCCAAAATTGGGGGTCTTTTTTTATTTCAATATTAATGATTTTAATGTAAAGAGACCATCAGTCCCACCAACTGTCTCGTCGCATGCTCGCTCTGGATGAGGCATTAAACCTAGAACATTTCCCTTCTCATTAGTTATGCCTGCGATATCGAATGAGGAGCCATTGGGATTATTTTTATATCTCAAAGCGATCAATTCATTATCTACAAGTTTCTTTAAAGTATCAGAATCACAATGATATCTCCCTTCCCCATGCGCTATTGGCAATTTAATTGTTTGTTTTTTGTCTACATTATTAAACCAACCTCCTTTTGAAGAAACGATGTCCAGTTCAACGTCATCACAGATAAAATTAAGATTTTTATTTGCAACAAGAGCACCAGGCAAAAATCCTGATTCTGTCAAAATTTGAAACCCATTACAAATTCCTAAAACTCTTTTCCCGCTTTTAACAAACTCATCCAAGGCATTTATTAATGGAGAGAATCTCGCAATTGCTCCGCATCTTAAATAATCACCATAGCTAAATCCTCCGGGTAAAACTATTGCATCTACATCACTTAAATCTGAAGACTCATGCCACAAGTATTTTGTTCTTATGTCTAAACAACCTTCCAATGCCCATGAAACATCACGATCACAATTAGAACCAGGGAAGACAACAACTCCTACAGTAAAATTATCCATCTTATAATTTTTCTAGTGAATACTCATAATCTTCAATAACAGTATTTGCGAATAACCTATCACACAATAAATCAATTTTTCCTCTTACTTCGTTTTCACCATTACCTTCTATTTTTACCTCAATCATTTTTCCTATACGTAATGATTTTATTCCCTCGGCTCCAAGTTTTATAGAGGCAGATTTAGTAGCTTCCCCTGCTGGATCTAAAACTGAGGGTCTTAGTCTTACAAAAACTTTTACAGCAAATTGGTCCAATTAAAAATTAATTTCTACTAGAAGATTAGTTTAAATTTTAATAAAAAGTACTATTGATTAATAAACAAATATTTTTACCTTGAGGTTTTCTGAGTTATTAGATGTTTATGTAGCCTCTACCAAAACATACTAAGCAAGTTCTTCTTGAATTTTCATGTGTTTTAAAATTTCCTGCCCCTCCACATTTTGAACATTTTATTTTATCAATTGATGTAACTTTGTCAGAGATTATTTGTTTTAAAGCAATTTTTGAATTTTTCATCTTGGGCTGTCTACTGTTTAAGTATCCCGGCAGCTAACTATAATGTCAAATTACTATTTTTGGTTCACTTAAAATCTTAAATTTCTCTTTAATTTTTTTATTGAAAGTTTTTATAGATTTTTCATCAAAGGAAATTATTACTAATTCAAGCCCAGCATTATCATTTGGTCTCCAACAATTGTCTGGAGCTTCTTCAAACCAAGTATTAATTTTCTTTCCAACGATTTGTATTTGTAAAGGTAATGATTTGTTTGGTATCCAAATACGTCCTTTTATTCGAAGAATGTTTAATTCATCCAAGATTTTTGACATCTCCTTTTCAAAGTCATTTTTTTCAAGGAAATAATTTAATTTAATTGAATCTGATACAAGTTCAACATGATTATGGTCATGTTCTTCAGTTAAAAATTCTTTATAAGTCTCTTTTTTAAAATTAAAATCAAATAGATATTTCAAATTAATTTTGCCATTATTGGATTTAAGGACTGGTATAGATGAGTTTAGACTTCCTTGAATTTTATGTTTTACAACGTCAAACTGATCATCATTCAAGATATCTGATCTAGAGACTAAAACGATATCAGAAACTTCTAGTTGCTCCTCAAAAAGTTCATCTATAGTGGCGTTATGATCAATTTTATCTGTTTCTTTATATTGTTTTGTTATTTTATTTAAATCATTAATTGGTGAACCATTAAGCATTGATTCTCCATTAACGACACCAACAACAACATCAAGGTAGATGGAAGACCTAATCTCAGGCCAGTTAAGTGCTTGAATTAAGGGAATTGGTAGTGCCAAGCCACTTGTTTCGATAATTATTGATTCGATAGGAGGATTAAATTCTAGGAGAGCTTTTATTGATGGAACAAAATCATCTTGAACATTACAACATAAACATCCATTGTTTAATTCGATTACGCAGTCGTCTTCAGATTCATCACATTTATCACAACTTTTAATCAAATCACCGTCAATTCCAACATCACCAAATTCATTAATTATTAAACCAAATTTTTTATTACTCTCTTTTAATAAATATCTTAGAAAAGTTGTTTTACCTGAACCAAGAAATCCTGAAACAACTATAACTGGTATTTTTTTTTTCATTTTTTATGATTAACAACCTAAGCTATATTCTGTACTCTCTCCTGTAGAACTATTTGTGCCATTAGCAATCGCACATAATTGTTTTTGTTGTGTACGACTAAGAACTGCATCAGTAAAATCTGCACCATCTATTTTTGCTCCTTCAAAATTACTCTCCATTAATAAAGCATTTGTAAAATTAACATCCGAAAGATCTGCATCTGTAAAATCTGTTGCATAAGCTAGTGCATCTCTTAAATTGGCTCCATTAAACTTTGAATTTTGCAATTTACTATTATTGAACACCGCGCCTTCTAAATTACTTTCACTGAAATTAAACCCATTCAAATCAAACTTAACGTATTCGTTACCGCTTAAATCTTGACCATGCATATCTGGCTCTAAATTAAGGTCTTGCTGGTTTCTAATCTCAGGAGGTCGTTTAGCCCATGCAGAATTTACAGAATTAAAAAATAAAATCCCAACGAACAACAAAGTAATTAATGCATTCTTTAGTGAGGGTAAAACAATTGATTTAATCATAATAAGACTGTATTTTAGAACTTAAGTATTTAAAGTTTGTAAGAGTATCTTAAAGGAAAATATATGGCAATGTCACTAAAGGTTATTGTTCCTCCTCATCCATTAATAAAACATTGGCTTTCAATATTGCGAGAAAAAAATACTCCAGATATTTTGTACTCAACAGGATATGAGCAATTAGGGAAATGGCTTACATATGAAGCATTACGTAATTGGCTGCCATATAAAAAAGAAATAGTAAATACTGATAATGGGGACACAGATGGATTCTTTATTAATACTGATTATCCAATAAAAGTGCTCGCAATGTTGCCCGAAGGGTTAACTCTTTGGTTTGGATCCAAAGAAGTAATTCCTAATTCAACCCTCTCATTAGGAGAACTGCCTAAAACTATTGAATCAAATGAAGGAGTTATATTTTATTCAGAACAAATAACGACAAAATCAACCACATTAGAAACCTTAATTAAATTAAAGGAATTAGGTGTTGATTCAAATAGGATTCTTTTAATAACTGCTATTTGCTCAAATAAAGGGTTAAATGAAATTGCGAAATTATTCCCGAATCAGGTAATTTACACTTCTTGCATAGATGAGGAAGACGAAAAAACACCATTATTGGTACCCGGTATTGGGAATCCTTTATCGCGTTTAAGTACTATATTTCAAGATAAGAACTAATATAGAATATAGGAGTAAATATTTTACCAATGTCTGAATACAGAGATTCGTCTTCAAATAATCTTTTATCATTAATAAGTGGTGCTTTTATTGGAGCAGCAGGTCTAGCATGGTGGTTAATATCCGAAGCAGACAAAAGAAAGGAGGAAAAAAAACAAAAAGCAATGATGTATTCCTCCAGAATTCAAGACGGCTCAGAAGCGATTGATTCAAATGAAAATATAAATGAAGTTGAAGGAGAGAATCTGGAGAAGAAAGTTGAGCAACTTAATTCTGCAATTGCTGATGTGAGGAAGCAACTTGAAGAGTTGGGGCAATAGAATAAAAAAGGTTCTCAAATAATATGAATAAACTCAGATCATCTGCAATAACCCAAGGTGTGCAAAGATCACCTAACAGATCGATGTTAAGAGCTGTTGGATTCAATGATGAAGATTTTAATAAACCTATTATTGGAGTTGCAAATGGATACAGCACCATAACACCATGCAATATGGGTTTAAATAAGTTAGCTCTAAAAGCTGAAGAGTCTATAAAAAGATCAGGTGGGATGCCTCAGATGTTTGGGACTATAACAGTAAGTGATGGGATTTCTATGGGAACAGAGGGCATGAAATATTCCCTAGTTTCAAGAGAAGTTATTGCTGATTCAATTGAAACAGCCTGCAATGCTCAGAGTATGGATGGAGTACTTGCTATAGGTGGATGTGATAAAAATATGCCGGGTGCCATGATTGCTATTGCAAGAATGAATATTCCCTCAATTTTCATTTATGGAGGGACAATAAAGCCTGGGAAATTGCATGGAGAAGATCTTACTGTTGTTAGTGCATTTGAAGCTGTTGGACAATTAACATCAGGCAAAATTAATGAAGAAAGGCTAATCCAAGTTGAGAAAAATTGTATTCCCGGTGCTGGTAGCTGTGGAGGAATGTTTACAGCTAATACAATGTCTGCGGTTATTGAAGTATTAGGGTTAAGTCTTCCTCACAGTTCCACTATGGCTGCTGAAGATCTTGAAAAAGAACTAAGTGCAGATAAAAGTGCTGAGATATTAGTCTCTGCAATAGAAAAAGATATAAGACCTCTAGACCTAATGACTAAGAAAGCATTTGAAAATGCAATATCAGTAATTATGGCAATTGGCGGATCAACAAATGCGGTATTGCACATCTTAGCTATCGCGAATACTGCAGGAATAGATATCAACATTAATGATTTTGAGAGAATCAGACAAAAAGTACCCGTTATTTGTGACCTTAAACCGAGTGGTAAATATGTGACGGTAGATCTTCATAAGGCAGGTGGGATTCCACAAGTAATGAAAATACTTTTGAATGCAGGATTAATTCATGGCGATTGCAAAAACATTGAAGGAAAAACCATCTCAGAATACTTACAAAATATTCCAGATAAGCCTCCAACAAATCAAAATGTCATAAGAGAAATAGATGACCCTCTTTATAAAAAAGGACATCTAGCGATATTAAAAGGTAACTTAGCGAGCGAAGGTTCTGTAGCCAAAATTAGCGGAGTAAAAAACCCTGTATTAACAGGTCCCGCAAAGATTTTTGAAAGTGAAGAGGATTGTTTAAAATCGATATTAAATAACGATATCAAAGCTGGTGATGTTGTTGTTATTAGAAACGAAGGTCCTGTAGGAGGACCAGGTATGAGAGAGATGTTAGCTCCAACATCTGCAATTGTTGGTCAAGGGCTTGGAGAGAAGGTGGCTTTAATTACCGATGGTAGATTTAGCGGCGGTACCTATGGTCTTGTTGTGGGTCACATAGCTCCAGAGGCTGCTGTTGGAGGAAATATTGCTCTAATAAAACAAGGCGATTTAATTACAGTAGATGCTGTAAAACAACTAATTGAAGTTGATTTATCTGACGAAGAATTAGAAAAAAGAAAAAAAGATTGGGTAAAACCTATTCAAAAATACAAAAAAGGAATTCTTTCAAAATATTCGAGAATCGTAAGCACATCAAGTTTAGGGGCTGTTACTGATTTATAAATCAGCTCAAATTTTTTTTCTTAATCAATAAAACTTTTTATCCTATTTGCTAAATTTTCCAATCTAGCGCTGTATTTTGGTGAATTGCATTTTTTCCCATTATTGCTATCCATCCATAATGTTTTAACTCCACACCATAATATTGGTTCATCAGGGAAGTTAAGCCTAGAGATTACTAAAACCAACTCTTTATTTGATTTAAAAAGTTCTAATTCAAGATCATAAATTTCTAATCTTTTACCTTCTTTATCTCTACATAAGATATTAACTGTTAAATCAATGTCTTCATCTTCGAATTCGTATTCACCATTTATTTTTACTACAGAATGAACAAAAGGTTTATTTGTTAAATCTGCTGACTTAGCGATTAAGCTCTCTATATTTTTAAGTGGATTTTCAAATAACACTTATTGATTTAATTAAAACTTTTATTGAACCCTGTTTAAACTCATTATTAAGTAATCCATCATCACCGAACTTAGAGTGTAGTAGTTGCAATCTTTTAATTTTAGATGGCTTAAATTTAAATGGAAAACGTACTTTATTAGCTCTTACTGAAGGGTTTAACTCACTAAAAGGAATTTGAACATTTGTTGTCCCAAATTTTTTTGTTGGAAATGATTTAATCCATCTAAGTCCACCAGGAATAAATTCGGTTAGTCCTAGTAGATCATCTTCACAAGCGACAGCAAATTTAAAAGTTCTTCCTTGTCCATCAATATTTAATTCAAAGGATGAATACTCAGATACATTTAAAGAAGGTTTATATATAGAAGATCTGCAACTAACAAATCCTCCTGCTTTCTCGACAATATTACCCTTTAATATCAAACCCGAATTTGAAGTTTCACAAAAAGCTGAACTTGATCCGCCCATAACAGTATCATTTAATGTTTTCCAACCATCGAACTCCTTTTTCTGGAATAAAAATTTTTTCTTACTCATTAAATAATTTAAATTATTAATAGACTTTAACTAAATTTCTAATTCATTTGCTGATTCCTGATCACAAAATATTGAAATTTGATTAATAGATTTTATTAATTTTGATGGTGTTCTATCTGGTGGCTCTTTTTCATCTAATAACCTCTCAAGAGCAATTCTTTTAGAAGCTCCACTAACTAAAAATACTATCTTTGAAGAAGCTGAAAGAACCTTTGGAGTTAATGAAATTCTTTTTAAACCTTTACCTTCATTAAAAATAACAAAATCATCTACATTATTATTTTTTTGATAAGGGAATAGTGAGGCTGTATGACCATCATCTCCAAGACCTAGTAATGTTAAATCAAAAATTGGAGGGTTTGATCCGCATTTTTCAAATAATTTAGAAATAAATTGATTTTTAGTAGTTTCATCATCATCGTTTAAATCATTGAAAATTTCATAAAAATAAGCTTTAGATCCAAAATTAGTTAGTAAAGAATTTCTCAACATTAACGAGTTACTTAATTCTGAATTTGGATCAACACATCTTTCATCTCCTAAAAAGACATCAACCATATCCCATTGAAGATCATTATTTGATAAGAGATGATACACAGATTTAGGAGTTGAACCTCCACTTACACAAAATTTGAATCTATCTTTCTTTTTTAAAGTATGAATAATATGGCTTTGAATAAACTTAAAAACCGCTGTTGATAGTTCTAACTTGTCTTTGTAAATATTTAAGGTGTATCCATTTTTGACCTTTTCAATCATTTCATCCATTCAGTATGAAAACTACCTTCCCTATCAATTCTTTCATATGTATGAGAGCCAAAACAGTCTCTCATTGCCTGCACAAGATTCTGAGGAAGTCTATTGGTTCTATAACTATTCAAATAATCTAAAGTACTGGATAAACATGGGACTGGTATACCTGCCTTTGTGGATAGAGAAACTACCTTAGCTAAGTTATCTAATCTTGTCGCAATTTCATTATTAAACCAATCATCAAAAATTAAATTTTTTAGATCAGGATCTTTGTTATAAGCATCTTGAATTTTACTTAATAATTTTGATCTAATTATGCAACCCCCTTTCCATATTTGTGCAATTGACGGCATATTCAAACCATAGTTATATACTGCAGATGCTTCTCTTAAAATATCCATACCTTGAGCATAGCTAGCAATTGTGGCAAGGACTACAGCATCAAATAAAGGTTTCATTCCATCTGATACATTTCCTAAGTCAAAATCCTCTATCTCTTTAGATGGAATAGTTTTTTCAATCTCACTACGTTGCTCTTTTAAAGAACTCATTACTCTTGCATTTAAAGATGCATAAATAGTTGGGACTGATACCCCCAGTTCTAGAGCACTCACAACAGTCCATAAACCTGTACCTTTCTGGCCAGCTTTATCTAATATTTTTTCCACGACATCATCTCCAGTTATATCATCTTTTGTATTTAGACAAATCTCTGTTATCTCAACAAGATAAGAAGCTAATTCATCAGTATTATTCCAAATACCAAATACCTCTGACATCTGCTCTCCATTCATACCTTTGACTCTCTTCATAAGGTCATAAGCTTCTGCAAGTATTTGTTCAATTCCATATTCAATTCCGTTATGAACAGTTTTTACAAAATGACCTGAGCCGCCTGGGCCAACATATGCAACACATGGTCCGTCTTCAACTTTGGCAGCCATTTTTGTTAGTAAGCTCTCTATTGCATCATATGAAGCCTTAGTACCACCTGGCATCATGCTTGGACCCTCTAGAGCCCCTTTGGCACCACCAGAGACTCCCATTCCGATATATCCAAAACTTTTACTTTCAAGAGTATTCACCCTTCTTTCTGTATCTTTAAATTGAGAGTTACCGCCATCTATTAATAAATCTCCTTCCTCGAGATATCCAGATATATTATCAATGACAGCATCTGTTGCTGGCCCAGCTTTAACCATCATAAGAATTCTTCTAGGTCTCTCTAACTTATTAACAAATTCCTGAAGAGTTTCAGCTCCTTCTATATTCTTCCCAAGGCCTCGACCCTGTAAGAATTCTTCAGTTTTTGAGTAAGTTCTATTAAAAACTACACTAGAAAATCCATTTCTCTCTGCGTTAAGAACTAAATTTTCGCCCATAACACCAAGACCTACTAAACCAAAATGTGCCTTGGACATAAAAAATTAAAAAACTCAATAAATATAGTGTGCCTGCAACTTAACAAAATTGCTCAAAAAAAATACTTATGTCAGCGAAAAATGATCGAAAAAATTTAAATAACAGTTCCGTTTGCAATAGTTGCATTTTTAACAACTACAACAATTCCATTTCTTATGTAGAAGCCTAATTCTGGCTTGTCTGCTTCTTCTACTCGATCTTTATTAATTATCACAACATTATCCCCAATTCTTGTATTCTTATCGAGAATTGCTCTTTTTACAGTAGTTCCTTCACCTACTCCAAGAGGTGTTCCGCCTCCTTTTCTTAATTCAATCCTCTCTTCAGGCGATTCAAAAAAATCTGCCCCCATAACAAGAGTATCCTCAAGAACCGAATCACTTTCAATCCTGCTTCTCACACCTAAAACACAATGTAAAATACTGCATGACTTCAGGATTGTGCCTTCACAAACAATTGAATCAGTAATTTGAGCATCTACAAGTTTAGAAGGAGGTAAAAATCTAGGTCTAGTATAAATTGGAAATTTCTCATCATAAAAACTAAATGGAGGTTTTGGTTGCTCAGTCAATGCAAGGTTTGACTCAAAGAATGCCCCAATTGTGCCGATATCTTCCCAATAATCATCGAATACATAACTTTTAAGAGTATCGCCTCTATTGAGGGCTTCTGGAATTATGTCCTTACCAAAATCCGTATAATTAGGAAATTTATTTAGAAGATCGAAGAGAGTATTTCTGCTAAAAACGTAAATCCCCATAGAAGCTAGATATGGTTTTTCGGCAGCTGAATCCTTACTTAATCCAAATTTTGAAGTGTCTACTGCCATAGCCTTCAACTTCTCTCCAGTAGGCTTTTCACTAAATTCTTTTATATTTCCTACATCATCGGTTCTCATTAGGCCAAAACCTTCTGCTTGAGCTTCATCAACAGGCAAAGCTGCAACAGTTAAATCAGCACAATTATCTCTATGATGTTGAACAAATAAACTGTAGTCCATTCTGTACAGTTGATCACCTGACAATATTAAATATTCATCAACATCCCATTCTTGGAATAACCATTGGTATTTTCTTACAGCATCAGCAGTACCTTCAAACCACTTAGGACTATCAGGAGTCTGTTGTGCAGCTAAAACCTCCACAAATCCTTGTCCAAAAGGGCCATTTAAATTATAGGTTCTTCCTATATGTCTATTTAGAGATGCACTATTGAACTGGGTCAATACGTACATTTTTTCAATGCCTGAATTTATACAATTACTAATCGGAATATCTATCAAACGATACTTACCTGCCAATGGCACAGCAGGTTTAGCCCTCATTTTTGTTAGAGGGTAAAGTCTAGAACCTTTTCCTCCTCCGAGGATTATGGCCAACACACGCTTCATTCAATCTAATGGAGGTAGATATACAACTATTTAAAGTAACTGATTATGGGCATATTTAGAAATAAAGATGGTCAGTTTACAAAGGTATTTCGATAAATCACTGGAAAAACTTAATATAAATCGAAAAAAGTTAGTTTTTTTTATCCTCTTCTACCAAAGAAAACAATTTTTCAACGATTTTCAAAGAAACTTGTCTTTCTTCTCTTGATTGAGGACTTCTCAACTTGGTGACCGGAGTATGAAGTATTTTATTAATTATTCCTTTAGTCAGAGCTTCGACAACTTTTCTTTCTCTAGCCGAAAAATCTGGTCCCATTCTGCTAAGTGCTTTTTGTAATTCCTCTTTTCTAATTAACTCTAAATCTGATCTAAGTTTATTAATTACTGGAACGGCCTCTAAACTTGCCCACCATTCTAGAAAAATAATCCTTTCTTCTTCTACTAAAGATTCCGCTTCCTTTGCTATTTTCTGTCGAAATTCTTGATTTCTTGAAACGACCTCTTGTAAGTCATCAACATCAAATGATTTAACAAATTCATGTTGTTTGACATCATTCGATATATTTCTCGGTACACCAATATCAATAAATTTAAGTCTATTACTCAAATTTATTTTTTCAATTTTTGTGAGATCAATAATTGGCTCTTCAGAAGCAGTACTGGTGAAAACAAGCGAAGATAATGATATATTTTCTTCTAATTCGTTTAACCCTTTACAAACAATCTCTAAATCAGGAAAGTCTTGAGCAAGATTTAACGCTCTATCAATATTTCTATTTAAAAGAATAAGTTTATGACATCCTTTTGATTTTAAATGAGTTATTAAGAGCCTACTCATTCGTCCCGCGCCAACAACAAGAACGTTCTCTGATTCCAAACTTACAAGAGTATCAAAACCTTTTTCTTGTCCAATTTTTAATTGAGCTAGTTCTACCGCTGCTGAACTGATTGACACAGCTCCAGTTCCTAAATTTGTTTCGGATCTTACTTTTTTACCTGTACTAACTGATTGAGTTAATAATCTATTAAGAATTGGTCCAGTAGATTGATTCTCTTGACCTAATCTCATCATTTTTTTTACCTGCGAAAGGATTTGTCCTTCCCCTAAAACAAGGCTATCGAGTCCCGCCGAGACTTTCATCAAATGCAAAACTGCTTCTTCCTGTCTTAAGCAAAAAAGATGTGGATTTAAATCTTCAAAAATAATTCCAGAATATTCTGATATGAATTCTTTAATAGATGAAATTCCAGTATTTTTATCCCTAACTAGCGCATATATTTCCAGCCTATTACAAGTACTTAAAATTGAAACCTCTAATACATCAGAGAAAGCTTTTAATGCTTTCAATGACTCTGTTATGGATTGGTCAGGAATACTTAACTTCTCACGCACTTCGACAGGTGCCGTGCGATGACTCAGTCCGACGACAACAATATGCATAAAATCAAAAGTGAATTTTTAAAGGCTGATACTCTTAGCACCATCTTTTATATGGACAGTATTTGTGAACCTTGCAGTACTATCTAATGTACTAATAACTAGACTACTTGTTCTAACACAATCCCTTTCAAATTTAACTCCGTCAAATAATAATCCATCAGTTATTCCACTTCCAGCGAAAACAACATTTTCTCCCGATGCCAATTCATTTGCTTCATAGATTTTATCTATATCTGTTATTCCCATTTCATTAAGACGTTTTATATTTCCTTCTTTTGTGTAATCAGCCCATTCAGAAGTTTGAGCGATTGCCGGATCATAAACTAGTTGTCCTTGAAAGTGTCCGCCGAGAGCTCTCATTGCAGCAGCTGAAATAACACCCTCTGGTGCTGCACCTATACCCATCAAGCAATGTGTTCCAGTTCCTGCAAAACCGCATGCAATCGCAGCTTGAACATCACCATCAGAAATCGGTTGTACTTTTGCACCACATCCTCGAATCTCTTTAATTAAATCTTTATGTCTAGCTCTATCCATTACAACTACAGTAAGCTCATCAATAGAAAGGCCCAAGCAATCACTTAGTATCTTCAAGTTTTCAGTAGCTGAATTTCTAATGTCAACTTTACCTTTGGCCGCAGGAGGCGCTGCTAATTTGTTCATGTAAAAATCAGGAGCATTGAAAAGACCACCCGTATCAGAGGCAGCTAAAACCGCCATAGAACCTCTTTGATTATTTGCACAAAGATTAGTTCCTTCACAAGGATCTACTGCAAAGTCAACCCCTGGGCCACTTCCACTACCAACCTCTTCACCTATATAAAGCATGGGTGCTTCATCTCTTTCACCTTCTCCAATAACAATTTTCCCTTTCATTTCAATTTTGCCCATTCGCAATCTCATTGCTTCGACAGCTGCAGCATCAGCTTCATCTTTTTGACCAAGTCCTGTTAGTTTTGCT
Organism: Prochlorococcus sp. AG-424-E18; assembly: GCA_003210155.1. GTDB lineage: Bacteria > Cyanobacteriota > Cyanobacteriia > PCC-6307 > Cyanobiaceae > Prochlorococcus_A. Next base: position 21,339 of record QCNC01000006.1, on the reverse strand, counting down.
GAGGCAATAGCTGCTTGCTCGACAACTTCGAGAATTTCTTGAATTAGAGTTTGATTCACAATTAAATTTTGAGGATTTTCTAAAAGGTTTTGAGTATGATCTCATATAAAATGCAATTTTTTATGAGAATTATTATGCTAGTAAGCTTTTTTTAACTCTTTACAGCTGTTACTTTATCAGGCCGTGACTTGAAATTAGGAATAAACAACTAAATATAGTATCTTTATTAAATATTTTAAAAATTAAATGACTGAGTCAAATCAAGCAAATTTAACTGGTGCAAATAGACCAATTCAAATAATTCCTTCAGTTTTACCAGCAGATTGGGCAAATATGGGGGCATGTGTGAAAGAGCTTGAGGAAGCTGGGGTAGATAGAATTCAATTTGATGTAATGGATGGAAATTTCGTACCAAATCTCACATTTGGTCCTGAAATGATTGCTGCATGCAGGAAATATTGCAATGTCCCTTTTGAAACTCAATTAATGGTAAGCCAGTACAACTGTGAAACAATGCTTGAATCTTATGTAAAAGCTACAAAAGGGGCAAATGGTGAACCAGGAGTAGTAATAGCTCATGCCGAAGCAAATATTCATTTACATAGAGTTCTAGGAAGAATAAGAGATTTAGGAGGATCTCCTTCCGTTGCTCTGAACCCTCATACTCCTTTTGAAATGATTAAAAACATAATGGATATGGTAGATCACGTTTTGGTTATGACAGTTAATCCAGGCTTTGGAGGACAAGCTTATATACCAACAATGCTTAATAAAATAAGAGAAATAAGAAACTTTATTATCGAAAAAAACTTAGATGTCGACATTGAAGTTGATGGGGGGATAAAAGCAAATTGGACTATTTCACAATGTGCCGATGCTGGAGCTAATTGTTTTATTGCAGGTAGCGGAATGTTTGCTTACCCAACATTAAAAGAAGGTTGTGATGACTTGAGAAAGGTTGCACAAGAAGCGCAAAAAGGGAATGTTCTTACAGAACCTCAATAAATATTCTGGATGATAAAGAAATTACCCAAATATCCATCCATAACTATGCAAACCTATTCCTAAAAAATTAACTCCTAAATAACATACTAGAACAACTAAAAATCCTGTAGATGCCAGAATTGCTGGTCTGCGTCCTTGCCAACCCTTGCTTATTCTCATGTGAAGATAAGCGGCATAAAACAACCATGAGATAAATGCCCATGTTTCTTTTGGATCCCAACTCCACCATGTACCCCAGGCCTCATTAGCCCAAACTGCACCTGAAATTAAACCGAGAGTCAAAAGAACAAAACCTACCAATATAGAACGATAACTTAATGTATCTAATTCTTCTGAATGAGAAAATTCAATAGGTTCAACCAAATCATTTACGGGATAGCTATTTGAAAGTTTAAATCCTCCTATACCTGTAGAACTACTTCTGATTTGAAGTGGCTTATTTTTATTGATAAACAAAACGGACATTGAAAGTAAAGAACCTATTATTAATGCTGCATAACTAAGCATTACGACGCTAACATGCATTACTAACCAACTAGACCTTAAAGCTGGAACTAAATTGGATGATAATTTCAAATCCTCAGGTAAAACAAAACAAGCAAAAGCCACAGTCAGTAACTCAATAGGTATAGCAATTGAGGGAATTATTGGAGCTTGGTATTCTCTTTCAACCAATAGTTGACCTAATGTAATACCCCAAGTAAGGAAATAAAGAGATTCATACAAATTGCTAATAGGAAAGTGCCCAGAAATTGACCACCTAAAAAGTAATTGTAATGTTATTAATAAGTTCACTAAAATCGTAATGAATCTCACAGCAGCAGAAGACTTTTTTTTAAAAACTGCACCCAAAGATATTGGTAAGTTAATTAATAAAAAGTAAAAAACTAAAATACCTAAAACTGAAACCGGTTCATATATTAAATTTTTAAAAAAATTATCTAGTATCATTTCTAGAAATTTTTCAAGTTTTAATAATCAATGTCAATCAAATAATAATTAAAATCATTCTCATGTGAGTAAATCTTTAATAATAAAGTTTTAATTTATTTTAAAAAAAAGCATTTCAAAGTTTGAAATTATCTCCAAGATAATACTTCTTTACTATTGGATTATCAGCCAATTCACTTGATGAACCGTTAGCTAAAATTTTTCCTTCACTTAGTACATATGATTTATTAGTAATTAGAAGGGTTTCCCTCACGTTATGGTCTGTAATGAGAATCCCCACCCCATCATTACTTAATTTTAGAATTAGTTTCTTTAGATCATTAACAGCTAGAGGGTCTATCCCAGCAAAAGGTTCGTCTAATAACAAATATTTAGGTCCTTTTCTGCCTACAGTGAGAGCCCTTGCAATTTCACACCTCCTCCTCTCTCCTCCTGAAAGTTGATAACCATAATTATCTACAAAGTTATTCAAATTAAATTCATTAATTAATTGTTCTCTTCTATTTCTTATAGCTGCTCTACTATAAGATGAATTTTGTAAAGCCAAATCTATATTACCCTTAACTGTGAGGTCTCTAAATATACTCGCTTCCTGAGTTAAGTACCCTAACCCAAGTCTTGATCTAATTGGTAGAGGGAGATTAGTTATATTTTTCCCATTCATTAAAATTTCACCTTTATCTGGTTTTATATTCCCAACTGCAAGATTAAAAGTTGTAGTTTTCCCAGCACCATTAGGTCCCATCAAACCTACAACTTCCCCTGGATTAACAGTTATGGAAACATCATTTACAATTAATCTTCCTTTAATTGAAAGGGATACATTATGAATATTTAGGTTCATTTTCCTTGAGATCGATTAGTTTTCTTACTTTCTTGAAAAAAAATTAAATACATAATAATAATTTAATTGAAGATATAGATATATCCATCAAAGAGGTTTCAAAAAAGGCTTATCGCTATCTTTTACTAGTTCTTTATATTGTAATTTCCTCAATAAATCTTCTAAACATTGGCAAAAGGACTCAAGATCAATCCCTAAATCAATCTTGGTTCTAGTTTTTATTCTGCCTAAACCCTCTCCAAGCAAAATAGTAGCTCCATTTAAATTACCTTTACTTAAGTGAAACTGAGAAACAGATACTTGTAAAATTCCTTGGATAACTTGTCTTTCGTCACCATCTACGGAATTCCATATTTCTTCAAAAGCATCATGAGCCTCGTACCATTCATGATTATTAAAAAGATTTAAAGCTGTAAAAAGGGAATCTTGAAAACTTTTTGCACTTTCTTGGTTCATTAAAAAAATTACTAATTTTTTTTCTTTTTATTTATTTTTCTCATTCTTATTGAATCCGGTGTTACCTCTAGCATTTCATCTGGACCAATATATTCGAGTGCTCTTTCAAGGGTAATATCAACAGGTGACTGCAAAGTATCAAGTTCTTCTGCCCCGGCAGATCTCATATTAGTCAACTGCTTAGTTTTACATATATTCAACTCAAGATCTTGAGGTCGATTATTCTCACCAATTATCATTCCTTTATAAACTTTAACTCCAGGTTTAATAAAATATACTCCCCTATCTTCAGCATTCTTTAAAGCATAAAATGTGGCTACACCTTCCTCAAAAGCTATAAGAACGCCATTCCTTCTGGTTTCAAAGTCTCCTGTTTTAGGTTTATATTCATAAAACGAATGGCTCATGATACCTTCACCTCTGGTTATCCTTACAAACTCCCCGCGAAATCCAATTAATCCTCTTGATGGTACTAGAAATTCTAATTGAGTTCTACCATCTGAACTTGTCTGCATGTTTTTCATCTCTGCCTTTCTAGATCCAAGTTTTTCGATGCAAGAACCAACAGATACTTCAGGTACATCTAAAACTAAAGTCTCTATAGGCTCACATTCAACATTATCAATTTCTCTGAAAATTACTTGAGGTTGTGAGATTTGAAACTCAAAACCCTCTCTTCTCATAGTTTCAATTAATATCCCTAGATGTAATTCTCCTCTTCCTGAAACTGAAAACCTGTCAGGAGAATCAGTTTCTTCTACTCTAAGGGCAACATTTGTTAAAAGTTCCCTCTCTAATCTATTTTTTAATTGTCTACTAGTAACAAATTTCCCTTCCTTACCCGCGAATGGCGAATCATTGACAACAAAAGTCATATTTAAGGTAGGTTCATCAACTTTGATTAATGGAAGAGGATGTGGAGAATCGGGACATGCTATGGTCTCACCAATATTGACGTCATCGAAACCAGAAACAGCAACAATATCACCTGCAAATGCTTCATTTATATCAATTCTTTGTAATCCTTCAAATCCTAAAAGCTTACTAACCTTACCTTTAATAGTTTTTCCATTTTCTTTAATTAAACTAGCCTGTTGGCCATTTTTTATAGTTCCATTGTGGATCTTTCCAATTACTATTCTGCCTAAGAAATCAGAATAGTCCAAAGTAGTTATTTGTAGCTGAAGAGGCTTATTAGAGTCACCTACTGGAGGAGGAACGTGTCTAATAATAGCTTCAAAAAGAGGCATCATATTGTCACTATTAAATTCCATCTCTTCTTTTGCGAAACCAGATAAGCCACTCCCAAAAAGATAAGGGAAATCACATTGATCATCATCAGCTCCTAACTCCAAAAACAAATCTAGGACCTTATCAATTGCAATTTCTGGTACTACTCGTGGTCTATCAATTTTATTTACAAAGACTATTGGCCTAAGTCCTTTTTCTAATGCTTTTTTTAAAACAAATCTTGTTTGAGGCATAGGTCCCTCATTTGCATCAACAATAAGCAGACATCCATCAACCATTCCCAAAACTCTTTCAACTTCTCCTCCAAAATCAGCATGTCCAGGTGTATCTATAATGTTAATTCTGGTATCTTTATAGTTAACTGCAGTATTTTTTGAGAGAATTGTTATCCCCCTTTCTCTTTCAAGATCATTTGAATCCATTACACATGTAGGGATAACTTCATTGTCTCTAAATATTCCTGATTGAGATAACAATGCATCTACAAGAGTTGTCTTCCCATGATCTACGTGAGCAATAATTGCAACATTTCTAATTTCTTTTATCGAAGATGACATTTATAGAATTTATATAAATAGTAGATTGACTTTATTAAGGCTAACTCAAAGTATGCTTATTATGAGAATTTTCTCTTTAAGACTTTGAAAAATATAATTTATTGAATAATTATAAAATCAATTAGATTTATAATTTTCTATTTGAGCTTTCAAAAACTTTTAATGCTTCAATTGAGCCCTCATATCTCCAATGCCAGGGTTCGTAATCTATATATTTGTTGTCTTTGTTGAACGATAACTTAAAGTGAAACTTAGCTGCATTTTTAATTAGCCATCCAAAGGCTTCAGTATTTTCGAAGTCAGTTTCAAAGTCTGTCTCTCTTTGAGTAGCATCACCAATATCGATTGCGAAACCTGTACTATGTTCAGAATACCCTGGAGGGGCTGAAACTCTAGCTCTTTCTGACGCTTCTTGATTTCTAATAGATTTTAAAGAATAAAAGATATCGTTTTGCAAATTTATTGATCTATAACCACTCAAGAAGACCAAATATATCCCATCCTTTTTGGCTTCTTCTCTCATCTTTAGTAGAGAATCGCGCATATCAATATGAACTTCAATATGAGGCTCAATTAAAACTAATTTCTCTTTAGGAGTTTCGTTATAGGGAAGATGGCCTAAAATTCTGGCATCATTATTTCTTTCAACCTGAAATTTGAGATTATTTAGAGGTATTAATTCTACATTTCTAATAAATCGCAATGCAGCGACAGAAAAGAAAAGCAAAAGAAATGGAGAGAATATTAATAATTTTTTTAATAATGTTGAATTTGGGTTATTTATATAAGTTCTTTTGGCAAGTGGTATATCAAATTGATCGATATCTTTGTTTAGTTCCAATATTTAGGAGTGAATAAGAAAAAGATATTTCGATATTAACTATTATTTTAAGAAATGCACTTTTGTAAGCAAAAAAGATGTAGTTTTTATATACAGTATTATTTTTTTTTCATATGTTGAGAGTAGCTGTTATTGGTGGAGGTCCAAGTGGTTCATGTGCGGCAGAAATACTTGCTAAAGCTGGAATAAAAACTTGGCTCTTCGAGAGAAAATTAGATAATGCAAAACCATGTGGAGGAGCAATTCCACTTTGTATGGTCGAAGAATTTGATTTACCTGAGTCAATTATTGATAGAAAAGTAAGGCATATGAGAATGATATCTCCATCAAATAGAGAAGTAGATATTAGTCTAGATAGAGTTTATGGAAAAAATGATAATGAGTTTATTGGGATGTGTAGAAGAGAAGTTATGGATGCCTTTATGCGCAACAGAGCATCTGATCTTGGTGCTACATTAATAAATGGATTAGTTACTTCTATTGATACTGGCGATAATAATCAAGGGCCATATAAGCTTTCCTACTCAGATTTTACTAATGGAGATAAGAAAGGGGAACTCAAAGAGCTTACTGTTGACCTTTTGATCGGAGCTGATGGAGCCAATAGCAGAGTTGCAAAAGCAATGGATGCAGGAGATTACAAAGTTGCTATAGCATTTCAGGAAAGAATTAAATTGCCTAAAGAAGAAATGAGTTACTACGAAGATCTTGCTGAAATGTATGTCGGAACTGATGTTTCTCCTGATTTTTATGGGTGGGTATTTCCTAAATATGATCATGTTGCTGTGGGAACTGGAACCATGCAAAAGAATCAGTCATTAATTAAAGGACTTCAAGAGGGTGTAAGAAATAGGGCAAAGAAAAGACTTGTTAATGGTGAAGTAATAAAGGTAGAAGCTCACCCAATTCCTGAGCATCCAAGGCCAAGAAGAGTAGTTGGGAGAATGGCATTAGTTGGTGATGCAGCTGGTTATGTTACAAAAAGTTCTGGAGAGGGTATTTATTTTGCTGCAAAAAGCGGAAGAATGTGTGCTGAAGAAATTGTTGAAGCATCAAAAAATGGTCAAGTAATTCCATCAGAAAAAGATTTAAAAAACTATCTTAAAAAATGGGACAAAAAATATGGCACAACTTATAAGGTGCTAGAAATTCTTCAAAATATTTTCTACAGAAATGATTCTGCTAGAGAAGCCTTTGTTGAGATGTGTGATGACATGGATGTACAAAGACTTACTTTTGATAGTTATTTATACAAAAGAGTTGTCTCCATGAAACCATTACAGCAACTTAAAATTACAATGCTTACACTTGGTTCGATTTTAAGAGGGAAAGCCTTAGCACCTCAAAAATATAAACCTGTTGATAGCGCTGTTAGGGAAAATAAAGAAGTAGAAAAAATGCTAGAAAATTTTTCAATAAAGGGAGGCATTAAAGTTAAGAGTTCAAAAGTGTAAAGTCGGCTATTTTAAGAGAATAATTTCTAATTAAGCTCAACAAATTGAGTCTATTATTTCTTATTTTTAAGTCCTCTGACATTATTAGGACTCCCTTTTCATTATCAAATAAATCCTCGATAGTGTTTACATTAATCTCAAACAAATTTAAAAGTTCTAAATAATTGAAATAATCTTCCGAAAAAAGTTTTTCTAATTCTCCTATAAATTCATAAACCTTCAATTCACAATCTTTTTCAAAAAGTTTTGTGTTTACATAATCTTTTGTTGAGAAGACGTCTCTTGAAAGATCACTATTATTTGCTAATTTGCTTACCCTAGTAATCACCTTCTGGATTTCAACAAAATTATCCTTTTCGTTAAAATTTATAATAGATTTAATCCTATTTTTAAGATCAACAATATTCAATACTCTTTTTTGAGATAATTTATCAGAAGAGCAAACGGCCTTTATTAATTCTTTACTTAGTGATATTTCTTCTAGATGACTAACAATTCTTTGAACTAAAAATTCATTTAAATCATTAATTACTGTTTCTCTTGAGAAATCTAAATTCGGAAATACTATTTTCCAATAATCAATAAGTTGGTTGAATAATTTATCTAAAGGTAAATCAAGTTCATAATCCCAAATTATTTTAATCACTCCATTCAAATTTCTTCTCAGAGCATAAGGATCAGATGATCCACTGGGACGTTTACCAGAAATAAATATACTTATTAAAGTTTCGACCTTATCTGCTATAGAAACTATTGCACCATATTTTGTAGAGGGCAAAGCATCCTTATAAAAAGAAGGTAAATAATGTTCAGCGACAGCCAAGCAAACATCCTCACTAAATCCCTCATATTTAAGATATTTACCACCCATTATTCCTTGCAGCTCAGGGAATTCGAAAACAATTTCGCTACATAAGTCGTTTTTACAGTATTTAGCAGCTTCTATTATTTTTTTTTCTTCTAAAGACTTATCATTTAAAAATTTAAGAATTTTTTTAGTAACTTCCTCTATCCTTTCTATCCTCTGAAATATATTGCCAAGTCCTTTCAAATATGAAACAGATTTAAGCTTTTCATTTCTTTCAATTGAAGTAACTTTTTTGTCACTTTCTACGAAAAACTTTGCATCTGAAAACCTTGCTCTTAATACCTTCTCATTACCTTTAGCAATATTATTATTTGATTCTTCAAGACCATTTGAAATAACGCAGAAAGTTGTACTGATATTTTTTTCAGAGCTTAAATCTAATTTAGAAAAACTTTTGTTTTTCAATAAAAGAGGAACGTATCTCTGATGACTTTTCATGACTGTTGAGAGAACTTCAACCGGAAGATCAAGAAATTCACTACTAAATTTGCCAATAATTAAATCTGGCCATTCAACTAAATCAGTTAGTTCGTTTAGTAATCCTTTTGAAAGGTCAGGTTTCAGATTTAAAGATTTAGATGCCTGATTTATTAAACTTTCAATTTTTTCTTTTCTTTCTTTTCGAATAGCTATTACTCTATTTCGTTTCAATAATTCAAAAAAATCATCAGGATTCTGAACTTCTAAAACTTCATTGATTAGCCTATGACTTTTTGTTTTATTACTTAATTTGATCTTTGGATCACATTCATCAAATTCAAAATCAAGAATTTCATCATTATAAATAGAGGTGATCCACCTAATAGGTCTTGAAAATTTTAAGTTTCCAGCCCCCCATTTCATAAATCGAGGGCCTTGAAGACTCTTTACTAATTTTGGGATAATCAAAGACAAAGATATTTTTGTTGATATTCCTTTCTCAATTTTCTTTCCAAATACAAAATCACCCTTTTCTGTATTTTTTATTTCTAGCTTACCAACATCTATATCTAAGCTTTTAGCAAATCCTAAAGCAGCATTAGTAGGACATCCATTTAAATAAGCTGAATTTGCTTTAGGCCCTTTTCTCTCTATTATCTTATCTTCTGCATAATCAACTAAACCTTCGAGAAGTAGAACTATCCTCCTTGGTGTGGAGGTAACAATTATGTTTTCAAATTTGATTAGGTTTTTTTCCAATTCAAATTCTATTAGAGATTTAAATTGCTTTAGAACGGAATGAGAAAATTTTGCGGGCAACTCTTCTGTTCCTATCTCAAGTAAATATTTAGACAAGAAAAAAATATGACTTCACTTACTATAATTTACTACCAGTTAAATAAGCTTTTCGCTAATGTATAAAAAGATATATTTTTTGGTCCTTTGATCAAGATTGAGAAAGTAAAAAAGAAAAAAGATCCTACCAAGGAAGAAACAGTTTGCTTGGCAAATGGACTAGAAGTTTCTAAATTTGAAAATTTTAAAAAAAGTAGCCAATTTCTTAAAGAACCACTTGCTACGGAATTAGTTAATGAGAGCGATCATTTTACCAATGATGCAGTTCAGTTATTAAAATTTCATGGTAGTTATCAACAAGATAACAGGGAAAATAGAAGGCCTGGCAAAAGTAAAGATTGGCAAATGATGCTTAGGTTAAGAAATCCGGGCGGTGAAGTCCCTGGGAAATTATTTTTAGCATTAGATGAATTATCTGACAAACTAGGTAATGGAACACTTAGGGCCACTACAAGACAAGCCTTTCAAATGCATGGAATTAGGAAGGAGAACCTAAAGGAAGTAATTCAAACAATAGTAAATTCAATGGGCTCCACATTAGCTGCATGTGGAGACATAAATAGAAACGTAATGGCACCCGCGGCTCCATTTGATTCGCCAGACTACAATATTGCAAGAGCATTGGCAAAAAAAGTTGCAGATCTTCTCACCCCAATGGCTGGCCAAGGCACTTTTTTAGAGCTTTGGGCTGATGGAGATTTAGAGTACACCATAAAGCCTGACAAAGATATTGAAGCAATTAGGAAGCTACAATTCCAAGATAATGTTTTTAGTGGAATAAAAGATGAGCCTCTTTATGGTTCAACTTATTTACCTAGAAAATTCAAATGTGCTGTGACAGTTCCTGGGGACAATTCTGTTGATCTTCTTACCAATGACATAGGAATAGTTGCCTTTACCTCTAAAGATGGAAACTTAGAAGGGTGCAACTTCTATGTTGGAGGTGGTATGGGTCGCACGCACAACAATGAAGAGACTTTTGCCAGAATTGCAGATCCACTTGGATATGTTGAAGAACCTGATGTTTATGAATTAATACAAAGCATTGTGGCTATTCAAAGAGATTATGGTGATAGAAAATCAAGAAAAAATTCGAGAATGAAATATCTTCTTCATAGAAAAGGTATTAAATGGTTCAAAAAGATACTTTCTGATAAATATTTCAAAAAAGAAATTAAAAAAATTAGAAAAGAACCTGATAAGGTTCTCATTGATTACCTAGGTTGGCATAAACAAAATAAAACCTCATATTTCGTAGGTTTACCATTATTATCAGGGAGATTATCTGGAGATAAGAAGAATACCATCACAAGTATTGTTAAAAAATATAATTTAGATCTAAGACTCACACCGAATCAAGATATTTTACTTTGTAATATCGCCAATAAAAACAAAGGTGAAATTCAAAAATCTCTATCAAAAATTGGATACGAAAATTTAGAAAACATAAATGAAATACAAAGACACGCTTTAGCTTGTCCTGCTTTACCACTTTGTGGTCTTGCAATGACTGAAGCTGAGAGAATATTACCTGATGTATTAAAAAGGATTGAAAATTTACTATTAGATCTAAAAATACAAAAGACAATATTATTCAGAATGACAGGATGTCCGAATGGTTGTACCAGGCCTTATATGGCCGAATTAGCACTTGTTGGAAGTGGGCAAAATAAATATCAATTATGGTTAGGGGGAAGTAAAAATCTACAAAGGCTTGCTAAACCATTTTTACAAAGAATGGAACTTAACGATTTAGAAAAAACTATTCAACCATTATTTGATAATTGGAAGAGTAATTTGGATTTAGATTTCGGAGATTTTATAAATACTCAAGATGAAAATTATATATTGAATTTACTAAACGAAAATCAATAAAATTTAAATTTTTCCATAAAGAGCATTTGCCTTTTTATTTTTCCAAGCCCATAATTGATCACCATAACTAAAATGCCACCATTCATTAGGATGTTGAGCAAATCCGAATTTAGTCATTATTTCCCTTAATAAATTTCTTCTAATATTCCAAATAATTGCTTCTTCATTTTTTATATTTGCATAAAAATAAGGATTTGAGGTCTCATCCATTTGATCAACCATGCCACCCATTTCAACAAGATTTCCGTCTTTATCTGATAAACAAACATCCAATGCACCCCCAGTTGAATGAGGGGGAGGACACTTAGTGTCATAAGAAGGATATGCCCAAAATTTTTCAACTTTTTTTAAAATGGATGGATAAGATTTTATGTTTTCAAAAGAAATATCAATATCTGATTTTTCACACTCTAATAAAAATGCTCTTTTAAACATAAATTCCTGGACTTCTAAAGGTCGCCAACTGTCATAAATTAAAAGGTTAAAACTACTCTTTGATATCAAATAATCATTTACTTTTACTAATCTATTTACGACCCCCTCTCTTAATTTCCAAATAGAAATTTTATCCTTGTAAGGTGCTCCTAAAAGAAAGTAAGGGTGGGGATCTAAAAACTTTAGGCAGCTAGGTATAGCTATTAATTTATCTCCATTATCTTTAATTGGTATTTTATTCCAAATTTTCAATTGAAATGTACAATTGATTTATAGTGGCATATATATCAAAAATTACAATGAAAGTTTTCAATTTAAGAAATCATGAATGAATTTATTATCAGAATTATCAATAAGTATATTCCTTAAAACAATATTTTCTTTCAAATCAGGATCATCACTAAGAACCTTAATAGCCTCTTCACGAGCCTTGTCAATAATAAATTTATTATTAGGTAAATTGTCCAGTACAAAATCTGGCAATCCGGATTGTCTATATCCTAAAATCTGGCCTGGTCCTCTAAGCTCCAAGTCTTTTTCAGCGATATAAAAGCCATCATTAGATTTTTGCAAAACACAAAGTCGTTTATTTTCTAATCCATTTTTATCGGGAGTTACCAGATAACAAAAAGATTTTGTTGATCCTCTACCAACTCTCCCTCTTAATTGATGTAGCTGGGATAAACCAAATCTGTCTGAATTATAAATAATCATAATTGTGGCATTAGGTACATCAATGCCAACCTCAATTACTGTGGTTGAAACCAATATATTAATTTCATTCTTTAAAAAAGAATTAATTACTTCATTCTTTTCTTGTGAACTTAATTTGCCATGTAATAATCCAACTTTTTTGTTAAAAAAGACCTCTTCTGATAAATGTTTGAATGTTTTCTTTGCGGAGCTTAAATTCATTTTTTCTGAATCTTCTATAAGTGGCAAAATAACATAAGCTTGCTTTCCTTTATTGATCTCATCTTCAACAATCTTGAACAAGTTAGTTAAATCGTCTTCTGAAATTATTTTTGTTGTTATTGGAACTCTCCCAGGAGGTAGTTCTGTAATTTGACTCACATCTAAATCACCATAAATAGAAAGCGCTAGAGTTCTTGGAATTGGTGTTGCTGTCATTGATAACAAGTTAGTATTTTCTCCTTTATTTAGTAATCTATTTCTTTGAGTAACTCCAAATCTATGTTGTTCATCAATTACGACCATGCCTAATGCATTAAAGATGACTTTATCCTCAAATAATGCATGAGTACCTACGAGGATATCAACTAATCCATTGTTCAAATTAGAGAAAATTTCCTTTCTCTTTTTTTGAGGCGTATTCCCAGTAAGTAGTTCAACAGAAACCAAAAGGGGGTTCAAATATTTTAATAAATTTTTATAATGCTGTTCTGCCAATACCTCAGTTGGAACCATAAATGCACCTTGCAGGTTTTTTTCAATGACAAGCAAAAGAGAGGCTATTGCAATTATGGTTTTACCACTTCCCACATCTCCCTGAAGTAATCTAGACATTGGGACGGGATTAGATAAATCTTTCTTAATTTCATTTAAAACATTTTCTTGAGATTTTGTTAATTCAAAAGGAAAAGTATTTAAAAATTCTTTTAATAAAGATTTCTTCTGAGGTAATTGTTGGGAAGTTAAATTTTTATTCGTCTTTCTTTTTCTAAGTAGGAACTTTATTTGAAGTAGGAATAACTCATCAAAAACCAAACGTTTTTTTGACTCATTAAGTGCCTGTTGAGTTAGTGGAAAATGAATATTAATCAACGACTCTCCTTTTGATAATAAAGATAATGAATCAAGTTGTTTTTTATTTAAAATTTCTGGATATTGCTTTGCATAAATTAGTACCTTTTTCATAAGTTTTATAAAACTCATATTTGATAATGCTTCACCTAATGAATACAAGGGTAATATTTTGCCTGAGAAATTAAAATTATCATTGTTGTCCTTAAGAATTTCAATCTGAGGATCTACAAAAGTTTTGCCATACTCTGTCAATTTAACCTTACCGGAAATTGCTAATTTGGTCCCAGTAGTATACAAAGATTTTTGTGATGTGAAGAAGGAGTAAGATCTAAATCTTCTTCCTAAAAAAAATTTTGTAACCTTTATTGAAGACGTTTCATCAAAAACCACAATATTCATTATTGATAAATTACTATTTTTTTTACTCTTATGAATATAAAATCTTTTAACGTTTGCAATGCACGTGTATAAATTATCTGGTTTTAAATTTATTATCTTGACTCTATTCGTATAGTCTAAATATGTTCGTGGGAAATAATTAATTAGATCTTTTATATGAAATATCCCTAATTCATTGAGCTTATTTTTATAAACTTTTCCCACATTTTTTATTAACGAAATATCTGAATCAAAAGACAAACTTGAATCAGCTTTATTCAGAAAAACATTATTAGAAATATTATTAGAACTTTCTATTTCTAGAGTTTTACCAAGTTTATAAAGATTTTTTCTTGTATCTATTACTAACCTTTTTCTTTGATTTTCATCTAATTTATTATATTCATTATATTTTTTAGAAAATTCATAAAATACCCTTACATATTCGTCTGAGAGATTTAGATTATCTAGTCTTTTTAGTGATTCATGCAAATAATCATTAAAAAATTTTTCTCTACCTAGAGTATTAATAAATTTGTTTTCAGTTTCAATAGTAAGAGATTTTTGAAGAGGTCTTATCCAATCTTTAATTAATTTATTATTATTACTGCCAATAGTCACATTTGAAAAAAGATTTATTTTTTCAGTGTATCTTATTCAAAGTTTTTTCTTTTTGCCTCCAATATGTCTCTTTTTTAATCAAACGCTGAAATTGATTTTTTAACTCATTTATTTTGTTCCTTTGAATAGAAAGATTTAAATTTTTAAACTCTAACTCAACAGTAGATATATTGAAGAAAATAATTCCTGGAAAATTATTGCCGGTTAATGATGACCGATTTAAGTTTAATTCGAAATTAATAACAAAAGGATATGGATGTTTTATCATAAAATTTTTGCCTACTAAGTAATCAAAGGAATCTTTAGATATCATCTTCTTTATTAGATTTGCCTTGAATAATTCTTGGTTAATATCATATGAAAGATTCAATAGTAAATTTTCCAATGACTTATCTATTAAATCAAAATTATTAAGAATCTGGGTTTTTGGTAAATTATTCATTTGATTAATATTTTCTTTTTCTGGATATCCTTGTTTTATCACCTTTTCTTCACCTATTAATTCAAGTAGGGAGGATATAAATTGTTTTTCAACTCCCAAATTTTCAAAAATATTATTTTTAGATAAATAATTATTATGGTCGTTATTATCTAAATCAATTGATACAAATTTCTCATAATTATGAGCTTGATAATATTCAGAATTATTAGAAATATCTTTATTAATATGGATCTGAATAGGCTCTTCTACTTGAAAACTATCCTCATATTGAAATTTATCTTTTTGATCATCCTTTATTTTTACCGAACCACCAAAACTTTTAAAAATAATTTCCTTTTTTATGTTTTTTTCAATTTCATTTATCTTTAATTGTTCTATTGTTAAAAAGGGTAAATTTGTAAATAATAATTTACTTATTTTTTTCTCAAAAAGACTATAGAATTCATTTTCATTTAAGAATTTATCATTATTTGTTGGATAAGTATATATTTGATTAAGGCCTTTTTCTACAGAGATGAAAAGTAGATCTCTTACTAAATTGAGATAAAGTTCATATTCCCTATAAATATTTTTAGTTAATATTCTTTTTTGTATGTCTGCTCTCTCTAATTGAGCATTAATTTTTTCTGAATATATGTAATTATTGAAATTGTTCAAATCATTCAAGTGACTAGTTTGTTTGCATTGATGCGACCTCTTCAGCAAAGTCCATCTGATTTTTTTCGATACCTTCACCCAATGTATATCTTGTAAAGCGTCTTACTTTGATATTTTCCCCAATTTTTGCAGCTGCTTGTTTTACAAGATCCTCAACTGTTAGAGAACTATCTTTAATGTAGGGTTGTGAAAGCAAAACAAGTTCATTAAGTCTTTTTGCTATTCTCCCTTCAACTATTTTTTCTTTAATTTGTTCTGGTTTTCCAGATAAATCATCCCTACCCATTTCAATCTGCTTTTCTTTTTCCACCACATCTTCTGGTATTTCATCAATTGATACATACTCAACATTTGGGCATGCAGCTACTTGCATTGAGACATCCTTCAAAAGAGATTGGAATATATCACCTCTAGCAACGAAATCAGTTTCACAATTTAACTCTAGTAAAACACCGACTCTTGATCCAGTATGTATATAACTACCAATTGCCCCTTCTGCCGCTACTCTTCCCGATTTCTTTTCAGCACTTGCTATGCCTTTCTTTCTTAACCATTCCAAAGCTTTATCTGAATTTCCTTCAGTTTCATTGAGTGCTTTTTTGCAGTCCATCATTCCTGCGCCAGTTTTGTCTCTAAGATCTTTTACAAGTTTTGCTGTAATGTTTCCCATTTGAAGTAATAAAAAATAGTGAATAATAGGTTTAAATTAGAATTTAATTTTTTCTTTCGGCATTAGAGCCCTTTCTACCCTCATTTATGGCATCTGCAAGTCTTCCTAGAATAAGTTGCACAGATCTAACGGCATCATCGTTACAAGGTATTGGAACTTCGCACAAATCCGGATCGCAATTTGTATCCAACATAGATACCAATGAGATGTCTAATTTTCTAGCTTCTAATACTGCATTAGATTCTCTTCTCTGATCAACCAATACGACTACATCTGGTAATCTTCTCATACCCTTAAGTCCACCTAAGTATTTTTGTAATCTTTCAAGTTCTCTCCTTAATACTGCAGCTTCTTTTTTGGGCCTCATTGCTATTGAACCACTACTTTCCATTCTTTCTAGATCCTTTAATCTTTCAATCCTAGCTTTCATTGTTGTCCAATTAGTCAACATCCCTCCAAGCCATCTTTGGTTTACATATGCAGCTCCACAGCGTGTAGCTTCCTGAGCTACTACATCTGATGCTTGTTTTTTTGTACCAACAAATAGGAAACGTTTACCGCTTTTTGCAGCGTTTCTCGTCCATTTATATGCATTGTTCATACACAATGCTGTTTTTACAAGATCAATAATATGAACTCCATTTCTCGCGCAATATATATACTTAGACATCTTGGGATTCCAACGTCTAGTTTGATGCCCAAAATGAGCACCAGCTTCCATCATTTCTGATAGTGATACAACAGCCATAATTTAAAAAGGGTTTCGGGTTAGCCTCCATCTGACGGGGAATTAGTATTAATAATTCACCCGAAACTGTCAGATGTGTGAAGTTTATTTCAACTATATTAGCAAGTGATGTGTATTTCTAAAAGTTTTTTATTTTGATTTGGTTAACTGTTTAATGTAAATCATATTTAGAGGGATCCTAAGTATTTCAAGTGCAAGTCTATTTCTTCTTATATTTACTAGGAATCTTAATAGAGGAAGGATTCTATCAACACTGATTAGTCCTCCCAAGCAAAGAATTTGCCAAAGTAATTTATGGAGAGGAGTTAATTGAATCATAAATCTGACCCTTAAATTTGGGTGTTTCTTATAAAACACTAAAGCCATTTTTGCCCTCTCTTTTTCTTGAGCTATTAATGAATCTATTTGCTCGCAATTAAATGCCGGATGCCAATGAAAACCTACTGCATTTGGGCATTTAATTAATTTTGTACCAATTTTTTTTAATCTTTCTCCAAGTTCTAAATCCTCCCAACCGTAAAGACTAAAAGAAGTATCAAATAATCCCACTCTTAAAATCAATTCTTTTGATATCGCTACATTCCCAGTAGCAAAGTATGCAAAAGAAGTGTCTATTATTTTATGTTTTTCACTCTGAGGATTTAGAAAATTAGATGTATTTACTACCGAGCCATAGGTAAAACATTTTTTATCATTTTTTCTCCAAAAGGCAAGTAATTTTTCTACATGGCAATTTATAAAATTGTCTAAAACAATAAGATCACTATCAATGAATATAACAATTTCATATTTTGATTTAATTACTCCCAGATTTCTTCCAAGTGCAGGCCCTCCATGTTCTTGCTGAAAAAGTACAACGTGTGGGAGATTAGCTTTGTTTTTATTTATCCATGAGGGTGTCCCATCAGTTGATCCATCATCAACTACTATTACTTCATAATTACTTATATTTGTATTTAATTTTTGATTCTCAAGCGCAAATAGACATTTCTCTAGTATAGGTAATCTATTGTAAGTCGGTATAACTATACTTACATTCATGATTATGTCTTAAATTTGCATAATATATTGAACTCCAAAATATAAAAATAAAAGATATTCCCTAATCAGCTGCACCGCCGTTATTTGCTGTACCTGTAACGTTTCCACCATCAGGTCTTCCATCAGTTCTTAATTTCCTTTTTTTGAATTTTCTAGCATAGGCTCTATTACGTTCCTGCTTTTCTTTTTTTAGATTCCTTCTCTTAGACATAAAATTTTTAACTTTTAATTATATTAGCTCACTATGAGCACTATATATTTTACCATCTTCCATATTTAATATCCTATCAGCCATATCAGAAATTCTTGGATCATGCGTCACCATAAGTACAGAACAATTTTGCTCTTTTGCTAGTTTCCTTAATAGGGTTACTATTTCTCTTCCTGTGACGCTATCTAAAGCAGAAGTGGGCTCATCAGCTAATAAAAGTTTTGGGTTTGCAGATAAAGCTCGAGCAATTGCTACTCTTTGTTTCTGCCCACCAGATAAGTCATTTGGCAACTTTTTATGATGATCTTCTAATCCTACTGCTGACAACCAATTCCGTGCTATTTCACGTCTTTGCAAATATGTTAAACCTTTTATTAAATCGGCGCCCATCTGGACATTTTGTTCTGCTGTTAAACATCTCAGAAGATTGTGACCTTGAAAAATCATGCCAATACTTCTTCTAAGAATCTGACGAGTTTTCCTTGATGCTCCATTTAACTGACTATCTAATACAGTTAAATCTCCACTTTGACAGGTTCTCAAGGCACCAATTAATGTTAAAAGAGTTGTTTTACCACATCCAGAAGGTCCTTTCAAAAGAACCAACTCTCCTTTATCAATATTTAAATTAACGTCATTAAGAACTTGTTTTTTATTCTCATTTTTTCCATAAAAGTGACTCAAATTATTTATTGAGACTGTTTTAAGGTTTTTAAAATTACTTTTTGTTTTATTAGCTTTAACCATTTATCTTCTTTGTTAAAAAATTTCGGCAGGATCAGCGTCAACTAATTTACGCATCGCAACAGCGGCGGACCCCATACACATAACTAAAACTAATACGAAGATTAAAATAGTTTTGTCTGCATCCATTATTATTGGGAGTTTAGTAGAACTTCTTATAACTGAATAAAGTATTTGACCAGAGAAATAAGCAGGTAAATAACCAAACAATGCCAACAAAAACCCCTCTCTAGCTACAACAAAGAAAAGGGACTTAAGTCTATAACCCATTGCCAACAAGGTGGCGTACTCTGGGAGGTGATCTGTAACGTCACTATAAAGAATTTGATAAACAACCACACACCCTACAACGAAACCCATCAATGCTCCCAAACTAAATATAAAACCTATTGCAGTACTATTTTTCCAATAATTCTTCTCAAATTCTATAAATTGATTTTTTGTAAGAACCCTAACATCATTTGGAAGTGAGTTATTTAAAATTCTTGAAATCAATTCAGGTTCAGATCCTTTTTTTAGCTTTACCAAACCAATTTCTATACTACCAGGAGGATTAGCAGGAAAAAGTCTTAAGAAGGTTTCTCGACTAGTTATCAAATTCCCATCCGCGCCAAAAGATGGTCCCAACTCCACAAGGCCCTCAACAATTACTCTTTTACCAGCAACCTCAGTCTCAACTTTTTTTTCAGATAAGAACCATTCTTCAATCGGTCCAAATTCAGGTCTAGATAGTTTGTCAAAAAGAACTCTTGATGGATTTCTCAATTTATAAGCTTTCTTTGAGAATCCCTCATCTAAAAGAAGTGAATCGGAGGGATTAAAACCTAATGCAAGTATTGATCTAGTTTTAAGGTTTTCGGGATTTCTCCAAAGTAAATAATTTAGATTAACGGGAGCAGTTTTTTCAACATCCTCTATAGCGAGAGTTTGAATTAATCTTCTTTTTGGGAATCCACTCATGCTTATAGAACTTTTTGATCTGGGGCTTATCAAAACAAGATCGGCATCTAGAAGTTTATGAATAGTTACGCTCGTGTCAAATAAACCATCTCTAAAACCTAATTGCATAAACATCAAAATCCCTGCAAAACTTATTCCAGCTATGGCAACTGCTAACCTTAATGGTTGCCTAGTTAATAACAACCAAGCTAATGGTATTTTTCTAAATTTTAAAAAAGAAAAACTCATTAGGGAATAAATTTTGCAATCACTTTCATTCCTGCATATTTTTGAACGATATCTATAGAATCTTGATCTAGTTTTACTAGTACCTCGATAATTCGTGAATCAGCATCCCCTGTTGGATCAGTCGATAGAACTTTTCTTTGTTTTACCTGAGGACTAATCCTAATTACCTTTCCCTTAAGATTTTTTTGAAAACCGCCATTCTCACTGCTCAATTCAACATTCTGAGAGATAAAGACCCTATCGATGTCAGATTCATAAACCTCAATCAAAGCTTCCATTTTTTGACTAGAACCAATATCCAAAATCCCTTCATTTTGGGGCCTTTCACCAACTCTCGTGTTTATTCCAAGGATAAAACCATCGATTGGACTCCTTAGTTTTGAATTGAATAGATCTATCTTGATGTTTTTTTGATCTCCGATAAGGTTTATTTTCTGTTTTTGCAATTTTAATAATTCATCTTTTCTCTGTGAAAAATCTACAAAAGAATATACATCTTTATTCAAAGCCAACTTATACCTTTGAATTTGATCTTTCTTTAGGGTAATTTCTTTGTTGATAGTATTAATTAGATTTTCGTTCCTTTCAAGATCAGCGATTAATTTTTCTCCATTTTCAAAGATTGCAAGAATATCACCTTTTTTTACGAAATCACCTTCATTTACTAAAATTTCGACAATTCGAGGGGAAGTGCCAAACTGACTTATTGGAGCTGCCAATTGTCTAATCTCTCCCGAAGGAGAAAGTTGACCAAGTGCGGCAACAGCTGTAATAGGAGGTATGAAATCTGAAGTTATTTCCTCTTTAAATTTTGAAATAGATTTATTATTTCCAGAACAGGAAATAACACCAAGAGATATTGGTGTAAATAATAAAAAATAAATAAATAAATTTTTATATATTT
This sequence comes from Prochlorococcus sp. AG-424-E18, assembly GCA_003210155.1. Classification (GTDB taxonomy): domain Bacteria; phylum Cyanobacteriota; class Cyanobacteriia; order PCC-6307; family Cyanobiaceae; genus Prochlorococcus_A. The sequence goes on along the minus strand of QCNC01000006.1, from coordinate 156 downwards.
TTAATTTCATTAAAAATCGAAGAGTACTGTTTTTATGTAGTTATTGACCCATTTTTCATCAAAATATTTTAAGAGAACCATGCTTGTCTTCTCATTTTTCATTTGTTGAACACAATAATTTTTTTGAAAATCTATTCTCTCTTTGATAATTTCCTC
>QCNC01000005.1 GCA_003210155.1 Prochlorococcus sp. AG-424-E18 | reverse complement strand
CTAAGAATTTAGAAATAAAGCTACTTTTATATGAAATTTTATTACTGCAAGTTTCTACATAATCACTAGTGATATTGATTATCAAATAAAGTCCCATAGCAAAAATTATAATTGAGGGAATTTTTAATTTTTCGATTGAAATAAATGGTAGAGGAATTGTAAGCGCTAAATAGAGACTAATTAACGAACTTTTCACAAAAAAAAGAGTTTTAAATTTTTCTATCATTTCAGAAGGATCCTTTTAGTCGGGCAATTTAAAACCGTTTATGTTTAACTTTGCACCTATTTTGTGAGCGCATGCGTATCCACTAAAAGCAACTGCATTTAGGCCTTGGCCAGGGAAGCATGAATCCCCTACACAATAAAGGTTTTGAATTTTTGTAGTGTTGAAAGGCATTGGCAAAAGTCCAAGCAACTTTTTACTGGGAATTGGCCCATAACTACCCTCATATCTTCCAAGAAACTTTTTATGAGTTTTAGGAGTACCAATTTCTTTGTGATCAATATTTTGTTCAAGATTAGGAAGAATAGTTGATATTTTTTCAATAAGAAAAGAAAAATATTTTTCTTTCTTTTGCAAATATTCATTTCTTGATAGACCTTCCCATTCACTCATCGATGAAGGAGTAAATGCATGTACTATATGTTTACCTTCTGGAGCCAAAGACGAGTCAAGCAAAGTAGGTATAGAAACAAAAATTACTCCCTTTTCGCTTTCTAATTCATCCCAATTTTCAACGATTATATGATGACAATTAAAATTATCGGATATTAGATTTTTTTCTACTCCAAGGTGAATAGAAACAAAAGAAGGTGAGGGTTTATAAGTTTCTGACCACTTATATTCACTTTTTGGCACGTTTTTACTAGAAATTAATCCTTTAGTGTTATATTTTAATCCAAATGTATCCCATCTAGTAGAGTTGGACACAATAATATTTGAATATATCTCTTCCCCATTTGAGAGCTTAACTCCTACCGCTTTCTTATCCTTTAAGAGGATTTCAGTCACATTGGCTTTATATCTAACTTTTCCTCCTAATTTTTCAATACCAGAAACAAACTTCTCTGCTATCGTTCCAACTCCCCCTTTTGGATAATTTATCCCCCCAGCATGCCTATCTGTAAATACCATTCCCGCATTAATCATAGGGGTTTTTAGAGCTGGCATTACAGACCAGCAAAAACATTCGATATCGATAAATCTTAAAAGTTCAGGATCTTTTATAAACTTTCTCGCAACATCTCCTGCATTTACTGGTAACCATCTAGCTAACCCTAAACAGGATAATGGAGATTTAAAGAAAACTTTAAAAAGATAACTTGGATCCTCTATTGATAAAAGAGGCATTGAATCTAAACATTTAAATACACTTGCACAAGTATCATAGAATTTCTTGATACCATTTTTTTCCTTGGGGAAACTAGCTGATAATTTGCTTATGAATTGCTCATAATTTTTATCTACCGAAATATTAAAGTTACGTGGTAAGTGATATTCCAGTTGAACAGGATCGGGAATAGTTTCGCATTTTTCATTCACATCTTTCAAAGCACGAGTTAATAAATTGGTATAACCTTTATCTCCAAATCCAAAAATCATTGAAGCCCCTACATCAAAGGTATAGCCTTTTCTCTTAAAAGAGCCTCCACTCCCACCTGGAATAATATATTTTTCAAGAACTAATACTTGAGCTCCTTTCGCCGCCAATTGTGAAGCAGTTACTAACCCTCCTATTCCTGAGCCAATAATAATTGCATCGAAGTTTTCCTTATTAAATTCCATTTTTTGGATCTTTGATAACTAATCTTAGTAAATTTTGCTGAGTAAGTGGTCTTTATCAAAACAAGAATCAAGTTTATTTTTAAAGGCATTCAAGGCTTCTGTAGATCTTTCTTGATATGCTTTGTACCTTGATCTTTTATCTTTTATTCTTTTAGTTAGTTCTGGAACTAAACCAAATGAAGCAGGCATTGGTTGGAATTTATTCTTTTTCTGATTAGATAATATTTGATTTTTGTTACTGATAAAATTCATTAGAGAACCAATCATTGATTCATCAGGAAAACTTACTGGTTTTTTACCCTTAGCTAATAAGGATGCATTTATTCCTGCAAGCAAGCCCCCTGCTGCTGCTGCTGCATAACCTTCCGTCCCCGTTATTTGACCCGCAGCAAAAAGGTTTTCTCTTTTAATGAATTGTAATGTCGGTAAAAGTAATTTTGGAGATTCTAAAAAAGTATTTCTATGCATTACTCCAAAACGAACAAACTCAGCCTTTTCTAAACCAGGAATCAACCTAAATATTCTTTTTTGCTCAGACCATTTAAGATTAGTTTGAAAACCTACCATATTTAGCAATTTTCCTTCTAAATCTTCTTTCCTTAATTGGACAACTGCATGAGGTCGCTTTTTTAACCTATTTTCCCTATCAAATAAATCTCCCCATTTTGGATTCCACAAACCAATAGATTTCAATGGTCCGTACCTCATTGTATCAACTCCTCTTCTAGCAATTTCTTCAATTGGTAAGCAAGCTTCAAAGAAATTAGCTGACTCTTTCTCAAAGTCTTTTAAATTAGCTTGCTCTCCCTCTATTAGTTCATTTCTGAAATGGATATACTCGTTTTCATCCATAGGGCAATTTAGATATGCCGGATCTCCTTTGTCGTACCTACTAGCTTTAAATATAATCTCTTGATCAATAGTATCTCCGTAAATAATAGGACTAGCGGCATCAAAAAAATGACACTCACCGATACCCGTAAAAGCTTGAATTTCGTAAGACAATTCATCAGCAGTTAATGGACCAGTTGCGAGGATCGTTATATTTTCTTTATTTGGGAGATCTAATTGTTCAAATCTCTTAATTTCAATTAAAGGATGATTAGATAAAGCATCAGTTAAAGCGATACTAAATTTAGATCTATCAACCGCCAAGGCACCTCCTGCAGGTACAGCAAATTTGTCTGCTGTTTGAACTATCAATGATTTAAAAATTCTTAGTTCTTTTTGCAATAAACCTGCAGCCCTATCAGGACTTAAAGCCCCAAAACTATTACTACAAACCAATTCTCCAAATTCACCCGTATGATGAGCGGGGGTTGATTTTTGAGGTCTCATTTCTACCAGCTTGACAGGTACGCCAGAATTTGCCAATTGCCAAGCAGCTTCTGATCCTGCAAGACCAGCACCAATAACTATTACTTCTTTATCTACCAAATTGAATTAATCCTTACCCAAAAAGTCCCTATTGAATTGCTCTCTTGCTGGCTTTTGTATATTGAATACAACCCAAGCTAAAGCCGCGATAATGGGTGCGAAAACTACAATCGTTCTAAGCATTTTAGAAATCCTATTACTAATTAAATTATTTTAACTTTTAACTGTAAATTTAGAGAGAAATTTTAAATTTTTATTTCATAAGTTAAGAATTGTTTTTCTATTGTTCAACTTGAGATAAAAAGTTGTTTTTTTTACCTTTAAAAGGGATAATTTCATATGTACTCGATTTTACAAAATGGGTCGCTAGCTCAGCGGTAGAGCATCCGGCTTTTAACCGGCTGGTCCTGAGTTCGAATCTCAGGCGACCCACATTTTTAATTGAGTTCATCTTCTTAAAAGTGAAAGAAATATCTTCAAGTTTCGAATATTTTTAACTTAATTGTTTAGTTTTCAGCTATTTAACAATTTGGGGTAACATTCTAAGCAAGTTCGTTTTTAAATGGATCTAGGATTTCCATCAGGGTGCTAAATAATAAACCAGTTATAAATCTTATTTGCCGAAATACTATTTAGATTTATTTAAAACATCAATTAAATTGTTACGGATTAATCGAAATTAATTCCTTCAATGTTTACCGAACAAAGAAATCAGATAACACATTTATGTAACAAGACTGTGAGTAAAAGGCTTAATTTATAATAAATCAAGGAATTTCGTAAAAAAACTAAAATTTACTTTACAAAGCTTCATAATCTCTGTTACAATCATTCATATACATTTCACTTTTTAATCATGACTCCTGAAGCAGAACGTTTTAACGGTTGGGCAGCAATGTTAGGTTTCGTTGCAGCTGTAGGCGCATATGTAACAACTGGACAAATCATTCCTGGTTGGTTTTAAATTTTTAATTACTCAGAATTTTAAAATTTAGCTATCATCATCAAATATTTGATGTAACCTTAAGGATTTTTCTATATCTTAGTCAAACTCAAGTTATTTTGAAATTTAGTTTACTTAAATTTCAAAATAACTTGAGGTTTTTTTTATTTAGGTTATCTAATACTTTTTTTATATCCAATTTTATTGGCAAATAGCCCTAAGAAACGATTAACCTATTACAAGATTATGTTTATGTACAGTAATAATAGATAAAGATTTATTTGACTAAATTGTTTCAGGCTCGTTTGAAGAAATAGCATTAATAAACTTTTTCTGAATTTAACAATCTAAATTTTCTTTTTATCTATGTTATCTAAGCATGTAGAGCACAACAAATGCCCCTTTTTACTCCAAAATGTTTTTGTTGATCTTTCTATATCCTTTCTACACATTAAACATTTAAAAATTGGAACCATTGAATTATAAATATTTTAAAAAAGCTTTTAATAATACTAATACATAAATAAATTATATTAAGACTGAAATTTAAAGTAATGTAAATAAATCAAAAATATCTTTTTTATCTTAAATTTCAAAAAAAAGACCTGCTGTAAAGCAGGCCCCTTTTTGTGCGTAGTTTTTTCTATCTAAGTTATTAGAAAGAGAATGAAGTTTTAACAGCTACACCTGTTAAATCATCACCAGAAGTCTCCTCGATAAATATACCAGGAGTAATAGTCATGGCATCGTTTACTGGATAAGAATAAGACGCTTCATATATAAGATACTCAGGGTCAGCATCAGCAGTAAGTGCAGTAGTTGCTGCAGCAACGTTTACTGAACCAGGGCCAACTTCTGGGAATGATAAACCAACGAAGTATCCAGATTTATCAGTTCCGCCTGATTCTGAAGTTTCATAACCAACGCTTACGCTTGCTAAATCAAAAGTGTAGTAACCGTTAAGACCCCATATTGTTGTCTCAGCGCCTGTTCCACCATCATCAGTAACATATGCAAGAGCTACTCCATAACTGTCTGCTGAATAAGCAGCATTAAGACCGTATACGTCAGCAGCATCACCTACGATTTCACTTTGTGGAGATGAAATTCCACCAGCTATTGAGAATCCAGAATCAAATGCATAACCTAGAGTTGCTGTAACACCTTTACCACCTACACCTAGAGAGTTACCAGTACCACAGTCATCTGGTGTTGCATCAGTGAATGCACTATAAGTACAAGCTCCTGTAAATGTAGCACTAACGTCAGTTGAATCACCAACTACCATTGTTGCTCCACCAACAGGGAATGAATATGTAACACCATCAACAACTAAGCTAGTGCCACTGTCGAAACCCATTTTGGATCCTATTGGAGATAGTGTTGCACTACCGTTATCGATAGCTATATCAAGTGAATCTTCACCTGTGAAACTTGTTGATAAACCGATGTTGAATTGGAAGTCAAAACCTGTTTCTTCGCCTTCACCAGCAGCATTACCATTACCGTCAATAGCACCTAAAACGGTGTCAACGCTAAATGATGCAGTAGTTGTTTCTGAGAAACTGCCAGCTTCAAAATTGTTTAATCTGGCTTCTAAACCGTCTACACGGCTATTAGTAACTGCAATTTCTTCAGCAGCATTAAAGTCATTAATAGTGACTTCATTTGCAGTTGCTGCCATAGGCGCTAGTAGTCCCAATGATGCAGGAGCTACGAGCAAGCTCTTGAAAAGCTTCATAAATTTCCTCACACGAAATTTAAAGTACACCTCAAGATAGTGTATATTGGTATCCAAAATCAAGTATCAACAGATACATAACTAAAGGATTTGTGCCACTTTTTTAAGTTGTACAGTCAAATTCCATAGAATATATAATCTCAATCTCTTCTTATTCAATAGAAAATAAATGTTTTTTAAAGTTTGATGTTTAAATTTTTTTTGAAATTTTGAAAGAAACTTTTTCTGTTTTATATTTTTTCTTTTTTTTATTATCAACAGTATCGACGTACCATCCAGAAGCCAACCTAGTGTCAATTTCCTCGTAGCTTTCCTTTTGGTTTAATTTATTTAAGGATTTCTTTTTGTAATCCATAAATTCTCATAATTGGGACTTAATAGTAAAAAATATAGCATTTATATAGAATTTGAGCAGTAGATTAATTTGGTTAATACTTTTCATTGGGATTTTAGAATTATTTACCTTTAATGTTTTACTTTTTTTGAAATCTTTAGAAAAAAGAAAAAAAGACTGTTCTTTCTCTCAACAAAAAAAATAATTAGTTATATTTTCCTAAAACTATACCTGAGGAGCACAAGGTTAAATGACTCAAATTAGTCTAATAGTAAATTCTTTGCCTAGAGATTTACTAGAATTTATTTTTTTTCTAGCTGTCGGTTTCACAGCTGGTTCGGCAGGAATCATATAGGTTCAAAAAAACAATTAAAAATCTCTTCACTATTTTTAAATTTGGAGCTTAAAATATATTTTTTAGAATTTTAGAGTTTGATTAAATTTATACTATTAATTTAATTTGCTTCCTACTATTTTTAAAGCGAAATCATTGACTCAACAGGAAAATCTAGTTTTAACCTACCTTCCAGTTTCTTCAACTCAACAACGGTAATTAAACCTAAAACTTCTTTTCCATGAAATTGAAGCAATCTTGAGACACAATTAACAGTTCCTCCTGTAGCTAACAAATCATCTACGATTACAAAAGAATTGAATTTTTTCAGGGCATTACTTTGTATTGAAAGAGAATTTTTTCCATATTCCAAATCATATTCTCTTGTTAATAATTGTCCTGGTAGTTTTCCAGGTTTTCGCGCCACAATCATGGGCTTAAATGATTTTAAAGCAACTGCAGTGCCAAAAATAAATCCCCTCGCATCTATTGAAATTATTGCTTCAGCATTTTTTAAAAATTGATTTGAAGACATTTTTAGAACAAGTTCCTGAAAAATATCTGGATATTGAAGAATTTCTAGAACGTCCTTAAAATCAATTCCTTTTTTTGGAAAATCCTTATAAGTGAGAATCAAATCTTCTAATTTTTTCATACTGCAAATTCCCGAAAGCAATTCAGATGGATATCCTCATGGAATTCAATTTATAATATAAATATGACGTAATTTAAAAAAATTTCAAAGCCAACTTATAAGTAATTTCTTGATTTCTATAAACTAGTTTATAAATTTAGTAAAACTATTTTTCCCTGAAAAATAAATTAAAATCATTTTTGGATTAAAAAGTGATTTTTTATAAAATATTTAGTAATTTGGCCTTTTATAGATGCATGTTATGAACTAAGATCTTATGAGCGGGGCGTGGCGCAGCTTGGTAGCGCGGGTGCTTTGGGAGCACTAGGTCGCAGGTTCGAATCCTGTCGCCCCGATTGACTTCTCAGCGATTGACAAAATAGCTAGTGCGAAACTGGTGCGAAAATATACGAACAACAAGGTACTCTTGCGAACAATGTTACCTTTCAAAAAAGGTTCTTCTTTAATGCATAAATAAGGTTTAATTCAGACTATCTTGCTTTTTTAGGCATCTGAATTAAGGGATGTGGACAATTTCTATGCAGAAATCTTTGTATAAAGGTTTTTTTGAAAATCGATAAATATTTCTTTAATTTCCTCTACAGTTCCTAGAGTTTCTTGTGCAGCATTAATACTTCCATATTTTGCTCTTACAACTGTACTTAATTTACTAATATCAAGTTCATCTACACCTATATCAATATAATTTTGCAAAACATATTGAACAAATTCTCTTTGATTAGAGTTTAGAAAATTTAGGATCTTAGATCTATTGGTTTCGACTCTTAATTCTCTAGAAACGGGTTTCTTTGAATAGACTATGTACTCAAGGACATCAAAGAGATCACTATTTTTAGCATCAATTAGTTCCTGTAATTTTCTCAAATCATCTACATGACAACCCTCTCTCTCTAGCTTTTCTAGGAGATCTTTTCTCGTCAAAGGATTTGCCCATAAATTTCTCAATTCTGATTCACTATTAAACAACTTAGGAAGTTTTAATTTATCAAATATATGCTTAAGAAATTCTGCTGAACTTATTGGTTTACCATCTACGTAAAAGTAAGTACTTTGCATACTTTGTATTTCTCTAAACTTACCATCGCTCAACTTTATACGAACTTTAGTTGGAGGTGGATCTATAGGTGGTGGGTCTGTAGGTGGCGGGTCTATAGGCGGTGTTGGAGAAATTGGCGGAGTGGGAGGAGGGTTGATGACCTCGGGAGGTTCTGAAGGAGGACCATCCCAAGAATCATCATTAAAAAGATAATATGCATTTACAAAATCTATGATCGTGAAATAGTATTTCCCTTCAAAAAGCCTCGTACCTCTACCAATTATTTGCTTAAACTCAATCATATTATTTACAGGACGAAGTAACACTACATTTCTTACATTTCGTGCATTAACTCCAGTACTCAGTTTTCTACTTGTAGTGAGAATAGTAGGAATTAATTTTTCATTATCTTGAAATTGTTTTAAATAAGTTTCTCCGATAACACCATCATTGGCAGTTACTCGAACACAATAATCAATTGATTTATTTTCAACTTCCTGATTTATAAGATCTCTAATCATTCCGGCATGTGCTTGAGTTGCACAAAAAACTAATGTTTTTTCATCATTATTTATCACAGAAAGTAATTCTTGAACTCGCTTCCTTTCTCTATCTTTAATAATTATCAAACGATTAAAGTCTTGTTCCTTATAAATACGATCCTCTTCCACTGCTCCTTCAATAATTTTGTCATCATTTGTATATTGATACTCATCGATAGTAGTTTGAATCCTCTTTACTTTGAATGGGGTTAAAAACCCATCTTGAATTCCCTCTTTGAGACTATATTCAAAAACAGGATCACTAAAATATTTATAAGTGTCTGTATTGGTAGTTCTTTTTGGGGTGGCCGTAAGACCTAAATGAACTGCACTTGAAAAATGCTTTAAAATATCCCGCCAATTACTTTCATCATTAGCACCCCCACGATGACACTCATCAATAATTACTAAATCAAAAAAATCTTTTTCATATTGACCAAAATAAGGTTCACCTTTCTCCCCACTCATAAAGGTCTGAAAAATAGTAAAGAAAATGCTTCCGTTTTTAGGGACTTCTCCACTTTTTACGATATTTTTTGGATTTATTCTAACTAATGCATCTTCTTCAAAAGCACCAAAATCTAGAAATGCTTGATTAGCAAGAATATTTCTATCAGCTAAAAAAAGGATACGAGGTTGTCTCTTAGCATTTCTCTGAATAGTCCATCTACTTTTAAATAATTTCCATGCAATCTGAAAAGCAATAAATGTTTTTCCTGTTCCAGTAGCAAGGGTTAGTAAAATGCGATCTTTGTTATTTGCAATCGCATGAACGACACGATTAACTGCAAGCTCTTGATAGTAGCGAGCTTGCATTGTTCCATTATTATCTTCAAAAGGTATTGCATTAAATCGATCAGTCCACTCATTGGTTTCTTTAAAAGTTCTTTCCCAAAGTTCATCGGGGGAGGGAAAGGAAGACACTGTTCCTTCAGTCTTTGACTCATGATTTATTTCATAAATTTCTTTTCCATTAGTTGCATAGCTATTTTTAATTCTTAGTTTCTCTGCGTATAGCTTTGCTTGCGCTACTCCTTCACTAACATCTAGCTCATTACTCTTTGCTTCTACTACAGCAAGTTTTATGTTTTTAAATTCAAGAATATAATCAGCTACTAATTTTCCAGTACGAATACCTCCAGCCCTTATTTCTCCATCATTAATTGGATACTCACGACGAACCCGAACACCATTAGCAATATCAGTTTTCCATCCAGCTGCTTGCAGCTTTGGATCTATTAATTCAGCTCGAGTTTCTGCTTCATTCATTATTCTTTAGATTGCACCTCATTTAAGAGTATTGCTTCTTTTAATGTTATTAATAGGTTTCTTTTTTGTTCGTAAAGACTAGCCAATTTATATTTATCTAAGGTTTGTTTCCAGTCGATAAATTTCTTTTGTTCTTTAAGTGAAGGTACAGGTATAGTCATATTTTTAAGAATTTTAACTGAGGGTACGTTTGGCTGTGCAGCACCTCCAGAAACTTCCCATATTCGTTTTTGAAAAAAATTACTCTGCATTATTAATCTCAAATATTCACTTAAAAGAAAAACTGAAGGGGTTATTTTTAGCAAAGCCTGATTAATAATTCCTTTAGGAGCATCGGTAGGAACAATAGTTGTCCTCCCAAGAGTTACCCCTGAGCAACTCATCAATATATCGTTAGGTTTTACCTCAAATCTTCTCATTTCTTCAAATTTTTCTTCAGTAATAAAATATCTAAAGATCTCGCATTGATTATTTATTGGATGAGATTGTTCATAGATAGCTAGTCCTTTTTCTACAAAAAAAGCTTTCTTTAAACTTCCACCAAAAGGCCCTCTTACCAAAGAACATACTTCCCCAATTTTTTGGTAAGAAGAAGAAGGTAAATTTTCTATTTTAGAATTTATCGCTAATTTGACTAAATAATGACTATTTTTAATTTGATTAGATATTTCAGCAATTAAATTATCAACATCACTTAAAGCCGCATCAAGTTTTTTCACAATACTTTTTTGCTCTGAAAGTGGTGGTACTAAAATATCTGCAGATAAAATATCTTTTTTACTGATGTTTATTTGCAATCCGCCTGTACCTTTTTTCTTATAAAAATTTTTTAATGTTGAAAGAAAATAGCAGAGATAGGGTACATATATTTCTTTTGAGAATTTATGTAATTTCCCAACTCGTTGATTAAGTAAAAAAGTCCTTCCATTCAAATTTCTAACAGTTGTTGGCATACCTAAGATTTTTGGATTACCTGCCATATCAGTCATTGCAATTATTAAATCTCCATCATGCAATCTATAGTCTCTGAATTTATCTCCATAGCTATCAGGTAAATATTTAATATTATGAGACTCATCAAATTTACCGTTTGGACGTATATTGCTCATTCGAATGTTTAGTGTATTTGAGTTTTCAACATAATCCTTAGACTTAAATGCAAATCCATTTTGCAAATCACAGACTTCACCCAACTTCAAAACTTTTTGCATTAAAACAACTCCTTAATCTTGAGTAAATATTCAGCAGCTTGTTTATCCAACTTTTCAATTTCAGCAATGATTTCATGAGGAGTACGATTGTCTATTTCTTCTTTCTTGTTAGGATTCCTCACTGTCAAATCATAGGTATCTATATTAATTTCTCTAATATCCATAAGCCAGCTGTTATTACATAATTCTTTTTTATTAGCTTTATGAACAAAATCTTTTAAATCATTTTCATTAAGCGGATTATTTTTACCTATACTTCTACCAACATTAAGCTGGTGGTACCAGATTTTTTCTGTTTGGATACCCTTTTCAAAAAACAAAACAACTGTCTTAACTCCAGTCCCAATGAATGATCCTTGAGGTAAATCCAAGATAGAAAAAAGATTGCATTCTTCAATGAGTTGTTTTCGTAGTGCAATGCTTGCATTGTCTTTATTACTGAGAAAAGTATTTTTGATAACAACTCCACACCTACCACCTGATTTCAACATCTTTATAAAATGCTGGAGAAATAGATAAGCAGTTTCAGAAGTTTTTATTGGAAAATTTTGCTGAATTTCTGATCGTTCTTTACCACCGAAAGGAGGATTAGCGAGGATCACATCAAACCTATCTTTTTGCTGAACATCTGCGAGGTTCTCAGCTAGGGTATTTGTATGAACAATATTTGGGGCTTCAACTCCATGAAGAATCATATTCATAATTCCAATAACATAAGCAAGACTTTTCTTCTCTTTGCCGTAAAAGGTATTGTTTTGAAGCTGTTGAAATTCAGCGGCATTTAATTCTTTACTTTTACTCATCCAATCAAAAGCTTCACATAAGAAGCCCGCACTTCCCACTGCGCCGTCATAAACAGTCTCTCCAATTTGTGGATTGATAACTTTTACTATGCTTTTGATAAGAGAGCGCGGAGTATAGTACTCGCCACCATTTCGCCCAGCATTCCCCATATTTTTGATCTTATCTTCATATAAACTGCTTAATTCGAGCTTTTCCTTATTGCTGAGAAATTTAAGATCGTTAACTTTATTTATTACATCTCGAAGGGAATAACCACTTTGTAATTTATTTCTGAGTTCAGAAAATATCTCGCCAATTTTGTAATCTACACTTTTTGGATTCTCTACACTTTGTTTAAAACCGGCAAGATGAGGGAAAAGCTCTTTATTAACAAACTCAAGTAAATCATCTCCTGTTAATGCAATATCATAATTAAGTTTCCCATTAGTAGTCTTCGGATAAGCCCACTCTGTCCATCTGAATTGTTTATCAATAATTCTTTCATAAGTTTCTCCATTTAAAATTGCTGCAGTTTCTTTCTCATCTTCATAATCATCTAAATATTTTAGAAATAGAATCCAGCTAGTTTGCTCTATATAATCAAGTTCACTACTGCATCCAGCATCTTTCCAGAAAACATCATCTATATTTTTGAATACCTCTTCATACATTTATTTTCTTTTAAAATTCAAATTTTTAATCATCTTAACCTTAATTAAACAGAAGGAATATATTTATGCGAAAAGTGTGCGAAAAAGTCAACCTCTAATGAACATATACGAACAATAGAAAACAATACTATATTGCTACTACTCAGGTTATGACTAGAAATCTTAGTTATAGCTTATTTTGGGTTAGTGCTTTGGGAGCACTAGGTCGCAGGTTCGAATCCTGTCGCCCCGACTCTTAAAAACCAATTCATACTAAATAGTTCCCCAAACTCGCTTTTTATTGAAAAAATTTGTCCGCGCCTAAATGGACAGAAAGTGGACAAATTAATTGAAAGTCGATCAAAAAAAGGTGGCATTTAAAATTATTTGTTTTCAGGAATGATTTTTTTTGCTAGTAATAGAAAGCCAATAAAAATCAAAAAAAAAATGCTTTATGTTCAGCATTGGTCATTTAAGACTGGGTATCATCAAAAAGGTGCAGAAAAATTTCTTGGTGGTGGTGGAGATTATCCTGGAGTTGAAATGATTGGAAGATATCATGCACCTGGTTCTTTAGAGGGTTGGATAGTTTTAAAGACTGATGATCCAAAGGCAATATATCAACATGCCGCTGAATGGGGTGAATTTCTAAATTGGGAAACCACACCTGTATTTACTGATGAAGAAGCTGGTCCAATAGTCGCTAAAGTCTACTTATAGATATCTATAAACAGTCGATCTATAATTAGGGGCAATTAGCCCCTTTTTTATGAACACTCTTATCATTTCAACTTTTAGCTGTACATTTGAAGAATTTAAAAATGATGTAACTAAATTATTTCTTGAAGAAATGTGCAAAGAGTTTGTAACTGATTATGAGTTTGTAAAAGTAAATGACCATAAATCTCATTTGTTAATGAACTGTACTGACTTAGAAAAATTAGGGGCAGAGATGGAATCTCCTTTTGCAAAGGAATGGGATAAAAAAAATAATTGTAAGGATACTGTATATTCTATTGAGCTTGTTAGTTAAGTATTAATGGAATTTTTACAGGAGCTTTGGCTTGCACATCATGACCCATATCATGCAGCTTATGGCATAGGTGGAGTAATAGTTTTTTTGGTAATTTATAATCGCTTACTCAATAAATATCAGTAACAAGAAACCCTTCCAGAAATTCCAACTACTGAAAGGGTTATTAAACGACTCGCAACTATATAGAGTCAATTTATGTCTTGCAGCAAATGTAGATTTTGCTGATGAGGTTTGGCCTCACTTAATTTATAGCAATAATTTTTAAACTCCCGCTATTTTTTGTTCCGCTAGTCTTTTTTTTAGAATTGAATAATTTTGTGAAGCCCATTTTCGAGAAATATCTAATTCAGTATCTAACAACTTTTGAAGTGATTTGACTATTTTAAATACTTCTATGAAGCTTAGATAAATTATTACCAGCACCTTAGTTATGTTTACGGCAACAGCCACTAACTTTTCAATTCTTTGATCTTGCATTTGAACTTATTGAAGCCCACTAAAATTACCAGTTGTAATAAATTATGCAAATTTTTTTTCAAATTAAAAACAACTTCGAAAAAATAATGGTTTTCTTCCTAGCTACGCATCATATAGACCAACTTTTCAAAACCTTATGGAGCACTAAGTCGCAGGTTCGAATCTAGTAGTCCTGATTGACAATTCAGTATTCTCAATGTTCTGTTTGGCGATTAACTAGCAATTTTATGTACATTCTTTTTTGACTAAGATCTATTGAATTAGAAATATTCTTGAAAACTTACAATCTGTTTTAATATTATATATCTAGATAATATTTTTAGATACGTTCTTACTCAGCAAATTATTACCTTTAATTTTCTCTCCATTGGGGATTGTTTTAATCTTATTATTGGTTTTTATTTTTAGAAAAAAAGTAAAATTTATTTATTCAGCATTTATTTTCTTACTTATTTTTAGCAATGGATTATTTGCTGATATTTTGTGGAGATTATTAGAACATCCATGGAAAAGATTAGATTATTCTTTAGTTACTCCCTCAGATGGAATAGTTGTTTTAAGTGGTGGAAGGCATTTGCCTCCTGGAAATTCAAAAATAATTGAATGGTACGACCCAGATAGGTTTCTTGCTGGAGTAGATCTTTATAAGGCAAATAAATCAAATAGGTTAATTTTTACTGGGGGAGTAAATCCTTTGACTTCAGATTTACCTCCAGAAGGAGATATCTATATTAAGGAAGCTACTTCAATGGGCCTGCCAAAAGAGGACTTATTTACCACTTCTCCCGTTAATAATACTCTTCAGGAAGCCAAAGCAATTAAGAAATTACTTAATGATGACTCACCCTTAATTCAAAAGAAGATCATACTAGTAACAAGTGCCTTTCACATGAAAAGGGCAAAAAAAGTTTTTGAAAGTGAGGGGATAAGTGTTCAACCATATCCTGTAGATTTTAAAAGTAATAAAAGTTTTTTTGCTTCATTATGGAATCCATCAAGCTGGATGCCCAGTTCCTCTTCTTTGAATAAAAGCTCTAGGGCAATTAGAGAAATTATTGGAAGATTTATCTATGGAGCTTGGAGATAGATTTCTTAACTAACCTTTTAAATTAGAGTAATTAGCTATTATTTAGGGATTATTTTTCTTGATCACAGTTTGTACTTTTGCTGAATAATAAATATGCGCAATAGCAGAGAGAGAAGTCCTGGGCATATTTCATTTTTCAATTTCAAAAAGATTTTCTTTTTCTTCTGTCATTTCTATACAGAGCTCTTTTTTGACTAGTGCTACGAGAAACATATAAGGACTTTTGATAGTCATTTCAAACTTATTAATAACATCTTCTTCTAAAACTGAAGGAGCAAAATGACGAAAGTTCATCTACTTTAGTACCCTAACTAAAAAACTTATTAATATGTCTTTTTATTGAATTTTTAAGATTATTGTATAGCCTATTGAATTTCTTTGAATAT
This sequence comes from Prochlorococcus sp. AG-424-E18, assembly GCA_003210155.1. Taxonomy (GTDB): domain Bacteria; phylum Cyanobacteriota; class Cyanobacteriia; order PCC-6307; family Cyanobiaceae; genus Prochlorococcus_A. The sequence continues at coordinate 79,912 of QCNC01000005.1, read as the reverse complement.
TTGAAATCTATTGGGAGAATTCTAAAAAAAAGATAAATTATGTAGGCTCTAAAATAGGTAACTATCCTTCGTGTATTGAATGTCGGTCGTGAATTAAACCCAAATGGAAAGAATGGGATAAATGTAGTTTGATGATAAGAATATTTTATTTTTGGTTTTCCTTTCCCGGCTTTTTGTATATTTTCAACAAGATGTTTAATGTCATTACTGTGTAGATAATAATCCATATAATAAGTGTTCCTTGTTATTTTTTCGGGGCATAGTATTTTATTAACACCATGGAAACTTGTATTTGAATGTATAAATAAAACCATTCGATTTGGTTTTGGTTCTATATAAACTAGTGGCTTAAATCCATTATGATTGAATAGGATTGTTTCACCTTGCCATTCTTTTTTCCATTCTTTATGAGCATAGAAAATGCTATTCGCAAAATGGATATTATCTCCCAAAAAACAATGGTCAACATGGGAACCAAGAAGACCATTTCTTGAACTGCTGTGATAAGGATAATAGCCTCCAAAATCATCATGTGATGCAAGTGTAATTATCTTGGAAGGATTCATAAATTTACTGAATAAATTTTTACCAATTCCAAATCCCATTATCTCTATTGGTATTCGGAATTTTTGAGATTTACCTTTTATTCCATATTCTTTTTTATTAAATTCCAGTCCGGTAGTATTAGTTCTTCTTAAGTCATCTAATACATCAGGTTTAGTAGATGAAACTTGCTCAAAAAGCGATTTTGGAAGGAAATTATCAATTATTGCATGAGGGTATGGTTTCAAGATCCAATTTATTTCGTTCTTTTTGATGTGAAGGTTTGCAATCTCTAATTCAAAATCCTTGGACTCGTAATTATTTTTCACAAACTAAAGAGATTAAAGTATAAATTAATTATATTTTAAAAATAAGATTTTTTGTATTAATAAAAAATCTTGCTTCTTTATAGAAATATAAATACATATAGCGAAAAGACTGATTTCTAAAGGAGGGAAGATAAGCCTAAAAAAATAAATCTGTAAGTTCCTATAATATGTATTAAAACAAAACTCAATTGATTTTAAATAACCATTTAACTCAAATATCAAATGTTCTAGTAATAGGTTGTGGTGGTGCAGGTTTGAGATCAGCCATCGAAGTAAAAAAAGCTGGTCTTGACGTTTCTATCCTTGGTAAAAGACCTAGGTCAGATGCCCATACGGTCTTAGCCGCCGGTGGAATTAATGCAGCTTTTGGAAATCTAGATACTGAAGATTCATGGCAACAACATTTTGTTGATACATATTTGGAAGGATATGGGATAGGAAATCCTTCAAAGATCGAGATAATGGCAAAAGAAGCCCCTTTTTTGGTTACTGAAATAGATAAATGGGGAGCAAACTTCGCGAAACTAGAGGATGGCAACTTTAACCAAAGATATTTTGGTGCTCATAAATATCGAAGAACATGCTTCTCTGGAGATTACACAGGTTTGTCAATATTAAAAACACTTTTAAAAAAGGTTGATGATTTAAAGATCCCCATTTATGACTCGGAGTATGTTACTGAACTGTTAATAAAAAAAGATATTTGTTTTGGAGCAATGTCATTTAATACTTGTACAGCTGAGAGAACAATACACTTAGCAGATGCAGTGATTATTTGTACAGGAGGACATACGAGGATATGGAAAAAAAGCTCATCAAGAAAAAATGAAAATACAGGGGACGGATATTATTTAGCACTTAATGCAGGTTGTAAGTTAGTAGATATGGAAATGGTACAATTTCATCCCTCTGGCATGTTATTCCCCGAAGAGTTTGAAGGGACTTTAGTTACCGAAGCGGTTAGAGGGGAAGGAGGAAAGCTAATTAATAACAAGGGAGAAAGATTTATGATTAATTATGATAATGAAAGGATGGAACTCTCTACAAGAGATAAAGTTGCTTTAGCAAACTATAATGAAATTAAAGAAGGAAGAGGGACAAAAAGAGGAGGGGTATACTTAGATATTAGTCACAAAAGTAAAGATTTTATTATTGAAAAATTACCTAGCATTTATAAGCAATTTCTTGAGATACAAATGCTTGATATTTCAAAATCACCAATGGAAGTAGCTCCAACCGCTCATTATTCTATGGGTGGAATCTTAGTTGACCCAAATAATTTATCTACTTCAGTGAAAGGATTATTTGCAGCCGGAGAAGTAGCAGGAGGTCTTCATGGCGCAAATCGCTTGGGTGGGAATTCACTGGCTGAGATACTTGTCTTCGGTAAACGCGCCGGATTAGCTAGCATAGATTATTCAAAAAAATTAAATCAACAAGAAAGGTCAAGTAAAGCTATAAATTCAGCTCACGAAAATATAAATAAATTCATAAAGAATGGGACTGAATTAGTAAGACCTTTACATTATGAGTTGCGCCAAATAATGTGGGAAAATTGTGGAGTTATCAAAAGCAAAGATTTACTTAATATCGGTCTTGATAAGATTAGATTTATCAAAACAAAATTAAAAGATATAGATATAAGAATAAATGAACATAGTTGTGAAGACCTAGCTCTAATTTTTGATTTGCAATCTTCATTGATAAGTGCTGAGGCTACAATTCTTTCGGCACTTGAGAGAAATGAAAGTCGAGGTGCTCATCAAAGAAGCGACTTCCAGAGAACGGATCCTAAATGTGAGTTTAATTGTTTAATACAAATGGATCAAACCTCTCAAAAACTTAAAGTTTCTAAATCAACATTAAAAAAGTTAAATAAACCTCTACAAAACTTTGTAAATATTTCAAGTAGAGAGGAGAATTTCAAAAATAAATTACTTGAATAGGCTATCTTAAACCGCTCACAAATAATTGAAAAAAGTATTTATGAGAATGAATGGTTTATTTAGAAAGTTGAACAAAATTATTAAATGCATCTGTGAGATATCTCGAACCTATGCTACTTAAATGGCTCCCATCTATATAAATTAATTCATTGTTTAGAACAGTTTTACAAGATAATTCAGAGTTTTTCTTATTATTTGAGACACATATGGTTTCGTGCGGAGAGAATACTCTCAATTTATTATTCACCAATTTACTGAAATTCTTAGAGACTAGAAATCTTCCCTTTTCAAATTTTTTATAATCAAAGGTTAGGTTTTTTGGACAGTCTTTGGGTGGGAATGGTCTATAAAACTCCTTAGAACATGCAGTAGCATAATAAGTTTTGCCTTTAAAGACAGGAATTTGATTCACTATTATTAAAGTAGCCCTATTCTCTTTTGAAATTGAATTTAACAAAGAAAAGTCATAACGAAACTTATTTCCAGATAAACTTTCACCATAATTACTCCAGTCGTTAGCTAACAAAATAACTTTTTTGGAATTGGCAGAGTTCTGTAAATTTTTCTTCAAACTTTGAAATCGCACATCAGCCCTACCTGAAGGGAATAGCCTTCCTCCGGAAATTGCTGCAAAAAAAGAGCCACCATTCTCCTTTTTAATTTGGCTTAGCATTGGCAAAAGATGAGCAGCATGGCTATCCCCAACTAAAAAATAATGGTATTGAGATGATTCATCTTTCCATGAACAATTCACAAATTGATTTTTAACTGACGAACAGTTTTCCCAATTAATACCGGTTCCTTCAATTTTATAGTTAGAGACTAAAAGATCTTGAGAGTTTTTTTTATCCCCTAAAAATATTCTGAAGTTTCCCTTATAAAAAAGAAACGAAATAATGCTTGTGAATATGACTGAAGCGCTTCCTAAACAAAATATAAGCCACCTTGCGTAATTTTTTGTTAATGAATACCTAAATGGAATCTCAATATAATTATATGAAATTTGTGAAATTAAAAATATAATTCCGATCTGCATTGGAATTGACCACCAATGAATACCAATTGTCCAACGACTTATAGATATTATTCCCCAATGCCAAAGATATAATGGATAGGAGATTAAGCCTATATAAACCACTTTAGGATGAGTTAAGGTCTTGTATACAATTGAATTTTTTTTAAAACTCACGATAAGAGCTGTGGTCAGCAAAGAAATTCCAACAGTTGCCGATGAAGCCCATTGCATTGGGAGAAGCATAATTAAGAAAATCAATCCAAGGAAAAGAAAAGAAGGAACTTTTTCTATGATTTTTTTTATTGAAGGTCTTTTTTGAATTAAAACAAAAGTCAGGCAGCCAATAGCTATCTCCCAAAATCTCGACGATATTAAGAAATATGCTGCAGGTTGGTTTTGGGGGTATAGATATCTAAAGATAAATAGAGAAGCAATCGATAAAGTCCCCATAGAAATAAATAAATTTCTTACTCCTTTTTGCTTATTGAGTGAATATCCCGAAAACCATACAAAAAATGGGAACAAAATATAAAACTGCTCTTCAATACCCAAAGACCAGGTTTGTGTAAATGGATTCAATTCAGCAGAGTTTGCAAAATAGTCTGTTGCATTTCTATAAAGAAAAATATTAGATAAGCCAAAAAGAGAGCTGATGCCTGTAAAAAGTGATTGCTTTGGATCAGGATTTATCATGCAAACTATTAAGGACATAATTAAAACAAAAACTGTCAGAGTTGGGATTAATCTTTTAATTCTTCTTTCATAAAATCCACAAATAAAATTTAGAAAATCCATTTTAGGTTTTCCAATTAGAGAAGATGTAATAATGTAGCCTGAAATCACAAAAAAAATATCAACACCTAAGTACCCGCCGGGCAGGATTTTTTTATCAAAGTGATTAATTATTACTGCTATAATTGCGAAAGCTCTAAGACCATCAATTTCTGGCTTATATTTGCTATTTTTTATATTTTTGTCCATCTATTTAAAATTAGACGAAATTTCTAAAAATTGAATTATTAAAAATATTTTTTAATACATAAATAAAGGATATATGTATTAAATATTTATTTTTTTATTATCTTAATTAAAACATTTTTCCTTAAAACTGAATAAATTTTATCTGTAAATTGTAGAGTATATCGATTATTAAGTGATTAAATACATAGCTTTGCATAATTTTGGTAAAATATTCAGAATGAAATGAATATCTATCATACCAACTAACTATCTATAGCTTCTCTTAAATCTTTTTAGCACTGTCGCAAATCACATACTGTGTGCTCTGGAAGCAATAAATAGAACATTAGTATTCTTTCCCCTGAATGACTTTTCAATAATTGCTTAAATTTACCTATAGGGAAATTAGAGAGAATGACCTCTCTTTGTTATGGCTTTTTATTGTGGTTTTTCCCTAGACTATAAAACGTTTTCTTTTTACTGTTTTGCATCTTACTTATTTGATTTGTTTTTGGAAAAAACTAAATAATAAATTCCTAGTTCCTTTTAACCTATTTAGCCTTTTTAGTTTTTAAAATAAAAAAACAGATTTCTAATAAAATGATTGATTTTAAATCAGAAAATATGTCAAGCGAAAGCTATTACCCAGATAGTGATTTTTACAATCAGGACATTATCCCAGAAGAGAAAAAACTTTCAGAAGATCAAATACCCAATATGGGGCAAGATTTTGAATGGCCAAATAGCTATTGGTTTATTGCAGAAAGGACTAATGGTCGACTTGCAATGATTGGATTTATGGCAGTGATTATTAACTATACCTTATTTGGTTGGATAGCATATCCAATTCTTTAAAAACAATTTGGGGTGTGATAAAAATGGAATAGATGAGTCTGGGCAGCAAGGGCTTCGATATACAACTCCAGTTGTAACTTCATTTGCTATTTTGTTAGGTGGTATTTATTATGCAAACTTTCATTACTTTGCAGTAAAAATTTTTAAGTTCTGGAACTGCAATTAAAATTACCTAAAGCTATTGCGACATGATTTAGAGTGTGGAGTTTTATCCTTTAAATAACTTCAAAACTAAAGCAATTCTTCCTTTTTATTAGTTTGTGAAATTTTTTAAAACTTTATTGGGCAGTTGGTCGCAGGTTCGATCTTATCAATACGATTCAATCAAATACAATTTAGGCTAAAGATTAGTTTTCCAACTATCTTTTTTATTTTCTTAAAATTTCAACTATATAGTGTTTGTATAATCTTTTTAGGTAAATAACCCACTATTACAGAACAATGGTATTTCGTTTTTAATTACTCCTAAATTTTCGAGGAGTTTTCTAGTAATCTATTTAATTCTAAAAGTTCCTCTTTACTAAATTCTCTATATTTTCCAGTTGGCACGTCTAGCTTAACATTCATAATTCTTACTCGCTTTAATGATTTTACTCTGTAACCAAAGGACTCACACATTCTTCTGATCTGACGGTTAAGTCCTTGAGTAAGTATGATCTTAAATTCTTTTGGACCCAATTGTTTTACGAAACAATTCTTAGTTTTTATGCCTAATATTTCAACTCCGTTGCTCATTCTTTGAATAAAGTCGCTATTAATCGGACGATTAACTTTTACGATATATTCTTTTTCATGATTATTTCTTGCTCTTAGTATTTTGTTTACGATATCTCCATCATTCGTTAAAAAAATCAATCCCTCACTAAGCTTATCTAATCTTCCGATAGGGAAAATTCTTATGGGATATTTAATGAAATCTATAACATTATTGGGTTCTACTTTTCTATCAGTTGTACAAACAATTCCTACAGGTTTATTAAAGGCTAAGTATATGTTTTTTCGTCTCGTTAATTTTTCTATTCTTTGTCCTTTAACTTCTACTTGATCACTATCTTCTACTTTGGAGCCAATTTCTGGAATTTTGCCATTAATGGTTACTTTTCCCTCTATGATTAATCTATCTGCTTCTCTTCTGGAACAATAACCTGCTTCGCTTAAATATTTATTTATTCTGGTAGCCATTTTGAATTTTTCTTTTTTATCTGAACTAAATAATTAACCAATTCCCTCATATTATTGATCTGCTGTCAATTTTAATTAATATTCACTTCATTGAATTTCAAATTATTTTTATTACTTAATAGTTACACGCAGATCTATCTCTCTTTCTAAATACAAAATTCGTATGTTTTCCTCCATCCCTTAGAAAGTAATCTTTCATAAATTTCTCTAGCTAAATCTATTTCAACAGAAACTGTATTTGTCATTACTGGCGGTTTGTTTCCTAATCCCCCCACTATTTTTCCTGTATCTATAAACATATATTCAAAAACTCCATCAATACTCTTATCGTTTTTCATAAATCTTTTAACTTCTGACCTATTTGAATTAATCAACCAATAAGATTTAGCCATTAATCTAACCTTGGAATTAGTAAGCGTTCCATTTAAAACAAACTCATTTGATCAGTTTCTTTTTCCTTTACATCCTCTAATTGCCAACCATCAGGGGACCAACTGATCATGATTGCAAATAATCCCCTTAATTCATCTGCATCTTTAACTGGCTCTGTCCATTGTTCCTCATATCCACTAGGAACGATCACAGGCATGCGGTTATGTAAAGGTTTAATTAAATCATTTGGTTCAGTTGTTAAAACGCAGCAACTCTCAAGTTCTGCTCCATCTGGTGAAGTCCACTTACTCCAAATTCCTCCCAACCAAAAAGTCTCATAATTCGATTTTCGAACACGATATTTTTTTTCAAAAAAACCGCTCGCGGGTATTAGGCACCTTTTATGTTTCCAACTTCCACTAAACAATTTTTTTTCTTCTACGGTCTCTGATCTTGCATTAAATGGTCTTGGTCTTTCTTTATCAAATGGGTCTCTTGCCCAAGGAGAAATAAAGCCCCATGTCATAAAAGTAGTTTTAATTCTTCCTTCATTTTTAATTACAAGAACAGGATCATTAGGTCTTATTAGACTTTGAGTATCATATTTAGAATCAAGTCCACTTGGATAGTCTTGTTTCAAAACCGTTGGCAACTTCTCAAATTTAGTTTTCAGCTCAAATCTTCCGCACATCGATTTTTAAAATATTTTTAAACTCACTAAAAAAAGTAAATTTACCTCATTTTAGATCTACTTTCAGTTTTCTCAAATAAAAAACAATTTTTTGATCTTAGAAAGTCTTTTATCCAAATAATTAAAAGAAAATATAGATATTGAAAAGCTTCCTCAAATTTAATTTTAATGCTTCAAACTTTAGTTATGACAGATCCTATTCTTTATTTATCTATGTTATTGGGACTCAGTGGAGTTTATGTATTAATCTCCTCCTTCCATGATGATGATGATGGAGAAAAATATATTTATACTTTCGAAAACACTAATTTAGCAAGATAGTTGATTTATTTATAAAAGCTCATTATCTACAAAAAGTTTTTGCAAAAATAGGCTCCCACTGAAAGTAGTTTTATAAGGGTAGCGGAAATATTATCTTTTTTTAAAAAAAGTTATTCGACCATTATATTTATTTTCAAATTAAGTTGTTGGTCCTCTATCCGTATATATTTGTGCCTTAAACCGTACATTTTTATTAGTCGTTTGATGAGCATGCCTAGTTAGAACTTAGTGGTAACACAGATAAATTAAATGCCTTCAACACCGATTAAATCTTGTAATAAATATGTATTGAGTTACAAAGATTCAACAAATAGGACACATGAAGTTGGTTTCTACGCGCGCGATGCATACGATTGCCTAATGCTTGCGAGAGAATTCAACACTTACGTACATGACAATCCAGGATCTGTAATCAGAATCCAACAAAAATTTTGAGGTAATTAATTATGAACTTAAAAAGATCACCATTTGCAATTCAAGATAAAACCGCAAGAGATCTTGATAATGCAAAAGATTATCCAACAATTGCAGATTTAATGAGAGCACAGAAAGTTCCGCAAGATTATGCAAGCCCAGTTCACTATCGTAGAGATTTAGACTCTCTCGGTTAGTTTACGAGATTCGCCATTTACTATTTTAAAAAAAATCACATTTATGATAGATGCGATTGGCGATTCATTCATAAGATAATGTTTTCATACTCAAGTTTTTTTTTAAGCTCTATAGGCATATATGTAATATCTTTTTTATTTCATTAATAACATCTCTATACTTTTCAGGTTCAGCTAAAAGAGTTTTAATTAAATTGTATTGACTTTCAATTTCTTCAGAGGAAAATTTTCCCATAAAAATATGTAGTAGCCTTTTATATTAAATCAACAGTCAAACAAAAAAAGATTAACTATTAGTTTGACGCTGCTGCAATTTCTTTATGGACGGAAAGAAATTCTTTATCCGTTAGAACTGGCGTAACTTCAATTTCTACTCCAAAATTATCGACCCAGATACTACTCCATTTCCAAATGTTCTGATGATTTGAAGATTCAACAATTGCCCAACCATTAGCTCCCTCAGGATTTACTACTCGATTAAGAACTTTAAAACCATCAAATTCATCACCTTCGCATCCTCCTTCAACAAAACCCGCAAAAGCTTCGGCCCCTTGCATATGACTTTCTTGATCTGGAAACTGCCAGTGAACGATGTAAGTTTGCATGAATAAAATTATTTTTTTAATTATTAATTATCGAATTTAAAAATTAAATAAAAAGTCTTTAAACACTAATTAAAAAGGGCTTAAGCCTAAAAGGAAAAATATCAAAAAAAAAGACTCTTACGAGCCTAGGTGATGGGGACTCCTATAATGACAAATTAAACGGAAACAAACAACCCCATCAATAGGTAATTTTTAATACTTACAAACACCATATGTAGTGCTAAGATTTTAAAAAGGCTGGGTGATGGGGATTATCCTGCTTTTTGATTGGGGCGAAGCTAACGCCCTTTTTTTATGGAAAAATTTACTTTAATCAATAAAGCCAGATCTGGGATTAAAGTATTTGAAACTTTTGAAGATAGTTCTAAGAACTCTTCTATGATTAATGCAATTTTAATCTCTTATGTTTGCATTTTTAAGCGATCAAGTAAGCCAGTTATGAAAGGCTCTAGAGTTGAATCTATAGAAGAAGCGAGAAACGAATATAAAAAACTATTGGAGGAAGGGTGGGAAAAAACTTATAGATTCAATAGTTTCTTTAAAAAAAATGATAAATAGGTACTTTACCTAAAATTTGACATAATTAAAAATTAATTGCTAGATAAGTTTCAGAATGGAAGATTGAACATGAAAAATGACATTTATTCAAATATTAAAGATTCAGATGCTTTGGAAAGTTTTTTTGAATGTATAACTTCTTGTAGCATCAATAGTGAGGGAGTAGATTGTACAACATCATGTTACGTAAAACATTTAGAACCAAATAATATCGATTACCCTTTAAAATTTTCATAACCAAAGATTATTGATAATTGTTATACTTCGTTGATGTTATTCCCACCTCCTCAAGTTATTTTTGGTCTATTGCTTTTATCTATAGCAGTAGTTCTAATCTGGGATATTAGATACAACCCTTTTGGAGAAGACGAAGACGGAATTTAATCATCAACTAGGAAGCTGATTTGTAGGTGGTGCGTGAAATTGCCGTTTCTTTCTTTTTAGTCTTTTGTAAGCAACTAAAGAGCCTAATAGTAACAATGTAATAGCTATTGAGTTAATCATAAAGGGTGTTTTTATATATATAAAAACAAATATGTTCTAAATATCAATGACTAAAGTTATTTTTTCAAAAAGTGATTAATTATGGACTAATTTTTAATATTTAGCTTTTTCATTAGTTACCTAAAACAATCAAGAAAAAATGCTTATCTGACCAAAGGTTTTTGCTATGCAATAAGAATAAATCACTTTTTCTTATTTCTCATTTGATATTGCAGAACAGCTTTTAAATGTTGTACTTCTTTTTCTAAAGTCTCAATTCTTTTTTCTAGTTCTTCATTAGTGGCCATATTTTTTAGTGATAAATGAATTGATATTTATAATATTAAAAAAGCGATTTGTTAATCATGGTAAATGTCTAATAAGTAATAGAACCTATTGATGTGCATAATCTCTCTAGATAAATTATGCAGAGTATAAATTTAGGGGTAATTTATGAGTGGAGATTATGAGACACTAGAAAAAAATCAACCTAAAATTACATATCTTCAGAAAAGATCCGAAAATAATACAGAATGGTTAGATGAATTAATCAACCAAATTGAAAATATGAAAAACAATATATCCAAATCTGCTTAATGACAGAAAAAGAGTTGAAGGAATTAGAGGAATTTGCAAAAGAAAATGGATACAATGACGAGCTAAAAGATATATATTTAAGGGAAGTTATTGACAGAAATAAAGAATACGAATGAGATCAAATTTTCGACCAAAGATTCGACTAGCTACAAACATTCTTTTAGTTATTGGTACTTTTGCTATTGCTTTAAAGATTACTCCATTAGCAGAGGTATATCAGGAAAAAAAATTATGTATTAAATATTTAAAACATCAAATAGATCGAGATAAACTTATCAAAAGACTAAAAATAGTTAAACAAGCAAATCCATCTAGTATTTGTGACTCTATCCTCAAAAGTTAAAAGTGAAAATTAAGTCATTTATCCCTTTAATTGCAGTCTTTGGTACTTCATTTCTGATAACCATTTCATTGCTTAAAAGTTTCCAAATTTTTATGGGCATATCAATTTGTCTTTTAGCGATGCTCAAGCTTATGGATATTGAAGCTTTTGGAAAAAGTTATAAGAAATATGATTTAATATCTTCTAAATTTAATGGTTGGTTATATATTTATCCTTTTTGCGAATTATTAATTGGAATAAGTTTTCTTAAATCTTCTCCACCCTCTTTAATTATTTTTATTGCCCTAATTTTAGGTATTTCTGGAATGATTTCTGTATTTAAGGCTGTTTATTTGGATAAATTAAAATTAAATTGTGCATGTATTGGTGGTTATGCAAAAACTCCTTTGGGAATTATTAGTTTTATCGAAAATCTTTTAATGGCAATTATGAGTGTCTTAATTTTAATTAAATAGCGTTTTAATAAATTTTCATTTATGGTTAATTAAAATATTAGAATTTAATCGTCTTAATTAGTATGGCATTTAATAAAATATTTATGAAAAGAGGATTTTTAAATTATCTAATCTTTTCTGGAATTCTTTTTACAAATATAATTAATCCAAATAGGAGTATTGCTTTAACTAAAGAAAATATAGATATCCCAGAAGTTGTTTCTTACAGATCATCATCATGTAGTTGTTGCAAAAAATGGATAAATCATTTACGAGATAATGGATTAGAAGTTGTTGATAATATAGTTGAGGATGTTTCAGTAATTAAAAACCAATATCAAATTCCCAATAACCTGAGATCATGTCACTCTGCTCAAATAGCTAACTATACGATTGAAGGTCATATCCCGATTGAATCAATCAACAAACTTTTTAGAGAAAAACCAAATATCAATGGGATAGCAGTTCCTGGCATGCCACTTGGCTCTCCAGGGATGGAAATGCATTCTCACGACTCGCACTCTCATGATTATGAGAACTACAAAGTAGTTTCATTTAATAAAACTGGCAAAACAAAAATATTTGATAAAATCTCTCCTTAATACAAATACTTATTTGAAATAATGCATATTTTTCTTAGAAATTTTAAATTTTTAATTTTTTTATTTTTCTTATCTCTAAATTTCAATAGTTATTCGCATGCACATATGAGGGGTACATTTCTTTCTGAAGAGGACGCCGAAAATAGATCTTTAGAACTTGGTTGCGAAGGAATACATAAGAATCAAGATAAATGGATGCCATGCAAAAACGAAAAAGAATTACATATCTATTTGAGGAAATAGATGAAAAAATTAAAAACAAATCAAAGAAAAATTCACAGAAAAATAACCGCAATTTCAGCAATCCCCTTACTAATTACTATTGTATCTGGGACTATTTATAGTGTTCTTCAACCATTAGGAGTAGATGCTTTTTGGTTAATAAAATGGCATACGGGTAATTTCGGCATTATTAATTTGCAACCTTTTTACTCGATATTTCTTGGTATAGCTTCAATAATCTCAATAATATCTGGAGTTAAACTATTACAAAAAAACTCTTAGATATATTCTAAGCAAAGCCAAAATCTAACTAATTAATACTATTTGCGCCCCCACTTACTAAGAAAATTATCGCTCCTAGTGCCATTGTTGCTACACCCATATAAGGGTATTTCTTAATTCTTGATTTAGTAATTGGAAGCCATGAAAGGTATCTATCAGATTTATTTAATTCATTTTTTTGTCTAGGTGGCAATCCTAATTCTTCTCTTCTTTTAGCTTCGCCCATAATCTTAAATTTGTTTATGTACCATATTAAAAATTATGTTCTACACCTGCGAGTTAACTTTATTAAAAACAGAGGTCATTTGTAGATAAACAAATTATTTAAAATTTATTTAGCCTTCTTTAAATATAGATTCTTTGTATTTGCCTGATCTGATGTAAATAACAAAATTAAGATAGTTCCAACTAGAAATGAAAAAATCATTGTCAAACCAACAACTTCAACCATTTCACTAGGCAGATAATTTAGAAACATTAATGCATAGATCTCTTATCTTAAACTTAGCAAGTGTATTTTTTATGTAAAGTAAGTATTCCTCCTTAAATTTCGAAAAGAACTTTAAGAGACTTTTTAATCTTTATTTATTTTTATTTGCGGGATAATTCAAGTTCTAGCCGATCTCAATTTTCTTACTTAGCTATTCCTATTTTCTTAAGCAATTTCAGGTAAGGCAAGGCCCAATTACCAAAAGTAAAAGAGATTGTTTTATTTTTTGTAGTTGGAAATAATGTTTTAGAACGTGTAGATGCTAATTTAGAAAATATCTTAATAGTCTCTACTTCTAGATTATCCATATACAATTTTTTTTGAACACCTCGATCTTTCTTTTGGGGCAAATAATTTTCTATAAACCATAAAACTTGATCTAAATTTGATTTATTGGGTGCGGTTTTAATTTGTTTATTTTTCTTTTTAAAAATATTTATTTACCTTTTAATTACTGAATTAAATTTGCCATTTATATAATTTAAATCAATAGTAAAAGCATCAAAATTATATTCTTTTTAATAATCGATAATCGAGAAAATAAATTAATAATTACGTTGTTTTTATAAAAATAAAAAAAAGAGAGGGATAAAACCCCCTCTTAATTGATCAGTTTCAAAAAAGAATTTAATTTTTTGAGTCTTTCAATTTCATTTCTTTTTGTGTTTTCCTGATTCTTTCTTGAAAGACGGATCTTCTGTATGGAGTAACTTCTCCACTTTTAGTAGCCAAAAGTTGGGCTTCATATAGCCTATTGGCTCTTTTGATTTTTTCTCTTATTTGTAAGAGGTTATTCATGGTCTTTTGCAGTTAATGAGAATCCCGTTCCCTACTCCCATTTCATGCGTCCAGAGATATAAACTTGGATGAACGTAAATGAACAATAGCATCTTTAAAAAAATTCTGTGAGAGTAATTTTTACTAATTTTTTTCTCAAAAAAATAAATATTGAATAGATAGTATAAATAAGGTTTTAATATTTCCTAAATTAGGATAAGAAAATTGTTTGCGACCCATCATTATTATCCTGAATAACTATTTTTTTATTAGGGAAAATATCTGATAATATTCTTTTCAAATTTGAATTATCTGAATGAATTATATTACTCATATTTTTTGAATTAATTTTCCAATTTTCATCTACAAATAGTTCTTTATCATCGTCTTTTTCATTCTCCAGTGATGTCTTATTTAGAATCTTAAGTAAAAGTTCTGAATCATAATCTTTAAATTCTTCAGGGCCCTCTTTTAAATTTTTAATCATTATTTAGAAATCTAATGTTTCTAAATCTTGCATAAGAAATTTGAACAATACAAGGTATTAATTACCTAAAAATTTCTCTTAAGTTCAAAAATCCAGATGCAATTAAAATAATTTTCTTTAGAAAATTTAATTACAAAATAGCTAAAGAATGATATTTAAAAAGATTAATTAATCATTTACACCATTTATTTACTTGTTAAGTTGCAATTAAGGGAATCAGAAAAGATGCCAAGAGTAATTAACAAAAAAATTAGACTTTTAAGATGGTTAAACTCAGGCATGATACTACCATTCATCATTATGGCTGCATCCTCATCAATCATTCTTTATGGTGTTTTATTTATCCTAATAAAATAGTTTTTTAATTTAAGCAGCTAAGTTTTCCTCAGATTTAGACATAATTATTGCAGCTTTTTTTAATAAACTAACTACTTCTTTTCTTCCAACTGCATTATCAGCTTGACGCATTATTTCATAATATTTTTTATTTATTTTCTTCATAAATAGTTTTAATTTAATCTAAAATTACAACACCATACGATGGTGTCAACTATAAATAATTCTCATATATTATTTCTTTAATTATTTTTGCACAATAAAAATTGCTCATTTATTATCCTTCAAGTTTTTTTTATTGATGATGCCAAAAAATCATAAATATCAAAATTAATAATCCTTTAATTAAGCTATATTGAAGGATTTGAGAACATAAAATAAACCTCCTATTAGGATCAATATTGCAGCTCCATAAAAAAGAAAAGGGATAATTGGATATTTATACAATGTAGACCTTACTTTTTGTTGTATGGCTTTTTTATCAAGTTGAGGCAACTTTATATCTTTAGTTTTTTCTCTAGGTGGAATACCTAAATTTTTTCTTCTCTTTGCCTCTCCCATAATTAATACTGAGGTATTCCAATACATTTTAAATAATTTTTATCAGCTAAATCTAAAAGTTGATTCCATTCTTCATGAGATGTTTCCAAATTATTTACAAATCTTTTTCAAATTTAAGAATACATCTTTTTTTTATTTTTTCTGGAGAATTATAATTTCTTAAAAAAGAAGCACTCAAATACGATAATGATGAAAAAACTATAATTATTTTAGAAACCCTAAAATTATTCATAACTTAAATGATATTGCCTTATAAAAAATAAGGTACTTGTTGGTTTTATAATTAATTTAATCTATTAAAAACAATTATCAAATGATAAATTCGGTGGATTTTAACCATTTGCCTATTCAGGATTTGGTTGTTTCAGGGTTAATAATCTTTATAATGTCAACGATTATTGCCAATATTTACGACCCATTATTAGGAATAACTTATGCATTTGGGAATATACTTACTCTTACCTTTTTGAGCTGGTTATACAAAGAGACCTGGAGTGATCCAAGGAAATAAATCTAATGAAGAAAAAAGATAAATAAAAAACTACTTCTGTATTTTTAATTTCGAAGAATACTTTAAATTAACAATGTACGTTGCAACAAGAGAGAGTATCAAAAAAAATAATAAGCTTTCCAAGGTAGATTGGGGCATAACCATGAGTAGTACCAAAAATGATATATCTTTAAAGAAACGAATTCTGAAAAAAAATCAACCCTTTCATCATTTTTTATTCTCAAACTTATAAATTTAATTTATCTTATAAAATTTCTGAGATCTAGATTGATTTTAATTTGAAAAATATTTTTCAGCCCTCCTAAAGGCTTTTATTGCTCCTTTATAATCAAGACTTTTTAATTTTTCCTTACTTTTTTGTTCCAGCATTTTTACTATTTGATTTCTCTTTATTTCATCAATTTTCAGCTTATGATCGAAAATAAGATCAAATTTTGAGGAATACAATCTAGATAATTCTTCTCTATATTTTTCAATAATTTTTTCATCACAAGATTTGGATTTCAAAATTGCATTAGCCTTCATTTTGTCATCTATTGCCCCTTTAAAATTTCCTTGTTTAAATTTCTTCTCACTTGATCTCGTTAGCTTAATAATATTTCCCAATATCAATTCATAAGAATCTTTCATTTATTTATCTGAGCCCAGTTTAATGCTATCAGAATAAAGAAAAAACAACTTATTTTTTTAGTAACTCAAATAATTAAATAATTAACCAATAACAAGTCCTTTTTCAAGAAGTAAATCGAAAACCTCCACACTTTTCGTTTTCCCAAATTGGGGGGGTTTATGTAAATCTAATATTTCAGCAAGGCACATAATCCAATAAGTATCTTTTTTTAAATTTAGACCTTCACAAATATGGGTGGGGGCCGATTTAAAACAGCCAAAATCTGTTGATATATTAATGTTCATAATTTGAGTTTCAAGTTCCAGACTTAAGAGTTCTATTTCTTGCTCAGAAAGGGATGTCCCAAAAGAATATGATTCAATTAAAAGTTGATAATTCATAAAAGTTTTATTTTTCAAGAAATCCATCGAGTTATTTTTGTACCCGCATAAATATGCCCTGAAGCTTCAACAATAGGTTTTGTTTCAGGATTCATAAAAATATCGTATAGAACATTTTCTGGTCCTTGAAAAATTACAGTTGCCCTTTGAGGATCATCTAATGATTTACCAATATAAAATGTTTTAACTCCCATTTCTTTAAACATCGACTGCTGTTCCTCAGCATTCATATGAGATTCATATTGTTCGAAAGTATTACTTAGTTGAAAATCTAGAATAGTCGTTTCAATGGTCATAGCAGTAATAAGATGTTTTTTAGATTTTAAATCTTTTTTCAAAAAAATAATTCAATAAAGATTAGTTTTTATTAAGCAATATATTAACTAATTTTTATTTATGGGTTATAAATCAACTATAAAAAACGGATTTTAATTTTGGACTCAAAAATTTCTCCAAGAGAACAATGGACTAGTAAGTTGGGATTCATTCTTGCAGCTGCTGGTAGCGCAGTAGGTCTTGGTAACCTTTGGGGTTTCGCCTACAGAGCCTCTCAAGGTGGAGGTGCTGCTTTTGTACTTTTATACATACTAATCGTTTTAATTGTATGCCTTCCGGTATTTGTTGCTGAAATGGCTTTAGGAAGAAACGCTACTGCCAGCACCTTGCTTGCACCAGTAAAGTTAGCTGGAAAAAATTGGTATCCATTAGGAATTCTTTTCTTTATAGCTCCCTTGGGAATAGCATCATATTATTCAGTCATAATGGGGTGGACCGCAGATACCTTGTTCCATTCATTATTTTTTGGGTTGCCAAAAAACTTAAGTGAAGCAGAAGCTTTCTTTGGCTCAATTAGTAGTGGAAGCAGTGTTTTATTGGGGCACCTATTAAGTCTTGTTCTTACAGCCATAATAGTTTCATCAGGGATAAAAAAAGGGATCGAAAAGGTGACACGATTCTTTATGCCTATACTTTTTATAATTCTCCTATCGCTAGCAATATGGGCCATTTCACTTTCAGGAGCATGGGAAGGATACAAAACATTTTTGTTTAAGTTTGACTTTGATGAATTGAGGAACCCTCAAACAATAAGAAATGCTTTTACACAAGCTTTCTTTTCTTTAAGTTTAGGAATTGGAGTTATGGTGACTTATGCTTCCTATTTGAATAAAAAGAGTAATCTTCCAAAACTAAGTGTTGGAGTTGCATCATTGGATACTTTGGTGGGTCTTATGGCAGGACTTATTACTTTTCCCATTGTTTTAACATTTGGTTTAAGTGATGCTATTTCTGAATCAACAGTTGGTGCATTATTTATATCAATACCTACGGGCCTTGGTTCATATGGAGCGGTTGGAAGAATTGTAGCTGTTGCATTTTTTGCACTAGCTTATATTGCAGCAATAACTTCCTCTGTTTCATTATTGGAAGTTCCAGTTTCCTCTTTAATGGATAAATTTGGTTTTAAAAGAGAAAAATCTGTTTGGCTCATAACTCTTTTCCTATTTTTAGCAGGCATTCCTTCTGCATTGAACTTAAACATTCTTGGAACTATTGATTCGATTTTTGGAGGTGTATTACTTATCTTTGGTGGATTCTTGGTTACTTTCTTTATGGGATGGGTAGTACCTGGAAAGTTTAATGAAGAACTTAGTGATTCAAAAGTAGGCATCAAAACGACACGTTATTTGAAATTCATGACAAGGTGGGTTGCGCCCCCAATTATTGGTTTTGGACTATTTATTAGTGTGTTTGATTTGCTCAAAGGCTGGGTAAGTTAAAAATATATTAAAATAATAATGTATAAAATTGAATTAATTTACTGCGATATAGTGCAAAAATAGGGGGGTAGGCACAAAGCTTTAAGCTATTAAATTTCTTATATGTTTATTGAGAATTTTGAGCAAAATAAAAAAAATTTAATCAAAAAAACAAGTATTACCAATGACTTCTATTAAAGGCTAAATATTATGAAAATTTCCTTTTGAAATTTTTCAGAGGCAAAAAGTTTTTTCAAGATAATAAATATACTGCAGAACCTTTTTTCAATGAAGTATTAACTTTTAACTTATATTTAATCTCAAACGTATCGCCAAAAACCATCCCTAATAGAATCTATATAAGATACATTTAGGTGTTTAATTTAAAGAAATTAGAGCGCCTAAAAGAATAGATAACAAATTTGATGTCAACAAAATCTGATTCACTAAAGGGAAAACTTACAGAAAATTTTTCTGAATTTTCACAACTATCTGACTATTCTTTTATGAATTCTCTTAAAGCAGATCCTCAATCAACAAAAGATGGAAATGATCATAAGCCGCGTTCAGTATATTCAGGTCATTATGTACCAGTTGTTCCAACTGCTATTCCAGAACCAGAATATATTTCCCATAGCAAGAAACTTTTTAAAGAACTAAGGCTAAGCTCAGATCTTACTAAGGACAAGAATTTTTGTCGTTTTTTCTCAGGTGATATTTCTGTTGCAAATTATCCAATGAGTCCTGTTGGTTGGGCAACAGGTTATGCATTATCAATTTACGGAACTGAATATACCCAACAATGTCCCTTCGGCACTGGCAATGGTTATGGTGATGGCAGAGCAATTTCTGTTTTTGAAGGTTTATTCAATGGAAAAAGAATGGAAATGCAACTTAAAGGAGGAGGTCCAACTCCCTACTGTCGTGGAGCAGATGGCAGAGCTGTCTTAAGGTCTAGCGTACGAGAATTTCTCGCACAGGAATTAATGGATTCCTTGGGAATCCCTACCTCAAGATCTTTAACACTTTATGTCTCACGTTCTGAAATAGTTAGAAGACCTTGGTATTCCAAAGGGTCCAGATATTTTGAACCTGATATCATGATTGATAATCAAGCGGCAATTACTACGAGAGTTGCCCCATCTTTTTTACGTGTAGGCCAGATTGAACTTTTTGCAAGACGAGTTCGTAATAATGCACATGATGAGGCCCTCAATGAACTAAAGATGATAGTTCAACATCTAATTGATAGAAATTATAAAGATGAAATTGAATATGAGATTTCAATTGTAAGTAAAGTAATAAAACTGGCTTCTTTATACAGATCAAGACTTATATCACTAATAGCCAACTGGATGAGAGTTGGTTATTGCCAGGGTAATTTCAATAGTGATAATTGTGCTGCTGGAGGTTATACCTTGGATTATGGCCCCTTTGGATTCTGTGAATTATTTGATCCAAGATTTCAACCATGGACAGGTGGAGGTGAACATTTCTCATTTTTTAACCAGCCTTCTGCAGCGGCAATCAACTTTAAAACATTCTGTTCCTCTCTTAGTCCGTTACTTTCAAGAAGCAAACAAGATCAAGAAAAGTTAGATCAAATAGAAAAAGACTTTTCTGAATTAATGAATAAGGAATTGATGAAAATGTGGGCAAACAAGCTTGGTTTAGAACATTACAACGAAGCTCTAATAAATGAATTTTTTAATCTCATGGTCATTTCAAAAGCAGACTATACAATTTTGTTCCGTAAACTCTCTGAAATACCTGATAACTTAGATTCTTTAAAAGACTGTTTCTATTTATCAATTAATGACGAGCTCAAGAATAGGTGGGAAGTATGGCTTGAAAACTGGCAATCAGTCTTGAAGAAAGAGGGAAATATTAAAGCAAAATCGGCATCAATGAAATCCCTTAATCCAGTCTATACTTGGCGCGAATGGATGGTCGTTCCCGCATATGAAGAAGCTGAAAAGGGAAATTACAAAAAAATAAAAGAGTTGCAGGATGTCTTTAGCAATCCATATGTAGAACAACCCCCAGAAATAGATCAAAAATATAATCGACTAAAACCAAGCCAGTATTTTAACTATGGAGGTGTATCTCATTACAGTTGTTCTTCGTAAAAGGTGAATCCTAAAAATACAGATTGAATAACTTAGAGAAAATTTTATTCATTTATGGCCGTAGGCATTCCAACTACTGATACAACTCCCACATGAAGTATGGCTGGCTTCTTTCCAACATTTTTCACATAGTGGGGGCCCCCATTATTACTCTCTATAAATGCATCACCCGCTTTAAAGAAATTAATTTCTTAACCCTAAACATGTTTTAATCTTCCTCTGGTGACATGAATCAACATTGGGGAAGGATGAGTATGAATTGGAGTTTTCAAGCCAACTGGAATCTTGACTTTTAAGAGTCTTAATTCAGGCTTACCCTCGAGATAATTAAAATTTTTACCACTAAGTCCTTTTGAACTTTGAATAATAGGTATAACTTCAATCTTTTCTTCAGCAAGAGAAGGTTGTGGCAAAGCTAAAGTCCCAATAAAAAGGAAACAAAATGGAATAAATGTTTTTATTTGCATTAGATATTTAAGTTTCACTAATAATAGGTAGTTTGCAAAAATAATAAACTAATTTATTTCTTATATAACTCTTCTAATTGCTTAATTTCCTCTCTTAAATCCTTACCTCTCTTATTTAATTTATTATTTTTAATAACTATTGGGATAATCCACCAGGCTTGAAGACCTAAAAAGATAAATACTAGGATCAATAATTCAAAAGTACCAGGCTGCATTTGATAAATAACCCTTCTTTGTTAATAACATTATTCTAAAAGTTATTAAACATTCATGAGATTTGGAATTTTTCTAGGCTGCCTCTAATTCAATATTAAGTTCAATTCCCTTTGAAATGATTGCTTCTTTAAATTCAATAAGTTTAGAAATTATTCTTTGCTTCTCAGGATTAGTTTTGTGGATATCATCTGCAACTTCCTGCATTGCAAGTGTTACTTTTTGTAGTTTGATTTCTAGATCTTCCCTGTAATTCATAAGCTTAAAGAAATTATCTTATTTATTAAAAAACAAAATAATTATTAGTAAATAAGTACTTAACCTTAAAAGGATTGACAGCAAAACAAGGAGGATATAATTTATAGTACAAACGTATTAATAATCAACCAGCCGATTATAAGATAAACTATGGAGCCTAAGTACTCATTTGGTTGTAGCACTAGCAAACCCAACGGATGTCTACTAAATCCCGAAGGCAGCAGAATGATCTTTTTCGAAGAATGCAAAAATTCTCCCAAACCTAATTTAAAAATTCATACTCATCTTTTCTACACAAATCACCTTGGAGAACCAGGAGGGTACAAATCCTCTGAAAAACTCAACATAGATTCAGCTTGGAAAAAGTGGCACGAACTTCACCGAAAAGGATGGACAGAAGTGTCTCACAATTACGGATAAGTGATCCTGTCAAGAAAAAGCCTTTATGTTTTTATGAGCTTAAGAGTTTCCTAAAATATGGAATTCGGTGTCAAAAATAAATAATCAATATTTATTGACATTTGTATATGAGAAAACATTAAATTGTCTAAAATCTTATAAAAGTAAATAAATAAAAATTAATATGCAATATTATTTAAATGATAAAAAATTAAATAAGATTGAAAAGCAAAAGGCGGAGAAAGATGGTCTGAAAATTTTTGAAGAATTAGATGATTATGCTCTTAAAGGCTGGGAAGAGATGGATGAAGTAGATTTGCAAATGCGCTTAAAGTGGTATGGCCTTTTTTTTTATCTTGCTATACAAATACTAAGAGATGATTTAACTTCTCTGCTTTAATAAAATATCGTGGAATTAACTGAGCTAATTAAGGATTACGTCGCTACAGAATTATTATCAAGTATTGAAATTGACTTTCTAGAAGGAGAATTATGGGAAACTACCCAACATATTGCAGAAATAAATACAGTTATCAAAGCTCCAAAAAATATATGTAAGAAATTAGGACTAGATGAAAATTCTTGTTGGCAATTATGTTGTGCAGCCGTTCTTGACTCCTCAAGACCATTAAAGAATGGACAAAATAGAGTAGATGATTTTAAAAGATTAATTAATCGATATGAAATTAACTACATATAAACCAAAAGACTCAATGATACGTTTATTTATTGCATCAATTCTTTTTTTTATTCCACTAGGAGGTTTTGCTGATGAAAAGCAAAGAGAAATTGAGAATGAAGCTTTAAATCTTGTTATTAAAAAATATGGAAAAGGCTTAGAAAATAGTTTAAAAGGAACGGGAGTAACTCCCAGTTATCGAAGTTGGTATGAAAATGATTGTTTTGTAAGTATTGCAGCAGGTACTTACCAAGAAGATACTTGGTCGGCAATGAAGTGGTTTAGTGTTAATGTCTGTTCTGAATCAGCTGAAATAATGGAAAGTGAATGAAGGGAATAAGACGCCTATTAGTTTTGCAGCATTTAGAAATAGAGGGGCCAGGTCTTTTTGAACAATTTGCTAAAGAAAGAAATTTAAAAATTGAAATAATTCGTTTAGATAATAAAAATGCTCTACCACAAACAAAAAATGGTGACTTAATTTTAATTATGGGTGGACCAATGGGAGTTAAAGATATTGGAAGTGACAGATATCAATGGCTTAAGTTAGAAAGAGATTTTATAAAAAAAGAATTAGAAAATGAGAGACCTATAATCGGTGTTTGTTTAGGTGCCCAGTTGCTTGCGAGTGCTGCTGGAGGAGATGTAGAAATTCTTAAATATGGATCACCTCCAAAAGCATTGCCAGAAATTGGATGGTCTCAAATTTTTATTAATAAATCAAATAAAGACTTTAAAGCACTGTTTGAAGAACCTTTTCATGTACTGCATTGGCATGGAGATAGGATTTTATTACCTGATAAAGCAGTACTCATTGCTAGTAGTGCGCGTTGTAAGGAACAGTTTTTTAGGATTGGTAATTTTGCTTACGGATTACAATTCCATATAGAGACGACGGGGAGAATGATAAATAACTGGATTAAAGAAGATAAAGAGTTTGTCCTTGAGGGATTAGGATCAAATGGTCAGGAAATTTTAAAAGAAGAGAATAAAAAATATATTGATAAAACTTTTTTAAAAAGAAAGCTTCTAATAAGTAGATTATTTGAATTATTAGATAATTAAAAAGGGAATAATTAATCATCCATTAAAAAAGGGCTTGATAAAGCCCTGAAAAAATTTAAAAAGGATTTTTACTAGAAAATACCAGGAAGAATTTGACCAGTAAAATAATAAGCTCCCACAAGAGCAAACATTCCAAGCATTGCTGCTTTACCATTAAGCTTTTCAGCTTTTTCGGTCATGATTTTTTTTGCGAATTCCATAATAAAGTGAAATAAATTATATCTAAAAAGTAATTATTCAAATTTCAGAATGATGTAGTTTTTTCTACCAAATTGATAACTTTCTAAAGATTTAAAAATAAATACTTAAACAACAAATTGAACTCTTAATAGTTTTCGAACCAATCTGTAAAGCGTAGCAAGCCTAAAAACAACTATTTAAATGCATATTTAACGGTTATGTAACAGTTATGTAGCAAATATCTTGAAAATAACTTAATTTCAGCTAAATACTTTACATTTGTTAATAGTAGTGTTACATTAATTAACAATTACATAACTTCAATGGCTAATTCAAACGTTACTACTGAATCAGGTGGCAGACAGAATATGTTTCCTACTGAGACACGTCCTTACATAGATGAGTCTGTTTCTTACGATAGCTACCCACAAAATGCAGAAAAAGTTAATGGTCGTTGGGCAATGATCGGGCTTGTTGCGTTAGTAGGTGCTTACGTTTCAACCGGACAAATTATTCCTGGCATTTTTTAATGTCTCCTCTTTCAGGTTTTTTAGCTGTAATTGTATTCTTTACAGCCATCCTCGTTGCTTATTTAACCAAGCAATTTCAAAACGAAAATTTAAACTATCTAACTTCAAATCCAATGAAAAATTCAAACCCTAAAGTGAAAACAATCGAAAAAGAAAAAGTTGTTGCAGAAACTCTTAATGGAAGATTCGCAATGCTTGGATTAATTGCTGCTGTTGGAGCGTATCTAACAACAGGTCAAATAATTCCTGGTTTCGTTTAAAACTTACTACTTAATAAATCTTCAACTCAAATAAAATGGAAAATTCAAAACCAACTTATTGGCAAAATGCTGAGAGAACTAATGGGAGAATGGCAATGATGGGCTTATTTGCATTAGTTGTAAATTATGGCTTATTCGGATGGATAATCCCAGGAATTTTTTAAAATGAATTTAGGTTTACTTTTTCTTAAGGTAAATACTTTAGGAGTTATAACTCTTTCTGAACTTGATTGGATAACTAACCATCAATCTGAATTTTCACGGCTAGATATGGCTTTAGTTATTAAAATCGGCCGTCTTATGGATTCTGGAGTAGTGGAAATTGATAATAGATTGCCTGTTTAATTTTTAAAAATTGATCGTCATGAGTGTTTGTCAATAGGGATACTGACAAACACTTTCTTATGAGAAAAAATATTAAAAAAAAAGAGATCGTTTCTTAGCTAAAAACAATCTCTCAATTACCTAATTCTTACATGAAAATGTCAAGTAAGCTTTCAGAGCTTAACTGATTTGTTTTTATAGTAAATATGTAAAAATGCTTTTGTAATTTATCTTTTTAAACCGCCTCTTTTTATCCAAAGGAACCATGTAACCCAAATAGGAGGAAGAAATCTGATTAAAAAAGAAATTTTATATATATAAAATGGGGCATTTTCACTTTCAAATAAATTCATCAAAAAGGAAGATATAGTTACCCAAAGTAAAATTATTAATATATTTGCTCCCAACAAAGCGAACTTATTTTGTTTGAATATTTTTGGCATAAGGTAATTTTTTTATATTCTTAATTTTAAATAATCTCGGGAAATAAAATATACATTTTCAAAAAAACTTCAAATTTAAAATCCATATCCAAATAAAACAAGTACTGAATTTCAATCCCTCTCCAAATAATATTCCAAAAGCAATAGGAGGCGAAAATATTAAAAAAATAATAGAGAATAAACTAAATAAAGCAAATGATCCTCTTAAAAAAAAATTCTTTCTTTTTGTTCTTCTTAGATTTTTTAAGGTATTCCACTCCCATTCAATAAACCTGTAGAACTTTTCTGATAATAAAAATAAATACTTCATTTAATATTATTAATTTCTATCGGGCTTTTCCTATTTATAAAATTAATTTCTCCTGTTAGCAATAAACTTTATCCCCTTCTTCAGAAAGATAATAAATTCTATTTTCTGAACTTACAAAGAAAGTTAATCCCTTATATTGTGATCTTTTAAATTTATCTAATCTAAGTTTGTGTAAATCCCAATTATCTGTACTTATATCAGGATTAAATTCTTGTTCTTTTAAAAAAGGTACATAAGTTGGACTAATTTTTGTTTTTTTGACTGACTTATTGTTTCGTCTTGAATAAAAAAATAATAGAAATAAAAGTACAAAAAAAAGAATTAATAATATATTCGTCATTGTCACTTTTTCTAATTTGAAAATACTTTATTTTGGAGAATCAAGAACTTATAACAATAAATTTATTAGTAAGTAAAAAATCCTATTTTTATATTCTTGTATTTTTGAATACTTATCAAGGGTTTAATTAAATCAGATTATAAAATGAGTCGCATTTTCAACATGACTCAAAATTCCATGAATACTCCTTATGCAAAAAGAGTAGCTGAAAAATTTAGAGAGGCTCAAAACTATTTAAAAACTAATGGTTTTAGTAGATCAACTAAACATTTACTGGAAGATATTGAGAATTCTGTTGAAAAATAATGCCAATACCTCCTCACTTACCACAACTACAATATGGCTACGATGATGGCTTTACAACCATTGTTTTTGGGTTAATAGGAAGTTGCTTAGGATGTATCTTAATTTTATTAATTTCATTTTTTGAATTTAAATTCAAAAAGCAAAATAGTAAGCCTTAAGAGACTTACTAAACGTTAAATAAGAACTCCATTACATCACCTTCGTTAACAATATATTCCTTACCTTCACTTCTTAAAAGACCTTTAGTTTTTGCATTGGCAATTGAACCTGAATCAATTAAATTTTGATACGAAATAGTCTGAGCTCTTATAAATCCTTTTTCAAAATCAGTATGAATTACTCCTGCCGCCTGTGGCGCAGTCATCCCATCTTTTATTGTCCAAGCTTTTGTCTCCTTTTCTCCAGTAGTGAAATAAGTTTTTAATCCCAATAATTTATATGTTGATCTAATTAATGAACTTAATCCCCCTTCTTCTACTCCTAAGCCAATAAGGTAGTCTTTTTTATCTTCTGGTTCTAATTCTATTAATTCAGATTCGACTTGCGCTGATATTTTTATACATTCTGTATTTTCATTGCTTGCAAAACTCTGAACTTTTGATGAAAAATCATTACCTTCAGCTAAATCATTTTCATTCAAATTAGTTGCGTAAATAATTGGTTTAGCAGTAAGGAAGCCTAATTGCTTAATTATTAAATTTTCTTCTTCATTCAAAGATATTGATCTAACTGAAAGGCCTTTCTCTAGCTCTTCTTCAATTTTTTCTAGTAAGGTATCTTCTTTAGCCGCCTCTTTACTAGTTCTAACCTGTTTTTTAATTCTTTCTCTTCTTTTTTGGAGTTGAGATAAATCAGCTAAATTCAATTCCAGATTAATTATCTCAATGTCATCTAAGGGATCTACCTTTCCAGAAACATGAATTACATCACTATCTTCAAAGCACCTTACAACATGAACTATTGCATCAACCTCCCTAATATTTGATAAAAATTTATTTCCCAAACCTTCGCCTTTACTAGCTCCTTTTACTAGTCCTGCGATATCTACAAATTCAATTTTTGTTGGGATAATATTTTGGCTAGAACTTAAATTACCTAACTCTTGCAACCTTTGATCTGGGACTGAAACTATGCCTTTATTAGGTTCTATAGTACAAAAGGGAAAATTAGCCGCTTGGGCCTTAGCATTTTCTACAAGTGCATTAAATAGAGTTGATTTTCCAACATTTGGTAATCCAATAATACCTGCTTTTAACATTTGAAAAAACTTATGGAAAAATTATCAAGAAAACATCTTCTAGTAATATAGTATTTACTTAACCAATCTTGGATAAGTTAATTATAATCGTCTTGATTATTTATTTAGTTCCTAAATATTCTCTAATTCTGCTTTTAAAAAGAAATGTTTGATTTAATAAAAAAAAATATAAATCTAAGAAGTGGAATTATATTGCTTTCTCTAGCTATATTTTTCGTTTTTATAACCAATTCCTTCAAGAAAAATAAGTCAAAAGATATTTCTGATTTTGTAGTTCAAGTTGAAAAAGGAATCCTCTCAGATTCAATTAATACTAGTGGTGAAGTAAAAGCAATAAGGACAAGCAATATTGGGCCTCGGAAGCAAGGCGTAATAAAAGAAATCAAAGTAGATGAGGGCGATCTTGTAAAAAAAGATCAGGTTTTAGCTTCTCTTGATGATGAAGATTTTATCTATAAAATTGAAGAACTTGAATTAAATGTAGAAAAACAAAAATCTGAATTTTTAAGAAGGGAATATTTATATCAAGAAGGCGCAGTAAGTAAAGAAGACTATGAAAGTTATAAAAATAACTACAGCATTAGTAGCGCAAAACTTAATGATGCAAAAGCTGAAAAAAGTTTCTATCTAATTAAAGCTCCTTATGGAGGAAAGATAACTGCAAAATATGCTGAGATAGGATCTTATGTCACACCAAGTACAAACTTAAGTTCAGACCCTAAAACCAAAAACTTTATTTTTGAACTATCAGAGGGCCTAGAAATTGTTGCTAAAGTTCCTGAGAGTGACATTGGCAGAATAAAAATAGGTCAAGAAGCCTCAGTAAGAATTGAGGCTTATCCCTCAAAAAAATATAGTGCCATAGTTAAAAAAATAGCTACAAGAGCTGTAAAAGATAACAATGTAACCTCATTCGAAGTAACTTTAAATTTTAAAGATATTTCTGAAGAAATTAAAATTGGAATGACTGCAGATCTTGAATTTAGAGTCGAAGGTAATGAAGAAAAAATCTTAGTACCAACAGTTTCTATTGTCACTGAAAAAGGTGAAAAAGGAATTTTGAAAGTTGATAAAAACAATTCTCCCAAATTTGAAAAAATCGAAATTGGTATTAGTAGTGGAAATAAAACTTCAGTAATTGATGGATTAGAACCTGGAGAGCAAATCTTTATTGATATTCCACCTTGGGCTAAGAAGAGAAAATGAGTTTAAAATCTGAAAACTCTAAAAAACCAATTTTACTTTTAGTCGATGGCCACTCACTTGCTTTTAGAAGCTTCTATGCATTTAGTAAAGGGATTGATGGAGGTTTAACTACCAAAGAGGGATTTCCAACAAGTGTCACTTATGGATTTCTAAAAAGCCTTCTGGATAATTGTAAAAATATTAGTCCTGAGGGTGTTTGTATTACGTTTGATACCGAAAAACCTACTTTCAGACATGAATTAGATCCAAATTATAAGGCCAATAGAGATGTAGCACCAGATGTTTTTTTTCAGGATATTGAACAACTAGAAATCATTTTAGAAGAAAGCCTTAATTTACCAATTTTTAAATCTCCAGGATACGAAGCAGATGATCTCCTAGGCACAATTGCAAATGATGCTTCTTCTAAAGGATGGTGCGTGAATATTCTTTCTGGAGATAGGGACTTATTTCAATTAGTAGATGATCAAAAAGATATTTATGTGCTTTATATGGGTGGTGGTCCCTATGCGAAAAGTGGAAATCCAACTCTAATGAATGAAAATGGAGTAAAAGAAAAATTAGGTGTTGCGCCAGAAAGAGTAGTTGATCTCAAAGCCCTAACTGGTGATAGTTCTGATAATATTCCAGGTATTAAAGGAGTAGGGCCAAAAACTGCAATTAATCTACTAAAAGAGAACGATACGCTTGATGGAATCTATCAGGCTTTGGACAAGATTCAGCAGAACAACGATAAGAAATATAAAGGATTCATCAAAGGTTCAGTTATAGAAAAGCTCAGAAACGATAAACATAATGCTTTTCTTTCCAGGGATTTAGCAAAAATAAATATTGAGGTGCCTTTAATTTTAAGTAACGGTTATGAATTAAAAAATATAAATCAAGAACTACTTTCAGAGTCACTGAAAAAATTAGAACTATCAACACTACTTAGACAAATTGATATTTTCAATTCAACTTTCAGCAAAGGTGGTTTTGACAAAAATAATGTAGCTAAAGAGGAGGAGAAGGCACCAAAAGTCGCAGGCAATAATGAATTAGAAAATAGTGAAAATAAAATCCCTAAAATCAACGTAACTGTTGTAAATAATTTCGAATTACTTGATAAATTAATTCAAAAATTAGACAAGACTAATCAAATAGTTTCTTTAGATACAGAGACCAATAGTTTGAATCCAATCGATGCGGAACTTGTTGGGATAGGGTTATGTCTTGGAGAAGAAAATGATGATTTATTTTATATACCCCTTGGTCATCAAACAAAAAAGGAGACCCCCAATCAATTATCAATTGAAGATGTTTTCTCAAAGCTAAGAAATTGGATAGAAGATCCAAAAAAAGAAAAGGCACTCCAAAATTCTAAATTTGATAGGCAAATATTTTTTAATCATGGACTTGATCTTAAAGGCGTAACCTTTGACACCTTGTTAGCAGACTACCTTCTTAATAATCAGGAGAAACATGGGTTAAGTGAAATTAGTTTTAGATTATTTGGATTTAAGCCTCCTTCATTTAAGGAGACAGTTGGAAAAAATAAAGACTTTTCATTTGTTGATATTGATGAAGCAAGTATTTACTGCGGTTATGATGTTTTTCTAACTTTTAAGATTGTCAAAATTTTTAAAGAAAGTTTTTCAAAGGAAAAAGATGAATTAATCAAATTGTTCGAAGAAATCGAGCTACCTTTAGAGCCGGTATTGTCCCAAATGGAGATGAATGGCATTACCATCGACATCCCTTATTTGGATAATCTCTCAAAAGAATTAAAAAGTACCTTAGAAGATATTGAAAGTAAAGTTTATGAGTTAGCAGAGGAAAGTTTCAATCTATCTTCACCAAAACAACTTGGTGAGATCTTGTTTGAAAAATTAAATTTGGATAAGAAAAAATCACGGAAAACAAAAACAGGATGGAGCACAGATGCAGTAGTTCTGGAAAGATTAGTCGACGAACATGAAATAATCCAACATTTAATAAAACATAGAACTCTTAGCAAATTACTTAGCACCTATATTGATGCTCTTCCAAATCTTATTAACGAAAAGACAGGAAGAGTTCATACAAACTTTAATCAAGCTGCTACAGCGACTGGGAGACTAAGTAGTAGCAATCCTAATCTTCAAAATATCCCTGTTAGGACTGAATTTAGTAGGAGAATCAGAAAAGCATTCTTGCCTGAAAAAAATTGGAAACTTTTATCGGCTGATTATTCTCAGATCGAATTAAGAATACTCGCTCACTTAGCGGATGAAGAAATACTAATAAATGCATTTCATAAAAATGATGACATTCATTCTTTGACTGCAAGATTAATTTTTGAGAAAGAAGAAATTTCATCTGATGAGAGGAGAGTTGGGAAAACAATAAATTTCGGAGTTATCTATGGTATGGGAATTAAAAAGTTTGCACGTTCTACAGGAGTAAGTACTCCAGAGGCAAAAGAATTCCTAATAAAATATAAAGAAAGATATTCAAAAATCTTCAAATTTCTTGAACTTCAAGAAAGGCTTGCCTTATCAAAAGGTTATGTAAAAACAATTTTTGGTCGAAAAAGAGAATTTAAGTTTGATAAAAATGGACTTGGAAGATTAATAGGGAAAGATCCTTACGAAATTGACCTGCAATCCGCAAGAAGGGCTGGTATGGAAGCACAGTCATTAAGAGCCGCAGCTAATGCACCAATTCAGGGTTCAAGTGCAGATATTATTAAAATTGCAATGGTTCAACTAAATAAGAAATTCATAGAAATGAATGTTCCAGTCAAAATGCTTTTACAAGTACATGATGAATTATTGTTTGAAGTTGAACCAGATTCTTTGGAAATTACAACGAAATTAGTAAAGAAGACTATGGAAGATTGTGTAAAATTAAATGTACCTCTTTTAGTTGATATTGGAATTGGAGACAATTGGATGGAGACAAAATAAACCTTATGAAATACTTAATTTAAGATGATCAAACTTTTTAATACTTTAAGCAAAAAAGTTGAGGTTTTTAAGCCTATTGATGATGTAGTAAAAATTTATTGTTGTGGGGTAACTGTTTATGATTTATGTCATCTTGGTCATGCCAGAAGTTATATAGCTTGGGATGTATTGAGAAGATTCTTAATTTACAGTGATTTCAAAGTGAAGTATGTTCAAAATTTTACAGATATTGATGACAAGATCTTAAAAAGAGCGAAAGAAGAAAGCAGTTCAATGAAGGAAGTATCTGAAAAAAATATCATTGAATTTCATAAAGATATGGATTCTTTAGGGATAATGCGTCCGGATAGCATGCCAAGAGCAACGAATCATATATGCAATATCTGCTCCTTCATAACAATCCTTGAGGACAAAGGTTATGCATACTCTAGGGATGGGGATGTTTATTATTCTGTTTTCAAAAATAAAAATTATGGAAAGCTAAGTAATCAAAATATACAAGAACAAAATATCAATCAGCAAGGAAGAATGGCTAATGATGAAAATAGTAAAAAACTTAATCCACAAGATTTTGCGCTATGGAAAAAAGCCAAAGATGATGAACCATTTTTTGATTCGCCATGGGGGAAAGGTAGGCCAGGATGGCATATTGAATGTTCGGCGATGGTTAAAGATGAATTAGGAGATACTATTGATATTCATTTAGGTGGTTCTGATTTGATTTTTCCACATCACGAGAATGAAATCGCCCAATCAGAAGCAGCTAATGGCAAAAAGCTAGCGAACTATTGGTTACACAATGGAATGGTCAATGTAAATGGACAAAAGATGAGTAAATCCCTTAAAAATTTTAAAACTATAAGAGAACTAATTAATTCAGGTATAAGCCCTATGACTTTGCGATATTTTGTTATGACTGTCAATTATAGAAAACCACTTGATTTTACTGAAGAAGCTTTAAGGAGTGCTTCAGAAGCTTGGAAAAACATTAATGTAGCTCTTTCTTTTATGGACCTTACAAAAGATGCTTTTAATTCTATTGATAAAAATGAATCTATCGAAGAGGAATATAAAGAGAAAATAAGCTTTGAATTATCTCAAAAAAAGCTTAATTTTTCCGAGGCTCTGGGAAATGACCTTAATACAGCAGCTGCTATTGCAATTATTTACGATTTAGCAAAACCATTAAAAAACTTTTTAAACCAATTTCAAAGGGTCGAAGGTTTTAAAATAGACCTAAATGAAAAATTCTTTCTACTTGAGAATTTTAAAACTCTTGAAAAGTTGACTGAAGTACTTGGTCTTAAAAAAGAAGTTTTAGTAAAAGAAAGTAAAATAACAGAAGAAGAAATATCATCTCTTATTAATGAAAGATTGAAAGCAAAAAAGGGAAAGCATTATGCGAAGGCCGATGAAATAAGAAATTTGTTAAAAGAAAAAGGTATTGAACTTATTGATCAATCAAAGGAAATAACAACATGGATAAGGATATAAATTTTAAGAAAAAAACCAATTTTAAATTTTTGTTTTTTAAATACACCTTTAAATGGGAAGATATTAGAAATATCAGAGAAATTTGAAATACATTACTGTGCTCGGTTCTACTGGTTCAATAGGGACTCAAACTCTCGAAATAGCTAGTGAGCAGCCTGATAAGTTTAAAGCCGTAGCTCTTTCTGCAGGAAGAAATATTAATTTATTAACTGAACAAGTTAAAACGCATAAACCAGAGGTAGTTGCAATTGAGGATGAAAGTCTCATACAAGATTTAAAAGATAATATTAATAACTTAGATTTGAATAGTGCTCCCTTGGTTTTGAGTGGAAAGCAGGGGATTAACGCAGTTGCAGCATGGGAT
This sequence comes from Prochlorococcus sp. AG-424-E18, assembly GCA_003210155.1. Taxonomy (GTDB): domain Bacteria; phylum Cyanobacteriota; class Cyanobacteriia; order PCC-6307; family Cyanobiaceae; genus Prochlorococcus_A. The sequence goes on along the minus strand of QCNC01000005.1, from coordinate 45,879 downwards.
AAGGCAGATACTGTTGTTACAGGGATAGTAGGATGTGCAGGCTTAATTCCAACAATGTCAGCAATTAATGCGGGGAAAAATATTGCACTTGCAAACAAAGAAACTTTAATTGCGGCAGGACCTATTGTTATTCCTGCATTAAAGAAAAATAATAGTAGGCTTTTACCTGCTGATTCAGAACACTCTGCTATCTTTCAATGTTTACAAGGATTACCCAATTATGAAAATGCAGATTTTTCAACAGGAGAAATACCTAAAGGTTTAAAAGCCATACATTTAACAGCTTCTGGTGGTGCTTTCAGAGATTGGGCTGTTGAGGATTTAAAGCATGTCACAGTGGAAGATGCGACTTCACATCCGAATTGGGATATGGGAAAAAAAATAACTGTAGATTCTGCAACTCTTATGAATAAAGGATTAGAAGTTATAGAAGCTCATTATTTATTTGGGACTTCTTACGAAAATATCGAAATAGTTATCCACCCTCAAAGTATTATTCATTCAATGATTGAGATGGATGATTCTTCAGTATTAGCTCAATTAGGTTGGCCAGATATGAAACTACCCATTTTATATGCGATGAGTTGGCCTGAGAGATTTAAAACAAATTGGAAAAGATTAAACCTAAGTGAAATTGGAAAATTAACTTTTAAAGAGCCAGACGAGTTTAAATATCCATGCATGGGACTTGCCTATGCTGCAGGAAAATCTTCTGGGACTATGCCCGCGGTTTTAAATGCCGCCAATGAAATGGCTGTTGAACAATTCCTTAAAGAAAAAATTTCTTTTCAAGAAATTCCAACATTTATAAGTAAAGCTTGTGAATCACATATGGAGAATTTGAATTTGAGTCCCGAATTGGAGGATATTCTTGAAGTAGATAATTGGGCCAGACTTTTTGTTGAGCAAGAAATTAAAAAAGGGAAAAAATACGTAAGTATTGGATAAAAGTGAATATTAAAAAGCATCTTCTACTATGCGCAACACCCACAAAACAGAAATGCTTTAAAGGCAATGAAGGTCAAAAAACATGGGAATGTCTGAAAAAGACTTTAAAAAAATTTGAGAATGATCCCTCTGCAAAAAACGTTCATATATTAAGATCAAAAGCTGACTGTTTAAGGGTATGTAAGAACGGCCCAATTCTTCTTATTTGGCCTGATGGTATTTGGTATGAGAAAGTTTCTCCAGAAAAAATTTCTGAAATTTTTACCTCACATATTATTAACGGTAAGCCAATAGAAAAATGGATTTTTAAAAAAACACCATTTTTAAATAGTCCTAGATACTCATAAACCAGTTCTTCACGACTTCGTCTGACCAGCAGCCATTAATCGAATGAAAACCATTATGACCTCCTTTTTCAGTTATAAAAATAGTAAATTTATCAATAAATTTTCCTCTTAAATTCAAAGTTGCATTATATGGAACCCAAGGATCATCCTTGGCATGAATAAAAAGCATTTGAGGTAATTTTTTTATTGAGTTTTGGATTCTAAATATTGGAGAAGCTTTAACATAATAATCTTCTAAAGAATCAAATCCCCAACTTGGAGCTGTAAATTTCTGATCAAATTCCCTTATACTTTTTAAATTTCTAATTTTTTTTCTTAATTTCTCATTATTAAGAATTTTGCCTTCATCATTAAATCCTTCCCATAACTGATTTTTTAAGCGATGAAGTAACCATTTTTGGTAGATATAATTTCTAGATTTTTCAATACAGAGACTGCATGATGATAAATCTAAAGGGCTACTTACACAGGCTAGGCCATCTAAAAGTTTTTCTCCTTTGTTTTCATCGTAATCTAAGCAGGCATTTAAAAGAATTGTTCCGCCTAAAGATAATCCAACTCCGTAAATTGGAAGATTATTCATCTTGATGAGATCTTTAAACTCTAAATTAATGAATTTTTTAAAATAATTAATTGCTGAAATAACATCACTGGAGCATCTAGCACAATAATTTCCTTTAGCTAAATATCTCGCAGATCCAGATCCTCTTAGATTTAATTTAAGAACTCCAAAACCATTATTTGCTAATTTCCTGGAGATTCTTCTTAAACCAAACCGTTTTGTTGAGCCCCCTAAACCATGTGTAACGATTACAAAACCACTAAGCGAGTCTAAGTTTTCAGGTAATTCTAAAAACCCTAGAAGATAATCACATTCAAATTTTTTAGAAAGAATTTTATTAATCGGAAAGAATATTTTTTTATTTTTTTTTGATTTACCAAAATCAATAACAAAAGTATCTCTCAAAGTTTGTAAGTCGCCACCTATCCAAGGTAAAACTTCTCGAAATGGCTTATTTTTTACGTAATCTGAAAAACTAAAAGATATACTATTATTTCTCTCCAACCCCAAGATCCTTTAATTCTCCAATCAAATCATTCAGTACCTTTTTTGCATCACCAAAGACCATTGAGGTATTTGGCAAATCAAATAAATCATTTTTTATTCCGGAGTAACCTGCACTCATACCACGTTTAATTACAAATACCGTTCTTGCTTCCTGCACATCAAGAACTGGCATGCCATATAAAGGAGAAGAGCTATCATTTTTAGCTTGAGGATTAACCACATCATTTGCTCCTAAAACTAAAACAACATCCGTTGCTGGAAAATCAGGATTTACAACGTCCATCTCTTTAAGTTGTTCGTAAGGAACATCTGCCTCTGCTAAAAGTACATTCATATGTCCAGGCATCCTCCCTGCTACAGGATGAATTGCGTAAACAACTTCAATACCGTTTTGCTCTAGTTTTTTTGTCACTTCCCTTAAAGTATGTTGAGCTTGAGCTACCGCTAGACCATAACCAGGAACAATAATTACCTTGTTGGCCGCCTCTAAAGTCAATGCACACTCTTCAACACTGCAAGAAGTTATATTTGTATATTCTCCTGAACCAGAAGAGGCTGTACTTTGAGCAGATAAAGATCCTCCAAAAAGAACTGAGACCAACGATCTATTCATACCCTTGCACATTACTTGAGTAAGTATTAGGCCTGCTGCTCCAACCATTGCTCCCGCTACTATCAAAAGCTGACTATCTACAACGAAACCTGCTGCTGCTGCTGCAATCCCTGAATAGCTATTTAATAAAGATATAACGACTGGCATATCAGCTCCACCAATTGGTAAAGTAACTCCAATACCTAATAAAGAAGAAACTATAACTAAAAGCCAAATAGAACTTGTATTCCCGTTTATCAAATCAAAAAAGGCTATCAAAGAAGCAACTGCAAAAACAATATTTACAAAATGTCTAACTTTGCTCTGAGTCCATCCTGGAGTTGACAACCAACCCTGTAACTTTGCCATCGCCACAATTGAACCTGTGAAAGTAATGGCACCAACAAAGATAGAAACAGATATTGAAACTTCGTTAATCAGTGACTTAAAAAAATCAAAATTTTCTTGGCCACCAGATATAGGAAAAATAGCTACTCCTAAGGCCACTAAAAGTGATGACATTCCTCCACAACCATTGAACAATGCCACTGTTTCAGGCATGGAGGTCATAGGTACTTTTTTTGCAAGAATTGCTCCGAACAAACTACCTATGATTGATCCAATTATTATCCAAATCCAAGACTGAATAGCAATTCCAGATGTACCCAAATAATAAGAAAGTAATCCTACTACTGATAGCGACATTGCAAATGCAGCTAATCTATTGGCATCCCTTGCTGATTTTACTTTTGACAATCCTTTTATTCCCAAAGCCAGTAATAGTACTGCTAGAAGGTCAATAACAAATTTAATGATTACAGGTAGATTCATGTTAAAAATTACTTCTTATTTGATGGTTTACGACTAAACATCGCGAGCATTCGATCAGTTACAAAGAAACCGCCTACAACGTTGAAAAGAGCAAATCCAAGAGAAACTGAACCAATGATTAAAAGTGGTACGTTACCTTCTGCTTTTACGATTAAAGTCAAGGCTGCAAGCATTGTTATTCCTGAAATTGCATTTGCTCCACTCATTAAAGGTGTGTGAAGAGTAGGAGGAACTTTTCCAATTAACTCGAGGCCTAATAAACTACCAAGTAAAAGAACCCAAAGAAGACTTATAAAAGACATAATTTTAAAACCTCAATTTTCAAAAACTTTATTTTGAAGAACAACTCCTTCATCGCTTAATAAACATCCAGAAATGAGTTCATCCTCTTTATCTAATTTAATTACACCATCTTTTATAAATGGTGTAATCAAAGATGTTAAGTTCTTAGCATAAAGTGAACTTGCATCATAAGGAACTGATGAGGGCAATTCGCCCGCTCCAATTAGTTTTACACCATCTTTGATAATAGTTTCATTTGATTTTGATCCTTCGCAGTTCCCTCCCTGAGAAACTGCTAAATCAATAACTACTGCACCAGACCTCATTTTTTCAATCATGGGAGAGTCAATTAAAACAGGGGCCTTTTTACCTAGAACTTGCGCAGTGCATATAGCAACATCAGCTTCAGATAAATATTTAGTTAAAGTTGCCTTCTGTTTTGAGAGGAATTCGGGTGTTACAGCTTTTGCATAACCTCCTGCCTCTCCAGGCTTTTCCTCAACTTCAGGAAGTTCTATAAATCTTGCTCCGAGGGACTCTACTTGTTCTTTAACAGCAGGTCTAATATCAGATACAAATACTATTGCTCCAAGTCTTTTTGCTGTCGCAACTGCCTGTAATCCTGCAACGCCTCCACCAAGAACCACTACTTTGGCAGGTTGGACTGTCCCAGCTGCAGTCATAAGCATTGGGAAATATCTATCTAACTCACTTGCAGCCAAAAGAACTGCTTTATATCCAGCAATATTGGCCTGTGAAGAAAGAACATCAGAAGATTGAGCTCTACTAATCCTCGGAAGCAATTCTAGTGATAAAGCTGTAATCTTATTACTATTTATAATCCTTAGAAGCTCCTTATTACCATATGGGTTAAGAAGACCGAGAAGAACAGCGCCTTTCTTTAACTTAGTTAAATTATCCTCTGATGGAGTTTGAACACAAAATATTAAGTCCGCTTCACCCCAAATTTTTTGATCTAAGTTGTTTATTATTGTTCCGCCCGATTCTTCATATGATAAGTCACTAAATCCTGATAATTTCCCTGCTGAACTTTCAATATAAACATCACATCCAAGGCTTTTTAATTTCTTTACCGCTTCTGGTGTAGCTGAAACTCTCCTTTCACCAGAGCTTGTTTCGGAAGGAATAAGTATCTTTGTCAATTTATTTATTTTTTTAACATACTAAATATAAATTGAAGAAAGTCAAAAGTCTTGGATTTTTGTTAAAAATATATTTTCTTTTCTATAAAAAATAGCTATCTAGAATATATAAGTACTAAATAATCCAATGAGTATAAAAGCAATCGAATGTCCTGATGGAGTGTGCCACAGTCATCATGGTGGTCACGCTGTTCCAAGGCAAGCTATGCAAAAAAATCTAGAAAAGCATGGTAAAGACTGGTGCGAGAAGTTAGCAGAGAGAATTTATGAAATGTCAGTTGATACTTATTCTCAGACAGTCATGCCCAGTCTCCACTCATCAGGCTGGCAAAGAAGGCATTTAGATTGGGAATTTAAGCTGGCAGAAAATGATTCTGAACCTGATGAAGCTCTTGTTGAAGGAATTATTAATGCCACAGAAAGCTTTCTAAGGAGTAGTGAGGTTCATCGATTATTTATTCAAGAATTAGTTCAGGGCACCTTCGAGGAAGCAAATGATAAAAAAATAATTTCTAAAGCAATAAAATCTATCATTGAAGAAGAAATTGTTAGTTCACTAAGAGAAAAGAAAGAAACTCTTTTAAAGAAAATATCCGCAAAACTAATATTAGAAGAAAAAGTTAGCGAGGAACTTGCAATAAATTCAGCTAAAGAGGGTTTTGAGGAAGTTGAAAGGCTACTTGCAAATCACAGCGAGGCAGTCTAAGTCTATTTCTTTATATTTTCTTTATAATTCCCTCCAAAATTGGTTCAAATATAAATTAAAGATTAAATTATTGTTTGGAAGTACAAAGTTGTAACTTATTAGACAATACATAGGTTCTCTGGTGTGTTTATCTATATACAAGTTAAATCTTTCAATGGACAACTTCATTAGAAAAAGGATCGATATAGCAACCTGTTGGGCAACCAATAGAATTTCTGCAATGGACACTTTAGAAAGGTATGAAGACAGTTATGCAATCGCAGAAGAATTTAGAGAGTGGATATTACATATTGGAGAAAAGAACGAAAATTTAAAAGATTCTGTTTTAAACTTCCCAAAGGAATTAAAAAAGTTATTAGACCAAAAAGTCAACGATTGAGTAATAAATATATCGAGTGAAATCCGCCCTACATTATTTGGGTTAGTTTATTATTATTAATAGTGAAATTAGCAAATAAATGGAAAATAAAGAGAAGATTTCAAACGTAGAAAATGTTGTAATTATAGGTTCGGGGCCTGCAGGTTACACCGCTGCAATATATGCCGCAAGAGCAAATCTTCAACCATTACTTGTAACAGGATTTAATTCTGGTGGAATTCCTGGTGGGCAATTAATGACTACAACATTTGTTGAAAATTATCCAGGTTTCCCAGATGGAGTACTGGGTCCTGAATTGATGGATCTAATGAAGGCTCAAGCAGAAAGATGGGGCACTAATTTATACGAAAGTGATGTAGTCTCAATTAATACAGATTCACATCCCTTTGAATTAAAAACTTTAGAAGGAACTATAAAATCTAATTCAATTATTATTGCAACTGGAGCAAGTGCAAATAGATTAGGCGTAATTAATGAAGATAAATTCTGGAGTAAAGGAATAAGTGCTTGTGCAATATGTGATGGAGCCACCCCACAATTTAGAGATGAAGAATTAGCTGTTATTGGAGGGGGCGACTCTGCATGTGAAGAAGCAGCATATCTCACAAAGTATGGAAGCAAAGTGCATTTAATTGTTCGATCAGAAAAATTAAGGGCTAGCGCAGCAATGGTTGACAGAGTAAAAGCTAATCCAAAGATAGAAATTCATTGGAATACAAAAGTTGATAAAGCGGATGGTACTGAATGGCTTGAGAGAATAGAAACTATTCACTCTCAAGAAGGTAAAGGGGAAATCAATATAAAAGGTCTTTTTTACGCGATAGGGCACACACCTAATACGAAATTCTTGGGCAACAAAATTAATTTAGATAATAAAGGCTATATTGCTTGCAAATCAGGAAGGCCAGAAACATCTATTGAAGGCATCTTCGCTGCAGGTGATGTTGTTGATTCTGAGTGGAGACAAGGAGTTACCGCTGCAGGAACTGGATGCATGGCAGCATTAGCTACTGAGAGATGGCTAGCTGAGAAAAACTTAGCAAAAACCATAGTCAGAGAAACACCAGAACCAGAAAAAAAACTTAATTCATCAGATTTTAATGAAGAAGAAGTTAATGAAGATACTTTTGATATAAATTCTGAATGGCAAAAAGGCAGTTATGCATTAAGGAAACTTTATCACGAGAGTAAAAAACCTATCTTAGTAATTTTTAGTTCCCCTAGTTGCGGTCCATGTCATGTTTTGAAACCTCAGTTAAAAAGAGTGATTAAAGAACTTGATGGTGCAGTTCTTGGCGTTGAAATAGATATTGATAAAGATCAAGATATTGCAAAACAAGCTGGTATCAATGGCACACCAACAGTTCAACTTTTTAAAGAAAAATTATTAAAAAACCAATGGCAAGGTGTCAAACAAAGAAGTGAGTTTAAAGAAGCGATAAAAAAAATTATCTAAAGTAACTTATTATTTATTATTTCTCTTGGGATTATTTTTATTAGTAGTAGGTCTAGAACCGCCTGAATTCCTCTCTCTATAAGTTATCCTACCTCTAGAAAGATCATAAGGACTTATCTCAACTAACACTTTGTCTCCTGCTAATAATTTAATTCTAAATTTAGTCAATTTACCTGCAGCTCTACATAAACATTGATGTCCTTCAGGTTGTTCTAAGGTAACCAAATAGAATCCATTCCCCTGCTCCTTTTCTATTACACCTGAAGTTTCAATCATAAATTAATCTTTTACTAAATTCATATTATCAGAAAAAGATTGGCCAAAATTGATTTAAAAAAAATTACATACGTAAAAATATGCAATTCAATTCAAATTGAAAATTTAATTTCATTAATTATTTGAAGTTGTCCATAGTAAAAATTTGCTTTCGCAATTTTTTCAGAATCTTCTAATTGATCAAAAAAAACAAACCCAAGGCTTTCCCATAATGAAGATCCGCAAACATTATTCAATTCATTTTTTGCTTCTTTTGCAAAATTATCTAGTTTTCGTTCAAGGTTTTTAGACTTAGAAACAGACATAGGTCAACAATATTTAATATAGTACAAATATACTATCTGTTTTTAAAAATTGCAATATTAAAAAGGTAATCTCTTTTTTTCTTCAATATTAAGATCTGCTTCCATTTCCCTTAATCTTTTAAGTATTTGTTGATAGTACTCCTTTATATAGCTCTCTAGTGAAGTCATATCCTCTTTTTTAAGTTCCAATATTTCGTAAGTTTTACTCATGTCAGCATCTAATGATTCACCACTACTAGTTACTTCAGCAAAAGCCAATCGCTCAGCAACGTTAAGAGAATCTTGAAAAAAGGAAACGACTTTTTGAGTGACACTAATTAGGAAGGGGGAAACTCTAAAAATTTTCGCCTTTTTTTCACTAAATTTTTCACATAAAGATATAACTTCATTTGAATCCCATGCTTTAGGACCTACTAATGGCAATGATGTTCTGTGAGTGTTTGGATTATTTATTGCCGCTACAACAACTTTTGCCATATCTTGAGTATTCATATAAGCAATTTTAGTTGGAGTCCCACTCATCCACACTGCTTGACTATCCAAGATTGGGATTGCGAATTGACCAATAACTCCTTGCATAAAAGCTGCACATTTAAAGATTGTATAGTCTAAATCAGATTTTTCAAGAAGTTTTTCAGTGCAAAATTTAATGTCCATTAAAGGAACATTTCTAAACTTTTCTGTTAGGAGGATAGAAAGGAATATTACCCTTTTTACGTTAAAAGATTCGCAAGCATTGAATAAGTTAAGTTTTCCATCCCAATCAATTTCATAAATACTTTTAGGATCATCTGGCCTACTAGTCGCTGCATCAATAACAACTTCAATATCTTGCAATGCATATTCGATATCAGAAGGATTTAATAAATTACCTTTTGTTAGCTCACAACCCCATTCTTGTAGAAAGGAAGCTTTTCTTGGATTTCTTACAAAGCATCTTATTTCATGTCCCTCTTCTATAGCTTGCTTTGCTATTTGTCTACCAAGTGTCCCTGTTGCTCCAACTAAAAGAATCTTCATACTTAAGATTTGCTTAACTTTAAGACCATAACTCAAATTGTGATGTATCCGTGAGAATCAGTCTCCCTGAAACTTTAATAACAAAGCACCACCAACTAATCCTATTGGTATCAGTATCCAAAAAACTGCTGCAATACTAAAAATTTCTTTAGCCATAGTAAAATTGAATGATTACTATAATTTACATTCAAAATACATTTATTTGTTAAAAATGTAGATAATTCAAATATCTTGAAAATTTTTGAATATATGAATAATAATTTTAAAAAAAATATAAACATTCCTAATTACTGGAATTGGAATGGTTTTAAAATTTGTTGGAGTGTTACAGGGGAAGAAAATGAGTTCCCAATTATCTTTCTCCATGGATTTGGAGCAAGTCGAAAACATTGGAGAAACAATTTAGAGTATTTTGCGAAAAAGAATTTTGCCTCCTATTCTTTGGATTTAATAGGATTTGGGGATTCAGATCAACCTGGGATTAGACAAATTGGAAAATTAAATAATGAGATTTGGTGTGATCAAGTGAAAGACTTTATTGCACAGGTAATAAGACCAAAGAATTCTGGGAAAGTAATTCTTATTGGCAATTCCCTTGGATCACTAGTTGCTTTAACTTGTGCTGTTTCATTAGAGGATCAGATTGCAACAGTTATTGCATCGCCTTTGCCAGATCAAATTCAAGAAAATAAAAAGTCGATAACAAAAAAATCATTATTTAAGAAATTTCAAGATAGATTCATAACAATATTTTTTTTGTTTTTCCCTTTGGAGATTATTTTATTTTTAATAAGTAAATTAGGGGTTATTAAACTGGGACTTAATTCTGCCTATTTCAAAAAAGATAATATTGATCGCGAACTAATAGATTTGGTAACAAAACCAGTTTTAAGGAGAACTTCAGCTAGATCATTAAGAGCAATGTGTATTGGAATGTCTTCTAGAGATGAAAAATTTAAAGCTTCTCAACTTTTGAGAAAACTAAGCGCCTCAAAAAAAGTTCCTTTTTTATTGATTTGGGGCGAAAAAGATAATTTCATACCTTTGTTTGTTGGTAAAAAGATTGCAAATTTCCATAGATGGGTAAAATTAAAAATAGTATCCAACTCAGGGCATTGTATCCATGATGAAGACCCTTCAGTATTCAATAGAATTTCTTATGAATGGATTAGAGATTTAAAAACCTTTTAAAATATGAAACATACATTATCAGTTCTTGTAGAAGATGAATCTGGAGCCTTGAGTAGAATCTCAGGTCTCTTCGCTAGAAGGGGATTCAACATAGATAGCCTTGCAGTAGGACCTGCAGAATCTAAAGGGATTTCAAGGTTAACAATGGTAGTAGAGGGTGATGATGAAACTCTTCAACAAATGACTAAGCAACTTAATAAGTTATTTAATGTTCTGGGAGTTGTAGATTTTACTAATCTCGCAGCTGTTGAAAGGGAATTGATGTTACTAAAAGTTTCATCGAAAGAAGATACTAGGAGTAATATCCTCGATATTGTACAGATTTTCCGTGCAAAAGTTGTTGATGTATCAGATATGGCTTTAACTCTGGAGGTAGTTGGAGATCCTGGGAAGTTAGTTGCTCTAGAGAAATTACTCGAGCCATACGGCATCCTTGAAATAGCGAGGACTGGTAAGGTAGCTCTTAAACGCTCTTCAGGAGTTAATACAGAAATGTTGAAAATAAATAAATATTCTCTAGAAATTTAATTAGATATCTGGACTACCTTGATGTAGTCTTCTTTATTGATTTTTTCGAGTACGTCTAATCCTTTAATAATCTTTCCAAAAATCGAATATCTTCCATCAAGTTCTGGTATCTTAGTCGTTACAAAAAAAAATTCAGTAGATGAAGACTTATTCTTGCCGCTTTTAACCATAGCGATTGATCCACTCTCAAAAGTATTAACTAAATTTACTGTTTCACTAGGATTTTTTATTTGATAGTTATATCTTGGTTTTATTTCTTCTTTGAATTTTATTTCTAAAGGTATTGTTGGACTTGTCTTATTCAGGTTTTGTTTTCGTTCTATATAAAATTTATTTTCTGGATTAACGCCGCCATGTATAAACCTTATTTGGGGATAATTTATTATTTTATAAAATTTTTTATTTTCATAAATATTATTGTCTATGTTTTCCAAAAAATTTGATACTGTTACTGGGTTATCTTCACCAAATAATTTTACCTCAAAATCACCTTTTGAAGTTTTAAAATTAACTACTTTATTACTCTGAATACAACTAAATTTTAGTTTTTGACAGTAATAATTTGGATCAATCTTACTTTTATAACTACAAGCTTGAACCAAAAACAAAACCTGTATAAAAAATAATGTTTTTAAAAAATATTTTTTTTTTATTTTAGGCCCTCCAAATTAACATCTAAAAATTTAGCTAGACGAGCTCCTTCTTCTTCAACCTGAAGAAGTGGTTTTAGCTCACCTGCTCCGCTTAAAGGGAGAGGTTTTTTTCTACCTTTTAATACTAAGGCAATTCTTCTTCTAGGATTAAATCCTTCACTAATATCCAACTTAACAGATTTAATTTCATCAAAATTTAATTTAACTTCAACATCTTTAAATAATCCCTTTCTTTTTATTTCTACAGATTTTGAGGATTTATCAAAATAATTACTTCCTGAACCAAAGTTTATGTAAACCAAATACCACAAGTAAAAATTTAATAAATTAGCTATTACTCCGTATGCTCCCATTATTATTCCTTGAGGGATAAACAATAAAGTTGAGGGATTTCCTAAAGGTAATAAATCCCTTCCTGTGTAGCTAGATATAGAGGCCAAAAGAAATCCTATACCTCCTATAGTCAACATTCCTCCAATAATATAATTTGAAATTTTTCTTGATCCACCGATTTTTTGTTCGATTTTATCGAATGACGTGAGGTCTGAATTCATTTTTATCTTTTTTTTAGAGCCTAATTCAGATAATTTAACAAACTAAAGGAGTATTCTTACCTAATTTTTAATAAAAAAGTCAGGAAAGCTTTACAAGGCATTTCAGATATACAAATATTTCCCCACATTACTCTCAATCTTTGTTACAGTCACTGCGTATCCCGAAGCTAAAAACGATTTCTCATGACGATCGCAGTTGGTAGCGCCCCACAAAGAGGATGGTTCGATATCCTCGATGATTGGTTGAAGCGCGACCGCTTTGTATTTATTGGTTGGTCCGGACTACTTCTATTACCTTGTGCATATCTTGCTATAGGTGGTTGGTTCGTCGGAACAACATTTGTTACCTCTTGGTACACACATGGAGTTGCAAGCTCATACCTTGAAGGTTGTAACTTTTTAACAGCAGCTGTAAGTACCCCTGGTGATGCCATGGGACACAGTCTTCTATTTTTATGGGGTCCTGAAGCCCAAGGTAGTTTCGTAAGATGGCTACAGCTTGGTGGTCTTTGGAACTTCGTTGCATTACATGGAGTATTTGGCCTAATAGGTTTTATGCTTCGTCAGTTTGAAATTGCTGGCCTTGTTGGAATTAGACCATACAACGCTTTAGCATTCTCAGCAGTAATTGCAGTATTTACAAGTATTTTCCTTATCTATCCTTTAGGACAGCATAGTTGGTTCTTCGCACCTTCATTCGGTGTTGCAGCAATCTTCCGTTACATTCTGTTCATTCAAGGTTTTCACAATATTACTTTAAATCCATTTCACATGATGGGTGTTGCTGGAATTCTTGGTGGTGCTCTTCTTTGCGCTATCCATGGAGCTACAGTACAAAACACTTTGTATGAAGATACAAGTATTTATACAGATGGTAAGGTTCAAAGTTCAACATTTAGAGCTTTTGACCCAACTCAAGAAGAAGAAACTTATTCGATGATTACAGCGAATAGATTCTGGAGTCAAATCTTCGGTATTGCTTTCTCAAACAAGCGTTTCTTACATTTCTTGATGCTATTTGTACCTGTTATGGGTATGTGGACATCTTCAATTGGTATTGTCGGCTTAGCACTAAACCTAAGAGCTTATGATTTCGTAAGCCAAGAAATCCGTGCAGCAGAAGATCCAGAATTTGAAACTTTCTATACAAAAAATATACTTTTGAACGAAGGTATGCGAGCATGGATGTCTTCTGTGGATCAACCACACGAAAACTTTGTATTCCCTGAGGAGGTTCTTCCACGTGGAAACGCCCTTTAATAATTTATTAAGAGCTCCAAACCAAAGTATTGAGGAAACTGGTTATGCCTGGTATGTAGGTAACGCTAGATTAATCAATTTATCTGGACGTTTATTAGGAGCTCACATTGCTCACTCTGGATTAATAGTCTTTTGGGCGGGAGCAATGATGCTCTTTGAGGTTAATCATTTTACTTTTGATAAACCAATGTGGGAGCAAGGTTTAATCTGTATGCCACACGTTGCAATGTTTGGCTATGGAATAGGCCCAGGTGGTGAAGTTACTGATATCATGCCTTTCTTCCAAGCAGGCGTGGTTCACTTGATAGCTTCTGCTGTACTTGGTTTTGGTGGTATTTACCATTCCTTAGCAGGTCCAGAAAAACTTGAAGAAGATTTTCCATTTTTCTCAACCGACTGGAGAGATAAAAATCAAATGACAAATATCCTTGGATATCATTTGATTGTTCTAGGTGTAGGTGCACTTGCATGGTCAGTAAACTGGTGTTTTATTGGCGGCGCATATGACACATGGGCACCTGGTGGTGGTGAAGTCAGACTTGTAAATCCAACCTTAGATCCAAGAGTTATCCTTGGTTATCTATTCAGATCTCCTTGGGGAGGAGCTGGTTCAATTATCGGTGTTAACTCCATTGAAGATATTGTTGGTGGACATGTTTACGTGGGTATTACTGCAATCATTGGAGGAATATTCCATATCTTTACCAAACCTTTTGGATGGGCAAGAAGAGCTTTTATCTGGAATGGTGAAGGACTATTAAGTTATGCTCTTGGTGGAATTTGTGTAGCAAGTTTTATTGCTTCAACGTTCATCTGGTTTAACAACACTGCTTACCCTTCAGAGTTTTATGGCCCAACAAATGCTGAAGCTTCACAGGCTCAAAGCTTTACTTTCCTAGTGAGAGATCAAAGAATTGGAGCTAACGTAGGTTCAACAATGGGACCAACAGGTCTGGGTAAGTATCTCATGAGATCTCCTACTGGTGAAATTATATTTGGTGGTGAAACAATGAGATTTTGGGATTTCAGAGGACCATGGTTAGAGCCTTTAAGAGGACCTAATGGATTGAGCCTTGAGAAAATCCAAAATGATATTCAGCCTTGGCAGGTAAGAAGAGCAGCTGAATATATGACTCATGCTCCAAACGCTTCTATCAACTCTGTTGGTGGAATCATTACAGAGCCTAATGCTGTTAACTTCGTTAACCTAAGACAATGGTTAGCTGCAGCTCAATTCTTCCTAGGATGGTTTACATTCATTGGTCATCTTTGGCATGCTGGACGTGCTAGAGCTGCCGCTGCTGGTTTCGAAAAAGGAATCGACAGAAAGAGTGAACCAGCTCTAGAAATGCCTGATTTAGATTAATTTCTATCTAAATTAAAAAAGCCCTATCTTCGGATAGGGTTTTTTTTTGATCAATTTTATTATCTATATAAATTTTCTCTAAGCCATGGCAAACTTAATCCCATTACATTACTGAAGCAACCCTCTATTTTTTCTATATATTTACCCCCTATACCTTCTAAGGCAAATCCTCCGGCGCAATATAAAGGTTCATTTGTATCTACATAACTCTTGATCTCCCAATCTTCCAAATTAGAAAAATAAACCTTTGAAATTACTGTTTTTTTTATTATTTCATCGATTTTAAAATTTTTGGAAATTGAATCAAAATTCCCAATTATTAGAGTATGACCAGTATGTAAAAATCCAAATTCTCCAGACATTTTTTTCCATCTTATAAATGCCTCCTCTTTATTAGATGGTTTTCCATAAGCTTCTCCTTTAAATTCAAAAATTGAATCGCATCCAAGTATTTCTAAAGGACCATAATTAAATTCTTCGGGCAATGATATGTTTTGAATATTTTCAGATATATTATTAGCCTTTTGAAAAGATAATTCCAAAGCTAAATTAAATATATTCTTCTCTTGAATAGTAGTTTCATCAAAGTCACTTGATATTTGGATAAATTTGATTTGACAATTTTCTAGTAATTTCTTTCTAGATTGGGAAGCAGAGGCTAGAATTAACACAAATTTTTTTCTGAATTATAAATCAATTTACTAGTTAATAAATTTTAAAATTAATTTAAATTACTAATGGAGTTAGAAGCAAAATTAAATGAAATAAAGAAACCAATAATGGTCTTTGGCACTTCAAGTGGAGCGGGTAAATCGTTAACAGTAACTGCTATTTGCAGGATTCTTAAAAATTTAGGAGAAGAACCAATACCTTTTAAAGGACAAAATATGAGTAACAACGCTTGGGTTGACTGGGAAGGTGGAGAGATGGCATATTCGCAAGCACTTCAAGCTTTTGCTTGTGGTATTGATCCATCTGCAGAGATGAATCCTATTTTATTAAAACCTCAAGGCAATTCAATAAGTGAGGTTATTCACCTTGGTAAAAGTATTGGAATAACAACTGCCAAAAATTACTACCAAGACTGGTTTATTCCAGGTTGGGAAGTAATTAAGAAAAGTCTAAGTTCTATTTATAAAAAAAGCCCAAATTGCCGTTTAATTATCGAAGGAGCTGGAAGTCCGGTAGAGATGAATTTGATTCATAGAGATCTGACTAATTTAAAGGTTGCTAAGTATTTAAGTGCAAATTGCATTTTGGTTACTGATATTGAAAGGGGAGGCGTATTTGCACAAATAATTGGTACTCTTGAATTAATGAAGCCTGAAGAAAAGAAGCTTATTAAGGGAATTATTATAAATAGATTCAGAGGAGACCTTTCATTATTCGAAGATGGGAAAAAATGGATAGAGAATAAAACTCAAATCCCTATTATTGGAATTATTCCATGGTTAAATGATTCATTTCCTCCAGAGGATTCTTTAGATTTAATAGAAAAAAAATCACGTTCCTCAAATCCCGAGATAAAAGTTGGGATTATAAAGTTACCATCAATTAGTAACTTCTCGGATTTTGATCCACTAGAAAATGAAGAAACAATATTAATTGAATGGATTAGAAAATCACAAAACCTAAGTAAGTATGACTTTATTATTCTGCCCGGCAGTAAACAAACTATTAAAGATCAAATATTTCTTGAAAATTCAGGTTTATCTCAAGACATTAGAAAATATTCAAATAACAAGGGAAATATTATTGGGATTTGTGGAGGATTACAAATGTTAGGCACAACTCTTGAAGATCCTTTTTTTAGAGAGGGCTCTAAAAATTATTCTGAACAAAAAATCAAAGGGATTGGGTTACTACCATTAAAAACGATTTTCTTTAAAAAGAAATTAACACGTCAAATAAACTCTGAATCTTTATGGCCATGCCAATCAAAAATTAATGGATTTGAAATTCATAATGGTCAAACTGAATTGGACAATATTGAAAACGAAACACAAATGAAACCTATTTTTAAAGATTTAGATCTTGGTTGGTATAAAGAAAGTAATGATGGTGGGATAATAGCAGGCACATACATTCACGGGATCTTTGAAAATGACAACTGGAGAGATCAATATATTAATTTAATAAGGAAGAGCAAAAATTTACCAAAATTAAATCAAAAATCAATATCTTATAAAAAGAAAAGAGAATTTATTATTGAAAAGCTTGCGAATGAATTCAATAAACATCTAAATCTCAAATCATTTTTAAGTTGAAAGAAAGAAACATAAAAATTATATGGGCAAATAATAATGAAACATTTGTTTCTGAAGGAGATAATTGGTTCTCTTCTGCTGAAAAAGCGGGTTTTAAAATTCCGACTGGCTGTCTTACAGGAAGTTGTGGAGCCTGTGAAATAGATGTAAATGGTGAAACAGTTAGGGCTTGTATTAGCAAAATAAAAAATAAGAAAAAATGTACATTAAGGGTTTCTTTAACTACAGATCCCTTTTGGGAAAACTAAATTTTCTATTTTTCTATAGTAAAAAATTAAACTTAATTCCCAATCTATATTCTCTATCCTTAAGAAGTTGTCCTATATCTTGCACTCCTACAGCATTAGAATAATATAAATCTAATGACTTTTCTGGCGAGAAAGAATATCTCAATGCAAAAGTAGAATTTAGATCCGTATCATTTTTAATTGAAGTATTTATTTCTGGGATAAACATTAAATTATCTAATAAATTTATATAACTTGAGAAGCCTATCCCCCCAAAACTTTCAACCCCGCTAAAGAAATATTTTGGACTAATGTTAAATGTTAACCAATTGTTTACTCTAATAGTATTTATTAATTCAGAGAAAAGATAACCTTGATTGTTATCACTATTTCTTCCAACTGATGATCTTAAAGACATCCAATAAAGATCATTTTTTTGAGGACTAAATATTAATAATTTACCTCCCAAACGGAAATTAAGATTACTGTCATCTAAATAAGTTGAATATAAATTTGAATTTTTGTCCCTGCTTAAATTTACTTCATTAAAACTTCCAATATTGAGAAGCTCTAATTTGAATATATTTGATAAAGAGTAACCATAAGAACCAAACAGATTTCCCTTATTATCATAATTAAAATTTATTTGTGAAGTCCCAACTTTCGGGATTAAGGCATTATTTACTGTAATCCCACCTATGCTAATCAATCTATCTCTTTCATTTAGAGAAGTAAGATAGGTATCCTCTCCGTGAGGCTTATAAGTTATATTAGCGGAGTAGAGAGGCTGATTATCTGATGGGATAGTAAGCAATCCAGTCGAGGGGGTAGCCCCAAATGAATTTGTTATTTTTCCTTCAATACCAATCTTAGAATTAACATCCCATCCCAAACCAATACTATAAATAGGCTTTCTGAAGTAGTTTAAATCTTTGTCGAAAAAATTATTACCTGGACCTAAAGGAGATGTATATGTGGCAAGAAAATTAACATCTTTAGCCATATCTAAGACAATACCACTTCCAATATAGAAATTATTCCCATAAGCATTTTTTCCAATCCCTTTTGAACCTAGTTTCTCAGGCAAGAATGTAACACCAGGAACAATTAAAGCTGTAAATTTTTCATTTATTTTTTTTGCTATAGGCAAAGATAAAGATCCAATCAAATTATCAAATCTATCTCTACCATATTGACTATCTTTCTGATTATAAATACTTTTAGAATCCTTAGACCCACTAGCATGCCTCCAATACTCAAGGGTTGGAACTATTGATATTACAAAGCTATTTTCATCATTATTTAATAATTTTTTCTTAAATGAAAAAGCATAGTTTTGCCAATGATAATCTACTTTTTGACCATTAATTGGATTGTATAACTTATCATCAGCCTCAGAAAAATAAATGGACATTAGGGAAGAATCTGAAATCCCATAGTCAAAAATAAATGAGGGAATTTGTTGCCCAGTACCTCCAGAAGCTCCTCCTTCAAAAGATGATTTCCATCTCACTGAGGTTTGAAAATTACCTTTTTCAAGAAAATTATTGAGAGGCAAATAAGATTCAATTTCAGGAGGAGAAGAAGCTGATTTTTTTGAGGCTTTAGAAATTCTTTCTTCTTTTGGTAATTTAGTTCTTTCTATTATTGAACTTTGTTGTTTTTTATTTCCAAAATAAGATTCATCATTCTTATAGGATCTCCAGATAATCTTTTTAAATGGTTTAGAATTATTTACCTCTATCTTTTCCCAATTAATCGAATTTAATCCCGACGAATCTTCTCTTACTTTTTCTGCAAATACTTCAATAAAGTTTAATAATTGACTCATCAAAAATATGTAAAAAACTAACCTCATATAAAAATTTCTTATATTTTCAAAGTAATTTTTTAATTATAAGCAATTGAAACAAAATTAATCAATTCCAAAGTTTCCGAGAAAATAATTTCGCTAGTAGAAAAAAAATATTTTTAATAGTTCTATATATTATTCTAAATTTATCTGCAAATTAAGAGGATTAAAACTCAAATTAAATTTTTAAGTTTACAAGGTTTCAAAATAAGTTTAACTAGACATTAGAAATTATTAAGTATAAAAAAATATAATAAAAAACTGAACCTAAAAATGTATATGTAAAAATAATATTTTTTTTAATTTTTGAAGAAGCAATAATATAGCTACCCAAAAGATGAGGTAGGATTGGGAAAGATCTAATGATTAAAATATAAAAAGATCTAAAAGTAATATTTTCAAAAAATTTATAAAGATTATTTTTTTCTGGTTTTTTTAAAAATAATATATTTCTAGAAAATTTAAATTTAATTTTCCTAAGAATAAGAACTTGAATTACACTTAAAATGGTTAAAGCAGGAGAAAATAATAAAACATAATTCAACCCAAAAATCTTCAATAATATAAAGTCAAAAATAATTGACAAAGGGAGGCCAAAAAATATAGAAACTATATTTAAAGCAATCAAATATTTGTATTGAATATTATTTAATAAGGACTCAAGATCATATGTATACTTGAATATTAGAGCAAAAAAATATATCCCTAAATAGGTAAAAAATATTTTTAAAATTACTGAATTAAAGTTTAGATTTATTTTATTCATATTAGATGAACATTAATAATGATTATCAAAAACTTAGAGGACAAATAAAATCTTTTCCTGCTGGAGAAATTATATAACCAAACATGAAATTTTTAGAAAACAATTCATTTTATCCACTATCAAATTTTTTTTATAGCGAATACTTGGAATGATACAAGGAAATAAATAGAAGCAATAAATTAGCATAAAAAAAGACCCCTTAATGGGGTCTTTTAAGGTTTTTCTAAATCAAGTGTTTCCTTGTTTCCACTGTTTCAGTAAAACCTCTCCTTCACAAATGTACAGATTATGCCAATAAATTCTTTTTCGTGGAAGTGCTTAATGGAATTTTACTTAAATGTCACATGTGTCAGTTTTCCATTTCTGGACATAAAGAAAAACACCCTAATTCAGAGGAAAGGGTGTTTACTTATCAGAGATTAAGGTGGAAAGTGTTTCTAATTTGTACAACTTGCTGGGGAAATATATAAAGGATCAAAAATATAAACTATAAATCCTTTTCCCAAAACATATAAAGATTTGAAAACTGGTTTTTAGTATCTACTATTGCGGTACTTGTTGAGATCAAATTCCATCCTGCAGAATTACGTTTTTTTATAATTGCTGCAATTTCTTTTTCTTGTCTTTGAGTATTTGCATTTCCAACTGCATAATATATATCAAGATCATTTTCTACTTTTGCCATTTTTAAAGTGATACTTTTTCAGAGTTAATATTAGTCAATCTTTCATCGTTGAGGGGAAAGATTCGATAGGGTATCTGTAAATAAGACCCATATGGTATTACCTTCACCGCAAATTACTATTGGACTACTGCTTATAAGTATTGGAATAGTAGTTACTTTTGATATCAAAATTGATCAATTTAAAAGTAAAGAGTAAAAGAAAAAAGTTGAATATCTGGAAAAATAACTATATTAATTTGATCAAATAATTAAAATTAATTAGATTAAGAATAAAAAACATCCTGCAATAAATCCACTTAAATGCCCTAATAAACTTACACCCGGCAAAAAAGAGAAAATTAAACCTATCAGGCATATTGTCTTTGACATTTTGTGAACTTCATAATTGGACTTAAAACCAATTTCTTTACCTAAAAAATATTTCTTTCCATGAAAAGAAGTTAATAGTAAAAATCCAAATAAAGCAAAAATTATTCCACTAAATCCTAAAGCGGCATAATTAGGATAGATATTAAAATAGGATAAGATTTTTTCGTAAACCCAGATAATAAAAAAATTTAAAAAAGAACAAATTAAAATAAATTTCACATAAAAAAATCTGCTTTTAATTCCAAGTCTCATCAAAAAATATCTAGTGATGATTATTCCGCCGAGATTACTTAATAAATGATTCAAATCGGCATGAGTTAGAATTGATGTAAAAATCCTATAAGGTTGATCACTAATTAATCTTGGTACAAAGTAAAAATATTCCTTATCAATAACTCCAATTAAATCTGTAAAAATAAAAACTGAAATTAAAAAAAATCCAGTTAGAAGATATTGCCAATCATATTTCGATATTGAATTATTAATAGCCATATTTCTATAGTTTTATACTAAAAGAATATCAACTAACTTAGAAGAAAGACCCTTAAAAGGGTCTTTTAAACATCTTGAATTTACATTACCTTTAGTAAACTTTGCAATGAGAACTTGTTGGGTGGTCTATGCATTCTTTTTCCCAATAATCTTGTCTTTGATCTTTTGGTAGTTGATAATTAAAATCATGCATTCTCCAAACATCTGAAGTTGCATTTCTAAGGGCAGTAAATGGAGTGGTGAGTCTCATAAAACCTCCTATATCTCTACTCCTTAATTATCCTCTTATTCATATGAAATTAATAGAGTATTAATACCCGAGTATTAGTGCTTTGCGGTTGTCGCTACTATCTTTTCTAATTAAGTAGGAGTAGAAATAATTCAGGAGTCAAAAGCACTTCATCGACTTTGTGGACAGCGAGGTGCATAAGACTCGAAGAGGGCAAATAAATGCCCTCTTATTTTATTATTGGGACTTCCAGAAACGATAAATTAACGGAGAGGGTGGGATTCGAACCCACGAATAGTTACCTATTAAACGATTTCGAGTCGTTCGCTTTCGACCACTCAGCCACCTCTCCCATATTTAAAATATAAATTAAAAAATTTATACTAAAAATATATTTAGATTTTTGTTAATTCCAACCAGTTTCTTTCATTATTTCTATTGCCTTACTATTGAATTTGCCAATTTCTTTTATAGTCACATTATCTGGAGTGAAATCTCCAAATTTACTAACAATTCTATTTTGACTTGATTCCTTTAAAGGGTGCTCATAAGTTTTATTAGCTAAACCTTGACTACCTTCACTAGAAGCTAAATATTCAAGAAGTTTAATAGCCTCAGTCTTGTTTTCTGCATATTTATATACGCCCCCAGCAGTTATATTTACATGCGCAGGATTGGGTATTATTAATTTTATTTTTTCTGCTAAAGAAGCATCTCTTGGGCCTTTAACTCCATCAAGCATCCTTGCGACATAATAATGATTAACGATTCCAATACCGCACGTTCCCTGCCCTACAGCTCTTATTAATGAAGAATCTCCAGAAAAATAGGGAGTGGAGACATTTGATATCAAACCCTTAAGCCAAATTTTTGTTTGGCCAACGCCTTTCTTTGCTATTTGATTAGAAACCAAAGATTGATTATAAGGACTTTTTCTATTTCTTAGACATACTTTTCCTTTAAAAGAAGGATTGGTTAGATCCTCAAAATTTTTGATTTTTGTAATATCCACAATATCCGGATTTGTGATGATTACCCTTAATCGCCTAGTAAGGCCAAACCATTTATTTCTAGGATCTCTTAAATTATTTGGAACACTATTTTCTAGAATATTTGAATTAATTTTTTGAAATAAATTTGCCTTTGATGCATTTTCAATTCTTGCTGCATCAACAAGAATTACTAAATCAGCCTGAGAATTTTTACCCTCTCTTTTTAAGCGCTCAATTATAGCTTTTCCATCTGTTTCTATATATCTAACTTTGATGCCAGTTTGTTCTTGAAATTTTTGATAAACCTCTTTATCTGTATTGTAATGTCTACCAGAAAATAACCTAACCTCTTTCTCTGCAGAATTTACAGGTTGATTATTTAGAAGTAGCGATAATGTCACTGAAGTAAAAAATAGCCTTTTTAAATAATTCTTTAATTTCATTTATTAAAATTGTTATTTTTGTTACCTTACAACAAAAATTTGGTAGAAATAATCCAAAAATAAAAAATCACTTTGTCATGTATATTTCTTTACCTTAGGAAATAACATTCTGATACTTTCGAGATATAAATCTTACTTTACTAAGGGAAAGCCCATGCGTTCCCTCTCTAGTATCCATGAAGACGCGACTTCTCTAGCTAACTTTCTGATTTTTTCTATATACTGGGCACGATCAGTTACTGATATTACGCCTCTAGCATCAAGCAAATTAAAGCTATGACTACACTTTAAAACATAATCAAGCGCGGGGTAAGTTAGCTTCTTTTCAATTAATGAATTTGCTTCATCTTGATATATCTCAAATAATTTTCTGAGATTTTCAGGATTTGATTCAGAGAAATTATATGAACATTGACCTTTTTCAAATTGAAGCCAAATATCGCTGTATTTCAGATCTTTATTCCAATTTAAGTCCCAGATACTTTCTTTATCCTGCAAAAACATTGCAATTCTCTCTAAACCGTATGTAATTTCAATTGGTATTGGTTGACAATCAACTCCCCCGCATTGTTGAAAATAAGTGAATTGAGTAACTTCCATTCCGTCTAGCCATACTTCCCAACCTACGCCCCAAGCTCCAAGAGTTGGCGACTCCCAATTATCTTCAACAAATCTTATGTCATGATTTTTAGCCTCTATTCCAAGAGATTCCAGAGATTTCAAATATTTTTCTTGGATCCCATCTGGGGAAGGCTTAATTATTACTTGATATTGAAAATAATGTTGTGCACGATTAGGGTTATCACCAAATCTTCCGTCTGTGGGTCTTCTACATGGCTCAGCATATGCAACAGACCAAGGTTCGGGTCCAATTGCCCTCAAAAAAGTATGAGGACTCATTGTACCAGCACCCTTTTCAGTATCATATGGCTGCATAATTAAACAACCCTCTTTGGACCAAAAATTATTTAAATTTTGAATTATATCCTGAAAAAACATCAAATTTTAAGAAGTTTAGAATTTAGATCAATGCCATTAAACATAATAACAAAACTTAAAACAAAAAATATTTTTAACTCTAATTTCTGAGAAGCATTATCTGGTATTTGGATAGCATAAAACTTAATCCAATATAAACATAAATTAGAAATTAATCATGAAAAAAAATCTAATGGCAAAGGTCCAAAAGTATTAGATTCTTCTGCATCTTCATCATATTGGCAAGTTATTAAAATTCCTTCTCCCAGACCATTCTCAGATCTAACAAAAACATTACCAGTTTTTTGGTTGCCTTTTAAAAAAACATATCCATCAGCATGAAGCGAATCTAAATTACCAAATTTTATTGAGGAATATTTATTAGAAATTGATTTCAGTGCTTCAATAGCTTTGGTATCAGAAGCTGCCATTATTCCTATTGTTATCCAATCGGCATTATAAATATTAGTTTCTAATTCTATTAATAGTTTTTTTTCTTGACTACTGCTTAAATGAGGAGCAGTTCTAAGACTGTTTAAATCAGCTAATTTATTTATTTCCATTAAATTAGTACCTAAAATAATAAATTATTAACCAAAGGTTCTTCCATTCCAAGCCCATAATGAAGCGGGCACATCCTCGAAAGAAATATAAATTTTATCTATTGGAATTCCAATTTTTTCATAAACAAAATTAGATATTTGCTTTGCCATCTCTGAAGGATTTAAAGAGCCTATCGACTTAATTTCTAAAAAACAACAAGGTCTTTCATCATCAAAATACATTTCTAAATTATCATCTAACTTAGCCATAACAAATCTTTTTGATTTATTTGTTAAAGACGCGACTAATATTGAAATTTCTTCAAGTAATTTCTTCTTATCCTCTATTTTTGCTGAAGTAGAAACATTAATATAAGGCATATTTATGCAGCTAAATTATCTTTTTGAAAATCATTTTGTAGATTAAAAGTTTTATTTTTTAAAACTTTTTTTGATGAAAGATATGCCATATCGTATTGACTTATTCCGTTTTTATAGGGATTGAAAAGGGCATTTTTAGATCTACTTTTTTTGCTCCTTTTGAATTCAATCATTTTTACAAAATTATTAATTATTAATTATTAATTTAACTTTTTTTTAATAGATGTCTAGCTTTTTTAAAAATCTTTAATTAATTAAATGCAAAATATATTTTTGAATCACAATATGAATAACTATTTATTAAATTTGAATTAGATCACTTAATAATCGTTTTGGAAGTTCTAAATAATTATCAAAGAAAAAAACTTGATGAGAGCAATGATGAAGAATTTTATTCTGACCCAAAATTTGTTTATCATTTAGATGCGAACTTCAGGCAATATCTATCAAATGTTTATAAAAAAGAAATTTCAGACAATTCAACTGTCCTAGATTTAATGTCCAGCTGGGATAGTTACTTACCTCAAGAGAAAAAATATAAAAAAGTTATTGGGCATGGATTAAACAAACAAGAACTTGAGAAAAATAAAATTTTTGATACTTATTGGATACAAAATTTCAATTTAAATCAAGAAATTCCTTTAGATAATGAAAGTGTTGATTTCTGTTTAATGGTCGCAGCTTGGCAATATTTACAATACCCAGAAAATTTATCTAGAGAAATCGTAAGAATTTTGAGTAATGATGGCAAGTTTATAATATCTTTTTCAAATAGAGCATTTTGGCATAAGGCTCCCAACATTTGGACTTCATCCACTGAAGAAGAGAGAATTAAATATGTAAGAAAAGTCTTAATATCAAACGGATTTAATGAGCCAAGAATAATTAAAAAGTTTAATGAACCAGTCCAAAATATCTTCAATTTTTTTAGTAAAGACCCATTTTATTGCTTGATTGCAAGTAAAAAGTAAATAATAGCTTTACTGCATTTCAGATAAAGCTTTGAACAAAGATCTATAGCCATACTTTTAAATTTTTACTAATATTGGATAGATAATATTAAAAATATGGGCTCTAAAAGAGAAAAATATCCTGAAAAATGCCCTTGGGATCTAGGACCTAATCAACACTTAGCTAAAGAAGAAAACTGGACTTTAAGATTAGGTGAAGCAAACGTGTGTTTTAGCAAAAACAAATTAGACAATAATTATTTTCATGTAATTAGTAATGAAAATGAAGAACAAATTTTAGCCTTCAGAGCAAGACTTCTTTATCAAAAACTACTTGATAAAGGATTTAGATTGGTTGAATAAAAAACTTATTTCAATAAACTTAAATCCTCGAAAACAAACTTTTGTATTTCTTCTTCTTGATTTTGGTTTAAATATTTTATTGATCTCGAATTTAAAATCCAATAATCTTTTTTACCTATATTTATAAATTCATCTTTGTATTCAATTTTTTGAGAATTTGATTCTAGGGTTTTTGGATTAATTTGTTGACTAGTATATTTCTTACTAAGAAAACCAACTCCAGTATCAAAAAATTCCTCAACAAAAATCTCAATAATTGTTCCATGAATTTTTCTATAAACCATATTAATACAATCATCTTTAACCCTATACTTATCTCCTTCATTTCTCCCAGAAACATTCATTTCAATCCCATTTTCAGAACTTTTAAGTAAATTAAAATTATTTTCTGAATGAACTGAATTAAATTCTCTTTTTACCCTGTGAATACACACTTCAAACAATTGAGAAGCAATACTTTTCTTTATGTTTTCTTCATCTATATTTTTAATCTCAGGTTTAAAGTCTTCACCTAATAAGAACTCACCCTCATAAGAATTATCTTCAAATAAATAAGTACACTTGCCTTTATAGCCTTTGAAATCAGTATTCCATGTATATCTTTTTTCATAAGCATTTTTAAAAATATCTTTGCAACTCTGTTCTTTTAAATTTTTCATTATTTTTAAGATTTACAAGCAATCATACAAAAAGGCATCTCTAATTGGGATAGAAAGTTTTAATTTATTAAATTGACTATTTTTTTAGGTTTTTTGTCAAAAATTTAAGCCAAAGAGGGGATTTCACCTTTAAGCTGAGAAGCCCATGCCTCAAGACGCGAATCGGTCAAATCAGATTCACTATCCTCATCAAGAGGTAATCCACAAAAGCTTTCCCCTATAACACTTTTAGATTCATCAAATGTATAAGAAGATTTATCTACGTAACCGACCATTTCAGCGCCTGCTTTTGTGAAGTAGCTATGAAGTTCTTCCATTGCATCACAATAATTTTCAGTATAGGTAGAAGAATCTCCTAAACCAAAAATTGCTACTTTTTTTCCTGATAAATTTAGTTTGCCTATATCTTCTAATATTGAATCCCACGAAGTTCCAGATCTCTCCTCGTCCGCTCCAGTATTCCAAGTTGGCAGGCCACAAATAATACCTTCAAGATTTTCAAATTCTGAAAGATCATCAACATCTGATACATCTTTTGGTGATACTGCTGAAGGAATAAAGTTGTGAAGACGATCTGCGACATCTTCAGTTTTTCCAGTTGTAGTTGCGTAATAAATTCCTACTGTCATAAATTTAAATTGTTTTCTTTAAAATAATAGAAACAAACAAACGAAAAATTTCTCCAAAAAAGACTTTTTCAAGTTAAATTTTATACTAATAAAGGTAAGAAAAAGCTTTTAAAAATAATCTACTCAAAAATCTTTAAGCATGAATAGTAAAACTTCTGATAACAATCTAAATAAAATCATTGATGAATACAAATTTAATGGGCATAAAAAATTCAAATTAATTGTTTTATTTGGTTTATTGGGAGATTTTGATAGCTTTGAATATGCAATAAATTTAAAAAGTTTTATCGATAAAAATCAAGATCAAAATCTAGATATTTTTGCTGTTGCTATTGGGAATCAAAATGGGAAAGAAAAATTCTGTAAATTCACAGGCTTTCACAAAGAAAATTTAATAGTTGTTTCTGATAATCAAATCCATAATAATCTTAAAGTCTCAAGAGGATTAGATATTGGTTTAGGGGGTTGGATCAATATGCTTTTGATGTTATCAGGGATAAATTCTTTCAAAACAATTAAAGAAGTTATTAGAGGTTATACCGGCGACCGAAAAGCAAGGCAAATCTATTCAGAATTTGACAAAATTGATGTTTTAAAATTTTTAAAATTTTCAGGTAATTCTTTTAAAAAGGTTTTTGGGGATGGTTATTTGAGACCGTTTGAATTGGCAACATTTAGATTAAATAATATGAATGAAATAATTCAAAATTGGAGTGATTATATTCTTAATGAAGAATACCTACCTCAAAGAGGAGCTTCTTTTCTATTGAATAATAAAAATCAAATTATTTATAAATTTTTTTCAAACGATGTGCTTGGATATTCATCAAATATGAGGGATCCCTTAGGATTTTTGACTGATTTAATTAAAGAATAGTTTTTAAAATATTTTTATGAATGTAGATATATTTGGATATTTTGCAGCGATTTTAACAACAGCGGCATTTCTACCTCAATTGATAAAAACTTTAAAAACAAAAAAGGCAGATGATGTTTCTTTGGCAACATTAATAATGTTTATTATCGGTGTTTTGTCTTGGATTATTTACGGTTATAAAATTTCTTCTACACCAATATTGATAGCAAATTTAATTACCCTGATCTTAAATTTATTGATATTAATCTCTAAAATATATTTTTCAAAAAACTAAAATAAGTAATAATTTTTTTAAAAGTAATAAACTTTCGATTTATTACTTAAATCTTGATTAAAATAGGACAAAAATTTACTGATTTTGAAAACTTCAAAATGCTGGGTTTGGTTTAAAGGAAGCCTTAACAATGGCGGATATTGGAAAGAAGGTTTTACATGTACTTTTGATGAGAACCCAGGAGTTTTAATAGAAAGTCCTGCTTACGTAACTTGTCGGGTTCCTACATGGAGAGTTTTGACTAAAGAACCAGAAAATTTATATAAATCTCCTCTAATTCCTGACAAAGCGATCTGGAAAATAATTTAAATTCTCAATTAACAATAAAAAACTTTTTGACTTCACTACGGCGAGTTAAGATTGCTTTAATAAATATTTAATTAATACCATCTACTCACTATTTATAAATATTATTCCTTTTTTAATTTTTGGTTTTCTTCTGGGAAAAAAGAATCCAAAGATTTCAAAATATATAGCAAGACCTCTCATAAGATTTGGCATTCCATTAAGTGTAATGGGTCTCCTATTAAAGGAAGGTATAGATATAAACCTAATTAAAAGTGCATTTTTAGCATTTTCTGTAATTGGATTTTTAATAACTTTAATAAATATAATCCCAATATTTAAAAAGAGGCTTCCAAATTACACATTGCAGCTAGCAGGCCTAATTGGTAATACATCATTTCTTGGGATACCAATTGCGCTAGCTCTTCTACCTTCAAAAACTATAAATTTCACTATTGGATTTGATTTAGGAACAACACTTTTCGCTTGGATCTTTGGACCTTTTTTTCTTCAAGAAAAATCCAACAACAATAACATCCCAAACATCAAAGGACTATTTAATGCATTAATAAATAGCCCTGCATCAAGAGGGATCATTGGTGTACTTCTTGCATATCTTTTTCAAATAGATGAAATTTTAGGCAATTATCTTTGGATTCCTGCAAGAATCGTTATTGCTTTGGCAATAATAGTTGTGGGAACAAGACTTGGAATAATCACAAATCAAAATGAGAGGATTTTGGATCTAAATGAAGAAATTAAATTTTCAATTCTATTAAAGTTATTTATTCTTCCCTTTATTATTTTTTTAGTAAGCAAATTCTTAAATTTTAACTTCTATCAATCATCTGCAGTAATTCTTCAGGCAGCAACCCCAACGGCAATATCAACAATTTTAATGGCAGAGGCTTATGGTGTGAAACAAAAAATTGCGTCTAAAATTCTTTTTACTACAACCTTAATTTCAATAATTACAATTCCTCTATTAAAAATGTTTATGAATTTATTTATATAAAAAACTTAGATGAAAGTTTTACTAAAAAGCATGATTAATGAATATTGTAAAGATTATATCCTGATAACTAAATAATGTCTTAAGATTTAGTTTATGAAGTCAGCAAATCCTGAAAATGAATATATCCCTTTAGATCTAAGGATTTCTGTGAGGAGGGATACTCTACGGCTTATCTCAGAGATGGCTCAAGATATGGGAATAAGCATTAATGAAGTTTTTAGTTTTTTAGCAGAAGATTCTGTCATCGATCTCGAATTAATGGAAGATTTAAATAAAATCGATATCCCAAGCAAGTGCAGCATTGATGATTTAAAAAATGCTCTTCTTAAAAAAAGACTTTGTTAAAATTTTTCAACTTTTCTATTTTCCCAGTCAGATTTATAACCACTTTTAACTAAAAAACTCGAATACTTTTTTAAATCTCTTGTTTGAATTCGCCATAAATTATAAATCCCAAATTTGCCCAATTTTTGATGATTAATTTTTGACCATTGATGACGGCGGCTAGAGTATTCATCTATTACGACCAACAGAGATTTGTATTCATAATCAGGCTGATCCTCATAATTTTCTCTCCTATCTATATTTAGCCTTTCTGACAGATTAATTAATCCCTCTTCCGTGCTTGGTTCATAAAAAACTATTTGCCTCGAATAAAAATGCAATGAAGGCTTTCTTATACCAATCATTGCTAGAGTTTCCTTCCCCTCGCGAGTATCTGAAATTAATTTTGAGATATTCCTCAAAGGTAATTGCCTAGAGGTGTCTGCTAATTTTCTAATTGGCGACATCAAAAAGGATTGTCCAATTAAAAGTAAAATTTGAAGATAAAGAATGATATTTCTGGATTTTAAAGAAAATAAAATTATTGCAAGCAGTGTAAATGAAGAGAAGAATAATTTGGCTTTAAAAACTATACCAGAGCTTATTAGTTCAGATGCAAGATTAGGCATTTCGGGATCATTTATTAAACTTAACCAATAATTTGAGAAAAAGAATGCCATTGAAACACCGAACAAAATAAAAATATTAAAAATCCATAAATATAGATAACTTTTACTTGAATTTTTTAAGTTTATAAAGCTATTACTAATTAAGATTGAGGCTGCTGGAATTGCTGGCAACCAATAGCTTGGTAGTTTCGTAGCAGAAAGGCTAAAGAAAATTAAAACTGATATTAACCAACATAGAGAATATGTATAAAGGGTGTCAGTGACATTGAAACTTTGTTTTGAACTTTTCAAGAAATCCTTAAAGGCCTTGAATATACCGTGATACAAAAAAGGAGTGAATGGTAATGAAGCCAATATCATTATGTAAAGAAAAAACCAGAATGGTTCGGCATGATTATTTACAACTGAGGTATATCTTTGAAAATTATGGTATCCAAAAAAATTATCCCAAAAAGGCTTTCCCTCTTTTATGAATTCTAATATGTACCATGGAACACTTATAATTATTGTTATTAAAAAACCTTTCTTAGGGTTTATCTTACTGAGCAACGTTTTCCAATCCTTCTGACTAAATAAGAAAAATGTAATGGTCAATAATGCCAGAACAAATGCAACAGGTCCTTTAGTTAAAATTGCAAACCCTAAAAATACCCACGCTGAAATACATTGGTCATTATTTTCGCTTACCATTCTTCTCCAAAACAAAAGGAGGCTAATCCCCAAGGTCCCAGTTAAAAGAGCATCACTCACGGCAGTTCTACTCCAGATAATTATTAATGGAGACAAAGCAAAGGCTAATGATGCAACTATTGGAGTGAGGAATTGCCTGTCACTCTTCTGTGGCCAACAAAATAAAGTATCTCCAATCATCAACATTAAAAATAATGATCCCAAAGCTGAAGGAAGTCTTGCTGAGATTGTCCCGTAACTATCCCAAATCTCGCTTTTGGGCAATGAGTAAAAAAAACCCATTAGCCAATATATTAGTGGAGGCTTATCAAAACGAAATATTCCATTGACCTTTGGAGTTATCCAGTCACCAGATTCACTCATCGCCCTTGCCGCAGCGGCAAATAAAGGGGGCGTTTCATCCACCAGTCCTGTATTACCCAAACCTAAAATAAAAATAATGATCCCAGAAACTAAAACTATTACTGCGTTTAAAAGCCTTTTTTTTGAGTTCAGAAGAATCATTTAATATTATTTATATTCATGCATTACCTTATTAAGCCAGTTCACAACCTTGTTAGCAAATATATCTGCGGAAGCATTTTTTTCTACCCATTCTCTACATTTCTGACGCTTTATTTTTTCAATAATCTCTACGTAAGAAAGCATATTTTTTTTATCATCAGGATCAGCAAGATAACCTGTTTCGCCATGCTGAATAATTTCACTAGGTCCTCCCCTTTTATAGGCTATAACAGGCACCCCGCAGGCTAAAGCTTCCACAATTACGTTCCCATATGCTTCGTTCCATTTCGGAGTATTTAGCAACCCTCTGCATTTACCAAGTTCTTTTTGTAATTTATCGGTTGATAAAAATCCCATCCAATCCACAGCGCCTTGAGGAAATGATTTTTCTATCTTTGACGCATAAATCTCATCTTCTATAAGTCCCCAAACTTTTAATTTTTCGCCAAGTTGATTTGCCACATAAACTGCATCCTCCAAACCTTTCTCCGGAGCAACTCTTCCAACCCATGCCAGGGGTCCCTTAACTGAATCTTGAAAAATATAATTATCTAAATTAAACCCATTCCCAATAATTGTTGGTTTTTTTATGAATGGATAATCACTAGCTTGCATTTTTGAATGAAAAGCAAAATTATTTGGATATTTAGCATATACCTTAGAGATTAAATTATTAATTACTAAACTTTCAGAACCCATACTAATAATATGTGCAATGGGCATCTCTAAATTTAGAGTCATCCAGATAGGCAACCAGTCATAGGACATGTTCAACAAAACATCTGCATGTTTAGCAATATCTAATCCCTTTTCAAGCATTCCTGCTAAAAGAGAATTATCTGGGATACTCACTGGAGAATTATAATTTTGATGCTGCCAACTTATTTGATCTTGACCTTCTACAAAATGTAATTTTGCTTTTACATTACTTTCATGTAACTTTGAATTTTTTGGAGCTACAACCTCAACAGAATGACCTAAAGAAATTAAACCTGAAACTAAAGAATTTAAAGTTAATTCAACTCCACCACCTTTACCACTCCCTAAGAACCCTATTGGAGTACTAATCAAAACTATTCGCATTATTAGACTTTTTACAAAAAGAAACTAATTAAATAGTAGTATCAGAAAATTTATTTTCCCATAAACTCTTTCTCTGGCTAACAAAAAATACTGAGATAAGAACAAATACCACTCCTATCCACTGCACAATAGTGAGTCTTTCATCTAACCAAACACCTCCACTGAGGAGAGCAAATACAGGTGTTAAAAATGCAAGAGTGCTAAATCCAGTTATTTCTTTATTATTAGCAAAGTAGAAAAACAATCCATAGGCTATTGCTCCTCCAAATATACTTGCAAATGACATAAGTCCCCAATCAAATATTGACCAATCTGGAATTAGTGTGAAATTTGATTTTAAGCAGTGCTTAATAATTAAGGGCAAACTTCCTAAAACCATATGCCAACCTGTAACCGCCACTGGATCACTTTTAGTACAAGTGAATCTAATTAAAATTGTTCCTAATGCCATAGCTAGAGAAGCTGCAAGCATCCAAAGTTCTCCAAAGTTAAAAGCAACATCACTTATAGACTTATCAGACATCAACCACCAATTCCCTAAAAATTCTTGTGGAACTCCTAAAAATACTATTCCTCCCAAGCCAAAAAGTAGTCCTAACCATCCTATTGGATTAATTAAATTCCCAAAAATTGCCCTCGCTAAAATAGCTACCAAAAGCGGTTGAGAATCAATTAAGACAGAACCTAAACCTGCCCCAGTTTTTTCAATACCATAAGTTAAAAAAAACTGAAAAAAAGTGGCATCAATTATCGTAAAAACAAAAAACCACTTCAAATCGCACTTATAAATTTTCAAATCTCTTTTAAACAAATATGTTGTTATTAGAACAAGAATCCCTGCAGGAAGTAATCTTAGAGAAGCCACAAACTCTGGCCCAGCACTAGATACTAAAGGAGTCATTGCCGCCATTGAAGTACCCCAAAGTGCAAAAGGGAGTATCATTAAAAACCAATTTAGGATTGAATTCATTAGGTCTGCTGATAATCTTTTTAAAGTAGTTTTATGAATTTACCTTAAAAGAATGATTTGGCCTTTTAGACGAAAGTCAAAAAAAAGAATAGCTCGTATAGTAATTGATGAGCCTATTACAAGTTCAACAAGAGTTTCAGTCCTTAAAGCTCTTAAACAAATTGAGGATAGAGAATTTCCTGCTTTAATTGTGAGAATTGATTCTCCAGGGGGTACTGTTGGGGATAGCCAAGAAATATACTCTGCTATTAAAAGACTAAAAGATAAAGGATGTAAAGTCATTGCTAGTTTTGGGAACATCTCAGCCTCAGGAGGCGTTTACATTGGTGTTGCATCTGACAAAATAGTTGCTAATCCAGGTACAATTACAGGATCTATTGGTGTGATTATAAGAGGAAATAATTTATCTGAATTATT
This sequence comes from Prochlorococcus sp. AG-424-E18, assembly GCA_003210155.1. GTDB lineage: Bacteria > Cyanobacteriota > Cyanobacteriia > PCC-6307 > Cyanobiaceae > Prochlorococcus_A. The sequence goes on along the minus strand of QCNC01000005.1, from coordinate 11,061 downwards.
AGATAAAATCGGCATTAAATTTGAGACTGTTAAAAGCGGTGTTTTTAAAGACATACTTTCTCCAGATAAACCTCTAAGTGAGGAAGGGAGAGGTCTACTCCAAGGGCTTATAGATGAAAGTTATAAACAATTTACTGAAGCTGTTGCTGAAGGAAGGAATCTACCTGTTGAAGAAGTAAGAAAATTTGCTGATGGAAGAATTTTCACTGGAACACAAGCACTCGAACTTGGTCTTGTCGATAAAGTTGGAGATGAATTTGTTGCAAGGGAGCTAGCTGCAGAAATGGTTAATATTGATCCTAAAATTCAGCCCTTAACATTTGGGAAGAAGAAGAAAAAAATACTTGGACTAATTCCTGGAAGTAGAATGATTGAGAAAATTATCAATAATATCTTTTTTGAGTTTGACTCATCTAATAAAGTACTTTGGTTATACAAGCCCTAAATCGATATGAATGAAAAAATGAAAGATGATTATAAAATTACATTTATTCGTGGAGCAACAACAGCATCTGGGAATTCTGTTAAAGAAATAGAAGTTGCCGTAGTGGAATTAATTGATGAATTAATTTCACGAAACAATCTAATTAAGACGAACATACTATCAATTACATTCACAGCAACAAAAGATTTAAATGCATGCTTCCCAGCTTCAATTGCAAGGAAATTTAATGGACTTGATTCAGTTGCTTTTTTAGACTGCCAACAGATGCACGTATCCAATGATGTTGATTTTTGTATAAGAATAATGGCTCAAGTTTTATTGCCACCAAATTATGCAATAAAGCACCCTTATTTAAAGGGTGCTGCAAAATTAAGGACAGATAGATGTTAACCTTAGTGAAATTATTTTTCTGCTTTAAATTTGAAAAGCACGAACTCAACCCTTAAATTCCATTCCCTTAATGTTAAAAATCACAAATAAACATACTAAAAATCTTAAAATTTTAAGATTTTTTATTATCCCCACAATTTTAGTTTTAACTCCTTTTTTTAATAACATCAAGGATGCCAATGCGGGCTTGGAATTCCAGTGGGATCAAGACGATAGTTATAGAAGATTAAAGTGGTTTCAAAAAGAGAATAAAAAGAGATTTAGAAATACAATTTATTTTTTCTTGAGGCCATCCGATAGAAGAACTGATCTCTTAAAAATTAATCTAGCAATTCCTAAGACATTTAAATCCACTCTTAGTAATGAAAAAATTAGTTTTTGCAAGGTAAAAATAGGTGGTTTTGAGAGCAGAACTAAATGTCTGGAAGACATTCCAGCTGATTTCGAAATCAAGACTGATGAATCAGGCTTACGTTCACTAGATATTTACCCCTACAGCCCGATTCCATCTAACAAAGACAGTTATGCCATTGTCTTCAAAATCTTTAATCCAAAAAAATCAGGTCTATATCAATTTCATTCATTTGGGCAACCTAAAGGGAAATCATTTTCAAGTTATATAGGAAGCTGGACTATAGTGATCGATTAAATGATAAATTAAATAAGGATAATTAAACAAATGACTAAAAGAACTTTTGGCGGAACTTCAAGAAAAAGAAAACGTGTATCTGGTTTTAGAGTAAGAATGCGTTCTCATACTGGTAGAAGAGTTATTAAAAGTAGAAGACAAAAAGGCAGAGAAAGAATAGCTGTATAACTTCAAATTTAAATGGCCTTACCCAAGGATATGCGTTTAAAGGGTCACAGGACTTTTAATTATATTCACAAAAATTCCATAACATATCATGGAAAATTAATGACATTTAAAGTTGCAAGACCAAATAGAGCAGTACTTTTAACCCATAAATTAACAAATACCTCAAACAATTTTAGGGTTGCAATTGCCATTAGCAAAAAAGTTTCAAAAAAAGCTGTAGAAAGAAATAAACTAAGAAGAATTCTACAAGAGTGGTTACTAATAAACATTCAAAAAATTAATAACCACAAACCTTATTGGTTACTTGTTAACCTTAAATTTGGAGATTTCTGCAATGATAAAAGTAGACTTTTGGAGGAATTTCAAAACTTAATGTTCAAATCTCGTCTAATCAAATGATTAACATGAATGAAGAAACCTTTTATGAAGGTGGTCCTGCTAAAAGTGATTTAATAATAAATTTACTAGCAGGGATAACTATACTTGGTTTGCCATTTACCTTTGCCGCAATAGTAAGAGCCTTGTGGTTGAGATATAAAATTACAAACAAAAGAATTACAATAGATGGTGGATGGTTTGGTAAAAATAAAACACAAGTCTCATTAAGTAACATTGAAGAAATCAGATCTATCCCAAGAGGATTCGGTTCATATGGTGATATGGTCCTTATCTTAAACGATGGATCAAAGGTTGAAATGAAATCATTACCTCTATTCAGAGAAAAGCAAAAATTTATTGAAGAAAATATAAATAAAAAATCACAAATCCCAAATCTCAACGAGGTAGAGGGATTTGCTACTAAACCCTAAATAAATTAATTACAAAAACCTCTTTTTCCTGTAAAATAAAATGTCTATTAAAATTACATTCTCTTTAATATCGTGATAGGGTTCATTTCTGAAAAACTACTTATCCCGATCCTAGATTTTTTCTACGGTTTAGTTCCGAGTTATGGTTTAGCGATTGTTGCATTGACAGTCGTAATTAGAATTGCACTTTTCCCTTTAAGCGCTGGTTCCATTAGAAGCGCAAGGAGGATGAAGATTGCCCAACCAGTAATGCAAAAAAGGCAAGCAGAAATAAAATCTAAGTTTTCAGGTGATCCAAAGAAACAGCAAGAAGAACTTGGAAAATTAATGAATGAATTTGGCAGTCCACTCGCAGGTTGCCTTCCCTTGATTGTCCAAATGCCAGTTTTATTTGCATTGTTTGCAACCTTAAGAGGTTCTCCATTCGCTGATGTACCCTACAACATAAATCTCAAGGTAGTTCCACAGGATCAGGTAGCAGCCATTGATCCAAAACCTTATAAATCGCCTAGACACTCTATATTCATTACAGAAAAATCACATTTCCCTGTAATAGCCACCATCCCTAGTGGAACAAAATTAGGAACAGAAGAATCCATAAAAGTAAATCTACAAACAACTAATGGCAATAGCTATACGGAAGTTTTATCTAAATACGACAACGGATCTAAATTCCTCCCCACTTGGAAGGTTTCTAAAGGATCCGAAAACCTTAAAGTTTCTCAAGACGGTACAGTAACAGCAATTAAGCCGGGTGATGCAACAATCGAGGCGAAAATCCCTGGTCTAGCTGCTAAAAGTGGTTTTTTATTTATTAAAGCTCTTGGCCAAGTTGGTTTTTATGTAGATGGGGCAATTAATTGGGATATTGCTGCATTAGTTGGTGCCTTTGGACTAACTTTACTACTCTCCCAAGTTTTATCAAGCCAAGGGATGCCTGCGAATCCACAGCAATCAACAGCAAACAAAATTACACCAGTTATGATAACTGGAATGTTTCTGTTTTTCCCACTACCTGCTGGGGTTTTACTATATATGGTTGTGGCTAATATTTTCCAGGCATTTCAGACTTTTCTTCTTAATAAAGAAGCTCTTCCAGAGAATTTACAGAAAATTTTGGATCAACAATTATTGGCAAAAAATGAAGTAATAACAACTTCTGCTTCAACTATCTCAGATAAAAGATTACCTTTCGAGCCCAACAGTAAAAAATAGTCTTTATCTTAAATAATGAATTCTTGGTGTAAAAATTTAGAATTACTGATTAAATCAAGAACCTCATTAATTTGGATCAGGACTAAAGAAGAGGAAAGATTAGAAAAATTAGTTAATTTCTCTTGTGAAAAACTAAATATAAAGAGATTTGTTTCCTGGGATTGTGTTAGTGGTATAAAAGGACTAATAAATGAGGAAGGTAAATTTCCGAACAATCCGTTGGGAGTACTTAATTGGCTTAAAGAACAAAGTTCTGAATATTCAACAGTTTTATTAGTTAAAGATTTTCATAAATTTTATGATGATCCATCTATCAATAGAACTATTAAAGAACTATCTTCAGCGCTTAAAAAAACTAATCATAATTTAATTATTAGTTCTCATTTATTTCCATCATCAGAAGAGTTGGATGAATTAATGGCAATTGTAAACTTACCTTTACCTGATCAAAAAGAATTGAAAAATCTAATAAAAAAAATTGCAATCAACACCAATTCGAATCTAGAAGAGCAAGACTTAAACGAACTTTCTATAGCTTCAAGTGGACTTACAGAAACAAAAGTAAAGCAAGTCACTGCAAAGGCCCTTGCTCAAAGAGGGAAAATAAGTAAAGAGGATATTAAAGATATTCTTGAAGAGAAAAAACAAGTAATCGCGAGAAGTGAAATTTTAGAATTTTTCGAAGCCAAATCAAGTCAAGATGATATTGGTGGTTTAAATGTTTTAAAAGTTTGGCTTAATCAAAGATATAGGGCCTTTTCCAAAGAAGCTAGAGACTATGGATTACCTATTCCCAAGGGAGTTTTACTCGTTGGAGCGCAAGGTACAGGGAAATCGCTCACCGCAAAATCAATTTCCAAGAGTTGGTCGATGCCGCTGCTTAGATTAGATGTTGGAAGACTATTTTCTAGCCTTGTTGGTTCAAGCGAGGCAAGAACAAGAGAAACAATATCTAGAGCTGAGGCTATGTCTCCTTGTATTCTCTGGATTGATGAAATTGACAAGGGCTTTGGTGGCGACGCTAGAAGTGATGGAGGGACCAGTCAAAGGGTTTTGGCAAGTTTACTAACTTGGATGGCTGAAAAAGAATCCGCCGTATTTGTCATAGCTACTGCTAATGCCATAGATAAGCTTCCTGCTGAATTATTAAGGAAAGGTAGATTTGATGAAATATTTTTTCTTGATTTACCAAATTCTGAAGAAAGATTAAGTATTCTGGATTTGCATTTAAAAAGAAGAAGGCCAAGTTACAGTTTTCCTCTTTCCACTATCATAGACAGAACAGATGGGTTCTCAGGCGCAGAACTTGAACAAGCAGTAATAGAGGGGATGCATATTTCATTTGCTGAAAATAGAGAACTTATGGAGAAAGATTTAATAAAGGCAGTTTCTGAATTAGTTCCCTTATCCAGAACGGCTAAGGAGCAAATAAATTTACTAAAAGAATGGTCATCTACAGGGCGAGCTCGATCTGCATCGTAGTTAAAAATTTTTGTTTTTAAAAACTCCATAAGTTAGGAATCATTAATTTAGTTAATTTTTAGTCAAAAATCCCTAATATTGAATTTAGATTAATTATTTTAATTAAGGTATAAAAAAAAATAGTGTTAGATCAAAAATTAATAAGAGAAAATCCAACTTCAGTTGAAGAGAGTTTATCCCTAAGAGGAAAAGTTTTTAATATTTCTCAAATACAAGAATTAACTCTTCAGAAAAAAGAAATTGATATAGAAATATCCAGTCTCCAATCTGAGAGTAAAAAGTTAAGTAAATTAATCGGTCAAGAAATCAGCAAATCTAAAAACAATGATTCTCCAGAATTAAATAATTTAAAGAAAAAAGGAAATGAATACAGAACAAAAATTTCAGAATTTGAGGAGAAAAAAAGAAACTTAGATAAAAATATACTTTCTGAAATTTCTAATTTGCCAAATTTACCTAGCAAAGATGCTCCTATTGGAAAAGATGAAAGTCATAATGTCCAAGTAAAAACTTGGGGAGATCCGTTAGTAACAGAAAATCTTAAATCTCACTGGGAAATAGGCGAAAGTCTTAATCTTTTTGACTCTGTCAAATCAACTAAAATATCAAAAAGTCGTTTTATTACACTTATTGGAAATGGGGCCAGATTAGAGAGGGCATTAATTAATTTTATGCTCGACATGCATACTAATAATGGGTATTTAGAGTTAATGCCTCCTGCTTTAGTGAATTCAGAAAGTCTCACCGGATCTGGTCAATTACCTAAATTTTCAAATGAAAGTTTTAAGTGTTCTAATGACGACCTATGGCTTTCTCCCACTGCTGAAGTTCCACTCACTGCTTTTCATAGAAATGATATTATTGATTCCAAGCTATTACCCCTTAAATATGTTGCATATAGCCCATGTTTTAGGAGAGAAGCTGGAAGTTATGGAAGGGATACCAAAGGTTTAATAAGACTTCATCAATTTAATAAAGTTGAACTATATTGGTTTTGTGATCCAAGTAAATCTATTGAAGCTCATAAAAAGATCACTACAGATGCAGAAAGTATTTTAAAAAAGCTTAATCTGCCTTACAGATTAGTTGATATTTGTACTGGAGACTTAGGTTTTTCTTCAAGCAGAACTTTTGATCTTGAAGTCTGGCTACCGAGTAGTAAATGTTACAGAGAAATTTCAAGTTGTAGCAACTGTCTAGAATTTCAAGCTCGCAGATCATCAATAAGAGCAAAAATTGATAAAAAAAATACATATCTGCATACCTTAAATGGTAGTGGGCTTGCGATTGGAAGAACTATGGCTGCCATTCTTGAGAATGGCCAACAAAAGGATGGGAGCGTAAAAATTCCAGATGCTTTAGTTCCATATTTTGGATCAAATATTTTAAAAACTGCCTAATATAATTAAATGAACGTTTTAACCTCAATTACTGTTCTGGGATTTCTCATCTTTTTTCATGAGATGGGACATTTTCTTGCTGCAATTTTGCAAGGGATTTATGTTGATGGATTTTCGATTGGTTTTGGACCATCAATAATTCAGAAAAGATATAAAAACATAACCTATTCACTTAGAGCATTTCCATTAGGTGGCTTCGTTTCCTTTCCTGATGAAGAAATAAATAATATTGACCCTAAAGATCCAAATCTTTTAAAAAATAGGCCAGTTTTTCAAAGAGTAATTGTAATATCCGCTGGGGTATTTGCTAACTTAATTCTTGCCTACACCATCTTAATTGTAAATGTAACTACTATTGGAATTCCATTTGATCCCGAGCCTGGTATTTTAGTTTTAGCTACTCAGCCTGAGAAATCTGCTTCTCTTGCTGGATTACAAGCAGGGGATAAAATCTTAAAAATTGAAAGCAATACTTTAGGAGTTGGCGATCAAGCAGTTTCTGCTTTAGTAAAAGAGATTCAAAATTCACCAGAGAAGCCAATTTCGATAACAATTGATAGAGATGGAGTTCTGAAAGATTTAACTTTGGTACCAAAAAATATTGATGGGAAGGGTACGATAGGTGCTCAATTACAACCAAATATAAAAAAAGAAACTAAAAAGACAAAAAACATATTCGAACTATATAAGTACACCAATAATGAGTTTTCATCGCTATTGGTAAAAACAATACAAGGTTATAAAGGATTAATTACAAATTTCTCCTCAACAGCTCAACAATTAAGTGGGCCAGTCAAAATAGTTGAAATTGGTGCTCAATTATCAGAACAAGGAGGTACAGGAATATTATTATTTGCCGCACTAATTTCCATAAATTTAGCAGTTCTTAATTCTTTACCCTTACCACTACTTGATGGCGGACAACTTGTTTTCACTTTAATTGAAGGTTTTAGGGGGAAACCAGTACCAGTTAAGGTACAAATGGTTGTTACTCAATCAAGTTTCTTTCTTTTAGTTGGACTTAGCGTGCTACTTATAATAAGGGATACAAGTCAACTTTTAATAGTACAAAGATTATTAAACCAGTAAATAAATTTTTAAAATTGTTATCCAAGCTGTTAAAATAAAAAAAGTTTAAAATTCTATATAAATGGCTAAAAAGTCCATGATTGCGAGAGAAGTCAAACGCAAAAAACTTGTACAGAAATATGCTGCAAAAAGAAAATCACTATTAGATGAATTCAATGCTGCAAAAGACCCAATGGAAAGATTAGAAATACATAGAAAAATACAGGGTCTTCCTAGAAACTCTGCCCCAAATAGAGTGAGGAATAGATGTTGGGCCACAGGTAAACCAAGAGGAGTCTATAGAGATTTTGGTCTTTGCAGAAATCAGTTAAGACAAAGAGCTCATAATGGTGAGCTTCCCGGATTAGTTAAATCAAGTTGGTAGCACAAGTAAGTTGTTTTACTTTATTTCTTCCTAAAAATACATAACTAAACAAATTAAAATTGATTTTTGGTACAATTTTAAGAATTTTTATAGCTTATCTAAATAATTTACTCAATATGTCCCTATAAAATGTAAGAATAAATTATGTAAAGAATTATAATTTAAAAAGTGGAAGGACAAAATAAGTCGATCACGTTTGACGGACGAGAGATACGACTAACTACAGGACTATACGCTCCTCAAGCAAATGGATCAGTAATGATTGAGTGCGGTGACACCTCTCTATTAGTTACAGCAACAAAAACTACAAAAAAAGATCCTTCAGACTTTCTACCTCTAATATGTGACTATGAGGAGAAACTATATGCTGCAGGAAGAATTCCTGGTGGTTTTATGAGGAGAGAAGGTCGCCCTCCTGAAAGAGCAACTTTAATCGCAAGATTGATTGACAGGCCAATGAGGCCACTTTTTCCGTCATGGATGAGAGACGAAATACAAATTGTTGCTTCTTGTCTTTCTTTAGATGAAAGAGTTCCAGCAGATGTCTTAGCTGTTACTGGAGCTTCAATAGCAACTTTACTTGGCGAGATTCCATTTTATGGGCCAATGGCTGCTGTTAGAGTTGGTCTAATAGGAGATGATTTCATCCTAAATCCAAGTTATAGAGAAATAGAGAGAGGAGACTTAGACATTGTTATTGCAGGTTCACCTGATGGCATTGTAATGATTGAGGCAGGTGCTAATCAGTTATCTGAGCAAGATACTATCGAAGCTGTTGATTTTGGTTATGAAGCGGTTACGGAACTTATTAAATCGCAAGAAGATTTACTAAAAGATTTAGGAATAAAACAAATTAAGCCATCTGCTCCTGAAGAAGATAAAACATTACCCTCTTATTTAGAGAAAAGTTGTACAAAACCGATTGAGTTAGTTTTAAAGAAATTTGATCTCTCAAAGGAAGAGAGAGATCTTGAACTCGAAAAAATAAAAGCTGAGACTCAAGATAAAATTGATTCTTTAAAAGAAGACAACCAATTAAAACTTCTTATTTCTGAGAATGATAAGTTATTAAGTTCCGACTTTAAAAAATTAACAAAAAAATTAATGCGGTCGCAAATCATAAATGATGGGAAAAGAGTTGATGGAAGAGATCTCGACGAAGTTAGAAAAATTTCAGCTTCTGCAGGAATTCTTCCCAAAAGAGTTCATGGTTCTGCATTATTTCAAAGAGGTTTAACCCAAGTTTTATCTACAACCACATTAGGTACTCCTAGTGATGCTCAAGAAATGGATGATCTGAATCCTAGCACTGAAAAAACTTATCTACATCACTACAATTTCCCGCCTTATTCAGTGGGAGAGACAAGACCAATGAGAACTCCTGGGCGAAGAGAAATTGGTCATGGAGCACTAGCAGAGAGAGCAATAATCCCGGTGTTACCTGGCAAAGAAACATTCCCCTACGTCCTTAGGGTAGTTAGCGAAGTTTTAAGTTCCAACGGATCAACTTCAATGGGTTCTGTATGTGGAAGCACGCTTTCATTATTAGATGCAGGGGTTCCTTTAAAAGCTCTTGTAAGTGGAACTGCCATGGGCTTAATCAAAGAAGGCAAAGAAGTACGAATTCTTACAGATATTCAAGGCATTGAAGACTTTCTTGGAGATATGGACTTTAAAGTTGCAGGTACTGATAAGGGTATAACAGCATTACAAATGGATATGAAAATAACAGGTTTACCTGTCTCTATTATCTCTGATGCGATTAAAAAAGCTCGTCCTGCAAGACTACATATTTTAGAAAAGATGCAAGCAGCAATAGACAAGCCTCAAGAATCGCTGTCTCCACATGCTCCCAGATTATTAAGCTTTAAAATTGATCCTGAGCTTATAGGAACAGTTATTGGACCAGGGGGAAGAACTATTAAAGGAATTACTGAGAGAACCAACACAAAAATAGATATAGAAGATGGAGGGATTGTAACTATTGCTTCTCATGACGGAGCTGCGGCTGAAGAAGCTCAAAAGATAATAGAGGGATTAACACGGAAGGTCCATGAAGGTGAGATCTTTTCCGGTGTTGTAACAAGAATAATACCCATAGGCGCTTTCGTAGAAATATTGCCAGGAAAAGAAGGAATGGTGCATATTTCTCAATTATCTGAAGCAAGGGTTGAGCGAGTTGAAGATGTTGTTAGGCAAGGAGATGAAGTAACCGTAAGAGTAAGAGAAATTGATAGCAGAGGAAGAATTAATCTTACGTTGAGAGGTGTAGGGCAAAATAGTGGGATGTCTTATCCTCAGCCAACGCCTACGCCAGTAGCTCCATTAAATTAGAAAGCTAAGGGTATATATCATATTTTTGGATAATCTCTTTTATTTGCGAGCAAATTTTTTTGTGATTTTGTTTGCTATTTGATGCGATTATTATACCTGGATGTTCTAAAGTAGTTGTACCATAAACTAAATCTTCGTTATTAATATTCGTTATTGCTCCACCAGCAGCTTTTAAAATTGCTTCTGGCGCAGCCAAATCCCAGTCTTTTGGAGCACTTTGACCAGGCAAACTTAATGTAATATAGATATCACTTTCTCCTCTAAGAATTGAAGCAACTTTGCATCCAATACTTCCCATTACAATTATTTTCTGAAATTTAATATTATTAATCAAATTTTTCAATTTCTCATTTCTATGGTTTTTACTAGTCACTACTGTCATCTTTTGGAGAATATTTGTTTCAGAAAAATTTTGTTTTTGAATACTTCCATCACTTTTCTCAAGCCAAATTTTACCTGCATAAGTAATCCATAATTCATCTTTTTCGGGTATGAGAACGATACCAAGATATGGCTTTCTTTTATAGTTCAAGGCTAAATGCATGGCAAAATCTCCGGTCCCTTGAATAAAATCTTTAGTACCATCTAAAGGATCAAGAACCCAAAGCCAATCTTTATTTAGATCGCAACAATTAGTTTTGATTTTAAAGTTTTCTTCGCTCAAAATTCCCCAATTAACATAAGGATATTTTTGATTTATGCTCTTAATAATTAAC
>QCNC01000004.1 GCA_003210155.1 Prochlorococcus sp. AG-424-E18 | reverse complement strand
CTATTATTGGCAATAATAATTTGTTGATGGCTTATTCTCACATTGGCCATAATTGTGAACTTGCAAATGGGATAGTTTTATCAAATAGTGTTCAAGTTGCAGGCCATGTCAAAATTCAAGAAAAAGCTATTATTGGTGGCTGTTTAGGTATCCATCAATTTGTTCATATTGGATATTTGGCAATGATTGGGGGAATGACAAGAGTAGATAGGGACGTTCCTCCTTTTTGTTTAGCAGAGGGTCATCCAGGAAGATTAAGAGGTTTGAATAGGATTGGAATTAAAAGAAGTGGTTTGATGGGAAACAAAGATTTTGATTTAAAATTACTTCAAAATACTTGGAATCTTCTTTTTAAATCTAGCGATGCTATTTCAAATTCATTAGAAAAAGCAATGAAAGTAGAATTAGATTTTTCATCTTCAAAATTATGTAATTTTTTAAAAGAGTCAATATCTAAAGAAAGACGAGGACCAATGCCAGTAGTGAATTTATGAACAAAAAGGTATTTATAAGTACTGGAGAAGTCTCTGGTGATTTGCACGGAAGTTTGTTATCAAAAGCATTATTAGAAGAAGCTAAAAAAAAATCAATAGATTTAGAAATTTGCGGACTAGGTGGAGAAAGGATGAAGAACGAAGGTGTAAAAATTCTTCAAGATACTACATCGATTAGTGCAATAGGGATTTGGGAGGCTTTACCTCTTATTCTTCCAACAATAAGAATTCAAAAAAGGTTCTATAAATTACTAAAAAAACATCCTCCAGATTGCTTAATTTTGATTGACTATATGGGTCCTAATATAAAAATTGGAACTAAATTAAAAAGATCGAAGACTAATATCCCAATTTTTTACTATATTGCTCCTCAAGAGTGGGCTTGGAGGGTTGGCAACAATACTACAACAAATCTAATAAAGTTTTCTGATAAGATTTTTGCGATTTTCAAGAAAGAAGCCTCATTTTATAAAAAAAGGGGTGGAAATGTTTTGTGGGTTGGACATCCAATGATTGATTTGACAAAAAAACTTCCTCTAAAAAAAGATGCCAGAACTATTCTGAACCTTCGCTCTAATCAAAATATCCTGCTTTTGATGCCAGCATCAAGACCTCAAGAATTACGATATGTATTACCTACTTTTATGAAAGCGGCTAAAAAATTACAACAAAAATATCCAAGCTTGGTTGTCTATATTCCCTCCTGTAGGAGTTCTTTTGATGAAATATTTAAAAAAACCTTTAGGAAATATCAAGTTAAAGGATATGTGATTTCTCAAAAAGATAGTGCAAAATTAAAGCCTTATATTTATTCGCTCACTAAGATTGCTTTTTGCAAATCTGGGACAGTTAATATGGAATTAGCTTTATATGGGATACCGCAGATTGTTGGTTATAGAGTCAGTAGGGTAACTGCTTTTATTGCCAAAAAAATTCTCAATTTCAAAGTAAGATTTATTTCCCCTGTAAATTTGTTAGTTAATAAATTAATAATCCCTGAGTTTGTACAGAAAGAGTTTAATGAAAAGAAAATCTTCTATAAATCTTGTAGGATTCTTGATGGGAAATCAGAAAAAATAAAAATAAAAAAAGGTTATGCTTTTTTAAAAAAAGAATTAGGTGAAGAGGGCGTAGTCCAGAGAGCTGCTGAAGAGATTATTAATTCTATTATTTGAACTTTATAATAAAAAAATGAAATATTTTTTATCTTTAATAATTGTTCTTTCAATGTTTATCAACCCTGTAAACGCTTTCGCAGAGGAATTGATTCTTGCAGGAGGTTGTTTTTGGTGTTTAGAACATGATTTAGAGTCATTAAGAGGGATACATTTTGTACAAAGTGGCTATTCAGGTGGAGATTTACTAAATCCTAACTACGAAAATCATGAAGGACATCAGGAAGTGGTTTTGGTGGACTATGATTCCAAATTGGTAACTTTACCAGAGATTCTTAGGCTCTATTTTAGAAATATTGATCCTCTAGACGGCAAGGGTCAATTTTGTGATCGTGGAGATTCTTATAGGCCAGTGATCTTTTTCAAAGATGAAAAGGAGGAAAGTGATGCAAAAAATGCAATTCTTTCGGCCTCTAATGAATTGCAAGTGCCATTAGAAAAAATATCTGTAGAACTAAAATCAAAAGGTAAATTTTGGTTGGCTGAAGAATATCATCAGGATTTTGCTGAGAGAAATGAATTAAAATATAAGTTCTATAGATTCTCATGTGGGAGAGATCAGAGGTTGGATAAATTATGGGGGGATAACGCTAGATCAATAAATCTTTGGACTGAATGATTTTAAATATGTTTATTTATTTTTAATCCATTGAACAAGAGTTTTAACTCCAAAACCGGTTGCACCTGATGGGTTTATTCCCTTATTCTTATCAGTCCAACAAGTCCCAGCAATATCAATATGAGCCCATTTAATCTCTTTATCAAAGAATTCCTCTAAAAACAAAGCAGCAGTTATTGACCCACCTGCTCTAGGACCTGTATTTTTCATGTCAGCTATATGAGACTTTAACCCTTCTTTATAAGATTTTTGTAAAGGCATTTGCCATAATTCTTCTCCAGACTGTGTTGATGCAACTTTTAGGTCATTTGCTAGATCATCATTATTACTCCAGAATCCAGCTACATCATTCCCTAATGCAACAACAATAGCTCCTGTTAAAGTGGCGAGATCTATTATTGAATCCGGTTTTAAATTTGATGCGTAAGTTAAAGCATCAGCTAATGTGAGTCTACCCTCTGCATCAGTGTTGTTTATTTCAATTGTCTTACCATTAGATGCTTTAACTACATCCCCAGGATGTACTGCAGATCCATTTATCATGTTTTCGCAAGATGCCACAATAAAATGAATTTCTAATCCCTTTGGTTTTATTGCCCCAAGTGCTTTTGCTGCTCCTAAAACTGCTGCGCTTCCGCCCATATCATATTTCATCATTTCAATTTGAGAGGCTCCCACTTTCAGATTGTATCCTCCAGAATCAAAGGTTAAACCCTTCCCAACAAGCGCAATCTTTTCTTTTATAGGCCCCTCTGATTTTAAAGAAAGATGTATAAATTTAGGATCTAGATCAGATCCTTTTGCTACAGCTAAATATGCACCCATTCCTAAATCTTCACAATCTTTTGCCTCTAAAATTTTTACTCCCAAACCATGATCTTTAGCTATTTGAGAAGCTTGTATAGACATTTCCAGAGGAGTAAGGCTATTTGGAGGGGCGGCTACAAGTCTTCTTGCTAGTTCTACACCTTCACATATTTGTGCTGTCTCTTCAAAGCTAATATTCTCAAATTTTTTCAAATTCAAAAACTCTATTTCTTTAAGAACTTTCTTTTCATCTTTTTTCTTATTGAATCTATTGTCCTTATAGGCAGATAATCTGACTGACTCTGCTAATTGATTTATTTCTAGCTGTGAATTTATAAATTCCCAAGGTAGTAAGATGCTCATTTTTTCATTTTTATCAACAGTTTTCCTAACTAGATTTCCTATAGAGTTTTCTATATCACTTTTATTTAGGTCTTTTGATTTGCCAAGACCAACTATGAATAAAGTTTCTAATTTTTGATCTAAAAATTCAAAGCTTAAAGTTTTTCCTTTTTCTCCTTTAAATTTTTTTTGAGTAACTTTTTTTAGTAATAATTTTGGGTCAATAACAAATTTTATGTTTTCAAGTTGGCTTGCAATTTCTTCCTCTAAAACTCCAAAAATTAATGAAGCACCTTGCCAGTTATTTAGATTTTTTTGGAATGTGGAAAATTGCATTTGTAAAATTGTTTTAATTAATTTTTAATTGTTTGTGAAAGTAGTTGCCCACCTATCTCGAGTTTCTTTATTAAAAGGTGGTAACCATAAATATATCAGTTGCTGTTCTAATTTACGTCTTAATTTTACTTCTTTAGGTACATCTAAGAAGAAACGAATATCTTGGTGACTTGAGAGTTTGTTATGAGCTAGGGCTTCTTTATAGTTCATGAGGTAATTTTTACAGTCATGTACTCCCTTCCATCTTTTATTTGCTGAATTTGTTTCTCCTATATAAAGGATTATTTTAGAACTCTCCATCGAGTCAATTACAAAATACATTGCTGGCCCATTGTGTATATGTTGATTGGTTCTCCAAAAGTTCAATGATAATGGCTGCAAGGAAAACGGATCAATTTTTCTTTCATCTGAAATTGTATTTATTGGAAGACTTGTTTGGTGCAAAGTTTTATTGTGAGCATCTTTTGAAATTTTGAATTGGTGATTATATATTCTATCCCTCCATTCAGTTAGGATTTTGCCTTTGATTTTTAGATTATTTGAGTGTTGAAAATTTATTGATGTATTTACATTTGAACCAAATAATTCAAATTGTCTATTTTGGTTTGAAATATTATTTAGGTTAAATTTTTCCAATATTTATAAAACATGTTTACTAAATTTAATTCTGAAAAAATATAAATCAAAGAATTATTTATAAACTAAAATTTATTAATCTTCTAATCAATTTAAAAGATTCTTGTTATCTTGTAAATGAGCCTTAATCTGCGAAGTAAAAAAATAGAAATGGGATTCTTTGAGTCAGACATCGTTCAAGAAGAAGCTAAAAAGCTTTTTACAGATTACCAAGAACTTATGAAACTTGGCTCTGATTATGGAAAATTTGACAGAGAAGGGAAAAAAATGTTTATAAAAAAAATGGAATCTCTTATGGATCGTTATAAGGTTTTTATGAAGAGATTTGAATTGTCTGAAGATTTTCAAGCAAAAATGACAGTAGAACAACTAAAGACACAGTTAAATCAATTTGGGATTACTCCTGATCAAATGTTCGATCAAATGAATAAAACCTTAATAAGAATGAAGGATGAACTTGATAAAACTTCTTAAAGTTAACGGTTAAAGCTTCATGACAGATAATTTAAAATTGCCATCATGGCTGTCAAGAGGAATAGAAGAATATTTTCCAATTAAGGGAACAAATCAAACCTTTTCGGAGATAATTGATCGTGCGAAAAAAAATGATAAAAAATTAAGGGTTAAACTCGGCATAGATCCAACTGGAACCGATATTCATCTTGGGCACAGCATATTGTTTAAAAAACTTAGGGCATTCCAAGATAATGGACATATTGCAGTTTTAATTATTGGGGATTTTACTGCTCAAATTGGAGATCCAACCGGAAAAAATAAAACAAGAGTTCAGTTATCGGAAAAACAAGTTAAGGATAATGCAAAAACATACTTAACCCAGCTAGGGATGGGAAAGCCAGCCAATGAATCTATTTTAGATTTTGATGCAAAAGATAGAATAGAAATTAGATATAACAGTGAATGGTTAAAAGGATTAAATCTTAATTCCATAATTGACTTAATGGGTAGTGCAACAGTTAGTCAAATGCTAGCTAAGGAAGAATTTAATAAAAGGTACACTGCGCAAGTTCCAATTTCTTTGCATGAATTCTTATATCCACTATTACAGGGTTACGATTCGGTAGTTGTTCAATCAGATATTGAGCTTGGAGGCACAGATCAGAAATTTAATATTGCAATAGGAAGAGACCTTCAAAGGCATTTTAAACAAGACCCTCAATTTGGTGTTCTGCTGCCAATTTTGACCGGTTTAGATGGAGTCAAGAAGATGAGTAAATCTGAATTTAACACCGTCGGTTTAACTGAAGATCCTTTTTCAATGTATTCAAAATTAGAAAAAGTACCCGATAATATAATACCCACTTATTTTGAATTACTTACTGAATTAGATTTAAGTCTTCTGGAAAAATCAAATCCTCGCGAATTACAGAGAAGAATGGCTTTAGAAGTTACCACTTTATTCCATGGGGCCGAAGAAGCATTAAAGGCTCAATCAAACTGCGAAAAATTATTCCTTGGACAGAAAGAAAAAGTTGGAGTAATTCCAGAGATTTCTTTAAAAGAAGTAGTTTTTCCAGTTAAGTTTTTCTACTTATTAAGTGCTCTAAAACTTTTCAAATCTAGCAGCGAATCCAAAAGATCTATTAAAGGTGGGGGTGTAAAAATTGATAGTCAAAAACTAATAAATCCAGATTTAGTTTTTAATTCAAAAAATGATTTGGAAGGAAAAATTTTGCAAATTGGAAAAAAAATAATTAAGAGGTTTGAAAACTGAAAATTGATGAATAACAGATTTAATTCAGAAGATAAAATAATATTGGCAATTGATGGATTAGATTTAAGTCAAGCAAAATTACTTTTGGAAAAATGTCCTAATATTAAGTGGGTTAAAGTTGGTTTAGAACTTTTTGTTAGGGAAGGTCCAAGAGTAATTGAAATATTAAAAGGTTTAAATAAAAAAATTTTTTTAGACTTAAAATTTCATGATATTCCAAATACCATGCGTGCAGCATGTTTTCAAGTTTCAAAATTAGGGGTTGATTTAATTTCTATTCATTCTTCAGCAGGTTTAAAAGCTCTTAAGGATTCGAAAAAAGCATCTTTAGAAGGAGCCACCTCAGTCAGTATAAAACCTCCATTGGTTGTAGGAATAACTGTTTTAACAAGCTTTTCTCTTAAAGATTTTCAAACTGATCTTGATAGAAATAATTCAATTGAAGAAAATGTATTGAGACTTGCAAAGTTGTCTTTTGATGCCGGATTAGATGGATGTGTTTGTTCCCCTTGGGAGGTAAAAATGTTGAGATCTATTTACAAGGATAATTTTGAACTTATTACACCAGGTATCAGATTAAATATTGACAATAAAGATGATCAAAATAGAATTATGACTCCCTATGAAGCTATAGATAATGGCGCTTCTAAGTTGGTTATTGGTAGATCAATTTCAAAAGCTATAGATCCTAATAAAGCTCTAATAGAAATATTTAAATCTATTGATTCTGATTAATTTTGGATTCTTCTCCCTTAAGCAATCTTGTTATGTTTGTTCTATGTTTCCAGATTACTAATAATGCAACAATTAAACTTATAAAAAAGTATGAGTGCATAAATTGACCTAGGTAAAAAAACATAAAAATAGGAAGTAAGATTGCAGCTGAAATACTTGATAAAGAAACAAATTTAGTTTTTGTTAGGACTATTAAAAAAATGCCAAGAGATGCTAGCCCAACTTTCCAAGAAAGAGCTAAAAACATACCTAATCCAGTTGCAACAGCTTTCCCTCCTTTACCTCTAAGCCATATTGGCCAAATATGTCCTGAGATAGCGGATACCCCTGCTATAACTTCTATTAATGCTTGATCTGTGTAATATTGAGCAATTTTTACTGCAATAAGGCCTTTCCCAACGTCAATGATAAATACAAAAAGTGCTGGCCATTTCCCAACATTTCTTAAGACATTTGTGGCACCTGTAGATCCAGAACCTATAGTTCTTAGATCTATATTTTTAAGATATTTTCCAATTAAAAAACCTGTCGGAAGTGATCCTAAAAGATAACTTGTAAAAATTATTGAGATATTCATAAAGCTTAGTTTAGTTCAAGATCATCGTAAATTTCACTATCTGAACCAGCAAATGCAACCCATAATGGGAATTGAAGTATTGGAATTTCAACAGAGGTTTCTGCTGCATCAATGATAATAAATGGCAATTCTTCATTCGCTTCTAATCTATCAGCTCTCTCGATAACACCTTCAGGCCTTTCAAAAAGAACGATCCCACTATTAGGTCCAAAGTCATCCCTTGTTAAACCAAGTGAATCTTGAAGAATTCTTCTCCATTCACCTAATCGTTCAGGCTGCGAAGCTAAAATAAGAGTCTGAAATTGATCTCCATATAATTCGCCAAGAATAGATATTAAGCCAGCTGATAACAAGGCATTTTTTTGTCGAGATCCTCGACTTTCAAGAGAACCTCTTCCGCCCATGTTAAAGAACCAATCATCCATAATTTCTATATCTGAGGAATCAAGACTCCGTCTTAATTTCCAAGGTTCTGCATAAAAGTCGGGTTGTTCTGTGAAACTTGAAAAGCAACTTTTTATAATCTCTTCATCTGGCTTAAATGTCTCGGAAAGAGCAGGAACATTAACTACATTATTTGTGCTATTGTCTTGCTTTTTCTCATCAAGGGGAGAAGGCTTTACGATTATTGGTTGAGAAACTAATTCAAGTTTCTCTACGTTTTGTGAAAGATTCTGTAAAGCTCCAGTTAAGTACTCTTGAAAGCCTTTAACTCTTTTAGCAATATTATCTGACTGTCCTTTAAAATTAGACTCAATATCTTTTTCTATTGCATTTTTTTTTGCTTCTAACTCTTTTATTTCTTTAACTAAAGAATCTTTTTTTGAAAAGAGATCTCTAAAAATTTCATTAGAAATTTCATCAAAAGATTTAGTTGATTTATCGTTTATCGGTGTAATTTTTTTATTTTGAGTTGTATTTTTCTTACTAATTTGTTTTGTTTTATCATCTGAAATTGACTTATCTATTTTTAATTCCTTTTCGGGATTATTGTCGGAAATTTCTTTATTGTTCATTTAAATAATTTTGATGATTAGGCAAAGTCTGAATTTTAAGAATTTTTAATTTCTAGGGAGTCAACTTTTTTTATGAGCTCATCTTTTAATTGCTTTGGATTAAATAAAATTGGTAATAAATGAGGACTGGACTTTTCTCTAAAATAAAAAATACCTGGGATTATAGGGAAAAAGAATTTCCATGATATCCAGTTCTTGAATGGAAAAGTTCTAATCTCTTTACCTAATTGTAAAACGATAAAATCATCATTTGTTATTTTTATTCTTAACGTGAATGACTGAAGTAATAAAAAAAAGCTAAAAGAAGCAAAAACTATTGTTGGCAAAGAACCAATATTCAAAAACAAAAGCATAAAACTTAAAACTATTAGAATGATTGGCAACTGAAATGAAGGAGATATTATTACTGGCTCCTCTTTTTTTGATTTAGTATTAAACATAGGATCATCCAAATAAAATTTGCGTTAGTAATACATCCATTAAAGATACAGTAACGAGAGTCATTACAACTGCACCTGTTGTACTTGTTCCAACTTCTTTTGGACCTCCTTTGGTTGTAAGTCCATATCCACAAGCAATGATTGAAATAAGTAATCCGAACACTACAGATTTTATTAGCATTGAAGTTAAGTCTGAACTGGTTAAACTCACATTGCCTGATCTTACAGATGTCCAAAAAACTATTGGAGGAACTTTATAAAAAATTGTGCTCCAAATTTGTCCACTCCATAAAGCTACAGATAAAAACAAAATACATTGTATTGGAGACATTATTACCATCGATAGTAACCTTGGGACTACCAAATATTGGACTGGTTCGGTCCTTAACATGGTTATTGCCTCAATTTGTTCTGTGACTTTCATAGTACCCAGTTGAGCAGCATAGGCAGTTGCAACCTTTCCAGTCATTAAAGTAGCAGTTAGAAGAGGAGCCATTTCTCTTGCCATGCCTACTGCTAATAAACCTCCAATTTCACTTGAAACCCCCATACTTGTAAGTTGTGATGCAACTTGAATATTAAAAACTGTACCTGCGGCAATTCCCGTAATTAATACAATTAACAAACTGCCAGGACCTGACTCCATAAGTTGCTCAAAGAGATCATTTTTGGAAATTTTACCCTTAAAGATAAAATTAATTGCTTGCCCGCCAATGACTAGGCTGCTTAGAAGTCTTTTGAAAAAATCAAGGTAATACATATCTTTATATTAGTTTGTAATTAATTTTCGATCCCATTTTCTCATGATTAAAAGACCAATGATTACCAATATTGAGGGTATAAAGCCAATACATAATCTAATAGTTAATTGTGCTGAGTAGCATTGTTCAATAATATTTAGGCCATCTTTATCAACAAAGCATGATTGATAACCTGATAAATACAATAAAAATCCTAATAATTGAACACTAAACGCGATTCCAATCTTTTGAATAAGTACCATCCAAGCAGTATATAATCCTGCTGGTTTCTCTGGGTCTTCGTCTATTGCATCAGGAAGTAGTGACCAAGGGATAAGAAAAGCGGTTGAAGCTCCAATGCCAATAAGACAGATTATGAAAATTAAAAGAATGAACAGAAATATGTTGCTGGCATTTAGGAATAAACTATCTCCAGCTCCTGAAATTTTTGATAATGAAGGTAAAAATAAAGCTGCTGTACATGAAATAATCCACATAACAGCTCCATAGTTTAACGCTGAAATCCTGTTCAATTTATTTGATACTCTGGTCCATATTTGTAAACCAACTAAAGCGCTAATTTGGAAAGGTATCGGGATCCACTTCGCAATATATGTTGGTACGTTCAGTACATCCTCTACATAGATTAACGCTACTGTTTGCATTAATTGTAAAGCGCACCAGAGAAGAATATAGAGAGTTATGACTTTTAGAAATTTTTTATTTCTGAAGATCCTTTTGAATTGAAGTGTTATGGCTTCAACTTTTCCTGAAGGCCTTCTTGCTTTTTTTGCGAATGGAGCTAATCCCCAACAAGAAATTAATGTAGCAGCAACTGCAATACATCCGCTTAATTTACCCATTAAAAAATATTCATTATTTGCTGATCCTTCAGAACCTAATACAACTCCAGCAATTATTAAACCAGTTAGTCCTGCGATTATTGAGCCAGTAAATCTAGATGCGTTTAGTCTTGTTCTTATTGCTGTTTTTTCAGAAATTTCAGTAGAAAGAGCTGCGAAAGGAAGATTAATACTTGTATAAGCAGTCATTACGATTATAGAAATTATGGCATAGTAAATAGTCTTGGTTAGCACTGAACCAGTGGGTGTCCACCATATCGCAGCTAATGAGAAACCAAGGGGAACAGATGCTGCTACCATCCAAGGGATTCTGGGCCCCCATCTTGATTTAGTACGATCACTTAACCATCCAATTAACGGATCATTTACTGCATCCCATATCTTTATTAACATTAATAATGATCCTGCAATTATTACTGGTAAACCAGCAGAAATAAAGAATTTGAAAAGGAAAAAACCAAATTGTGTCGCGACTAAACCTGTGCCTGCATCTCCTAGCCCATAAGAGAAAATTAATCTTGTTGTTGATCTAGAAATATTTTTTTTCGAGTGTGAATTTTCCAATCTTTTTACTTTGTTTATTGTTTGATAATGTATTATTGCAGTGGTATCTTTATTACTTAATGCGGGCGTGGTTTAGTGGTAAAACCTCAGCCTTCCAAGCTGAAGATGCGGGTTCGATTCCCGCCGCCCGCTTTTAGAATAAATTATTTTTTGCCCCAAATACTTCTTCTGAAATGATTAGTAAAGAGCTTCTACTCTTTATTGAAACAGATTTTTCATTAATAATAAAGGGTTTAAAAATCTCAGACATGCTAGTGTCTATAACTTTTAACCAATTATATTTACATTTCGGCAAGGGGAAATCGATGCTTTTTGAATATGCATTTAAACCTATCCAAACCAGCGGACTAGTATTGTCTTTGTTAATGCTAAAGGCAACTGTGTGAGACCAACTACTCCAATCGGGGCAATCTAACTTTGTTCCATGCCAATGATATGTTGGAATATTTTCATTGGTTTGATTATTAGGGAAAAATGATGGATTGAAAATGTTTATTAGTTTTTTTCGAATTTTTATAACGTATTTAAAATATTCTAGTAATTCCAAATCTTGTTGACCATGTTCCCAATTCATCAATCCCAATAAATTATTTTGGCACCAAGAATTGTTGTTCCCGCCTTGTGATCTTCCTATTTCATCACCCATAAGTATCATTGGAACACCTTTAGAGATAAGTAAACTAAGAACAAGATTTTTTTGTTGTCTTTTTCTTAAGTCATTGATTAATAAGTTCGTAGTTGGTCCCTCAGCACCATGATTCCAAGAATTGTTATGGTTATCTCCATCTCTATTTTGTTCTCTATTGGCAAAATTATGTTTTCTATTGAAAGTTACTAAGTCTTTTAGAGTGAATCCATCATGTGAAGTAATAAAATTTATCGACTTTGGAAAAATATTATCTTCTCTATAGATAGATGGCGTCCCTTTTATTTTATCGCTCATATTCCAAGCTGTATCTTTATCCCCCTTCCAAAATCTCCTCAAGTCATCTCTAAAATGACCATTCCAAGTGAAAGTATTCTTAGATGGGAAATCACCTAATTTATATAAACCGCCACAATCCCATGGCTCACTTATGAACTTGATATCGATAAGTTCTGGTTCACATTCTATATCTTCAAAAATTGGAGGATTATCAAGTGGTGAAAGATTTTCTCCTCTTGATAGGGCAATTCCTAAATCAAATCTAAAACCATCAACTCCTAATTCACTCGCCCAACATTTTAAAGATTCAATTATTAGTTTTCTAACTAATCCTCTGTTTGCTGCAATAGTATTACCACATCCGGAGACGTCCTGATAATTTTTATCTTTTCCAATAAAGTAATAAAGATTTTCATCTATACCTTTCCAAGATATTGCTGGCCCTTTTGAATCACCTTCGCAAGTGTGATTGTATACAACATCTAATATGACTTCAATGTCTGCTTTATGACATTCCTCTACAAATCTCCTAAATTCCTCTCTATTCTTTTGGGCGGATTCATTCGAAAGATATTCAAAATGTGGAGTAAACCAATTAATTGGACTATATCCCCAAAAATTTTTTAGACCATTTGGGGCATCAGTAGGATCAAAACAAAAAATTGGAAGTAATTCAATTGTTGTAATACCCAGTTCTTTGAGATAAGGAATTTTTTTAAAAAATTTCTTAAAACAACTTTCATCTTTATCAGTTGATTTAGTGAAAGCTTTTATATGGAGTTCATAAATAATTGTTTCTTCCCAAGAATGTTTCGGTCTTGGATAATCCTTAAAATTAAATAATTTTCTATCGCAAACAACACTTTTAAGGCAAGAATTAGTATTTTCTTGATTTTTTAATGCATTTTCTCTTTTATAACTTTTCCATCCTGTAATACCCCTTGAGCATGGATCAAGTAATACTTTTTTTTCATAGTTATAATTAATCTCATTATTTTTTTGTTTCACTCTAAAAGCATAAATACAACCTTCATCTAGATCTTTTATTTCCGCATGCCAGTATGGACCTGTATTATGAGTCTGATCTAATTTGAATGTGCTTTTTGGGGAAATAGAGTCCTCTTTCTCAAACAATAAGATCTCTACATATTCTGCATTTGTGGCTACTAAGGAAAAATTAACCCCTTGTGAAGTTAGAGAACTCCCTAAAGGAAATGGTTTACCTTTATTGAGATGAATCACTTTTTCTTTATCATTGATTATTTAAATATTGAGATAATTTATTTAAATTACTGATATTTGAATAATAGATGCAAAATTTAAAAAAAAACTCAAATTTAAGGCTTCACTAATCACTTTATTAGATCTTGGAGAGTATTAATTTTCTAATTAATTATAATTTCTTCATCCATCTGCTTAGTGCATAAAACGATTTATAGAGAAAGTTTAATAATGAGAAAACTAGATTTTTCTTGATTTCAAAATACAAATTGTGTTTTTTCATGTGATGAGAAGGAAATATATCTGAAAATTAATAAAACATAATAAATAGCTCAAATTCTTAAATTCACCCCCCTTTGACATTTCCCCCCCTTTGCTAAATGTAGTTAGATTTTTAATGCTAAATCTAGTGCCACCAATGCTTTTTACTGTTCTCTAAATGAAGAAGCTATTTTTTATAAATGAAAAAGCGCGGTTTTAAGAAATAAATAATGTTGCTAAAAATGTCCCTAAAATTTGTATAAAGCTTTGCGCCGCCGGCATTTTCGGTTGCCGTATTTGTATTTGCTCCATATGATGTGAAAGTTCGAGGTTTAAACTCGATTTAAATCTTTTTTTTAACCCCTAGCTTTAATTTAAATTTCAATGAACAAAGCTGATTTAGTAAATCTTGTTGCAGCTCGTACAGAGCTCACAAAAACGGATGTTTCTTTAGTTGTTGATGCAGCTATTGAAACTATTGTTGATTCAGTAGTGGAAGGCAAAAAAGTCTCTTTACTAGGATTTGGTTCTTTTGAACCAAGAGATCGTTCTGCAAGACAGGGTTTAAACCCTAAGACAGGCGAAAAAATAGCAATACCCGCTAAAAGAGTGCCAACATTCTCTGCAGGTAAACTTTTTAAGGATAGAGTTCAAGGGTAATTTTTTAATCTATTTCTTCCTTTAATAACAAGGTGCTCTTTAAGGGCATCTTTTTTTTAAATCGCAAAAAGATGCAATTAGTTTGATGCCCAATACTCTTAACGAGTTATCCAAAATTTTGAAATCTTAAGAAGTAATGAAATGTTTAACTATTTTATTCCTTAAATTTTTGTTGTTATTTAATTTTGTTATGGCTGAAACAATACCAACAAAGTCTAAGGTTTTAAAACAATCTAGTTTTTGTTTTAAAGATTCTCGAACCCAAATATGTAAAGAATTAGTTTCTGAAATAGAAAAACTTCAATTAGTAGTATTTGACCAAAATAGATTCAAATGTCAATCAAGTTTATTGGGACTGCAAACGGAAATTATTGAAGCTTATTTTTTTAATAATTTCTCAAATGAGACAATTTCATTAATGATCCCATATGTGATTAAAAATTGTTAATTATTAAAATAATTTATTTTTTTGGAATATTATAAATTTGTTATTTAATTTGTAATGGTAAAAGGTTTTTCTGATAATGAAGTTAAGCATAATACTCAAAATACTCAAATAAAAGAAAAAAAAGGCCTAGCTGGTTTTCTTAAAGGCAAGAAATTTATTTACACTTTGCCAGGCAAAAAACAAATAAATATTTTTGGATCAATAGTAATAGGCTTAAATATCATTTTGGTATTGCTAGTCATCCTGTATTTGAAGAATCAAGAATTCCATGACTTTGTATTTAATGTTGGCCGTTAGCTATATTTTTAGATCGAAAGATTTTATTAGATGATATATTTAAATTTTAGAATATCTTATGAAGGTAGTTAATTTAGTTTCTCAAGTATTTTTTTTGTTGATAACTGTTCTATTTTTGATATATTTTCTAACAGGTTATGACTCCGCTTTTGAGGCAGACCAAAATTGTCATTCATATCTTTCAAGTTACGATAACCCATCTGGGAATTATGGTTGTGACCATGATACTGAGACTCATCAGTGGATACTTTACGAGTCCAATGAAAGTAAAGAACCAGCAAAAATTATTAAGAAATTTAGGTACAAGTTTTTATAAATCAATTTTCTTATAAAAAAACTTTGCAGATATAATAGAAATAACAGCTGTAATTGTGAAAGTAAGATATTGATATATGCTTCCTTCTAAGTAGATTTTATTTTTATATAGAGGAAAATCGACTAAAGATCCTATAGTACCCCAAATAATTACCCAAACAGATATGTATAAGAATACTTTTATTGGATTAGATTTTTTTGATTCCATTTTTAATTAATACCAAAAATTGAAGAAGTGACAGGTCTGCCGCTAAAAACTAACTCGGTTAATATGAGCATTAAGAATCCAATCATTGCTGCTCTACCATTTACAAGTTCAGCACTGCTATTAAATCCAAAAACATTCTTTACTTCATCTCCCTGATTGTCTACCCATTTTGAGTATTCATTATCAGTTGATGATGTATCAGTAAAATCATCATTTTGATTTTCTATTGGAGAGCCGTTTTCTTTCATAGAGTTTTTAAAATTTTATTTTAGTAATTTTAAAACTAGTTTATTATTAAATTAAAGTTGAAATTATAAAAAAAATTAAGATAAAAATTATTATCCATAATAATTGTAATCTCAAAATTAATTGACAAATTAAATTAATTTTCTCTCCAGTGCAATTATCACCATTCGCATTGATCTTTGGCTTTTTAATAATCTCATTTTTATATTTACTTTTTCCACCCAATGTTATTCCAGAAATATAAGCAAATATAGCTTCTGAAATCCCAGCATTAGGCGAATCATATTTTTTACCATCAAGATAGCTTTTTTTTATGATTGATCCATACTCATTAATTTTGGGACTAACTAAAGGTAATGTAATTAAAACTAATCTTGAAGGAACAAACGTAAAAATATCTTCGATTTTTGCACTGAAAAAACCTAAATATCTAAAATAATCATATCTGTAACCTATCATTGAATCTAAAGTACTTATGGCTTTATAAGAAAAACCAAGTGATAAAGGCCCTGGCAGAAAAATTGAAAATTTCATAAAAAAAATTCCAATAAAAATCCAAAATAACGGCCCAAATATTCCATCAACAGAATTCTCTGTAAGACTCTCTGTACTTGATCTCAAAAGATGTTCTAAAGAAGATGAACTTACATCCCTACTAACTATCCTTTGTACCTTATCTTTGATTATTCTCTTATTTTGGTCATTAATTTCTTCGCGTTCTATTAGCTCTGCAATCTCTTTCACACTTGAAATAAGTCCTTTAGTCGCAATACAACTTGAAAGTCCAAAAAAAATTAGCAATCCACCAAAAAAATTATTTCTTGATTGCACATAACTGAGTTCTATCAATTTACCTAAACCAAAACTCATTCCTATGGTGGATATAGCTACTATTAAACCTCCCCAAAACAATATATTTTTATTTTCCCCAAAATTATTTATGTGGTAATCAGATATTTTTTTTATGTAAAAGCCAATTACTTGAACAGGGTGGATTAAGAATCTTGGATCGCCGATTAATAAATCAAAACCAATCGATCCAAGGAATATTAAAAATAAATTTATTTCAGCCAACTGAACATCGAGCGCAAACCTTTACCTACTTTCTCAATTTCATGTTTTGAGTTCTCTTCTCTTAATTTTGTCATTAAGGGTTTGTTTTTATCGCATTCTTCTACAAAATTCTTAGCGAAAGTTCCATCTTGAATATCTTTTAGAATTTTCTGCATTTCTTTTTTTGTATCACTATTGATTAGTCTTTTACCACTTACATAATCTCCATATTCTGCAGTATTTGAAATGGAATCTCTCATTTGAGATAAGCCTCCCTTCACCATTAAATCAACAATAAGTTTAACTTCATGTAAGCATTCGAAGTAAGCAAGTTCAGGTTGATAACCTGCCTCAACAAGAGTTTCGAATCCTGATTTAACCAGTTCTGATAATCCTCCGCATAAAACCGCTTGTTCTCCAAATAAATCAGTTTCTGTTTCTTCTTTAAAGTTTGTTTCAAGAATCCCAGCTCTCGTTCCGCCAATCCCTTTAGCGTAAGCCATTGCCAATGATCTTGCATTTCCGGAAGAATCCTGCTCAACTGCAAACAGTGCTGGAACTCCTTGACCATTCTGATATTCCCAACGAACAGTGTGTCCAGGTCCTTTTGGGGCAATCATTACAACATCCACAAAACTAGGAGGCTTGATAAGTCCGAATCTTATATTAAAGCCATGAGCAAAACTTAGTATCTTGCCTTCTTTTAAGTTTGGTTCTATTTCTTTAAGGTAAACATCTTTCTGAAACTCATCGGGGAGGAGAATCATAATCCAGTCTGCTTTTTCGCAAGCTTCAGAAACACTATACACATGAAGACCATCGCTAAAAGCTTTGCTTTCAGACTTACTGCCTTTATATAATCCAACAATTACATCCATACCGCTATCTTTAAGATTTAGGGCATGTGCATGACCTTGTGATCCATATCCAATAATTGCTATTGTTTTATTATTTAAAAGACTTAGATCTGCATCTGTGTCGTAAAAGAGTTGGGTCATTAGTTGTAGCTTCTTTGCATTTGATAATTAATATTTTAGACATTAAGTTGGCAATAAACCAAAAAAATTATTAATTTAAAAAATTAAAATTAAAATATTAACTTAGAAATTTTAAGACTGATTTGCTTCGCTTGGATGTGTAATTACTCTATCAATTAATCCATAATTTTGTGCTTCTTCCGCACTTAGAAAATAATCTCTATCAGTATCCTTTTCAATTTTTTCAAATGATTGGCCTGTCATTTCTGCCATAGACATATTTAACATATCTTTAATTCTTAAAATTTCCTTAGCTTCTATTTCAATATCACTTGCTTGGCGTTGAGATGTCCCTCCTAAGGGTTGATGAATCATTATTCTGCTATGGGGCAAAGCAACTCTTTTACCTTTTGTACCAGCGGCCAATAGGAAGGCCCCCATGGAGGCTGCGAGGCCTACGCATATGGTTACAACATCACTTTTTACGTATTTGATAGTGTCATAAATTGCCAAGCCAGCAGTTACTGATCCTCCTGGGCTATTTATATACAGATAGATAGGTTTAGAATTATCATCAGAATCTAAATAAAGCATTTGTGCAACAAGGCTATTAGCAATAGCATCATTCACTTCTTGTCCAAGAAAAAGAATTCTTTCAACACCTAATCTTGTATATATGTCGACCCATCTTTCGTATTGACTTCCTGGAAGTCTGTAAGGCACGCTTGGAGTTCCTATTGGCATGATTTTAGAATAGTTTTGTGAGTGTTAAATTTTATTTGGTAGATCTTTTTGATTTGTGAGTATTCTATCGATAACTCCATAATCTAGGGCTTCTTGTGGGTTGAGATAACTCATCCTGTCAGAGTCTTTTGAGAGTTCTTCGATGGTCTTCCCAGTATTACGAGATAAAATCTCCAGCATTGATTTTTTATTTTTCAAAACTTCCTCAGCTCTTATTTGGATATCAGTTGCTTGACCTCTTGCTCCGCTTATAGGTTGATGCAAAACAATAGAAGCATGTGGAAGAGCAGCTCTTTGTCCCTTAGTGCCAGATGAAAGAATAACTGCAGCAGTCCCCATCGCTTGACCTATACATATCGTGTGTACTGGAGGCTTAATGTAACTTATTGTATCGCAGATAGCGAAAGCTTCTGTTTCAAAACCTACTGCGTCACCAGTGTACCAACTTGTCCCAGTTGAATTAATGTAGAAATAGATTGGTTTTTCTGGATCCTCAAACTCTAAATAAAGAAGTTGAGCAATGATTAGCTCAGTAACATCCATTCCTAGTTGTCTTTTCGCATCATCATCTGAAAATAATGGTAAACCAAGATAAACAATTCGCTCTTTCAGTAAAAGAGAAGGGAGATCTGGGGGCGGGGTCCTCATAACGGTGTTTTCGCCGTAATAAGGAGCAGATACAGTCATTTGTATCACAAAATTAAGATTAAATTGATTCTAGCTAGATTTAGCCCTGTGTCGCTGGTGATTTAAAAGATTTGTTTGACTCAGGATTATTTATTAGTTTTCCAAAGACCATTCTTCCTGTAGGAGTTTGTAATGCTCCTGTGATGACAATATCTAATCTGCTTCCTACAAAATTCTTTGCCTCATCAATAACAACCATTGTGCCGTCATCTAAATACCCAATACCTTGCATTTTTTCTTTGCCTTCTCTCACAATTTTTATATTAAGTGACTCTCCTGGTTGTACTTCTGGCCTTAAAGCAATAACCAAATCACTCAAATTCATAACTTTTAATTCTTTAACTTCAGCGATCTGGGAAAGATTATAATCAGCAGTAATTAAAGTTCCTGTCATATCCTCAGTAATTTTAAGGAGTTTTTCATCTACCCCATTACCTTCATACTTTGTTGGGTTTATTACAAGTCTTCTCCCATATAAATCTCTTAATTCTTTTAATAACTTAAGACCTCTTCTGCCTTTCGACCTTTTTTCATTACTGCTTGAGTCAGCTAAAGTTTGTAATTCATCAATTACACTTTGAGCAACAATTAATTGCCCTTCCAATAAGCCGCAACTTAAAAGACCATTGATTCTTCCATCAATAATTACGCTAGTATCTAAAATTTTTGGACTTGCAGCAGGGAGAATTCCTTCATTGACTAGATATGCATCAGTGTTATTTGGATTGAATAATCTCAATAATGTCCTTCCATGGGTATCTGCCAACTTATAACCAAGCACACCAAAGAAAATGTTGCTTAATATAGCTGCTAATGGTTTTGCGAAAAAAACCTCTCTAGGGAAGGGAATCAATAGTATTGGAGCGAGTAGGAGATTCGCAACAAGTAACCCTAAAATTAATCCCACGGACCGACTTATTAGCAAGTCCGTGGGCATTGTTCTTATTTGATCAAGAAAAGTCTTTCTAAGTTGAAGGAATACAAAACCAGCTGCTAATCCTACAAAAAAACCAATTATTGCTAAAACAATTCTAAAACCTTCTACATTAGATACCTGTTTGAGTATGTCTACTGGCAATAAATCAACACCAAGCCACCCTGAAGCAGCTCCAGACAACACAAATAAAATTAATACTAAGATATCCGTCATATCTATAATCTACTAGGATTTATTAATTGAGTAAATAAGGATTTTATTTTTTTCAATCCTTAATACTTTTTTGGAGCTTAAAAATGAATTTAGATTATGAATAAGTTTCCAAGAAGTGCTTATGTGCACATTCCTTTTTGCCACAGAAGGTGTTTTTATTGTGATTTTGCAGTTATTCCACTAGGAAACAAAGTTGAAACTTTAAAAGGTTATGGAAGCAAAACAGTTCAAGAGTATTTGCAATTTTTATATAAAGAAATATTGTCAATTAAGCATAAATCACCTCTATCGACAATTTATATAGGAGGTGGTACACCATCAATTTTAGATCCTGCCCAAATCAAAGAATTAGTTGATCTTTTTAGAGAAAATTATGGAATTGACTATGGTGCTGAAATCACTATGGAGGTTGATCCGGCAAGTTTTACTCAAGAAGATCTTCTGGGATTCATAAATGCTGGGATAAATAGATTTAGTCTTGGAGTACAAAGTTTTAATAATCAGATACTTCAAAAGTCTGGAAGGCGTCATTTGAAAGAAGATGCAGAGAAATCTTGTTTATGGTTGAAGAGAGAATATGATTCCGGGTTAATAAAAAGCTGGAGTTTAGACTTAATTCAAAACTTGCCACTAAGTGGATTTAAAGAATGGCAAGATGACTTAAAAAAAGCAATTACATTTTCACCACCTCATCTATCTATTTACGATTTAAATATTGAAAATGGCACTGTTTTTAAAAAATTAATTAATTTAGGCAAATTAAAACTCCCAAGTGATGAAGAAGCGTTTAGTAATAGTGAATCAACCCATTTAATTTTAAAAAACTCAGGGTATTCAAGATATGAAATCTCAAACTATTGCCTTCCGGGACATCAGTCGAGACATAATAGAGTTTATTGGAGTGGTTTAGGCTGGTGGAGTTTTGGTCAAGGTTCCACTAGTGCACCTTGGGGGGAAAAGTTTACTCGACCAAGAGTTAGTAAAGAATATAAAGAATGGGTAACTAGACAAGACGAATTTAATTTAGATTCATCCCTTACTAATAAGGAGTTTGTTTATAAAGAACTTGATGAGAAAATAATGTTGGGATTAAGACTTAAAGAAGGTGTAGATATCAAAGAAGTGTTTCAAGAACAAAACTGGGAAAACAAAAAATTTGAAAGCAATTTCAGCAAATTGGTTGAAGAATGGGAAAGATTTCTTGAAAGTGGACTACTAGTAAGAAAGGGGAATAGATTCTTTTTAAGTGAGCCTAATGGCATGGAACTTAGTAATCAAGTTCTTGTTTCTATGTTTAAGTGGTGGGATAAGATTAACTAAGTCTTTCAGAGTCTACCCATTCTTTTAATTTATCCTTAAATAATTTCTTTCCTTGGATAATTGGTTGGCAAAATGGGGGTTGATCATCATTAAGGCCTAACAAATCTGCAGTAACTCTTACTTGCCCATCGCAATAATTGCCTGCGCCGATACCTATTGTGGGAATTGTTAAAGAATTTTGTAATTCCTTAGCAAGCAAATCAGGAATATGTTCAAGAACTATTGAAAAACATCCTAATTGTTCAAGAATTAGAGCCTCTTTCTTGATTTTTTCTTGGCTTGCTAAGCTTTCTCCTTGTTTCTTTAATCCAATATTTAGATAGCTTTGTGGTGTAAGACCTATATGACCCATAACAGGGATTCCCATTCTTATTAATCTAGAAATAACTTTTTGTATTTCTGGTTCAGCTCCTTCTACTTTTACAGCTTTTGCATAAGTGCTCTGAATGATTTTTCCTGCATACTCAACAGCTTTATCCTCACCACATTGGTAAGTCAGAAAAGGCATGTCTGAAACAACTAAAGGTTGTTCCTCAATTTTCTTCTTAAATCCTCTTGAAACAGCATTAGTATGATAAATTATGTTTTCTAAAGTTAATGGCAATGTTGATTTGTATCCTAAGCAGACCATCGCTAATGAATCTCCTACTAGTACGAGATCAACATTTGCTTGTTCTGCAATAGATCCTGATATAGAGTCCCATGCAGTAAGTGCAATGATTTTGCGAGATTTTTTTTTATAATTAACTAGTTCTGAAGGTAACATAATAAATTTATGTATCTTTTTTAATCAAGAATTGCTAATATATTTCTGACTCGGCCTTTCGCGGTTTTAACGCCTAAACCTGGTCAGGACCGGAAGGTAGCAGCCACAAGGGATGCTTGAGGCAGGCGAGATAACCGAGTCACTCTATTTTACCTCTTAACCTATATCTTTTTATTTTGCCTTAATTTCAAAAATTCAGGAATACTTGCTCCTGATTCTTTATTCTCTGAATAATTATATAAAGGTTGATTAGATAATCTGTTTTTAATTCTTTGCTGGTTTAATGGTTGGGTTGTTTCAAATCCTGTAGCAATTACAGTAACTTGTATCTCACCTTCCATTGCTTCATCTACCACTGCACCAACAATAATATTTGCTTCTTGATCAACAACATCATAAATAATTTCAGATGCGGAGGTCATGTCTTCTAATGTCATGTCTTTGCCACCAGTTATATTTATAACGCAGCCTTTAGCTCCATCAATTCTTGCTGCTTCTAATAAAGGACTATTCATAGCTGCCTGTGCTGCTTCTATAGCTCTAGATCTTCCTGAACCTATACCTATTCCGAGAAGGGCAGTGCCAGCTTCAGTCATAACTGATCTTACGTCTGCAAAATCTACATTAACTAATCCTGGGCAAGTAATTATGTCACTAATGCCTTTAACGCCCATCCTTAAAACATCATCAGCATTCCTAAATGCTTCTTGAAGAGGAGCCCCTGCTATAACATCTTTTAATCGGTCATTTGGAATAACTATAAGAGTATCAACGTTTTCAGCTAGTCTTGCGATCCCCTCTTCTGCTTGACGCATTCTTCTTTTCCCTTCAAAAGAAAATGGTTTGGTTACTATACCTACTGTTAAAGCCCCACTTTGTTTGGCTACTTCTGCGACAACTGGTGCTGCTCCTGTACCAGTGCCTCCGCCCATTCCAGCGGCTATAAAAACTAGATCAGATCCCTCTAAAGCTTGTTGAAGCTCTTCTTTAGATTCTTCAGCTGCTTTTTGCCCAATACTTGGATTCCCACCTGCACCTAAACCTCTAGTGAGGTTTTGTCCAAGTTGAACTCTACTCTCTGCAGAAGATTGTAATAGGGCTTGTGCATCGGTATTGAGGACTCTAAATGAAACACCTTCTAAATCACTATTTATCATCCTGTTGACTGCATTACTGCCACCACCGCCTACACCAATAACTTCTATTTTGGCGCTTTGGCTTGGAAGGATTTCTCTCGATTGATCAAAGTTTGGATTGTTACCGAAGCTCATCTCTTAATAGGAATCTAATATTAGTATTGGATGCATTATGAACTCACTGAGCTCATCTGTAGGAATTTGTTGAGGAAAATCCTAAAAATATTTATTTATTAAATATTTTGTTTGAATGCAAAACCCATACAAACACTACAATAATTAAAAAAAAATACTCAGAATACTTTTTCAAATATTAGGGTTTGAACACTTTTATTTTTGGTTTATCTGGATTAGTAAGATCAACATTATCTATTTTTTTTGAAAAGCTTTTTTTCTTAAATTCATCTTTAAGATTATTGATGATTCGTAATTGATAGTTGATTAAATTTGGCTTAAATCCTAGGAATATCGTTTTTAAATCTTTTTCCTCAACAGTTAGAAACCCGTCGGATGAAAAAGTTATTTTAACTATTTCTAATTCATAATTCTCTATAGCGATAAAAATTTCAGATAATATTTTTTTAAATTTTTCTTCCCATCCAAAAACTTGTATGGTTAATTTATTTAAATTTTTTACTTCCACATTTTGTTTATTTATAAAAATTCCATCTTTATCAATGAAGCCTAATATTTTTTCGTCGTTTAGAATTCTCTCACCGTAAGCTATTGGAATTCTTGAATTAATATGAACTTTCAAACCAAAAGGAAATAGTTCTCTACTTACCGAAACATTCTTGAGAGATAAATTTTGTTTTAACTCTTTTTCTAGCAAATGAGTTTCAACAAAAATTAATCGGATAGGAAAATTTAAAGATGAATTTTTTATCACATCATTCTGCGAAAATAATTCACTACCATAAATCCTAATGTCCTGAGTTTCAATTTTTTTGAGTGTTTTTATGCTTAAAAAGCTTGTTAAAAATAAAAATGAAATTAGAAAAAAAAAGCTTCTATTGTTGATTCCTTTTTTGTTTTTCACAAATCACATCGAGCTTTTTCCATCAGTTGATCCATCCATTCTCGCGCTTGCTCTGCATCTGAAAATGGTACATCCATCTCTTTCCCATCCCCTACTAATCTCAACCTGCACTTACCTTGAGATTCACTTGTTAGAGGAGCTTCACCTGAAGTTAGTGCCATTAATTCAACTAATTCCAGTTTTTTGATCGTAAAGCAATCTTTTTCTTCAAATTTACCAGCTTCAAATGCGCTCCACTTTAACTCCCCATTTTTTAAAGACGCTGCACCAGAACTATCCAACTTGCACAGTTCAGAATCACTAGCCCAACTTCTAAAAAGATTTTGTCTTCTTCTTTCTAACCATCCAAGTGCAGTTAATAAAATGAAGATTAAAAGTAATGGTAACCAAAGTAGTCCATGCAACATTTGATTTAAATTACAAATCTAAAGATATATCTACCAGTTTAGCCACAAGTTGTTCAATTTTTAAACCTGAAGCTTCCCAAAGCATTGGAAACATACTGTTTTTTGTAA
Organism: Prochlorococcus sp. AG-424-E18; assembly: GCA_003210155.1. GTDB lineage: Bacteria > Cyanobacteriota > Cyanobacteriia > PCC-6307 > Cyanobiaceae > Prochlorococcus_A. The sequence goes on along the minus strand of QCNC01000004.1, from coordinate 79,461 downwards.
AACCAGGAATTGTATTTATTTCATTTAGTAAAATTTTATTTGAAGATTTTTCTAAAAAGAAATCTACTCTTGCAAAACCAAAAATATTTAGTGCTCTACAACTTTTAATAGCAATTTCTTTAATTTCTTTTGTGATTTTAGAATTTATTTCGGCTGGGATGATTATTTTATTATTTGAGTGATATTTTGAATAATAATCATACCAATCACTTTCGTAATTTACTTCGCCTATCTCAGAGGTTAAGAGTTTTGAATTCCCAATTATTCCGCATTCAATCTCCCTTACCTCCAAACCTTCCTCTATTAAGATTCTTGGATCTATTTCCCGAGCCTTTTCTAATGCTAGTAATATTTCCGATTCATTTTTGACTTTGGAGATGCCAAGAGATGATCCAGAGTTCGATGGTTTAACAAAAACAGGAAATTTTAATTTTTTTAAAATTTCATTAACTATTTTATTTTTTACGTGCTTATCGTTGAGATCTTCATTTTGAAAAAATAGATAATTTACTTGTGGAAGTTTGAGATTTGAGAAAATTGTTTTCATTAATATTTTATCCATTGCAAGTGCAGAGCCAATAATTCCACACCCGACTAGAGGTTTCTTTGTAAATCTAATTAAGCCATGAATTGATCCGTCTTCACCATTAAATCCATGTAAAAGAGGAAACCAAACATCAATATTTTGAAATTCAATTCCTTCAAGGAAGTTAATTTTTTCTTGATAAAAAGTTTCTTGTTTTTTTGTTTTATAGTTCTCAATTTCACCAATAAGGATTTTTTCTGAAATATCACTATCAAGCCAATCTCCATATTTATTTATGTAAAAGGCTTTAACTGTAAAGCGTTCTTTGTTTATTTCTGAATTAAATGCTTGATAAACTGTTTTCGCAGATAATATAGATACTTCATGTTCATTGGAATTCCCGCCAAATATTAAGCCAATACATTTTTTCTTACCCCCGATCATTTAGAAAAAAATCATAAATAAAGTTCGCCTGTTAGAGAAAAAGGTCTAGCTTCATTTATTTTGACATCTATCTCATCTCCCAATGAAAAATTAAAGTTAATGTTTTTGGGAATCTCTACAAAAGTTAATCTATTGGTTCTAGTTCTTCCCATAATTTGTGAGGAATTTTTTGGATTTGAACCCTCAATTAAAACGCTTTCGATATTATTGATATATCTTTGATTTCTACTCCTTGCAGTTTTCTCGACCAAATCATTAATTTCCTGCAATCTAGCTTTTTTCACCTCTTCTGAAAGTTGATTCGACCAAACTGCTGCAGGCGTATTAGGTCTTGGAGAATATGCTGCCGTATTTACTTGATCAAAACCAATTTCTGATATTAGCTTTAATGTATCTTGATATTGTTGTTCGTTTTCTCCTGGGAAAGCAACTATTGCGTCAGCAGTGATTGATGCATTTGGCATTAATGACCTTATATTCTCGATAATATTTTTATACTTTTTAATAGAATATCCTCTTGACATTTGTTTTAAGATTTCATCATTTCCACTTTGGAAGGGGATATGGAAATGTTCACAGACTTTATCAAGTTCATAACAAGCTTGAATCAACCTTTTTGAAAAATATCTTGGATGACTAGTAGCAAATCTTATTCTGCGAATTCCTTTAACATCATGAATATAATACAAAAGATCAGTAAGTGTATTTTCTTTTCTTCCCTCTTTTGTAGTTCCTGGAAGGTCTCTTCCATAAGCATCAATGTTCTGACCCAAAAGAGTAATTTCTTTAAAATTTTCATAAGCTAATTTTTGGATCTCACTTTTTATCGCATTTGGATATCTTGATTGCTCTTTTCCTCTTACAGAGGGGACTACACAATATGAACATCTTTCATTACATCCATAAATGATATTCACCCAGCCACAAATAGAGCTTTCTCTTCTGGCACTTGTTATGTCTTCAGAAATGAAGGTTTCTTCTGTGGCAGCAACTTGATTTCCTAAATCAACTTTCCCGAGAAGATTCTCAAGATTATTTATGTGTTGGGGTCCCATAACCAGATCAAGTTCTGGGACTCTTCTTAATAAGTACTCTCCCTCTTGCTGCGCAAGGCAACCTGCAACAACAAGTTTTAAGTTAGGTGTTTTGTGTTTTCTTTTAGCTTGTCTTCCTAAAAAACTATAAACTTTTTGCTCCGCATTATCTCTGATTGTGCATGTATTGTACAAGACTAAATCGGCATTTAATTCATTATCTGCTCTGGTATATCCCATCTTCTCTAATGTCCCAGCCATTCTCTCAGAATCAGCCTTGTTCATTTGGCATCCAAATGTGGTTATCCAATAACTGCCAGTAGTTGAATTCTTTTGAGATTTTTTTTCGTCTGATTTTGTTTTTGTTAGCACTTTGCTAGGAATTTTTTATGATTCTTTAATTCAAAATTACAAGTTAAATAATTTTGCTGCAATATTTTTGAGGGCGAGCGAGGGGATTCGAACCCCCGAATAGCGGCGCCACAAGCCGCTGCCTTAACCACTTGGCGACGCCCGCCTCACATTTATAAATTTAACAACTCGAGGGTAATTTTTCATAGTTATTTTTATCTTTTAGCGAAATTTGAATTATTTTCTAATTCAGTAAAGTTTTCTTATGATTTAAAATAAAAGAAAATTTAAAAATTTGAGTAATTCCGGCACAGCTGAGGTTCTTATTCCCAGAAGCCTTTGTTTAATAGAAGATATAGATAACCTCATTATCGATGTAGAGGATTTATGTTCAGTTTCCATTTGTTGGGAGGATGGATTTGTTTCTGAGTTAAAGCCTTTAAAAAATAAAGTTACAAAACCAAAAAATATTTTATTCCCAAGATTTGTTGAAACGCATTCGCATTTTGATAAATCTTTTACATGGGCAGACTTTCCTAATCTGGAATCAAACTATGGAGGAGCATTATCAGTAAATCTTGAAGAACATAAAACTAGAACTACAGACAAGGTTCTTGAAAGAGTTGAGAAATCATTAAAACTCGCCATACAAAATGGATACCGAGCTATTAGAAGTCATATTGATACTTACAAAAGTCAATCTATTGATATTTGGATTGAACTTTTTAAATTACAAAAAAAATTTTCATCTGAGTTGACTTTACAATTCGTTGCTCTAGCTCCATTGGAATTCTGGAATACAACTAATGGAGAAGATTTGGCAAAAATATTATCCTCTAATGGAGGTATTTTAGGAGGTGTAATTGTTCCTCCTTTCAATAAAAAAGATACAAGCAAATTTCTCTCAAAGATGCTTCTTCTAGCTAGTAAATATAAATTAGAAATTGATTTTCATATAGACGAATCGACTATTGAGCCTGGAGCGGGAATAAAAGTTTTATTAGAGACAATCGAAAATTTAAAAATTAAAAGTATTCCAATTACTTGTAGTCATTTGAGTAGTCTTATTTCTCTAAGTCATAGAGATATTTTAAATTTAGGAGAAAAAATGGCTGAGAAAAATATTAAAGTTATTGCTTTACCTCTAACAAATTTTTGGCTTCTCAATCGAAGTAATAAAACTACCTCATTAAAAAGACCAGTTGCTCCAATAAAGCAATTACAAAAATCACACGTGGATGTATCTCTAGGTAGTGATAACGTTCAAGATCCCTGGTACCCATTTGGTAATTTTGATCCTTTTTATATGTTGTCTTGCTCTATACCTATGCTTCAACTAAATCCTTGGGAGAGAATGACTCTATCTTCTATTTTTTTAGCTCCAAGCAGATTATTAAACTTAAAATGGGATGGTTTAATTAGAAAGGGATGCCCTGCTGATTTTGTGATTTTAGATGCACAAAGATGGGCAGATGTTTTTTCGAGTTCATTAAAGAGAAAAGTTTTTATAAAAGGCGATTTATATTGCTAATCAGCTAATTTATATACAAAACAATAAGAATTTAATTAATGACATCAAATACTCTTAAATTTATAGACAAATTTAGGGAAGTTAAAAACTTAGAGATAATTGAAAGCCAATCTGACATAAAAAGGCTTTCAAAAGATTTTTATAACTACTCTCCAATCCTTACTGAAAAATTAGACGAATGTATTGCTGATTTGGTGGTAAGACCTAGTGATCACAAAGCAGTAAAGGAAGTAGCAGAAATTTGTTGGGAATTTTCTATCCCACTTACTTTGAGGGGTTCAGGGACAGGTAATTATGGACAAGCTGTCCCATTGTTTAAAGGAGTTGTAATGCAGATGAGTCACTTTAATAAGTTAGAAGAATTTGATCCAGATACAGGTTTTGTAAAAGTACAGTCTGGCTGTGTGATGGGAGATTTGAATAAACAATTAGGGAAATATGGGAGGGAATTGAGGTTGCTTCCTAGTACTTGGAAAACTGCAACAATTGGAGGTTTTATTGCAGGTGGATCAGGAGGTATTGGTTCAATTAGGTGGGGATTCTTAAGAGATCCCGGAAATCTTATTGGTTTAGAGGCAGTAACGATTAATAAAAAACCTGAATTATTAAAATTTGATGCTGAAGAATCCGAACCTCTAAATCATGCTTATGGGACTAATGGAATAATTACTTCTTTACTACTTGCTACTGATATCAAACGTAAGTGGTATTCAATAGTTATCGACTGTATTGAATTTGAAAAAACAATAGAAATATTAAAAACTCTCACCAGCGCAGCAATTGATCTGAAACTAGGAGCAATTCTTGAAGATGAAATTGTAGATCAAATGCCAAAATGGCTTAAAAGTAATGCTAAAAGTCACAAGATATTAATTCAATCTACTTTTGGAGGAACAAAAACGATCGAGTTGATTTGTAAAAAATTCAAAGTTGAATTTACCCTCCTTGGAGAAGAAGAAAAACTCGTTAATGGAATTTCTGAAGTCGTATGGAATCATACAACTCTTCATATGAGGTCTAAGGATAAAAATTGGACTTATTTACAGATGCTTTTGCCACTTAATAATGAACTAGAATTGATTAATTTTCTGAGAAAAAAATGGGGTAGAAAAGTTCTTTGGCATTTAGAGGCAGTTTCTCAACAAGGATCACCGCGATTAGCGGCTTTACCTGTATTAATGTGGAATGGGATAGATGAATTAAATGAAATAATGGAAGATTGTAAGAAACTTGGGGCGTTTATTTTTAATCCCCATGTTTTAACTGTCGAAGGCGGAGGCCTAGGAGTGGTTGACGCAGATCAAGTAAAAGCGAAATTAAAATTTGATCCTAAAGGGCTATTAAATCCTGGAAAATTGGAAGGTTGGGAAGTAAAGGAAAAATTTAATATTTAACATTTCTGTTTATTTGCAAATTTAATAAATTCAGCAACTAAAAAAATAGAACCCGTTAGGACTGGACGATTAGGTGGCCATTTTTCTAGGGAAAATAAATAATCAATGGCAAGTTCAAATGTTTTAAATTCAATTGTTTTTTGAAGGTCAATTTCTTTAATCTGAGAAAGATCTTTTAATTGCCAACTAGGTTGGTTTGGCACTGGCACAAGTAATAAGTGATCATTTTTCTTTAGCAGAGTTTTTAATATTGCGAAAAAATCTTTTTGTCTTTGGACACCTAAAATCCAATAAATTCCTTTATCTTCATTCTCCCAATTACTTCGCTCATGTGAGAGTGCTTTTGCAGCAGGATAATTATGCGCACAATCTACAAGAATTTCTTTGTTCAAAAAATTTATTATTTCTAGCCTTCCCTGCCAAGATGTCTTTTTAAGACCTTCAGATATGTGTGTTCCTTTTATATTAAATCCCAAATTATTCAACGCTTCAATTGCTCCTAAAGCTACTGAAGCATTTTGCTTTTGAAAAATTCCTTTTAATCCAAGCTCATAGCTGTTTGATATTGAATCTTTCCAGATAATTTCTGCTCCAACCTCTTTAACTTTTTTGGTTATTAAATTTTCAACTTGACTATTTTGTTTGCATGTGACGACAACTGAGTTTTTTTCAATAACTGCTAATTTTTCTTCGGCAATTTTTTCAATAGTATCTCCAAGAAATTCTTTATGGTCTAAGCCAATATTCCCAATAGCAATTATTGGTCTAGATTTATGGGCTGTTGTCGCGTCTAATCGTCCCCCTAAGCCAGCTTCAAGAATGAGCAATTCAACTTTCTTATTATCAAAGAAATTTAGTGCGCAGCATATGATTTTTTCAAAAGGAGTTAATTCAAATGTTGAAAATTTCTTTTCTATTAATCTGTAGATTTTTTCAAAATCAGTCTTGTTAATATTTTTTTTATTAACTCTAATCCTCTCGCATACGTCCAAAAGGTGGGGAGATGTCGTTACGCCAAAATTCCTTTTAGCTTCAAAAAGTATATTTTCTAAATATGCCGCGATTGATCCTTTCCCATTGGTTCCAATAATTTGTATCGCAGGGATATTCTCGCAAGGATTACCAAGTTCCTGAAGTGCTTTTTTAATTCTTGATAAACCTAATTTGATATTATCCCTTTCATATTTGGGTGATAATTCAAAAAATTTTAAATTTGCATTTTTCAAAATTTAAATTGCTATAACTCTTCAAAAATTGAATTTAACTTATTCAAAAGAATATTAATTTCTCTTCGAGATATAACTAATGGTGGGACAATCCTTACAACATTTCCTCCTGCAGGAACTACAAGTAATCCTTTATCAAAAGCTTTTAATGTAATTTTTTTTGCATCAGCATAATCATCATTTATCACAAGACCTTGTATTAAACCTAAACCTCTTTTCCCGCTAATAATATTTGGAAATTTTTTTGACAATTCTTCAAACCCAGCACTTAATTGTTCCCCTCTTAAATAAACATTATTGATAATATTTCTTCTATTGATTTCCTCTAATACAGTTAGGGCAGCTTTACAGGCGAATGGGTTCCCCCCAAAAGTGCTTGCATGATCTCCTGGAGAAAAAATGTTGGCTTTTTCTTTTACTAATAATGCTCCAATTGCATGACCTCCTCCTAATCCTTTTGCAAGGGTGAATCCATCAGGTTCAATTCCTAAATTCTCATAACCCCACATTTTTCCAGTTCGACCTACTCCACTTTGAACCTCATCTAAAATGAGAAGAGAATTATATTTATCACATATTTCTCGCAGGCTTTTAAAAAATATTTTACTTCCAGGAATTACGCCACCCTCTCCTTGTATTGGCTCAACTAAAACTCCGGAAATTTTTTGATCATTATTTTCACACTCTTCAAATAATTTTTTTACCGAATCAAAATTGTTAAATTTAAAAAATTTGAACCCTTGAATCATTGGTTCGAAACCTTTTTGATATTTGGGCTGTCCAGTGGCACTCAAGGCTGCAAGCGTCCTTCCATGAAAGCTGGATTCCGCTGCGAGAATAATTGATTCTTTACCTTTATTTGCTGTATTGCCATATTTTTTAATTAATTTAATTGCTGATTCATTTGCTTCCGCACCACTATTGCAGAAGAAGACGCTTTCAGCACAACTCATATTCGTTAAAGTTCTGCTTAATTGTTCTTGTTCTTCAATGTTGTAGAGATTTGAAATGTGCTGAATCTTTTTTAGTTGAGTTGATAACCTTCTTCTTAAAACTCTGTCGCTATGTCCAAGACTACAAGTTGCTATGCCTGCTACTGCATCAAGATACTTTTTACCTGTTTTGTCCCATAGCCAACAACCTTTTCCTTTTTTGAAAGATATATCGAATCGACTATATGTATTCATCAAAGTGGGAGCGGTCGGACTTGAACCGACATACCCGAAGGTGCCGCATTTTGAGTGCGGTGCGTCTACCAATTCCACCACGCTCCCAAGGCTTTTGAAAAAATTAACTTTTTTATTATAACAAAAATCAACTTGTTGACTATTGTTTTGATTAAGGAACAGTGATCAAGATAACGTTTGTTAATAGTTAATCTTTTTCGATAAAAACAAAGAATTATTTATTGCATTTGCTGACAAGAAATAAGGCAAAAAAGAAAATTTAAACATTTATGATACAGTTTTGTGATTAAATACGCTTAAAAGTCTTTCCCAAAAGGGGATAGCTTCATGATTAGTAATATTGTGTTATATTTGATAAAAAAACAAATGTCTAAAACCCAAGCTAAAAAATTATCCTTTAAATTTGTACCTTATCTTTTTATAGCAGTTACTATACTGACAACTTTCGGATCTAATAGCGGAACTTGGGCATGAACGAATTCAAATTTAATGGTTTAAATAAAATTTGGTCTAATCGCTTTCTTGTTTTGTTTATATTATTTCTTGGTTTTATTTCACTAATCAATATTGCTTACGTTTGAATCAACTTTCTTAATTTTAAAATATTTTGTAAAAGACTAAGCTGCTTCGAGTTTTGAAAGATTCTCAGATTTAGATTCAATTTTATATCCATTCTCCTCAAAAGCATTTTTACTGATCTCTCTAATTATTTTTACACCTAAATTTTTTAGTTTTAATTCAAATTTTTCATAACCTCTATCTAAATGTTCTAATCCATAGATCTTACTACAACCTTTGGCGATGATTCCTGCAATTATTAATGCAGCTGATGACCTTAAATCTGAGCCAACTAGATTCATCCCATTAATTGTTTTAACACCTTTAATGTAAGCTATGTTTTTGTCTAGTTTTATACGGGCGCCCATTTCATTAAGTAAATAAATATGATTCATTCTGTTTTCGAAAATTGTTTCAGTTATCTTTGATTCACCATTTGCGATTGTCATTAGAGCTGTAAATGGTGCCTGCAAATCAGTAGGAAAGCCTGGAAAAGGGGCTGTTTCAATATCTACTCCTTTAATCTCTTTACTCTTGATAGAAATCGAATTACCTTTAATCGTTATTTTACTACCACTCTCTTGAAGCTTATTAGTAACAGCTTCAAGATGATGAGGGATTACTGGAGAAATTGTTATTGAAGAGGACGTTGCAGCAGCAGCTATTAGAAAAGTTCCAGCTTCTATTCGGTCTGGAATTACTTTATGGGTACACCCGCCAAGCTTATTAACACCATCAATGATAATTGTTTCTTTACCGGAGTCATAAATTTTTGCCCCCATTTTATTAAGCATTTGGCATAAATCTTGAACTTCAGGCTCTCTAGCAGCATTTTCAATAGTGGTTCTTCCTTTGGCTAAAGATGCTGCCATTATTAAAGTTTCAGTCGCACCTACACTTGGACAATTTAATTTAATATGAGTGCCATGAAGTCTATTTTTGTTCCCTCTTATTTTTGCCTTGACAATTCCCTCTTCAATAATAATGTCTGCTCCTAGTGCGATTAGTCCATTAATGTGCTCGTCTACTGGCCTTGAACCAATATTGCATCCACCTGGTAACGGTACTTGAGCTTCTCCAAATTTAGTTAATAGTGCGCCTATACAAAAGAAACTAGCTCTTAATCCTTTAACAAGTTCATATGGAAGTTCTTTAATCGAGATAGTTATTGGATCTATTTCTAGCTGGTTGTTTTTACGTAGTAAATTAACTCCTAAATTCTTTAGGATGTTACCCATCTTTTCAATATCAGTGAGAAAAGGTACATTTTCAAGAATTATTTTTTCATTAGTTAGTAATGATGAGGCTAATAAAACTAAGGCGGAATTCTTCGCACCACTTATTTCAACTATTCCATTTAACTTGCCTTGGCCAAGAATCTTTAAATTTTGCGATTTAAGATATGACTTCGTTTTGCTTCCGCAAATCATTAAGACTTAATTTATTAGATTCATCATGACAAACTAATAATATTAAGTCCACCCTATGTAACGTCATGAATATTAATTAAAAGTGAAAATGTATTTTTTGATTTATTGGGAAATAAAAATTAAATAAATAATTGATCAAAATATTTATGCAATTAAAATATAGTTGATAACAAATTTTCAAAATACTCATAGAAAATACTTTTTTAAAAATAACTAGTAAAAACAATAATCTAGTTAAAAGATTTAGATCATTTAAGAGAGGATCATCTCCAAAAGATCAAGACTTTTTTTGTATAGAAGGTACACATCTCATTGAAGAATTGCTGAAGTCTGGAAAAAATCCCTCTAAGATTTTAGTTACCGAAAAATGGCTAAGAAAGAATCAAAATCTAAGCAAAAAATTTCATCAGTCATTAATAAATATTGTCTCAGAAGAAGTCTTGGCATCTGCGATTTCAACAATTAATCCAGATGGGATAGCAGCTTTAGTAGAGATTTCAGCAATATCTAATTATCAATTTAATAGAAAAGATGATTTTGTTCTTGTTCTCGACAGAATTCAAGATCCTGGGAATATGGGTAATCTATTTAGAACCGCTTTAGCTTCGGGTGTTAATGCAATTTTTTTAGCTGGAGGTGCTCACCCATTAGGCCAAAAGGTATTAAGAGCATCCTCAGGAGCAGTTTTTCATCTGCCATTTTTAAGATTTGATGGCATTGAAGAAGAAATATTAAATTCTTTACTTAAGTCTTTGTCTGAATTATCAAATGTAGGATTTAAGATTTTCTCTACTAGTAGCAATAATGAGAGTTCAAAAAAACCTTCAAAACCTTACTGGGAAGTTGATTGGTCTAGACGTACAGCATTAATTTTGGGTAATGAAGGTCAAGGTATTCATAAAAAAATTCAAGAAGCTTTTAATGAAACAATTACAATTCCGCATAGTGAGATTGTAGAATCATTGAATGTGGCTTGTGTTGCAGTTCCGTTATTACTAGAACGAAAAAGAGTCGCATACACCTCTAAATAAATAAATAAAAAGTGACTGATTCAAGTTTTGATTTTGATTTAATAGTAATAGGAGCAGGATATGGAGGTTTTGATGCCGCTAAACATGCTGCTGGTAAGGGACTGAAAGTCGCAATAATAGAATCTTCTGATATGGGAGGCACTTGTGTTAACAAGGGGTGTGTTCCATCTAAAGCTCTTTTGGCTGCAAGTGGAAAAGTTAGAGAAATAGCTAATTATGAACATTTAGCTAAATTTGGTATACATGCTTCACCAGTAAGGTTCGAGAGATCAAAAATTGCAGATCATGCAAATAATTTAGTTTTAAATGTTAGAGAAAATTTAACAAAAAACTCTTAAAAGGAGTGGAGTTGAAATTATTTTGGGCATTGGAAGAATTGAAGGAAATCAAAAAGTAGGTGTGAGAGATAAAAATGGAATTGATAAAATTTTCACATGTAAGAATATTGTTATAGCAACAGGCTCTTCTCCTTTTGTGCCCCGTGGAATAACTTTGGACAATAGGACCGTATTTACTAGCGATGATGCGGTTAAACTTGAGTGGCTTCCAAGATGGATAGCAATTATTGGAAGCGGATATATAGGTCTAGAATTTGCTGATGTTTATACCGCGCTTGGTTGTGAAGTTACCATGATCGAGGCTTTGGAGAATATTATGCCAACATTTGATCCAGACATAACTAAAATTGCTAAGAAGAGCCTTATTCAAGCAAGAGATATAGACACAAAGTCAAATGTCTTTGCGACAAAAATAACACCTGGATGCCCTGTAAAAATAGAACTGACTGATGCAAAATCTAAGGAAGTTGTAGAAACTTTAGAAGTTGATGCTGTACTAGTCGCAACTGGCAGAAGTCCTAATAGTAATAACTTAAATCTTGAGTCGGTTGGTATCGAAACAGTAAAAGGGTTCATTCCTGTAGATGATCAAATGAGAGTTAAGAATGGTGATGACATAATACCTAACATTTGGGCTGTTGGAGATGTAACGGGCAAACTAATGCTTGCTCATACAGCTGCAGCGCAGGGTACTATTGCTGTTGATAATATTTGCGGTGGTAATGTCGAAATTAACTATAAAAGTATCCCCGCAGCAACCTTTACTCACCCAGAGATAAGTTCAGTTGGTCTCTCTGAAGTTGAAGCTAAAGAGATATCTACAAAAGAAAATTTTACTTTGGGAGTTGTCAAAAGTTTCTTTAAGGCTAATTCAAAAGCATTGGCTGAATTAGAGAGTGATGGATTGCTAAAGTTGATTTTCAACAAAGATAATGGGAAAGTATTAGGAGCTCATATTTTTGGGTTACATGCAGCTGATTTAATTCAAGAAATTTCGAACGCTATTTCAAGGAACCAAGATGTAATTGAATTATCTAAAGAAGTTCATACTCATCCTACTCTTAGTGAAGTAGTTGAGGTCGCATATAAACAGGCGGCTTCTCAAATAAAATAATATCTTAAATTAATGGAGATAAGACGCAGGCCACCTAATCCAACAGTAAGGGTAGAAAATTTAGAATATGCTGTACCTCATAGAGAAGCACAAGCAAAAAATATTCTTGAAGAAATTGTATGGCACAAGGATATTGAAATTAAGAATTTTAAAAAAATAGTCTCTTTAGAAGATCTCATAAAAAAGATTGAAAACCTTCCTGCTCCCAAAGATTTTTATAAAAATATCTTGGAGTCAAAAATAAAACCAGGAGTAATTGCTGAAATAAAAAAAGCTAGCCCGAGTAAAGGAGTGATGAGAAAAGATTTTAATCCTGAAGACATAGCAATTTGTTATGAAGGATTAGGTGCATCATGTATATCAGTACTTACCGATAAAAGGTTTTTTCAAGGGAGTTATGAAATACTCGAAACTGTAAGGAAATCAACTAATCTCCCTCTCCTCTGCAAAGATTTTATTATTTCTGCTTATCAGATTTATAAAGCAAGGGTATCTGGTGCTGATGCAATATTATTAATCGCTGCGATTTTAAGTGATGATGATTTAATTTATTTAAAGAAAATAGCTGATAATTTAAAGATGAGTGTTCTTGTTGAAGTCCATAACTCTAATGAACTAGAAAGGATTCTAAAGTTAAATTCTTTTAATTTGATTGGAATAAATAACAGGGACTTAAAGACTTTTAAAACGGATTTAAAAACATCAATAGAATTAATGCACACATATGCAGATATATTTTTAAAACAAAATATTATTCCCATAAGTGAATCAGGAATTAATTGTGCCGAAGATTTAGAATCGCTTAGATCTATTGGAATCATGGGAGTATTAATTGGTGAAACTTTTATGAGAGAAAGTGATATTGAACAATCGTTCAAGAAATTATTTAACTCAATTTAATATTGACCTCAAATCGTGCTATAAAATTGAATAAACAGAGATGTACTGAATATATATGCAGGCTGTAATTTTAACAGGTTTAGTCGCAGGATTTGTGCATGTAGTTAGTGGCGCTGATCATCTAATTGCAATGGCACCGGCAGCGATTAATAATCCTCAAAAAGCTCTTAAAAATAGTTTCTCATGGGGCTTGGGACATTCTTCAGGAGTCCTCTTGTTAGCTTTTCTAGCGATTTTTATTAAGGATATTACGCCATTAAACAAATTTTCTAGTATTGCCGAATTCCTAGTTGGAATTTCACTTCTAATTGTTGGAGTATTTGCTATAAAAAATTCTTTTCAATTAAGTATTCACTCGCACTCCCATAAGCATGAGAATGGAATTGCCCATCGTCACTTTCACTTTCATGTTAAGGAACAAAAAAATAATAATAAGCACTCACATGCTTTGACTGGTTTAGGCTTGCTACACGGTATAGCTGGAGGTTCACATTTTCTTGCAGTTCTTCCTGCTTTAGCACTACCTCTAACAAGCGCTTGCTTATATTTGTTTTCATATTTGATTGGTTCACTCATAAGTATGAATCTTTTTACTTGTTTAATATCTTTTACCACCTTTAAAGCAAGTCAAAAATTTATTAAAAGATTAATAGCTGCAGCAGGAGGGCTTTCCTTTTCTTTGGGATTATTTTGGATTCAAAGAAGTGCTTCTGTTTTTTTGAATTAAAAAATTTTTTAATTTAGGAATAATTAATTTAGAGGTGACAATCCCAATTATTTTTTCGTTATTGATTAATCCAAATTTATTACTATCTTCGCTAAATTCAATATTGTCGCCAATAACCTCAACGTTATTTTGATTTACTGAATTTATCCTTTTTATTAGATTTTTATTTTTAAATGGATGATTAAAAATAACTATTTGTCGATTTTTAAGTATTGATTTATTCTTTTTATATTTTTTAAAAAATACAATATCACCTTCTTTTAGGTAAGGAAACATCGATTCACCACTAATAATCGCAGTTTTTCTTAAACCTAAAAAAAATAAAATAAAATCAAAAAAACTTTTGAAAATAACTCTGATTAACTAGCTTTTACAAAAGCGTCTGATCTTCCTTTTGAAGTCCAGAAAATATTATGAATTTTTTCTACATAACTCATAAGTTCCTCAGCTTGGGCTAAGTCAATATTAACTTTGCATGCACTGCATAATTTGGCCGCCTTCCAAATGGTTTCATGTAAGTCTGGATAAGTTTCTAAGTGAACCGGTTTAAAGTAGTCTGTCCACAAAATTAGAATCTCTTTCTTTGTTTCTTTTGCTTGCTCTTCTTTAACTGCAACATATCTAGAAAATGTATTACTGTATGCAGCCCACTCTGCTGAATCAGTGCTAGAAGGAGCTTCCAATGCAATAAGTTTTTTTGTCATTGATAGAACAGCTTCAGCTGCAACTCTCGTAGATGCTGGGTCGTAAACACCACAAGGACCATCGCAGTGCGCATGGACAGTCATTGGGGATTTTTTATCTAGAAAAGAATTGATGAATTTACTTAACATTTCAAATATTTGATGTTGTATATATATTACTTGGAGATTAACTAAATTGAAAAGTCTTAGATATTTTTCTTACTTAATTTAATTGACTTTTAATAATTCAACTTCAAATATTAAAGTCGCATTAGCAGGTATTACATTTCCAGCTCCTCTTGATCCGTATCCAAGTTCAGGAGGTATTGTTAATTTTCTTTTTCCTCCAACTTTCATGCCTGCTACACCTTCGTCCCAACCTTTTATTACTCGTCCAGCACCTAAGGGAAAGCTGAATGGAGCTCTGCCGATACTGGTGTCAAATTGTGTCCCGTCTTCTAGAGTTCCTGTGTAATTTACAGTAACTGTTTGCCCAGCACTAGCTTCATCTCCTTCCCCGTTTACGATATCTGCAATAATTAGACCACTTTCTGTAGTCATTGAATTGTTGTCTGATGGTGTTTCTTCTGCCATAGCGAAAAGTATAGGATTTGGATCTGATGGGTCTAGTTCAAATAAATTATTATTTGAGACATTTGATGATTTTGCAACAGGTGTTCCTTGAACTGACTGAGTTTCTGATTCAGCAGCATTAACAACTTGAGGTGAATTAAATTGACTGAAAAGAGTTAATGAAACACAAAAAACAAAAACTGTAAAACTAATAAAGACTTCTTTCACTTTAATTTTGAAAGTTACTAAAACTTAGTCTACAGAATGAAGGTACAATAAATGGGTGATTATAAATTTAATTTCGAAATTTTAGATTGTTAATCCCAACTCAAATTAAAAGTCTAAGACAATATTTTTACCCTTGTTTAGGAGGGATTTTAGGAGGAATTTCAGTTTCAACTCATTTTTGGCTGATTTTTATGCCGATATCTTTATTTATTTTATGGAAGGGAAGTGAAAGGAGAATAGCAAATTTTTGTTGGGGTTTTTTCTTTATCTTGATAAGTCATTCTTGGCTTTATGATCTTCATCCATTGACATGGCTTGGGTTCTCATGGCTTGCAAGTTTAATAATTACCATTTTAATATTATTATTCTGCGCTTTTCTGGGTGGGATATTAGTTTATTTATGGGGATTGTTAGTTGAAATTATCTTCTGGAAAGAGGATGTTTTCAAAATGAAAATATTATCTTTAACAGTAAAAGTATTTTTTTTATCCTTGACTTGGGGTATTGGTGAATTGATACTTTCTCAAACACCTTTTTTTTGGATAGGTTTAGGAGAGAGTCTTATCCCAGGTGATATTTATCTTGCTGGTTTAGCAAGATGGATTGGTGCAAGTGGTTTATGCGTATTACAAATATTGATTGGATTTTGGATTTTTTACATTCAAGGTAGATGGGAAAGAAAACTTCACTTTAAAAAAATATTTCTTTTAGGACTTTTGGTTTTTATTTTCTTACATTTATTTGGAGGTTTAACAAGTCCATTAAAAAGAAATTATGAATATCCAGTAGCTATTTGGCAAACTAATATACCAACAAGAGAAAAATTAAAAATAAATGATGAATTTATTGAAGAAAAGCTATCCATCGCTCAAAAATATGCTTTATCAAACAAAGCGAAACTTCTTGTTGCTCCTGAAGGGACTCTATCTAACAATTTTTATTTTTCTAAAGGCATTAAGGTTAATACCTTGTCAGGAGGTTTCAGAAATTCAAATAATGAGTTAAGAAGTTCTTTACTCGGATTTCAAATTGGAGATAAATCTTTTACCTCATTTATAGATAAAAATAGACTTGTTCCAATAGGTGAAAAAATACCTAGATTTCTAGATATTTTTTCAAGAGGATTATCTGCAGTTGGAGGAATTCAACCAGGCTATGATTCAAGATTTTTTGATACTAAATTTACCCCCCCACTAGCAGTAGCTATATGTTACGAAATTAGTGATGGACTAGAAATAAGAAAGGCTATTAATAGCGGTGCAAAACTAATAATAACTGCAGCAAATTTAGATCCATATCCAGCTAAGCTTTATAATCAATTCCTATCTTTGGCTAGATTAAGAAGTATTGAAAATAAGAAAAATAATTTACTAGTATCAAACACAGGCCCTTCGGGCTTAGTTCAAGATGATGGAAAAATAATTAAACTTTTAGATTATGATGTTGAGCGAAATGAAATAGTGTTCCCTAATTTTTCATCCGAAAAGACTTTTTATACAAAATTTGGAGATAAACCTATTTTGTTTTTGTTTATATTTTTTATGGGATTAAATATCTTTTGGAAAATTAATTAATTATCCCTCCACCTAATAAAATTTCTCCTTTATAAAAAACTGCAGCTTGTCCTGGCGTTACCGAACTTTGACTATCTTCAAAAATTAATTTAAATGTTTTAGTAAGATTATCTTTATTTTTCAAAGGGATTAAAGTTCCTTTTACTGGATGACTTCTATATCTGATTTGTGCTTCTACTTCAATCTCTTGCTTAGGTTCTTCGATTGAAACCCAGTTAACCTCGCTAATTATTGCTTCTTTATTAAAGAGATCACTTTTATCTGCTACATAAACTATGTTTTTTTCCCTGTCTAAACTTTTTACATATAAAGGTTCCGGCCAAGAAATGCCCAACCCTTTTCTCTGACCTACCGTAAAGTGCTGAATTCCATTGTGCGTCCCAAGGACTTTCCCATTTACATGCACAATTTCTCCTTCTTTGGGTTCTATGTGTTTGTCGATAAATATCTGCATTGATCCATAATGCTCAACTAAACATAAATCTTGACTTTCTGGTTTTTGAGCAGTTCTAAGGCCTAATCTGAGGGCTTCCCTTCTTGTATCTTCTTTTTTCATTTCACCAAGGGGAAATTCCAATCTGCTTAGTACTTTTTGGGAAAGAGAATAAAGAAAATAACTTTGGTCTTTGTTTTCGTCAGCACCTCTGAGAAGGATAAAGTCTTTAAATACAAAGCTCTTGCAATTAAGTTTTTCAGCATAAGGTGATTTTTTTATCCTTGCGTAATGTCCGGTTGCAATATGAGTAAAGTCTTTTTTGCTTATTGCGTAATTAAGCATCTCTTCAAACTTCACATTCTTGTTACACATCGAACATGGCAGTGGAGTGAATCCTTTCTCATAGCTTTCAGTAGTTTTTTTAATTACCTCTCTTTCGAAAATTTCTCTTGAGTCTATTATTTTATGATTAATTCCCAAATCTTCACAAAGGCCAGCAGCATCTACTAATCCTTCAGAACAACAGGAGCCTTGTCCTTTCATAAGCCAAAGAGTTAGTCCCTCAACATTCCAGCCTCTTTCTACAAGAAGAGCAGCTGAAAGGGAACTATCTACGCCTCCAGAAAGACCTACAATAATATTTTTTTTCTTTTTAGTTTTATCATAAGAAGAAAAAAAGTTCTCTAATTTTTTATCCTTTTGTGTCTTTAACATGGAAGTTTAAATTTTTGAACAGTTCTTCAATTGCTTTGTACTAATTATGAACGAAATTGTATGGCCAACAATTGATTCTAAACATTTAATTGTTGATTCAAAGCAAATGTTGATATTAGAGAAAGAATTGTTTTCTGATGGAATGCCTCAAGAAGCATTGATGGAAAAAGCTGGTATTCAAATTAGTAGATGGCTCTTGAAAAGGAAACCTCTTCTAAAGTATGGAATAACTGTTTTTATAGGTCCTGGGAATAATGGTGGGGATGGTGCAGTAATAGCTAGAGAGCTTTTTTTGAAAGGTTTTTATGTTCAGGTATGGTGTCCATTCCCGATAAAAAAAACATTAACAAATAACCACCTTAATTATCTTACATCTATTGGCGTCACAAAATTAGTAGAGCCACCTAATGCAAATGGTAAAGAACTTTGGATTGATGCTGTTTTTGGCAATAATCAAACAAGAAAAGTTGATAATAAATTAATTAAACTTTTTAATCAAAAATTTCATAAAAAATCTGGAAAGGTCATAAGTATTGATATCCCAACAGGATTATGTCCTGATAAAGGAGAGCCTTTTTTAGATAACGCAGTAAAGGCAAACTATACCTTGGCAATTGGTCTTAATAAGATTGGGTTGACGCAAGATTCTGCATTGCCTTTCATTGGAGAATTGCACCATATAGATATTGGTGTGCCTATTAGTAAACTTTCCAAAGTTGATAAAAAGATTTTTAAGGTTACTTACAAAGATTTAAAAAATATTAATTTACCTTCTTTACCAAGAAATTCCAACAAATATAAAAGAGGTAGAACATTATTAATAGCTGGAAGTGAAAAATATCCTGGTGCTGCATACTTAGCATTAAAAGGTGCGATATCAAGTGGAGCAGGCTATATCTCGGCTGTCCTGCCTGAGTTAGTTGCTGAATCTATTTGGCAAGTTGCTCCAGAAATAGTTTTAAAGGATACTATGAAATCTAATCAAAATGGAAATGCATCTTTATTTAGTGCATTGAAAAATATTGATTTAACTGCATTTGATTCAGTAGTTGTCGGCCCAGGAATAGGAATTGATAATGATGATTGGCAAAAAGCAAAAGACATTCTCACTGGTTTTGAAGGATTATTGATCTTGGATGCGGATGCGCTTAATAGAATTTCGGAATCTAAATTGGGGTCAAATTTCTTTTTAGAGAGAAAATTTAAGACATGGATTACACCACATAGCAAAGAATTTGGAAGATTATTTCCTAATATCAAATCTAAGACCAATGTTGGGCTTGCTAGTGATGCGGCAAAAGAATTCAATATAAGTATTTTGTTAAAAGGAGCTAACAGTGTAGTTGCTGATAATAAAAAAGTTTGGCAACTTTTTGGAACCGATTCTCAGACAGCTCGAGCTGGATTGGGTGATCTTTTATCTGGTTTTGTAGCTGGTAGTTCTGCGATTGATTTAACCCTGAGTAAAAATATATCAACAGATTTTTTTGCTAAATATGTACTTTTGCATTCATTTGCTGCATCGAAATGCAAAAGTGGGTCAAATGCTTCTGCAATTGGTGATGAACTGACAAAATTAATGAGAAATATAAAAACGAGACAAATATCTTGAAAGAAACAATTTAAGAGAGTTATTTATAGTTTTAAACACATAAGTGTACAAATATTACTTGAAATCTGAAGCGCGCATTAAATATTTTGCCATTTCTTAAAAAGTGTAGGAGAGTCTTACTACCTAAAAAGGTCTAAAAAATGGTTTCATCAATACCAGCTCAATCAGAAACACCTAAAAGAAGGAGTAATGATCCCATAAGTTGGTATCTGCAGAATATTGGTAGAGTCCCCTTATTAACACCTGCCGAAGAGATTGAATTGGGTAATCAAGTCCAGAGGATGATGATTCTTACAGAAGATGGACAATTAAATGAAAAGATTAACGATTTTACAACTCAGCAAAAAAGAACTATAAAAATTGGAAGAAGAGCTAAGGAAAGAATGATGAAAGCTAATTTAAGATTAGTTGTCAGTGTGGCAAAAAAATATCAAGGTAAAGGACTGGAATTACTTGATTTAGTACAAGAAGGTTCTCTTGGGTTAGAGAGGGCTGTCGAAAAATTTGATCCTACAAGAGGATATAAGTTTTCTACTTATGCCTTTTGGTGGATTAGGCAGAGCATGACAAGAGCAATTGCCTGTCAATCAAGAACAATCCGTTTACCTGTTCATTTAAGTGAAAGGTTAGCTTCTATCAGAAAAGTTAGTAGAGATTTGGCTCATAAGCTTGGTGCTATGCCAAGCAGAATTGAAATTGCAGAGGCAATGGAAATTGATGTTGAAGAATTGGATTCTGTTTTAAGACAAGCTTTATCGACAAGTAGTTTAGATGCTCCAGTAAATGGTGATGATGGCAGGAGCTTTTTAGGTGATTTAATTGCAGATAGTAATAATGAAGAGCCTTTAGATCAAGTTGAACAGAAAATGCATCAAGAACAACTAGGTAAGTGGTTAAGTCATTTAAGCGAGCAAGAACAACATGTTCTTAAATTAAGGTTTGGACTTGATGCAAATGAGAGACATACTCTTGCAGAAATTGGAAGATTGTTAGAAGTTTCTAGAGAAAGAGTAAGACAAGTTGAACTTAAGGCACTAAGAAAATTAAGGAATTTAACCAGAAAATTACCTAGCGGTATTTAATCTAATCTTCTGCCCAAATATATTTGGTTAATTCTTCTGAAGGGGGCTCGGGAGCTTCAAGAGCATTTTTAACTGACTCCGATATCTCTGCATCAATTTTCTTTTCAATAATTTTTAATTCTTCTTCCGTTGCGAATTTACAGTCAATAATTTCTTTGGCCAATTTCTTAATAGGATCTCTTTTTCCCCAAAACTCCTTCTCTTTCTCAGACCTTAATTCATCTGGATCTGCAAGAGAATGTCCTCTAAATCTATAAGTCAAACATTCTAAAAGTGTCGGACCTTCTCCTGCTCTAGCTCGCTCAATTGCTCTTTGTGCTGCTCCTCTAACTGCTAATACATCCATTCCATCAACTTCCTCGCCGTGCATACCAAAAGCAGACGCTTTTCTCCAGATTTCAGGATTACTAGTGGCTCTATCGTGAGCCATACCAATAGCCCATTTATTATTTTCAACAACAAAAATTATGGGTAATTTCCATAACTGGGCCATATTTAAACATTCAAAAAACTGCCCATTATTGCAAGTCCCATCCCCAAAGAATGCTGCAGTTACCGCATCGCTATTACTGTTACCAGCAACTTCCTTTTTGTATTTGCTTGAAAAGGCTGCCCCTAAGGCAACTGGAATTCCCTCGCCAATAAATGCATATCCTCCGAGTAAGTGATGCTCTCTTGAAAATAAGTGCATGGATCCACCTCGGCCTTTGCTACAACCAGTAGCTTTACCAAAAAGTTCACTCATCACTTCAAATGATGGGACCCCCGCACTTAGAGCATGAACATGATCGCGATAAGTACTACAAAACCAATCATGTTTCTTTTTCATGGCTCCAATTACTCCCGTGCTTATAGCCTCTTGACCGTTATATAAATGGACGAAACCAAACATTTTCCCCCTGTAATACATTTCTGCACACTTATCTTCAAACCTACGACCAAGCGTCATATCTTCATAAAGAAATAATCCTGTTTCTCGATCTAATTCGGCTTTTTTTATGTCTTGAAGATTTGAGATTCTCTCTAAGTGTGTTTCCAAGAAAATTACCTTAACGAAGTTTTGATTTGTTAACATTCTAAGCCGTGAAGGTCGATTTTCATGATTTTTTTTAAAAACTCTGTAAGACCTTGTGAAAAAAATTTTTAACTTGATAAAATTTGTCTAAGAATTTTCGATAGGATAATTGTTTGGAACTTCCTTTGGACCACTTTCGTTTAATTGGCGTAAGCCCTTCTGCAACTTCTGAGGAAATATTAAGGGCGTTTCAATTGCGTTTAGATAAAACACCTGATGTAGGTTTTACTTATGAAGTTTTAACCCAAAGATCTGAGTTGCTTCGCCTCACTGCCGATCTACTTACTGATCCAGAAAGCAGAAGAGAGTACGAAAATTTGTTATTAAATGGAAATTCTGGATTGGATTTTTCCTCAAATAGAGAAGTAGCAGGATTAATACTTCTTTGGGAATCAGGTTCACCAAAAGAAGCTTTTAAAATTACGAGAAAAGCATTACAACCCCCACAAACACCAGCATTAGGAAGTAGTAGAGAAGCTGATTTAACATTATTGGCTGCTTTAACAGCTAGAGATTCTGCAATTCAAGAACAACAGAATAGATCCTATTCGAACGCGGCAGATTTTTTATATGAAGGTATACAACTTTTACAAAGAATGGGAAAGCTTGGAGAAATAAGAAAAGAACTTGAAGAAGATTTGGTTGCTTTGCTTCCTTACAGAATCCTAGATCTACTTAGTAGGGATCTAAATGATCAAGATTCGCATAAAAAAGGCTTAAGTATGTTGGAAAATTTAATAATCAAAAGAGGTGGTTTGGAAGGTAATAATAAATCTGAATATAAAGATTATTTAAATCAGCAAGAGTTTGAAGCTTTTTTTCAACAAATTAAGCCATTTTTGACAGTGCAAGAACAGATTGATTTGTTTCTTGAATTACAAAAAAGAGGATCATTAGAAGCAGGATTTTTAGCATTTCTATCCTTAACAGCTATTGGTTTCTCTAGAAGAAAGCCGGAAAAATTATTTGAAGCTAGGAGAATTTTAAAGAAGCTAAATTTATCTGGTCTTGATTCAATGCCGCTAATTGGTTGTTTAGATTTGCTTTTAGCTGATATTGACCAAGCCTCTGCGAGGTTTTCAAGTAGTTCTGATGAAAATTTGCGAGATTGGCTTAATAGTTATCCTGGGAATAAGTTAGAAGCGATATGTATTTTCTGTAAAAATTGGTTAGAGAATGATGTTTTAGTTGGGTATAGAGACATTGACTCAAAAGAGGTGGATTTAGATTCTTGGTTTGAAGACAGGGAAATTCAAGGATTTATTGAAAAATTAGAAAAGAAATCAAATAAAATTTTAATTAGATCAAATCTTCAAAACCAACAAAATGAGGAGGAATTTTCTATAAATAAGACTGAAGATTTTGATAATTTATTAGGTACTACTGATGAAAGAAGATTACCTTGGCCTGGCGGCATAAAACAAGACTATGAAAAGGTTGAAACCAAAGAATTCGAATTCAATGAGCAATACTTTAAGAAAAAGCCAATAGAGTTTTATAATTTTTTAATAGAAAAAATTGCTGAATTAAAGTTTAGTTTTGGAGAATTTTTAAAGGATAAAGAAATTATTAATCGGTCGCCTTATTTAATTTATATCTATGCATTTTTGATCTTATTTGCATTTGGTATTGGTATTGGATTTTTGAGAAATAATTTTAAAAAATCAATTCAGGATGAATCTATTTCTGAAAAACCTTTAGTTGCTTTAGATAAAAATCAAAAGCTTAGTGAGATAGATATTATTCAAGAAATAAAAAAAAATCCATCAAGTAAATTGAATTCTATTTCTGAGAAATCTACTTCAATTATTTCCTATGAATTCAAAGAACTTAATACAGCTTCGCCTTCTTTGGAAGATATAAGGAATTTAATTAATGGATGGCTTCTAAGTAAAAGTAATTATTTAGCAGGAAAGAGTGAAATTAATCTTTCTAAAATTGTTAGTAAAGGTCTAATTGATCGAACAATCGAAGAAAGACAGAATGATATCAAGAAGGGAATTTATAAGGAAATTAGTTCTAAAATTAGTAAGATTGATTTGGAATCGCAAACTTCATCTCGGATAGCTGTTTTAGTAGAATTGGATTATCTAGAGAGATTAGTAAAGAATTCTGGAGAATTTGTTAATGAAACATCATTAAATCCACTTAAAGTTAAGTATATTTTGGGTTTTTCAAATAAATCATGGAAATTGGTTGATTTCGTGAGCGGCTTGTAATTACAAACTTCAAGATCATCTATAATAATTAAAATTACTTTTTAATAATGTTTGATGAACTCTCGTCACGCTTTGAAGACGCAGTAAAGGGTTTAAGAGGCGAAGCAAAAATTAGTGAAAATAATATAAACGATGCCTTGAAGGAGGTAAAAAGAGCACTCCTTGATGCAGATGTTAGTTTGTCTGTAGTAAAAGAGTTTATATCAGATGTCAAAGATAAAGCTATTGGAGAAGAAGTAGTTAGGGGTGTAAACCCAGGTCAAAAATTTATTGAAGTCGTAAATAAAGAATTGATTAACATTATGGGGAATGAAAATTCTCCATTAAACGAAAATGAAAATAGTCCTACAGTCATTTTGATGGCTGGACTTCAGGGCGCGGGTAAAACAACTGCAACAGGAAAATTAGGACTTTATTTAAAGGAAAAAGATAAAAAAGTTCTTTTGGTGGCTGCAGATATTTATCGACCAGCAGCTGTAGAGCAGCTTAAAACATTGGGAAGTCAATATGAATTGGAAGTTTTTTCAGCTAAAGAAAAAAATATCAAACCAGAAGAAATAGCAAAGGAAGCATTAAATTTTGCTAGTGAAAACGACTTTAATTCGATAATTATTGATACCGCAGGAAGACTGCAAATTGATGATTCCATGATGAGTGAAATGGTTCGAATAAAAGAAGTTTCTAATCCTGATGAGGTTTTGCTTGTTGTTGATTCAATGATTGGGCAAGAAGCTGCAGACTTAACAAAATCATTTCATGAAAAAGTAGGAATCACAGGGGCGATATTAACTAAGTTGGATGGTGACTCAAGAGGTGGAGCTGCTTTATCAATAAGAAAAATAAGTGGTAAACCAATCAAATTTATAGGTGTAGGAGAAAAAATAGAGGCATTGCAACCATTTCATCCAGAGAGAATGGCCAGCAGAATTTTAGGGATGGGCGATGTATTGACACTTGTTGAAAAAGCACAAAAAGAAGTTGAACTTGCTGATGCAGAATCGATGCAGAAGAAACTTCAAGAAGCAACTTTTGATTTCAATGATTTTGTTAAGCAAATGAGATTAATTAAAAGGATGGGATCACTTGGTGGATTGATTAAATTGATTCCTGGAATGAATAAAATCGATGATGGGATGATAAAAGATGGAGAAGATCAACTTAAGAAAATAGAATCTATGATCTCATCAATGACTCTTGAGGAAAAACAAAAACCTGAGGTTCTTGCTGCTCAGCCTTCAAGGAGACAAAGAATCGCTCAGGGTAGTGGTTATGAAGCAAAAGATGTAGATAAAGTATTAGCTGATTTTCAAAGAATGAGAGGCTTTATGAAACAAATGTCGAACGGTGGAATGCCAGGAATGGGTGGAATGCCAGGAATGGGTGGAATGCCAGGAATGGGTGGTAATAAACCGATGAAAAAACAAAAAAATAATAAGAAGAAAAAAGGGTTCGCTGATTTATAGTTTCTAAATTCTTACCTTTCAATGATATTATTATTAAAAGCCCATTAATTTAAGATGATTAAACTGCGCCTTAAGCGCTTTGGAAAGAAAAAAGAGGCAAGTTTCAGAATTGTTGCATGCAATAGTACTTCCAGAAGAGATGGTAGACCTCTTCAAGAACTAGGTTTTTATAACCCAAGAACTAAGGAAACCAGGCTTGACACAGAAGCTTTAAGAAAAAGACTTACTCAGGGTGCTCAGCCAACTGATGTTGTGAGATCTTTGTTAGAAAAGGGCGGGTTATTAGAAAAAACAGAAAGGCCCTCTATCTCAATTGGTAAAGCAAAGTTAGAGAAGGAAAAATTAGCTAAGGCTAAAACTAAAGAAGAAAATGATATTAGTAAAGCTGAAAGCGAGAGTGATGAAGCTGAAAGCTAGTGATTTGATAAATTTTTATTCAATAACTAGATGAAGGAAGTTTCCAAAACTGGTCACTTCACAATAGACTTACCAAGCTCTGATGCTGCTACAGCATTATCTGGCCCAGGTAATTCTTTCTTAAAAAAGTTTGAGTCCTTAACAGGAGTTTCTTTAACAATAAGAGGCTTACAACTTGAGATGAACGGTGTTATGTCTAAAATTGAAAGAGCCTCAGCATTGGTAGAACTAACAAGACCAATTTGGGAACAAGGTTTAGAAGTTCCAGAGGTAGATCTAAAAGCGGCTTTAAGTTCTCTAAATATGGGAGAGTCATCTTCACATGCTGAACTTGGGAAAAAAGTTCTTGCGCGTTCTAAAGAAGGAAGATTTTTAAGACCAAGAACTATAAGGCAAAAAGAATATGTTGAATCAATTGAAAACTTTGATCTTACATTTGCGATTGGTCCAGCTGGAACTGGTAAGACATTTTTAGCAACTGTTTGCGCGGCACGACTATTGAACGAGAAAAAAATTGAAAAAATTGTTTTAACCAGACCAGCTGTTGAAGCTGGTGAAAGTTTGGGATTTCTACCTGGTGATTTACAACAAAAAGTTGATCCATATTTAAGACCCCTATTTGATTCTTTACATAGTATTTTTGGATTTGATAGAACAAATTCATTAATTGATAAGGGAATTATTGAAGTTGCACCTTTAGCATTTATGAGAGGCAGAACCTTAGATAACTCAATGGTTATCCTAGATGAAGCACAAAATACTACTTGCTCTCAAATGAGAATGTTTTTAAACAGATTAGGTGATAGATCTAAAATGGTTGTAAACGGAGATATTACACAAATTGATTTAAAAAAAGATCAGGAAAGCGGCCTCATCGAAGCATCGAGAATTCTCTTTAAAACTCAAGGTATAAAATTTTGTTATTTAACTGTTGAAGATGTAGTTCGTCATCCTTTAGTTCAGAAAATCATTGAGGCTTATCAATGACTTTATAACTCTGGAGATCCGTACACTGAAATTTTAAAAATCAAGTAGAATAAAAACATATTCCAAAAAGAAAATGCCAGCAAGTAGTAATTTCAATCAAGCTATTCGTGAAGCACAAACTAGTTCAATTGTTGGACCTAATGTTGTTCAAAAAGCTTTACCTTACGTAGGTGGAGGTATGGTTCTTACCTCTTTAGGCGTTTTAGCAGGTGTCTCACTCATAGCAACAAATCCTAGGCTTTTCCAGCCTCTTTCAATAGTTGCATTAATTGCAGAATTGATTTTGTTTTTTATAGCCACAAGTGCTGCAAATAATGCAAATAATGCCAAGGCTTTGCCTTTATTAACAGGCTTTAGCTTGTTAACTGGATTTACCTTAAGTGGAATAGTTGCTTTAGCAATAGGAACAATTGGTATTGGTTCTGTTGGAACAGCTGCCTTAGCTACAGGTATAACTTTCGTTATTGCCTCTTATACTGGCCAAAGAATGAGTGATAGTGTTGGTCAAGCACTAAGTGGGGTAGTTGGTCTTGGGTTAATAGGACTACTCATTGCAATGTTTTTTCAATTAATTGGAGGATTTTTTGCTCCAGGAGTTTTTGGAGGTTCAGGTCTTGAATTGATAATTGCAGGATTTGGAACTGTCTTATTTGTTGCAATGTCATTTGTTGATTTCTATACAATGCCAAGAAGATATAATGATGATCAATACCTTGCAGGGGCTTTAGGTATGTATCTAACTTACATAAATCTTTTTGTTTTTATATTGAGATTAATGATTGCCCTTCAAGGCGGTGGAAGAAGAGACTAAATACATTTCATAAATAATTGACCCAAAGCGTAGATTTGTTTCTACGCTTTTTTATTGGGCTATATCAAGAATTTGTTTTTTTATAAATTCCTTTTGCTCTGAGTCATATTTTACTGAATCATCAAAACTATTTCCCATATTATCTAAGTCTTTAAAGACTTGATTGACAGTTTTTGTAACTGTCTTAGTTTCTAGCAGTCTCAAAATAGCCTTACATCTATCTGAAATGTTTTCCGATGTCATCTCATATTCATGATTATTATTTCTTCGATGAATAACAATTTGAGCGGAACTCATTATTAAATTTTTTACTACTATGTCTGTTACAGCATCACCACTTTCGTTCAGTTTGTAAATTAGTGAAAAAGGAAGTTTATCTAACAAAAAACAATCTTTATCTGATAAAGCGTACGCAAAAAATCCTCTTAGTCCATTTCTTGTTTTAGTTAGCTCTGCGATTCTATCTGCTAAAACCTCTTCGCTGAGTAAATCTTCACTCCACTCTTTGCACCATTGTGCGGATATGTTTATTGCTTGCGTGAAAGAAGCTTCTTTAAAATTTATAGCTTTTTTTTCCATTTTTGATCAGAATTTTATTATTGATGCATTAAAAGTCTTTGGCCAATTATAGATCTGGGTTTGTAACTTTACTAGGAAGGCCAAACGTCGGTAAATCTACTTTAATAAATAAATTGATTGGAGAAAAAATAACAATTACTTCTCCAATAGCTCAAACTACTAGAAATAAATTAAAAGGAATACTTACTAATGACAAGGGACAAATAATTTTTGTTGATACGCCAGGTGTTCATAAACCTCATCATCGACTTGGAGAAATCTTAGTAAAAAACGCAAAATCTGCAATTAAGGGAGTCGATATTGTAATTTTTGTAATTGATTCAAGTGAAAAACCTGGTAGAGGAGATGAATATATTTTAGACTTTCTTATAGCAAATAATACTGAGTTTATTGTTGCATTAAATAAGTGGGATTTGG
Organism: Prochlorococcus sp. AG-424-E18; assembly: GCA_003210155.1. GTDB lineage: Bacteria > Cyanobacteriota > Cyanobacteriia > PCC-6307 > Cyanobiaceae > Prochlorococcus_A. The sequence continues at coordinate 50,800 of QCNC01000004.1, read as the reverse complement.
TTAATAAAGAGTTTAGGGATTTACGATTAGATCAATATAAAAGATTTTTTGGAATTACTAGAAACTTTCAAATTGTAAGTGCTTCTCAAGGAGAAGGATGTTCTGAACTAGTCGATATGGCACTTAATTTTCTTCCAGAGGGACCAAAACTTTATAGCGAAGAGACTATTTGCGACCAACCATTAGATAATTTATTATCTGATTTAGTAAGAGAGCAGGTATTAAAAAATACAAGAGAAGAAGTGCCTCATAGTGTCGCAGTAAAGATAGAAAAGAGAGAGGAAATGAAAAGAAAAAATGGCAAAGTTTTTACAGCTATTTTGGCTACTATTATTGTTGAAAGATCAACTCAAAAAGGCATTCTTATTGGAAAGAAAGGTTCAATGTTAAAGATGATTGGTCAGTCAGCAAGATCAAATATGTCAAAATTAATTGATGGTCCAGTTCACTTGGAGTTGTTTGTGAAAGTTGTTCCAAATTGGAGAAAAAAAGAATCAAGGTTAATTGAGTTTGGTTATGAGGAAGATTTCTAGATGAGTGGTTTTAATTTTGATGTAATTACTTTATTCCCTCAAGCTTTTGAATTAATAAATAATTTAGGAGTCATAACAAGAGCTGTAGATAAGAATTTGATCGATTTAAATTTACATGATTTAAGAGAATATGGAGAAGGTTCTTACAGACAAGTAGATGATAAGCCTTATGGAGGAGGAGCAGGTATGGTATTAAAACCTGAACCTATTTATAAAGCGTATGAATCAATAACTAAATCACCAAAAAGTAAAACCTTGTTGATGACCCCACAGGGTAAAGTATTAAAGCAAAAGGATCTCGTAAGATGGTCATCTTTGGATCAAATAATAATTATTTGTGGTCAATATGAAGGTTTTGATGAAAGGATTAGATATTTAGCTGATGAGGAGATATCTATAGGCGATTATGTACTTTCTGGAGGTGAAATACCTGCAATATCAATAATTAACGGTTTGACTAGACTACTACCAGGAACTCTTGGGGATCCAGATTCATTGATCAATGAGAGTCATAATTCTTATTTATTAGAATATCCACAATATACTAGGCCTCAGATGTTTAGGGGTATGGAAGTGCCTGATGTTCTGATGAATGGTAATCATAGAGAAATTAAATTGTGGAGGGAAGAACAGCAAATTAAAAGAACATACGAGAGAAGGCAGGATCTCATAAAAGATGAATTATCTAATAATCAAAATTGGGAAGAAAATATTAATGAAGAGTGATTTCTGGAAATATAGGAATAATAATTTCTAAAGTTAATTTCGATTGTCATCACTAATTTTCATCATAATGTAATATTTAATAATCAAATTTAATAAATTTAATGATTAAATTCAGACATATTGGAATAGTGGTTAGAGGAGATTTATCAGTCCTAAAAAATTTTTATAAAGCATTAATTAATCCTCATGAAATTGAACAAAAAATTGAGCAAGGTGAAGAGCTTGACTCTATTATTGGAATTAACAATGCAAAAATTGAAACATGTAAGTTATTTGCAAATCAAATTTGTATAGAAATAATCAAATATATCAAACCAGAAGTGCAAATTAATAATAATCCTATACCTGCTTTTTCAGGAATAAACCATATATCTTTTACAGTTGATAATTTTGAAGAAGTTAAGAATTTAGTAATAAAAAATGGTGGTTCTTGTGAAGATAAAAAATATAAAAAGATAAAAAACAGCTCTGTTAAGTTTGTGAAATACCTTAGAGACCCTGAAAATAACATTATTGAAATAGTAGAAATTTAATTGTAAAAACTGTACTAAAAGTTTTATGATTTCTATTAATCCAAGAATAAGCCGCTTACATAAATTGTTAAAAATGATAGATTTCCCATGCTAAGGTTAAAATTAAACATGAGTTACAAATTGTTTTACGATACTCCAAATCAATTGGTATGAACAATTCCTCTCCAAGATTTCGAATCGGTAATGGATACGATATTCATAGACTAGTAGAGGGTAGAGATTTAATTATTGGAGGTGTCAAATTGCATCATCCCAATACTTTAGGATTGGATGGTCATAGTGATGCTGATGTTTTAAGTCACGCAATCATGGATGCATTATTGGGAGCACTTTCGCTTGGTGATATAGGAAAGTATTTTCCACCTTCTGATAAAAAATGGAAAAATGCTGATAGCTTGTTTTTGTTATCAAAAGTTATTTACTTGATAAGAAAAGATGGTTGGGAAATAAATAATATTGATAGTGTTCTGGTTGCTGAAAGACCAAAAATAATGCCACATATTAAATTAATGAAAAAAAACATTTCTGGAGTCTTAAATATTGATGAAGATTTAATTGGGATTAAAGCAACCACGAATGAAAAATTAGGTCCAGAAGGGAGAGAAGAGGGTATAAGTTGCCATTCAGTAGTTCTACTTGAGAAAAAATGAGATTTAATTTAAATTTGAAAAAAAAATTTCAAAGTTTTTGTTTATTATTAATTTGCTTAGTATTTTTAATTTTCCAATCGGATATTCCCAATTTAAAAGCTCTTACAATGAATAATTATCAAAGTGAAATGGTCATAGAGGAATTAAGACTTAAAGTACCTGCCGATGCAAAAGCTGCTTGGTTAAATGCTGAAAAAAAAATATGGGAGCCATGGTTATCTTCTCAAGATGGTTTTTTGGGAAGACAATTATTTTGGGATAAAGAAAAAGAAGAAGCTTTAATATTAGTAAATTGGAAAAGTAAGAAATTATGGAAAAGCATACCAGTGTCAGAAGTAAATATAGTTCAACAAAAATTTGAAGATAATGTTAAAGCTGCTCTAAATGTAGGCAAAAATCCTTTTGAATTGATTTATGAGGGAGAATTAGATAAGCAAAGATGAATTTTGATATCAAGTTTGATTTTCAAAGAAGAGATAGGCTTGGACTCATTGAGGCTATTTGGGGTCAAGATAAGAGTATCGACCAATTAGAGAGATTATCTAAAAATGTATTAAGTAAAAATGAGGTTGTTTTCATTACTAGGATTAATAGTGAAAAGGCTAATTATCTTAAAGGTTTGTACGATGATGCACGATTCTATGAAGAAGCAAATTGCCTAACAATTGGGAAAAATCTGAATAAAGTAAATACGAACAAAAAAGTTGCCATAATTTCAGGCGGCTCAAGCGATTTGGCCGTAACACTTGAAGCACAATTAGCTCTTGAAATTTATGGTGTGAGTTGTCAATCTTTTATAGATGTTGGAGTAGCTGGACTTCATCGATTGATGAGTCAGTTAGAAGAAATTAATAAATATGATGTACTGATAGTTTGTGCTGGAATGGAAGGAGCTTTGGCAACGGTTGTGGGTGGATTGTTGGCACAACCTATAATTGCAGTACCTGTCTCAGTGGGCTACGGCGTTAGCAAGGATGGAGAAACCGCTTTAAATAGTATGTTGTCTAGCTGTTCTCCAGGTATTGCAGTTATGAATATAGATAATGGTTACGGAGCAGCAATGGCAGCTCTAAGAATTATTAAAAGTGTTTCCTAAATAATTACTTTTTTTCTATTTCTAATAGGTTTTCTATCCATAAATTAAGTTGTTTTGAAAGCATTCCTTCTTCTCTCATTTTGATTGCTTTTATCACGACTTCTGTGTTTACCCACTCTGGAAACCTTTTCGGCATTTATTTTTTTATTCAGTAACTTTAATTTGGTACAAATTTTGATAAAGACAAGATCTAAGTAACAAATTTAATCTTTTATGTCTGATTTTGTGCCTAATCTAGACAACTCAGATGAAATATTTTCACTTTCTACATTTTTTAATCTTTCAATTAATTCTGAGAGATCTTTATGTGCCAGTTCTCCATTTTGCTCCCATTTTAGGGCCCTTGGATTACTATCAATTTTTTTTTTCATTTTTCTTTTTAATAATAAAAATATATAACGAAAACAGGGAAAATTTGGTTATTGTTTCAAGCTTAAACTTAAAAAATTATGAAGATTTTTAATTTGCAAAAATTTTATCTTTTAACCACCACCAACTATTGAAACGATTTCTAAATTATCCCCATCTTTAAGCTTCACTTTTTCCCATTTTATTGAATTAATAATTAAATCATTTAACTCGACGACAATTGTGTTGGGTTTATATCCCATTAAATTTAGAGCTTTTGAAAGTAGAGCATTCTCTTGATCAAGTTCTATTTTTCTTTCTTCTCCGTTTACTTTAATTTTCATGAGACAATTCTTTTAGGATCATAATAGCTTCTTCTTTAGGATCTTCAGAATTCATTAATTGCGAAACTAAGGCAACTTTTTTAAACCCATTTCTTTTTAAATGTGAAATATTATTTGACTTAATTCCTCCGATAGCAAACCAAGGAATATTTAAATCTTTTGTTAATTTTTTGATCTTCTCAATACCTATAGGTTTTTTGTTCTTTTTTGTGGCAGTTTCAAATACTGGTCCTATTCCTATGTAATCACAACCATCTTTGAGAGCATTAGAAATATCAATTTCATTATTTGCGCTAATACCAATAATTTTTGAATATCCTAATAATTTTCTTGCTGTTTTTATATCTAAATCATCTTGTCCAAGATGAATTCCATCCGCATTAGATGCTAAAGCTATATCAAGTCTGTCGTTAATGATGAACAACGAATTATATCTTTTACATAAATCTTTAATCTGAATTGCTTCTTGAAGATGATCTTTATCAGCTCCATTTTTAAATCTATATTGGATGATTCTTACCCCCGCAATTAAAATCTCTTCTATTATTTCCAATAAATTGTTTTTTTGATCTGTTAAGACATATAAGTCATTGTCTTTTAATTTTTCTTTCGACCTCTCATACTTGTTTAAATTTAATAAATCGATTTCTATAGTATAAATTTCATACCTAATTTCCGAAGCGATTTTTGAAAGCTCATGATTATGAAGTCTTGAGAATTCTTCTATAACTCTTAATGCTTCTTGAACTCTGCCCGAATTGGAACTTATAGTTTGCTCAGAGGTTTTTCTGTTAATTTGTTCTTGATGAGCCAATCCTTTGCATTTGTCCTCAGTATGATTCCTAGATTGTTTATAAACTTCTAAGTGATTTTTTCCTAAAATTTGTCTAAAATTTTTAATCTTTTCCACATATTTATCTTCGCCAAGGCCAAATCTAGCCCAATCCTCCAAAACTCTAAGTCCCTCTCTTGCTCTATCTAGATTAGCGTCAATAATTTGATAAATTCTTGAATCTTCAGCGTTTATATTATTGGAATTTAGCATTTGAAATTTATTTTTTGTAGTTTTTAAAAATACTTTGAGCATAGTCTCTATCTATTTTTATTTGATTAGAAAGTTGATCTATACTCTTGAACTGGATTTGAGATCTAATCTTTTCTACTGGTTCTACAGATAGATTTAAACCATATAGATCGATATCTTTATTTATTAAATGAACTTCAACTGCAGATGGTAATTGTGGATTTATTGTTGGTTGAGAGCCAAGATTCATAACAGATTCAATTTTTTCTTTGGAATTTTCTATTGTGGTCCAAGCTGCGTAGACTCCTTCTCCAGGTAAAAATTTTCTGCCATCTATTTCAAGATTTGCTGTGGGCCATCCTATACTCTTCCCAATCCCTTTACCTTTAACAACTTTTCCATTAAAACTATAAGGCCTATTAAGAATTTTGTAAGCATTATTCAGATCACTTTTCTCTAATAAATCTCTTATTCTGCTGCTGCTGATTCTACCTTCTGAGTCTTCTAAAATTGGAGTAATTTTTAATTTTATATCCGTATCTTTAATCGTATTTTTTATAGTATTTATGTCTCCACTTCTTCTAAAACCAAATTTAAAATTAGCACCTACTGAAATGTTTTTTGCTTGTAATTGATTTATCAAAATATCTCTTACAAATCTTTCTGCACTTAATTTAGATAGTTCCTTATCAAAAGGAATAAGAATTAATTGTTCAATTCCGAGATTTTCAAGAATAGGTAGTTTTTCATAAGGTAGATCAAGTCTAAGACGCGTCTCTTTATATAGAACTTCTCTGGGATGAGGCCAGAAGCTAGCAATTGTTGGGGTATATTGATTTTCTTCTACAACGCTTTGTATTAATTTTCTATGGCCAGCATGTAGGCCATCAAAACTTCCAATAGCTATTGAAGTGGGATTCTTTACTTCAGATGGCGATATTAAAGAGATCAAAAGATTACGTGCAATTTTATAATTTTAATGGCAAATTTAAATAGATTATAGTTTATTCAATCAAATGAATGTCTGACAAAATTGATTTTCAGTCCCTTTCATTTGGAATGCGGCGCATTGGATGGATACGCTTTTGGATTCAATCTATTTTAGGAGTTGTTGTTGCAGCTGTTTTGCTTTTTTCAAATGTTGTAAATAATAGCGAAGGGCAACTAAGCTTAGCTCCTGGTCTTTCACTTACAACAATTTCTTTGATTTTACTACTTTTTAGTCTTTGGCAAGGTTGGTTAATAGTTAGAACAGGAAGAGCAATTGCTAGCAACGCAAGACCCTCAAGAGGTCAAACCAGTAAATTAATAAAAAGAGGTCTAATAGTTGATTTATTAGGTATTTTGTTTGGATTAATTGGATACCAAGCTCTTATGGGCGCATTATTTATACAGGCATCCTCTCAGACGACTGGACAATTGATAACAGCGACATCTGATATTCCAATTACTGGACTTGAAATCTTATCGGTGCTCAGTAACACTCAAGTTATTGCTGCCCATTTTTTTGGAGTTTGTTTTTCTTTATGGCTTTTGAGAAGGATTTATAAATGAATTATTAATTTTAGGTAATACTTCTAAATTACCTCTCCAAAATAAATCTGGTTCTACAGGTGTAAGCGATATTTTATTATCTTGTATTTGAGACACATCACTAGGCCAATTCTTAGGGCCATAACCTTTTGATTTAAGATCTAAGACTACCTCACCTGCTAACCAATAATAATCATCACCCCTAGGGTCTTCTCTTTTGGAAAATTGATTTTTATATTTTCTTACCGATAATCTTGTCCAGGATAATTCTCTTATTTTGCTTTTTTCGCAAGGGGGTATATTTAAATTTAATAAAAGTGAAGCTGGCCAACTATCCTTAATGGCTTGTTCGGCAATATTCATAGCAATTTCTCCAGCAAATTCAAAATTTTTCCATTTAAAACTAGCTACGCTTATTGCCATGGAGGGAACATTTTCTAAAGTGCCTTCCATGGCTGCAGCGACTGTTCCTGAACAAAAAATATCTGTTCCTAAATTTGGACCGTGATTTATTCCAGATAGAACTAGATCAGGTTTCTTATCCAAGAGTTCAGACATTGCTAATTTTACGCAATCAGCAGGCGTACCAGAACATCCCCAAGCTTCAATTCCTTTCTCAAATAATTCGTCCGCTCTTTCCACTCTTAATGGAGATTGTAGAGTAAGTCCGTGACCAGTAGCTGATCTTTCTTGGTCAGGACATACTACTTTTACATTATGTCCTCTTTTTTGAGCTGATTTTGCTAGAGCTCTTATTCCCGCTGCAAAAACACCATCATCATTGCTAATTAATATATTTAACGGTTTCATTAATCAATAAATTTTATTTATGGACGATATTTAAGTAAAATAAATCAATACTTATTTTTACTATATCAGTGAGTCAGATTGAATCATTAAGTCAAATCGAGGAAAAATTAAATAATCTTTCTCAAACAGCAAAAATTAATATAGATAATGCTAATACTCATGAAGAGCTTGATCAATTAAGAGTTTCCTTACTAGGAAAAAAAGGTGACTTGTCAATTATCTTGAAAACAATGGGTCAATTATCTGCCACTGATAGACCAATAGTTGGCCAGAAGGCAAATTTAATAAAGATAAATTTGCAAGAATTAATAAATGAAAGAAAAATTCAATTAAATAATGAAGCCTTAGACAAAAAGATTAAAACAGAAAAAATTGACGTAACTATCCCTTCAATTGGAACACCTCCTGGAAATAAGCATCCTTTAATTTCAACTCAAGATGAAATAATAGATATTTTTTGTGGTTTAGGATACTCAGTTGAAAGTGGTCCTGAAATAGAAACTGATTTTTATAATTTTGAGTCTCTCAATATTCCCAAAAATCATCCTGCAAGAGATATGCAGGATACTTTTTACTTAGATGAAAATCGACTTTTAAGGACTCATACTTCTCCTGTTCAGATAAGGTACTTAGAGAAAAATCCACCTCCAGTAAGAATTATTGCTCCTGGGAGAGTTTATAGGAGAGATGCTGTAGATGCTACTCATTCCCCTGTATTTAATCAGGTTGAGGTTTTATGTATCGATCAAGATATAAATTTTAGTCATTTAAGAGGAACAGTTCTTACCTTTTTAAAAGCCTTTTTTGGAGATATTCCTGTAAGATTTAGAGCTAGTTATTTTCCATTTACAGAACCTTCGGCAGAAGTAGATGTTCAATGGAAAGGTAAATGGTTAGAAGTAATGGGATGCGGAATGGTAGATCCAAAGGTCCTAGAAAAATTAGGAATAGATTCTGAGAAATGGACCGGATTTGCAGCGGGATTAGGAGTTGAAAGATTTTGTATGGTAAGACATCAGATTGACGACATCAGAAAATTTTATACTAATGATCTTAGATTCTTAGAACAGTTCTTATAAAATTGAAATTTTAAATTATGATTGTCAATCAAATTGGTTTAAAATGGTTTTAGTTTTAGTTTTTTGATTGGAACGTAAAGCAGGGCTAATAGTTAATGACGGGAAAGAACTGGCTGTTCAAACTGCGAGTTCTGTTCAAAAAAAATTGGAAAAATCTAATTTTCAAGTTGTAAGGGTTAGTAGCTCTGGTGGAATGGTTGGATTCGCCAATCCTGATCAACATGTTCGTCCTTTGGGATATAAGAATTGTGTTCCCGAGGGGTTTGACTCGTCAATGGAATTTGCAATTGTTCTTGGCGGAGATGGAACCGTGCTTTCTGCATCAAGGCAAACAGCACCTGCTAAAATTCCAATCCTTACAATAAATACTGGTCATTTAGGTTTTCTTGCAGAAGCCTATTTATCAAATCTTGATGAAGCAATTGATAAAATCATTGCTGGAAATTGGGATATTGAAGAAAGAACTTGCTTTATTATTAGTGTTATGAGGAATGATCAAAGAAGATGGGAGTCTCTATGTCTTAATGAGATGGCTCTTCATAGAGAACCTCTGACAAGTATGTGTCATTTTGAGATTTCTATAGGGCGACATGCTCCTGTGGATATTTCAGCTGATGGAGTAATTTTATCTACTCCAACTGGTTCTACTGCATATTCATTGAGTGCTGGAGGGCCAGTTATCACACCTGATTGCCCGGTCGTGCAATTAACTCCAATTGCTCCACATTCATTGGCATCTAGGGCATTGGTTTTTAATGATTCTGAGCCAGTAACTGTTTTCCCCGCGACGCCTGAAAGGTTGGTAATGGTTGTTGACGGAAATGCTGGTTGTTATGTTTGGCCTGAAGATAGAGTTCTAATAAGAAAAAGTAAACACTCAGTTAAGTTTATTAGACTTGAAGATCATGAATTTTTTCAAGTTTTAAGAAATAAACTGGGCTGGGGTTTGCCCCATGTGGCTAAACCTAACAAATAACAATTTATTTAAATTTATTTTTTCCCTTTTAAAAGAAAAACAGGATTATTTGGTTCTAATCTCATTCCCTCAGCAATACTTAAGTTTTTATAGGTCTGAATTAAATTTAAATTTGTTTTGAAATTTTTATCTTCTAATTCCTCCTTTAAATCCTTAATAGTTTGAATGTCAATTATTGGGATAACAATGATATCTCCAATATTCATGCTTTTAGCAATAGTATTAATAATTTGAAGTTTAGTCTTTTTATCACATCCTCCAATTACTAATCTATTGGGTTTTTCAAAAGAAATTAAATTTCTCGTATTTAAGGTATTAACTATGTCTTCCTCAAAAATAAATTTTGGTTTAACGCCTAACCTTTTTGAGTTTTCTAATATTAATGCCTTTGAGCCAATTCTTTTATCAATACAAAATAAATCTAAGTTAGGTCTAAGTTTTAATGCCTCTAAACCAATTGACCCACAACCTGCACCTATATCCCAGATGACACCATTTTTAGGAAGCTCTAGATCAGCTAAGATTTGAACGCGAACCTCCCTTTTTGTTAATAAATTTGGTCTATCATCAAAAGTCTTGAAAATATGGTCACTGATTCCGAAAAGAGGGATATTATTATTTGAGAGATTTTTATTTGTTTTTGTTAGAACAACAATATTTAAACTCGATATATCAGAGGGTAATGACTCTTTAAGATTTAACTTTCTTATTTTTTCTTTATCGAATCCTATTTCTTCAAAGAGCCAAAAATCATAAAATTCAATCAGATTTAATTCTGATAAGCTTTTTTTAATTATTTCTAAACTTTTGTTATTTGAATCTGTAATAATAGCTAAATTTGATGGCCTTGCTTTTAAAGCCTCAACTAACTTAGTCCAATCTCTGCCGTGAATACTCACATTCAAAGTATTTTGCCATGGGATCTTTAACTTACTAAATGCTAGTTGAATGCAAGTATTTGACGGGTAGAAACTTAATTCATCTTTTGAGAAATTTTCTAGTAATATTCTTCCAATTCCAAACCAAAGTGGATCTCCTCTCGAAATTAAAATAACATCAGTTTTTTGAGATCTAAGCCAGTTAACAAGTTCGCTATTACTGTTGCTCGAGAAAAATGATTTCTTTTTTTCTAAATCATTTTCGCTCCATGATTTAATTTCTTCAAAATATGAATTTGGAACTGCAATATTTTCTGTTTCTAAAAATAGATTTTGTAATTTAAAAGATAGATCCTCAAATTTATAAGAATTAATCCCAATTACATGAATTTTTCTATTAACTTCAGTCATCAATATTTAATTAAATTGAACTTAATTGTTTGAATGTTTTATTAAATTATCTTATTATTATTCGAGTTATCATAATAAGTTAATTGTCTGAAAGGAGAAAGAGATTACATGATTTATTATTAACTCTAATTAATAAAGATAGTGAATTTGAGTTTATTGAAGAAGATACTAACGATTTAACATCTAGCTATTCTGAAAAAGACTCTTTGAATTTATCTCGAGTTATAGAAAAAAATCGTAAAATAATCAAAAGATATCAAGCTATTGTAAGAACAGCTGTAACTCTTGATGCCCTGATGGATTCTGAAAATGAAGAAAATTACAAAATCAAATAAAAATATTTTTTTCAAAGAAATATTTTCTTTACTTTTACTACTATCTTTTATTTTTAACCCATTAAAAGTATCTGCAGAAGTTGCAGAAACAGAAATTAATGGGGAATTAATGAATGCTAGCAGTGAGTTTTTAAGGGATTTGGACTTTGAAACTTGGCAATTAGTTGCTTATAAATCATCTATTTTTGAAGATAAATTGATCTTGAGAGTAATAGGATATCCAGGGAATCTCAGGATTGATCATCCCACTGACTTGATGGTCGAATCAGGGAGAAAACAGTGGCTTTTAGATGATAGAACATTATTTAATGTCGAATTAGCAAATGATGGAAGACAAGCTGCAGCAGAATTCGATCTTGATGAATTGATTAAAAATTTAGATAAAAATAGACCATTAAGATTATCTTTGTCAGGAGTTTTTTCTGAGTTACCTGTTCCCCCCTTCGTTGTTAAAGAGTGGAGATCAATAAACTGAATTTAATTTTTGAAGATGTCTGAAAAAAATGTAAGCCATACAAAATGGATGAAAAGGGCAATTTTTTTGGCTTCTTTAGGCAAAAATACAACGAGTCCCAACCCTAGGGTGGGAGCGGTGATACTTGATAAGAATGGAAACCTTATTTCAGAAGGGTTTCATTCCAAGGCAGGGATGCCTCATGCAGAGGCTATGGCTTTTAATAATTTAAAAAAAGATGCTAGAGGTGGAACAATGTATGTGAATCTTGAACCTTGTTGCCATCAAGGTAAAACACCTCCATGTGTAGATAAGGTGATATCCTCTGGATTAAAAAAAGTATATATATCTATTGAAGACCCTGATAAAAGAGTTTCTGGTAAAGGTATTAAGCTTCTAAAAGAAGCTGGAATACAAGTTCATTTAGGATTATGTAAAAAAGAATCCTTAGATCTAAATAAGGCTTTTATTCATAGGAATATTACTAAAAAAGCATTTGGAGTTCTTAAGTGGGCAATGAGTATAGATGGAAGAATAGCTTTAAAAAATGGAAAAAGTAAATGGATTACTAATGATGAATCAAGGTCATTAGTTCACTCTTTTAGAGCAGAATTTGATGCAATTATCATTGGGGGAAACACATTAAGAAGAGACAACCCACTTTTGACTTCCAGAGGTTTCAAAAATCCTGAGCCTTTGAGAGTTGTTTTCACAAAAAGTTTAGATCTCCCCTCAAAATCTAATCTTTGGGATTGTAGTAAGGCAAAAACCTTAGTTATTTATGATTCCTCTACAGCAAATGAAAGCTACCTCTCAAGGATTCCGAAATGTGTAAAGGTTGAAAAGGTATTATCAGATAATCCAGAATTAATTTCAAAAATACTCGCAAAAAGAGGATGTAATAAAGTTCTTTGGGAATGTGGCCCCAGATTGGCTACTGCCGCTATTAAGTCTAATTGCATTCAGGAACTTATTACTTTTATTGCTCCAAAAATTTTAGGTGGAGAAAATAGTATGAATCCGCTAAGTGATTTTGAATTTAGAGAAATGCATGAAATTATTAAATTAAGTGATTGTCATTACAGTTTGATTGGAAATGATATATGCGTTAAAAGTTCGTTCAAAAATTAATTTTCATACTAATTTTTATGGGTCAATGTACCGTACGGTTCTTACCCAAAAAAAACCTTACAGATACGGAAACTCTTCGTTTAGTTTATAATAAGTTCACTATTGTTCATAACTATGCCAATAAGACAAGACGATAATCAACCTAATAGAAGATTTGGAATTGTAAATATCATTTTGATAGGAGTTGGAGCATTGCTTCTATTTAGCAGCCTTTTCCCAAATCAAAATATGCAAATCCCTAGGGTTCCTTATTCATTATTCATAGATCAGGTTAATGATGGTGAAGTCAAGCGTGCATATATCACTCAAGAACAGATTAGGTATGAGTTAAATGGAGCCGAAGAAGGTGCCCCTTCTGTTTTAGCAACAACACCAATTTTTGATATGGACCTTCCACAAAGGTTAGAAAGTAAAGGTGTGGAGTTCGCTGCAGCTCCTCCCAAAAAGCCTAATTTTTTCTCAACCATATTGAGTTGGGTTGTTCCGCCTTTAATTTTTATTCTTGTTTTACAATTCTTCGCTAGAAGAAGTATGGGTGGCGGAGGTGCTCAAGGAGCTCTTAGTTTTACTAAAAGTAAAGCAAAAGTTTACGTCCCCGATGATGAATCAAAAGTAACATTTGCTGATGTGGCTGGCGTTGATGAAGCTAAGGACGAATTAACAGAAATAGTTGATTTTCTAAAAAAACCTGAGAGATACACAGACATCGGTGCGCGCATCCCGAAAGGGGTGCTTCTTGTGGGACCTCCTGGAACAGGTAAAACTCTTCTTTCAAAAGCTGTTGCTGGAGAAGCAGAAGTTCCTTTCTTTATAATTTCAGGTTCTGAATTTGTTGAGCTTTTTGTTGGTGCAGGTGCCGCAAGAGTAAGAGATCTATTTGAACAAGCAAAGAAAAAAGCTCCATGTATTATTTTTATTGATGAATTGGATGCTATTGGTAAAAGTCGTTCTGGATCTATGGGGGTCGTTGGCGGTAATGACGAAAGAGAACAAACATTAAATCAACTTCTTACCGAAATGGATGGTTTTGCCTCGACAGATAAGCCAGTTATAGTACTCGCTGCTACTAACCAACCTGAAGTCCTAGATGCCGCATTATTAAGACCTGGAAGATTCGACAGGCAAGTTTTAGTTGATAGACCAGATTTGTCTGGTAGAAAAACTATATTGGAGATATATACAAAAAAGGTTAAACTAGCTGATTCAATTGACTTGGACTCTATTGCCCAAGCTACTAGTGGGTTCGCTGGAGCTGATTTAGCTAATATGGTAAATGAGGCTGCCTTACTTGCGGCTAGAGCTAAAAGGAAAAGTGTAGAACAACAAGACTTAGGCGAAGCTATAGAAAGAGTTGTCGCCGGATTGGAAAAGAAAAGTCGTGTTTTGCAAGATGATGAGAAGAAAGTTGTTGCTTATCACGAAGTCGGACATGCAATAGTTGGCCACCTTATGCCAGGAGGTTCAAAAGTTGCCAAGATTTCGATTGTACCCAGAGGTATGAGTGCACTTGGATATACTCTTCAATTGCCAACAGAAGAAAGATTTTTGAATTCTAAAGAGGAATTAAAAGGACAAATAGCGACACTTCTTGGAGGAAGATCAGCAGAAGAGGTCGTTTTTGGGAAGATTACGACGGGAGCCTCAAATGACTTACAAAGAGCAACTGATATAGCAGAACAAATGGTCGGTACATTCGGAATGAGTGATATTCTTGGTCCCCTTGCTTATGACAAACAAGGCGGAAGTCAATTCTTAGGAAATGGAAACAATCCAAGAAGATCTGTTAGTGATGCTACTGCTCAAGCAATAGACAAAGAGGTTAGAGATTTAGTTGATGATGCGCATGAAACAGCACTTAATATTTTGAGGAATAATTTACCTCTTCTTGAATCGATTTCTCAAAAAATTCTTCAAGAAGAGGTTATAGAGGGTGAAGATCTTAAAAACCTCTTGTCAGAGAGTAAAATGCCAGCATAGTAGTATTTCATTCAACTAAAATATTCATGCTAAAGCCAAATAAGCTTGCTAATAATAATTTCCTATCAAGCGTGGATTTATCAACTGATGAGGTTTTACACGTTCTAGATCTTGCAAATAACTTTAAAAATAAAAAAATAAATATAAACCTTAACAATAAAGTTTTAGGACTAATCTTTGATAAGTCATCAACACGCACAAGAGTTAGTTTTCAAGTTGCGATGACTAGGCTTGGAGGGACAACTATTGATCTCAATCCAACAACATCACAAATAGGAAGAGGCGAGCCAATTAAAGATACTGCAAGAGTTTTAAGTAGATATTGTGATGTTATCGCAATTAGAACGTTTGATCATTCAGATTTGGAAGAATATGCAAAGTGGTCTACAAAGCCAGTTATTAATGCTCTTACAGATTTAGAACATCCATGCCAAGTTCTAGCTGATTTTTTAACAATTCGTGAGGAATTTCTTGATTTTAAAGATGTGACTTTAACTTTTATAGGTGATGGCAATAATGTCGCAAATTCTCTTATTTTATGTGGTGCATTATTAGGAGTAAAAGTTAGGATTGCATGTCCTAAAGGGTATGAACCTAATCCTTTGGTGATTAAAAAAGCATATGAAATATATAAAAATAAGGATTTATTGAAAATCACTAATAATCCTATTGCTGCAGTACATGGAGCAAATGTCTTATACACAGATGTTTGGTCATCTATGGGTGAAGAAAATCAAAAAGAAGAGAAAGATAAAGACTTTCTTGGGTTTACTATCGATAGTGATCTATTGGAAAAGGCAAATAAAGATGCAATTATTCTTCATTGCCTCCCTGCTTATAGAAATAAAGAAATAACTGAAGCAGCAATGGAAAGTCAAAAAAGTAGAATTTTTCAACAGGCTGAAAATAGAATGCACGCTCAACAAGCTCTTCTGTCATGCCTTCTTGCATGAAAAGATTGCGATTTGCTTTTTAAAGAGGTACAAATGTATTAGAGTACATTTGTTTTATGGAAACTTCTTCAGGGGACGATCTTACCCAAGCTCAGAATGAGCTCTATGGATGGATAAAAAAATATATGAAAGACTTTCAACATAGCCCATCCATCAGGCAAATGATGCAAGCTATGGGATTGAAATCTCCTGCTCCAATTCAAAGTCGCTTAAAACATTTGCAAGAAAAGGGTTACATCTCTTGGCAAGAAGGTAAAGCAAGAACAATGCAAATAGTTGATGAAATTATAGAAGGCGTGCCAATTATGGGTTCAGTCGCAGCTGGAGGTTTAATTGAAACTTATTCTGATGTTCAAGAGAATTTAGATATTTCTGATGTTTTCAAAAAGAAAAATGTTTTTGCCCTCACAGTTAATGGAGACTCTATGGTAGACGCATGCATTGCAGATGGAGATATGGTTTTGATGGAGCCAATTACAGATTCATACTCTCTTAGAAACGGAACTATTGTTAGTGCATTAGTTCCAGGTTTAGGAACAACTTTAAAGTATTTTTTTAAGAGAGGAAGAAAGATATTTCTTGAAGCAGCAAATCCAGCGTATGAACCAATCGAGTTGAATTTAGATGAAGTTGTTTTTCAAGGAAAATTATTAGCTGTCTGGCGAAAAGTTTAATTTTAGGTAAATTCATATTTTGAAAATATAAATATAAAGGTTCGAATTGGTATATTTGAAGTCGTGGGGCCATAGCTCAGCTGGTAGAGCATCTGCATGGCATGCAGAGGGTCAGCGGTTCGAGTCCGCTTGGCTCCATTGAATTTTATTTTAGGTTCCAATAGATTGAACCTATTCTCACAAATCAAATTATTAGACTGTGTGAAATAATAAATAACTATTATCAATAGTAAAAATATTTTCGGGAGGTTATATTGAGGTTTAGTTTTAAAATTTATCTTGCAAGACATTCAATGTAATCAAAACATCTTTGGTAATTTAATCACTAGCTTTTTAATATGAAACACATTATATTTTTAGAAAATTGTAGTTTTGGATTAAAAAATAATATTAGAAATCAACTTTATAAAAGATTTTCAAATGATTTTCATGTTTATGTCTTTTTTTTATCGAGCTACGAAAAAAAATTTATTAACGACATAAATTTCAAAAATGTCTCAATAAAGAAACTTAACTTTTTTAACTTTTCTTATTTTCTAATTAAACTATTATCTTCTAAAGCATTTTTAACTTTTACTATTCGTCCATTATTATTTGGTTTTTTTCTAAAGTTATTTTTCCCTAGATTATCTTTCTATCCTACAATTACTGGTACAGGACCACTTTTGGATTCAAAGCACATTATTTATAAAATGATGCGTTTAATATATCCATTAATTTTGTTAAAAGCAGAGCATGTTTTTTTTCACAATATCACTGATGCTAAAACCTTTTCTCATCTAATTGAGCCTGATAAATTTACCATTGTTGGTGGAAGTGGTATTGAACTTCCAAAAACACCAATCAAAACTGATACTTATGAATTTCCTTTGAAGACTCCCAGAATAGCTTGTTTTTCAAGATTACTTGTAGATAAAGGTATTCTGCATTACTTGGAAGCCACTAAATTGCTTTTAAATGATTACCCCTTCATGAAAGGCAAAATTTTTCTAGCTGGAATGTTTTATAACTCTAATCTAAAATCAAATTTAGTTACTAAAAGCCAAATTCAAGATTGGGTAAAGTTTGGGGGTGTATATTTAGGTCAACCAGCTAATAAAGCAGACTTCTATTCCTCAATAGATATTCTTTGCGTTCCTAGTTTTAGAGAGGGTCTCTCAAATGTTTTACTTGAAGGAGTTTTATATCAGTGTCTTCTTCTAACTACTTCTGCACCTGGCTGTATTGATGTCGCAGAATCTAATTCAGGGATTATTTGTGAACCAAGATCAACAGAGTCCTTATATAATGGTCTTATTAATGCTATTAAACTTAGTCCAGTTCAACAAAAAACTTTAAGAGTCAATGCCTACAATCGAGCAAAAAGAAAATTTTCGAAAGATAAAGTATTAAATACTTACTATGAAAAAATCACCAAATAAGACTTTTACTTTAGGAATCGATTGGGAAGATTTTGGCTTAGCTGCCTATGATTATAAATTTACTAATGAACATAATAAATCTCCTTTTATACAAGAACATAATTTTCTATTGCAACTTCTAGATGAACTAAATATTAAATGTACTTTTTTTGTTAATGGGCGAACGGCATCTTTGTATAAAAACTTGGTTAAAGATATTTTTAATTTAGGACATTCTATAGGATCACATGGGTTTAAACATGTCCAAAGATCAACGATTTCATCCAATGATTTTTTGGAGGATTCAATTCTTTCAAAAAATTTGATAGAGGACATTATTCAATATCCGGTTGAAGGTTATAGATCCCCTTACCTATCAGTTTCTAAAGCAAATTATATTGAAAATCTTAATATACTCAAGAAAGCGGGATATACTTATGACTCAAGTATTTCGTACCATAAGTTTAAAAGTCTATTTCTTGAAAATAATTCCTTATCTAAATTATCTCTTCCTATTAAAGTCTTCCCCTTATGTTCATTCAAGTCAAAACCTATCTCTTTTAATTTAGCCGGAGGCTCTACATGGCGAGTATTACCAAGTTTTCTAACATGTTCTATTTTAAAAAGTAATCTGACTACTAATAATTCATCTTTATATTTACACCCTTATGAATTTGGACCAATAATTAATCCTTTCAGAATAATTTGTAAATCAAAGAAAATAAAAGCTTTATATTTATATTTAAGATGGAACTTCAATAGGTCTTCTATTGAGAAAATATTAAGAAATTTAGCATCTTCTTCTAACGTAAATGTTTTGCCTATAGGACATAATTTATTATGAAATTTAAACAACATAGATTTTACAAATAATGAGCTCAAATAATTTGTCTCTCAAATATTGGTCTTCTCCGAATAAGTGGTTTTTAGATGCTTACAACGACACACTTCTACAGAAAATCATACATGGCCCTCTAAAATTAAGAGTTGAGCTGGCTTTGGCAGCAACTAAACTATGCTCAGCGAAGACTTTTCTGGATTTAGGATGTGGTCCCTCTAGAGTTTTATATAGATCCTTAAAAGAAACTGATGTAACTTCTGCTATTGGATTAGATTTTAGTCCTAGAATGCTTGAAGAATCCAAACAGTTTTTATCCAAAAAAAATGTTTTGGATAAAGTGCAATTAATTAATTGCGATCTAATTGCAACACCAGAATATCCTAAAGCTGATATTGCAATAGGTTTGGGATTATTCGATTATATCTCTGATCCAGAGTTGGTTCTTAAAAAGGCTCATTTATCTTCTAATTATGTTGTAGCCTCTTGGGTTAGACCTAGCATAAGAAACTATTTAAGAAGATTCAGATATTCGTGTGAGTTGTATACTCATACAGAAAAAGAAGTCTCTCAATTTTTTAATAATATTGGTATTTCATCAGTAAGTTTTATTGAATGTGGTCCAATGTGTGGGTTCATATCAATTTCTTCAAAAAATTAATTAATAACTTACTTCATTAATTAAAGGGATTGAGTAAAAGCTTATTTCTTTATTCTGAAATATTTTGATAATTTTCATATATTAGAATTTTTATTTTGTAATTTGTTTTTTAATGACTTATAAATTAAAGTCAAAGCAGCTTAATTGAAAATTTTAATAAAGACCAAAGTTAATTATGCCAAAATATAATTTATGAATAATTTCTTGAGAGCAATTTTGTTAATTGGACCATAATTAAAAAAACTTGATCTAATAATATATTATTCATAAATTAAAATCATAAGCCTAGTTTTTCATAGGTCTTTTTAATAATTTAGATAATGTCCTTCTAAAACGTATATTAGGCTTCTTAAAAATGTCTTTGTTATATACTTTCCAAAAATTTTCTTGACGACCTTAAGTACTTTTATTTTTTTATTATTGCTCTTGAATTCTATTAAATTAAATTCAGAGCCATGAAGGAAAAAATAGACCTAATACTAGTGAAATAAAATCTTATTAAACTGTTTAAAATATCATCTGCCGAATATGGCATACAATATAAATAATATATTGTCTCAATATAATTATAAAATTCGGGAGCATAATTTTTCTGTTTAAACATGAATTATTAGCTCAAGTTTACCTGTCAAAAAAATCCTCATGTAAATCTATTCAACTAATTAATTTCTGATAAAAAAGTTTTTATAAAAATATTCGTACTGCAAAGGTATTTATAATTACTAATAAATATATAAAAAAAACCGCTTTGGGCTGACTAAATCCTGCATTTAATAATCTATGGTGAAAATGATTCCTGTCAGGGTAAAATGGAGAACGATTTTTTGAAATTCTTTTAAAAATTACAAAAATCATATCTAGTAAAGGTAATGCTAATATTCCTAGAGTGAAATTTGCATTTATTGTCCCATTGAATGAAGATGATTCAGATGAATAAAGAGTAAGAATTGAAATCATAAAACCTAAAAAGTTTGAACCTCCATCACCCATTATTATTTCTGCTGGATAAGAATTATATTTTAGAAAAGCTAAACAACCTCCTCCAATAATTGCTGAAATAACAGTTATGTTACTTTGCTCTGCTATCCCACTAATAGAAGTTAATCCAATTATGTAAATAAAAATTATTCCTGCGATAAGCCCATCTAGTCCATCAAGCCAATTAATAGCATTTGTAATTCCAACTACCCAGAAAATTGTTATTAGATAACTCAATAAATTTGGTAGCTCTATATTGTTAAACCAAAGTAAGTTAATCACACTTATTTTTATATTAAGAACCCACAATAATGAAGCAGAGGAAAATTGTATAACTAGTCTTAGAAATGGTGATAATCTAACTAAATCATCAATTAAACCTATCAAGAAAAATAATGATGAACATATAACTATGGGCAAAATAAAATTTAATTGGTTTGATTCACTTAAATTTATTACACCAAAATATTGACAAAGGATGAAAGTAAAAATAAAACTTATAAAAATTGATATGCCACCTGTTCTTACTATTGGTTTATAGTGTTGACTTCTAAAGTTTGGATTATCAAAAATTTTTTTATAAAAAGAAAAATTTTTAATGGGGGGAGTCAAAAAAAAACATATTAAATATGATGTGCAAAAACCTACAAAAAAACCCATATTCTGACCAATTTCCCTAACAGAAATAATAATTCATTTATATTTGATATCTAATCTATAACATATATTGACCGATAATTAAAAAAATTTTCAAATGTTAAATTTTTACTAATTCAACTTATCAAATAAGTACTAAAAAAGAGCAAATTTTTGAAAAAGGTGTCTATCTTCTTAGTAAATAGCCAATATAGATTTAACCTTAATTCCCTTATGTCTATGGAATTTATTAATTAAAATATTTTATACAGATTTCCATAATAAGCTTTTAACTTTTTATCATTATTTCTATATTTATTTTATTATTTACTATAAAGATTTTTTTTGAAAACTTATGAATTAAATTAATTTTTTAATAAACTATTGCTATAAGATTGGAAAAAAGGTGTATATTGCTATTTTATTTTAATTTTTAATTAGATGTATTTATTCTCTAAATGGTATAGAAAAGTAAATAACAGGTTTGAAAGATTAAAAAGAACATTAAGAAAGATACCTGATTTTTTAATAGAATTACTAAGTACTCATGGGTTTGAAAGAGTTATGACTAAAAATACATCAAATTACTGGGGAGACAATCTTGCAACAAATAGATATGTCAGTATCTATGATGATGAGAAATATATTGACTCAAAAAATTACTCACTTAGCGATTTACCTGCGCCTGATTGCTGCATGGGGGTGGGGGAAAACATGGATTGGAGATATCACATAGTTTTATGGGCAGGTAACCATTGTAAAGAGTTGGATGGTGATTTTGTTGAGGTTGGAGTCTGGTATGGACTGCTATCAAGATCAATTTGTAGATATATTTCTTTTGAAAAAATAAATAAGAAATTTCATTTGTTTGATACTTGGGGGAATGAAGAATCAATAAGTAAATATCCAGAAGATGTTTTTAAAATTGTAAAAGATAGATTTTCTTTTTATCCTAATGTCATTCTACATAGGGGTCTTCTTCCAAAATCACTAGAAAAAGTTGAGAGTGATATAAAAAAAATTTCATTCTTGAGTATAGATTTAAATCATGGAATACCTGAAAGGCAAGTTTTAGAAATGCTTTACGAAAAGATAGTGGAGGGGGGCATTATATATTTTGATGATTATGGTTGGAATTACCCCTTGCTTAGAAAGCTAGTTAATGAGTTTTTTGAAGATAAGAATGAAACTTTACTACATTTCGCATGCGGAAGTTCAATATTAATTAAAGGCTCTTAAATCTTTATTGATTAAGGAAAAAAAATTCTGATTCCCCTTTCGGAAAAATATATTAACTATAAATTATTAAGTAATTGCTATTTTTGCTGCAAATTTATATCCAAAATATTTGAATCTTTCTTAATCTTTAATAGAGTTTATAATCTTCCCTTTACTAGAAAAAGTAACTAATAAAAATAGAGCAAATTATTGAGTATATATATTTTTAAAAATAAGATTTCTAATTATCTAAGATGATAGTAATTTTATTAAAAACAAATATAATAATTTTCAACCCTTTTAAAAATTTAGATAATAGTGAGTTCTTTTTTTCCGGTACCTCCAACAATTAATATAGGGGAATTATCTCTTGAAATTTACGGATCTACTACTTTCCTGAATATTCCAAATAATCGATTAAAAGATACGATTATTGGAAAGTCATATAACAAAATAATTTATCTTGGACTTTATGCTTTAGAAAAATGCAACTGGTCACTTATCAAGATTTTTAAGACTTATCCTTATGAATATGCTCAAGTTGAAAGAAAAGATTTTGAGGTATACCCTAATCAGATGCTTGTACTAGTTCCTCAAAAAAATAATAATTTCCCTAAAACACCAAAGAAACTGCCTAAGCCAGATTCATTAAGAATAGATAAATCTCCAGTAGCAGAGAGATGTTCTCTGAATTTTTATTTTAAAAAATCAATTACTTCTTATCAGGGTGAATATCCTTTTGAAATGGCATCTTTAGAAAAAAGTTCATTCTTAAGCTTTGATGCTTTAAAACAAACTTATAATAGTAAAGAAGTAGTGAATTTTATAATTTTTATGAATATCAATGTAAGTTCAGATTTACAAGGAGAAGTTAAAATTAATGTTTTTAATCCATGTAATAAGTCTTTAAAAAAAGAGATTATTGCTAAAAGAAATTCATTTACAATTCATCGAATACAAGAAGAAAATAATAGAGAAAAAATAAATTCAGTTGATTTCTATACTTCAAAAGATTCTTCATTCATTCCAATAAATCTCACATTAAATTTAAAGACTAATCAGTTATCAGCAGAACATACTCACCCTCCTACAGAATTATTTTATGGTTTAAACAAAATGGATGGGGTTAGGTTACTAAAAAAAACTTGGTTATAAATGAAAAAATTCTTAAAAAAATATTTTCCTAAGAAATTTATTAATTATCTATCATACTTAATAAACTGGAATCATAAAGTTTACTCATTGAGAGATGATATCAATTTCGAAACTAACCTTTCTGATTTTTTTGTTTGGAGTAATAATTGTTACCGGATTGAATTTGTTGCTGAAAATCTGAGGAGTTTAATTACTGGGAAAAAAATTGAGGTTACTCATAATTTTATTTTTTTCAATGAGGAAGGTGAATTGATAAACAGTCAGAAATACCAAACAAATAATTTTTTTGAAAAAATATTACTTGATTCTCCTCATGAAAGTCCAAAAGGTAAATATTTTTCATTCATTCATTATGTAGATTCAGAAACATCTCTTTATGAAATATTTGATAATTATGGTTTAAAAAAAATTAACGAAATTTGTGAGCAAAACAGAGGTTATACAATCTATTATCCTCAAGAAAATAAATATAGTGGTGCTGTTGTTCATGGTAATTTTGGTGGAATATCAAAAAATTTTTTAAAAAGAGCAACATATAATTCTAGAAAACATATTTATACTCCTATCTATAAGTTCGAGGAACAAGAAAATTATGATTTAGTTTTTAATAATCCAACTAATAAATACCTTATTATTAAAATACATTTAAACGAATCAGATAAAATTATTAATTTAAATATCCCTACATTTGGTACAAAATTTTTTAGTTTAACTAATTATACTGGGAGTATTAGTTTCGAATCAAAACTAGCAATTTGCAGACCATTAATATTTAGAAATCCCGCTCCCAATTGTCAAGGGAATTTTGATGTCTTCCATTCTTAAAATTACCTTTCTGAAAATAAATTTTAGTTTTGGGTGGTGTTAAAGTTTATATAAAATTTGTTGAGGTTTTAATTTGAGAAAAAAAAGGAATTTGTTTGGACATGAATATTATTAAATAAGACTTATTACTATTAATTACTAGGCATGAATGGAAAGTTTTTCCAAACTAATTCCTATCGCATTTTGCAAGATAAAAAAAGAGAAATTGTCCTAGAGATAATTATATTAATTTGATTCTTGTAAAAATGAATAATATTAATTGGTAGTTAAGTAAAAGTGGCTCTTAACAAAAAAGAATTTAATACCTAAGAAATATTGCTGCATTTAACTGAGGAAAAAGTATTTACCCTGCAACCTATTGCTTCAAAAGCATATGCAATAACTTTTATTCCTAAAAAATCTTGTAAAATGGAAGATGTGTATTCTTAATTATTTTTAAACTAGTTATTAATTGAAATTATGGAAATGAAAACTAGTTCTAGGTTTGGTCTTTATAGGGATCTTTTGCAATCATCAAAATATTTTAAATTAGTTTGTGGTGCGGGTAATGAAGATGCTGATGAAGTTGAATACTTAGCATATGTTTATACCATGGCAGGCTGCGCTGGTTTTGATGTCTCAGCTAGTCCAACCATAGTAAAAGCTGCTAAAAAAGGAATAAATGCAGCATTAGTAAAGTCAAAAGAATTTAAGATTGAAATACCCTTTATTCCCTTCGTAACAGTAAGTGTAGGGATGCCTGGAGATCATCATGTTAGGAAAGCATTTATAACTAATGATTGTGTTTCCTGCAATTTATGTATACCTACTTGCCCAACCAAGGCTATACCCGAAAATCTGATTATAATCAAAGATTTATGCATAGGTTGTGGTAATTGTGAAGCTGTATGCCCCCCGGCGGCAAATGCGATAACATATAGTCACAATGCTAAAGAATTATTAAATATATTGCCTGAATGTGTAGAGGCTGGAGCTGAAAGTATTGAACTGCATGCAGGTGTTCCAGATAATGATTCAACGATGAGAGAATGGAAGGTAGTATCGGAATCGGTTCCAAATGGGATGATTTCGATGTGTCTAGATAGAAAGCACTTAAGTAATGATATGTTAATTGATAGAATAGAATCTGCTTTCGACATAGCTGATGATAGATTAATTATTCAAGCAGATGGTATACCTATGAGTGGAGGTACGGATGATTTTAATACAACTCTACAAGCTGTTTCAATAGCAGATTTTATAAATAAAAATTTAAAAAAACAAGAAATAAAGTTTAAAAAATTACCAATTCTTATTTCAGGAGGAACAAATTCCTTTACCGGTCAATTAGCAAGACAATGCGAGGTTGAATTCAATGGAATAACAATTGGTACACATGCTAGAAAAGTTATTTCTCCTTACAAAACGAATTTATTAGAAATGACAAATGAAAATTTATTAAAAGCAATAAGTATGGCAAAAAAATTAATATCCATGAATTTATTAGGTTAATAATTTAATTTTTTATTTTTAAAATGAAATGCTTAAATGCTTACCACAAGAAAAAACTTTTGGATTCAAATTTCTATAAACTAGATTTTGAGTTCAATAAAAGTAAAAATCAAATTTATTTGGCAAGTTGCTTAGCTACTTTAGGAAATTTTGATGCAATTGATATTACATTTGATCTTGAACTGCTTCTAAAAGTTAAAGAAGCAATCAATAATTCACATAAGAAATTGAAAGATGAATTAAATATATCTCAAAATTTTCCTTTAGTATTTGTAAGCTTTGAAACCTCAAGTTTTTTAAAATTAAGAAATCAAGATTTTAAAAATTCTATTCAAGTATTAAATGATTTTGATATAGACGTAATAGAGTTGCACATAGATTTTTTTGAAAATGATTTATTTATTGGTCATTCAAATATAATTAATGAAAATTTTAATGGTCAAACAATTTCCCTAAGACTAAGTAGAAAGAATCTGAGTAACGCTAACATAATTGAATTAATTAAGAATGCAAAATCAATTTTTAAAAATAACCTTATATTAGAAGTAGATGGGATAAGTGATTTCAATGAGGATAATTTTAATCAGACATTGCAGACTATCTCTACAGCAGATATTATTTATAAAGAGCTAAATTCAAAAGTTCCTAATACTAAAAGAATACCAATTCTTCTCTGTGGTGGTACAAACTCATATACTTCTAAATTGGCCGAACAATGTAAGGTCCCATATGGTGGGATTAGTTTCAATTTAAACTACTTAAGAATTTTTAAAAATCTTCAAAAATATAATGAAAATTTATTAACTAACAAAAAATTATTTTTAGAAGCAATTAATGATCTAAGAAATAAATTCTTTAATTGATTAAAAATTAATTAGTAAATAAAATTGATATAGAAATCAATTTAATTCTTAAATGAAAAATAATTTTGTATTAGTTATTCCAGCAAGGCTCAACTCTACTAGACTTCCTAAAAAGCTTCTTATAAATATACAAGGTAAAACCATTATTGAAAGGACTTATAACTGTGCTTTAAAAGCATTAGGAGAAAAAGAAAGAATCATAATTGCTACAGACTCTAATGAGATTAAATATAAATGCGAGAGTTTTGGGGCAAGAGTAATAATGACTTCTGAAAATTGTCTTACTGGAACTGATAGAGTTGCAGAAGTAGCAGAAATAGTAGAGGCTGATCAGTATATAAATTTACAAGGAGATGAACCAATATTTCCAGCTGAAGAACTAAAATTTTTCATAAAAGAAGTATCAAATAACCTTTTAGATGTTCATACAGCAATAACAAAAATAAAAAACGAAACAGATTTTAGGAATTTATCAATTCCTAAAATGGTTTTTACCAATTCTAAAAAATTGCTTTATTCAAGTAGAGCTGCTATTCCAGGAAGTAAATTTGATGTCTTTAAAAATGCTTATAAACACGTTTGTATATATGCATTTAATAAAAAACATTTAGAACTATTTCATAGACAAAAACAAAAATCCACTTTTGAACTACAAGAAGATTTAGAAATAAATAGATTTTTAGAACTAGATATTAATGTTCAATGCGTAGAATTAACTAAATCAGGAAAAGCTGTAGATAATGTAAATGATTTAGAGATAGTTAAAGAATATATTAAGAATCGATCTTAGATTTTAATTCTAAATACTTTAGATTTTCTTCTCTTAATTTGTTGACCAAATTTGATGTATCTACAGAAGCTATTGGGTAGTCAACTCCTAAATTAAATAAAATTTTAAGTTCATTATCATTTCTATAAATTGCAAATATCTTTTTATCGAATCTTTTTGCAGTACTTATAAGTTTTTTCAAATTGTCTATTATTTCTGGATCGAAAATGCTGCCATTTTTATTAATTTCCATTGACAAATCATAGGCGCCAAAATAAACGAAATCTACTTTTGGGTTTGACAAAAGTAAATCTAAATTTTTCATACCTAATTTTGATTCTATTAGTATTCCAAGTAAAGGATTATTTTTATTTTTCTTATCTAGCCCAAACTTGAATCTGGAAATAAATGGAGAGAAACTTTTATTACCATCTGGATATAAAAAAGTAAGATTAATGATTTTATCAAGTTGTTCTTTTGTTTCTACATGAGGGAAAAGTAATCCATCAATACCTGTATCAATAACCTGTACGATATATTGGTATTCATGTGTAGGAATTCTTGCAATAGTAAGTAGCGATCCAGATGAATTTGCAGCATAAAGGCAGTTTTGTATTGTTTCTGGGGTATGAAGACCGTGTTCTAAGTCAAATATTGTGATTTCGAATCCTGCACTGGCAATAATATCTGTTACCAAACTAGAGTTAATAATTTGCCATATTCCAATGCCTTTACTTAGTTTCTTCATAAATATAGGAATTTTAAAACTTTAATCTATTTTATTTTGATTTTTTATAAATATACTAAAAATTTCGAATTTGCAGACTAATTCAATAATTCTTTTAATATGGTATTTTTTTTAATAGATAAAGATTTCAGATAAATTTTTAACGCAATACTTAGAAAAACTTAATAATGAATTAAATGGAATTTGTCCCGATTCAACAAGAATAGAGCCTTTTAAATTTGCATTAACTGCCATTTCATGATCAATAGGAGTATCACCTATGCAAATGACATTTTTGTTCTCTATATTCATTCTTTTACAAATTAGCTTTGCTGGAATACCTGAAGATTTATTGTGGTTACTTAAGTCTCCTCCTACTATATGTTCGAAATAGGAAGTAATTTTTAATTTCTTACAAACTAGCTCAGCATTCTTTGTTGTATCGCTAGTGAGAAGAGATAATTTAACTTTTGAATGATATAACCTTTTTATTAAATCTAGGCATGGATAAATTGGTTTAATAAAAGCATCCATTTGTGGCAGAAATTCATTATGGACTTCAAAAAATAATGATTCTATTTCTTCATAATTAAAAATAACTTCAATATCTTTTGAGTAATCTACTATGCTGTTGATCACTTCTTTTCTACTTTTTATTGCTATTGGCCCTGATTCTAATAACCTATTGGAACTATTATCTAAACCCATTGAAGAACAAATATTTTTAAAGTGAATTGGTCTTATGCCGTAATATTCTATAATTTTTTGTGCTCTCATTTTTATGATTTTCGACCAATAAATATTAGAGTCTGTGATGGTTCCATCCTTATCAAAGATAACTCCCTCTATAGAATCAAGACTAAAAGAATTTGTAACTAGATTTACCATTTAAAATTATTGATTGATTCTTTTTGAAATTTTTGAGATTCTAAAATTTTCCTCTTCAGATCGGTCTTGATATAGTGACCTTTTGAATTTTAACCAAGACAATTCAAATTCTAATCCATCATTTATTAGTGCATTAAAACTATTTTGGGATAATGGTTCAAGGTTGCTAAAAGTACATTTTCTTGACTCAAAAGCATAAATATTATTATCAAAATTATTAATAAATTTATAGCTATGTCTAGTTAAATTACCTCCAATAGTTACTTTTAAATTAATTTCTCTGCATTTTTTTATAAGCATATAACTTAAATCTAAAATTAATTCTGAATTAACATCTTTTTCTCCTAATGAATTAGCAAGATCAGATCTCCCTATTACGATACTATTTATAGGAAGTGATAAATTTTTTATGCTTTCTAAAATACTATCAATATTTTGAATTGCTTTTTTGCTCTCTATATTCACTGATAATAATGGACGAGTTTTAAGAGATTGAAAATTAGGGATCAAAGCCATATAAGCATCCGAACAATATTCTATTGCAAATGCCGATTCAACCATTGGAACTAATATTTCATTAGCTCCTATTTGAAATGCTTCATAAATGTCTCTTTTTGCGCAAGGACCTCCCACCTTAAGGGTTAAAGGTATTGAGTTAGTTGTGCATAAATGAGATAAGATAGAAAGCTCTTCAATTCTTGTCCCTTCAGCTTCAAATTCCGCTTTTATAGCTTTTAGTCTTTGAGATGATTTAAGAGAAATAATTTTTTTCTCTAATTCAATTAAAAATGGATTCATATTATTTATTTTTTATATAATTTCTTAGATGTGATTCTCTAATATTCAGATAATTATGTTTGTAAATTATGCATTTATTCATTTGAGATATTATTTTTAATTCTAAAGCTTGTAAATCAGATATTTTTTGAAAAATTATGTCATTATCATTATTTGATTTGATAGTAAAAAGACCTGTTTTTATAAAATCTGGAGATAAATTTATTCCCTGCATATGTATAAAAGATTTTTCTTTTATACCGCCAGAAACAGAAAATCTAAAAGATCTATTTTTGATAAAATTTATCTTATTTAGGATAAGTGAATTGATTTGTTCTTCAAAATCTTCCATTTCAAAGTTTTCACTTTTTACTAATCCAATTGATTTTGTTATAGATCTTCTATCAAAATTAAAAATTATGTTTTCTTTTGTAAGGAATTTTGGGATAATTAGATCATTCAAATCCTTTAAAAGTTCTAAGCCATCAGTTGAATCTATATTTATGAAAATAAATTTGTTTTTTAAAGAGTAACTGTCTAATATAAAAACTTTTTCTAAAGCATCAAAAATTTTTTTAATTGCAAACAAAGATTCTATCATTGGGAACTCAAAAGCATCAGCAAATATATTTTTTGACTCTTGCAAATCTCTTATTGATTCTGCTCCACCAATCATCGAACAAAAATAAAAATTGTTTAATCTAGCATAATTTCTAAGCATTAAATTGTCTGCAAAGCCTAGCTCAAAAGAATGATCATTTGAATTTAAAAATAATTCTTGCTTTTTTACCATATAAAGAATATATAATTTTTTCTTTACTATTTTAATAAAAATTGAAATTAAAAAAAATTATCGAAATGTTTTTAATTAATATTAATTTTTTTTGTTTTAAATTTCTAAAATTTAAGAATATTTTTGAATAATAAATATTTAATAAGTTTCTAAATTTACATTAAAAAACAATTTCAAATGATTAATCTTTAAAGATTTACCAGCTTATTTTAACTCTAAAAACGAATTATCATAATAAAACTGCAAAAGTGCGAGAATTATTTGGCAAAAAAAACTAAGAAGATATTTTTCTGAAAATTATGTCTTTACTAAAATATCTACCTAGACTTTGTTTAGACTTCTTCGACAGAATACTACTTAGATATTTGCATTGTCCCCAACAAGGTGAGTTAAAGATTGGTTTAAAACTATTGTCGTGCAAAAATTGAATCAATTCTTTTTCAGAGATAAAAGTGCATGGAGTTACTCTTTCTCCAATTTTTTGTCTAAACGTTAAATTTAAATTCCCTTCAGAAATCAATAATCTATTAAAAATAATATGTTTTGGGTTTTTTTTCAGTAACTTACTTAAAAGCTTTTGAAAGTTCTCGAGATATTGAATAGATGAATTGATGTAAATGATGTCGTAATTAGTGTTGGGTAAATCGTCTATATTTTCGAAGAATCTTATTGGGATTTTATTCTGCTTGCTATGATTTTCTCCCATTTCCATTAGAAACTTTTTATCTACTACATTCCATTCAATTTTTTCAGGTTTATAAATGTTTTTATAAATATTAAACCAAACACGCCCTGTGCCTCCTGCCCAATCTAATACCTTAATTGACCTTTCCTCTTCTGTAATTGAGTTTAGATATAAAGTTGAAATGTCTAAATAATCATATTTATATTTTTCAGAAAAATCTATACTCCTTACTTTACTTTTTATGTGACTTTTGTAAGAATTACCAATCCATACATTCTCATCAGGAATTTCATTATATGGGAAAGGCCCCGTTAAGCTGTTTTGATTTTTTTTTAAGGTTTTGTAAATGTCCAGTAAAATCGGAGGTAATAATTTTTTCAGGAAAGATTTCAGCACTTGAATTTGATTATTGGGATAACTATATATTATTTTTTGATCCTTATTTTTGCTAAAAAGTTAATTTTCATAAATTATAAAAATTTAAATGAAAAGGAATTTTTTATTCAATTTTTAAATCTAGCTTCCTAAACTTTTTGAAATTTTAGAAAATATATTTTTTGGATCCCTTAATAATTTAAGAATGATTTTTGTCTAAAACAATTTTTTTTTAACTTATTACTATATAAATTCTTAGAAATATATAAAGAATTAAAGGAAATTTAAAAAATTTTACTTTACACAAATCCAACCTTTGAAGGAAATGTTTGTAAAGATGTATTCTATATCTTTAAATCCAGCTCTTTCAAACATTTCATGATTGCCCCGATCTGAAAAAGGCTCTAAAACGCCAGCCAGAGATCTACTCTTTGAAAAAATTTCTTCTGGCTTGTAACCATTCCTTAATTTATAATCATTATAGACATGGGTATTCATATCTTGGAATCTTCCATCTGGACCTCTTGTCTTTTCGAAGACAAAGAAGGCTCCCCCCCAACATAAAGATTCATAAATTTTATTTACCAACTTTTGCCTTACACTTGGCAATATGAATTGCAAAGTATAGTAAGAAGTGATTACTGAGGATTCCAAAAAGTCAACATCTAGAATATTTTCACATGCGAAGTCAAATCTATTTTTGTTAATAAATTTTCTTTTATTTGCAATATCTATCATCTCAGGGATAACATCATAACCTATATAAGAAATATCCTTATTTGAATGTCTAGATTCTATTTTTTGTAGTAAGGAACCAGTTGAACAGCCTAAATCATATATTCTTTTTGGATTAAGATTTATAAAGAAATCACAATATGAAGCAATAATCTGTTGACCTTCATCATAACCGGGCACAGATTTTGATATGTGTTGATCAAAAACTAATGGAGTTTTTCCGGCAAAACTCCACGAACTAACATCGGTGCTAATATTATCTCCTGCTTTTTCGATATTTTCAGACATAATTTAATGTTAATATAATTTTAATATAAATTCAAATTGAAAAAAAATAGATTTATTATTTTTTTAAGATTTAATAGTAATCTAGTCTTGAGTTAGACCAAAAATTTTATACAGATTATTTTTATTTCCAGATGAGTTTCATTCCCTTAAATATAATTTGAAATTTTATTGGTAAATACATCCATAATTTTAATGTTAAGTGAGCTAAATATAAAAATTTTTTATCTTTTTTAGATGCTTTTTATATAAATTTTCAAGAATTAAAATATAAAAAAACTATCTAGTTTTCTTTAAGAATAATTTGATTACAAATTTATCATATTTATCTTTTTCTAAAAATGATTATTAATTAAAATCAAAATTTATATCTTTAATAAACTTGAGTATTTCAATACTTTTGTATTAGGGTCTTTACAATAATTTTGCTTGAATTCTAAAAATTCTTTTTCTTTATTTTTACTTTCCCACCACTCAAGATAACCTATAGATTTTGCAAAATTTAGGGTTTTCATAAGAGATATTTTATCGTAATGAAGAATTTTTAATTTCTTTAAAGTTTCAAAAAATTTATTTGCTTGCGGTCTCATCTCCCACATTTCTTTATCCCAATAAATAAGAGTAGGTATATCCATATAAATAGTTTCGAGGAATGTTGCTGCGTTATAGGTGCACAAAACAATTTTAGATTCTCTACATGATTGGAAAAAGGATTTGGTATTATCGATTTTAAAATTTAATGATCGCCATCTTTTTTCAGAATTCCATGAATCAGGAAGAGGTTTAACTCTTACGAATAGATCATATCCTGAAGAATTAATATCAACTGCAATTCTCTCTAAATCATTCTGATAATCAAGCCATTGTGTAGAATGAACACCACTATAACTTACATAACTATATCTATAAAGCTCCATACTAATAAGCAAAACTTCTTTCTTTTTTCGAATTCTCTTGTCGCATTTTTTTATAGGTTTTAAAACTCCTAATGGTAAGGTATTATCATCTTCCTTCCATCCCCAAGTTAAATATTTAGAAGAAATTTTTCGTTGATGATTTTCACTGCTATTAAATTTTGCATTCCCAAAATTTCCGCCATGTTGAATTATAAAAAGATTTGAATTATTATTTAATGCAATTGCTGAACTCATACAAAATGAGTCATTGTTATAAAAAGAAGTTGAAGTAAAAATATTTGTTTTTCTTAAAACCCAATTTTCCAGAAGACATTTTTTATGAAGAGAATCAAAATTTTCAAGAAAATTAAATGGAATCAATTCAAAAGTTAATTTTGTAATAATGTTTATTAATTCAGTATTTAAATTTCTCCTTAACTTTTTTGATTTATTAATTCTTCTCAAAACCTTTTTTGTCAAATTCTTTCGTAATTCATAATCAAATGTAATTTGACCCGAACCTGAAATGTTGTCATTTATGATTCCTGGTAAATAAAATGATCCGAAATTTAGAGATAATCTAATATCTTGTATTTTCGGAAACCGAGTATAGTTTGTTATTACATGATAAATCCTAAAATACGAAAATATCCTTCTTAAGAAAGACGCACAAGATAAAATAATTCTTAAAAATTTATTTTTCTTGAAATTAGCATTTTTAAAATTTTTTTTAAAACTCTTAAGATTTTGTTTTTTGATATTTTTTTTTCGGGGACTATTAATTTTTGAAAAATTTTTTAATATGAATTGGAAAATATATTGATTTACTACATCTGACCTTTTCATAGAATCACAAGTACTATAACTTGAGAAAAAAACTAAGTCTTGATTTTTAATGTTATACCAACAGATTTCAGTATTCTTAAAATTAAATAATTCCCTCTTGTAAAAAAAATCTATAATGAAATATCTATCATAAATAGTATGTAAAGTTGTATGAAGCCAATTTCCTATCAATACTCGCCAAGATTTTAAAGAAAAATCTTTTTTATGATGTTCATTCAATATGTCTTTAAATATTATTAATGCCTCCTCATATATATCATCTATTACTTTAAAGTCTGAGTGCATTTTATCTATATCATCCCAATGATAAGGCAAAAACTTCTCATTAGAATCTGGAATACACCATTCACCTAAAATTAAATCATTATCATTAAAAATATCATTAGATAAAGCTGTAAGATGAATTTTTGGTTTCACTTATAAAAGTTTTATTAAATCATTTTACACGATTAGTTTTATAATTAAATTAATATTGAAAATTGTTATGCATGCTCATTCTTTTTCTTTAGAGCCAAAAATTGTAAAAAAAATAAAGACAAAAAATAGGTTAATTCAAACTGCAATACCATGCGAAGGAACTAAAGAGATATTAAAACGTCTCGAAATGGTTGAATCTCGATCTATGCATGGGCAGTTGCCTATAATATGGGAAAAAGCAATAGATTTTAATGTTTTTGATCCTGCAGGAAACTGTTGGATAGATTTTACATCAACAATATTTGTAGCTAATATTGGTCATTCGAATAAAAGATTATCTAATGCAATAAAAAAAACTATAGATAGTCCGCTCCTTAATTGTTATGCATATAGTAATAGAAAGAGAGCTGACTATCTTGAGAAATTAATTAAGTTTGCAGGTAAGAATTTTCAAAAGGCTTTTTTATTATCAGCAGGGACAGAAGCCACAGAAGCTGCACTTAAATTGATGAGGATGAATGGTAAGAAAAAATCAAAAAAAAGACTAGGTATTATTGCCATTGAAAATAATTGGCATGGCAGAACACTTGGTGCACAAATGATGAGTAGTAATTCATCGCAAAAAGAATGGATAGGATACCAAGATAAAGATATACACTTTATATCTTTTCCTTATCCCTGGAGTTTGAACGAAAAAAAAGGAATTGAAATGTTGAATGAGTCAATATTAGAACTAAAAAATAATGGTATAAACATAGAAACTGATATTTGCGGCTTTATTTTAGAAACCTTTCAAGGATGGGGAGCGATCTTTTATCCAAAAGAATTTGTTCAAGAAATAAAAAAAATTTGTGATGAAAATAATATCCTATTAACATTCGATGAAATGCAATCTGGTTTCGGTAGGACTGGTAAAAATTTTGGCTATGAACACTACGATGTGGTACCAGATTTAATCTGCACTGGTAAAGGGATGGGAGGGGGAGTTCCTTTATCTGGAGTATTAGGGAAAAGTGAAATAATGGATTTACCAGAAGTTGGAAATATGAGCAGTACACATTCTGCTAATCCACTTGTTTGTGCTGCTGGATTAGCCGTTCTTGAAGAAATTGAAGAAAAAAAACTTATTAGTAAGACCAATTTAAAAAGTAAAATTTTATTTGATGGTTTAAATAGTCTTAAAGAAAAATATCCAAAAAAAATAAGCTATATCTTTGGTAAAGGTTTAATTGCGGCTATATTATTTAAAAAAACTAATAATAATGCTCCTGATTCTGCTTTTGCAAGCAAAGTTTCCGAGTTATGTATGCAGAAAGGATTACTAGTAGTACATACAGGTAGAGAATCTATCAAAATTGGCCCACCTTTAATTATTACTAATGAAGCTTTGTTAGAAGGAATAGAGGTTTTAGACGAGGCTATATATGAAGCATCAAATTCTTAAAAATTAAAATATAGAATCATTGTAAGATTAGAATTGAATAAAATTTAAATATTATCAATGAAAAATAATAAATTTGATTATGTACAGGTTATTTATGATGAGAGAAAAAAACCTCTAACATCATATCCATACCATCTAACTAAATATATCTTTGAAAGATATAAATTAAAAAAGAATCAAAAAATACTAGACATTGGTTGTGGTAGGGGTGAATTTCTTAAAGGATTTATGAAATGTGGTTTAGTTGGTCATGCTACTGATCAATCAGATACAGTTTTAAAATATTTGCCTAAGATAAATTTTAAAAAATCTGATATAGAAAATGATGGAATTCCCTTCCCAGATAATTTTTTTGATATCGTTTATTCCAAATCTGTTATTGAACATTTCTATTATCCTGAAAAGCTTGTTGAGGAGATGTTTAGAGTGCTTAAACCTGGGGGGATTGCTATAACTCTTTGTCCATCATGGGAACATAACTTCAGAATTTACTTTGAGGACTATACACATAGAACACCTTTTATGAAAACTTCATTAAAAGATATACAGGAAATGCATGGGTTTGAAAATGTTACCGTTGAATATTTTAGACAACTACCTTTTCTCTGGAATAAAAAATATCTTTTATTTTTAGCTGAAATTTCAAGAATTATAATTCCAAATTTTTTATATAATTCTAGTTCAGTAAATCCTATAAATAAATGGATTCGTTTTTCTAAAGAAATTATGCTTTTGTCTTCTTCAATAAAACCAATACTTAGGAAGTAATATAA
Source organism: Prochlorococcus sp. AG-424-E18 (assembly GCA_003210155.1). Lineage (GTDB taxonomy): Bacteria > Cyanobacteriota > Cyanobacteriia > PCC-6307 > Cyanobiaceae > Prochlorococcus_A. The sequence continues at coordinate 13,860 of QCNC01000004.1, read as the reverse complement.
TGAAAAATTTTAAATTTTCATTCTTTTACAATTAGCAACTTAAAATAAGAATAAAATTTGGGTTTAAATATGAAAGAAGTATGGGCAATAATTCCAGCACGATCAGGTTCAAAGGGTGTAAAAAATAAGAACATAAGAAATCTTGGTGGAAAACCTCTGCTTGTGCATTCCATAGAAATAGCCTTAAAATCAAATCTCATATCTAGAGTTATCTTAGATACAGATTCTATTGATTACCAGGATATTGGCAAAAAAGCTGGTGCTGAAACTCCATTTTTAAGACCAAGTGAAATTAGTGGCGACAATGCAACAGATCATGATTTATTTAAACATCTTTATAATTTTTTTTCGGATAGAAGTCCAGACATATGGGTACATCTAAGACCAACTACTCCAATAAGGGATTTAGGAGTAGTGGAAAATGGAATAAATCTATTTTTAGAAGATAATGAATCATCTTCGCTAAGATCAGTACACGAATGTTCGGAAAGTCCTTTTAAATGGTTTTTAAAAGATAAAAATAATTATGCAGAACCCATTGTCAGTAATTTTGAACTAAAAGATACTAATAATCCAAGACAAAAACTTCCAAAGGTTTACGTTCCTAATGGATATCTCGATTTGATTAAAACAGATCAAATATCTTCAAATTCTCTACATGGAGAAAAAATTAAATTATATGAGACTCCTGTTTCGCATGAAATTGATACTTTAGAAGATTTAGAATTTTTAGAATTTCTTATAGGAAAGAACAATTAAAGATTTTTAAGAGATGAATAATTTTCATCTATAAAATTACACAACTCATGCAGAATGGTGAAGTGTATTTCTTGAACGATAGCAGTTTCAGAGGACGGTACTGTTATTAAATTTGTTCCTAAAATTTTTTCTACATTAATCTTTTCTTTTGATTGACCAGTTAAAAAATAACTTTTTATACTTTTAACTTTTGATGCTTCAAGAGTTTTTAATATATTCTTACTTTTCCCTGATACAGACATTGCAATCAAAATATCTTTTTTATTAGCAAGCGAACTAAATTCTCTCGAAAAACTATTTTCATATCCATAATCATTTGAAATTGCAGAAAAAGATGAGGGATTACTTCCCAAGACAAAGGAAGGAATAGAATCTCTTTCTTTTACAAATCTACCAGTAAACTCTGCCGATATATGCTGGGCTATAGCAAAACTCCCGCCATTACCAATCAGAATTAATTTCCCAGAATTCGATATGGAATTCTCTACATCAACAAATAATTCTGAAATATTTTTCTCATTCTCAAAAAAAAATTTTTCTAAAATTTTGCTTCTTTGAATAAGTCTTTTATGCAGATACTTCATTTTGAAAAAACCAACTTTCTGAGTGGACAGATTTGTCATCTATGAAGATGTCGGCATGAGGTTTACCTAATATCAATTCATGATACTTAACATCCCAATCTTTCAATTGATCAACAGTAAAATCACGCCAATCAATTTTAGTAGTAGTTCCTCTTGCTGTGAATAACTTTATGGTATGCCCATCTAAGAAAAGCTTATTTATTTGTTTTATTCTATCTAAGTAAGGAACAGCTTTCTCATAGTTCCCATCTGTAAAGGAACAGATAGTTCCATCAATATCAAAACAGTAGATCATTATTCAGGATTTTTCCAATATCGAAGTTTATTTGCTACATTTTTCTCCTCTAGAGAAAAAGTTTTCTTATTATTACCGAGGAGATTTTTATATTTTCTTAGAGAAGAAACAAGATTATTTAAACCTTGTGATTCTAAAGAAGCAGATTGATCAGATCCATACATTGCTCTATCTAAGGTAATATGCCTTTCAATTGCTGATGCTCCCATTGTCGCTGCAATGATTGAAGGTAAAACACTTGATTCATGCCCGCTATATCCAATAGGGATATTGAATTTTTCCTTATATTTTTTAATTAATAATAAATTCAAATCATTTTCTGGGGATGGGTATACACTTACTGTATGAAAAAGACATAAAGGGCATTTATTATCCTTAAAGATATTAATAATTTCATCAATATCCTTTTCTTGCATCATTCCAGTAGAAACAAAAGTTAATTTTTTTTCCATTGCTACGTATTCAAGAAATGGTTTATTTGTTGCCAAAGCAGATGCAACTTTATTAAAAGGAAGATTAAATTCTTTTAGGAAATCTTGGCTTTTAGTATCCCATGCTGATGCAGACCATAAAATATTTTTTTTCTTACAGTAATCATCTATCTCTATGTATTCATCTTTAGAGAACTCCAAACCAATTTTTTGTTCTCTTGTAGTTTCTCCCCAAGGACTTTTTCTTGGGGAATCTAAAATTTTACTACTATAGACGGTATTAATATCTCTTTTTTGAAATTTAACGGCATCGCAATCAGCCTTTACTGCCATATCTATAAGCTCTTTTGCTAGCTTGACAGAGCCATTATGATTGATCCCAATTTCAGCAATAAAAAAGGGATCATAAAAATAATCTATTTCAAATGCTTTTTTAAGACGTTCTTCAGATTTAGAGATGGATATCATAAATTTATTAAAACTTTATTTTTTAAATAAAAAAATTCTTTGTCTCAAATAATAACTCATTTTACAACCCTTATTAACCTAATCACTAAAACAATGGTAATAGAATGCAATACTCATTAAATAAAATTAAATAAAGTGATTAAGTAATAATCATTTTCTCATTAAACTTATGTTTAAAATCATAATTAATTTCATAATATTTATTCCAAGAGGGTTGAAGTATATCAATAAGTTGATTATGAATTCTTATTGCATTATCTAAAGATGAAACTTTGGGTGATTTACCAGTTAATAAGTCTTCTAATATATTTAATGTTCTTGAACTTTGATAAGTAATTATATTTTTACTGCAAAAAATACTATTTTTAAATAGTTCTCCGTTATCCCATTCATATACAATCTCGTTAAATTCATCCGATACAATTATTTTTATATCCTCTTGAGGTTTAACTTCTGAAATTATATAAATTTTTTCTCCCGAACTTAGCTCCAGCATTATCTCACCAGTTAAATCGTAAAAGCCTTCTCTTTTAGCTTTTTTCCATAAAAGATTATTATTATTTTGTTTAAAATTCCTAATTTTTTTTTGTAACAATTTTTCTGCAATATCTATAAAATGAACTAAATTACACGCTATTCCAAAGTCCCCTCCTTGAAAAATAATCTTATTAGGTTTAGATATATATTTTTTAATCTCTTGAAAAATATTTTCATAATAATAAGGCATATTTACGAATACAGCTTCGAACTGATTACTAATTGATTGATATCTTTTTAATTCTTTTTTAGATGATGTTAATACTTTCTCTAAAAGTAAAAATTTTATATTACTATCTATTTTCTCAAGTACACTCAATCTTTCTAACGCAGTAGTTGAAATAATACAGAAGCTTATTTCACTTGGCAAATCTTTGATATTATTAATTGCATTAATATTTATATTTTTTTTAAAAGGTTCATAAATATTTATTACTTCTTTTGAGCGACTTTCATAGATATCAAAAATAAAAATATTTATGTTACGGGAAGTTTTTATAATGCTTTCTAAATGTCTTGCACCTATATTGCCAATACCTAAGATTGCAATATTTAAAAATTTATTATTTTTTTTATCCATAATTGAATAATATTTTGAGAATAGTTCTACGAAGAATTAATTAGATTAAGATATTCTTTTAAAGATATTATATTTTACTAATTTGAATCACAAAATTAAATTAATCAAGTTTATTGCTAATTGGAAAATATAACTTAATAATTTTTAAATCAATTATTATTCTCAAAAATCTGCTAAAAACTTTGACCTCCATCTATATCCCAAATTGAACCCGTAACAAATGCTGCTTTTGGTGATGATAGGAAACAAGCTAAATCTGCAATTTCCTCAGGATTGCCAAATCTAGATAAAGGCACCTTATTTTTTAATATATTATCTGTTAATTTTTTATTTTGCTTAATTTTCTTATCCCAAGAGGAACCCTCAAATAAAATATTTCCTGGGGCGATTGCATTTATTCTTATTCCTTTTTCCCCAAATAAATTAGCAGAACATTTTACATAAGCATTTAAGGCAGCCTTTGAACATGAGTAAGTTAAAGGCGCACCATCTATTACTTTATTACCGCAAATTGAAGATATACAAAGTATAGATCCTGATCTCTTTATGAGTTCGGACTTTAAAAGATCTATTATATTTACTGCAGAAAAAAAATTTAATTCAAACATTCTTTTCCATTCATCATTATTCTCATCACCGGGTTTTACAGAGCTTCCGCTTCCTAGATTACAAACAAGAATGTCTATATTTTTTACACGCTCTTTTAATTCATCTGTAACTTTCTTTAAAGTGGCAGGATTTGTTAAATCTCCTTTAATTATTTGAGCATCGGGTATAAATTCAATAGCACTTTTGAAAAATTTTTGATCTCTTCCATTTAGAAAAACTTTTGCACCATTTAGTGAAAATTTTTTTGCTATATGTAAGCCTATACCCCTAGTAGATCCAGTAACAAAAACTATTTTGTTTTCGAATATCCCTTTCAAGTATTTATTGAAATATTTTCCTAAAGATTAACAGATTTTCAATGCTTCAAGTAGATTGATGTAATATTCTTGCATTAAATTTATATGATTCCCTTTGTAGGTTCTGGCTGTTTGAAAAATAAAATTACCTTTATATTTATATTTTGATAACAGGGATAAGACTAAAGGAATATTAGCATTTCCTTCTCCAAGAGGCACAGTGCAACCTCTATATTTTCTATCTTTTATATGAACATTAAATATTCTATCGCCATAATTATAGAACTCCTGATCTGGTTCAAATCCTAGTGAGGCACTATTACCGATATCATAATTTATTCCAAAAAAGTTAGTGTTTAAATTTTCTAAAAAGATTGCAATTTTTTTAGGCTCGTAATCTATCTCAAAAGCAATTTGAACATTATTATCTTTTATAAAATCAATATTATCTTTTAAGAAATCTATTAAGTATTTTTCTTCTTTTTTTTTCTCTAATTTTCCATTATCTACTAATGGCAATACTATTATTCTACAATCAATTATCTTACAAGCTTGAACTAAGTTAAAGAATAAATTAATTAATTTTTTGTTATTTTCTGGATTAGACTCTTTCCAAAATGGTTGCTGCATAAAGCAATCGCATGTGATCGAAGGTATTTTAAGATCATATTTTTCTTTTAAAAAATTAATTTTATCTCTACCATTTTTCTGCATAAGGGGGTTCTGCAAAATATTTTGATAATCTATAGTCCATTCCATATTTTTAATATCAATATTTTTTGCCCATTTAAATTCTTTCTCCCAAGTATGTATTGGAAATGCTTGTATTTTATTATCTACTGGTTCAGACAACCTCCCTTGCATAAAACCAATTCTATTTTTTGTATTTTCTTGTTTCATTTTAAAAAATTATCCTATTGTATTTTTAAGAATAATATACATATATCGTTAAATTATAAAAATAAAGATTAAGTCTCTAAAGTAGTTTAAAAATTCTATTTTTAAATTATCTTAGAATATTTCATGAATAGGATGTTAATGCGAATTGAAAAATATTTTTTATCTTTAAATAAATAAAATTATATATTGAGTTACATTTATATTATTCTAAAAAGATAATAAAATTTAAATGATTTCCCAAATAATTTATTAAATAGATTATTTTATTAGTTAATCATTATTTTAATTAATTTTCTTTACTAAGTTAGGATGGATTAAAAAATAATTTTTTTTAAAAAAGTTATGAAAAATATAAAAACTGAAATTGTTATAATTGGAGCGGGAATGGTTGGTCAAAGTATTGCTTATCAATTAATTGAAAGAAAAATATCAAATAAAATTACTATTATTGAAAAAGAAAATGCAGTTGGATTACATACTTCTGGGAGAAATAGTGGAGTTTTGCATGCAGGTCTATATTATAAACCAGGTTCATTAAAGGCTAAAGTAAGTGTAAAAGGATCAAAAAGATTAAAAAATTGGATCATAGATAATAAACTTTCAATCAATTCTTGCGGAAAAATTATCGTTCCAACAGAAACACATCTTGATAAGCAATTAGATGTTCTTGCAGAAAGGGGTATTAAGAATGGTGCAAAAGTTGAATATCTTGATGAAAAAAGTCTTTATGAAATTTTACCTCAAGCTAAATCAGCTTCTGGGAGAGCATTATGGAGTCCAAATACTGCAGTGGTTAATCCTAAACAAGTAATAAATCATCTCAAAAGCCAATTAGAGTTAAAAGGCGTGAAATTTAAAATGGGACATAAAATATCTAAAGTAAACAAATTTAAAAGTGAATTAGTTTTCGAAGATAATAGTAAGTTGAGTTTTGACTATCTTTTTAATTGTTCTGGACTTCAATCAGATAGATTGGCGCATAAGTTTGAAATTGGTTTGGATTATATTCTGCTTCCTTTCAAAGGTTTATACTGGAAAATAAAAGATAAAAGTCCGATTTCCATATCAACAAACCTTTACCCTGTGCCAGATTTGGCATTTCCTTTTTTAGGTGTACATTTTACTCCAAGTGCTGATTCTAAACCTGTAATAACTATAGGCCCTACCGCCACTCCTGCATGGGGAAGAGAAAATTATAATCTTTTTGATGGATTAGAACCTTTAATGGCATTTAAAAATATTTCAATTTTAGCTAGTCAATATATTCAAAATAAAGGAGGATTTCAAAAATATGTCAATGAGCAGGCATTTCAATCTTTTCAGCCATTTTTAGTAAAAGCTGCTAAAAAGCTGATACCTTCCCTTAAACCAGAATTTATTGAACCAAGTAATAAAGTTGGAATTAGAGCTCAATTATTTAATTTAAAAGATAGTAAGTTAATTGATGATTTTTTATGTATAAATGGTCTTAATAGCACGCATGTATTAAATGCTATTTCACCAGCTTTTACAGCTAGTTTTGAATTAGCTGATCTAATAATTGATAGATCAGAAATTTTTTAAAAAATTTTACTTAAAATAATATATTAAATATCAAAATAGAACTTTCTTAATTGCTGAAAGACTTTTATTACTTGCGAAATAATATTTTGATGTTAATAGTTAAACAACAGCATTATATTTATATTAAAAAATATTTTCTTTAAAATATCGCTATATATTTATTATTAAAATATATTAATGAAAAAAATTTAATTCATAATATTGAATAATTTGTAAATATAGTTTGTCAAATATATGTGCGGAATTACAGGTTTTGTTTCATTAAACTCTAGTGATGAAATGATAATATCAAAAATGACGAATTCTCTTAATTCAAGAGGACCAGACCATCAAAGTTTTTGGACAGATAACTCAGGAAGCATATCATTAGGTCATACCAGACTCTCAATATTAGAACTATCTAGATATGGTAATCAGCCTATGATAAGTCTTAACAAAAGATTTGTCATTTCATTCAATGGAGAAATTTATAACCATTTTGATATTAGAAAAAACCTCAATCAAAAAGCTAATTTCAAATGGAAAGGAAACAGTGACACTGAAACAATATTGGAGTCATTTAGTCTTATTGGTATAGAAGAAACTTTAAAAATGATGAATGGGATGTTTGCCTTCGTGTTACTTGATAGGCAAGAAAAAAAGATTTTTCTTGCAAGAGATAGACTTGGGGAAAAACCTCTTTACTATGGCCGATTAAAAAAAACATTCTTTTTTGGATCAGAATTAAAATCTTTTGTACATCACCCTGACTGGTCTCCTTCAATTAATTCAGAAGCATTAAATCTATATCTTCGTTATTCTTATGTACCAACACCATTTTGTATTTATGATGGAATTTATAAACTTGAACCAGGAACAATAATAACTTTCGATATAGATAAATTTGAAATATCTGATCATAAATCTTATTGGGATTTATTTTCAACTTTAGACAAAAGTATTTCTTGCAGGCATAATTTTTCACATGATGAAGTAATAAATGAATTGGATTTGAGAATTAAAAATTCAGTAAAAATGAGAATGTTATCGGATGTTCCAATTGGAGTTAGTTTATCTGGAGGTATTGATTCAAGTTTAATTGCTGCAGAAATGCAATCACTTAGTAAATCTCCCATCAATACTTTCACTATAGGATTCGAGACACCAGGATATAACGAGGCAAATAGTGCAAAAGCAATATCAAGTTATCTAGGTACTTGCCATAATGAACTCTACATTAAAGAAAAGGATGCGATATCTGTAATTCCAAATCTTCCAATTATCTGGGATGAGCCTTTCGCAGATTCATCACAGATTCCTACATTTATCCTCAGCAAACTAATTAAAAGTCATGTTTCAGTATCGCTTGCTGGCGATGGAGGCGATGAATTATTTTGTGGATATAACAGATATAATCTTGGATACAAAATATTTAAGACTTTTCAGAAATATCCTAAAAAATTAAAGTATTTATTTTCAAATCTTTTAAAAATTTTACCTTCAAACTATCTAGATAGATATCTTGGAAAATTATTTTCTTTAGGAAATATTCCAGCTTTTGGTGACAGAATACAAAAGCTTTCAAACACTCTAACCATAAAAGATGATATAGATTACTATAAAAAAATAGTTTCAGTAATACAAAGTCCCTCTTTATTTCTAAGGAATGAAATAAAAGACTTGAATTTAGATCTTTTAGAAAAGAATTGGAGGCAGGAATACGATTTTAGAGAAATAATGATGGCTCTAGATATGAAAACTTATCTGCCAGACGATATTCTAGTCAAAACAGATAGAGCATCAATGTCTAATGGTCTTGAAACAAGAGTACCTTATCTGGACCACACCCTAATTGAATGGACGATGAGCCTTCCTTTTAATCAAAAATTCTATAATGGTAAAGGGAAATGGGCTTTGTATGAGGTTTTATGCAAATATGTACCCGAAGAATTAATTAATAGACCAAAGATGGGATTTGGGATACCAATCGATCAATGGTTATGTACTGATTTAAGAGACTGGACTGAAGAAATGTTAAGTGAGAGAGAACTTAAAAACAGTTTTTTTGAACCAAATCAAGTAAGAAAAATTTGGGAAGAACATAAATCGCAAAAATATTGTTGGCATCACCAGTTGTGGACAATACTTAATTTTCAAGCATGGTATAAACATTGGCATTAATATTTTTTTATTTAAAAATTAAGAAAAAATCTTAAGTTTAATTATTTACTAAGATGCTCATAATCTTAGACTAACTATCTCCCTAGGGACAATATCTTTCAAATCGATAATTAAACCTTCTTTAGTAATTAAATCCTTCCAAAAATTAATATTCTTATCTTTGAATTCATTGTGCCCAACAGCAACCAATGCTACATCATATCTATATGGAGGGGAAAGCTTCTTGATTATATTAATGTTTAAACTATTATCAACCTTAGAAAAATCAGCACACGGATCATATACGTCAATAATTATTTCATACTCATTGAGGATATTTATAATATCAATGACTTTAGTATTTCTTACATCAGGACAATTTTCTTTGAATGTAATGCCTAATAAGATAACTCTACTCCCTTTAACTAAATTTCCAGTCAAAGACATTTTTTTAATTATTTGATCACATATCCATTTACTCATGTTGTTATTAATTCTTCTTCCAGCCAGAACAATTTCTGGGTAATAATTCACTTGTTCAGCTTTGTACGTTAAATAATATGGATCTACTCCAATACAGTGACCGCCAACAAGTCCTGGCTTAAAATTGAGGAAATTCCATTTTGAACCTGCTGTTTTTAACACATCATGTGTATCAATTTCTAATTTATTAAAAATCATTGCTAATTCATTTATAAGAGCTATATTTAAATCTCTTTGAGTATTTTCAATAACCTTCGCTGCTTCAGCCACTTTAATATTTTTTGCCTTATATATACCCCCTTTAATAAAAGATCCATACAAAGAACTAATCCATTCACTTGCATCATCACAACTTCCACTTGTAACTTTTACTGTATTAATTAAATTATGTTCTTTATCACCAGGATTTATTCTTTCAGGGCTATATCCACATACAAAGGTTTTATTTAACATTAAATCTTTTTGTTCTTCAATTATTGGTATGCAGAATTCTTCAGTTGCTCCAGGATATACTGTACTCTCGTATATAACAACATCAATAATATTATTATTATTTTTTTTCTTTATTTCATATCTTTTTTTCATAATTTCAGCGACTGTATAGGTTGCTTTCTTAAGAATATTTAAGTCTGGTTTATTTGCATCATCAACTGGTGTAGGAACAGTTATTATAAAAATTGAAGCATTAATTAAATCTAATTTATTTGAAGTAAAAATAATATTTTTAGCTGAATTTAATTCATCAAAACTTACTTCCTTAGTTTCATCAAAATTTTTCTTTAAAGCCTTAATACGTTTCTCATTAATATCAAAAGCAATTACTTTTCTTTCCAATTTAATATTCGATAAAAGACATTTTTGATGCTTACTTAATTCTATGGCTAATGGTAGGCCAACGTAACCAAGTCCCAAGACAGCAACAGTACAATCTTTATAATCTTGAAATTTCATATTTTATAATATTCTCTAAACCACTTAACAAATTTAGATATACCAGTCTCTATTTCGGTTGAAGGTTTATAACCAATCCAATCTTCAAGTGCACTACAGTTTGAGGACGTAACCCTTACATCACCTTTTTGCATAGGAAGAAAGAACTTAATTGCTTTTCTATTTAATGAGTTTTCCAAACAATCTATATATTTCATTAGATTAGTTGGTTTAGAATTACCTATATTAAATATTCTGTGAGGACACCAACTGGTAGAGGGATCTGGATTAGATGAATCAAAGTTCTTTAATGGTGTTGCGACCTTATCCAAAAGTTTTATTAACGAATTTACAATATCATCTACATAGGTAAAGTCTCTTATCATATCCCCTTGATTAAAAATTTTTATTGGTTGATTATTCAAAATTGCTTTTGTGAAAAGGAAAAGAGCCATATCCGGTCTCCCCCAGGGACCATATACTGTAAAAAAACGAACCGCCGTAGAAGGTAAATTAAATAAATGACTATATGTATGAGCCATTAATTCATTAGAACGTTTTGTAGCAGCATATAAACTAACAGGATGATTAACTCCATCTTTTTCTGAAAAAGGAAAATTTGTATTTCCTCCGTAAACAGAACTACTGCTTGCATAAACTAAATGTTCTACATCATGATTTCGGCAATTTTCTAATATATTCCCAAAACCAACCAAATTGGATTGTATATATGCACTTGGATTTTCAAGTGAATATCTTACCCCAGCCTGAGCGGCTAAGTTAATTACTTTTTGTGGTTTATTTTCATCAAAAAATGAATTAATATTTTCTGAATCTTCAAGATTAATTTCTGAAAATTGAAAAGAGGTACTATATTTTTTTGCTGCCTTTTGAAGTTCCAATAATCTATCTTTTTTAAGCGTCACGTCATAATAAGGATTCAAATTATCTATACCTAATACTACGTCGCCTCTTTCTAAAAGTTTTTTAGTTAGATGAAAACCAATAAACCCGGCAGAACCAGTAACTAGAACTTTCATCAAAGTTAACGAAAATAATTAATATTTTATCTTAGCAGAAGCACTGTTTAACAAATCTTTCTTTAAAATTTTAATCAAATAAATTATGTGAAAATGCGTAAAGTAGTTTTTAAAAAATATGAATATTTTCTATATTCCATTAAATATAAAAACTTTTTATAAAAAGATTCGGAATAACCAGCAATAAAAACCTCAAAAATTAATATAAAATTTAAAATGCTTTTTTTATTAGCTAATCCAATAAGAATAATTTAAAGAAAAATAATTATATTATTTATCCTAAAAAATTTTTGTTAACTTTATTTTAGAAAATATTCTATTTCTTTAATAATTTCTATTCCCTCTTCTATCTTTGTAAGTGAGGACATTATGTTTTCCCGTGAGCTACAAAATTTTGTAAAAGCTTCCACCTGTTTATAAAAACCTGGCTTGAATCCAAAATCACAATAAGATTTTTTTGTTTCACCAAATAATTGAAAATATTTTCTTACGTTATCTTTTAAATCAATTTCTGAATTTAAACCTATTATTTCTTTTGATTCCTCAATAGGTTGCAATAATAATGAATTTTTATCGCCCTTTACTTTTATAGATGTATTAGAATATTCATCTAAGCTAATTAAAAGATTAATTATATGTCCTTTTGAAGTGATTGAATTAAGAAGAGCAGATCTATTTATAAATAATTTATTTTTATTAAAAGTCTTTTCTAAATTTAATTTACCAAAAACCCCTCTCAAAATACTAATTATATGACAAGAATTGTTTGTAACATTAAATGGTCTTTGTGTTTCTATGTCTTCAAATTGAGTATTTATAGGTTCTGGGATATTAACACTTACAATGCAAGGTTTTGATTGTGAATTTACAAAATTTTGAAGATGATTATATGAATCATAAAATTTTCTATTATAAGCAATAAATATATTGTGAATTCCTTTATTTAATTTTTCTAAATCAATTGATTTTAATTGGCCAGGTTTCTCAATTAAAATATTTGTTGGAGGCAAATTATTAATCCATTTTAAATCTTCTTTAGCAGGAATCGAAATTATTATTCCGTCATAATCAAATTTATCTTCCTTTAAGATATTGTAATTACTTGAAAATTCTGCATCGTATTTTTTAGCGAGTTTGACATGTGAGTCAGAATTTCCAGAGCCAAAAGCTAATTTGATTTGATGACCTTGTTTATTTAATATTCTTGCATATTCATTACCTATTTTCCCGCAACCTACAATAATAAAATTTGACATTATATAGTTATATTATCCAATGTTAAACTAACAGTATATTGAATAAAATAAAATGGTAAATAATAGATTAAACAAATATTTAAACAAATTATCAGTAGTTGTTTTGTCTTATAATAAGGAACTTAGCCTTAAAGCTTTAGTTAACTATTGGAGTAAATATCCCATTGAACTAATAATTTTGGATGGTTCTAATAAGAAAATTAATTTGACAAAAAAAAATCACAATCCAAACTTTAAATTAAAATACTTTTACGAACCGAAATCATATTCTGAGCGAATAAAAAAAGCCACCTATATTGTAAGTAGAGAATATAGTTTATTATCAGCTGATGATGAGATTCATCTCCCAAGAGGTATAGCAAGATCAATAAAATTTTTAGATAGAAACACAGAATTTAATTCATCAATGGGTCGATGTAATCTTGTATATAAAACTAAAAATAACTTAAAAATAAGAAAAGCATATCTAAAATTAGAAGATGTGAATTCTACTCAAATACATGAAAATATGGAAGATAGAGTATTTCACTATTTCAATGATTACATTTGTGCAACTTTTTATTCTGTTATAAGAAGCCATGATTGGAAAAGAAATGTTCGTAATAGCTTTTCTATATCAATATCATGCCCATTTGCTATAGAAAGACTCTTTGAATTCACAAATATAGCTCATGGTAAATGTCATGTGCATAATACTGTCTCATGGATAAGAAATGGAATCAATCCGCCCGTTGCTGATTCTGGTGGTGTTAACAAGAATCTTAATAGGTCCAATACCTTAAATAGGTGGATGAAAATGAAAAGTAAATCAATAAAAAAAGAATACGATGATATAAAAAAATTAATGAGAAATTATGGAGTAAAAAAAGAAAATATTTCATTTATGTTTTCTCATATTTTTAGAGAAATCCCAAAAAAACAGACTTTAATTAATCAACTAAGGCGGTTTTTAATGAATATAAAAATATTAAGAAAAATCAAGATTATTAT
>QCNC01000003.1 GCA_003210155.1 Prochlorococcus sp. AG-424-E18 | reverse complement strand
AATACTCATTTTAAAAGATGTAGATCCAAAAGATCCCACGGAAGAGTTGAGTTCCATATTGAGTAATTCTGAGGTAAATTTTGAAATAGAAAAGATTGAACGTATTTTAGATTCAAAAAATAAAAGTATGAATAAAAATTAATTAAAAATATTCAACAAAAAATGAAAATAACAACAAAAACTGAAGCATTAAATATTGTCGAGACCTCTTATTTAGCATCTCTTTCGTCTTTATTATGGGTTGCATTATATTATCTGCCAATTGGGGGAGCTTTATTAAGGTTGATTTTACCCCTCCCAATGATCTTGTTGCACTTGAGAAGAGGAACTAAAATTGCATTGGAAGGACTTTTAATACAATTTCTACTTTTATTCATAATTATGGGTCCTGTTAGAGGAACTTTATTTTTATTTCCTTATGGGATTTTGGCTTTTTGGTTAGGTTGGTGTTGGTTTAAAGAAAAGAGTTGGAAACTTAGTTTAACTGGGGGAGTTTTTATTGGAACCCTTGGCTTCTTAATAAGAGTAATAGCATTATCTAATTTGGTTGGAGATAATCTTTGGGTGTTAATTACTAGAGCGAGTTATGGTCTAATAGAAAAGTTAATTGGATTATTTAATTTACCTTTATACCCCTCAATTTTGAGTATACAACTAGGTGCAATTTTATTAATAATTTTTCAAGAAATAGTTTATGTATTAACTGTACATGTAGTTGCCTATTCTCTGTTTCCCAGATTTAAATTAACCATCCCAAATCCTCCAAGATTGTTAAATAGCTTAGTTGATTTTAATAATTAAAAAAAGTAAGAATGTACAGTACAGAATTAGGGATAAATTTTTTTGGTAATGAATCCAATAAAAAAAGACAACTCAATAAGATAGAAATACTGAAAAAGAATATTAAAAATTTAAAAATATTTCTTATAATTGCTGGCACTAATACATCTCAAATTCCAGGAATTTCCGCAGCAGGTATTAATCCAAAATCGAGGAGAACAACTGCGCTCGCAGATGCTGAATTTTTACTTGAGGGTGCTTCAAAAGACCATAAATATAAATTGCCTCTTCTCAATGCAGGAGTAACTCCGGCCCTAATCAGTCATGTTTGTTCAAAGCTTATAAATACTTATCCAGTTATTGTTCCTCTGGGAATAGGAGCAAAGCCTTATTTTAATCATTTGGTTGTAGAAGATAGAAATTTGGGCCCATCAAATTGTCTTACTAGTGGTAAATCGATGACTAAAGAGAGAGTTTTAAATCTCTATGAAAAAGGTCTTGCGATAGGAAAATCCTTAAAACAACCAGTTTTAATTTCTGAATCTGTACCGGGGGGAACCACAACTGCTCAGGCAGTAATGGAAGCTTTTGGTTTGCAGGTATCTAATTTAGTAGGGAGTAGTTTATTTAAAGCTCCAAGAGAACTAAGAAGACAAGTAATTAAAAGGGGACTTTTAAATGCGAATTTCAAGGCTGATTCCGACTGTTTTGATGTTGTCGCGGCAGTAGGTGATCCTTTCCAAGCTTTTTCAATGGGTCTATTAATTGGTGCCAGGTTAGCAAAACAACCTGTAATATTGTCTGGAGGAAGTCAGATGTTAGCAGTCATTTTGCTTGTATTAGAATTTTTAGGTGAAAAAAATAAAGATGAATTTATTGAAGATGTTTTTATTGCGACAACTGGGTGGCTTGTGAAAGATAATTCTCTAAATGATTTAGTAAATCTAATTAATGAAAAATATGATGTCAAATTATTAGGTTTAGCAAGTCCTTTAAATTTCAAATCTTCAAAATACAAAGAATTGAAGGATTATGAATTAGGTCATGTAAAAGAAGGTGTAGGTGCTGGTGGAATATCATTGCTTGCTTTCTTAGATGGATTTAAAAATGAAGAAATAGTTTCATTGTGTCAACAAAATCTGGAAATGATGAAGAGCCTAGGTCAAATTTCTTTAGAGAAGGATTGCTGAATGTTTTCAAAATTTGCAACCAGAAGAGAATTTTTAAATTGTGGTAAGCTTTCGCTTTTATTTTTCTTAAACTCCTGCAGTAATCTACCTAATAAAGTAAAAATTGCACTACAAAATTCTTTTTATCCAGAATCTTTTAAAGATACGATTCCAAAAGATTGGAAGCAGGAAAAAATTAATTTTGAAAATATTCAGCTACAAAAAAATAGAAACACAATTTTCAATTCTGACTTTACTTTAATAAATGATGGATGGATTTCTAGTATAGATTTTTCAGAATTTGAAAAAATAAATGAATATGCACTGTTCGAAAATTTGGATAAGAGATCGATAGATTTTTTGGGAAGCTTTGATCAAAATCTCAGGAGTAAATTATTTCCTATTGGCGTAGTACCCTATACAATCATCATTAAAAATAATAAAGAATTAATAACTTCAGCAAGAACATCTTGGGATTTTCTTCTTTCTGAAAAATTAACTGGGAAAATTATTTTTCCTCAAAGTCCCAGAATAATATTGTCAATTGCTCAAAAAATTAATTCATCTAATTCTTTAAAAAAACTCAAAAGCCAAGCTATGTTATTTGATGATAAAAATATGCTCAATTGGTTGATTAATTCTGATGCTATTGTCGCAATAGTTCCTTATAGTCTTTGTTCAAAATATTTGAAAATAGATCCAAGGCTTTCTTTAGTTTTCCCTAGCCAAGGCGTACCTTTGATGTGGCATTTTCTACTTAGTCGATCAAATCTAAATAATGCAATATTAATGAAATGGATTAAATCTTTAAAAAATAAATCAATAGTAGATAAATTAGTAAGCCAAGGTTGGTATCTTCCATTCAATAGTGATTATTTGCAAAGTAAATATAAAACTGAAATGCTCCCCATCTCAGGACCTTCTGAGAAATGTTGGGAAAATAGTTGGTCTTTCCCTGTCTTAACAAATGAACAAAAAATTAATCTTAAAAATATCTGGAATGAGTCCTTATCCCCATAATCTTTTTGTAGGATTTTCAATTAATAAGTTATGAGTTTCCTTTAATAAATTTGGTATATCTAATTTACTAGGACATTTAGGAACACATTTATTACATTCTTGACAAAATGAGGAATTTTTTTCTTCCCACCAGTGGCCAGCTTTTCCTATTAAATTGTATCTTTCTTTTGCAAATTCTAATTGGCCATAACCAACAGATATATTTCTTAGACGAAGTATTTCTGGAATAGGAACTTCATTTGGACATGGAAGACAAGATCTACATTGTTCACATTTTGTTGAGTTTAATTTTTCATTAGAAACTTCCTCAATTTTATTAAGGGCGCTTTTTTCAAGTTTTGTAAGCTTCTCGAATGAGTTTCTAAGTTTATGCGCAAATTCAAAATCTTTTTTGTTTGTCGCTCCCAAGGATAAAGTTGTAATGCCTTTTGCGAGAAGAAATCGATACGCTAATTCTAATGGATGAAAAGGCTTAGAGGCATCTATCAAAATATCACTTGGAGAATACAATCTACCGCCTTTATCTGCAGGTGATATTGCTAAAACTCCCATACCTTTTTTTATAGCTTCCTCTGCTAAAGCAATCTTAGATTGATCTAAATAATGCAAATGAAGACTACAAAAAGTAAAAACTTCACAGTTAATTGCATCCTTAATTAGTGAATAACTTCCGTGAGAACTAAAACCGACTTGATCAACTAGTTCCTTCTCAAGTATCCAAGAAATGAATTTCTTACCCTCTCCAGAAAGAACCCAATCTAGATGTTGTTTTAAGTTGAGTCCGTGGATTGCAAGATTATTAATTTTCTCGCGATTTAAATTTTTAAGAGACTTTTTAAAATTATTTTTTAAAAAGTCAAAATCACCCTTTGGTAAAACTTTGGAAGTAATCACCCAATTTTTTTCTTTTATATTCTCTTCTATTGCTAATTTTTTTATTGAATTTCCAATAAGTGATTCAGCATCTCCATAAGAGGGTGCTGTTTCTATGTGGTTAATTCCTACATAATATGCATTTTTTATTATGCTGTACATTTTTTCGAGACTTTCAGTTGCTCGCATTGTCCCCAAAGTGAATAAGCTCACTTTCGCTCCTCTACCAAATGATCTTTTTTGTGAATTAATAATCATCTAAATATGATCAATTTCTTTTTATTAACTCTTTAATTTATTTATAGTTGAAAATGATTTAAAGTAAATTAAAGTAAATACAAAATTTTGCAAAAATATTTTTTTTAAACTATGTTTACAGGAATAATCCAATCAGTTGGAAAACTAAGACAAGAAAAAAATATTTTAGAAATTGAAATTCTTGATAATTTATTTGATATGGCAATTGGTGATAGCATAGCTGTTGATGGAATTTGTTTGACAGTTAAAGAGATTTTTCAAAATAAATTTACTGTTGATGTTAGTGAGGAGACTTTAAAAAAAACAACTTTAGGAGTAAAGTCTAACCTGAATCAGATTGTTAATTTGGAGCCCGCTCTTAGGGTGTCTGACCGTCTAGGAGGGCATATAGTCAGCGGACATGTTGATGGCCTTGGAATAGTTGAGAATATAGAAAAATTAGAGAAATCTTGGCTCTTATCAATAAAGTGGAAAAATAATAATTTTTCAAAATATGTAGTTAATAAAGGTAGTATTTGTGTAAATGGTATAAGTCTTACGATTGCAAAATATGAGCAGGAAGGAGCAATATTTACTATTGCGATAATTCCTCATACTTGGCATAAAACAAATCTGAATAAATTAAATATCGGTGACAGCGTAAACCTTGAGGCAGATGCACTAATTAAATATGTAGAGAAATTACTTTTATTTAATAAAAATAGTAATCAAGATTTATCTTCAAATAATATTTCTTCCGAGTGGCTTAAAGAAAACGGTTGGTAAATTATATTTTTTAATTTAATGGAATCAGATAAATTGTTTTTGATTCTTTTTTAAGATCGATTTTAAATTCCTGACCAGGTTCTAGACCTAATTTTTTGGTGTAGGTATGACCAATTAATAGATTCCCATTGCCATGAACTTTAGTTTTGAATTCTGTTTGTCTGCCTCTTGAAGCTCTATTACCATTTTTACCCTGACGACCATTTCCGATTTTGTAACCCTTAGCTTCAATAAGCGCCCTATAAAAACTTTTTCTTAAGATTCTTCCACTAGGACCTACGAACCCACAACCTCTGGCTATCTCATCTTCAGATTTTTTACTTAATAATTTTGCTTTTTCAAGAAGTTCTTTTCCTTCTAGCATTATCTGACAAATTTCTAATTATATATTCTTACTAAAAAGGAGAACTGTGGCAATATAAATTAATAAAAAATATATTTAATTTTTAAAATATATTTTTTTATAAAAGATACAAAATAATAAATAAAATAACCCATATTCCATCTACAAAATGCCAGTACAATTCAACAGCTTCCAAAGGGAACATATTTCGACTAGTTAATCTTCCGCCCTTGATTCTCGATTGCCAAGCAATAATTAAAATCATTAAAGTGCCTAAAGTGACATGTAATCCATGAAAACCAGTAAGAGCATAAAAAGTACTTGCAAATAAATTATCGGTTAATCCAAAAGGTAAATGAAAATATTCAAATAATTGACATATTAAAAATACAATTCCAAGAAAAGCAGTAAAAAATAACCATTTTTGGGATTCAGAGTTTTTATCTTTTAAAAGTGCTTTCCCTGCTTTATGGAAAGTTGCACTACTAACAAGTAATAAAATTGTATTGAGTGTAGGTATTGGGAGTTCTAATTCATAAATAGCACCATCAGGTAATGGATTTACTGCTTTGTATGTTAAATAAGCAGCAAAGAATCCAGCAAAAGTCATTCCGTCCGCAATTAGGAAAGTTATAAGACCAAACATTCTGAAGTCTTCATGTGTTTCATTGACTTCAGAATTATTTTTTTGAATTTCTTTTGAGCTATCAAGAGTTGTCATATGTTTTTATTTTCGTTCAGAAATTTCTTTACCATAGCCATAGGGTTCTTCAACTAATGGAGCTTCTCCTTCCCAATTCTCAACTGGAGGGGGAGAAGATGTTAACCACTCAGGTGTAAGAGCATTCCAAGGGTTATCTCCAGAAACTTTTCCATTTCTCACACTAAGGAATACATTAATTAAAAAAGGAATTGTACTTATAGCCATCAAAAGAGCCCCAAGGCTACTAATTTGATTAACGAACTGGAATTGAGGATCATATTCTGCAACTCTTCTTGGCATTCCATTTAAACCAAGCCAATGTTGAGGGGCAAAGCACAAGTTAAATCCAATAAAGGTAATTATAAAATGTAAAATTCCTAATTTTTCATAGAGCATTTTTCCAGTTACTTTGGGGAACCAATGATAAATTGAAGAGAAAATAATAAAAACAGTGCCTCCATAAACTATGTAATGAAAATGGGCGACAACGAAATAGGTATCATGTACGTGAATATCGAAAGGTACCTGTGCCAAAGCAACTCCTGTAATACCTCCAAAAACGAAATTTATAATAAATCCACAAGAGAATAACATTGCACTATTTATGGAAATTTTACCTCCCCATAATGTTGCAACCCAATTAAAAAATTTTATACCTGTTGGAACAGCAATAAATGCTGTGGCAATTGTAAAGAACAATCTCATCCAAGGGGGCGTTCCACTTGTAAACATGTGATGCGCCCAAACAACTAAACCTAAAACTACTATCCCCATTATTGAAAAAACCATTGTTGTATATCCGAAAAGTGGTTTTCTAGCATGTACAGGAAGTATTTCACTAACTAAACCAAACGCTGGAAGGACCATAATGTATACAGCTGGATGAGAATAAAACCAAAATAAATGCTGATAAACTACGACATTGCCTCCTAAAACAGGATTGAAAAACCCCGTATTAGCAATGATATCGAAGCTAAGAAGAATTAAAGTGCCTGCTAAAACAGGAGTTGACAAAACAACTAATAGACTTGTTCCAAGCATTGCCCAACAATACATTGGCAATTGCATTAGTTTTAATCCTGGCCTTCTTAATTTGATAATGGTGGCTATAAAGTTTATTCCACCAAATATAGAACTGCCTCCAAGTAATAGAACGCTCAGAATCCAAATAATTTGTCCAGATTGAGGAGTAGTTATGCTTAAAGGTGGATAAGCCGTCCATCCAGCCTGAGCAGCACCATCAACAAAATAGCTTGCTACCAACATCAAACCTGAAGGAGGAATTAACCAAAAAGCTACGGCATTTAATCTTGGGAATGCCATATCTCTCGCGCCTACATAAAATGGAATTAAATAATTCCCAAAAGCACCGTTTACTACTGGCACTATCCAAAGGAATATCATTATTGTTCCGTGTAAAGTTAAAACTTGGTTATAAACATCTCTTGGCATGAAATCAGACATTGGACTGGCTAGTTCAATTCTTATAGCGCTCGCTAAGCTTCCTCCTATTAAATAGAAGAGAAAACCACAAACCAAGTATTGTATCCCAATTACTTTATGATCAAGGCTAAAACTAAAGTATCTAAGCCAGCCTTTAGGTTGAAGGCTTTCATTATTAGTTTTTTGTGGATCAATTGATATTGTCATAAATTTACCTCAGGTTTTTTATTTTTGTTAAACCATTCGTTATAATCAGATTCTTCTTCAACAATTATGGAGGCTCTCATTCCTCCATGATATGGGCCGCATAATTCTGCGCAAATTATCGGATATTTTCCTACTTTTGTAGGAGTGAAATTTAGAATAGTAGGCTGCCCAGGAATAATATCCTGTTTAATCCTGAACTCTGGCACCCAAAAAGCATGAATAACATCTTTCGATTCCATTTTCATCGATACTTTTTGATCGACAGGAACGTGAAGTTCTCCAGATATGAAATTGCCCTTGGGATAATTGAATAGAAATGCAAATTGCATAGCTGAAACTTCAATTGATAAATTATTTATTGCTATTTCATTATCAGAAGTTTGACTTATTCCAGCCCATATTTTTTCAGAATTAGAACTCATCATTTCGTGGTTATGATTTAGTTCTTTCATCCCTCCCATTCGATCGTAGATGTTGTAGCTATATAAACCTATTAACAAAACAATTATTGAAGGAATAATTGTCCATACAATTTCCAAGCTTAAATTTCCCTCTAAAGCTATACCATCACCCATCTGATCATTTCTTTTCCTAAACCTAAATAAGCTATAAATAACAGCTATTGTCATTCCTATAAAAATAATTAATCCAATGATGAAAAGAATTTTAAAAAGTTCATCGTAAATTGGTGCATTAATACTTGCTTCCGTTGGGAGCAAATTTACATTAAAACCAATCCAAAAAGATATAGCAAAAACAAGTGAAATAATTAGTATTAAATAAATGTTTTTATTTAACAATTGACCTTTAAAATTTGTATTTATATTCTCAAGATATTCAATTTTTTTAATCCTGCATCCTTTGTTAAAAGAAAAACATTTAAATTCACAACTTCTTAAGATTTACGAAATAAAAGACGTATTATTAATAACTTTTTAGTGTTAATTGTCAGGGAAAAAAGATTAAATTAGTAAATTATTTTTTAAATTAAACATATTAATTTTTAATTAATGTTTGGTTTTTGAATCTAATTTATTATGCAAAATAATAGGTTTTATCCATTTGATTAATAACCAATTATATAAATCAAAATATCTGACAATTTTTAAAAGGTTGGGAAGTCATAGTGTATTTGCACTTATCGCACTAATCGTAATTGGAGGTGCTACGAGAGTCATGGAGGCAGGACTTGCCTGTCCAGATTGGCCATTATGTTATGGATCTTTTTTGCCTTTTAAACATATGAACCTAAGAGTATTTCTAGAGTGGTTTCATCGTCTAGATGCTTTTCTGGTTGGAATATTAATTCTTTTTAAATTTGCGCTTTCAATTATTTGGAAAAATGAAATTCCCAATTGGTTACCTAAAACTTATTCATTATTACTTTTTCTCGTTATTGTCCAAGGATCCTTTGGAGCTTTAACAGTAATAAACCTGCTTGATTCATATACTGTCACTGGCCATCTCTTAATAGCTTTTCTACTTCTCATTACAACAATTTCAATAAATCAAAATTTAGAAAATGACGACATTGAAGAGCCATTAATTTGGTGGAGATTATTATTTTTTGTTCCTCTTTTACTTACCCTGATTCAATCTTTTATTGGCGTAAGGCTTTCATCAACCTGGTCAGCGCATATTTGCTTATCTTTTAATAAACAATGTCTAATTCTAAATACACATAAATTATTTGCTTTTCCAATTGCTTTCTCAATTTTATTGATTATTGCTATTGCAATTTATAAGAGAAGTTTGCTTGATGAAAATTGGAAATATCTCACAACACTTATTTTTCTCTTGTTTTCCCAAATTATTTTGGGTGTTTTAAGTCTTAAAACAAATTTAAATGAACCTATTGTTATTATCGGTCATCAACTTAACGCCTCTTTATTTATTGCGATATTGACAACATTAATTTTTAGAAATCCTTTTACCAAAAAAGGTCCAAACCACTCCCTTAATCCCCAAACGGTCGGTATCAACTCATGAATAGTAGTAACTTAGAAAACTTGAACTATAAATCTTCAATTAGGGATGAAGTTGTACCTTCAAGAAAAAGATTAACTTTGCCGCCCTGGCTTGAAGTAGCAAAACCTAGATTAATTCCACTTTTACTGGCCACAACTTTGGGAGGAATGGCTTTAACAGAAGAATGGCCTTTGTCTTCACCAAAACTTATCTGTACTTTAGGGGGAGGCGCTTTGGCAGCAGCAGCAGCCGGAGCTCTTAATTGTTTGTGGGAAATGGAATTAGATAAGAGGATGACAAGAACTAGCAAAAGAGCCTTGCCAGCAGGAAAGTTATCATCTGAGACTGTATTTTTAGCCGCCGTATCATGTACTTTGGCAGCATCGATGCTTTTAGTAAGTGGTGTAAATTATTTGGCTGCGGGTTTAACTCTTCTTGGTTTATTTAGCTACGTAATTTTATATACAGTTATTTTGAAACCTCGCACAACTAAAAACATTGTTTTCGGAGGAGTCGCTGGTGCGATACCACCCTTAGTTGGAGCGTCTGCCGCCACAGGGCATGTAGGTCTTAGTGGTTGGTGGTTGTTTGGTTTAGTAATTTTATGGACTCCAGCTCATTTTTGGGCACTTGCAATTTTGTTGAAGGATGATTACGCATCTGTTGGTATTCCTATGCTCCCTTCTGTTAAAGGATCTGTTTTTACTGCTAAAGCGATTTCTCGTTACGGATGGGCAACAGTTTTAATGAGTATTATGGGAGTCTTTGCTTTACCTGAAGGGGGTCTTTTATATGGAATTATGTTATTGCCATTTAATGGAAGACTTTTGCAACTAATAAATGAATTAAAAAAATCTCCTGATGATCTTTCAAGAGCCAAGTCTCTTTTTAGGTGGTCTATTCTTTACATGTTTGGTATTTGTCTTTTGTTATTAATTTCCAGAACCCAACTATCCGTAGAATTTGAGCAGCAATCTATGCAAATATTTTTATCTATAGTATCCCTGCTTAGTAATTAAATTAGATGTAAAATGTTTTTTAAGTAAATAGTAAGTTTGATGAATTATATAAAAGTTAAAGGGCTCTCAAAATCTTATTCAGATATCAATGCATTAAAAAATTTATCGATGGAAATTGAAGCTGGCACATTATTCGGAATACTAGGTCCAAATGGTGCTGGCAAATCAACACTAATAAAAATACTCGCTACTTTAATAGAGCCTGATAGTGGAGAAGTTTTTATAAATAATATTAATCTGATAAAAAATTCAAGGAAAATTAGAGAATTAATTGGTTATGTTGCCCAAGACATTGCACTTGATAAAATATTAACTGGACGAGAGCTTTTGGATTTTCAATCAGATTTATATCACATCAACAAAAATAAAAAATTTGAAAGGATAAATAAATTAATAGATCAATTAGTTATGAATGATTGGATTGATCGTAAGTGCGGAACTTATTCAGGGGGAATGAAAAGAAGAATAGATCTGGCAGCTGGACTTTTACATTTACCCCAAGTATTAATTTTGGATGAACCTACAGTTGGTTTAGATATTGAAAGTAGGAATATTATATGGCAACTTTTGAAAGATTTGAAAAATAATGGAATGACCATTATTTTAAGTAGTCACTATCTTGATGAAATAGATAAATTGGCTGATAGATTAGTGATAATTGATGATGGAAGAGTTATAGCAAAAGGGACCCCTGCAGAGCTCAAAAATAAATTAGGAGGAGATAGAGTAACTTTGAAAGTAAGAGAATTTAGTAATCAGGAAGAAGCAAAAAATATATGTCAAATTTTATCTTCAATAGATGGAATTAGTCAGATTATCATAAATGAAGCTCAAGGTTTCTCGATAAATTTTGTAGCAGATAAGGGAAAAGATTTACTTACGAAGCTAAAAGTGGAATTGGCCTTCTCAAAGTTTGAAATTTTTTCTCTTACCCAAAGTCAGCCAAGCTTGGATGATGTCTATCTTCAGGCAACTGGGAAAACATTATTAGATGCTGAAATTTCTATGGCAGGGAAAAGAGACCTAAAAAAAGAATCAAAGCAATCCATGCGATAAAAAAAAATTTGGTTAACTAACTATAATGAATAGTAATTACTGCTAATTATGGAATTACAACAGTATAATTTATTTTTTTTATATCAAGAAACATTTGCCTTAACAAAGAGATTATTTATTCAATTAAAAAGGAGACCATCAACTCTTTTAGCAGGAATATTACAACCAATAATTTGGCTTTTTTTATTTGGGGCATTATTTTCTAAAGCTCCTGAAGGTTTTTTACCAGGAGTTGATTCTTATGGGAATTTTTTAGGAGCAGGACTTATTGTTTTTACTGCTTTTAGCGGAGCCCTAAACTCTGGTCTTCCTTTAATGTTTGATAGAGAGTTTGGATTTCTTAATAGATTACTTGTGGCTCCTTTAACCAGTAGATTATCCATAGTTTTATCTTCTTTCTTTTACATAACAATCTTGAGCTTTCTTCAGAGTATTGTAATAATGATTGTTTCATACATTTTGGGTTATGGATGGCCTAATCTATATGGTTTAGGAATTGTATTTACAACACTAATTTTATTAGTTCTTTTTGTGACATCAATAAGTTTATGTTTAGCGTTTGTTTTGCCGGGACATATTGAATTAATCGCTCTTATTTTCGTAATAAATTTACCTCTTTTATTTGCGAGTACTGCTTTAGCTCCAATCTCTTTTATGCCAAATTGGCTGGGCTGGTTAGCTTCATTAAATCCATTAACTTTTGCTATTGAACCTATTAGGACTGCCTATACACAAACTATGGATTTAGAATTAGTGGCTTTACATGCCCCATATGGTGATTTAACTTGTAAGAGTTGTATCTCGATTTTATTTTCTTTAACAGTTTTTTCCTTGATTATCATAAGGCCTCTGTTAAATAGAAAGTTAAATTAGAAATTTTATGCTTTTAAAAAATCATTTAATAGAAGTTTTTAAACAAGCTTCTTTAGAAAATAATTTTTTGCTTAAAGAAAATGTTGTTCTTAAGTGGGTCCATAGATTTGGGATTGATTCATTAAATGATTTATTAGTCCATAGTTCACTACAAAAACAAAATCAGGGTGAAGAAGAAAATCAAGAACAGATCTCTTTAATTGATGAAGTGCATGAAGAAAATCAAGAACAAATTAAGCTTGAATTATCAAAAACTTTTGAAAATATTGAAGAAACAAAGATGGAATTAGACGGCCTGGAAACTTCAAGAAGCAATGAAATATCTAGCAAAAATCAAAATTCTAATAAAATAAATCAATTTACTGAAACCCCAAAATTACCCCTACCTTATATTAAAAATTTAAGAAAGTGGATTAACAACGATAAAAAAGCTAGTTAGCTTTTACATCATACCTGGCATTCCCATGCCACCCATTCCTGGCATTCCCATGCCACCCATTCCTGGCATTCCCATGCCACCCATTCCTGGCATTCCCATGCCACCCATTCCTCCCATTGGATCTCCACCTGGTCCTCCGGGGACTGCGGCTTCAGGTTCTGGGATGTCGGCCATCGCAACTTCTGTTGTGAGGAGCATAGCCGCAATAGATACTGAATCTTGAAGAGCTAATCTTATTACTTTGGTTGGATCTAATATTCCTGAATCTTTTAAATCCTCATATTGTCCTGAATTAGCATTAAAGCCTTTGTTAAGCCTTTGAATTTCAGCGACAACTACATCACCATTAAAACCAGCATTTTTTGCTATTTGTTTGGTAGGTTCCAAAAGGGCTTCTTTAACTATATTTATCCCCGTTCTTAAATCATCTGAAGATGTTTCACTTAATTTTAAAAGGTCATCTGATATTTCAATTAAAGTTTGTCCTCCTCCAGAAACAACACCCTCTTCAATAGCAGCTTTCGTAGCATTAAGGGAATCTTCGATTCTCAACTTTTTATACTTCATCTCTGTTTCTGTAGCAGCTCCTACTTTGATAAGAGCTACTCCTCCGGCTAGTTTGGCTATCCTTTCATTGATTTTATCCTGATCATACTCAGATTCAGTTATGTTAACTTCTCTCTTTAATTTCTCTACTCGAGCTTTAACTAAATCTTTAGTGTCTTCGAAG
The DNA here is from genome assembly GCA_003210155.1 of Prochlorococcus sp. AG-424-E18. Taxonomy (GTDB): domain Bacteria; phylum Cyanobacteriota; class Cyanobacteriia; order PCC-6307; family Cyanobiaceae; genus Prochlorococcus_A. The sequence goes on along the minus strand of QCNC01000003.1, from coordinate 170,272 downwards.
GCAACAATTGTAGTTTTATCCTTTGTGATAGTTATTTTTTTTGCTTTGCCTAAATCATTAATCGATACTTTATCAAGTGTCATCGATTTATCTTCGCTAATTAACTTAGCCCCTGTAAGAATTGCAATATCTTCAAGGGCAGCTTTTCTTCTCTCACCAAATAACGGAGCTCTTACGGAAGCTACATTTAAAACCCCACTATTCTTATTCAAAACCAGAGTGGTTAAAGCCTCTCCTTCGATATCTTCAGCAAGAATTAGAAAAGGTGAGCTTGACTTCTGAATTTCTTCAAGTATTGGAACTAGATCAACTAAAGTTGAGACTTTTTGATCAGTTATTAATATTTTAGGATTTTCAAGTTCACAAACTTGTCTTTCTTGGTCTGTTACGAAATATGGAGAACTATAACCTCTATCAAAAGACATACCTTCAGTTATATCTAATTCTGTTTCTAGTGATTGAGATTCTTCGACAGTTATTACACCATCTGAAGTAACAATATCCATTGCTTTCGAAATTATAGATCCAATTTCTTCATCACCTCCAGCACTAACTGTTGCAACTTTTTGGATATCAGAACCATTTAATGAAATACTTTTGGAACTTAATTTTTCTAAGACAAAAGCTAGGCCAGCCTCCATACCTTTTTTTAACTCCATAGGGTTGGCGCCAGAAGCAATATTTTTTAATCCCTCCTGAACCATCTTCTGAGCCAAAATGGTTGCTGTTGTTGTTCCATCACCAGCACTCTCTTTTGTCTTGGATGCAACTTGTTCTATTAATTTCGCACCTAGATTAGAAATAGGGTTTTCAATCTCGATCTCTTTAGCAACTGTAGATCCATCTCTTACTATATCTGGCGAACCAAATTTCTTTTCTATTACAACGTTTTTTGCCTTCGGCCCAATAGTAACCTTAACCGCATTAGCTACGAAATTAACACCTTTTTCTAGCGCTTCTCTTGATTCATTAGAAAAACTTAACTGTTTAGTCATGTTTGCTCAATCTCTTGTCTTATTCTAATCTCCCATAGAATCATTTTTAAGGGATATTTAATTAAGTGGGGAAAGCCGAATTTCTTTTAATAGGACATACAAATTAACTCAAATAAGAGTATCTTTAAGTTATGGAAGAAACAAATAATCTTATTTTTACTCTAACCGCAATCCTCGCGATTGCTATGACACTAATATACTTTCCTTTAAGATTTTTCTTAACATTAACTGCTAGAAGTCGAAGGCTAAAACTTTTACAAAAAATTAGAAGGTTGAGAGATGAATTGGGCCAGCCTTATGAAAGTACATAACTAAATACTCATCCCCCCGTCTATACTGATTGTATGGCCTGTAATGTAACTTCCTGCATCACTTGAAACTAAGAACGACACTAAGTTTGCAATTTGAGTACAACTTCCTAATTTCCCTAAAGGGATAACTTTAAGTATCTCTTCAGTATTAAGTTTTTCAGTCATTTCTGTTTCTATAAAGCCTGGAGCTATTGCATTTACGTTTATACCTCTTGAAGCAAATTCTTTAGCACAAGTTTTGGTGAATCCAATAACTCCAGCTTTAGCTGCAGAATAATTTGCTTGACCGGGATTACCAATTATTCCAACAACAGATGAAATATTGACGATACTACCACTTCTTTTTTTCATCATAAATTTTGAAGCATATTTTGTACAAAGAAAAACCCCTTTTAAGTTTGTATTTAATACATCATCCCACTGTTCCGATTTCATTCTCATCAATAGTCCATCTCTAGTAATACCAGCATTGTTAATAAGAATATCAATGGAACCATTAATTTTTATGATTTCTTCAAAAGCTGAACTGACAGAATCCTCTTTTGATACATCAAATTTTAATTTATGAGCTTTACCTCCCGAATTTTTTATTGAATTTACAACTTCTTCAGCTTTTTCATCAGAAGAAGAGTAATTAATAAAAACTTCTGCTCCTAAGCGGCTTAGTTCTAAAGCAATTTCTTTACCAATTCCTCTGCTAGCTCCAGTGATTAAAGCAACTTTGCCTGATAATGAATCTGTATTGGACATTATGAAATTTTATAATTTTCAATCGTAGTACTATTTGTGTAAAGATATTGCTTTTATTTATAATTGTCTAGAAAATATTAAGTCCTTCTATTGTGCACTTTTTAATACCAGCTGCAGGAAGTGGTAGCAGAATGAAAGCTGGAAAAAATAAATTACTTATTGATTTAGAGGGAGAGTCTTTGATTTATTGGACACTTAAATCTGTATTTTCTGCAAGCTCAACAAACTGGGTTGGAATAATTGGGCAACCGAAAGATAAAAACTTATTACTAAATTCAGCTAAGGATTTTGCCCATAATGTTCATTGGATTAATGGTGGTGACACCAGACAAAAGTCAGTTTTTAATGGTTTAAAAGCGTTACCAAAAGATGCTGAAAAAGTTTTAATACATGATGGCGCTAGATGTCTAATTAATCCTGAATTGATAGACCTTTGTGCCAAGCAATTAGATGAAAATGAAGCTGTAATTTTAGCTACTAAGGTAACAGACACTATAAAGATTGTTGATAATGAAGGTTTTATCAAAGAAACACCAGACAGAAATTATTTATGGGCAGCGCAAACTCCTCAGGGCTTTTTAGTAGATAGATTAAAAAAAGCTCATAAGATGGCAATTGATAAAAACTGGAAAGTCACAGATGATGCTTCTCTATTCGAAATGCTTAATTGGAAAGTGAAGATTATTGAAGGAACTTATTCAAATATAAAAATTACATCCCCTATAGATTTGAAAATAGCAAAACTTTTTGTGAAGAACTCCTAGTTAAAAAGGTTTATCGATACTAAGAATGCCGTTGTCACCATTTAAGGTTGCTTCATACCCTAACGGGATGCATGCATTCCCTGATATGTGGCCTATTGGGAGATCAAAAAGAATAGGAAAATCGAACTCTTGAAGTCTTTCAATAATGCAGTTTTTTAGTAAATCTTTCAATTCAAGGTCGCAGGAATCATTAGAAAAACTTCCGAATCCAATACCCGCAATTTCAGAAATTGTTTTAGTCATCCTAAGGTAAGTCAACATGCGATCAATTTTATAAATATCTTCATTAATGTCTTCAAAAATTATTATTTTCCCTTTACAATCTGGAAAGTGATTAGTACCAATTAAAAAAGTAGCAATAGTTAAGTTAGAAACTATTATCTCTCCTTTAGCTTTCCCACCTCTTAGAGGGATTCCTATTATGTCCTCAACATATCCTTCAAAAAGTAAATTTCTTAATCTCTCAAGACTCCACTCTGGTTCTTTGAAAAGGCTTGTAACCATGGGGCCATGGATAGAACCTATAAATCCTTGAGAATATTTAGATAGTAATAAAGAACATGTATCTGAGAATCCAAGCATTAAACCATGCTGCCAAGAAGGTTCTTTTTCTAAAAGTCTTGCTGAACCCCAGCCTCCTTTTGCAAAAATGATTAGCTTACTATTTTGTGCTTTTTCAAGTTCTTCAAATCTAGTTAGATCATCGCCTGCAAAATAACCAAATTTTTTTGATAGAGAATTATTTTCATTAATTTCCAAACCCCAGTTTTTTAAGATTTCTATGCCTTTTTGAAAGTTTTCGTCTTCATCAATAAAGGAGCCTGGAGCTAAAATATCTATTAAATCCCCTTTTTTTAATCTGAAAACCATATTTAGAATTTATGAAGCAATAATAATTCCTAATAAAATGACTCCTCCATAAATTGATTGATTTTTGAAGTGATTGCCAATATTTTTTATTGATTGCTTTTCCTCAGGAAATACTTTAAGTATATCTCTCTGCATTAAGATTGACGTTGTAAGCCAAATTGGCCAAAAAATAAAATCCATTTGATTAATAAATCCGCATATTGCCAGAAAAAAAGAAGTTAAAAAATAACAAATTTGAATGGTTATTCTTGTATTCTTCTGGAGGTTAATAGCGGAACTATTAATTCCAATTTTGATATCATATTTTTTATCTGCTAAAGCATAAATTGTGTCAAAGCCAAAAGTCCAAAAAATGGTAGCTAGCCAGCAAAATAATAAAACAATACTATTTAAATTACCTTCATTTGCGGCCCAGGGAATTAAGACAGCAAAACCCCAGCATATGGATAAGATTAATTGAGGATATTTAAACCATCTTTTGGCAGAAGGATAAATTAAAATGATAGGTAAAGCTAAAAAAGCAAGTGAAATGGAAAGGATTCTTCCAGGCTGAGGTAGTGACAAAGTTAAGAAGAAGCTACATAAAATTAAAAAGAAAAGAATGGAATAAGCTGTTTTAAGACCGATTTTATTTGCAGCTAGAGGTCTATTTTTTGTCCTAACAACTCTTTGATCAATTTTTTTGTCCCAAATATCATTAATCACGCAGCCTAATCCACTTACTAGTAGTCCTCCCAGTATTATTCTTAGCAACATTAAAAATGATGGATTAGCATCTGGGGTCAAATATAAACTCCATCCAGCAGGAATAAGTAAGATCATTCTTCCTGTCGGCTTATTCCACCTTAATAATTCAAAAAAAGTACTTAATTTAATTTGTCGATTTTTATTTTGCATATGACCTATTGTATATTTCATAACTTTAAATAATCTTACTAGGATTAAATGATTTCTATTATTTAATAATCAATGTTGGGTATATTTATTAATGGATTAAAGATATCTTCCTCTTATAAAAAGAAATGATACTGAAACAAGATTTAAGATATTTTCAAGAAAAGCAAATTTTAGTAGCTTCTATAGATATTGGAACTAACTCTACACATCTCTTGGTAGCAGAAATTAATCTAGAATTAAAATCATTTTCAATAAAATTTACTGATAAATCAACCACTCGTCTTGGAGAAAGAGATTATGAGGGTAATCTTACAGAAGAATCAATTCAAAGGGCATTAGTTACTCTTAAGCGATTTAATGAATATTGTAAAAGTAATGGAGTAAAACAAATAGTAACAGCAGCAACAAGTGCAGTTAGGGAAGCTCCAAATGGTCAAGATTTTATTAGAAGAGTTCTTGATGAAACTGATATTCAAATAGAAATGATAAGTGGTTCTGAGGAAGCCAGATTAATTTACCTTGGTGTTCTTTCTGGTATGTCTTTTAAAGATCATTCTTTTGTAATCATAGATATTGGAGGAGGATCTACAGAATTAATACTTGCAGATAAAAAAGATGCTATAGCTCTTACCAGTTCGAGAATTGGTGCGGTAAGACTTAAAAATGATTTTTTAAATAAAGGGTATATAACTTCAGAAAGATCGAGTTTTTTAACAACTTTTATTAAAGGATCTTTAGAACCATCTGTTCGGAAAATAAAGAGTAGATCTGAGGGAGATAAACCTTTATTTATGATTGCAACCAGTGGCACTGCAACCTCATTAGGAAATTTGATTTCAGATGATTTGGGAGAATCTAAACAGAAGTTGCATGGTTATAAATTTAAAAAGGAAAATTTACAAAATGTATTGGAAAAACTAATTAAATTGCCAGTTTCGGAAATCAAGAAAATACCTTCATTAAGTGAGAGAAGAGCAGAAATAATTATTCCAGGAGCATTGATTTTAAACACCGCAATGGAGATGTTGAATTTTGATGAATTAATAATAAGTGAGAGGGCGCTTCGAGAGGGTTTGGTTGTTGATTGGATGCTTCGTAAAGGGATAATTAAAAATGAGTTAAATATTCAAGGCAATATTAGAAAAACAACCATAGTTCATCAGGCCAGAAAGTTTGGAGTAGATAATACAAGAGCTGAGAAAGTTATTGATATTGCCTTTCAAATCTATGATCAGACTAAAAATATCTTTCATAGCGATAAAGACCCTAAAGCTAAAGAACTTCTTTGGGCAGCTTCTAATCTTTACAATTGTGGGAAATATGTGAATGTTGGTTCATATCACAAACACTCTTGGTACTTAATAAAAAATTGTGAGTTGTTGGGATATTCTGAAGCAGAAACAAATATTATTGCTTCAATTGCTAGGTACCATAGAAAGACTCTACCCAAGAAAAGACATGAGTCTTGGCAAAATTTAATATCCAAAGAAGATAAAACATTAGTTCTTGAAATGTCATTAATCCTGAGACTAGCAGCAGCTCTTGATCAAAGACCTGATAAGGTGATCTCCTCAGTTCAAATAAAATTGCAGGAAAATAATCTCACATTTCAACTTTTACCTTTAGATAGAAACCATGATCTTCTTCTTGAAAAATGGAACTTAGGATTATGCCGTAATGTAATAAAAGAACTAAAGAATTTGGAATTAAAAGTTATTTAGTTTTTTTAATAAGTTCTTGTTTTGGAGTTTGATTCTGAGAAGAATTTGAAAATAAATTGAAAATTAAGGACGAGGCGATTAGTCCGAGAAAGCCTGAAATTAAAATAAATATTAGGAATCCTAGTGGATTAAAATTCTTAGATTGCCTCGATTTATAATTTTCTTTGGAAACTTCTTCAACTATTTCTTCAATTTTCACTTCTTTCCTCTCTGTCTTGAATTCATCCATTAAAAATTCTGTATCAAGTTTTAGCTTCTGTGAAATCCGTCTAATCATTGCTTTGATAAATACTTTTTCAGGTAGTTTTTCTTCATTACCTTCCTCTATGGCTTCAAGTTGATGAGCTCCAATTTTTAAATCAGAAGCCAATTCTTCAATTGATTGATTTTTACTTAACCTAGCCTCTTTAATGAAATTTCCGATTCTCTTTAAAGAGGGATCTCCTCCTTTATTGTTGATTCCCGAAACAGATTTTATTTCTTTCAAAGCAAATAAATTTTTACTAATTATAGTAATTAATATTTTTCTATCAACTTTAAGATTATTTATTCCTAAAGAGATGCTTATATGATGGATTATAAAGATTAGATCTTTTTTGAGAATTACTAATTGCTGGACTAATTATGTAAATGGTTGTTCTAATTAGTTTTTTCTCAATAGAAAATTTTTCCATATCTTTTAATTCTATTAATGATGTCCAACCATCATCCCAAGATACTCTAAATCCCACAATCACTTTAGTGTCTGGAGGGTAAAACTCTAGTAAAGTTTCTTGAGACCTTTTTACATGCCTAGCACTTAGATATAGACATATAGAGGAATTGTGTTTAGCAAGATCTTTCAGAGATTCTTTTTCGGGCATCCCTGTTCGACCTCCTGCTCTAGTCAAAATTATTGTTTGCGTTACGTCAGGGATGGTTAACTCAGCTTCATGATATGCTGCAGCAACTTGAAAAGCACTTACTCCAGGAACAACCTCGATTTCAATTTTTTCCTTTTTTAAAATTTCGATTTGCTCTCTAATTGCTCCAAAAAGGCAAGGGTCTCCATCATGCAACCTTACAACAGTTTTCCCTGCCTGAAATTTTTCTATCATAATTGATGTGATTTGCTCTAAGTTAAGTGAACTCGTTTTTATTTTTTCAGAACCTTCTTTAGCAGAATCTAAAATCTTTTCAGGAATTAGAGAATCAGTCCAAATAATGACATCTGCAATTTTTATCTTTTTAAATGCTTTTAAAGTTAATAATTCTGGATCTCCTGGACCAACACCAATAAAGGATATTTTGTTATCCATTCTTTCTATTTTTCCCACTATATGTTCTCAATCTTAAAAAAAATACTCCAATTAATCCAGAAGAAAATAGAAAAATACTTATAAATTGAGCCATTCTTATACCGCCATCACAGAAAGGTGGAAGTCCACCAAAGCATAGTGGGTCAGTTCTTAAACCTTCAATCCAGAATCGTCCAAAGCTATAACTTATTAAATAAAGACAGCTAATAAAGCCAGGCCTGTGAAAATCTGTTTTATTTTGTTTATTAAAGGTAATAATAAGGACGATGAAAATCAAAAGATTCCACAATGACTCATAGAGAAATGTAGGATGAAAAAATTCATAATTAATAAATTCTAAAGGCCTATTTTGGATAGGTATAAATAATTTCCAAGGCAAATTTGTAGGAACTCCAAATGCTTCATTATTGAAAAAATTTCCCCACCTTCCTATTGATTGTCCAAGAATAATCGAGGGTATTAATACATCTATAAAGGTTTTTAAATTAATTTTTTTCGACTTACAGAAATAGATAATAGATATTAATCCTCCAATTAGACCTCCATGGATTGCTATGCCTCCTTCCCAAACTGCAAGAAAAGAAGGTATTTGAATGACGTTATTGAATAGTTCAAAAGAAGTAAAAAAGTTCTCTCCGCTATATTGCCTCCATTCAAAAATTACGTAATAAGCTCTAGCTCCAATTATTGAAGAGATTATTAATGATGGAAGTATTTCACTAATGTACTCTGGGTTAATACTTCTTGCCTTTGCAAGTTTTTTTGAGACAAATAGGCCTATTAAAACTGAAACCGAAATAAGAAGCCCATACCATCTAATAGTTATAAATCCTAAATTTAAAAAAGTTTCTCCTGGAGATTGTATAAAAGCTTGAAGTATAAGCATTTAGAGAAAGTTAGATTCCCTCTGCTGCTTGCACTTTTTCAACTTGTTTTTTCTTTAATACTAAAAGTATTTGTGTTAAGCCTACACCAATGAAGAATGCAATCAATCCAATAACTCTATAAGGGCTCTGAAGTACAACCTCAGCATCTAATTGCCCAAAGCCTCCAACGTTGGGATCATTAGTAAGAGGGTCACCTACATTAATTTTGTCTAGCGCTTTTACGATAAGTTGAGGACCAACAGGCACTGCTTCAGTAGTTATTTCACCATTATCATTTTCTATATTGACTTGATAACTGCCATCTTCAATTGTTTCTATTGAATTTATAGTTCCTGCGGTGGAAGAAGTGAATACTACATTATTGCTCTTGTCTCCAGTTGGATATACTTGACCTCTACCTCTATTGCCTCCAATATGTAACGAGTATTTCCCATAGTGATATTCTTTATTGGTGGATGGGTCGGGGGAAAGTACAGGGAAAACGATTTCTTTATTGGTATCGCCAGGTAAAGGTCCGACAATAATGATATTATCTTTCTCTTCACTGTAGTTAGTGAAATAAACCCCTTCTGTCTCCTCTTTTATTTCTTGGGTCCATCTTTCTTGTGGAGCAAGTTTAAAGCCATCGGGCAGCATTACAACAGCACCAACTTGCAACGGGACTTCCGAACCATCAGCCCCTATCTCTTTTAAATCATTTTTGTAGGGTATTTTGACTACAGCTTTGAAAACACTGTCTGCTCCAACTGATTGTGGAACCTCTGCAATTGTAGGCATCTGAGCTAAATGACAATTTGCACAGACTATCTTACCTGTGGCTTCTCTTGGGGATTCGTAGTTTTGTTGAGCCCAAAATGGATAAGCAAAACTGATCTTTGGATAAAATACAATGCTTGAAATAAAAAGCAGAGTACAGATAAATAAACTTGTTTTTTTCATGATTTGATTTTTAAGACCTTTCATTTTTTTATGCCCACCATGGATTTTCATTAGTTCTAAAGTCAGTTTCTGACCATTGTTTTACGAGTACAGCATCATCTTCAATATCGACATGAGCTAGAGCTAAAGATAAAGGCGCAGGCCCTCTTACTACCTTCCCGTTAGTATCGTACTGACTGCCATGACAAGGACATATGAATTTATTAGCACCACTATCCCATGGGACAACACAACCTAAATGAGTACAAATTGCATTTAAACCAAATTCTCCTATTCCCCCATCCTCATTAACTATTAAGTAAGTTGGATCTCCCTTTAGACCCTGCACTAGACTTCTGTCTCCTGCTTGATGGGTAGCTAACCAACCTGTCTTAGTTATTGGATTCCCTAATTCATCTTTAGCAGAAGTTCCACCTCCACCACCGCCTGCTCTTAAAGGCATGAAATAATTCGCTACAGGGTAAAGGGCTCCTAAAGCTACACCAGTTGCAGTACCAAATGTAAGAAGATTCATAAATTGCCTTCGACCCATAGAAGGGACATCATTGGAACTTAATTGAGTCATTCGCTACTTGGTTCTGTTATTTATTAGTTATTATGGATCAAACTATTCAATTTCTGTTGCAAATAGATAGGACTTTTAATAATTTAAAGTAAAAGTTTAGGAATTCTTAATTAATTGATTTAAATGAACCCATTGCTAATAGATGAAGTTATACATTATTTGATTCATCGCTGGGGGAAAAAATATGATTTTAGACTCTTTACAAGAGGAAAATTCGTTTATTTTCAAATGATGTGGGGATTTCTTGGACAGGAATCATTCCCTTTAAGTGAAGATGAATATAAAAAATCCTTAGCTGATAAAATAGAGATTTTAAATAGATGTGGATATTCAGAAGAAGTAAGGGAATGGCTAAAGAAAGTCAATGCTAAGCCAAGGTTAGGTAGAGCTGTCAGCTTGCAATTGGATCTTAATGAGAAGATGAAAGAGTTTTTGACTTAAGATTTTCTGATAAGTAAGTTAATCCAGTACCCACAAAAAATAAAAACACAATCGATATAGATAGCAATGACATAGTCAATGGGTCAGTTGAAGGGGTAATCACTGCAGATAATATTGCAGAGGAGATTACAACTATCTTCCAATTCGAAATCATTTTCTCTGTTGTGATTATTCCAAGAGAACCAAGAATAAATTGCAATACTGGCAATTGAAAAGCTATTGCAGTGCTAGACATCAATAAGAGAACAAAATCAAAATATCTTTCTATAGACCAAGTTGGTTCAACAATATCAGCACCGAAACTAATGAAGAAATTTATTGCTGCAGGGACTAATATCCACCATGAAAAAATTAATCCTAAAAAAAATAGAATACCTGAACCAAAAACTGCAGGCAAGATAAGGCTTTTTTCTTGTTTTGTTAAACCAGGAGAAATAAATAATATTATTTGGTAAAAAATATAAGGCATAGAAACTATCAATCCGCTGTAACCTGCAACTTTAATAGCGACAAATAAAAACTCTCCTGGAGCAAGTTGTAGTAAATGAATATCACCAGCTGGAATTTCTAAAAAAGATATTAATGGCTTTATGATGAGAAAACTAAAGAATATTGAAATAAGTATTGAGTAAATTGAGTTTAGTATCCTTTGACGAAGCTCCTCTAAATGATCACTAAAAGTCATCGAATCTGATAATTTTTTTTCACTTTGACCTGTACCTCTCATTATTATTTGATAAAAATTGTGTAAGAAAAAGGTTTAAAACTACTATTGTCAAAGTCCAATTTATTTTTCGATAAACTTAATTATTTGCTTAATTTAGGATTTGTTGGATCTGGTAATAAGAAAGGAGGGGCATCATTTAAAGATGATTCACCATAAGTTTCATATTCTCTATATCCACCCATTTTCCCATTTGTTTTCATTAAAGCGCTTACGAAGGCAAGTAGTAAGAAAACAGTAGGAGCTCCAATTATTAATGCAGCACCAAATAGATATCCAACAATAAATTCTGGAAAACTATGATTTCCTAAAAATTCATGAGTGCCTAAAAGAAAATCAAACATTTAGATTTAAAAATTTTTTTTATTATAAACTAAATTATTGTTTTAAGATTTTTTTTAATGTAATCTTCTCCTCTTGTAGGATTTCCCCAAATAATTTCTCCATTTTTAAAGGAAACGCAACCCGGTCCTCCGTTTTTGATTTTTTGCAGATCTTTAATATTTACTAAATTAATAGGAACTTTAATGTTTCTTTTTGCCTTACTAAATAAAGCAGCTAAATCTGCAGCTATTTGAAGATCTTGTTCAGATGCTACTTGAGATGAAGACTTCAAAACTACATGACTGCCTGGTGATTCCTGTGCATGAAACCATAAATCGCCTTTTTTTGAGAACTTAAAGCTTATTAAATCATTTTGCCTCATATTTCGCCCTACCTGAAGCTTTAATCCTGTGGGAGTGTCAATTTGAATTGGTGAAGACTCTATCTCATATGTGCTTTTCTGATCTTCTCTTTGTTTCTTGATATTGATATTAAACTCGTTACAAATTTCTTCCATAATTTCTTCTAGTAGTTTGATTCTCGTAGAAAGTTTTTCATGATTTAAAGAATTTAAATTTTCTAGAAGCGTAGTGAATTCGTCTAATCTCTCTATATTTGTTTTGTAAATACTTAATCTTTCTTTAATTAATTCTCTAGATCTCTTTAGTTTTTTTGATTTTTTATATAGTTTTTGTCCCTTTATAATGTCTTGTTTTTTAATTTCATGTGAGGAGAATATGATATCAGCTTTTTCTTTATATATCTCGTAGTTTTCTGATTTTGTAAGAAGATCATATTGAATATTTAAATTCTTTTTCTCAGTATTGGTCTGTTTAAAAATTATCCCTTCAATTTTCTTTTCCAATAATTCAAGTTTTTTTTGTTTCAGATGATGATCATAATAATTCTCTAAGCTTGTGCATAAATCTATTTTATTTTCGCAATTAATTTCCTTATCAAAAAACCAAACGCAATAAAAAACTTTATTAAATGTAGAAAAGTTAAAGTTATTGTTTTTAAACCTGTTTATCCAAATCTTCCAATTTTTAAATATCTCCTTTAAGTCTGAGTTGCTAATGAAATCAATATTTTTTTCCATTATTTCTGAATTAACAGTTGCGCTAACAACCTCTAATTGTTTTGTGAGGATAGGGCTTACTCCTTGATAGGTATTTATTAAACAGTATTTCAAAGACTGAGGTACTATTGAAATTGAGTTCTTCCATGATTGAAAAGACTCATCTTCTCTAGGTTGTTTTTTGAGATTAACTGGAGGGCCAGAATAAATTGATCCTGTTGAAATTGTTCTAAAACTAGATTGACTTGATTTAATTTGTTTACCAACGGCAATTATTTTTTGTTTATTATCCAAATAAAAAATATTGCTATGTTTTCCCATTAATTCAAAAATTAAATACTTATTAATTTCATCTCCAGGTTTTTTTGCAAAACTAAATTTTATAACTCTCTCGAAATCATCTTGATCAATCGAAATCAAAGCCATATACTTTAATCCGTATCTTATTTGTTTAGAGAGTGTGCTTTCTCTACCAATCTTTTCTGGCTTATTTATCTTTAGTATTCTAGGGGAGTCTCCATTCCATGAAACTTCTAACCATGTTTGAGAATTAACTCCTCTGAAACATAATTGAATTGTATTAGGCTCTGGTTGTTGGGCAGTTTCGAATTTTGTAGGTAAGATGTTCTTTGTCAAATAATGCAAGACAGATCTAATAGATGTAATATCCATTATCTGTGGAACACCTTTTTGCATTATTTCTTTTTAATTCACAAGATTTTATTTTACTGTAAAAAATTTAATATGAAAAATCAAAAAAAACTTATTATCCTTACTGGACCCAGCGGGGTAGGTAAAGGAACAGTTATTAAAGAAATATTAGGTCAAGAAAAAAATTTTTGGCTTTCAATATCTGCAACTACTCGAGAACCTAGAGAGGGAGAGAAAGAAGGAGAAAATTACTACTTTTTAAATCAAGAAACCTTTAAAGAAATGATTAAGCAAAACCTTTTCCTTGAATGGGCTCAATTCGCTGGAAACTTCTATGGAACGCCTTTGTCTTCTGTTAATGAGAAAATAAAAAAGGGATTTACCGTACTACTTGAAATTGAAGTAGAGGGTGCAAAGCAAATAAAAAATAAGTTTCCTAATTCACTTTCGATATTTTTACTTCCTCCGGATAAAGAAGAGTTAGAGAGAAGAATAAGAAATAGAGGTACAGAAAAAGAAGAGGCAATTAAAAAAAGACTCTCAAGGGCTAATTATGAGATTTCAGTATCAAATCAATTTGATTTTGCATTAACAAATCACAATATTGATGAAACAGCAAAAAAAATAATCAAGTTAATAAAAACTTGATTATTTTCTCTTTATCAGCTCATTGGATGGAATAATAAATCTGGGAAAAACCTATTAAATTCAATAATTATTCCAGCTGTAAGGCTTAGCCAAATTGCTGCTACCACTGGGGCAGATCTGACAAATTTTGTGTTTAGAATTTTGAACATTTGCTTTATGAAAGTTTTAAAAATGTTTAGCGAGGACCATTAAGTGTAATATTGTTATCTTTCTCTCTTAAATCCCCATTCCTACCTTGTTTATTAGCAAGAAGAGGCCATTGTGCTCCTTTAATAAGACATTTTCTGGCTAAGTCTAGGTCAATAATGATCTCAAGATCTGCTGGATTCTTAGTCTTCTTTGATTCAATCAGATACTCTCTTCCTGACCAACCTATAATTCCAGCAATGTAAATGAATAATACTCCTGGAATAAGTAAATCTCCCTCATGACCTCTATTTAAAAGTGCTCCCCATGGCTCAAGAGGAGGTCCAATTATTAAATGTGGAAGACCATCATCTCCGCATGATGCTTTTCCGTATCTTTCAAATCTTGTGATGTCTTTTTGAGTAGTTGCAGAATTTGCTCTCTCAATGAATTTAGGATTTTCAGAGCATTTTGTGAGAGCTGAAGCAGTATATTCTGTACTAGCTCTATCTGCATTTAAGGCCGGCCCATTTGCGGCTAGAGCAAAGGGAGTAATTCCGAGGAACAGAAAAACTGAGGTTATGATTGAAAAAAAGAATTTCATAAGTTGCAATCTTTAATTCCTTATGGTGTGTTAAGTAAGAAATTAATATTAAAATAGAACAAGTTGATTCAAAAATGCATAAAGTTTTAGCTATTGAAACAAGTTGTGATGAGACATCTGTCTCAATAGTTTCTAATATTGGCGATAGTTTCAGAATACATTCAAATATAATCGCCTCTCAAATTGAAGATCATTCAAAATGGGGAGGAGTTGTGCCTGAACTTGCAGCTAGAAAGCATTTAGAGTTTTTGCCTTTTGTTTTAGATAAGGCTTTAGAAGAATCAAAAATAAAAATTGAGGAGGTTGACTATATCGCATCGACTGTCGCTCCTGGATTAGTTGGTTGTTTGCGAATTGGTTCTATAACTGCAAGATCACTTTGCATGTTACATTCAAAACCATTTTTGGGGATTCATCATTTGGAGGGGCATTTATCTTCAATTCTATTTTCAGAAAACTATCCAAAGAAATCTTTTCTTACATTACTTGTTAGCGGCGGGCATACTGAATTGATAAAGGTTGATGAAAGAAGGGTAATGCAAAGACTTGGGAAAAGTTTTGATGATGCTGCAGGAGAAGCCTTTGATAAAGTTGGCAGACTACTAGGCCTTAGTTATCCAGGAGGACCAGCAATTGAAAAGATTGCTAAAAATGGGGATCCAATGAAATTTAATTTACCAAAATGCAGGATTTCTGATAAACAAGGTGGATTTCTTAAATATGATTTCTCTTTTAGTGGACTAAAAACTGCCGTATTAAGATTAGTTGAGAAAATAAATTTGGATGGGAAGACCGTTCCAATTCCTGATATTGCTGCAAGTTTTGAGAGAGTAGTGGCAGAGGTCTTGGTAGAGAGAACAATAAAATGCGCAGAAGATAATAACTTGAATAATGTTGTTGTGGTTGGGGGAGTAGCTGCTAACAATACATTAAGAAAAATGATGATTAGTGAAGCTAGTAAAAAATCTATTAAAGTTCATTTAGCTCCTCTTAATCTTTGTACAGATAATGCCGCAATGATTGGAGCGGCGGCGTTGTTCAGGATCAAATTTAAGGATCATTTAAGTTCCCTTAAATTAGGTGTCGCAGGAAGACTATCAATTGAACAAGCAAATACCCTTTATGAAGAAAACCCTCCTTTCTAACTTCAATGAACAAACAACCTAAAATAGAGATTAAAGAGACAAATAACTTCGTTGATAAAAAGGAACTGAATTTGTGGAAAAGAGGTTTTACTCCTCAAGCTGAAATATGGAATGGAAGGATGGCGACTGTAGGTATAGGAATTATCTTTATAATTATTGCTTTAATAAGCCAATTTTCTTAATAGAAATAAAATTTATGTTCTTAAAAGTAGTTTTTTTAAGATTTAAAAAAAATTCCCTTTTTTAGCTGATTAATTAAATTAAAAATTATTGTATTTATTGGACTTGAGATAAGATTATTGATTTAATCAAAATAATTAATATTTTTATTATTTGTAATTTTATATGACGCCTGAAAGGCTTGGATTACTTTGGGGGATAACTGTATTTGCAGGTGCTTGTGCTCGATTATTTTCTTCATTTACTGGATTCCCAAGTGTTGTTATACTTTTGCTTTCTGGATTATTCATCGGAAGATCAGGATTAGGACTGGTTGAGCCTTTAGATCTCGGGCAAGGTCTTGAAACTATTGTGGGGCTTTTAGTCTGTTTGGTTTTATTTGAAGGAGGATTAAATTTAAAACTGCCTGAGGGGAGTATAAGAAATACTGTTTTGAAAATTTCATTGGTAAGACTTTTTATTTCATTATCAGCTGGAATTTTTATTGCACATTGGCTGGCTGGTCTCTCCTGGCAAGTCGCAGGAATATATAGTGCCATAGTTCTAGCGACTGGACCAACAGTTGTCTCTCCATTAGTGGAACAAATAAAATTAGCTTCCCCTCTCTCGGAAGTTTTAAAAGCTGAAGGGTTATTGCTTGAACCAATTGGTGCAGTCCTTGCTTTACTGCTTTTAGAACTGACTTTAGGGGACCTACATGGGATTAACGATGTATTCATAGCATTAATGCAAAGATTAGGGGGAGGAGTCTTAATCGGATTAAGTTCAGGATGGTTACTATCAGAAATTTTAAAAAAAATAAAAAATGAAGCCTCATTTGGTATAGAGCTTCAGGTTACCCTAGGATTTATTTTCCTTGTGTATGGAATTTGCGAATATTTTTTGCCAGAATCAGGCTTGCCAGCTTCTGTTGCGGCAGGTTTTATTGTAGGTAAAAGAGAAGTTATAGATAAAGAGAGATTGGATAATTTAATAGGTGAATTAGCTCAATTAGCAATAACAGTTCTTTTCCCTCTTTTGGCCGCTGACGTTTCTTGGGGTGAATTAAGTCCGCTTGGATGGGGAGGGGTTATTTGCGTTTTTATGTTGATGGTAATTGTTCGCCCTATCTCTATCTGGATCGCAACAATGGGTAGAGAATTAAACTTAAAAGAAAAAATATTTTTAGCCTGGTTAGCCCCAAGAGGTATTGTTACTGCAGCGGTAGCTTCACTTTTTTCTATCAGATTAGAGCAGGCAGGTATCCTTGGGGCTGGCCGTCTCCAAGGTTTAGTTTTTCTTACTATATTGATGAGCGTGGGAATACAAGGTCTTTCAGCTAAACCTTTGGCGAATAGGCTTGAATTAGGTCAAAAAAATAATTTAAATTGATTTAAAACATCTTTCAATTCGAGTTCTATCAGTTTTATTCTCTGCGAAAAGCTCCCAACTTTGAATTAAATCTGGCCCACTGAGAGATCCAAAAAAGGCTACTCTTAATGATTTCATTAATATCCCTTTTTTAACATTATGAATTTTTGAGATTTCGTTTATTATTTCTTTTGCTTTCTCTTCATTTAATTTTATAGTGTTTTTCTCAATTAGATAATTTAAGATTAGTTTTAATGATGTTTTGCTATCTTTGTTCTGTAAAAAATCTTGACCTTCTTTTTGAATTGCAGGTATTAAGAAAAATGGTTTTGATTGATCAATTGAATCTTTTAAAAGAGTCATAGAGTCTTTAAGCAAAATTGCTAATTTATAAGCCCATTCTTGAGATGGCGGCACCCAAGCATTATCATCCCAGTATTTCTTCATGATCTCACTTAACTTTTTTGAGTCCATATTTTTTATATATTGAGAATTAATCCAGTTGAGTTTTTCCCAACTGAATTTAGCCCCAGCTTTATTTATGTCTGATAAGTCAAAAATTTCAGATAACTCTTCAAGTGAAAGTATTTCTTTGTCGGCAGATTTTGAGGACCATCCTAAAAAAGCCATATAGTTCGATAAGGCCTCAGGTAAATATCCCATATCTCTAAATTCGTCTATTGAAGTAACGCAATCTCTCTTAGATAATTTTTTCCCTTCACTATTTAGTATTAAAGGTGTATGCGAAAAAATTGGCAAATTAAAATTTAATGCTTTATAAATCAATATTTGTTTTGCAGTGTTTGAGATATGGTCTTCACCCCTTACGATATGGGTAATATTCATGAAATTATCATCAACTACAACTGCAAGATTATACAAAGGATCTCCAATCTCATATCCCTTTACCCTTCTTGACAAAACTAAATCACCGCCTAAATCCTTCCCTTGCCATTTGATTTCACCTCTTATCTGATCTACCCATTTAATTTCAATTTTTTCATCAATCTTAAATCTTATAACTGAGCTCCTCCCTTGGGATATGAATGTTTCTATTTCTTCTTTTGAAAGACTTCTGTGCCTATTATCATGCTTTGGGGGTAATCCTTTCTTTTTTTGTTCTTCTCTTAATTTGGCAATTTCATCCTCTGTTGTAAAGCACCTATATGCAGCTCCACATTCCAATAGCTTTTTGATGTAACTTTTGTGAATCGAAATTCGGTCACTTTGCTTTACAGGTTCTTCATCCCATTTAAGTCCAAGCCATTTCAAACCCTCTAATATATTTTTTGTATATTCAGATTTAGATCGAAGAGAATCTGTATCTTCTATTCTGATAAGAAATTTCCCTCCTATTTTTTGTGCATACAACCAGTTGAATAATGCAGTTCGCGCTGTCCCAATATGAAATAAACCTGTTGGACTTGGGGCCAGTCTTAAACGTTTTTCCAAATTTCTTTTAGAAAAAAACGGGACCGACGGGATTCGAACCCGCAACTTCCGCCGTGACAGGGCGGTGCTCTAACCAGTTGAACTACGGTCCCAGAGTTTTTTGTTCTAAATTTATTTAGAACTCCATTCTTAAAATTATCAGATCATGATACTTAATTAATGGTGTTGTAAAAAAAAATTTATTAATTTGAGGATTTACAGAAATAGTTGGGTTTACAGATGACGTAGCATAAACAACTATTTTATTTTTGAGGTCTAAAACCTGCAGGTTCAATTAACCTAACTTGATTACCTCTAGCGGTAAATTCCCTTCCTTGGTCACTTTGTACGACAACTCTTCCACCAGACTTAACTCTGATGACTCGTGCACGAACCCATCCTAAAGCTGCTGATTCGAGGACTTTAACTACGTCCCCAGGTTGAAGGTCTAACTCCATCTTATGAAAAAAATGATTTACATAATGTTGATCAAACGCGTCGTGGAGGACTTGAACCCCCGACATCAGGTTTTGGAGACCTGCGTTCTACCAACTGAACTAACGACGCATTTAATTGATTATAAGCGCCTTTGTGAACAATAAGTTGATTAATTTACAACTTTATCGATCAAAGCGTTGTTTTACGCGAGTAGCTTTTCCTACTCTATCTCTCAGATAGAATAACTTAGCTCTTCTTACTTTACCTCTACGTTCAACTTTTAGAGAAGCTACCTGTGGACTATGTAGCATAAATACTCTTTCAACACCTATACCCTGAAAAATTCTTCTAACTGTAATGGTTTGGTTAATACCTCCATGCCTTTTTGCTATGACAACACCTTCATAAGGTTGGACTCTCTCTTTATTACCTTCTGTAATTCTTACTCCAACTTTAACAGTGTCCCCAACATAAATTTCAGGTAATTCTTTTTTTAATTGTTCATTCTCAAATTCCTTAATAAGATTAGATGCGCTTAAAGTTTGGGTAGTTTCAGAAATCATGTTTTTTTCTTTTTGTTCAACTGTTACATCAACTGATGAATCAGTTTTAACATCGGTTTCTAATTCCTTCTCTTGTTTCTCTTTGGCCATTTTGGTCTTTTTTATCCTACAAGTTCTATATCTTAACCTTTTGACTCACCTTTAGTAACCTTTTTCCTAAATGAAATAGTTTTTGAAAACATTTGGAATCCTGTTATGAGCATCCATAAAACTCCAAGGGAATTTAATATTACGTAAATAAGTTCCCCATTATCACCAAGCCATTCGCCCTCATGGAGAGACATTAACCAATGAACTTGTTCTCTAGAGTAACCTAATAAATCTTTTGAAATCCTATAAAGAAGACCAGTAACTGAAGATATAAATAAAGGAAGAAAAACCCATGGCGCCAAAGCCTTATGAAATTGCCTAGAATTAAATAAAATTTTCATTTTTGTTTCTTCCCCATTGTTATTGATAGATTTAAGGTAGCCAAGACTATAATGGCTATTTTGAAGATATTTACTTACTACTATTATTTATTCCAATGAGACATTTTGCAGATCTTTTGTTAAATAAAAATAATTCGAAGGATAATGATCAAGTTCCTTTTATTCAAAGGAGAAGAGGAATTGAAATTAAGTCTTCACGTGAAATAAATTTGATGAAAAAATCTAGTAGAATTGTAGCCACTGTTTTGAGGGAAATAAATGACTTAATTCAACCAGGAATGAGCACAAAAGATTTAGATGATTTCGCGGAAAAGAGGATAAAAAGTTTTGGAGCTGTGCCAAGTTTTAAGGGTTACCATGGTTTTCCCTCTAGCATTTGTTCCAGTATAAATAATGAGGTTGTTCATGGAATACCAAATAAAAATAAAATAATTAAAAATGGCGATTTAGTTAAAATTGATACAGGAGCATATTTAGATGGTTTCCATGGGGATAGTTGTATATCAATTTGTGTGGGAGAAGTTAGTCCTAAAGCTCAAAATCTTTGTGATATAGCTCAAAAAGCATTGTATGCAGGGCTTTCGAAAATTAAAGCAGGGAATACACTTCTAGATGTAGCTGGGGAAATAGAAGATATTGTTTTAAAAAATGGCTTTAGTGTTGTGGAAGACTATACAGGTCATGGAGTTGGAAGAAATCTTCATGAAGAACCATCTGTATTTAATTTTCGGACCAAAGAATTGCCCAACGTTGTCCTTCGTGAAGGAATGACATTAGCTGTTGAACCTATTGTTAATGAAGGCACTAAATTTTGTAGAACATTAAATGATAGATGGACAGTAATTACAAAAGATGGAAAATTATCGGCTCAATGGGAACATACAATAGTAGTATTAAAAGATGGAATCGAAATATTAACAGATAGAGATTTCTAGAAATTAAGATTTGTACTTATAGATAATTTTGCAATACAAAAAATTCAAAAATTCTTTCAATGGGAAAATTAAGTAGGTTATAGGGTTTGGACTAATGATTATTAAATAATTTTTTGAACTAGCTAAGTCATAAATTTTTTTTGAAACAAATTTGGGACTCATTATTCCGATAGGATTTAGTTCTGATTTAAAAGGCCCCAAGATGATTTTTTTAATTATTAATTTTTTCTTTGTATTTTTGTCCAGAAGATTTTTTTTGAAAGAAACTAATTGACCAATAAGGGATTTACTAATCTCATATGACGGATTTAGGGCTGGTAATATTTCTGCTTCAGATGTGTTTATCCAAATCTCTTTTTTTATTGGTGAATCATTGGTTAGAGCAATATCTTCAAATAAATTTAAAAATTTGAATTTGCTTAATGCATTTATTTCTATTGAGTTTTCATAATTAGAATTTTCTCTACTCAAATCATAAATACCATGGTTCAAAATTAAAATATCTATCTTTTCTAATTGCTTTTTTATTAAAGACTCCTTCCCGCATTCCCATTTAATCCATTGATTTGGAGATTCAAGATTTGTTTCATAATTAGCTTTACTATGAGTAAATCCAATTACTCTGTATCCTTTTTGACGAAATAACTTTGTTAATTCTTTCCCTAGCGCACCTGAGGCTCCAGTTATCCCTATAGTTTTTTCGTTTTTGGTTGAATTTATCATTTTGCTTTATTTTGATGAATACCAAAGAATTTAAATAAATTTACCAAAAAAAATTTATTTAATTTTTTAATTTGATTAAAACTCATAAATAAATATTTGTTTAGTTCTGAAAAAAATATTATCGTAAAACTATTGATAAATAATTTATTAGTTATGAGCGATATATTATTAATTGGTTCATGTGAGCCATTTAGTGGTAAGTCTGCAATGGTACTTGGGTTAGCAAAAAAACTTATACAGGAGAAAAAAAAAGTACGCATAGGAAAACCGCTAGCAACATGTATTGAACTTACTAATCTTCCTTCAATGTCTTATGAAGGATTAATAGATGATGATGTTAAGTTTATTGGATCTATGTTAAATATCAATGAGGAGAATTTAATTTCTTCAGTAGGATTATTAGATAATATTTCAGCTGAAAAAAGAATCTTTAATAAAGATTTACTCCCAGGAAAAGGTTTTGATCAGATTGAAGGATTGGTAAATGATGATTTTGAAGGTCTTAATATCTTAGAGGCAGCTGGAAACCTTCATGAAGGTATGATTTATGGCTTAAGTCTCCCACAATTAGCTAAGGATTTAGATGCAAAAGTTTTAATTGTAAATTTATGGGAAGATTGTAAAAGTGTGGATGCATTACTTGATGCGAAAAAACAATTAGGGGAGAAATTGGCTGGAGTTGTATTGAACGGAGTTATGCCGCAAGAAGTCGAAAAAGTTAAAAATGAAATAATACCTTCTCTGAAAGATCTGGATATTGAAGTGTTTGGGGTGATGCCTAAATCACCACTTCTAAGAAGTGTCACTGTTGGTGAGCTTGTAAGAAGACTAGATGCTCAAGTAATTTGTTGCCATGAAAAAGATCAATTACTTGTAGAAACATTAAGTATTGGTGCAATGGGAGTAAATTCTGCAATGGAATTTTTCAGAAGAAGACGAAATATGGCTGTAGTTACTGGAGCTGATAGAACTGATATTCAACTTGCTGCTTTGGAGGCTTCAACTCAATGTCTAATTTTAACTGGTTTGGGAGATCCTTTGTCACAATTGATTCATAGAGCTGAGGAATTGGAGGTGCCAATTTTAAAGGTGGAATTAGATACTCTTTCCTCCGTAGAAATTATTGAACAAGCTTTTGGTCATGTCAGAATACATGAATCAATTAAAGCTTCTTATGCTATTCAATTAGTTCAAGAGCATGTAAATCTAAAAAGAATTTTTGAAAAGATTGATTTTCCCTGCAATTTTTCAGAAAAATGCTAATTTCAAATATAGGAACTATATTATTTTGAGTCGCTCTTTAGATCTACCAGCAACTGAAGGCGTTGATACTTTAGCTCAAGAACTTGCAAAACTCCAAGATGATGGGAAAAGGAGAATTGCTTTTTTGGGTAGTAGACACGTACCTGTTGTCGATATTCACTTAATTGAGTTAATAGCAAGATCGTTAGCAGAGGAAGGACATAATATCCTTACTTCTGGATCTCAAGGTGTCAATGCAGCTGTTATTCGAGCTGTCTTAGATATTAATCCATCATTATTAACTGTTTTATTACCACAAAGTCTTGATAGACAAATACCCGAAATAAAGGATCAACTTGAAAGGGTTATGCATTTGGTTGAAAAAAGTGAAAATGATGAATTACCTTTGCCACTTGCAAGTAGTCTTTGTAATCAAGAAATTATTTCTAGGTGCGATCAATTAATATGCTTTGCCTTTCACGATAGTGAAACTTTGCTAAATAGTTGTAGATGCGCCGAAGAAATGGGAAAAGTTGTTAGTTTGTTATTTTTTGATTAAATACATCTATTTCCCCTTATTAAAAGATGATTTATGCTAATAATATTTAGCGTTTCATAATTTACTATGGCAGAAAGTTTTTCATTTGATGTAGTTTCTGATTTTGATAGACAAGAATTAGTCAACACTTTGGATCAAGTAAAAAGGGAAATTTCTCAGCGATACGATCTGAAGGGTACAGACACCTCAGTTGAATTAGATAAAGAAAATATTTTTATAATCACCAATAGCGAACTTACTTTGAATGCTGTTAATGACATAATTAGACAAAAGGCGATAAAAAGAAATTTATCTTTAAAAATATTTGACTACGGTGACATTGAAATAGTTAGTGGTAATAGGATTAGACAGACAATTGTATTAATAAAAGGAATTAAACAAGAAATTGCAAAAAAAATCAGTAAAAATATTAGAGATCAAATTAAAAAAATTAATGTCAGCATCAATGGAGAAACACTCCGAGTTGCTAGTAAGAGCAAAAATGATCTTCAATTGGCAATTAAGCTCGTTAGTGAGTTGGAGGAGTCTTTGAACATACCTCTAAAGGCTAATAACTTTAGATAAAATCTTTAGTAAGATTATTTTAAAAATATGGCAGATTATTCAAAATCTCTAATTAACTCATTGATTAAGAATGTAAAAGAATACCCTCGTTTTTCAAAAGAGGAAATAGAGAAATTTTGTTGGATGGCGGTACATGAGCATAAGCATGGTGTGTTACCCTCTGAATACGATATCAGGGAGATAGATGAGGATCTTTATTTAGAACTTTTGCAAGAATTTAAATCAAATATCTATTAATTAAAATCTATATTTAAATATGTAATTATTAAAAAAATATATTAATTAAATGCCTTACTAATGCACTAATTAGTCTATTTAAATATGATTAATTAAAAGAATAATTTTAATGTCAACATCCTTTAAAAATGTCACACCAACAGGTCCTGGTGGAACAACAACATTACTGATTGTATTGTCTTTTACTGGCTTTCTTTTGCTCACCCAATCATTATTTGTTGTGCCTTCTGGACAAGTTGCAGTTGTTACAACACTAGGGAAAGTAAGTGGCCCCTCTAGGAGAGCTGGTTTAAACTTTAAACTTCCATTTATTCAGTCTGTATATCCATTTGATATAAAAACTCAAGTTCAACCAGAAAAATTTGAAACGCTAACTAAAGATCTTCAAGTTATTAGGGCTACAGCTACTGTTAAGTATTCAGTAAAGCCTAACGAGGCAGGAAGGATCTTCGCAACAATTGCAAGCAGAAATAGCGATGTATATCAGAAAATTGTTCAGCCATCTTTGCTAAAAGCTCTTAAATCAGTCTTTTCTCAGTATGAGCTAGAGACAATTGCTACTGAATTCGCAGTAATTTCTGAAAAAGTTGGTGACACCGTTGCAAAAGAACTAAATTCATTCGATTATGTTGATGTTAAAAGTTTAGATCTTACTGGATTAGAGATCGCTGAAGAATATAGAGCTGCTATTGAACAAAAGCAAATAGCTGGTCAGCAATTACTAAGAGCAAAGACTGAAGTTGAAATTGCAGAACAAGAAGCACTTAGATATGAGACATTAAATAGAAGTCTCGACGATCAAGTACTTTTCAAATTATTTCTCGATAAATGGGATGGCAGTACGCAAGTTGTTCCTGGCTTACCAGGCTCAGAAGGAGGGTCTCCCCCAGTAATAGTTGGTGGTAGAAGATAATTATTTAAAGAGGGTTCTCTAAACTTTTTAATCATTTACTAATTTTTCCTTAAAGAAATATTAGTAAATGATTATTTCTTAATTGCATTAAAAGATTCTTCAAAAGCTTCAATAGTTTTATCAATTTCTTCTTCGCTGTGAGCTAGTGATGTGAAACCAGCTTCGAACGGGCTTGGCGCTAGGTAAATTCCTCGTCGAAGCATTTCTCTATGCAACTTACCAAAAAGTTCGGCATCATTTGTTTTTGCTTCATCAAAGTTCCTAACTGGCCCATCGCATAAGAAAAATCCAAACATAGCGCTTACACTTCCACCGTTAATAGCAATACCGTTATTTTCTGCAGATTGAATAATTCCTTCAATTAATCTTGAGGTTGTTGAATCAAGTTTATCGTACGTACCCTCTTGTTTAAGCAGTTCAAGAGTTTTTATTCCAGCAGTCATTGCTAGTGGATTACCGCTCAAAGTGCCTGCTTGGTATACTGGCCCTGCAGGGGCTACCATTGACATAATTTCCTTTTTGCCTCCATAAGCTCCAACAGGCAGACCTCCACCAATTACTTTCCCAAGGGTTGTCAAATCAGGAGTAACCCCAAACTTTTCTTGAGCTCCTCCATAACTTATTCTGAATCCAGTCATTACTTCGTCAAAAACTAATAAGGATCCATTCTCAGTAGTTAATTCCCTTAATCCCTCTAAGAACCCAGGTTCTGGAGTAATAAATCCAGCATTACCAACGATAGGCTCAAGAATAACCCCCGAAATGGCATCAGGATTTTCAGAAAACAATTTTTTTACTGCTTCAAGGTCATTGTAGGGAGCAGTAAGTGTATTGGCAGTTGTTGTCCGTGGAACACCTGGAGAATCTGGCAAACCCAGAGTGGCTACACCTGATCCTGCTTTTACTAAAAACATATCTGCATGGCCGTGATAACAACCGTCAAATTTAATAACTTTATCTCTTCCAGTGAATGCACGCATAAGTCTCAAAACAGCCATGCATGCTTCAGTTCCACTATTTACAAATCTAACCATTTCTACAGATGGGACTGCATCTATTACCATTTCAGCAAGTTGGTTCTCTAGAACGCATGGTGCACCAAAGCTAGTCCCTTTCTCAATGGCTTCCTGTAATGCCGTTGTAACTTCAGGGTGGGCATGACCACATATGGCAGGGCCCCAGCTTCCTATGTAGTCAATATATCTATTTCCATCAATATCCCAAGCGAAAGGACCTTTGACTCTATCAAAAACGATTGGCTGGCCTCCTACAGACTTAAATGCTCTTACTGGAGAACTTACTCCTCCTGGCATTAGTTGTTGGGCGGCAGAGAAAATTTCTTCTGATTTTGTGTAATTTAATATGTCAGTCACAATTTAGCTAAATGATGTTTTGAGAAAAATCTAGTCATGTTCTAAATTAGAAATAAGTAAAAATTTTGTCAATCAGATTGAAATTCTACATTATGATATTTTTATTGCGATAGTTTGGATTGTAAATTATTAATTTTAAAGAAATCATGATAAAAAACAATCTCACTTCAGATAACTCTTTATTAATAAGCGTTTTCAAGCATTAAAGATATTCAATTTATTTTATTTATATTTCGAAGAAATTATCCTCATCCTCAAAAAAATCTGTATTTGTCTCGTTTAAGTTAAGATCTATCATTACTGGAGCATGATCACTTGGACGCAAATTACCTCTAGGGGAGCTGTCTATGACACAACTTTTAAGTTTTGATGACAGTTCTTTGCTGATATATATATGGTCTATTCTCCAACCTTTATTTAATTCAAATGCGTTGTTACGGTAATCCCACCAACTCCAATGTCCAGTATTTTGTTCATAAATCCTGAAAGAATCTATTAATCTTTTTTTCAGAACATTATTTAGTGCACTTCTCTCTATCTCAGATGCCATTATTCCTCCTTCATATTTCTTTGGATTATGAATATCCAAGTCAGATAGAGCTACATTAAAATCACCCATAAGGCAAATTAATTCTCCTTTTTTTTCTTGCTCATCCAAAAATGAAGCTAAACAATTTAACCAATTAATTTTGTATTCGAACTTACTAGATCCTAGAGAAGATCCATTTGGAACATAGACATTTATGATTTTAATACCGTTAATATCAGCAGAAATTAATCTTTTTTGATCTAGAAAAATTTCGATATTTGGATTAAAGTCATTACAACCGTAGAATCCTTTTTTTACATTTTCTGGCTTTATTTTGGAAATAATAGCCACACCATTGTATGATTTTTGTCCGTAGATCTCTACTGAGTATCCTAATTGTTCAAAAGGTTTAATAGGGAAACTATTATCCATCACTTTTGTTTCCTGCAAACATAAAATATCTGGATTGGATTGATTAATCCAATCTAATATTTGTGAAAGTCTGGTTCTTATAGAGTTAACATTCCAAGTTGCTATTAACAAATTTCTACCAAATTATGTAAAATTAAAATAGCAAGAAATTTTTAGCGTTTAAGAATTTTGAAATTAAATAAAATGAAAAATTACTTTTACAAAAGCGTTTTTAAACCAATAACACTTGTAATTTTTTTTACTTTATTAATTTCCTTAAAAAGTGATTACCTAAATGCTGAATATTTATTTGAAGAATTAGAAATAGATACCTCAACTAAAACAGAAGATGATGGTTCAGTTCTTCCAACTAATCCTTTTGAACTTGTGGAAATGATTAGGAGACAAAATAGTTTGAATGATGCCACTGATCCTTCTGATGCAATTGACGATGCGTTAAGGTCTTTTAATAATTTGGAGGAAAATTAAGAAATTTAATACGATAAATTATTATTTTCAAATTTTAAATATGTTAAAAAACCCTATCCCAAAAGTTACTAACCAATTGCAGCATAGAGCGATCGGTATTATTAATGCTAAATTTACTCCACATGGTGAAGAGCAAATAAATAGGGGCTTTTTAATTGACAATAAAGACGAAAAAATTGAAACAGTAATTCTTGGGAAAGCATTATGTCTTCTAAAAAAGCATATTGATTTAAAGAAAAGTTATTATTGGATTGTTTATCCAAAGAATAAAAATACTCAAAACTTGCATTTACAGGTTGCAGGAATATGGGATCCCTATCAGCTGAATGATTTTCCTAATGATTCTTCAAAAACCAACTTCTCAAAATTATTAGATGAATTAGATCTTAAAGACAATTATTTTTCTGTTAGAGGAGAATTAGTTTTTGTTAATACTCAAAAGAAAGAAATTGTTATTAAGATCTGCCCGGCTACAAATTCAAAAAATTTAAAAAATAAAAATTTTAAATTAGTCATAAAAGGAGAGCTTTCTCTTGAACTTTTACATAGCTTTGTAAGTTTAGATATCAACAGAGATGGAAATTCTTTGCAATTAATAAGGTATGAAGTTATTGAACAAAATCTTTCTAAAAATAATTAGAATGAAAGGTTGATTTCCACCGCAATTTTACCAGTTAAGAAATCTTTGATTTATGGATGATGTTTTAATTGAATGTTCTCCTGGTATATCTGGAGATATGTTGTTAGGAGCTTTTTATGATTTAGGGGTGCCTAAAAAAGTTATTGAACAGCCACTTATTGATCTTGGATTAAAGGATCTATATCAACTAGATTTTAAAGAATCAAAAAGTTGTTCAATCCGAGGCATCAAGACAAAGGTTGAGAATATTGACTGTAGTCCTACTAAAAGAACTTGGAGAAGTATCAAGAAGCTTATTTTAAATGGCCACTTAGAAGATAAATTAAAAAAAATAATTTATGAAGTATTTGAATCTTTAGCAATTGCGGAAGGAAAAGTTCATGGTATTAAATCTGATGAAGTTCATTTTCATGAAATTGGAGCTATAGATTCATTGGTCGATATAATTGGAGTATGTGCTGCATTGAATTACTTAAATCCAAAGAGGGTTTATTGTAATGAACCAATGTTGGGTAAAGGTTTTGTTCAAACTGAACATGGGAAATTATCTGTTCCACCTCCTGCTGTAATAGAGCTAATAAGACAAAAAAATATTAAGGTTTTATCAAGCTTTAACTCAATAGATGGTGAACTCTCAACACCTACTGGCATTGCTTTACTTGCAAATTTTGTCGACTATCCTGAACCTCCTTCAAAATATTCTATTAACTCTTATGGAGTCGGCATTGGTAATCTTAAATTTACATTCCCTAATTTGGTAAGAGTTTATAACATTACTTCATTTGAGGATTTTTCTATTAACGATAATGAACAAATTAGTCCAAAGTGTGAAGAGATATCTATTCAAGAAGCATGGATTGATGACCAAACACCCGAAGATGTATCTAATTTTGTGGAGAAACTTAGAATTGAGGGAGCTTACGACGTTTCCTATCAAGCTATCAATATGAAAAAAAATAGAATTGGATTTTCTATTCAAGTAATCTTGCCCTTAGAGAAAAAAGAGTTTTTTAGGAGATTATGGTTTGATTATTCCAATACTATTGGGGTTCGTGAAAGGAACCAATCCAGGTGGATATTACTTAGACGCAGAGGAGAATGCTCAACGACTTTTGGAAATATAAAAGTTAAACAAACTTTGAAACCAGATGGATCAATAACTATGAAACCAGAAAATGATGAGGTTTTGAGATTAAAATTAGAGCATAAAATATCAACGTACGAAATAAGAAAAATAATTAAAGAATCAAGTAAAAAATTTAAAGCATTTGAAAACTGGCAATGAGATTTTATAGAAGTAAACAAACATATTTGCAATTCCTTAAAAAAATTAATTTTGGTTGTTTAAAGAGTATTTTCTTTATTGCAAGCTTGTCTTATTTTTGCATATATTTTTCTAATAATATTGATCAAATTTCTTTTGATGTCAATTTAGAAAGAAATGGAATTAATCTATTTTTATCATTTTTATTTTGTATTTTAAGTATTTACCTGAACGCTTATGCATGGAAATATATTGTTAAATGGTTCGGGAAAGAATTTCAAAGTAATAATCTAGTCTCTTTTTATGTTTTAACCAATATTCTTAAATACGTTCCAGGAGGGGTTTGGCATTTTGTAGAAAGATTTAATTTTATAAAAAAAATAAGTAATCCTCAGATTGCTTTGTATTCGACACTAGTAGAACCTTATTTTATGTTGAGTGGATCTTTTCTCTTAGCATCGTTGGGATTAATTTTTTCACCACTTTGTTTTTTTTTAATTGTTCCTTTGATATTCCTAAATAGGAAATTTATTTTTCTGATATTAAAAATATTAAGGTCTCTTAAGGGGAAAGTATTTGAGGTCTTGAGACTTCCAATTTCAAAGGACCAATTTGAAGAGAGAATAAATATAATTTCATTTTTCCCTACTAAGGCTTTATTTCTTGAAATTGGATTTGTTTTATCTAAATTTATTGGTTTTTATATTTGCTTAAATACTTTTTATGCGAGTAATACTCTGAACATTATATTTTTATTGGTAATCTTTTCTTTGTCATGGTCTTTAGGCTTGGTAGTCCCAGCAGCTCCAGGAGGAGTTGGTGTTTTTGAGGCGTGCCTCCTTTTATTTGTAGGCAAAAGTATTCCACAGAATATAATTATCATTAGTTTAGTTTATTTTAGGGTTATATCTACCTCGGCAGATTTGTTATTAAGCCTACCTTTCTTAATAAGAAAACTTTTTAAAAGAATTTAGTTTTTTTTCTCTAAACTTGGTATCAATGTTATTGAAGCAATAAGGCCTAAAGTCATGATAATAATGGCTGGTAATATTGCCTCTACCATTCTTTCATCTCCAGCATATTGATATATCCTTACAGATAATGTATCAAAATCAAATGGTCTCAAAATAAAGGTCATGGGTAATTCTTTTATCGTGTCTACAAAAACTAAAAGTGATCCTATGAATATTGGCCCCTGAAGAAGAGGAAGATGAATTCTTTTGATGATGCCCGGCCAATTCTCTCCTAGTCCAAGTCCAGCTTCATCTAGACTAGGAGAAATTCTCTCAAGACTTGAATCAATAGAACCCTTAGAAATAGTTAGAAATCGAACAATATAACCCCAAATTAGTAAGCAAATAGCAATGAAATTCAATTTTGGAGAAGAAATGCTTATTAAAGATAAAGCTAATACAGTGCCTGGAATTGCATAACCTATTCCCGCAAGGTTTGTTATTAGTACTAGTAATAAGCTTTTATTTGGACGTCTTGCTAAGGAAATTATTAAGGAGAATAACATCGTTATTAATGCAGTAAAAAATCCTAGACTTATGGTCCTGAATGATAGGGTAAGCAATTCTACTGATAACCCTTTTTGAATTTGATCGATATTGAGCAGAACCCAAAAACATGGAATTCCAAAAGAGAAAGTTGGAGGAAATAAAGATATTGTTATTGCTAAAAGAGCTCTTATTTTTTTTAATTCCCACCCTTGAGATTCTTTTGATGCAGGATTTTCACTCCACCGCTTTGATTTTCTTCTCGAGAATTTTTCAAAAATAATTAAAGTGAAAATTATTAATAAAGCTACCAAAGATAGTCCAATAGCACTTTTTGGATTACCCTCAATTATCCAATTTTCAGCTATACCTGTAGAAATACTTGGAATATTTAATAATGCAAATGTTCCCAACTCATTCATTACTTCCATACACATTAAACTTATGCCTGTTACTAGTGCTGGTAAGGCCATTGGAAAAGCGATTTTAAAGAAGCTCCTCCACGGCCCAACTCCTAATCCTCTGCTAGCATTGATTTGATTAACTCCAAATTTATTAAAACTTTCGTTAGCAAGAATGAATACATATGGATAAGTAGAAATTGAAAGTATTAATACCCCCCACCATAAACCGGTTACTTGATACCCAAAAATACTTCCTAAATCCTGCAAAACAGCAGTTATTAGGTATGCTGGGGCGGCTAGTGGAATGAGCTGAAGAATACGGAGAACTTTTCTGAACTTAAAATCACAATTTGAAAGTAACCATCCATTTAAAGTGGCTAATCCTCCTCCAAAAAAACTTGTTAGTACTAAAACTTTTAAAGTTTCTAATACCTCTTCTCCTCCAGCAATGCCTAATGAAAAATTCCCACCTAAAACATATTGGACTCCTTCAAGAAGAAAATTGGAAATTGGAATGATTACTAAAAGTGCGACAATAAACGAAGTAAAATAAAAAAGTTTTAATTCGGTTAATGCATTTTTAAATCCTTTAAAAAGTATTTTCAAAAATTAATTAAATCCTAATGTGTAAACACTAATCTTTACTAAATCTACATGATGAAAGTTGATTCTTAATAGTTTGATGATTTAAGTTTTTACCAATTAATACTATCTTGTTAGATTTTTCTTTTGTCCATTCTTCATCATCTAGAGAAAATCGTTTTCCAGATAGATGAAAAATGTGTTTTCTATCACTTTCCATAAACCATAATATTCCTTTTGCCCTAAATACATTTTGTGAGATTTGATTATCTAAAAAATATTGAAACTTCCTTAAGGAGAATGGTTCAAATGTCTCGTAAGAAACTGATGTAAAACCCTCTATATTATTCAATTCGTGGGAATGGGAAGAGTGATCGTGGGAATGAGAAGAGTGATCGTGGGAATGAGAAGAGTGATCGTGGGAATGAGAAGAGTGATCGCTTGGATTATCCTCTACATCTTCTTTATCCTTATCGAATTTAAAAGTATCTGTTTCAAATAGACCTACACTAATTATTGTTTGTAATCCAACTTCACTATTGGTTGATCTCAATATCCTTGGTTCTTTTTTTATTTTATTTATAAATTTTTCGACTTTCATTAATTGTTCTTCGTTGACTAAATCACATTTATTTAGGAGAAGGATATCTCCATATAAAATCTGAGAATAGGCGACACTTGTATTATTAATTTCAAAATCAAAATTTTCTCCATCAATAACAGTGATGATTGAATCTAATCTTACTTTTTCTCGAAGATCTCCAGCTGCAAAAGTCATGGCTACTGGTAATGGATCTGCTAGCCCAGTAGTCTC
Organism: Prochlorococcus sp. AG-424-E18; assembly: GCA_003210155.1. GTDB lineage: Bacteria > Cyanobacteriota > Cyanobacteriia > PCC-6307 > Cyanobiaceae > Prochlorococcus_A. The sequence goes on along the minus strand of QCNC01000003.1, from coordinate 136,963 downwards.
GACAATCATATAGTCTATTTTTTCAGATCTTTCTAAAACTTTGGATACTGTATTTAATAATTCACCATTAATAGAGCAACATATACAGCCATTATTTAATTCGATCATATCTTCTGAGCCTTCTATTATTAAATCATTATCTATTCCTATCTCTCCAAATTCATTAACCAAAACAGCCGTTTTAAGACCAACTTGATTTTTTAAAATATGATTTAAAAGTGTAGTTTTGCCAGAACCTAAAAATCCACTAATAATGGTAACTGGTAATAACTTTTTGGACATTTTGACGAATTTTATAAATGAATTAATTTAAATTTGAAATTTTATTGATCGAAAACTTTATTTATTTCTATAGCTAATGTTTGATCCAGATTTGTTATGCCCCCTAAATCATGTGTACTTAACCTAATTATTACTTTTGAATAAACATTTTCCCAGTTAGGATGATGGTTATATTTTTCGCATATTAAAGCAATTTTAGTCATAAATGAGAAGGCATCAATAAAATTAGAAAATTTAAATTCTCTCTGGATTTGTTCATTGTTAATCTCCCAGCCGGGTATTTTTACAACTAATTCCTTTAATTCTTCATCTTGCAAAAGGTAAGGTTCCATTAAATAGTTAATATTAGTTTTTATTAATTACATTATAAATATTTTTCCTTTTATCACCAATTACATGTACATTCAAAACCCTTTCTTTTTGATCAAATCTATGTTCCCATAAATATACTGCTTGCCATGTGCCAAGCATAAGATTACTGTCCTGAAAACTTAAAGATAAACAAGTGTTTGTTAGGGATGTTTTAATATGTGCTGGCATATCATCAGCTCCCTCTTGATGATGTTTATAAGAAATTTCTTCTCTACTTTTTGACAAAGATAAGTAGGAATTATATGGGACTATGGATTGCATATATTCTCTCAAGTCTTTTAGTACGTTTGGATCAGCATTCTCATTAATAGTTAAGCTGCAACTAGTATGAAGTGAAGTTAAATTTAAAATTCCAGAATCAAAATTATTTTTTTTAATAAATAAATTTAAATCATTAGTTATGTCAATAAAACCCTCACCATGAGTTATAAATTCTAATTTTGAAAAAATTTGTTCCATATCAATTAAAACTCACTTAATTGATATTCTATTATGAATAAACGATGTATGTTTTTTTCAAACATCAAAATTTTTATCTTAAGATGGATTTAATTTATATATTAATTTTTGGCAGAAATTCAATGGAATAAGCTGGGGGCTTATCTGAAAGAAACTCAAATTTTGGGTTCAATCCAAAATACACTTTATTGGGATCAGAATACTGAGATGCCCAAGAGAGGAGCTTCTTGGAGGTCTGAACAACTTACCTATATTGCAAAAAACTTGCATAGAAGAAATTCTTCTGAAGAATTTCTTAATTTAATTCAATCCGCTAAAAATGAATTATTAGATACTGAACAAAACTCCAATAATCAACTCTTTATTAAAGGTAAAGAAAGAAATATTAATCTTTTAATGAAGGAATTTAATAAAGCGAAAAATTTAGATCCTAGATTAGTTGAGTCTTTAGCAAAGGCAAAATCTAAAGGATATGAAAGTTGGCAAGAAGCTAAGAAAAAATCTGATTTTAAAGTTTTTCTCCCATTCTTTGAGGAACTAGTCAAATTACGCATTGAAGAGGCAAAACAAATATCAGATCAATATTCACCCTGGGAAACTCTAGCCCAACCCTTTGAGCCTGAATTAACTTTAAAGTGGTTAAATAAAATGTTTCAGCCTTTGAAAGAAACTCTCCCAGAGTTGATTAAAGGAATGAACAAGTCTAAGAAATATGACTGGGATTTAAGTCCAGAATCTCAACATAATCTATGTTCTAAATTACTTGATGAGTTTGGGAGAGATAAAGATCAAGTTGTTGTTGGTAAATCTCCCCATCCTTTTTCGATTACCTTAGGTCCTAATGATTATAGGATTACAACAAGAATTGTTGAAGGTGAACCATTATCAAGTTTTTTAGCAACTGCGCATGAATGGGGACATTCAATTTATGAGCAAGGTCTGCCATCACAAAGTCATCAATGGTTTGCTTGGCCTTTAGGTCAAGCAACTTCTATGGGTATACATGAAAGTCAATCATTATTTTGGGAAAATAGAATAGTTAAATCCAAATCTTTTTCGAAAAGATTTTTTAAAAAATTTGTTTCAGTTGGATGCACATTAAATAATTATTTTGATCTATGGAAATCTATTAATCATTTGGAAGCAGGATTAAATAGGGTTGAGGCAGATGAATTGACTTATGGTTTACACATTTTGGTTAGAACCGAACTTGAAATAGATTTAATAGAAGGAGGGTTACCTGTTAAAGATATTCCAGAGGAATGGAATAAGAGATATGGTGAACTTCTGGGAATAAAACCATCTAATGATTCAGAAGGTTGTCTTCAAGATGTTCATTGGAGTGAAGGTGCGTTTGGATATTTCCCTTCATATTTGTTAGGTCATCTTATAAGTGCGCAAATATCTTCACAAATGGAAAGAGACATTGGTTTGATAGATGATTTAATCCAAAATGGTGAATATCAAAAAATCATATTTTGGTTAAGAAATAATGTTCATAAATATGGCAGGTCAGTTAATTCTATGGAATTGATAAAAGCGGTCACTAAAGAAGAACTATCACCAAACTATTTTATTGATCATTTAAAGTCTAAAATAAATGATTTTTGCTGAAACATTACTTTTAAAGAATTTGGTTGAGTGTGAGGATGTAAGATAAATAAAAATTATTTCTTGATGGCAAACCTTAATCAACCCCCAAGCAGGGTTACACCAAATTTATTGCATATACTAAATGCTTTCACTGATAGCTCAAATACAGTAATAAACACTATTGTTGAATTGAACTCTAATACCATAAATAAATATGAATTAATAACAGAAACGGGTCACCTTAAACTTGATAGAGTAGGCTATTCTTCACTTGCTTATCCTTTTGCTTATGGATGTATACCAAGGACATGGGATGAAGATGGGGATCCACTTGATGTCGAAATTGTCAGTGTAACTGAGCCATTGATACCAGGATCTATCGTGGAGGCTAGGATTATTGGGGTGATGAAATTTGATGATGGTGGAGAGGCCGATGATAAGGTAATAGCGGTTCTCGCAGATGATAAAAGAATGGATCATATCTCAAGTTTCGAAGACCTTGGAGAGCATTGGTTAAAAGAAACAAAGTATTATTGGGAGCACTACAAAGATCTAAAAAAACCTGGAACATGTACTGTTAATGGTTTTTTTGGGATAGAAGAAGCCGTTAAAGTGATTAAAGATTGTGAAGAGAGATACAAAAAAGAAATTGATCCTAAATTAGTAAATTAACTAATTTTTGTTTTCTCTAAATTCTTCAAATATTTCGCTGAGTATTTTGTCGGCACCTTGGAGCTTTAGTCTCTTTGATAGTTCTAAGCCTACCAGTTCAGGGTCATTAATATTGCCAATAACTTGATCTTTTATAAGCCTTTTCCCATCAAGAGAGGCCACCATACCAGTAAGGTAAAGTTGTCCATTATCAATATTACTATTAACTCCTATTGGGACTTGGCATCCACCCTCAAGCTCTCTTAAAAAAGACCTTTCAGCAAGACATTTTTGACTAGTGGGTTTATCTTCTAAGACATTTATAATTTCTAAAACTTTTTTATCATCAGATTTACATTCAATGCCTAGAGCTCCTTGGCCAACGGCATGAAGGGAAATTTCACTTGGTATAATCTGGTGAATTCTTGATTCAAATCCCAATCTCTTTAAACCAGCGGCAGCAAGAATTATACAATCAAATTCTCCGGTATCTAATTTTTCAATTCTTGTAATAACATTTCCCCTGATATCTTTGAAAACAAGATGTGGGTATTTATTTCTTAATTGTGCAAGTCTTCTTAAAGAGCTTGTTCCGACAATCGAACCTTCAGGTAAAGTTTCTAATTTATAACAGTCATTTTTTTTGCTTACTACTAAAGCATCTGAAGGATCTTCCCTTTTTGTAATGCATCCTAATTTAAGGCCATGAGGCAAATTGGTCGGTAAATCTTTCAGAGAATGTACTGCTATATCTGCATGGCCTACTAGCATTTGTGCTTCAAGTTCTTTTGTAAATAAGCCTTTGTCGCCTATTTTTGCTAAGGCTACATCTAGGATTTTGTCACCTTGAGTTGCCATAGCTTCAATAGATACCTCTAAATTGGGAATATTCCTTTCTAGTTGATCTTTAACCCATAAAGTTTGAACCATGGCTAGTTTACTTCTTCTACTAGCTATTTTCAGCTTAAAATTTGTCATTAAATATTATTTTGAGTTTGAATTAAAATAAAGTCGAATTTATTTTAAGCTATTCTTTTGCAAGTTTTTTAAAGCTGGGTATTATACTTAACTTTTTTTATTTTATATATTCTTTTAAAACCCCATTTCGATTTGGATGTCTAAGTTTTCTTAGGGCTTTTGCCTCTATTTGTCTAATTCTTTCTCTAGTCACATCAAAAATCTGGCCAATTTCTTCAAGGGTTTTCATTCTTCCATCATCAATTCCATATCTCAATCTGAGAACATCTCTTTCTCTTGGACTAAGAGTGGCTAGAACTCCTTCTAAATCTTCTCTTAATAAAGTTTTAGAAACATCTTGCTCTGGATTTTCTATATCAGCCTCTATAAAGTCTCCGAGTCTTGAGTCTTCTTCCTTCCCTATTGGAGTTTCTAAAGAAATAGGAAGTTGCGCACTTTTAGCTATAAATCTTAATTTTTCAATTGTCATTTCCATACTCTCAGCGATTTCTTCTTCACTTGGTTTCCTGCCAAATTCTTGGCTAAGAACTTTTGTAGTTTTTTTAATTCTGGATATTGTCTCGTATAAGTGAACTGGCAATCTGATAGTTCTACTTTGATCCGCAATTGCTCTTGTAATCGCTTGGCGAATCCACCATGTTGCATATGTAGAGAACTTATAACCTTTTTCATGGTCAAATTTTTCCGCTGCCCTAATTAGACCCAAACTTCCTTCTTGGATTAAATCTTGAAATGATAAACCTCTATTCATATATTTTTTAGCAATGGAAACAACTAATCTTAAATTTGATTGCACCATTTTTTCTTTAGCTCGCCTCCCTAAAAGAAGTCTTCTTCTAAATTTGGGAAGAGGCATATCTATTAACTCAGCCCATTCTTTAACTGATGGGAAATGTCCTTTTTCTGATTCATATTGAGTTGCCAGTTCTTCTAATTGGAGTAAGTCAGCAATTTTTCTTGCAAGTTCAATTTCTTCATCTGGTCTTAAAAGTCTTATTCTTCCAATTTCTTGGAGATAAACTCTTATTGAATCTTCAGTATAGATACCTTTTGGGCCAAGCTTTATATTCCCGAGCTCTTTGTCTTCTTCAGAATCACTAAATTCATTATTGTTATTTTCAATATTGCTTTCGTTTAACTCAGCAGATGTCTGTAAAGTTTGATTATTTTTATTACTATCTTCTGCAACTACTGTTTCTAAATTTGTATTAATTTTTTTATTAATCTTTTTTTTTGAACTAGGCTTGGAATTCTTTGATTCTGCTGCGACTGGACACATAATTGACTCCTTTCTACGGTGAATTTAACTAGATAAAATTTTATTTAGGGCTAATTTGAACATTTAGTAGTAAAGTCCCCTTAATGTTTAAAAAACTTTTTCACAAAATGAGAATAAGAAAAGTTTTCTAAATTGTTGAAAAATTTAAATAGTGCTATAGATTACCTAAAGTAAAAAGTCTTGGGATTTCTCAGACAGGCAGATCATTTTTGAATTTTTCAGTCAATGATCAGAGCTTCATGTCTCCCTTAAGAGCAGGATACTTACAATGTGCAAAAAACACTTTGTGGAATGTTCAACAATCCAATACTAAGAAAAAGTTTTGAAGCCGGCAAGTAATCAGTTATTAAATATCTCCTATAAATTGGAAATTTTGCTTGATATAGGTAGTAGTAATGAAAGCTTTTACTATTTAGATGGAAATAATCTTGGAGCAGAAGTTGGAGATATTGTAAGTGTGAGACTAAGGGGGAGATTATTGAATGGGTTGGTGATCTCCAAAAAAGACTTTTCGACAATCAATAATGATGAATCAAATATTACTGGAGGAAAAAGCATAAGATATTTGTTTGTTGAAAGTATTTTGCAGAAAAAAATAATTGATGAATCTTGGAGAGAATTGATAGACTCCCTAGCCTCTTTTTATATGGTTAGTAATTTAAAAATGTTTAAAACTGCATTTCCTCCTGGCTGGATTGGTAAATATAAAAATTTCTCTAAAGGTTTAAAAGATCAAATATGGATTGAAACTAAAAAAGAATTTGATAATAAGAAAAATGGATTAACCAAAAAAGAATTTTTTTTAATGGATGCTTTATCTAAAAAAGGTAATTGGCAAAGTGAGTTAATAAAGTCTGGTTTTAATTACACTCTGATTAATTCAATGGTCAGTAAAAATTATCTTGCTAAATCTAAAAGAAAAAAATATATAAATAGTAAATTAAATTCCTTTTTAAAAAATAATATCGCAACGAAAAAACCAAATCTCACAAATGAGCAAAAAATTGCATTTCAAGAATTTCAAACAATGAAACCAGGAGATGCATTACTTCTTTGGGGCGAAACAGGTTCAGGTAAAACAGAAGTTTATATGAGAATTGCTGAAGATCAATTTCTTAAGAAAAAAAGTTGTTTGATACTAGCCCCAGAAATTGGATTAATTCCTCAACTTATTGATAGGTTTAGTAGGCGATTTAATAATGTCGTTTACGAATATCATAGTAATTGTTCTCCCGATCATAGAACTTTAGTTTGGAAGAAAATTATTAATGCTAATGAACCTTTAATAGTAATAGGTACAAGGTCGGCAGTTTTTCTTCCAATCAAAAATCTGGGATTAATAATAATGGATGAAGAACATGATGTTTCTTATAAGCAAGATAGTCCTATGCCTTGCTATGACGCAAGAGAGATTGCTATTGAAATAGTAAAAAGGAATTCTGCAAAGTTAATTTTTGGGAGCGCAACTCCATCAATGAAGACTTGGAAAAAGTGTATTTTTGAAAGGAATTTTAAATTGGTAAGAATGATACAAAGGATATCCAGTAATGAGACTCCTGAAATAAAAATTATTGATATGCGAGATGAGTTCAAGAAGGGAAATATGAAAATTTTTTCTAATGAATTATTACAATTGCTTTCTCAACTACGCTTAAAAAAAGAGCAAGCAATAATTTTGATCCCTAGGAGGGGGCATAGTGGATTTTTAAGTTGTAGAAATTGTGGATATCTAATAAATTGCCCCAACTGTGACGTTCCTTTATCAGTTCATCTCGGATCAAAAGGGAAAAAATGGTTAAGGTGTCATTGGTGTGATCATAAATCAAGATTGATCAATCGTTGCCCAGATTGTCATTCAACTGCTTTCAAACCTTTTGGAATTGGTACGCAAAGGGTAATAGAGTTTTTAAATGAAGAATTTCCTGACTTAAGAGTACTTCGCTTTGATAGAGATACAACTTCAGGAAAGGATGGTCATAGAGATATTCTTTCAAAGTTTTCTAAAGGTGATGCTGATATTCTTGTCGGTACTCAAATGTTGGCAAAAGGTATTGACATCCCCAATATTACTCTTTCAGTAGTTATTGCAGCAGATGGGTTGCTTCATCGCCCAGATATTTCAGCAGAAGAAAAATCATTACAATTATTTTTGCAAGTAGCAGGAAGGGCCGGCAGGGCTCAAAAAAAAGGGAAAGTAATTTTTCAAACATATAAACCTAACCACCCGGTGATTTCGTATCTTCAAAAAAGAGATTATGAAAGATTCTTAATTGAAAACTCGAGATTGAGAAAGGATTCTAATTTATTTCCATTTTGCACAATTTGCCTACTTAAATTATCAGGTGAAAATTATGAATTAACCGAGTCAATTGCAATAAAATTAGCAAAATATCTACTCAGTTTTTGTGAGAAAAAGAACTGGAAATTAATTGGTCCTGCCCCTAGTTTAATAGCTAAAGTCGGTAAAAAATTTAGATGGCAAATATTAATACATGGTCCTGAAGGAACAAAGATACCTTTACCTGATAGATCAATATTATGGAAACTTATTCCAAAAAATGTTTTTTTAAAAATAGATGTTAATCCAGCAGAGTTGTAATTACTTTGATGGAAGTTGAGGTAAATCTGAACCTAATTTAAATCTATAGAATCTTAATAAATAAGCCAATATTATAATTATTAAAATAATAGACATCCCAATCAAGAGTTTGTTGAGGCTCCAGAAAGAAAATTCAAGACTATTTATCTGCCCTTGATTTAAATCCCAAATTATTAGATGTTTTGTGATTTCTAAATTTGAATTATTTTTATCGGTAAGGATAGCTTTATTAGGGTGAATAATTTTGAAAATGATTTCTAAATTATCAATGCCTTTAATAGAATTTAGATCCAAATCTAATCTGTAAAAGTATTTTTTAAAAAAAATGAAGTTTTTTTGAGTAGTATTAATTTCTATATTTGTTGATTCTCCCGCTAATTCTCCAAATGTATTTTGGGTAATTTTAAGAACTTGCTTTGTATCCTCTAAATTGAGATTTTTATGTTTCAAAGAAAAGGTTGATTCGTCTTGTTCAATTTCTGCGTCAGGAAAAATATCTTTCATCTTCTCTTCAAATTTTAATTGCCAAGGAAATTTCTTTATGTATTTACTCTCTATCACTAAATTATTAGTTATTGAATCAAGTTCACTAAGATCAAGGGTATCCTCAATTTTTACGCAGCCACTTAAAAGTGGAATTAATAATAACAGTATTAAAAAAATGATCAGTGAAAAGCCTTTCTGAAAGGGTTTTGTTTCACCAGTTGGTGTCTCAGTTACATTGATAAATTTTTTTTTCTTCAATACTTCTTTTTTTTTGCGAAGTGAGTTAAGAGATTTTTTATTGAGTGATTGGTCGCTATCAAACTGAACGTTCCAATTTTCTGGCTTTTTAATTTCAGGAGAGTCTATAACTTCCATCAAATACTTTGCATTTTCTCTCGTCTTATTATCGTAAGATTTTAGAAGTTCTTTACAAAACCTTCTAGCCTCCTCCCTTTTATTGATACCACATAGAGCAGTAATTAAGATTGTTCTTAAATTTACTCCCTCTTTGCTTGATAAAGGAAATGATTCGATTATGGGCAAAAGAAATTCAATGCAATAATGATACTCACCTTTAGCTAAAGCAAGTTCTACTTTTTCTAAAACTTGCTCATAAGTTTTCATGGGTTAGGCGACTATCATCGTACCTATTCCGGAATTTGTAAAAATCTCAAGAAGTAATGAATGTTCTATTCTTCCATCAATTATGTGAGCTGCTTTGACTCCTTGGGCTAAAGCTCTTATACAGCATTCTGTCTTTGGAATCATACCTTCAGTCACAATTCTTTTATCAATAAAATCCCTTGCCTCTTTGAGATTAGTTTTTTCAACAAGACTATTTTTGTTATCTTTATCTTTTAAAATCCCTTGAGTATCAGTAAGAAGAATAAGTTTTTCTGCATTTATTGCAGCAGCAATTTCTCCAGCAACAAAATCTGCATTAATGTTGTGGGAAATACCCTCCAAGGTTGATCCAATGCTAGAAATAATTGGGATGTAACCTTTAGAAATAAGAGGATCTAATATTTCAGGATTGATTTTTGTAACCTCTCCCACTAACCCATGGCTACCATCTCCTAGTTCTCTAGATTGAATTAAGTTGCCATCAAGACCTGATATTCCCACAGCTAAGGATCCAGTTTTATTAATCCCTTTTACAATTTGTTTGTTCACTCTACCCATTAGAACCATCTCGACAATTTCCATTGTTTTTTGATCAGTAATTCTTAATCCATTTTCGAATTTAGGAGATATTTCTAATTTCTTTAACCAATTATTAATCTCTGGTCCACCTCCATGAATTACTATCGGACAAACCCCAACGGTTGATAAAAGTGCAATGTCTCTAAAAAAAGCATTTTTTAAATTATCATTCTCCATAACAGAACCACCATACTTGATAACAATTTTTCTACCTGAGAAACTTTGTATATATGGAAGTGCTTCGCTTAATATTGATACTCTTTGAGAATCATTCATTATTAAAATTCATTAAAACTTGATTGAATTGAGAAATTAAGTTTTTACAAATATATCCCTATATTCAATAAAAGAGAATAAAATCAAATTCTTTTTTATTATCGTCGATAATAAATTCTGATTCAAGACCTTTGACGAAAAACCTATTTAATCTTTCTTGTTTTTCAATCCATTTTTCTAGAGGGACAGCGTTTAATTCGAAACGCATTCTGAGACCATTTTTTTCTTCCTTTGTAATTTCTTCTATTTCTTTTAATTGAGGGGGGTTATCTTCGTCCCACAAATTTAAAGATTCTAATGACGATTCAAGATGAGCTTTTATCCCATACCTCCATCTTGTAACATCTTTAACTAATGCTGTTAGTTCTTTTGGTCTATTAAATTTATTTGTCGCAAAATTTGTCTTGTCAAATAACTCTACAGGAGGTATTTCGGAAGTCTTTAAGCCTAAGCCAATTAGGAAAATAGGTACTCCATAAAAAAAAGTAGGTACACTTAAATTCACTGAGTCTGTAAAATAAGCAGTCATTCCAACAAAAGCTAATATACCCCCAGCGGTTACGATTAAGTTTCCAGGCGATAAGTATTTCTTCATTTTGATTTAGTAGAATGAGTTTTAAATGGGCTAACAAGTATTATGCAAGATCCTAATACTGCAAATCAAGGAGATTTAATTTTTAAACTTGATCAAGATAGAGCATGGCTACTAGAAAATCTTGATAAGGGTAAATGGCCAGAAATCAGAAGCGAACTTGCCGCGCTTGAAAGAAAAATAAGCAAATTAATTATAAGTGTTCAAGAAAATAATGTTGATATTTGATTTAAAAAGGTATTTCGTCCACTTCAGGAACTAAAGGTGAACTATCCCAACTAGATTTTTTGGCGGTTTCTTTATTTTCAAATAACTCATTATTTTCTTTTTGATCAGACTTAATAACATCAACTGGCGATATTTGATGAATTTTTGAAGCTGTTAGTTCTGGTTGTTTTTCTTTCGTTCCGTCTTTTCTAGTGACAGAATTCATCTTTAGACGTCCCTCAATAACAATATTTTGCCCCTCCTTTAGTTCATCTACCATTTCTTGGGCAATATTTCCCCATCCTATGATCTTGAGATCTCTGGTTGGATCTTCACTACGTAATCCTTTAAAATTAACAATCATTTCTGCAATTGGAGTTTGGTTTTCTTTGGTATACCTCATTTGGGGAGCGCTATTAATGACCGCCTGAATTAAACAATGATTCATTACTTACTATTTAATTAAAGACATACTGATGCAGAATCAAGGAAATTGCTATAAAAATGTTTGGATCCTATCAGGAACTTCGGATGGACCTGTAATAGCTAATAGGCTTCTTGAACTTAATTATTCAGTCTTTGCAAGTGTTTTAACTTATAAAGCAGGGCAAGCTTATATTGAAAATCCAAAGTTACATATCATTACGGGCAAATTAAATAATAAAGATCAAATAATTAATTTCATAAATAAAAATAAAATCACATGCGTTGTCGATGCTACTCATCCGTTTGCCGTAATAATTTCTAAAAATCTTAATAATGCATGTAAGGAAATTAATAAACCTCTCTTACTATTTGAGAGGAAATCTCTAATAAATAAAACTAATAATTTTTTTTATATTGATCATTTAAAGGATATAAATAATTTTGATATAGAAAATAAGAATATTCTTCTTGCAATAGGATCAAGATTCCTTAACGATACAGCTAGTTATTATATGAATTGTAAAGCAAATGTATTTACAAGGGTACTTCCTACTTATGAGAGTATAACTAAAGCTTTTGGATCATGTATTAAAAATTCAAATATAGCGATACTTGAACCGAGTAAAAATAATAAAAGCATTTTAGAAAAAAAACTTTGTGATTTTTGGGAGATAGATTATGTTCTATGCAGAGAATCTGGAAGTTATTCTCAGAAAAACTGGGAGAGTATAGTTTCTGGAAGTAAGATGAAGTTATTTTTGGTTAAAAGGCCGAAAGTTAAAAATGATTATTCTTACTCTTTTAATCAATATCACAATTTGATAAATCACATAATTAAAAATATTGATATTTAATTCATTATGGAAGTATTAGTTATGATCACAACTGAATCAAGTAACGCAAATGCTTTGCGAATGGCTAAATTATTAATACAAAATAAACTTGCAGCTTGTGTTTCGATAAAGCAAATTTTTACAATTTATAAGTGGGTTGATGATATTGAAGAAAATAAAGAGTTTGAAATTACAATAAAAAGTAAACTAGAATTTAAAGATTATTTAATTGAATTCTTAAATAAAAATTCCACATATGATGTCCCTCAAATTATTTACAAAAAATACCATGCTGAGATGAAATATTATGATTGGTTGAATAAGACTATTTGATTAAATTTATTTTATTAATTCTTTAAGATCAATATCTGATCTTGATCCTAATTGCGTAATTATTTGTCCCGCACAAATTGAAGCTATCTCTCCGCATTTTTTTAAGGAATAATTGTTTATTAATCCATGGATAAATCCTCCCGCATAGATATCTCCTGCTCCTGTAGTATCAATAATCTTGCTTTTCGTTATTGACTCAATTTTTTCAACATTATTTTTGTTAACGATCAGAGAACCATTGCTTCCAAGAGTTACTATGACTAATTCACATAAGGAAGATAGGTCTTCTTGGCAGCTTGCCAATTTATCATTTTCAAGTAGACTTAACACCTCGGATTCATTGCAAAAAACAATATCAACAAATTCATAAATTAATTCCAAGAAACTCTCACGATGTCTATCTACACAAAATGAATCAGACAAAGAAAGGATTATTTTTGTATTAGATTGTTTTGCAATTTGGGCGGCTTTAATAAAAGCTTTTTTAGCTAATTCGCTGTCCCATAAATATCCTTCTAAATATAAGTATTTACTTTCGTTAATTACAGTAAAGTCAATGTCGTTGGGTTCAAACTCTACAGATGCTCCTAGGTAAGTGCACATAGTTCTTTGTGCATCAGGTGTAACCAAAATGATTGAATGAGCTGTTGGAGCACCTTCAATAGTAGGTGGAGTATTAAATATAGTTTTACTTTTTTTTATATCGTCAGAAAAGAAATTCCCAAATTGATCATTTTTCACTCTTCCTATAAACTGCACATGATTGCCTAATTCTGCTAAAGAAACAACAGTATTTGCTGAGGACCCACCTGAAATTTGTTTGATCACTTTGCAATTTTCTAACAATCTCTGAGATTCATCAGAATTAATTAGATTCATTGATCCTTTATCCAGATTATTTATCTCAAGGAACTCATCTTCAATATTTACAATAATATCTACTATTGCGTTGCCCAGACCAATTAGGTCCACTTTTTTATGTTCAAAATGTCTAAAGGATTCCTTCATTTATTTGGAACTGAATTACCTTAGCAGTGCTCTTTTAGGACCATGTATTGGGTCTTCAATTACAATAGTTTGATCTCTATTTGCCCCCAACGATACAATGGCAATTGGCACCTCCATTAATTCAGCTAAAAATCTGAGATAATTCATAGCATTCTCTGGGAGATCAGATAGTTTTCTACAATCTGCAGTTGAACATTGCCAACCTTTTAATTTTTTGAAGATTGGCTTACATTTTTTTAAGTCATCTGAATTTGTAGGAAAGTAGTCTATTTCTTCTCCATCGAGATCATATGCAATGCAAACTTGAATCTCATCTAATTCATCTAACACATCAAGTTTAGTAACGGCTAAACAATCAAGACCATTTACAGATACAGCATATTTACCAATAACTCCATCAAACCACCCACATCTTCTCCTTCTCCCAGTAGTGGTTCCAAATTCACTGCCTCTATCACAGAGTTGATCATTAATACTTCCTTGTAATTCAGTTGGGAATGGCCCTTCACCTACTCTTGTGGTATAAGCTTTTGCGACACCTATGACTCTATCAATTAAAGTTGGACCCACTCCAGCTCCAATACATGCCCCTCCTGATATAGGGTTTGATGAGGTAACAAAAGGATAAGTCCCATGATCTAAGTCAAGTAGAGTCCCTTGAGCACCTTCGAAAAGAATATTCTTCTTGTTTTTTGAGGCTGCATGGATAGTTCTGGTACAGTCAACAACATGCTTTGATAATCTTTGCCCATAGTCAAGATATTCTTCAACAATATCTTCTAATTTAAGTGGTTTAATGCCATAGATTTTTTCTAGTAGACCGTTTTTTTCTCTTAATGGAATTTCGATCACATCGCTTAGCCTTTCTTTATTGAGCAAGTCTCTTATCCTAATGCCATTTCTTTGTGACTTATCAGCATAAGTTGGTCCAATTCCACGACCTGTTGTACCTATTTTGTTTGAACCTCTATCAGTCTCCATAGCTTCATCTAATATTCGGTGGTAAGGCATAGTTACATGTGATGTTGATGAAATTTTTAATCCTGAGATATCAATTCCATTATCAAGTAACATGTCAATTTCTTTAAGCAAGATTTTTGGATCTACAACAGTTCCCGACCCAATTAGACAAGTAGTATTTTTATAAAGTATCCCTGAGGGAATTAAATGTAATTTTAAGACTTTATCATCTACAACTATAGTATGACCTGCATTTACTCCCCCTTGGTAGCGTACGACAACATCTGCCGAACGACTAAGTAAATCCGTTATTTTACCTTTTCCTTCGTCACCCCATTGGGCTCCGATTACAACAACATTGGCCAATTTTAGAAGAGCATTATTTTTGTGAGAATATATAATATATTCAAAAATCTTGGTTTACTTTCAAAAAGTAAATGAATTGTATCAACTTTCTCTTAGTACCATTTTTTCAGCAAGAGAAAATTCTTTTGTTAAACGCTCCTTAAGTTTATCTGGTAAAGGTCTACTTGCAAAGTTTTTGTAATGACCCGCCATAGCATTTAATGCTGTTTGCATGGTGGTAAATGATTGCGTTTTATTAACCATCCCTCTATTTCTGTATCTGGATATATAGTCAGTTATAAGTGTAAGAGCTTCACTTCTTACTTCATCTTTATTTGGAGAATCTTTTGGAGTATCAACAGCTGTTTGTAATGTTTTAACAACTGAAATTGTATCTTTTGTATAGTCACCTGTCATAGAGGTTTTTGCAGCTAAAGATGGGGAGCTAAATAGTGTAAAAACAACAATCAAAGATATTGAAAAAGATATAGCTTTGGTAAGATTTTTTAAAAATAATTTTGATGTCCATTTCAGTAACATAACTTAGCTCCCAAAAAAAATAAGCCTTAAGACTTTTTATTGTACATTATTTCTGATTCGGAAATAAATGTTTCCAACAATTTATCAGTACTAATTTTTAAATTAGTATTATTTGTTCTGCATAAAAGTTCTACTTCTTTGTTGACAGAATCTCTGCCAATAATTATCTGAAAAGGAATACCAATTAATTCCGCATCTTTAAATTTCACGCCAGCCCTATCGTTTCTATCATCAAGTAGGACATCAATTTTATTAATTAAAAAGTTGTTATAAATTTGCTCAGTGAGCTTGCTTTGAATAGGATCTTTTAAGTTTGTTGGGATAATAATTACTTCAAAAGGAGAAATCTGAATAGGCCAACAAATTCCCTTTTGATCATGATTCTGTTCGATAGCAGCTTGAGCTATTCTTGTAACTCCAATTCCGTAACAACCCATCCATAAATTTTTTAATTGACCATCCTTATCAGAGAACTTTGCATTTAATTTCTCACTATATTTTTGACCTAGTTGGAAAATATGTCCAATCTCGATACCTTTTTTTTCTTGAAGTTCCTCATTGTCATCAAAACTTATTTTATCTCCTTTTTTAGCATTCCTGATATCCCCTATAAGATAGTCTTTCGAAGCAAAAGAAAATTCTTGAAAAACTTTATGAAAGTTAACTTTATTCCCACCACTTATAAACTTTGTAAGGCTACTTGCAGAATGGTCAATTATTCTTGTCCATTTTTTATCCCAATTAGAACTAGCTTTTATAGTTTTATTATCTAAATCTGGCCCGAGAAAACCTAAGGGAAAATTAACTAGATTTTTTTCGATAGTATTTGTATCTTCAATCTTTTTTAGATTAAGGAGATTGAAATTATGAAGTTTATTTATTAAGTTAAAAAGCTTTACTTCATTAATGTATTGATCGCCTCTTATACATGCAAGAATTGGGACCTCAAATTTACCCTCGAAATGTGCAAGGAATACTACTACTTTAATTATCTGACTAGGTTCAAAATTATTATTATCGCAAATTTCGGGGATTGTTTTTTGTCTAGGTGTTTCTATCAACCCTGATATATCATCTTCTAATGGAATAGGTTGCGAGGGGAGAGAAATAGCTTTTTCAATATTTGCAGCATAGGAACCACTTTTAGTAAACAATATGGAATCTTCCCCAGCATCAGCAGTGACCATAAATTCTTTAGAGGAGGCACCTCCAATTGCTCCACTATCAGCTTCAACCCCTACTGTCTGTAGTCCACAAGATTTAAAAATATTTTCATAGGCATTGCCTACCTTTTCATAGAAAGAAGCCAGATCGTTTGCTGAAGCATGAAAAGAATAACCATCTTTCATAATAAATTCCCTACTCCTCATCAATCCAAACCTTGGCCTTATTTCATCTCTAAATTTTGTCTGAATTTGATAAAAACATTGAGGTAATTGCTTATAGGAGTTGATGGTCTCTGATGCAATATTCGTGATCACTTCTTCGTGAGTTGGTGCTAAACCAAATTCTTTACCTTGTCTATCTTTGAGATTAAACATTATTCCTTCACCTGCGGTATATCCTTCCCACCTTTCACTTTTTTTCCATAAATCTGCAGGATGAAGTTGGGGTAATAGTAATTTTGTACAACCAATACTATTAAGTTCTTTATCTATTATTGCGGATATTTTTTCAATAACTTTAAGCATTAGTGGCATGTATGCATAAATACCGCTGTTAACTCTGCGAATATACCCAGCTTTTAAAAGTAATTGATGTGAAATAATCTCAGCTTCAGAAGGTGTGTCACGAAGTGTCCCCAGAGGAAATGAGGTTGTCACGCGCATACAGAAAAGTCCTTAATAATAATTAATTTTATCAACTAAGGTGAAAAAATAATTTAAAGTGTCTTGAGTCCCTCAACGCGGCTAGTCTAAGAATATTCTTTTTGCTAACTTCTTCAGTAATGAAGTTCAAACCCTTTTAAAGTTCATTATTACTAAATCATTTTCTTAAGTTTATGGAAAATATAGATTCCAATATTTCTAGTGAAGAGGAATTAGTAGGTATTGATGAAGTTCAGAAATTCCTAAATAGATCACGAGCTTCTGTCTATAGGTATACAAATACAGATTTAAGAAATATAAACCCTAATTTTAATCCAAGAAAATTAAATCCCGAATTTAGGACTGATCAAAAAGATCCTTTAAAATTCCATCCTAATGAAGTGGCAAGATTTGCAAGAGATATTTTAAGAATAAAGGAAGTTACTGTAGAGGTCTTTAATACACCTTCCTCCGCTGCTCAAAATATAATGGTACAAATATTAGACGAACTAAAATCTATTAGGTCTTTGCTAGAAAAAGAGTAATTAAAAAGTAACCAATCAATGTTTTGATTTATTGACATTTTGAATGTAGGATATTGATGTTTAATTATCTCCTTAATCTTTACCAATTAAGAGTTCTTGAGTTACACGAAATCAAAGCAGTTTATTCAAAGTAAATCAAGCGAAGAATCTTCTAATGGTTCTGCTCGAAATGATTTTGAACGAGATGATGATGACCCCTTAAGTATAAGGAGTTTATCAATAACATCTTTAGGTATTATTTTTGCCTTTTTGACAATTTTTTTACCTTCAATAAGTATTTTAATTGGCAGACCTTTATCTCAAGGAAAGGAGATGATTCATAATCACGGTTTTAAGAAAGATGGACCTTAGTTCAATACCTCCATCTCCAATGAAGGGAATAGTGAATATTGTAGTTGAAATACCTGCAGGGAGTAGGAATAAATATGAATATTGCTCTGACGCAGGAATAATGGCTCTAGACAGAGTATTACATTCTTCAGTTAGGTACCCTTTTGATTATGGTTTTATCCCAAATACCCTTGCTGATGATGGAGCTCCCCTTGATGCAATGGTTATAATGGACGAACCTACTTTTGCAGGTTGTCTAATAAAAGCTAGACCTATTGGAGTTTTGGATATGCATGATTGTGGCGCATATGATGGAAAACTTTTATGTGTGCCTATGGCTAATCCTAGACAGGCTAATATAGTAAGTATTAATCAAATTGCTCCAAATCAGCTTGAAGATGTTGCAGAATTTTTTAGAACAAGTAAAGGACTCGATGGAAGAACAGTTCAAATTGATGGCTGGAGAGATTTTGATGTAGTTGAAAATTTATTGAAAAGTTGTATTCCTCTAAAAAAGAAAAACTTTAAAGTACTTAAGAAATCAAATATTATTAAATAAAATTGAAAAAAATAATTTTTTATAGTTATTTAAAATGCTCTACATGCCGAAAGGCTGCAAAGTGGCTTGAAAAAAAAGATCTTGAATTTCAGTTGATTGATATAGTAAAAGAACCTCCACTTGTTAATTATTTAAATCTAGCTTTAGAACAATACTCTTATGATAAGAAACGGATTTTTAATACAAGAGGTAAAGCCTTTAAAACGCTTAATCTTGATATTTACCTTTTATCAAGGGAAGAAATTATTCAACTTCTCTTAAGTGATGGCAAATTAATAAAAAGACCATTTTTGATTTGCGAAGGGAAAAAAGTAATATTAGGTTTTAACGAAATTGAATATGCTAAACAATTTATATAAGTTTAGAAAATCAAGACTTTATTAAGCCTATGCCTGGTTCCATAAAAAGTTTTCTAAAAGAATGGGGTCTACTAATTCTATTAACTTTTTTTGTTTCTTCTTGTAGATCATTTTTTGCAGAGCCACGTTATATCCCATCTGGTTCAATGCTCCCAGAATTACAAATAAATGATAGGTTAATTATTGAAAAATTTTCGTTAAGAAACTCTTTACCAAAAAGAGGAGATATTGTTGTTTTTAACTCACCTTACGCGTTTGACAAAAAATTAATTTCATCAAGATCTAAGCCTTTACCAAAAAAAAGATATTGTTTTTTTATGAGCTTTCCTCCAATGTCCTTTGTTCCTGGTTTGCGGGATCAAGCTTGCGATGCCTATATTAAAAGAGTAGTTGCACTGCCAGGAGAAATTGTTAGTGTAAACACGAAGGGTGAATTAAAAATAAATAATAATTTAATTCCTGAACCTTATGTCTATTATAAGTGTTCATTATCCCTCTTTAATAATTGTGGTAAATTTGAAAACATAAAAGTGCCAGAAGATCATTTTTTGGTTTTAGGTGATAATAGGGCAAATAGCTGGGATGGAAGATATTGGCCTGGAAGTAAATTTCTTCATAAAAAAGAGATAATTGGTAAAGCATATTTCAGATTTTGGCCTCTTAGTCAAATTGGCTTTTTCAATAAATGAAGCCTCTTTTCTTACTCTTACTTCATCAAAAAATTTTAAACAAGGGTTTTAATTTAAAGTGCTCCGGAAGCAGTTGAATCAAGTATTCCCCCTAAATGTGTTGTAATGTTAAGAGCGCTAATCACAGGAGGCTTATTGGGATCATTAAAAAGGTCAATTATTGTTATACCGCCATTACCCTGTTTTATCATCCAAATATTTGAATAATTAATCCCAAGGATATTACAAATTAGAGTTTTATTGACTGCATCATGAGCAACCAGGAGGGTTTGGTCATTATCCTTTTGAGATAAACAAATTTTGTCAAAAGCTTTTACTGACCTTTCTGATACATCTTTTATACATTCACCTTCGGGCATTATTACTTCTTCAGGTTTATCATGCCAATTTTTTAGTAAAGCAGGCCACTCTTCTCTAATTTCTGCTTCCAATTTACCCTCCCATAATCCATGACTGATTTCTACGAGTGAATCTATTTTCTCAATTTTAAGATCTTTGCTATTTTGAAGGATTATTTGTGCAGTCTCATAAGGTCTATGCATTGCACTTGAAAATGCTCTATTGAAACAAATATTTCTCAAATATTCAAAAGTCTTTCTAGCTTGATCTTTTCCATTTTCATTTAAAGGGATATCAATTTGGCCTTGGAATCTACCTTCTTTGTTCCAGTTAGTTTCACCATGCCTTATTAGAAATATTCTGGAGTCTCCAATTTGATTTGAAAAATTTTTATTCAGATGCGAAGTTTGATTTAAGCATTCAAGTTGGGTCTTAAAAGAGTTATCCTTCCTTGAAATATTTAGTATCGATAAAGAAGCATTTTCTAATCTTATTTTCCTAAAACCTTGCTTAGGCTTTCCTAATAAAAAGAGGATTAAACATCTGAGAATCGCATTATGTCCAACAACTAAAATATTTACATCATCCTTATCTAGATAATTTTTTAAAATATCTTCTATAAAATTTGTTGCTTGAAAAAATAAGTCTTGAATTGGTTTATAGGTTTTATTGTCATTTCTTTTTAAGATTAGATTTTCCGGATCATTTTTCCATATAGGGTAAATTTCTGGAAATTTCTTTTTTATTTCATCAATTTTTAGACCTGACCATTCACTAAGATCTACTTCTAGTAAATTATCATCAAATACAATATTTTGTTCTTTATTGAAGGTTTTTTTGATTGTTTTTGCAGTCTCTGCTGCTCTCACAAGTGGGGAGGAATAAATTTTATCAAAGTTTATTTTTGATAATGCTTTTCCTGCTTTTCTTGCTTGTTCGTATCCTTCATCAGTTAGGAATGAATCATCTGTTCTTCCTTGAATTAATCCTTTTGCATTAAAACTGCTTAGTCCATGCCTAACTAAAACTAATCGTACAGTCATTATATAAATTTGAAATTTAAGATAATTTAATCATCTCATGGCGTGATTAAAATAGATATATGAATATTATGAATTTCAAAGATACCTAAGTATAGTTTTCAAGAATATAATAAGATATGATCTTTAAAAATATTTCAAAGTCAAAACTCTTTTTAGCTTTAATTTCTATAGTCATAACTTTTTTTGTATGGCAGCAAGGCTTAAGAGATAGTTTAAATAGACCATCTGTTTCATTTGATATAAGTCAAAAAGAGCAAGAAATTGCTGAATTATCGGTCCAATCAATACCTGTAAATCTAAAAAAATTTCTTATCATAAATGATCCTGTTGATCAAATAAATAAATCGCTCTTAGAGGTCTCATTTGATGAACTAACAGAAAGAAATAAATTAATTAGAATAATTTCTTCAGAATCAAATGATCCTACAATCTATAAAAATATATCAAAAGATTTTGAAAATAAAAACTTTAAATTTATTATTGATGAGATAGAAAAAAAATCCAATAATAATTCATATAAACCAAATTTTGATAAATTTGATTTATTTAAAAATGATAGATTTTTATATCACCTTTTAAGCCGAAAATTTGATTTTGACGATAGTTCATTAATTACCAAATCATTTTCAAGAAAAATGTTTTTAAAAATATTAGCCATCAGACTAATACCACTTTTAACAATACTTATTGGCTCGATTCTAGCTTTAAAATTATTATGGACTTCTATATCTTTGAAAAAGTTTGGTTGGCAAGAAATTAAATCCTTAGATCTAGAATTAATAGATATGGTTTTACTAATTGCAGGAGGATTTGTTGTTTTAGGAGAAGTCGTATCACCTTTGTTTTCTATCAGTTTAGTGGAACTTTTTTCTAAAAATATCTCTAATGAATTGTCTCAATCTTTAAAAATATTCTTTGGATATCTTTTTATGGCTATTCCACCATTAGGGATAGTTTATTATCAAATTAAATCATTAAATGGTGAATTTACTTTTAAAAAGGATTATTTACAGTTCAATTTCATACCTATAAAAAATTCTATTATTCAGGGAATTAAAGGTTGGTTAACAATAGTTCCTTTTGTTTTATTGATTTCTTTGCTTATGAATAGTCTGATCGATAATCAGAATGGTAGCAACCCTTTACTGGAAATTGTTCTTAATAATAATAATTACTTATCATTTTTTCTATTATTTGTAACAACAACTCTATTAGCTCCGCTATTTGAGGAGACTATATTTCGCGGTATTTTACTACCAATTCTTTCAAGAGATTTTGGAATAATTTTAGGCATCATAGTTTCTGCTTTTATCTTTGCATTAGCTCATTTAAGTTTGGGAGAAATGCCGCCATTATTTGTTCTAGGGATTGGATTAGGAATTACAAGAATTGCTTCAGGGAGTTTGTTCTCTTCAGTGATTATGCATTCTTTATGGAATGGATTGACTTTCTTAAATTTGTTCTTATTAAGGACATAAAGAATTTAATTTTTTTACTTGCGAATCAAACAAATAGATGTTTATTTAATTAATAATACTTCTTTCATTAAAAAAATAATTCATAGATGAAACCTTATAGGAATCAACTTTATTCAAAAAAAAAGGTTTCATATGAAAGTAAAAAAAATTCTGAAAAAATTTCCATACTTAATATCAAATTAATACATCAAATTTTCGACACTATTAATATCTCTCTTTTGGTATTGATTTTCACCTTGTTTTTCTTATCTTTTGATAGTCAAAGAAAATGGTCAAATACATATCAAAACTTATCTAAAACAAGAGCTATCAATAATAATCTCATTGATTATATTTCTAAAATTGAGGAATTTTATATTAGTGAACTTGAGTCTCTAAATATTTATAGAAAAACTAAACCTGAAGATTTAATCTATCTAGATAAACTTCCAGAGAAAAAAGAAAGTTTATTTAAGAAAAATTTAAATAGTTTCATTGAAGGTTTTAGTGATAGCAAATATCAAGAGGGATATTGATGAAAAAATACAAAAAAATTGCTCGTCTAATACCTCTTGATCAAAGAAGATTTAAATTTCTCTATATATTTAGCTTATTATTAATATTTTGTTTGTTTGGTAGATTAGTTAAATTGCAAGTCTTTAACGCCTCTGATTTGCAAAAGAAAGCTAGATTAATACATTCTTCTAAAACTAATTCCTTAAAAAAAAGGAGAGCAATTGTTGATAGAAATAATAGACTAGTTGCTTACGATAAACAGCTCTATAAATTGTGGGCCCACCCAAAATATTTTAATTTTCCTGGTGATTCAATTAACAGAGTTCGCAGTATTGAAGAAGTTACAGAAAAATTATCACCTATCTTGGATATAAATGGTGAAATACTCTTGAATAAATTTAATAATAAAGTGAGTGGTATCATGCTTTTGGATAAAATTTCAGAAGAAAAAGCAGAAAAGATTAAGAACCTTCAAATAAGTGGAATTGATTTATTTAAATATTCGCAGAGATATTATCCGCAAGGGGAGCTATACTCTAATCTTGTCGGTTTTGTTAATGATGAGAATATAGCTTCAGCAGGTTTAGAGCTTCATTTAGATAATCAAATTAAAGTTTTTAAAAAAAGTAATTTTATAAAAAGAGGAGGAGATGGAACTCCTTTGCCGGATAATTCAGCCCCAGGTGATTTTGTTTCTGATTACAAAAGTTTAGGTCTAACTATAGATTCAAAATTACAGAAAGCTTCATTCAATGCATTAATAAAGCAAGTAAGCAAATGGAAAGCAAAGAAAGGATTTGCCATAGTAATGGATGTTAATGATGGTCGTATTCTTTCCTTGGTTACGGTTCCTTCATACAATCCAAATAAATTTTGGCAGTATGATTCTGGACTCTTTAGAGGTTGGTATTCTCAAGATTTATTTGAGCCTGGTTCAACTTTTAAACCTATTAATCTTGCCTTAGCTTTGGAAGAAAAAGTAATCCAGAAAGATGGAGTAGTTGAAGATATTGGAAAAATTAATGTTGGAGGATGGACACTTTCTAATTGGGATAAAAAAGGTAATGGATATATTGATTATCCAAAAGTTTTGCAGGTTTCGAGTAATGTTGGGATGGTAAAAATAATGCAAAATTTAGACCCCACAATTTATTGGGATTGGCTAAGAAATTTAGGTATAAATAAAAATTTAGAGACTGACTTATTTGAGTCAACTGCTGGCCAACTAAAGAGAAAAGATTTATTTGTAAATCAATCAATTGAGCCTGCCGTAACTTCTTTTGGTAAAGGTTTTTCAATCTCCCCACTTAAATTGCTTCAACTACATGCGGCTTTAGCAAATGGGGGTTTTGAAGTAACTCCTCATGTAACCTCAACTTTCAAAGAAAGATTTAATAAAAATCCAAAAAAACAATTTTTTTCAAAAGAGGTTTCTAAAACTGTTCTTGAATGGATGGAGAGCGTAGTTGATAAAGGTAGTGGATCTGGAGTAAAAATCGAGGGTTACAGGATAGCGGGAAAAACGGGCACTTCTCAAAAAGCCTTAAATGGTTCATATACAAGCAAAAAAGTTTGTAGTTTTGTCGCGACCTTACCAGTTAATGATCCAAAATATGCTGTCCTCGTAGTCGTTGATGAACCATCTAAATCATATGCATATGGTTCAACTGTTGCTGTTCCAGTTGCGAAAGAAATTATAGAGAGTTTGATAGTAATTGAAAAAATACCTCCCAAGAATAAAAAACATGGAATGATTGTTAAAAAACCCTAAAATTTTCCGATTTTATAAATATTTAGTTCATTATCTGATGATTTCATCAGGAATAAAAGCTAGTTTATATATATATTATGAATATCTAGATATGAAATCAATTTTAGAACAATTGTCCTCAATGACCGTTGTTGTTGCTGATACTGGAGATTTAGATTCGATAAAAAAGTTTCAACCAAGGGACGCCACCACCAATCCATCGCTAATACTTGCTGCTGCCAAGAATCCTGATTATGTCAAATTAATTGATAAAGCTTTAGAAAGTTCAGAAAAAGCATTACCCCAAGGATTCTCTAAAATTGAATTAATTAAAGAAACTGTTGACCAAGTTTCAGTCTTTTTTGGAAAAGAAATATTGAAAATTATTTCAGGACGCGTATCTACAGAAGTTGATGCAAGACTGAGCTTTGACACCGAAGCTACGTTAGAAAAAGCAAGAAAATTGATCAATCTTTACAAAAATTTTGGAATTGAAAAGGAAAGAATTTTGATTAAGATTGCTGCAACTTGGGAGGGAATTAAAGCCGCTGAAATTTTGGAAAAAGAGGGTATTAAGTGCAACTTAACTTTACTTTTTAACTTCTGCCAAGCGGTAACTTGTGCAAATGCAAAGATAACTCTAATTTCTCCGTTCGTAGGCCGTATATTGGATTGGCATAAAGCAAAAACTGGTAAAACTAGCTTTGTTGGTGCTGAAGACCCTGGTGTTATTTCAGTTACACAAATATACAAGTATTTTAAAGAAAAGGGATTCAAGACAGAAGTAATGGGAGCGAGTTTTAGAAATCTTGATGAAATAAAAGAATTAGCAGGTTGCGATCTTTTAACAATTGCACCAAAATTTCTTGAAGAACTGAAAAAAGAAAAAGGAGAGTTAATTAGAAAATTAGATGTAAGTACACAAATAAATAATTCGATTGAATACGAATTTGATGAAAAAGATTTCAGATTAAGTATGTTAGAAGATCAAATGGCGAGTGAAAAGCTTAGTGAAGGTATCACTGGTTTCAGTAAGGCTATTGAAGAATTGGAAGAGCTGCTACTTAAGAGATATTCAGAAATTAAAAATCATAAATTAATTTCTGCTAACTAATTTTAAGTTTGAATTGAGAAAGAATTAACTACCACTTTTTGTTAAAAGTCTTCTGATCACTCTTTTTGCAATATCTTCATAACTCATTTCTCCTGATAATATTTGAGCAATACGTTTAGGCGCTGTTTTTCTTTTGACACCTAATTGATATCCAGTTCTGGGAAATCTATAAAATACCTGTGCTATTCTCTTCCCCCATGCCATTGATTTACCCCAAATGTGGTTAATTTTTTTCGTATAAAGATTTAAATCATCTCTTTCCCCTGATAGGCACTGATCTATGCATTCTGCAGCATAAAAACTGCTAATTAAAGATGGTCTAATCCCTTCAGCTAAAAATGGATCACATAGAGATGCTGCGTCTCCAACCGCTAAAACTTTGTCACTATTAATTGAGTGGAAGCCGTTCCATATTCTCAGTTTCTTACTAATTGTTTTTTTTGGAAAATCATCAAAACCGAAGCTTCTGATTACTTCATTATTAATAACCTGATTTTCTAGTAGACCATTATTTATAAAAGTACCTAAACCAATATTTAAACTTTCTCTTAGGGGGAATGCCCATGCAAAACCATATTTTATAAATCCAAACTCAAATCTAACTGAATCTCTAGGTATTTCACCTAACCCTTTCAATCTTAATGAGATTGTGTTTGCAAATTTCGGTTTTTTTGGCCCCAAATTGAAATAACTCGCCCATTTCGACTGGGACCCATCTGCAATCACAAGAAATTCTGTAATATATTTTATTTTGTTATTGCAAGTAATTTCCCATTTATCATTTTTTTTTATGATTTTTTCTATTAATAATGGTCTCATTATCTGAGCTCCATTAGTCAAGGACTCATCAAGTAATAATTGATCAAGCTTCTCTCTTTTAATAATCCAAAATGGGGATTCACCAGTCAGATCAGCAGTTACATTATCTGTAGCCTTCCATCTGAATTCAACATTCTTAATTTTTGATTCTATGGAATCTGTTATGTCTAAAGGAAGGAATCTTTGCATCGAAGATGCCATCCCACCTGCACATGGTTTGTAATCTTGGAAATTTTCTTTTTCGATAATTAAAACAGAATATCCTTTCTTTGATAGGTTAAGAGCTGTTGAAGATCCTGATAAACCTCCTCCAATTATTACAACGTCAAATCCTATCAAACTTTTAGTATTTCCTTTTCTTTCTCAGACAATTTAGTTTCTATTAAAGATATGTATTTATCTGTAATTTTCTGAATTTCAGATTGATTATCTCTAGACTCGTCAATAGAAATAAGACCATCTTTTTCGTCTTTTTTTTCTTTATCAACAGCATCTCTTCTAATATTTCTTAAAGCGACTTTGCCTTCCTCTGCATATTTAGAGGCTAATTTACAAAATTCTTTTCTTCTTTCTTCTGTTAAGGGAGGAACATTTATTCTTATAACTTTCCCATCATTATTTGGAGTAATACCTAAATCACTCATAGAAATAGATTTCTCTATGGCTTGTAAACATGAAATATCAAAAGGTTGTATTGAAATTGTTTGTGAATCAACCGTGCTTATTGTGGCAAGTGATTTGATTGGCGTTTCTGCTCCGTAATAATCAACACTTACTCTGTCTAGCAATGAAGCATTGGCTCTGCCAGTCCTAATTGTATTAAAGTTTCTTTGTGTGGCTTCAATACTTTTATTCATATTTTCTTGAATTTCCTTTTCTTTCATAATTAAAAAAATTAAGTAATCTTTAACTAATTAAAGAGCCTATTGGCTCACCAGCAACAGCTTTAGAAATGTTCCCTTTTTTGAATATATCAAAAACCATAATTGGGATATTATTATCTTTGCAAAGTGCAATCGCAGTACTATCCATTACTGCAATTTCATCACTAAGAACTTGCTGATAACTAAGAGAAGAATATTTTTTTGCATCTTTGAATTTATTTGGATCACAATTATATACTCCATCAACTTTGGTCGCCTTCATAACAACTTCAGCATTTATCTCCGCTGCCCGCAGAGCCGCCGTGGTGTCAGTAGTGAAAAATGGATTTCCGCATCCACCTCCGAAGACTACAACTCTTCCTTTTTCAAGGTGTCTCATAGCTCTTCTTCTGATATAGGGTTCTGCAATTTCCTGCATTTCTATAGCAGTTTGAACTCTGGTTGCAACTCCTACTCTTTCTAAACCATCTTGAAGTGAAATAGCATTCATTACTGTTGCGAGCATCCCTACATAATCAGCTGTCGCTCTATCCATGCCATCTGCAGACCCTTTAAGCCCCCTAAAAATATTGCCGCCCCCAACTACTATTGCAAGTTGTACATTATTTTCGACTACTTTTGAAACATCCTCTGCAATTGACTGAACTATAGCAGGGTCAATACCATAGGGTTTTTCACCCATTAGTGCTTCACCACTAAGTTTTAAGAGAACTCTTTTGTAAGTCATTCAATAATTGTACTTTTAAGACATTAGCAAGTAAATGCACCAAATTTATTTTTTGTTCAGATATTGCTTGCGTCTTTAAACATTTCTAAACTTGCCTAAGGAAAATTTTAAATAATAATTTACTTCAACTAAAATTCAACACACTGTTGTGCTTTTATTCCTTGTTCTTTAAATGGATGTTTTATCAGTTTCATTTCTGTAACTAGATCAGCGAAATTGATAATTGAATCAGATGCTCCCCTTCCAGTTAAAACAATATGATTTTTTCTATTATTTAAGCTTTTTAAAAAAGTGATTATTTCTTCGGGTGCAAGATAACCAAGTTTTGTTGCAATATTAATTTCATCAAGAATAATAAGTTTATAAGATTCGTTTTGTATGTATTTTTTGGCTAATTGCCAAGCCTCTTGAACTAATTTTTCATCTCTTATTCTGTCTTGTGTTTCCCAAGTAAATCCCTCTCCTAATGAATGCCAAGATAGGTTTGAAGAAAA
This sequence comes from Prochlorococcus sp. AG-424-E18, assembly GCA_003210155.1. Taxonomy (GTDB): domain Bacteria; phylum Cyanobacteriota; class Cyanobacteriia; order PCC-6307; family Cyanobiaceae; genus Prochlorococcus_A. The sequence goes on along the minus strand of QCNC01000003.1, from coordinate 108,108 downwards.
GTTTTTAAGTGCTTTTTCTTCTCCAGTGGTCCAGCCTCCCTTGATAAATTGAATTATTGCCACTTTATAGCCATGCCCTATCGTCCTCAAAACCATACCTAAAGATGCAGTTGTCTTGCCCTTTCCATTTCCTGTGAAAACAATCAATAATCCTTTTTTTGTTTTTCTAATTTGCAGTCTTTCGGCTTGAATATCTTTTCTTTGCTGCATTCTTTTTTTATATGCGCTTTCATCGCTATCCGGTGATATTTTACCTCCCATTCCAAGTTTATTTGCTTGATCATCGAGGTTAAATATTTTCTCGTAAGATGAAGGTTTTTCTTTCATATGACCCTTATTTTAATTTTATTATTATAAATCTTTAAATATTTTTAACTCTTTTAACTTTTAAAAGTGCATTATTTACTGCCTGTTGTTGATCCCTTTTAGTAATCCAGTGGTGATAAGTTTGAGTATGTAAACTAACTGAATGTCCCATCATTCTGGCAGCCACAGTATCAGGTAAATCATAAAAAATTGTTCTTACTGCCCAAGCATGCCTTAGATCATAAGGTTTTATTTGTAAAGAGTAACGCTTAAACTGGTCTGTAATTTTTTTCCCAATATTTTGTAAAGTTGTAATTTTAAGGTCTCTATTGATATTTGGTAAAAGTTCTGGATTTTCACCAAGTTTTGATAATTCGAACTTTTCCACCCATTCAGGATGAAATGGCCAAACTTGATGTTCCCCAGTTTTAGTGGTAGGTAAAACTCTAATAATTTTGTCCCCAAAATTGGTAAGGGAACTTAAATCACAAAAAAATACTTCATGATTCCTCAATCCATATGTAGCCATCAAACCAAAAACAAATTTCCAAGACTTGTTTGGTATCGTGTCCCACAGTTTTTCTATTAACTCGTCTTTAGGGAGATCCCTAAATCCTGCTTTGTTCAGACCATATCCTCTAGAATTTAATTTCCAATCTTCTGGTAGTTTAATGTCCAAAAACTTTGCCAAAACACTTAAAGAAGTAGCGCATTGTTTCCTACTTCTGCTACCTTCCTTGTAACTTTCAAGTGTTTTCTGAAATATATTTTCTAAAGCTTCATTTTCATAATCATTGTAAATATTTAGGATTCTTTTCATATATGGTTTGTAAGAACTTCTCCAAGTAGTTTTTCTAGTGCTGGTTCGAAAATCACTTTTGTTTTCTTTAAAAAAAAATTCCTCGAATTGATTTAACCTATTTGGAAATTCAAAACCATCTTTTATTTCCTTTTTATAAGGTTTACCTATCCAATTAATCCAATCAAATTGATTCAATTCCAATTGCAAATTTATTAATTGTAATTTTTTTTTGGCCTCCTCTAATCCAGAAATATCAGCGTTTAAACCGAGAGATATTCTTTGAATTTTAAAGTTATTTTTATCTTCTTTAGAGGGTAGTGAACCACGTATATTTAATTTCTCTCCTCTTTTCTCAATTTTAAGCTTGCTGCCTTGAGTAGCAAATTTATCATTGACATTATTAATTTCCTGAATTACGTTCATTTACTTATATAATTGACCATATAATGACGTTTTAAATGTTGATTTTCAATCTCCATAAAATTTAAATGGATAAAATAGGCGTCTTACTAATGAATTTAGGAGGGCCTGAACGGATTAATGATGTAGGTCCATTCTTATATAATCTCTTTTCTGATCCAGAAATAATCAGGACCCCCTTTCCTGTTTTTCAAAAGCCCCTTGCTTGGTTAATAAGCACGCTTAGAAGTACTACTTCACAACAGGCTTACCTCTCTATAGGTGGAGGTTCACCTATCAGAAGGATAACTGAACAACAAGCAAGAGAATTACAATCTAAATTAAGGGAAAAAGGGTTTAATGCTACTACCTATATTGCTATGAGGTATTGGCATCCCTTTACCGAATCAGCAATTGCTGATATGAAAGCAGATGGCATAGATCAAGTTGTTGTAATACCCTTGTATCCGCATTTTTCTATAAGTACTAGTGGTTCAAGCTTTAGGGAATTAAAAAAATTGCGAGATTCTGATGATGAATTTAAGAAGGTTCCAATGAGATGTGTAAGGAGTTGGTTCAGTCAATCAGGTTATTTAAAGTCTATGGTCGAATTAATCTCTGAACAAATTGCACTTTGTGAATCACCTTCAAAAGCTCATATATTTTTTACTGCTCATGGAGTTCCTAAGAGTTACGTAGAGGAAGCTGGAGACCCTTATAAACAACAAATTGAAGATTGTTCTTTGTTAATTATAAATGAGCTGGAAAAATGTTTAGGGTATAGTAACCCTCATACACTTTCTTATCAAAGTAGAGTTGGTCCTGTTGAATGGTTGAAGCCCTATACAGAAGAAGTATTAGCTGATCTTGGAAGGTCAAATGTTAATGATCTTATTGTGGTCCCCATAAGTTTCGTTGGAGAGCATATCGAAACATTGCAAGAAATTGATATTGAATATAAAGAAATTGCTGAAAAGTCTGGTATTAAAAACTTTCGTAGAGTTAAGGCTTTAAATACTCATCCTACTTTTATTGAAGGACTTAGTGATCTAGTGATTTCCTGTTTGGAAGGACCTCTTGTTAATATAGAGGAGGCTTCTCAGTTGCCTGAAAAAGTTAAACTTTATCCCCAAGAGAAGTGGCAATGGGGTTGGAATAATAGTTCAGAAGTTTGGAACGGAAGGGTTGCAATGATTATCTTTCTAGTGCTTTTTATTGAACTTATTGCAGGCTCTGGACCTTTACATAAATTAGGCATTTTATAAAGAACATTTGAAACCTATTTTAAAATTTTAAATTTATTGAAAGATTTTTTTGAATACATTTCTGACATTACATTTCTAAATGAGGCAAAAGTATTTAATTAAGTTTAATATTTATAGTAAATACTGAATTTCTTTAGTGACCCTTACTTCGAGATCCTTTTCAAAGGGTAGTTCAAAACATGAAAATCCAGCTTGGATAACTGGTGCAGATGCACTAATGGATTCTTTAAAAATTCATGGGGTAAAAGTTATATTTGGATATCCTGGAGGAGCTATACTACCAATATATGATGCTGTTCATAAGGCAGAACAAGAAGGTTGGTTAAAGCATTATATGGTTAGGCATGAACAAGGTGGTTCACATGCGGCTGATGGATATGCAAGATCTACTGGTGAAGTAGGAGTATGTTTTGGTACCTCAGGCCCAGGTGCAACAAATTTGGTAACTGGAATTGCCACTGCGCAAATGGATTCAGTCCCCTTAGTTGTAGTTACAGGTCAAGTCCCAAGACCTGCTATAGGGACAGATGCTTTTCAAGAAACTGACATTTTTGGTATTACTCTTCCAATAGTTAAACATTCATGGGTAATAAGAGATCCTTCAGATATCGGGAAAGTAGTTTCTGAAGCTTTTTTTATAGCATCATCTGGGAGACCTGGCCCTGTCTTAATTGATATACCTAAAGATGTAGGTCAGGAGTTCTTTAAATACCAAAGAGTTTTGCCTGGCGAGATTATTCCTAAAGGTTTTAAAAGGAATGGAGAAATTAATGATTTCGATATCAATAAAGCAATTAAATTAATAGAAAATTCTGAAAGACCTCTTCTATACGTAGGAGGTGGGGCAATATCTTCAGGGGCTCATGATGAAATAAAAACTTTGGCTAAGAATTATCAAATACCAGTAACCACGACCTTAATGGGGAAGGGTGCTTTTGATGAAAAAGACAATTTATCAGTAGGGATGTTAGGAATGCATGGAACTGCTTACGCAAATTTCGCGGTTACAGAATGTGATCTTTTAATTGCTATTGGAGCCAGATTCGATGATAGGGTGACAGGAAAATTAGATACTTTTGCACCTAATGCAAAGGTAATTCACATAGATATTGACCCGGCAGAAGTTAATAAAAATAGACGTGTAGATGTTGCAATTGTTTCTGATGTTTCAAAAGCTGTTCTCAAAATTAATGAACAATCTCTAAAAAACAAATTTAAATGTCAGACGAAAAACTGGTTAGAAAAAATTGATTTTTGGAAAAATAAACACCCTTTATATGACCCACCCAAAGAAGGAGAAATTTATCCTCAGGAGGTTCTTCTAAAAGTGAGGGAATTCTCACCCGAAGCTTATATAACTACAGATGTAGGACAACATCAGATGTGGGCTGCTCAATATCTTAGGAATTCTCCAAGAAAATGGATTAGTAGTGCAGGCTTAGGAACTATGGGTTTTGGATTGCCAGCTGCAATTGGAGTGAAAGTAGCATTACCTAATTCAGATGTAATTTGTATTGCAGGAGATGCCAGTGTCTTAATGAATATTCAAGAATTAGGAACTTTATCTCAATATGGTCTAAAGGTGAAATTGATTATTATAAATAATCGCTGGCAAGGGATGGTAAGACAATGGCAGGAAAGTTTCTACGATGAAAGATATTCCTCATCTGATATGAGTTGTGGCGAACCTGATTTTGTAAAACTTGCTGAGTCTTTTGGAGTTGCAGGATACTTAATTTCTGATAGAAAACAATTACAGAATGAATTAAAAAGTGCGCTTGATCATGATGGCCCTGCCTTAATTAATATTCTCGTCAGAAGAGGTGAAAATTGTTATCCAATGGTTCCTCCTGGTAAGAGTAATGCTCAAATGGTTGGATATGTTAATTGTAAAGACTAATTTTTTTTAATTCTTCTTTTTCAAAAAATTAGCTTTAATATAACTCAACATCTTAGATATTTCTGAATTGAAAAAATTATCAAAATTTTTAATTATAATCTGCTTGATTGTTTTTAATCCTGTAATAGTTAACTCTGCTGAAATTCTTCAAATTAAAAGTTCAAATACTATTTTGGTGGGTGATCAGAATAGAAATTTAACTATTGGACTATTTTGTGTAGATGTAAATGAAAATGATGAGCTTGAAGCAACTAATTTACTTAAGAAAGAATTCCCAAGGGGGAGCAAAGTGAAAATAAAACCCTTTGGTTTCAAAGAGAATGTTTTGTTAGCCAAAGTTTTTAATGTTAAAGGTACTAAGGAGATGACGGAATTATTGGTAGCTAAAAACTTAAGTAGTGAAATTTGTCTAAGTTAATTATCTTTATGAGCAAATAAGATTCCATTGCCTCGAGATTGTTTTGCTCCTTCTCCAGGAATAAAATTCTTTGTTGAATTTGTATGTACATAAATTTGAGATGTCTATATTTGTACTAGGGATTTTCTCATTTAAAAGTTGTTTATAGGCAGATCTTTTTAGATCAAGTTGATTTAAGTTTTGCTCTCTGAAGTGATTTGAATCACTAAAACAAAGATCTTTTTTAGTTTTAGTCAATTTGACAGTTATGTTTTTGTTTTCGGTCTTTCTATAAAATTCTTTTAGTGTCATTTTATCAACTAGATAATGTTCCTTAGAAATCGCTGGTCCTATTGCAACAAGTAAGTCATCTCTAGATGTTCCAAAAGTATCAAAAATTTTTACCAGATTTTCTATTATTTTTTTTTCTAAACCTTTTCTTCCACAATGCAAGGTTGCTACATTTCTTGTCCTTTTATCTGCAAAAAATATTGGCATACAATCAGCTGTGTAAACCCATAAGTTTTGACTGCATTTATTGCCAAAAAGACCATCTGCATCAGTCTTGATTCCCTCTTTCGAATCAGATCCAAATGCTATCACATTACTGTGTATTTGATTGGAAAAACAATTTATGGAATTTTCATTAAAGTGATTTCCTAATAATTGAAGAAATTTCTCAGAGCAAGACTTCGTGAAGTATGCATGTTTGAAATTATTTTGACTAAGAATAGGTGATAGATAATACTCAAATTTTTTGTTTTGAATATAAATTTCATCTTTTGAGAAATATATTTCTTTGTAAGGAATAGTTCCTGCTCCCAATCCGAATTTATGAAATTAATTCAATATCTCTCAAGATCCAGAATCCTGCAAATTTTTCGATGTAAGGCGTTGACTGTATGGAAATAAATTGATAACCAAAAGAATTTTTTTTATTCTCTAAAAACTTTGTACTCAAAATGTTTGCATCTTTTTCTGGTAAATCAGTCACCAGCCACTTATCATCTTCTGAGGCTTCAAGTATAAGTTGGTTCTTGTTTACTACTAATTTAATAGGTTCTAAACAACTAAACCATGCAGAAAGTGCCAAAGATCTATCTTTGCTAAAAAGTCTTAATCCCGGAACTAAGTTATTATCATCTAAATCTTGATGAATTGGGAAAATATCTCCAAATTCCATAGGCCAATTTTCTGCTGATTTTAATTCGCCAATTGATATTTCAGAGATAGTTAAAGCATCACCCCTTACTGCTTCTGGTAGAGGTTTAGGAGGGTTTTCCATTTTAGAAGTAAAAGTAGGAGCTAATACACCTCTTACATACCCTTTTTCCTTTGGATAAATCTCTTTTTCAAGAAATTCTATTCTATCTAATAAATTGTATGTTCTCCTACTTACAATAGCCTCAATACTTATGGCCTCCAGAGATTTCTTAATGATCGATTTCATTGACGACCTCCAGAATCGAACTAAAGTAGGTTTCTCCCACCCTTGTTTTTTTGCTTCACTTATTGCTTCATTTAGCGCCTTTGTAAGCCACACAGAATTAACTTCATTAGCAGGGCACTTTTTATTCCAAAGAAAAACATCTTGTGTCTTATAACTTCTTGTAGAGCAGATAATTAATTCCCACCTTTTTTTCCCATTTGATTCGATAATTGGCCTTGAGTAAAAGTCTAATTCCCAATCTGAAATTTTTAATTTAAGACTTGACTCCATTTTATTAATGTTCATTTAGCTTGTTTTTTTTATCGAAGAGTGCTTTAGTTTTTAGTGCTCTCTCTGTGGCTTCTTGCATAACTTTTTGCTTATCAATAATTAATTCTCCCGCAGAGTTTTCTAGGAGTGCTGTATTGAGACCAATACGACCTTTTTCAATGTCTATCTCAGATATTAAAGCCTTTATCATTTCCCCTTCTCTAAAAACTTCCCTTAAAGAACGAATCGATCCATTTGTTAGTGAAGATTGATGAAGAAGTCCACTAGCTCCACCTAAATCTATAAAGAAGCCATATGGTTTTACTGCTAAAACTTCTCCTTCAATTAATTGACCTAATTCTAAATTTGTAAGTTTAGAGACTAATGATGCTTTCTTTTCAGAGAGAACTAATTTTCTGGATTCTGGATTCACCTCAAGAAACGCTACTTTTAGAGTCTTACCAACAAAAGATTGATAATCTTGACCATCTTCAAGTTGGGATCTTGGGATGAATCCTCTTAATCCATCTACATCACAAGTAAGCCCACCTCTATTAAATCCATTAATTAAAACGTTAATTAATTCACCATTTTTTGCGGAACTTGATACTTTCTCCCAACTTTGCCTGAGAATTAATGCCCTAGCGCTCACTGTTACCATTCCATCAGCATTTTGTTCTTTGATAACCAAAACTTCCATTTCAAGGCCTATAGAAAACTTTTCTTTAAAGTTAGTGATAACACCCAAACCACATTCTTTTTTGGGCATATAACCAGGTGCTTTCCCACCAATGTCAACATATAGTCCATCACTTTCGATTGCTATAACCTTACCTGAAATTGTTTCTCCTGTAGCCCCAATTGGCTCATTTGCATTTAAAGCCTCCAAAAAAGCACTTTCATCAAAATCGAATTCATCGACTGTTCTTTCTAATTGAAAATCTGTGTTTTGCTCAGAAAAAATAAGGGGTCTATTTAATTCTTGTTGAGTTAAATTTTGTTGAGAAATATCAAAATCCTTGGTGTTTTCATTATTGTTCTTAATTTTTTTTACTGAATCATTTTTAATGATTTGCGGTTTGATTGCGATATCTTCTTTTTTAATTTCTTCTTGCGAATTGGTTTGGTCATCATCTAATTTTTGAGTATCTTTCTTGCTTATGTGAAGTACCTGAAGAGGTTTTTTATTGCCCTTTGGTTGAATATTATCTTGGGCATTTTTATTACTGACTCCCATCGTAGGTAAAATAAGAATAATTAATTATTAACATACTCTAAATCTTAGTAATCAAAATTAAAATTAATGAACTTTAAACCAATACCTAATAAATTTGAATATTTAAATTGGCAAGAAATTGATTGTGTTGCGAAAAACAAAAGATCAACAGTTATTTGGCCATTCGGTGCTGTTGAGCAACATGGGCCGCATTTGCCTCTTGCTACAGACAGTATTTTTGTTGATGAAATTATTAGCGAAGTTTTCAAATTATTCTCTGCCGATATTCCATTAAAAAAACTTCCAACCCAATATATTGGTTTTTCTCCAGAACATAAGGGTTTTTCCGGGACAATTTCACTTTCCTCAAATTTAATAACCTCAATGATAAAGGAAGTTGGAGGTCAATTATCTGAAATGGGTTTTAAAAGATTGATATTAATTAATGGACATGGAGGTCAAATTTCACTATTAAATACAGCTGCAAGAGAGCTAAGAAGTGTCGCACCAGGTATGGCAGTTTTCCCTTGTTTCTTATGGAGTGGTGTGAATGGATTGAATGAATTGTTAACAAAAACTGAGATTAAGGATGGGCTTCATGCTTCTTTAGCTGAAACAAGTTTGATGCTGGCTTTGAAACCAGAATTAGTAGGTGATGAACGCCCAAATGAGGTTAATAAAGCAGAAATCCCTGAAGGCTGGAGTCTAGAGGGAAATGCGCCTACTGCTTGGCTTACTGAGGACTTAAGTAACTCAGGTGTTATTGGAGATAGTAGAGGAGCAAATGAGTCTTTAGGGAAAAATTTAAAGGAATTATTGATTAATCATTGGTTCAAATTGATTATGAATCTGATGCAATCAGATTGGCCAAACAATTTTTAAATAAGTTTAGGTAAAAAATGTGACTTAACAATTGAAACTATTTTCATGATATTTAAATAAACTCTCTATAATCATGTAATATTCATGCATAATGAGCTAAAGATTACTGACATGCAAACTCTAGAAACAAATAAAGAAACTATTGAAGAATCGACTAATCCGATTTCTTTAGATTTGCCCGACTTCACTACAGATTCTTATAAGGACGCATACAGCAGAATAAATGCAATTGTTATAGAGGGAGAGCAAGAGGCTCATGATAATTACATTTCAATAGCAACTTTAATTCCAAATGAGTTAGAGGAGTTAACTAAATTGGCGAGAATGGAAATGAAGCATAAAAAAGGCTTTACTGCATGTGGAAGAAATTTAGGTGTAGTAGCTGATATGGAATTTGCAAAAAAATTCTTTTCTAAATTACATGGTAATTTTCAAGTTGCTCTTGAAAAAGGAAATATAACAACATGTCTTTTAATACAAGCTATCTTAATTGAAGCATTTGCAATTTCTGCTTATAACGTATACATAAGAGTTGCGGATCCTTTTGCAAAAAAAATAACAGAGGGAGTGGTTAAAGATGAATATCTTCATTTAAATTATGGTCAAGAGTGGCTTAAAGAGAATTTATCTACTTGTAAAGAGGAATTAATGGAAGCTAATAAAGTTAATCTTCCGTTAATTAAAAAGATGTTAGATGAGGTAGCAGATGACGCATCAGTTTTAGCTATGGACAGAGAAGAATTAATGGAAGAATTTATGATTGCTTATCAAGATACATTGATGGAAATAGGTCTTGATAATAGAGAAATTGCAAGAATGGCTATGGCAGCTATCGTCTAATTACATTTCTAATTAACTAAGAATTTTAATAATTAATCAATCCTATTTAAATAGTTACCTCTGTGCTATTGTTCATAACATCGTATAGAAACCATTTATAAATTTTAAATGTTTGGGTTAATAGGCCACTCAACCAGTTTTGAAGATGCAAAAAGAAAAGCTTCGATGCTAGGCTTTGATCATATTGCTGATGGCGACTTGGATGTTTGGTGTACTGCTCCTCCTCAGCTTGTTGAAAATGTAGAAGTTAAGAGTGCTACTGGAATATCTATTGAAGGTTCTTATATAGATTCGTGCTTTGTTCCTGAAATGCTTTCTAGGTTTAAAACGGCTAGAAGAAAAGTACTAAATGCTATGGAACTAGCTCAGAAAAAAGGGATTAATATTACCGCTTTAGGAGGATTTACTTCTATTATTTTTGAGAATTTTAATCTTCTTCAGCATCAACAAATTAGAAATACTTCATTAGAGTGGGAAAGGTTTACTACTGGCAATACTCATACCGCCTGGGTTATTTGTAAGCAACTAGAAATAAATGCGCCTCGCATTGGAATAGACCTTAAAAAAGCAACTGTTGCTGTAATTGGTGCTACAGGTGATATTGGTAGTGCTGTTTGTAGATGGCTTATCAATAAAACTGGGATTTCAGAACTTCTTATGGTAGCAAGGCAACAAGAACCACTAGCGCTTTTACAAAAAGAATTAGATGGTGGCACCGTAACAAGCTTAAATGAGGCATTGCCTCAGGCGGATATTGTTGTATGGGTTGCAAGTATGCCTAAAACTATTGAAATTGATACAGATAACTTAAAAAAACCATGTTTAATGATTGATGGCGGATACCCCAAAAATCTTGATGAGAAATTTCAGGGTGAAAATATTCATGTTTTAAAAGGAGGTATAGTAGAGTTTTTCAACGATATTGGTTGGAATATGATGGAACTTGCGGAAATGCAAAACCCTCAGCGAGAGATGTTTGCTTGCTTTGCAGAAGCTATGATTTTAGAATTTGAAAAGTGTCATACAAACTTTAGTTGGGGAAGAAATAACATTTCTCTTGAAAAGATGGAGTTTATTGGAGCAGCATCTTTAAAGCATGGTTTTTCTGCGATTGGACTTGATAAGCAGCCTAAAGTATTAACTGTTTAAATTATGGCTAAACGTTACCTCCTTGATTTTGAAAAGCCTCTTGTTGAACTTGAGAAGCAGATAGAGCAAATTAAAGAATTAGCTCGAGATTCAGAAGTAGATGTTAGTCAACAGCTTCTGCAGCTTGAAACCTTAGCTGCTAGGAGAAGAGAAGAAATATTTAAATCTCTCACCCCTGCTCAAAAAATTCAGGTAGCTAGACATCCTCAAAGACCAAGTACGTTGGATTTTGTTCAAATGTTTTGTGATGACTGGATCGAATTACATGGAGACAGAAATGGTGGCGATGATATGGCACTAATTGGTGGGATAGGTTCGATAAATAATAGACCAGTATTGATGTTAGGGCATCAGAAAGGAAGGGACACAAAAGAAAATGTAGTAAGAAACTTTGGGATGGCAAAACCAGGAGGTTACAGAAAAGCTCTTAGATTAATGCAGCATGCAAATAGATTTTCTTTGCCAATTCTTACATTTATTGATACTCCTGGAGCTTATGCTGGTTTAAAGGCTGAAGAACAAGGTCAAGGTGAAGCGATTGCAAGAAACCTTCGAGAGATGTTTGGATTAAAAGTTCCAATTGTGGCTACTGTAATTGGAGAAGGAGGTTCTGGAGGAGCACTTGGAATAGGTGTTGCCGATAGGTTACTAATGTTTGAACACAGTGTTTACACAGTTGCTAGTCCGGAAGCGTGTGCATCAATTTTGTGGAGAGATGCTGCGAAGGCACCAGAAGCTGCATCAGCACTTAAAATCACAGGTAAAGATTTACTTAAATTAGGTATAATAGATGAGGTTTTACCAGAACCCTCTGGTGGGAATAATTGGGCTCCTTTAGATGCTGGTAACACACTAAAAGAGGCTATTGAGAAACACCTTAATGCTTTACTGCAAATGCCTGAAGACGAATTAATTGAGGAAAGATACAAAAAGTTTAGGGTTTTAGGTAAATTTATCGAAGCAAATAATATTGAAGAGATTTATAGTGAAATCCCCCAAAAAACTGAATAACTTGAAACTAGCTTTTATAACGGGTGCTACGAAAGGTATTGGTAGATCTACCGCAATTACTTTTGCTAATGCTGGCTGGGATTTAATTTTACTCTCCAGGAATATAGATTTAATGGAGAAACTAAAAAGCGAACTGTTGACCACTAAATCAAAAATTAACCTGGTTAAGTGCGATTTATCTAATCCTCTACAAATAGAGCATCGTGTTAAAGAGGCAATTGAGAAGTATGGGTGCCCTTCAGTATTGATAAATAATGCAGGTTGCGCATTTAATGGCCCTTTAGTTGAAATGGAATTAGGTCAATGGGAACAAACTATTCAAATAAATCTCACAAGTGTTTTTCAAGTTTGCAGTTCAATAATTCCTCAAATGAGAAAAAATGGTGGTTTGGTTATTAATGTTAGTAGTCATGCCTCTTATAATGCATTTCCCCAATGGGGAGCTTATTGTGTTTCAAAATCTGCACTGGCTATGTTTACTAAATGCTTGAGGGAGGAGGAGAGATCTAATTCAATAAGAGCGTGCACAATAACTCTTGGTTCAGTAAATACTCCTCTTTGGGACTCCGAATCAATCAATTCTGATTTTGATAGAACTTCTATGCTTTCCTCAAAAGAGGTATCAGAAACTATTCTCTACATTGCTCAAAAACCTGAATCACAATTGATCGAAGACTTGACTTTGATGCCTTCTGGCGGAGCCTTTTAAATATATTGTTTATTTGATTAATCTTAAAACAGTGATTTTTTTTAGTACTATTAGAACCCGATTGAACAAGAGAATGTGATATAGTATATGAGCAATAATGCTTTTGGAAGATACAGTAAATTAAGTTGCATACAATTTTCTGTTTAGAATTTTATGACCTCTACATTACCCAACGATAATATTAGAAACTTTGACGACCAGATTACTAATAAACTAATTTCTGAAATTATAAGAGACAGAATTAAGAATTCTGGTACAAGATTTAGTGCTAACGATAATATTTCTGATTTTATAAATCCAGGTGAATTAGAAATTTTAGAAAAAGAAGTAGCCTCAAGAGTTAAAGACTTACTAAAGTCCCTAGTAATTGATGTTGAGAATGATCATAATACTCAAGAAACTGCTGAAAGAGTTTCAAAAATGTATCTAAATGAAGTTTTTAAAGGTAGATATCATGAACAACCTAAAGTTACAAGTTTTCCTAATGACAAGAATCTTGATGAAATCTATACAGTTGGTCCAATTTCGGTAAGATCTGCATGTTCACATCACTTAGTTCCAATTCTAGGAGAGTGTTGGATAGGTATTAAACCTGGAAATAAAGTCATAGGACTTTCAAAATTTGCGAGAGTAGCTGATTGGGTTTTTTCAAGACCTCATATTCAGGAAGAAGCTGTAATGATCCTTGCAGATGAAATCGAAAAACTGTGCGAACCTAAAGGTTTAGGCATTATTGTAAAGGCCCAACACTATTGTATGAAGTGGAGGGGGGTCAAAGAACCAAATACAAGTATGATTAATTCTGTGGTTAGAGGCGATTTTAGACACGATTTAAGTTTAAAACAAGAATTTTTTGAGCTTGTAAAACAGCAGTCCGCTTCTAATAATTACTAATTTCTTTTTAAAAAATTAAAAAGATCTTCTGTTTTTTTCATATCTTTTAAGCCCGGAGAAAATTCAATACTACTTGAAATATCTAGTCCATCAGGTTTTATATCTGTAAGGATTTCATTAATCCATTCAATTGATATTCCACCTGCTAACCACCAAGGTTTGCTAAATTGAAGATTTTTTAAATAAGTAGATTTTATTTTTTTACCTGAACCTCCATAAGTTTTTTCATTCCAAGAATCAAGTAGGATAGCATCTACAAAATCCTCAAAAGGCTTTATTTTGTCTATATCCTTTTCCGTTTTTATTCTGAAAGCCTTCCATAGGCCAATATTGGGAATTTTTTCCCTTATTTTTTTGCAGTAATCAATATCTTCATCTCCATGTAATTGAATGATAGTTTCACACGGGTTTCCTAAGAAATTTTTAATAATTAGGTCTATTGGGCAATTTTGCACAACTGAAACCCTTTCGATTTTCGGATACAACTTTTCTAAGGTTTTAAAAATTTTTTTCTTAATTTCAGCTGATATATATCTTGGTGACTCTTCAACCGAAATAATGCCGATAGCATTTGCTCCTAATTTAGCGACTTGAAGAGCTTGTTCTTCAGAAGTTAGTCCACAAATTTTAACCAAAGGATTATTCTTGGGCATATAATTATCCTGCATGTAAGATTAATATTATTGCTAAATATAGCGGAGATTATTTTTGAGAAGTTGGCAAATTTTTAAAATATGGGGAATTCCCTTTAAAGTTCATCCCTATTGGTTTGTTATTCTCTTTGTGTTCTCATGGAGTATAAGTAATCAGGTCAATTTATCTTCTGGCGATATCTACAATAATAAAGAAGCTTGGATTATAGGGTTTTTAACTTCTTTTTTCTTATTATCTTCAATTATTTTTCATGAGGTTTTTCATACTTTTGTTTCACTTAATCAGGGTGTAAAAATAAAAAAAATTACTTTTTATTTTTTAGGAGCAATTTTACAAATAGAAAAGTACTGTCAAACTGCTTTAGGTAATATAAAAATTGCAATTGTTAGACCTCTTCTATGTTTCGCTACAGCATCTATCCTACTTTTAATTAGTAATAACAGTCCATCTCAAGAACAAATAGCAGTTAATGTAATTTCAAGAGTAGGCATATTTAATTTATTCTTAGGCTTCTTAAATTTGATTCCAATTGGTTCTTTAGATGGGGGTAATTTATTAAAAAGTATTATTTGGCATTTCTCAGGGAGTAAAAATAAAGGAAGAAATTTCCTCAATAAAGTAAATTTATTATTATCTTTTTTTGTTTTATTTTTTGGGATAATTTGTTTATTTAGATTTAACTTTTACTTTGGTTTTATTCTTTCTTTTTTGGGTTTGTTTGGAGTTAATTCTTCAAAATCTGAAAGTCAATTTTTTAAAATTGAAAACATACTTAAATTTAGTAAAGTTTCTGAGATTAAACTAAAGCCGTTGATGAAAATTGAATACGATTCAAATTTCTCGGAATTTAATAAATTAATAAAAAATAAGAAGGATGCATCGGATAAATATTTTTTTGTTACGAATAATGGTAGATGGACCGGTTTTGTTGATGAGGATATTTTAAAAACTGTTTCCTTAAAAAAATGGGAACGGAACTTTGTTGGAGATTTCAAGAAACCAATCGATATTTTTGAAAGTGTATCTATTAACGATAAATTATGGAGAACTATAGAAAGACTTGAAGAAACAAATGAAGGTTTTTTATTGGTTCTAAATGTTGCAGATATCCCTTTGGGGATAATTGATAGGTCAAAAATTGGAAACTTTGTATTGAATAAATTAGGTTTTAATTTACCTTCAGATATTGTTAACAAATTAAACTTTAAAAATCATTATCCCTTAGGAATTGAATTGCCGAGAATAATTAATTCAATGAAGCAGAAAGGAGATCTTTAATAATTCTTGTCATTAAAATTTTCTATTTTTTATTATCTATGTCAATATTTTTGAAATTTATATTTGATTTATTTTTCAGGAACGAATTTCTCAAATGTTTAATTATTTCATCATTTGTTAGTTTTAAATTTACTTTTGGTGGAGCTTCTTCTCTGAATAATTTGAACCACAAATCTCTTGAAGGATTTGTTTGAATTTCTCCATGTTGAAGGAATGCTCCTTGTTTACGAAATTGAGCACTACCTATTCTCTTAAACCCATCCTGATCAACTAAATCGGAAATTAATGAAGTCCCAAAACAATTTGTTTTAATGCTTGATTTTCGTAAATTACCATATTGTAAGTTTAGACCTAATTCTCTAAAACTTTTAATTAACCAATTATTAACCATTTCATAACTTAAGACTTTATAGTAATTTTTTTTAAATGTTAATGCATATGTTATGCCTCCTGAATGCAGAACAGCACCCCCTCCAGAGGGACGTCTAACAATATTAATTTCCCCATTTGATAATAAATTTTTCCAATGAAGAGGAATTTCCTTTTGGTGATAGCCAATTGAAAGCCAATCCCCAGTCCAATAGTAGAACCTCAATGTGAGAATTATTTCAGGATTCGAAATTGTCTGATCTAAAGAATTTAAATCTAAAGCCATTTGATCAAATCCAGGCAAATTATTTGTCGAAAAAATTAAAGCCTGATTTTCTATTCCCAAAATTAATTTTGTAGATTTATTTATGATAATTTTCCAAAAATTTTTTCTTTTAATTTGTTAATTACGTTACATGATTTTGTAATAGTGTTTCAAATCTTCTCTTTTCGGTGGAGAATATAGAAAATATTTTTTTTACCATGGAGCCAACTCAAACAATTAATCTTATTGCATTAAGCCTAATAGTTGTTATGCATGCAGGAGTTTTAGCATTAAGACTAGGAATTAGTTTAGGTAGGAACTAAAGTCTATTAGAAAATTTAAAATTTATAAGGTAATAATAAAGTAAGTCTGAATGGATTTATTCAGTAAAAATACCAAGTACTTAATTTGTCAAAATCTTTCTATAAAAATAGTATTTCCTACAATAAATATATAGGGTCTTTATTTTTAAAAAGACAACAGAAACAGAATAATTTTGTATCGTTGATTTTTTTAATTATAAAAATTAGCTTTTCCCTTTTAGCAATAATAAGCCTGATTAAGCTTGGCTATAGTTCTAAAGTAAGGTTGACCAGATTAAGGGAAATTGAAGACTCATTTTTATACGAAAAATATAGATTTAATGTTCTAACAGATAAGTTTGATGATTTATTCTCATCTGAAGGTGAGCAAAGATTTATGAAGGATCAGGATCAAATAATTTCTAGGGACATTATCAGAGTAATATGGCGTTGATAAGGATGATCTTGAATCATTCTACTTTTCATTTTTCTATTAACTTTTTTGCTAGTGAGTAAGAACATTAAGGGTTTGGTCCTAATAACAGGAACAACTTCAGGAGTTGGATTAAATACTCTAAAACCTCTATTAAGATTTGGATGGGAGGTTGTAGCAGTTAATCGATCAAATAAAAGAGCTATAAAAATAGCTGAGGAATCCTTGACAAAAGAGGAAATTAGAAATATTCACTTTATAGAAATAGATCTTTCTAACTTGAATGATGTAAGAAAAGGTTGCGATGAAATATTAGAAAGATTTAACAAGCCAATAAATTCTCTTATTTGTAATGCAGCAGTTTATAAACCAAGACTAAAGAGACCTGAAAGGTCTGCTCAGGGGTTTGAAAACTCTATGGCAGTAAATCATTTTGGGCATTTTCTTATGATAAACCTACTCATGGAAAATATTTTATCTTCTGAAAGAGAAATTGTTTTAAATGGCAAATCAATTGTATTCAAGCCAAGAATTACAGTATTAGGCACTGTTACGGCTAATTATTCAGAACTTGGAGGAAGGATACCCATTCCTGCTCCAGCTAATTTGGGAGATTTATCTGGATTCAAAAAAGGTTTTTTATCTCCAATAAGTATGGCGAATGGAAAGAAATTTAAACCTGGTAAGGCTTATAAGGATAGTAAACTTTGTAATATGGTGACCGTTCAGGAATTATCAAAAAGATATCCTGCAGAGAAGATTATTGTAAATTCTCTATATCCTGGATGTGTTGCTGATACAAAACTTTTTAGGGATACACCTTGGTTATTTAGATTCCTTTTCCCGATATTTCAAAAATTAATAACAAAAGGATATGTTTCACAAAGATTGGCAGGAGAGAGGGTCGCTCAAGTGGCAACTTATGAAGAATTTGCTAAACCATCAGTTCATTGGAGCTGGGGAAATCGTCAGAAAACTGGCAGAAAAGCTTTTTCTCAAAAGTTGTCAAAAAGAATAATTGATACTAAGACCTCTCAACAAACTTATGATTTAACAAGCCAATTGGTTGGATTAGATTAATATAGACTAATCAAATCCTAATAAATCAAAAATTTCTCTATCTTTAAGTGGATTACCTTCTAAAGGTTCTACGTTTTCAAGCATATTTTTGGCAAGAGATAAATACTCATTTTGAACTTCAATAACATCTTCAGTTGGTTCCATTTCAAAAATGGTGCATTTTTTTAGTCTTGATCTTCTAATGGCATCGACATCTTTAAAGTGGGCCATAGTTTTTAAACCTGTTCTTTCATTGAATTTATCAATTTGATCAGTGTCTTTTGACCTATTTGCGACTACCCCACCTAATCTGACTTTATAATTTTTTGCTTTTGCTTTAATTGCAGAGACAATTCTATTCATTGCGAATATTGAATCGAAGTCATTAGCAGTGACAATTAGACAATAATTTGCATGTTGCAATGGAGCTGCAAATCCTCCGCAAACCACGTCTCCCAGGACATCAAAAATAACAACGTCAGTATCTTCTAATAAATGATGTTCTTTTAATAGTTTAACTGTCTGACCGGTTACATATCCCCCGCACCCAGTCCCAGCAGGAGGACCTCCACTTTCAACGCACATTACACCATTAAAACCTTCAAACATAAAATCGGTTGGCCTCAATTCTTCGCTATGAAAATCCACCTCTTCGAGAATATCTATAACTGTAGGAACCATTTTGTGCGTCAAAGTGAAAGTGCTATCGTGTTTCGGATCACATCCAATTTGTAGAACCTTTTTACCTAATTTTGAGAATGCTGCAGAAAGGTTTGATGATGTAGTTGATTTTCCGATGCCACCCTTCCCATAGACGGCAATAACTAAAGCCCCTTCCTCAAAATTTATTTTTGGATCTTGTTTTACTTGAACACTTCCTTCTCCATCAAGAGGTCTATTTATAGTACTTGTCATTTAAAGCTTAAAACACATTATTATTTATATTCTTGCAGCGCAAATACACATGAAATATATTTCTAAACAAATATGTATTTAATTGTATTAAAAGTGTGAAATATGTTCTTATAACTGAATTTTTAGGATTAAATCTATTAGATTATGAGTGAAAATACTCATGACTTAATTATATTTTATTAGTAGAAATTAACTGAAATATGCTTTAGCGTCGTAAAGAGTTTCATCGCTTATCTCTGGAATTCCTCTCAAGATTGCGTATTTTTCAGTATTTGTTTTAACTTTCCCTCTTACAAAAAATGGAACTTTTGTTAATTCAGCTCTACCAGATTCAGTCCAGATAATTCCTTCTTTACTATTTTTTTCTTTTTTCTCGTCAGAATTTAAAATGTCATTTGTGTTTGTCGCTGTATGTCCTAAATGGCTTTGATGACCATCAACAAACTCAAAGTCATGTTTGAACATATCAATAAGATGCTCTTCTAAGCCCATCATTAGGGGATGTACCCAGTCATCAAAAATCACATTTGCTCCTTCCCATCCCATTTGAGGGCTATATCTTGCAGGAACATCTTGAACATGCATTGGAGTACTAATTACTGAGCATGGAATGCCGAGCCTTTTTGCACTATGTCTTTCCATTTGGGTCCCTAAAACTAGTTCAGGGGCGGCCTTTCTCATGGCATCTTCCACTTCTAGATAATTGTTAGTTATCAGAGCTTCTACATTAAGATCTTTTGCTGTAGCTCTTACTTGCCTGGCCATCTCCCTGCTGTATGTTCCAAGACCAACCACTTCAAAACCCAATTCTTCCTTAGCAATTTTGGCTGCTGCAATTGCATGTGTTCCATCACCAAAAATAAAAACTCTTTTACCAGTTAGATAATTTGAGTCAACTGATTTTGAGTACCAAGGAAGTTTTGATTTATGTTCTAATTCTTCTTTATTCGTTAAAGGAAGATCTAATTTCTCATGAACTTCATTTATAAATTCAATTGTATTTTTTATTCCAATAGGAATAGTATTCGTATATTCCATTCCAAAGTTCCGTTTAAGCCACTCACATGAAGCTTCAGCAATTTCTTGATAAAGACAGATATTTATTTCAGCATCAATTAGTCTTTCAATATCATCAGAACTAGCACCTAATGGAGCAACTACGTTTGTATCTATACCTTGTTCCGAAAGTATGCGTTGAATTTCGATTACATCATCTCTGCATCTAAATCCTAGTAATGAAGGGCCAAGTATATTAACTTTTGGTCTCCTACCTAATTCCCTCCACCTAAGGGGATTTATTTTGTCTGAAGAACTTACTTTTTCTTTTAAAAGAGTTCTTGTTAGTTGATAAAAGGTTTCTGAGGCCCCCCCAATTTTCTTTCTTGCTATAAGCAGGTAATTCAAGATTCACAATCGGCATATCAAACCCCATCCCTTTCGCAAGTGCACCAGGTTGGTCTTGGATAAGTTCTGCTGTACAACTTTCTCCGACCAAAAGAGTTTTGGGTTTGAATCGTTCAACCGCTTCCTTAATATTTTTTTTCACTAATTCTGCTGTATCGCCTCCAAGGTCTCTAGCCTGAAAAGTTGTATAAGTTACTGGAGGCCTTTGCCCCCTCCTCTCAATCATTGTAAAGAGAAGATCTGCATATGTATCTCCTTGGGGTGCATGAAGCACATAATGAATATCTTTCATTGACGAGGCAATTCTCATAGCACCAACATGTGGTGGTCCTTCATACGTCCAAAGAGTTAATTCCATAGTTTTTAATGCGTTACTAAAGTTTTTGAGGTAAGTATTTGATTTCTTTTTAAAGGTTTGGAGAAGAGACCAGCCAAATCTGCGGCTTGATCAATTCCATGAATTGGACTGAATACCATTTCTATTGACCACTTGGTACTAATCCCTTCCGCCTCAAGTGGGTTAGCTAAACCCATGCCACAAACTACTAAGTCTGGATTAGATTCTCTCACTCGATCTAATTGTTTTTCTACATGTTGCCCTTCGACAATTTTTGTATTATCAGGTAACAAATTAATCTCCTCTTTCATTAAATCCTTATTTAGGTAAGGAGTTCCTACCTCTATAAGATCCATTTCGCATTCATTATGCAAGAATCTTGCCAAAGATATCTCCAGTTGCGATTCAGGAAGAAGAAATAATCTTTTCCCCCTAAGTATTTCTTTGTGAGATTCAAGAGCAAGTTTTGCTCTATTGATTAAAGGTGAAATAATTTCATGAACTTTAAGTTCACTAATTTTGAAAGCTTTGGCAGCAGCTAAAAACCATTTTGTACTGCCTTCGATACCTAGAGGAAATGGAGCTGAAATTATTTCACAACCCCGATGTTTAAGGTCTCGAACTGTATCACTTAAATAAGGCTGAGTTAATAATACTTTTGTATTTTTGCCAATCTTTGGTAATTCTGTTGATTGTCGTGGTGGGAAGCTCTCAATATTTGAAATTCCTAAATTTTTAAAAATCTTTTTAAACCTATCCTCTACATTATTTGCAAGAGTCCCAACTAATAATAATTTTTCCTCATTAGAGGAATCCATTAATGGAATTAAAGCTTTTAAGGCACCATCCTCTCCTTGGGTAAACGTTGTTTCTATCCCGCTGCCAGAATAATTAACGAATCTTACTTGACCTAAAAACCTTTTATTTAATTTCTCTGCGACAGTTGCAAGATCTAGTTTGATTACTTCACTCGGACAAGATCCAACTAGAAAAAGGGTTTTTATTTCTGGTCTTCTCGCAATCAGATCATTAACCACTCGATCTAATTCTTCATGAGCGTCAGCAAGACCAGCGAGATCTTTTTCTTCAAGAATAGCTGTACCAAATCTTGGCTCAGCAAAAATCATAACTCCAGCAGCGCTTTGAATTAAATGCGCACATGTCCTTGAGCCTACAACAAGAAAGAACGCATCCGGCATTCTTCTGTGTAGCCAAACTATTGAAGTTAAACCGCAAAAAACCTCTCTGGGGCCAGTTTCCTTATTAAATTCAACTTTACTCATTAAAAATTATCAAGAGCTTATATTTCAAGCTTGCATAAACTTTTAAATATAAGAAAGTAATTAATAAGTTCTCTTACAAAATGTACACATTTGAAAAACTTATATGAATGTTTAAATACTTAAATGAGAGTTATGAAATTTATTTTTTAGGATATATTTTAATTTCTGTAGAAGGAATTTCCTTGACTTGTTTTTGAAATTTTCCATACATTTCTAGCTATTTTCGTTGCTAATAATCCTGCTCTTTCTAACTTAGATTTACCGGGCTTTGCTCCAATTAAAGCTGTGACTTCTGAAGTGGTTAAAGGTGCTCCAGTATTTATAGCTAATTGCGTTAACTCCAATCTATCTCTAAGATTTTTAAGATTTACTTTCTCGATTTTATCTTCTTCTAACCAACTAAAAGATGGGTCTTTCTGAGATAGTTTTTGCATTAAGCTTAGGCTGACTAATCCAAGAGTTTGATCAGGAGTTAGTTCTTTTTCAGTTCCAGAAACATTTGGTTCTTTTTTTTGAGAATTTCCCATAAAAATGCATATCTTTTACTTGAAGTTATCGTTTTGTGGGAAGCATGCAAGTAAATTTAATAGAAAAAATGAACCATTATCCGTTATAGTCGCGTGAATGGAACCAACTTCTAGTTTAAACAGAGGGGAACGAAAGAAAGGGAGTTCTCTTGTCACAGGATCTGAGGTGCAATCTCAGTCCAGTGGTGCAAGCTGTTTTATTACAACTGATTCAGAAAAGTCCTTGGTATCCAGACAAGCAAGTCAAGTAGAACAAATTGAGTTAAGAACCTATGTTTTTTTAGATTCTCTTCAGCCTCAATTGGCTGCATATATGGGAACTGTTAGTAGAGGTTTTTTACCAATTCCTGGAGATTCATGCCTTTGGATGGAAGTTTCACCTGGAATGGCCGTTCATAGAGTCACTGATATTGCCTTGAAGGCTAGTAATGTAAGACTGGGACAGATGATAGTTGAAAGAGCATTTGGTTCTCTTGCTCTTTACCATAAAGATCAAAGTACTGTCTTGCATTCTGGGGATGTTGTTCTAGATGCTATTGGTAGTGAAGTCAGAAAAAGAACTAAACCTTCAACAAGTTGGACAGAAGTTATTCGAGCTATTACTCCAGATCATGCTGTTTTAATAAATAGACAAAATAGAAGTGGATCAATGATTCAATCTGGAATGAGTATGTTTATATTAGAAACTGAACCGGCTGGTTATGTTTTAAAGGCAGCAAATGAAGCAGAAAAAGCATCAAATATAACTGTCGTTGATGTAAAGGCAGTTGGTGCTTTTGGTAGATTAACTCTCGCAGGGAAAGAAGGAGATGTAGAAGAAGCAGCTGCTGCTGCTATAAGAGCAATTGATGAAATTTCAAATTATTGAGAAATTTTTATTTAAACTTTTTTTTAACTTAAACCTATCTCTTTTTTTAAAAAAGGTGACATAATTTTTGCAGCTTTACCTCTACTACCTAATTTATTTAGTTGTGATTGTGAGAGCTCACCGTAAACACAATTAGCTTCTTTAACCCAAAAAATAGATTCGAACTCCCCATTTGGATATTTGGGGTTCTTAAGAATTTCTCCCCAACATATTCCTGTTGTATCTTTAACTAAGTTTCCTGAGGGATCGCACAAAACCATACAACTTATAAATCTTGCACTCCTATAAGGACTATCAGAAAGTTCATTAATTAATTTTTTAATTTTCTCATCATTATTTTTGGCATATCGAGCAGAATAAATTCCTGGTCGACCATCTAAAACATCTACTTCAAGACCCGAGTCATCAGCTAACGCCCAAGTTTTTGTCTCTAGAGAAGCTGCCTTGGCTTTAAGTAGTGCATTCTCAAAATATGTTTTCCCAGTTTCTTCGACATTTAAATATTTTGGTTGCTTCTCAACCTTTAAAGACAAAACATCCAGCATCTCTGAGATTTCAGATACTTTTCTTTGATTGCCACTCGCAATAGTCAGTACTGGAAGGTTCAAAATAATATAAGAAATTTATTGTGAATATTATCTTACTTCAAAGCTTGATACGGAGACAGGAAAGGTTGAACATTCCACACCTGTGTAGACAGGGCCTGTCTCGTACGGAAATAACATAATGTAAATTTTTTCTTAACACAACAGTATGTTTTGATGCACTAACTAATTTGCATAAGTATTGACATATCAATAGTACCAAGGGTGATAAGTTTAACTTATGAATGATAGAAAAAACATTAATGGAGATTTTGTCGAAAACGCTTGACTTATAAGTACTTAATGAAGCATTCTTCGAATTGAACATTCCACATTTAGTATTTAGTAGACAATGGCTACA
This sequence comes from Prochlorococcus sp. AG-424-E18, assembly GCA_003210155.1. Taxonomy (GTDB): domain Bacteria; phylum Cyanobacteriota; class Cyanobacteriia; order PCC-6307; family Cyanobiaceae; genus Prochlorococcus_A. Next base: position 84,000 of record QCNC01000003.1, on the reverse strand, counting down.
GAAACAATGGGCATCGCTCTCGGCATGATCGAGACACGCGGACTTGTACCTGCAATCGAAGCAGCAGACGCAATGACAAAGGCAGCAGAAGTTCGCCTTATTGGTCGTGAATTCGTTGGTGGCGGTTATGTCACAGTATTAGTTAGAGGCGAAACAGGCGCAGTTAACGCAGCTGTAAGAGCTGGTGCTGATGCTTGTGAAAGAGTTGGTGACGGTTTAGTTGCGGCTCACATTATTGCTCGTCCTCATAGAGAAGTTGAACCTGCTCTAGGTAATGGTGAATTTCTTGGTCAAAAGGACTAATTAAATAAAGCAAGATTTATAAATTTTGCAAAATAATTATTTTCCCTACACAGACCTAAATTTATCCTTATGAGTAAGAAGTATGACGCAGGGGTAAAGGAGTACAGAGATACCTACTGGACTCCAGAATATGTACCCCTAGACACCGATTTACTAGCCTGTTTTAAATGTACAGGTCAGGAAGGTGTTCCAAGAGAAGAAGTTGCAGCAGCTGTTGCCGCTGAATCTTCAACAGGTACTTGGTCAACAGTTTGGTCCGAGTTACTTACAGACTTAGAATTTTATAAAGGACGTTGTTATCGAATCGAAGACGTTCCTGGAGATCCTGAAGCTTTCTATGCTTTTATTGCATATCCTTTAGATCTTTTTGAAGAAGGCTCAATTACAAACGTATTAACATCTCTTGTAGGAAACGTTTTTGGATTTAAAGCTCTTAGGCATCTACGTCTAGAAGATATTAGATTCCCAATTGCTTTCATTAAAACTTGCGGTGGTCCACCAAACGGAATCGTAGTTGAAAGAGATCGACTTAACAAATACGGAAGACCTCTACTTGGTTGTACCATCAAACCTAAATTAGGATTATCTGGTAAAAACTATGGTCGAGTTGTATATGAATGTCTTAGAGGCGGTCTTGATTTAACGAAGGATGATGAGAATATTAATTCTCAACCATTCCAACGTTGGAGAGAAAGATTTGAGTTTGTTGCAGAAGCAGTTAAGCTTGCTCAGCGAGAAACTGGAGAAGTTAAAGGTCACTATCTAAATTGTACTGCTAACACTCCTGAAGAACTCTATGAAAGAGCTGAATTTGCAAAAGAGCTAGATATGCCAATCATCATGCATGATTATATAACTGGTGGTTTTACTGCAAATACTGGATTAGCTAATTGGTGTCGTAAAAATGGCATGCTTCTGCATATTCACAGAGCTATGCATGCTGTTATTGATAGACATCCAAAACATGGTATTCACTTCAGAGTTCTTGCAAAATGTTTGAGACTATCTGGAGGAGACCAACTACATACTGGAACCGTGGTTGGAAAACTAGAAGGTGATCGTCAAACAACTCTTGGTTATATTGACAACTTAAGAGAGTCATTTGTTCCTGAAGATAGATCAAGAGGAAACTTCTTTGATCAAGATTGGGGTTCAATGCCTGGAGTATTTGCAGTCGCATCAGGTGGTATCCATGTTTGGCATATGCCTGCACTTCTTGCGATCTTTGGGGATGATTCCTGTCTTCAGTTCGGTGGAGGAACACATGGTCATCCATGGGGTTCAGCTGCTGGAGCTGCAGCTAACAGAGTTGCTTTAGAAGCTTGTGTAAAAGCCCGTAATGCTGGTCGCGAAATCGAAAAAGAGAGTAGAGACATTCTTATGGAAGCTGCTAAGCATAGTCCTGAATTAGCTATTGCTCTAGAAACTTGGAAGGAAATTAAGTTCGAGTTTGACACTGTCGACAAGCTTGACGTTCAGGGTTAACTCAAGTTTCGAAATTGAGGAGATTAATTCTCCTCAAACTTATTAAAATCTCGTTTTTACGAGTAATTACATTCACATTTTGATTAATTATGCCTTTCCAGAGCACAGTAAGCGACTATCAAACAGTTGCAACCCTGGAAACATTCGGTTTCTTACCACCGATGACCCAGGAAGAAATATATGACCAAATTGCGTACATAATTGCTCAAGGTTGGAGTCCAGTTATTGAGCATGTTCATCCAAGTGGATGTATGCAAACTTATTGGTCTTATTGGAAACTCCCATTCTTTGGGGAAAAAGATCTTAACTTGATCGTGAGCGAATTAGAGGCATGTCATAGAGCATACCCTGATCATCATGTAAGAATCATCGGATACGATGCTTACACTCAAAGTCAAGGAACAGCTTTTGTAGTTTTCCAAGGACGTTAAAGCTACTTATCGTAGTTAATATCTTTCTCCAAAAAATTTTTTGGAGAAAGTTTTTCAAAAAAGTTTTTAAAGAATTTCAAACTTGAAGATTATGTCACAAAAAACTAGCAGAGAGATTGCACTTGAAAGAAGAAAGGCCATGAGTGATAGCGGTAAAAAAGCTGCTGCTTATTCTTCAACTACCAAAGATAGAGTTCGATCTTCTAAAGATATACATATTTCTGGGACTCAGTCTTCTTCTAATAATCATAATATTTCAAAACCAGCTACAAAACATATTCCAAAAACTCAAGTAAATAGAAATTCTTCAACAACTTTATCTAGTAAAGAGTTAGTAATAGAGAGAAGAAAAGCAATGTCTACCCATGGAAAATCAGCTATAACTTCATCAGATAGAACACGTACTGATGTTAAAAAAGAAAGTCCTGTAAACATAGTTAAATCAACCATAAATAAAAATCAAGAAAGTCAGGATTCAACTAGTACAGAATCTAAGTCCCTCAAGCCAAGCCTTAAGAGAAGAATTAATCAGAAGAGAAAGCCTATTACTAATACAAGTAGAGATATTGTTTTAGCGAGAAGAGAAGCTCAATCTAAGCATGGTAAATCAGCAACTAAACAAAATACCAGTGCCGCTTCTTTAGCTAGAAGGGGAGATCCAGATTTAAGTAGTAGAGAAATTTCGCAGAGAGTGAGAGAGTTAAGAAGTAAAACTGGTGCTACAGGCAAAAAAGGTAATGGTAAATGTAGACCATGTGGTCCAAATAAAAATGGCGCCAAACAAAATATTGCTGATGCTAGCTGGAAAGTTGGCAAAAGTGAAACTGATTCAGGTCAAATAGTGACTGGAACACAAGCTAATAGATCTGTAAAAACTACAGGAAATGAAGCAAGTACATGCAGAACAGTTACTGGCACCCAATACATGGGAGCAGAAGTTGTTGATCAATTTTGTCAAGATAGACCAAGTTATAAACAACCACTTAGATCTACTGTTACTGCAACAACATCAGGAAATAAAGTGACTGGGAATGAAGTTGGTAGATCTGATAGGGTCACAGGCGATGAGCCAGGGACTTGTAAATACCTTACAGGTACTGAATATGTATCTTCTAATCAATCACAGAAGTATTGTGGTGATGTTCCAAAAAATCCTTCAAAGGTTAAACACAGTACTACAACCGATGGATTAAAAGTATCTGGATCACTTCCTGGTAGATCAACCTTAGTTACTGGTGATGAATCAGGTTCTGGACATCAGTTAACTGGAGATCAATATCTTGGCTCTGAGCCAAATCCAAAAGGCAAAGCATTTGAAAAAGTAGGTAGTTACAACACTCTTAATGGGAATAATGTAACTGGTACAGGGGTTGGAAGATCAGACCATATGACAGGCAATGAACATGGGAGTTGTAAGAATGTAACTGGCGATGAGTATATAGGATCTCAACAATACGAGAAGTATTGCGGTTCAAAACCAAAACCAGAAGCTAGAAAAGTAGGTTTAAGCCTTTCTTCAAAGTCAAATTTAATAAGCGGCACTATGACAGGAAGATCAGAAATAGTAACTGGAGATGAACCAGGTTCATGCAAAGTGTTAACTGGAACACCATACGCAGGCTTAGATCAGATTAATGAGAATTGTAATACTGAAACTTCTGAAGATATGAAATCAAGAGCAACAGTTAATTCTGGAAATAATTCAAATGCCAGACTTACAGGACAACAACCAGGAATTGGCGGAGTAATGACAGGTGCTAAGAAAGGTGCTTGTAAAAACCTAACAGGGACTCCTTATGTTGGTGGAGATCAGTTCTCACAAGCTTGTGATAATCCTCCAAATGATACTGCTTATGCGAATTCGGAAAATTCAGCAGGTAACTCTTGGAATGAATTCTCTGTTAAATCACCATCAAGAGATAAATATTCTGAAAAAAATACTCAAGGTGTTACGGGTAATGAATATGAAAATGGTTCAAAGGTAACAGGACCTTTTGATATGGCAGTTGATAAGGTCACTGGCACTGAAAAATTTAGATTTGAACCGAATAAAAATATTACCTATAAACAAAAAATGGAAATTGAAGAGGCAGACCGTGCTGCAAAAACACCAGAAAAAAGAGTTGCTTCAAGGATTACTGGTGAAGGACAATCAGTGGGAAACGTAACTGGTGATGATTGGGATCGCGGTGATAAGGTGACAGGCACAGAGGGAGCTTCTTCTAGAAAGCGAAATCCATCAAGAGCAGGATTCATGAGTGCAATGCCCCCTATGGAAGTTAAAAGAAATGAGGAAACAGAAAAACCAGATTTCTTGATAACTGGATCTAGTGGTAATACTCGTGAAGGACAACTTGTTACCTTTTCAGGTGGTGCAAGAGGTTAAGTAAATAATGCCTTTAAGAGGACTGGCTAAAGCCAAGAACTTCACATTGGGGCCAACCGCTCCAATGAAAACTTTTACTGAAAATATCCATATACAAACTAAAGAATCAAATAATTTACGAAATTCTGGAAAGTCTCATAAATTAACCAATAATATTCAAAATGAAAATCTATTTAGGTATGAAAGCAAAATAAAAAGTGATTTTGACGAAATTGTTCCAACTCTCAAGGAAATTGCTCGAATTCAACATCACGAAGATTTTATAAATAAGGCTCAGAAAATATCAAGACAAAATTTGGGAATAGATTTACCTCTCCATGTATTAGATAAATCTTGGGTTAAACCTCTTGATATGAGGGCTTTATATGCATGGTGTACTTTCAAACAGCATGATAAACTTAGCGACAATTTTTTCAATAATGATCCACTTGAAGGTGCTTCTGGAAGTAGGGATGCTGAAGACTTTGAAAAATTTCTCTTAGATTGTGGAATACATTTACTTGATATAACTCCTTGTTCAGATGGAAGATTAGCTCATTCAGTTGCTTATGTAATGAGAATACCTTTTAGTTCAGTAAGAAGAAGATCCCATGCGGGAGCACTTTTTGATATTGAAAATACCGTTAATCGATGGGTAAAAACTGAACATAAAAGATATAGAGAGAATGTTCCTAATGAAGCTCATAATGATACCAGGTACTTAAAAGTTGTAACTTATCACTTTAGTTCAGTAGATCCTTTGCATCAGGGATGCGCAGCTCATGGGAGTAATGACGAGTTAGCTGCAGCAGAAGGTAGAAATAAATTATATGCTTTCAAAGAGGCTGTAGAGAATAGCTTTTGCTGCGGAGCTTCTGTTGATTTAATGTTAATTGGACTTGATACAGACACTGATTCATTAAAAATACATTTATCAACTAGCGATGGCGGTATAGATTTAGAAAAAACTATTTCTACATTAGAAATTTATAATTCAACAATGAATTTCTCAAGAGAGGATGCAGAAAGAGAAATTTGCCAGACAATTTCTAATCAATCTTCAAAAGATAAACTCAGTGGACTGGAAAAGTTTACGTATAAATTAATTGTCAATAATATTTCTCAAATCGATTATGTTAAGAGTTTTCATAATGGTTCTTATAAAGATATTGGACATGCAGAGAGGTTTATTGGAGTAGGTATAGGTTTCAAAGAAGTACATCTCAGAAATTTAACTTATTTTGCTCATTTAGATACAGTCGAAGAAGGGGCTTCAGATTTAGATGTAGGAGTGAAGATTTTTACTGGATTAAATGTTTCTCAAGATCTACCTATTCCGGTAGTAATAAGATTTGATTACTCTGGAAAAGTCCCTGGCGCAAAAGAGAGGGCAATAAATGATTGTGAAAGAGTTAATAATGCGATATCAATTAGATATAAAAATTTAGTTGATCAAGGGTTGTTACACACTTGCTCTACTATTAGAGATAGGGACAACATTCATTCCGCCCAAATTATTGGAATGTCTTTAGATAAAAAAACAGAGGAGGCTCATTAGTTATGTTAATTTGTAAGGTAGTAAAACCACTTGTATCAACCAATAGGATCCCTGGTTTTGAACACAAACATCTTCAGGTTGTATTGGATGGTTCTTCAAAAAAGGTTGCTGTAGATGCTGTTGGCTGTAAACCAGGAGATTGGGTTATTTGTGTTGGAAGTTCTGCTGCTAGGGAAGCTGCAGGAAGTAAATCTTATCCAAGCGATTTAACGATTGTTGGAATAATAGATCATTGGGATCCTGATAGGTCATAAAAAAGGGAGGATATAAATTGTGGAAATTATGAAGGTATTAGGAAGGATGGTATGCACTCAAAGAGTCGCTGGCTTAGGACATATGAATTTACGAATTTTAGAAAATAATAAAGGAAAGAAATTAGTTGCTGTTGATCCTGTTGGAGCTAGAGAAGGTAACTGGGTTTTTACTGCAAGTGGCTCTGCCGCTAGATTTGCATGCCCTAATCCAGAAGTTCAAACCGATTTAACAATTGGGGGTATTATTGATTATTGGGAGAGTGACTAAAAATTTTAACTTCAAAAATTTATTGAGAAACTTTGTTGAAGGTATAGTGTAATTAGTCTTAAATAAAGAACGTAATGTGGAAAGAAAGAGAATCACCTTTGAGGATTGAAAAAAGATTTGAATTTGATCAATACTCAAAAATTAGTAAATTCATGGGGGAAATTGAAAAATTATGTAAAGAAAGGGATATCTATCCAAATATCAGCTTCGGTAAGAATTTTGTAAGTCTTTCAATATTTTTAGACAATAAAGAAATATCGGATAAGGAAAAAAACTTTTCAATGGATATTGATAAACTTTATTTAGAAGATTAGTACTTTTTAATAATTATTTGGCTTTGCAATATCTCTTTTGATTAAAGCCATTAAATATGTTGGTGCTTTATATCTACCAGGAAGACATCTATTTAAAGTCTCAAGATGACTCCAACATACTGTCTTTTCTATATCTTTAACTGAGTTTCCTTTTAAAATTAATAGTCTAAGAGCTTTGCAAAATAAAGGATAACCTGCTTCAAGTTCATCTATATTTAGCTTTGCTGCTGACATAGATCAAAGATGAATTATCAAATAATAATCTATACAACTATGGTGCACAATTGGTTCAAATTTCAAATTTCTCAATAATTAGAAATTAATCTAAAAATGCGACGCAATCTATTTCAACTAAAACCCCTTTTGGTAGAGATGAAACTTCCACGCAGGCCCTTGCGGGAGGATTTTCTATATTAAAAAATTCACTATATATTTTATTTACAATTTGGAAATTACTTAAGTCAGTTAAGTAAATAGTTGTTTTTATTACATCCTCTATTTTTGCTCCACCAGCTTTAAGAACTGCTGCTAGATTTTTTAAAACTTGAATAGTTTCCTTCTCTATATCACCTAAACATGTTATTTCATTTAAAGCTGGATCTATAGCAATTTGACCAGAACAATAGATAAAATCCCCAGCTTTTATTGCTTGATTATAGGGGCCGACTGGATCTGGAGCATTTGATGTTTTAATGACTTGTTTGGAGGACATTTGATTAAAAAGATACCTATCTATTTAAACCCATAAATCTTTATTTGCTCTTAAAAAAGTAAATTCTTCTAAATTTTTTGCTCTTAAGAAAAGGTTTATTTTCATCTCTTCATCAAGTAAAAATGGAATTGTCAATTCATTAAGAGAAAGTTTTTCTTCAACTTCCGAAAGTTTATTTTTTATATCTTGATCTTTAGGCTTGAGATTCAATGCCCACAATATATTTGACCTAGTATATTCATGCGCACAATATATAAGGGTATTTTTTGGTAAAGATTTGATTCTTTCTAGTGAATAATACATTTGTTGATAAGTTCCTTCAAAAATTCTTCCACATCCTCCAGAAAATAATGTATCACCAATAAAAAGAACAGGATTTTTCCCATTCAAAAAGAAGGCAATATGTGAGCTTGTATGCCCTAATACTTCAATTATTTTTACTTCTTCACCTAAAATATTAAAAGTTTCTCCGTCTTCTACAGATACATTTTGCAAAGGTATTCTCTTTTTTTCTTTAGAGGAAGCAATCACCTTTACATTTGGCCACCTTTCAATAAGAGACTTTGTCCCTCCAATATGGTCTGAGTGATGATGAGTTTGCAAAATAGCTTCTAAGTGAAAATTGTTTTCATTTATATATCTAATTACTGGTTCGTGAATAGATGGATCTACAACCACAACGGATTTATCTTTTATCCATAACCAAATGACGTTATCACTTAAAACTCTAAGTCCAATTATATTTCGAGCTTTATTAAATTCCATTATTAAATTAGAATGAAGAATCTTTTGAAGAAATTAATCTATGTTTACTATAGCTTTACCAAAAGGAGCTCTGTTAAAAGATTCAATTTCAACTTTTAAAAGAGCTGGGTTAGATTTCTCTGATGCTTTGGACGTAAATAACAGATCATTAACTTTTGAATCAAATTGCAAACGGGCAAAAGCACTACTTGTAAGAAATGGAGATGTTCCTGTTTATGTAAGTTATGGTCAGGCTGATTTGGGGATTGTTGGGTATGACGTTTTACGAGAATCTGAATTAAAAGTCGCAAAGTTATTAGATTTAGGATTTGGTGGTTGTCATATGTCGTTGGCGGTTAAGAAAAATAGCAATTATTCAAAACCAACTGATCTTCCAGCGAATTGTAAAGTAGCAAGTAAATTTATAAAAACAGCAAGATCTTATTTTGAAGAATTAAATATTCCTGTAGAAATAGTTCATTTGACAGGATCAGTCGAGCTTGGTCCTATTACAGGTATGGCAGAGGCAATAGTTGATTTAGTGGCAACCGGAAAGACTCTTAAAGAAAATGGTTTAATTAAAATAGACGATCTTTATTACTCGACTGCAAGACTAATTGGAAATCCTTTATCTATGAGGTTAGATGATAATCATCTCAGAGATACTATTTTATCAATAGAATCAACTAATGCTTTATAGAAGATTAGCTAAATGTTTTTTAAAGATTTTAATAGGATAAAAAAGTTAGGTAAATATTTAACTAAAGATAAAAAAACAATTTATCTTATCTTGATAGTTTTGTTACCTGTTTCTTTCTCTGGGGCTATTCAACCCTTATTAGTTGGTCAAGCAATTACCATTCTCAAGAACGAAACCACAGATGTTTGGCTAAGTAAAACTTTCTTTGGGCAGTCAATAAATGCCATAGTCATAACTTTATTTATAACTGTTCTATTCAGATTAGTTCTGCAGGGATACCAAACTTACAATATCCAAGCAGTGGGACAACGTCTGACAGCAAGAATAAGAAGAGAACTTTTTGATCATTCAATATCTTTATCTCTTAAGTATCACGATAAAATGCCTGTAGGGAAATTATTGACGAGATTAACAAATGATGTTGATGCTTTAGCCGAGGTTTTTGGAAGTGGGGCAGTTGGAGTCATTGCTGACTTTGTCAGTCTGATAGTAATTTCTTTGACAATGCTGTCAATTGATCGAGGGCTTGCCATTTTATTACTTGCGACTCAAATCCCAGTTTCATATTTTATTATTTGGCTTCAAAAACGTTATAGAAGAGCCAATTATCAAGTAAGGGAAGAATTGTCTCAACTCAATTCTGATTTTCAAGAGAATCTCCAAGGTTTAGAAGTTGTTCAGATGTTCAGAAGAGAGGCTTTTAATAGCAAGAAATTTTCTAAAACTGGAGTTGCTTACAAGAAAGCGGTGAATGGAACAATATTTTATGACAGTAGTATTTCGGCATTTATAGAATGGATTTCTCTTGCCGCGGTTTCCTTGGTTTTGGCAGTAGGGGGATATCTTGTTACTTCTGGAAATATTGGTTTAGGAACATTAACAACTTTTATTTTATATTCCCAAAGACTTTTTGAACCTCTAAGGCAGCTTGCAGAAAGATTTACTCAGATACAAGGAGGCTTAACATCTGTAGAAAGAATAAACGAATTATTGGATGAAGAAATACAGATTAAGGACTCTATTTCCTCAAAACATTTTTTAGAAAATGCTAAAAATGTAAATAAAAAATTTAAAGGCAAAATTGAATTCAAGAATGTTGATTTTTTCTACAACGAAGGAGAACATATCATAAAGAATTTATCTTTCACGATCAATCCAGGAGAGCATGTGGCTTTTGTAGGGCCAACTGGTTCAGGTAAGAGTACCATAATAAGATTATTATGTAGATTGTATGAACCTCAATCAGGCCAAATTTTAATTGATGATATAAATATAAAAGATATTCCTATTGCAACTCTCAGAAATATGTTGGGAGTAGTTTTGCAAGATACCTTTATCTTTAGTGGAAATGTAGCAGATAATTTGAAACTAAATTCGAATCTAGACAATATAGAACTAGAAAATCTTTGTAAAGAATTAGGGTTAGATAATTTGTTGAAAAAATTACCAGAAGGTTTGAATACCTTACTTAGAGAAAGAGGGGGGAATCTCTCTTCTGGAGAGAGACAACTTCTTTCAGTAGCTCGAGTAGCGATTAGAAATCCTGTTGTTTTAATAATGGACGAAGCAACAGCATTTATGGATCCCTCTACAGAGGCTACTTTGCAAAGAGATCTAGAAAGAATTCTGACAAAAAGAACAGCATTAGTAATAGCTCACAGATTAGCAACTATTGAAAGTTCTGATAAGATTTTAGTTTTAAAAGGGGGATCATTAGTTGAAGAGGGAACACACAGTGAATTGAGACTGAAAAAGGGTTTATATTTTCAGCTCTCTGAGCTTCAACAAAAAGGATTCGTAAATTTTTAATGATTTTTAGAAACCAAGGATCGTTAATAAAAAAATCAAACAGCATATCAATGGATTGGCTGTTAGATCTCTATGGTTTAAATTCTTATGAGTTCACTCAAACAAATAAAGAAGAAATATTTGTATGTAGTAAAAATAAAGAATTAGATCTAATAGAACTAGATCAACTTTTGCAAACTGTTGGTTGGAGCAGAAGACCTATAAGGAGGGTAAAAAGAGCTTTAGATTACAGTATTTTGGTGGTTGGGTTATGGCGTCATGATGATAAATTCCCCAGACTAATAGGATTTGCAAGATGCACTGGTGATGGAATTCTAGAAGCAACAGTTTGGGATGTAGCTATTAACCCTGTCTATCAAGGACTTGGATTAGGGAAAGAGTTAATGAAATATGTCCTAAAAGAATTGAAAAATATTGGAATTTCTAAAGTAACCCTTTTTGCTGATGCTGAAGTGGTTTCATTTTACAAAAGACAAGGTTGGATTTTAGAACCTAGAGGCTCTAAATGTGCTTTTTGGTATGCAAATTAATCATTTTTTGTAGTAGTCAGAATATATAGATTTTAGAGATTCGCCTTTTAACCATCTTCTTCTAAAGTGCCAGTTCTTAATTGCTTGAACAAAAATATTAGTTCTTTCCCATTTCCTTGAACTTATGAAAATAGGTAAATTTAATTGTTTTAAATCTTTTTTTTTGTTTAATCTCCTAAAAAAATCTACATCTTCCATCAAAGGTATCTGTCGAAAACCATTATTCCGAAAGTAGGTAGTTCTATGAATTATTAAACCTTGATCACCATAGGGTTGTTTAAAAAATTTACTTCTAAAATTCACGAGAATTTCGAGGACTCTATAAATTATCTTTTTGTGATTAATTTTGAATTCAAAATAGTAAATACGATTCTTGTTTCCCTCTAAATATGAATTAATTTTTCTAAACCAATCATAATTTAATCTTGTATCCGCATGCAAAAATATGAGCCAGTCTCCTTTTGAATTCTTAGCGCCAATATCTAATTGTAAACCCCGATTCCTTTCATTGGATTTAAATACTTTTGCTCCATAAATATTTGCTATGTCAATAGTTTTATCTTCACTTCCGCAATCAACAATTATGATTTCGCTCTCTTTATGAATATTTGAAAAGTCTGAAAGCAATAATGGCAAATTATTAGCTTCATTAATAGTTGGAATGATAATTGAGATTTTAGTCAAGTTGATTACCTTCTATTTTCGATATCAAATATCGTATCGATATCTATTTTTTTATCTAAAAGCTTATATTTCAAATTTATAGAAGCAAAATTATCAATTGTATTTTGAAGAACATTCTCTTTACTCCACCTAATGTTAATAAAAGGTAAATATAAATGCGTTGAAATTATTTTTTCTGATAAACCAATAAGCCAATATCCTCCATCATTAGATGGACCTAAAATAAGATCATTTTGTTGAAGCTCTTTTAGAGTATTCAATAAATCTTGATGGCATAAATCTGGAAGGTCAGTACCAATAAAAATAATATTTTTGATCTTATGTCTAGCACAAAATTTTTTATTGATAATTATTTGCCTTTTCATTTTTTCTCCCAAGCAGCCTCTCCCCTGCAAATTAAAATTTTTGATGCCTAATTCTCTGGACCATTTTCTACAATTTCCTACTCCCAAACCAGTTATGGCAATAGAAATATCGATTAGTTTATTTTCTTTAAGAAATTTTGCGACTGAAATTGTGTGTTTGGTCATCACATTTTGTACTTTCGCCGAATTACTTTTACCTATATCTTTTGATAATCTTGTTTTGCATCTTCCAAAACCATGCCATTTCGCCATGATAATAAGTAATGCTTTATCCAATACTTTAGTGAGATTTAAAATAATTATATGCCTATAAAAAAAATATAAAATTTATTTTTATAAATTTAGTCGATGCTTTGTTAAATAATTTTAAATTTGTCGTGATCTTGTGATTTGATAATGGCCAATTATTAAATTCCAACTAGATTAATAATCTAGATAATAAAACTTTGCAAGCAACTAATCCTATTTGGGCGGAAGTTCAACAATCACTCCAAAAAACTTTAAGTAAGCCTTCATTTGAGACATGGATAAGGCCTGCTAAATTTAATGGTTTTGAAAATGGCTTATTAACTTTAATCGCTCCAAATACATTTTCTAGTGATTGGTTAAGAAAGAATTATTGTGAAACTATTGAAAAAGCTGCAAAGGAAATCTGCGGTCATGATGTAAAAGTTGTTTTTAAATCTGAAACGAATATAAGCAATGATTTAACAAATGAAGATAAACCTAACGAACAGAACGTTCATACTAAAACAAGATCTTTTTCTAGTAATAATCAATATAATTCTTCAAAAAATCAATTCAAAAATCCTAATGGTTTAAATTTACGCTACGTTTTTAAAAGATTTGTTGTAGGTCCAAATAGTAGGTTGGCTCATGCCGCAGCTTTAGCCGTCGCCGAATCTCCTGGAAGAGAATTCAATCCACTATTTATTTGTGGAGGAGTAGGTCTTGGTAAGACTCATTTAATGCAAGCAATAGGTCATTATCGAGTAGAAATAGATCCAGAAGCAAAAGTTAAATATGTATCTACAGAGACTTTTACAAATGATGTTATTAGTGGTATTCGAAGAGATGGAATGACAGCTATTCGAGATAAATATAGAAATGTAGATTTGATTTTAATAGACGATATACAGTTCTTAGAAGGCAAAGAGTATACACAGGAAGAATTCTTTCATACTTTTAACGCTCTTCACGAATCAGGAAGTCAAATAGTTATTGCAAGTGATAGACCCCCAAATCAATTGTCGGGAATTCAAGAGAGATTAATTTCTAGGTTCTCAATGGGTATGACCGCAGATATTCAACCACCTGACCTTGAGACGAGGACAGCCATTCTTCAAAAAAAGGCAGAACAAGAGAGGATGAGTCTTCCAAGAGATTTAATTCAATTTATAGCAGGAAGATTCACTTCGAATATTCGAGAGTTGGAAGGAGCCTTTACTAGAGCTGTTGCATTTGCATCAATAACAGGCTTGCCAATGACAGTTCAATCAATTGCTCCAATGCTTGATCCGAATAGTGTTGGAGTAGTTGTTACTCCCAAACAAGTTATTAATAAAGTGTCAGATTTCTTTAAAGTTTCTACTGACGAATTGATCAGTTCAAGTAGGAGAAAACCAGTAAGTCAAGCTAGACAAATAGGTATGTATCTTATGAGACATGGGACAGATCTAAGCCTACCAAGAATTGGAGATGAGTTTGGGGGCAAGGACCATACAACAGTTATGTATGCTATTGAACAAGTTGAAAAAAAATTATCTATTGATCCAAATATTGCAAGTCAAGTTCAAAAAATAAGAGATTTACTTCAAATAGATTCAAGAAAAAATTTATAGTTTTTCTATTAATTAGAAATGAAATTTATGGGATTTTGATCATATCTATGCTTGAAAGGTATATTATCTATTTCATTGATATCACCAAGTGATTCAATTTTATTTAATGATTGCCTTAATAACCTCGCTGAAATGATTGGCATATCTCTTGGAACTGAGATTCTATTCTTTAAATATCTTAAAGAGATTCCTGATAGTTTTTTAGGAATTAATACTTCACCTGTGATCATATGAGTCAAAGCTGATCTCAATGATTCGTCAAAGGATTCTTTATTGTATGGGTTTACCTTTAGTAAATTGTCTTTATGCTTTATCACTCTTTTAAGAGCAATTGTTGCATAATATTTTGACTCATAATTTTGGTTTAATTCATAATTACCTAAACCCTCCCCAGTATCTATTAGCTTAGAACAAGTAATCTGTTGTTCATTGCTCTCTTTATAGCATCCTCCCATTTGTGGGGGTAAATCATGAGAATGAGTATGAAAATCTCCTTGAGTGCCTCTATAAGCACTTGTCCCTTCAAAAAGGGTAAGCCAATTATCTACATGGCGGTAATTAGATCTTAAATTAAACCCTTTATAATAAGTAAGTGAAGCATTCATTCTCTCCATATAGGGAATAAAAATTATATCTCCAACACCAGGCTCTATATCACCATTATTAGAAAATGATGGATCAACGAACCCTGATTTTGAGCTACTTAAGATTTTATCGAGTTTAGAAATGGATTCTTTGAATCTTTTTTTTCTAAAAGAGTTATCTATAAAATTAAAGCTTTCTCGGCAGAGCCAATTACACCATGATCTGAAAATTTCTCTTTCTAACTCACGAATTTTGATAAGGTGACTAGATGTTATGAAAGATCCAAGTGCTCCAAATTCATTTTCTAAAAAAGCTATGATATCATCACTTTCAGTTATAACTTGCCCTTTAAATTCAATTGCAGGTAATTTTCCCGATCTGACTTTTTCAAGGAACCAACTTTCTTTTTGGCCGTAGCAAAACATATTTATTTTCTTGACTCTATATGGAATTTTCTTAAATTCAAGCCATAACCATATCTTCTGACAGTAAGGACACCAAGAATGCCTATCCCTATAGAGGGTAACTAATACATCATTTTCACTATGTCCAAATAATCTTAAATTTGCGTAGGAATTGTTTATCCCATTGACTCTATCAAGATCTTCTACTTCAAATTTATTTAAATCATCCCATGTCAAAATCCCATTCATTATTTGAATTAAAGCTATAGACTAACGTTATAATAATTGATTAAAAAAAGTCTTGGAATTGGAATTTGATTTAATTGTTGTTGGCGCTGGATCTGGAGGACTCGCGGCGGCTAAACGTGCTGCTAGTTATGGAGCAAAAGTCGCAATCATAGAAGCAAATCAAATAGGAGGAACTTGTGTAATAAGGGGATGTGTTCCTAAGAAATTAATGGTTTATGCAGCTAAAAGTAAAAAAAATATGGATTCTTCTGAAGGATATGGATTAAAAAATGAAGGTATTAATTTTGAATCAAATATTTTGTTGAAGAATGTTAGAGAGGAGGTTTCTAGATTAAGTAATTTACATAGAAATTCTTTAAAAAAGTTGAATATAACTATTTTTGAAGGCTTAGGAAGATTTATTTCTCAAAATGAATTAGAAATTATTTGTTCAAATACAAAGAAAATTAAAAACAAAATCAGTTCAAAAAAAATTCTTATTTCAGTTGGAGGTAAACCAAAGAAATTAAATATTCCTGGGGTAGATTTGGCATGGAATAGTGATGATATTTTTGAATTAGAAAAGTTTCCTAAATCAATATTAATAGTAGGAGGTGGATATATTGCTTGTGAATTTGCTTCTATTTTCAGGAATTTAGGTACTCAAGTAACTCAATTAATTAGAGGTCAACATCTACTTAATGGTTTTGATGAGGATCTTTCTTCATGCCTAGAGGAATCACCTACTTTTACTGAAATCAATATAATCTCCAATTCTCAATTAAAGTCTATCAAGAAAGTAAATGGGAATCTGGAATCTACCCTAGACTCGGGAGATAAACTCTTAACTAATAATGTCCTTATTGCTACAGGAAGAGAACCAAATCTTTTGCCTTTAAATTTAGATTTTTTAAATCTTAAGATGGATGGCCAATATTTAGATGTCGATGAACTTAATCAAACAAGCAACTCAAATATTTTTGCAGTTGGCGATATCATAAATAAGCCAAACTTAACTCCAGTAGCAATAGAACAAGGGAGAGTTTTTTCGGATAATTTTTTTAATGACCAAAAAAGAAAAGTAAATTATGAATATATCCCTAAGGCCGTTTTTACTATTCCAGAAATTTCATCAGTTGGCTTAAGTGAGAAAAGAGCTAAAGAGATTTACTCTGAAAAAAATATAAAAATTTTCAAATGCAAATTTACCCCTATGTCTAATACCTTTAGAAAGAATAAATCAAAATGTATGTTGAAGATTGTAGTTCATAAGCTAACTGACAAAGTCCTAGGATGTCATATGTTTGGAGAAACATCATCTGAGATTATTCAAATGGTATCAATTTCATTAAATGCAGGGATAACAAAAAAAGACTTTGATATTACTATGGCTTTGCACCCAACTATCTCAGAAGAATTTGTGACTATGTATTGATAAAATTATGAATTAGAAAATTTTAATTTTTCTTGAACAATCAGAAATACTATAAGTAATGCAAAGTAAATAAATAAACCTATCCTTAATTCAGAAAGAAAGTTAAATCCATTAAGGAAAAGTATTTTATCGATAATGTAGAAAATATAAAGATTAAGCAAAATAAATCCTTCAATTCTTGTGATTTTCCCTTTGCTCCAGAAAATTGGTAAGCATGCAAAGGTAGTTAAAACCATAAAAGGTAAGTCAACCTTTATCAGACTCTGTTCAATTACTAAGCCTTTAAATCCTGAAAAAATGCTGCAACTTCCAAGGATTAAAAGTTGATTGAGTAAATTACTTCCTATTACATTACCAATCGCAAGATCTGTTTTGCCTTTAAATGCCGCAATTATTGAAGTTACTAATTCTGGTAAAGATGTTCCTGTTGCGACGATAGTTAAACCAATAACAATTTCATTTACACCTAAAAGAGTAGCGAGCGTTTGAGAACCATTTACTAAAATATTTGAACCAAAGCTTAAAAGAAATATTCCCAATATTAACTTTAGTAAAATGTTAAGGTTCCCTTTGTAGTTATCTTTTAATTCTTCTATTTCTGGTTCGGCATCTTTTGTCTCCTCTCCTTTCTCATTTATGGTATTGATTTCCCATATTGTATTTAAGATTAAACAAAATATTAGAAATATCCCTGCTTGCAATGTTAATAAGCCTGTTGATGACATAGCCCAAACTGCACAAGAAATTGCCATTAAAAGAGGTACATCTCTTCTGACTATTCTGCTTTTTACTTTAAGAGGTGTTATCAATGAGCTTATGCCCAAAACAACGAGAACATTAAAAATATTGCTTCCGATTACATTGCTTGCCGCAAGCGAATCACTGCCTTTTAAAATTGAACTCAAACTTACCAACAACTCAGGAGAGCTTGTTCCAAGAGAAACAACTGTCAAACCAATTACTATTTGAGGTATTCCTAAAATTAAAGATAAAAATATTGCTCCTTGAATAAAGAACTCTCCTCCAGCAAAAAGTAGAACTACGCCTAAAACTATTTCTATTATTGGAAATAAAAAATCACTCATATTTAGGATTTAATTTAAATAAAAAATTTCATAATTGGTTAATAACTATCCTCGAATATCTATAATTTATTGTCAATTTTAATTTGCTGTTAAAATTGATTAAATAGAAAAAATTTTGAAGACTTTAAACATAATAAAACCTGATGATTGGCATTTACATTTAAGAGAAGGTCTTGTATTAAAAAATATCATTCATTTTACTTCCGAATTTTTTGGGAGAGCTATCGTTATGCCTAATACTAAAACTCCCATTACATCTATTGAAAGTGCTATCTCTTACAAAAAATCTATTTTTGAAGCGTTGCCAGAAAGTTCTAAGTTTGAACCACTAATGACAATGTATCTTACAGATGAGACTGATAAAGCAGAACTAATAAATGGTTTCAAAAATAATATCTTTTTCGCCGCAAAATTATATCCTGCTAATGCCACAACAAATTCCAGTTATGGAGTTAGGAAAATAGAAAATCTATATAAGATCTTTGAATCAATGCAAGATTCTGGAATGCCTCTTTTAATTCATGGGGAAGTGACTGATTCTGAAGTAGATGTATTCGATAGAGAAGAAGTTTTTATAGATAAAGAACTTTCTCAAATAACCAAAAGATTTCCAAAATTAAAAATCGTTCTAGAACATATAACCACCTCTTACGCAGTGGATTTTGTGCAAGAAAATAATATTGGGGCTACTATCACTCCGCATCATTTGCATATAAATAGAAATGCAATGTTTTTTGGAGGCTTAAATAGTGATTTTTACTGCTTACCTGTTGCTAAGAGGGAAAATAATAGACTCGCTTTAAGGAGAGCGGCAACAAGTGGGAAAAAATGTTTTTTCTTGGGGACTGACTCAGCTCCACACCTTAGGAAGTGGAAGGCTTTTTGTGGATGTGCAGGCATTTTTAATTCGCCAGTAGCATTAGAAAGCTACTTAACAGTTTTCGAAGAGGAGGATGCTCTAGATAATTTTGAAAAGTTTGCAAGTTTGAATGGCCCTAATTTTTATAATGTCCCACCAAATAAAGAAAAATTGAAATTAGTTTCTAGATCTAACAAAATTGAAGAATATATTGATGTTGTTGAAGAAAAAAATATTGTCGGACAAATAAAACCATTTCATGCAGGTGAAACTTTACAATGGCAAGTAGAAGGAATAGTAAATTAAAAAATTAGATTAAATCTGACAATTAAAAGTGTAAATATTCCAATTTTTCTTGGTTAAATGGGTTACTTTCAGCTACGATTAGAAAGCGCAAATTCCTTTGGGAGTGTGGCGGAATTGGTAGACGCGCCGGACTTAAAATCCGTCGAGCGATTTAGCTCGTGGGGGTTCAAGTCCCCCCACTCCCATTAATTTAATTATTTATTTTTAGTTCTGACGATAACTTCCAATAGTTGTTATGTTTTAACTAAGCAACCATAAATTAAAATGG
Source organism: Prochlorococcus sp. AG-424-E18 (assembly GCA_003210155.1). Classification (GTDB taxonomy): domain Bacteria; phylum Cyanobacteriota; class Cyanobacteriia; order PCC-6307; family Cyanobiaceae; genus Prochlorococcus_A. The sequence continues at coordinate 64,467 of QCNC01000003.1, read as the reverse complement.
AAAGTTTTTTCAATAATTCATTCGTTACTTTAATTGCTTATATCGGAATTATTTCTACTTATTTATTGGTTATCCCATTGTTACTATTTTACTGGATGAATAATAGATGGAATATTATGGGCAAATTTGAAAGATTAGGAATTTATGGCCTTGTATTTCTTTTCTTTCCAGGTTTAATTTTATTTTCTCCATTTTTAAATCTCAGACTAAAAGGAAGTGGTAAAGGGTAAATAATTGACTAAAGGAAAAGTTATACAAATAGGTTTATTTATTTCATTAATAGGATTAATTAGTTATAAATTTTCACCGCAAATTGGCATCGATACTTTTACAGCCTCTACTCTATCAAGTTGTATCTTGATTTTGATTGTTATTACTTGGGTAACATCTTATGTTTATAGAGTTGTAAATGGAAAAATGACTTTTATGGAACAAAGGAAGCGTTATAGAAAAGAGTATGAAAAAGTTGTTAATGATAAACTAGAAACCAAATTCAACTTATTGTCAAAGGAAGAGCAGCAAAAACTTATGGAAGATTTAGAGAAAAATCCATAAATTTTTCAAAGAAAAATATCTTAAAATTATGAAAGATAACAAAATGCAAATTACTAAAAATGAATGTTTATCTAAGATAGATGAGATGTTTTGTGGGTTAAAAAATAAAAAAAAATTTGCTTTAATGCCTTTTATAATGGCCGGTGATCCCAATATTGAAATAACGTCTGAGATCTTATTAAAGTTACAAGAAAATGGAGCTGACCTTATTGAATTAGGTATACCGTATAGTGACCCACTTGCAGATGGACCTGTTATCCAAGTGGCGGCCTCTCGGGCCTTAAAGTCAGGCACTAGCTTAAGAAAAGTAATTAAACTTTTAGAGTCTTTAAAAGGTAAATTAAATATTCCTATCATCCTTTTTTCTTACTTGAATCCATTACTGTGTTTTGGCTTTGAAAGGTTTTGTGAGATGGCAACTGATGCTGGAGTTTCTGGACTAATAGTTCCTGACCTCCCTTTGGAAGAAGCTTATAAATTTTCTAAAATAGTTAGTAACCATTCTATGGACTTAATTTTATTGGTAGCGCCAACTACTCCTTTTGAAAGAATGAAACAAATATCAAATCATACAAAAGGCTTTACTTATTTAGTAAGTGTTACAGGTGTCACTGGTGAGAGAAACAAAATGGAAAATAGAGTAGAAAATCTTATTGCTAAATTAAAAGATGTAAATAACAATCCAATTGCTGTTGGCTTTGGAATATCAACTCCAGAACATGTTAATAAAGTTCGTGAGTGGGGAGCCGATGGAGTAATTATTGGGAGTGCATTTGTAAAACGAATCTCGAGCTCAAGTGAAAAAGATGTTGTCGATAATGTTGGTGAGTTTTGTAAAGAAATGCGTTTAGCTGCTGATCAAAAAAAATAAATACAAAGATAATTTATTTATTAAAGGAATTATTTATAGAAAATTAATTAAAAATTTTTTAACCAAATAATTTTTGTTGTCTTTAAGATTCTTCTGTAGGTAATAATCTGATTTGTTTTCTTCCGAGCTTAATTTCGAATTCATCACCTGCTTTTAAATCAAGAAGTGCTGTATATGCTTTCCCAATCAGAAGATTCCCATTGCCTTGAACTGTAGCAATATAACTAAGTTTTCTTCCACCTTTTCCAATACCTGCAACTCCAGAATCACCAAAATTAACTCCTTTTGCTTCTAAAAGTGCTTCATAAAATGCGGTAAAGTTTAAGCGTTCAGCTCCGTTTTTCTTAGTGGAAACATATCCACAGGCGCGAACTAGGTCAGATTTGCTAACATCACCAAGTTCTTTAACTTTTGCAAGGAGATCGCTACCAGTTAGCATAATTAATTAAAAGAAAGTTGTATTAAATAACATAGCAATCTGCGTGTAATATATGCAATTATTAAGTATCTATTCATTCTATTATTTATATTTAAAATGGAAAAGTTTGTAGTTTTTGGAAGGTACTGTGAAGATGCAATTATTAAAAGGGAACCATTTCGAGAACAACATCTTAAGAGACTTAAAAACTTAAAAGATAGCGATATTTTAGTTACATTAGGGCCAACAAAATGTACCAAATATTTGTTTGGAATTTTTAATTCTAATGATGAAAACGAGTTGAAAGATCTTATTGAGAAGGATATATATTGGGAAAAAGGTATATGGATTAATTATGATATTTATCCCTGGGTTCAAGCATTTTAAATATGATTTACGAAAAACTTTATTAATTATTAACTGTTTATTAAAAGAATTAATTTAACTTAAAAATACATAATATTTTTGCTTTAAGAATTCAATTATTTATCTTAATTAGGAGTTAAAACTATATTTATTTAAACTTTAGTTTTAAGAGGTTATATCATTTTTTATGAAAAAATATATTATTTTAAATAATATTTATTTACTAATATCTTGATTTATTTGGTTTACTAATGAGTCGATATCTAACTGATTATATGGTGGTGATTGTTTTGTTTGTAGATAATCGTTCTTGATATTGTTTAACCATTTTTGCTCAATCTTTATAAAATTTTTTGCAATATTGAACATACCGCCTTTTTTATATAATTCTTTAATTTTGAGAATAATCTCAGAGGTTCTACTCGATTTAATATTTAATTCATTTGCTAAGTCTTTTTGGGTAAATCCATGCGTTTTTAACCAATCTTTAATGAAGGAGACGAGTTCTTTTTCTTCCTGTATAGATAATTTACTCATTCAATAAAAAGGAAATAACTTATTAAGCTTATTTTCTGCTCTTGCTCTTATTGAAGGAGTCATGTATTTGCTCCATATACTGAGTACTGCTGTAAGGGCTACAAAATCATCACTAAAACCAACTAAAGGCATAAAGTCAGGGAAAAGATCAAATGGCATAATCAAATATGCTAGAGCAGCCATTAATGAAACTCTCACTTGTGCAGGAGTATAAGGATCTAATGCCATCTCCAAAACTTCTAAGGCAGGCTTGGCAATTGTTCTTCCCGCTTTAATAAGAATCTTGATAATGATATTTTCATCAAATGTTGAACTTTCTAAAACTTCAGCATCATAGATTTTTTCTTGAGTTTTGTAATCTTCTTTCATCCTTATTAAATGCAATTTAAATATTTTTAATGGAATTTTTAGGTAATACTATCAACTAATCCATTCTGTATGCCCGCTTTTCTAAGTTTTCTTAAAGCACGTTGAACAACCTGTCGGCAATATTCCCTGCTACAACTCATATGTCTTGCAACTTCAGCTAAAGTTCTCCATTCATTTGAGCCGTCTAAACCAAATCTTAAGCTTACTATCTTTCTTTCTTTCTCAGTTAAATTTGCTTTATCTAATAACTTCCAAGCCGAGGCTGTCCTTTCGGCTAATTCGGCTAATTCCATTGGGGGAGTTTGATCACTTGGAAGAATATCAACTAACTCGGAAGGATCTGATTTTGATTTAACAGTACCTTGGAGACTAACAGTGATGCTTCTCATTTCACAAGAAAGGAGTTCGTCAATTTCCTCTTTGGTTATTTTCATTTCTTCAGCTAGCTCATCACTAGTAGGTGGAATACCCTTAAGTTGCATAAGCTTTGATTTTGCTGATCTTAGTTTTGTAAGTTTTTCATTAATGTTAACAGGGATCCTTATTGTTCTACTTTGAGTTGACAATGCTCTATTTAAACCTTGCCTAATCCACCAATAAGCATAGGTGGAAAATCTATGTCCTCTAGACGGATCATATTTTTCTACGGCCCTTGTAAGACCTAATGTGCCCTCCTGAATTAAGTCCAATAATTCTAATCCTTTCCCTTGGTATCTCTTGGCGAGGTTGACAACTAGTCTTAGGTTGGCTGTTATCATCTCGTTTTTAGCTTTTTCACCAATTTTTATTTTTTTTCTCTCAGCTTCGGAGTATTCACAAGCGGGGCCTTTCCCTCCTGCCTCTTGACATCTATTAACAAGTACAACCATTTCTTGGACTTTTCTGCCCATTGTGAGTTCTCTTTCGGGAGTCAAAAGTTGATGACGACCTATTTCACCAAGAAAATCGCTTAATGAACTCACGATTTACCTCATTGTTGATATATTCAACTTAGAGTCAATTCAGTAATAAGCCATACATGTAATAATTAATTAATAATTAATTAATAATTATTAATTAATTAATTAAAATTATTTTTTAAAATTTTTGGGTTAAAAAAATTAAAAATTTTAATTATTTAATTTGTTCTTCTTGATTCCAGAACAGCAAGTACATCTCTCCACTTAACCCCTTTATGCATAAGTGCTACTTGCAGATGATAAATTAAATCAGCAGCTTCATTTGAGATTGAATTTTTATCATTATCTTTGCAAGCCATTATAAATTCTGCAGATTCCTCTCCTATTTTTTTCAAAATAGTATTACTACCTTTTGTTAATAAATGATTTGTGTAACTTTTTTCTGATGGATTTATTGATCTTTCGTTAATTGTATTGAATAATTCAGAGCAAATATTTGAGAAGGGATTTGTTTTTTTCTCTTTTTTATCACTTTGATTAATTTTGATTTCGTTGAAAAAACAACTTTTTTCCCCAGTGTGACATGCTCCTGAACCATTTTGTTCAATCAAAAGGATTATTGCATCATTATCGCAGTCGAATCTTATCTCCTTAAGTATTTGGGTACTTCCACTTGTAGCTCCTTTTCTCCAAATTTCGGATCTTGATCTACTCCAATAATGAACGTTTTTGGTTTCAAGTGTCATTGTCAAAGATTCTTTATTCATCCAAGCAAGCATAAGAATTGATCCGTCAAGCCAATCTTGTGCTATTGCAGGGATTAATCCATAATTATCAAAGCGTAGATCCTCTATCGAAAAATTAGTTGAATAAGTCATGATGTTCGTTATGTTAAATCCTACTCAATGTGTTTTATTAAAAATTATCCTAACAGTTAATTGATGTATATTCATTCTCTGAAATTCTCATGCAGCAAAAGTTACGAGGATTTTCCCTGTTCACATAGGCAATGGCGCCATAAAGGCCACTGCAGATTTGTGCATGGATATTCAAGATCATTCACCTTTTGGTTCACTGCAAAAAAATTAGACCAAAATGGTTTTGTTGTCGATTTTTCAAGTCTAAAGCCCCTAGAAAATAGACTAAAGGAGCAATTTGACCATACTTTTTTAATAAATAAAGATGACCCTTTGCTGAATTACTGGGAAAAATTACATGACTTAGATGCTTTAGATCTGAGAATTATGGATAATGTGGGAATGGAGTTCACATCTGAATTGATTTGGAGATGGGCTAATGAATACTTACAGGATAAGGATAAAGGCAGAACATGTTGTTGGAAAACAGAATCAAAAGAAAATAAATCAAATAAAGGAAGTTATGAGGAAATTCCTGATTGGTTCAAATCTTAGATGAAAGTTGATAATTTGAAAGTCATATAGGATTCTTTAATTAGATATTTAATCAACAATTATCTCTCTATTAACAAGATAAATATTAATCTCGTCTTTATTAAGGTAATGATTATTTAATATATTATTTGAAATTTTTGTCTCAATTTGCTTTTGAATAATTCTTTTTAAAGGCCTTGCACCATAGGCATGATCGAAACTATTTTCGACAAGTTGGTTAATTGCTTCATCCGTAATTTTGAATTTTAGGTTTTTTTTGTTAAGTCTTTTTTCTAAATGTTGAAGCTGGATTTTTGCAATTTCTTTTATGTCATTTAATTCTAAATTATTAAAAATAACTATTTCATCAAGTCGATTTAAAAACTCAGGCTTGAAAAATTTTTTAATTTCATTATCTACAACTTTTTTAATTTCATTTGTATCTTCTTTTCTAACTGATAAATCATTTATTGATTGACTTCCTAAATTACTTGTGAGAACAATGATTGAATTTTTGAAATTGATTGTACGACCTTGACCATCAGTAATGATTCCATCATCAAGAACCTGTAAGAGAATATCTAGAATATCTTTGTGAGCTTTCTCTATTTCATCTAGGAGTATTAATGAATAGGGGTTTTTGCGTACAGCTTCAGTTAGTTGACCGCCTGATTCGAAACCTAAATATCCAGGAGGCGCACCTATAATTTTGCTCACTGAATGCTTTTCCATATATTCAGACATATCCAGTCTTGTAATTGAAGAATTTGAATCGAATATTATTTTGGCTGTTACTTTGCTTAGTTCTGTTTTCCCAACACCAGTTGGACCTAAAAAGAGAAAACTGGCTAATGGCTTGCTTGGATCATTTAAACCAGTCCTTGATCTCTTAATGGAATCTGCAACTGCCCTAATTGCACTATCTTGACCAATAATTTTTTCTTTAAGGATTGACTCAAGGCTCAAGAGTTTATCTTTTTCTGACTGGTTTAAGTTCTGTACTGGAATAGAGGTCCACTTTGAGACAACTTCTGCAATATCATCAAAAGTTACCTCTTGTCTTAAAAGACTTTTATCTCCATTTTTTTGGGAATTTACTAGGGACTCACTTTTTTCTTTCAATTTTTTTTGCAAAGAATTTAAAGTTCCAAATTCTAATTCTGCTGCTTTGTTGAGGTCAAAACTCCTTTTGGCTTGATCTATTTGCAATTGAACAGATTCAATTTCTTCTTTTATGGTGCTAATCTCATCAATTTCATCTTTTTCTTTTTTCCATTGCGCGCCTAATTCTGCCTGTTTATCTTTAAGGGATATAAGTTCATTATTGATTTTTTTTAATCTTTCTATAGAAAAATCATCCGTTTCTCTTTTTAAAGATAATTTTTCCATCTCAAACTGCAGAACTTTTCGATCAATTTCATCAATTTCTTCAGGTTTGGAAGTTATAACCATATTTAATCTTGAGGCTGCTTCATCGATTAGATCTATTGCTTTGTCAGGAAGAAATCTATCGTTAATATATCTTTCGCTAAGGGTTGCCGCAGCAACTAGAGCATTATCAGAAATTCTCACACTATGATGAACTTCGTATCTTTCTCTCAATCCTCTTAAAATTGATACGGTATCATCTATTGAAGGAGCATCAACTTTTATCTTTTGAAATCTTCGTTCTAAAGCAGGATCTTTTTCTATATTTTGTTTATGTTCATTAATAGTTGTAGCACCAATACATCTAAGTTCTCCTCTCGCAAGCATTGGTTTTAATAGGTTGCTTGCATCTAAAGAACCTCCACTAGCGCCTGCACCAACTACCGTATGAATTTCATCAATAAAAAGAATTATCTTACCGTCTGACTCTTTCACTTTCTTTAGAATATTTTTTATTCTTTCTTCAAATTCTCCACGATATTTTGCTCCAGCTAAAAGTGAACCCATATCTAATGAAATTAGTTTCCTATCTTGTAGCGCAGAAGGTACATCGCCATTAATAATTCTTTGAGCTAACCCTTCTACAATGGCTGTTTTGCCAACCCCAGGTTCTCCAATAAGAACGGGATTATTTTTTGTTCTTCTACTCAATATTTGAATTGTTCTTCTAATCTCTTCATCCCTACCAATTACTGGGTCTAAAATCCTTTCTCGTGCAGATTGAGTTAGATCAATACCATATTTTTCCAAAGACTCATTAGAACTATTAAATTCATTTTTTAATGCCGGATCTGACTTCATTTTCTTTATAATTTCAAGAAATTCTGGAATACCTTTTTGATTTAAAATTTGAAATCCATATTTATCATCATAAGTGAAACAGTAAACTAAGTGTTCTGTTGATATCACTACATCATTTAAAGTATTTTTAATATCATTTGCCTTCAAAAATATTTTGTGAAGAGTATCACCAATATATAAATTATCTTGTTTTTTTTTCATTTTTGCCTCCGCATTTAATGAAGAAATTATTTCCCTCTCAAGATCTTGTAGATTTACGTTATTTTTTTTTAAAATCTTTTTTGTAATTAAGTCCTCTCTTATAAGAGCTAATAATAAATTATCAGAGTCTACGTTTTGTTGATAATTTTTATAAGCTATTTCTTTAGCAAAAATAAAGCTGTTCCAAGCAGAATCTGAAAATTCGCTTGGAACTATTTTCATCAATTAAAATTTGGGTATAACCGTAATAAATATTAAGTCAAAAAGTGTGTTTAACTATTTAGAAGCTTTATTCAACAATAACTTTACCTACCATTCCAGCGCCTCTGTGTGGCTCGCAATAGTAATCATAAGTTCCAGCAGTATCAAATGTTTCTTCCCAAGACTCTCCTGGTGCAAAAGCTAGGTCCGCATGACTTAATTCCTCATGTCCATCAAAAACAGCATTGTGAGGGGCAAGTTTATTATTGACGAATTTAACTGTATCACCAGCACTAATGGTTACTGTACTTGGTTCAAATGCAAGCATTCCAGCATCTGTTCCAAGTTTAACTTCAACAGTCTTCGCTGAAACTGATGAAATACCTAGACCTAGAGTTAAAACTATTGCAAATAACCCTGCAAAGAATGAACGTAACATAATAAAAATTTTGCTTATATTTACATATTACAAGGCTTTGGTAACCTAACTGCGAGAATCTTAATTGTTATTACAGCTTGGTAACTTTGATAACCTTAAAATATCATCCAGTGACTTGGCATAACTTTTAAGTTTAAAAGTCTCAGGATTAGTGATGGGGACGTGATTAAAGTCATATTTTTTGATACTGAAGCTATCCCAAGGAGTAGTTTGGATGGGGAGAATTCTTAATAATATTTTTAGAATTTTTTTTGTAAGCGGTATCGCAAAAAATCTCCTCATATTATGCCTTTTTAACAGCGTAATTATGGCATCATCAATTGAAATGAATTTTTGACCTAGCACAAATTTTCTAAAGCCTTTGTATTGCTCTTCTTTATGATTTTTAATTAGAAACCCGCAAATCTGGGCAATATCATTTGCGTGTATAAAGTGAAATTTAGAATCGAGTTTTAAAAATCTTGCTAACCAAAGCCATTTCCCAATTTCTTTCAATCCACTAGTTAAATAACTCACAGGATATTTACTTTTTTTTCCAAGATTCCCTCCAAAAACCAAGGTAGGGAAAACAGCGAATGTTTTTTCTGCAAATGAGCTTTCTTTAAGTCTCTTGAAACATTCATATTTTGTTTGAATGTACTCTGTTCCATAAATCAAAGATTCCCTCATTAATTCTGTTTGGGTATCAAGAATACTAGCTGTTGAAAAATAAATAATCTTTTCTAACTTTTCAATATCAAGCATTTCTAGTAATTCTTCAAAAGCTTTAATATTTACTTCATAAGCTCTTTTTGGATCTCCCCAAGCTGTAGCGGTATGTATTAGGTAATTAATTTGAGTAATTTCCTTTTTATACCTATTTGATTCCCTGATATCGCAAACCATTAACTTGACTTTTTTATTTTCTTGCACAGAAATTGGTAACTTACTTTTGTCTCTTACCATGAGATAAAGTTTGAATTTTGTGTTTTTCAAAAACCAATCAATTAAATATTGGCCAACACATCCATTAGCGCCTGTTATTAATAAATTTTTATATGCCAAGACTTTGTCTAGTAAGTGAGTTTTTTCCCATGTTCAAAAAATGTTTGAGCATTTTCTTCTGGTGTCCCAGGTAAAATCCCATGACCCAAATTAAGAATATATTTCCTGTCTTTAATTTTATTAAAAGTATTATCTATTCTTTCTTTTATTGATTCTTTGTTTCCGAATAAAATGCCAGGGTCAACATTACCTTGAATACCAATCCCCCTGGGGATTCTTTTACAAGCCTCTTCAATATCTACTGTCCAGTCTAATGAGATTATATCTACTCCAGTTTTTGACATTCTTTCCAGTACCCCCGCACTTCCAGAAATGTATAGAATTATTGGTGTTTCAGGGTATTCCGATTTTACAATTTCAATAACTTTTTTTTGATACGGCCCAGCAAAGATATCGTAATCTTGTGGACTTAGTTGGCCTGCCCATGAATCAAAAATTTGTACTACTTGCGCTCCTGATTCTATTTGATACTTAAGATATTCACCAATAGATTTTGCAAAATGATCAAGAAGTTTATGAAGTAAATCAGGTTCATTAAAAGCCATTGATTTTATTAAGGAATAATTTTTACTGCTTTTACCTTCAACTACATATGCAGCAAGAGTCCAAGGTGCGCCAACAAAACCTAAAACTGTTGCCTCATTATTCACATCTTTTTTTAGTGAAGTAAGAACTTGCCCAACAAAGCCTAAACTCTCGCTTGGATTTAATTCTCTTAAATTTTCTACCTGATTAAGAGTTCTTATTGGGTCCTCAATAATTGGACCTTTACTTTCTATTATTTCAAAATTTATGCCCATCCCTGGAAGAGGCGTGAGAATATCTGAAAAAAGGATCACACCATCCGGTTTGAAAGCATGAAAGGGCTGCATTGAAATCTCATATGATAATTCTGGATTTTCAGACCTCTCTCTAAAGCTTGGGTAACGCTCCCTTAAATCTCTATAGATTTTCATATATCTTCCTGCTTGCCTCATCATCCATACTGGAGGCCTATTTACTTTTTTACCTAATGCGGCAGAAAGTAGTAGTGGTAAATCTTGACCCATTTTTCAATTCGATATTTTAAAAAAAAATTAAAATCCAACTTAAAAATCTTACAATGTAAAGCAGAGCAAAAGCGTTATATGAACATTTATATGAAGCACTAAGTTAAATGAGCCTTCTTATTTTTTTGATTGATGTTTAAATATACTCACGCTTAATGGGGGCAAAGCAAGTTCTAGAGCATTTTGATAATCATGAATATTGTAATTTATAGTTTCTTTACCCCCCATATTTCCTTTGTTACTACCCCCGTATCTAGAGCCATCTGAATTAAATATTTCTTTATAAAATCCATCAACAGGAACACCTACTTTGTATGACCCATGAGTATTAGGTGTAAAGTTAGCAACAACAACCAGCCACTCATTGGTATCGTTTTCTCTTCTCATGAAACTTATAACCGAATTAGATTTGTCATTACAATCTATCCATTGGAATCCATAAGGATCAAAGTCATTTTTCCATAATGCAGGTTCATTTTTATAAAGAACGTTTAGGTCATCAATCAAGTTTCTGATACCTTTATGAGGCTCAAATTCTAGTAACTCCCATTGCAGATCATCCCAAACATTCCATTCTTGTCTTTGCCCAAATTCCATTCCCATAAATATTGTTTTTTTACCAGGGTGGGTCCACATATAAGTTAGTAATGCTCGAGTATTTGCATATTTCTTCCAGTCATCGCCTGGCATTTTATGCAAAAGATGACTTTTACCATGTACAACCTCATCATGACTAAGTGCAAGCATAAAGTTCTCTGTATAGTTATATGTAATTGAGAAAGTCACACTATTTTGATGGAATTGCCTAAACCAAGGATCTATTTCAAAATAATCAAGCATATCGTGCATCCATCCCATATTCCATTTCAAGTTAAACCCTAACCCTCCCATGTCAGTTGGTTTGGTTACCATTGGCCAAGTTGTTGATTCTTCAGCGATAGAAAGTGCACCTGGGAAGTGTTGGAAGAGTACATGATTAGCCTGTTGAAGAAATTTAACGGCTTCTATATTTTCATTCCCACCATTTTCATTGGGTATCCATTCTCCATCAGGTCGTAGATAATCTCTGTAAAGCATGGAAGCTACAGCATCTACTCTTATGCCATCAATATGAAACTCTTCAAACCAATAAACGAGATTTGCTACTAAGAAATTTCTTACTTCGTTTCTGCTGTAATTAAATATTAGGGTTCCCCATTCTTTATGTTCACCTATTCGTGAATCTCCATGCTCATAAAGATGGCAGCCATCAAAAAATGCTAAACCATGCTTATCTTTTGGAAAATGACCAGGCACCCAATCAAGTATTACGCCTATGCCCTCTTCATGACATTTATTTACAAACTCTTTAAATTCATTTGGGGTGCCAAATCTACTTGTTGGTGCATACCAGCCTGTAACTTGGTATCCCCATGAACCATCGAAAGGATGTTCAGATATCGGCATTAGTTCAATATGAGTGAATCCTCTTTCTTTAACGTAAGGGATTAGTTTTTTGGTTAATTCTGGATAAGTTAATAATCGTGTTCCAGGTTTTAAATCGGCTGCAGGTACTGGATCTCTTGGCTCACCATTATCCTCCAGATATTTATTATTTGTTGATTCATGGAGCCAACTCCCTAAATGCATTTCGTAAACTGAAATTGGCTTGTTAATTTGACTAGAAGAATCTCTGTTTGAAATCCAAGAACTATCATTCCAATTAAAGTTTTTCAACTTTGAAACTATTGAACCATTTTGAGGCCTGATTTCATGAAGGAAACCATATGGATCAGCTTTCTCATAAATATGACCTTGTTGTGTTCTTATTTCGTATTTATATGTTTCGCCCTCTTGCATTGATGGAATGAATAGTTCCCAAATCCCCCCTAATCTTTTTTGCATTGGATGATGTCTTCCATCCCAAGAATTTATATCTCCAATTATCGAGATTGATTTTGCATTTGGAGCCCAAATGCAAAACATGACCCCTTTTTGATTCTTCTCTTCAATGAGATGTGCTCCCATTTTTTTCCAAATATGATGATGATTACCTTCTGCAAAAAGATGTCTATCAACTTCTCCCATCCACTCTTCTCTATATGACCAAGGGTCATGTTGTGTATGTGTGATCCCTCCTCGAGAAATATTTATTTCGTAATTTTGATTTGGATTTTCAGGCAGGATAGCTTCAAAAAGCCATTTATGGTTTATGCTTTCGGCCTTATAGGTTTTGTTTTTAAAATTTATTTTAACTTCGTCGGCTTCAGGCATCCATATCCTAATTACCCATTGTTCATCATAAAAATGAGGACCTAATATTTTTAATGGATTATCATTGCAACAATTTTCTAGGTTGATAGCTTCTGATTTAATCCAGTCTGCTTGAATTGTTTCGATCATGACTGGTAGATATTAAGGATTAATAATATCAAATGATTAACCAAAAAAATAATTATTTATTAAAAAAAAGGGGTCATTTTCATAAATGTTTTGTTAAGGCTAAAACTTAGAGTAATAACTCTATGATTTGCTGAAGGCGCTCCAACATTTCCCTCCCCAAATCCAGGATTAACTCCAATAGCGGGATATGCTGCTGCAGATATGGATAAGCGAAGCTTGCTATCTTTAGTCAAACAAATATTTGTTGGCTGCATTGTTATTTGATATATGCATTCTTCACTTATTTTGGAGTTTTTAACCCTTAAGAATCCGGTTGAAAATTGATTCACCTTTTTATTACCTTCTTCAACAAGAGATAAAGCAAGGCAGATATCGAAATTTGGATGATCACTTTTTACCTGGATTTCTATTGTGGGGACTCCTGTTAAATATTGATCTTCTTCAAAAAAATTGGTTTGAAAAACACCTACATCCAGTCGTTTATCAATAATACTTCTGTTAAAGTTTCCTGGATTTGGACCTAAATGACCACCGTCAGATGGAGTAGGTCTCCATGGGTCATTAACAATTGTGAACCATCCTGATCCTTTTGAATTTATGGTCAGACTTCCATCTTCAACCTCTACATTTGCTGTGCCATCGCTTTTGAGCCCAAAAATAAATTCAGGGTGAAATTTATTATCTAATTCTTCCCATTTATTTAATGAAATATTCCATATTTTTTTCTCGTCTTCAAAGTACTTAGAATTAAAATTTTTATCTGATTTTAAATGTTTATCAAAAAATTTTAATAAAGATTCTTGTGATCCCTCCCACCAATTTAGATGTGTAGCATTCCCAATAATAATCTCTGGGCTTCCACCAGCTTCTTTAGATTTTTTATAAAGATCAAAGGCACCTTTTAAATGAGGATCCCAAAGTCCTCCAATAATTAACATAGGTTGTTTAATCCATGTTGAAATTGGTTTAAATTCTTCAAATGGGAAAGCATTGTTTAAATTTTTAAGCCATTCCAAAACGAAGCTATTAGGATCATATTTTTTTAAAGTATCAATTCCTTCACTTAAATAACTTTTATTTTCTAAGGCTAATCTTATCTTTTTCCACTCAAGAAATTTATTTTCTCTTTTCATTTTTAGTGCTGCGATTTGAAGTCCCCATGCAATATTGTTATGCCACCAATAGGCTCCTCCATCTGAGCACCAATGATCCTTAATATTCATACCAGTCATTGCTGGAGATAAACAATCGGGCGGCTTTGAATATAATTCACCAGTTAGTTGAGTAAATCCTTGATATGAAAAACCATATAAGCCAAGTTTTCCATTACATTCTTTTAGAGACCTTACCCATTCATGTGTTTCTGAAGTATCGCTAGCTTCTTGAGAAAAACCTTTAAAAACTCCTTCAGAAGAACCCATACCTCTAACATCTTGAATTATTACCATATATCCCTTGGTTGCCCACCATTCTGGGTGAGAATAGGTAATAGTAGAAGCTATTTCCCTGCCATATGGTTGTCTCATTAACAATGCAGGCCATGGCCCATTACTATTAGGTAACCAAATTCTGGATATAAGTCTTACTCCATCTCTAAGCACTAGAGACTTGTCAAACCATCTTGAACCAGACATTTAGGCTTTAGATAATGTCTGGGCAGTGCAGCCCAATGACGTAAATTGAAAAGATCTCTGCGTTAACTGGAGTTAACTTTTTTTTGTTTGATACATAATCTATAGCTTTATCTGAACTAGCTGAAATGCCCTTTGAATTAAATTCTCTAAACTTGTTACATAAAATCCTAGCTTCGTTTGGATTCTTTTTTACAGTTTCCAATAAGTTAGATTGACTTAAAACAGGGTATAAAGGATTGGAAAACAAAAATAAAAAAAATAATAAAGATTTCATTATCACAAACTTTTTCCTAAATTCTACATTAAAAAATTTTTTTATCAAAGATTTCCATTAGATTTTTCGATTTGGCGAGCTTTTTTAATCCATTCTTTTAATAGAGTAAAAGTTGTATCTGTCTCAGTTTTTACTCTAAGAATTCTTTCTAATCTACCAATTTTGCGTTCTAATTCGTAAGGGGTAGATAGTGATAATGATTTAAGAGAAGATATACCGCAATGTAAAAGTAAATATGCTTGAGGTGGAGAAATTCCAATTTCTTTTTTAAAAATAGCTATAGCTCTAATTTTCTTTAGATTATTCAATGTACATAGTGAAGATTTTCTCTGAATCTCATCTATATCTAAGTCCGAAAGATTACTTAATTTTGCAAAGTCTGTTAGATTATTTTGAATAAAAAAATATTTCTCATGTCTAAAATTAGTTGGCAAAAAATCTAAAAAGGTTTTACTTTCCATTTTTTAAAAGACTAATTCATTTTGACATTTTTCTGAATTTCTCCTATAACCACTGGTTTACTTACATCATCTGAAATTTTTTCAAGTTTTCTTATCTTTATTTTTACATTCGCACCAGACCTGCTACCTTTCATTAAGTTTTCCGATAATTGTTCTAAAGTTGGTTTAATAGATTCCTCTGCAAAGTCATCATCTGCTTTAGCAATAATCAAATCGAACCCATTGTCATAAACAATTGGAACATATTTTGCACCTTCTATTGCAACCTTTTCGGAGTAACTTTGTATAAATGCCCAACTACTCAAAGAAAGCAATAATGAAAAGATAGTGGCTCCAATTAATCGAAATTTAAAACCAAAATTAAATATAAAAGCTGCAATTGTGCAAATGAAAAGAAATATTCCAAAGAATCCAAAAAATTTGGGTGTGTTCTCTAATAGTTCAAAAAAAGACATTTAGTGGCTTTGACCTGATTAATTTCTTATATTTTGTAAGCCTACTCTATTTTTGGGTTCTAAATTGAAAAAAATTAGATCTCTAAAATTAAATACTAAGATTCTTTTGGTAGGGATGCTTTTACCTTTAGGTTTTTTAGGCACTTTTTTATTAAATAATTTTTTAAAAGAAACTTATAGTTCTAGGAAATTAGAACTAGAAAAAAGTATTGAGAATCTTTTAGATAAAAATGTCGATTTAGGTGATTATGTTGGGATTAGATTTCTAGGTATTTCTTTGAGTAATTCAAAAATTAACGATAAAAAAAATATAGATTCTGAAATTACAGCCAAAAATGTATATGTGGGCATTATGCCTTTTAAATCTTTTTTAAAACAAAAATGGATTGTTAAAATAAGTCCTGAGGAAGCAGCTATAAATATAAATAGAGATTTTTTTAAAATAGACGAATCCTATAAAAATGATCGAATTACAAAAAAATCACAATCAAAGTATGAATTGAACTTTAACTTAAATAAATACTCAGACCTGAAGTTTAATAAAGCAGGATTAAAAACAAAGGTAAAAGGTAATGTTATTTACAAGCCAAGAAATAAACAAATCATTGCAAATGTAAAATCCAATTTCGATGAAAAGGGTTTTTTAAAACTTAAATTTAATGCAAAGTTAAATCAAGACTTTTTAAAACTGGATTTATTTTCTAAGGGTTTAGATCTTGAGAATTCTGAATATATTATTGGTAATAGAAAAATTAGCTTTAAAAAGGGTACCTTTAAATCTAACTTTAAATTTAATAAATCATCAAAGCGTACATTTTGTGAAGGAAGATTTTCTTTTTCTAATTTAAAAATAAAACCAGATGATTTCGCAGAGAATATAAATTCAGATTCAACTAGGTTTTTTTGTAAAGATAATAATTTAATTGGTAATACAGAAAAATTAAATTATGGAACTTTGACTTCGAATTTTAATCTCAATGTACCATTTAATAAAAGTTCCAATAATATTAATCTAATAGGAAGTATTGGATATATTAATAGCCTGAATCCAGATATTAAATTATCTGGTAATATTCCCTACTGGTTTGATAGAAGAGGTATTAATTTTGGTGATATAGATACTAGTTTCAAAATAAATAGAACACAATTATCTAATTTAAATATTTTCCGAAAAAATGATATAAGGGGTTTCATTACTGCTAAAGGAGAATTAAAAGGAAAAATTACTGATCCTGATATTTCTATAAACTTTAATGTTGATTATCCGCACTATAAAGGTATCCGCATTAGAGAAACATGGGAGGGAGATATTAAAAATGAAAATAATGAATTTCTGCTAAATATGAAAAATAGATATTCTCCAATCCCTTCATTTCTTTCAATTAAGTTTGATTCTGATCTTAAACTAGATAATGCAAATTTTATAAGAGTTTTTAACTCAAATAAAGGGACAGTAGGAATTGTCAAAGAGGAAGATAGTTATAACTGGAGAGCGAATAATTTTCCTCTTGATGAACTTGAATTATCTTTATACAAAAATCAATTTGATAAAATTGATGGGATTATTAATGGTGAAGGATCAATTTCGTCTGACCAGTCATCCTTGGTAGGGCGACTTGGTTGGAGTTTAGGCAAATATAGAAATATTAATTTAGCTAATTCATTATTTGATTTCAGTGTCAAAAATAATTATTTTTATATAAATTCTTCACTTTATCCAATTGATGGAGGAGTAATTGAAGTCGAATATGATTCAAATAAAAATAATTTTATTAATTCAGAATTTACGAATGTAAGTACTAGTTGGACTATTCTTACCGCTGTTGATATTTTTAATTTTGATAATAAAAAAGTTATTCCCATAAGTAAATCCAATATTTTGAATGATTTGGAAATAAATAATCATAATAAATCATTTAAAGAGAGGATCGATTTCATAAATAACTTTATTGAAAATAGTAATGTGCTAGAGGACAAATTTAATTTGCAAAAATATTTAAATAAATTTAGAAGTAGATACAGTGGAAAAATTACTATTCAGGGCGATAGACCAGTCAATTATAAATTGAATGCAAAATTAAATGGCTATCTTGATATACCTAAAGATGACTACGCGAATAATAAAGAGGAATTCTCTATTGATTTGGAAGGCGGATTATTAACGGGGAAAGGTTCTTTAAGAATTAATAAATTACCATTAAGTACTGCAAATATCTTTTTAAATAAACCAAGAGATTTTCTTGGCGGGTTAGATATGAATTTATTTTATGATCTTGATAAAAAATCTTTCTTTAGTGAAATTACTCTCAATAATTCATCAATTAAAAACAATACAATATTATTTGATAAAGGACTAGTTGAATTCGATAATTCTATTTTTGATATTGATTTTTCCATTCTAATAAATGATTCTGAAATCCCAATTAATATTAAAGGCTCAATACCTATTAATAAATCAGATAACTTAGATCTAAGATTGATTGGGAATGGAAAATTTATTGAGTTAATAGATATTTTTGCTGATGAATATTTTACCTTCATAGAAGGTGATGTGAATCTTAGAATGATTCTAAAAGGCACCTTAAATAAACCTCTATTAAATGGATTTATAGTAATTAACGATTCTGAAATTGATTTTTTCAATAATAAAATAAAAGATATTAATAGCATAATAATTTTTGATTTTGATTATTTAGAGATCAATAATCTAAAAGCAAAGGCTGAAGATTCTGGGGAAATTTTTATAAAAGGGTCTTTGCCTTTTTACAGTAAGAATAATTCCTACAAGACAAAAATTAATTTGAAAACAAATAGATTTACTTTAGAAAAAGATAATTTTAATTTTTTAATAGATTCAGATATAGATTTAAGTGGATCATTCGAAAGTCCTGTTTTGGGAGGCTCTCTATCTTTTAATAATGGATTTATTAATCTTAATAGCACCAATCAAAATGTCAAAAAAGAAAATAATCCCATACTAAAAGAGGATAAAAAAGATTGGCCAGAACTCTATTGGAATAATAAAAAAAATATTGAAATAATATCAAATGAAACAATTTTGAATTCAGTTCTTTTAGGAGAAACTTTGCCTAATTATCTAGATAATTTGAGTTTTAATAATCTTAAATTAAAACTTGGACCAGAATTTAAACTTCAATATTCAGAGATAGTTCAAGCTTATTTAGATACCAAATTAGACCTTACTATAAATGGTAAGGTAGGAACAGATTTAAATGCTAGGGGTCTTATTTACCTTAAGAAAGGAAGAGCAAATCTATATACTACCCCTTTTAAACTTAATAAAAATAAAGACAATTATATTTTATTTGCATCAAGAAGTGGTGTGGTTCCATTTATAAATTTTTCTTTAGTCAGTAAAGTTCCAGACTCTATAATACCTATAAGTGAAAATAATCAGGATTTAAATGTATCAGGTGATGTTGCTGTCGACGCTAGTTCAAGCGGTTATGGTGCATTTGGAATTGGTAATACTAGGCTTATCAAAATTGAAGCATCTTATGAAGGATTCTTAGATCAATTATCTTTCGCTGATGAAAATAGAAGAATCCAATTAAGGAGCACGCCAAGTTATAACAGATCACAAATAATTGGTTTAATTGGAGGTAACTCTGCAAATTTAATAAATAGAGCATTTATTTCTCAACTTAATAATGCTGATGCATTTAGTGAAAGATTTCAGTTTTCTTTATATCCAGCGTTAATAGAAAATAATGATTCATTAAATAATATTTTTTCCAATGAAAATTTAGATATAGAAAATGATGATCAATCATCTTCTAATGAGGAATTTTCTTCTCAAGCTTGGGTAGCTGAAATAGGGCTTGATATTACTGATGCGATAAATTTTGCCTTTCAAACCGTTCCAGGTAGAGATGATATTTCACCTTTAGGAATTTTGACTTTTCAGGCAAATCCAAACTTAGAGTTATTAGGTTCTTATGATTCCAATGGGGATTGGAAAAGTCAAGTACAGTTATTTTTTAGATATTAATTTAGAAAGAAATTTACTTTAAATAATCTTTAATTTCAATTATTATTAAATTAATTAAAAAATATTATGGGTAATATCTTTGAAGTTCCTCAACTAGGTAATGATCTTTTAGAAAAAGCAATTAAAGTTCGTTCGGCATCAATAGAAATAAGTCAGACTGAAAATCAAAATCGAATTAAAGCCTTAAATTTTATGGCTGATTATCTAGAAAAAAATTCTAATGAAATATTAGAGGCTAATAATGCGGATTATTCAAATGCACAAAAAAAGGGTATTTCTAAGGCTTTACTTTCTAGATTAAAGTTATCAAAATCAAAATTAAATTCAGGAATTGAAGGAGTAAGAAAAGTTGGAGACTTAGCTGATCCTGTAAATCAAGTTCAAATTAAAAGAGAGCTTTCAAAGGGATTGATCTTAGAAAGAAAAACTGTGCCAATTGGAGTCTTGGGAGTTATTTTCGAATCAAGGCCAGATGCCGTGATGCAGATTAGTTCATTAGCAATAAGATCAGGTAATGGAGTAATGCTAAAAGGAGGTAGTGAAGCTAATTTAACAAATACAGCAATAGTCAAGGCATTGCAAGAAGGTTTAAATGAATCAGGTTTTGATAAAAACGTAATATGTTTACTAACAAGCAGAAAAGAAAGTATGGCGATGTTAAATCTTGAGAAATACATTAATTTAATAATTCCAAGAGGAAGTAATGAATTAGTTAAATTTATTCAGGAGAATACAAGAATTCCTGTATTAGGACATGCTGATGGAATTTGTCATTTGTTTATAGATATTGAGGCAGATCTAGAGATGGCTTTATCAGTCGCTTTGGACAGCAAAATTCAATATCCTGCAGCATGTAATGCTATCGAAACTTTATTAGTCCATAGAGATATCGCACCATCTTTTTTAGAAAAGGCTATCCCTTTATTTAATTCATATGATGTTAAATTAATTGGAGATAAGAGATCAGTTGAATTAGGGTTAAAGTATGAGGCTAGCCTAGTAGATTGGAAAACAGAATATTTGGATTTAATTTTATCGATAAAAATTGTTGATGATCTCGATGAAGCAATCACACATATTCAAAAATATAGTTCAAAACATACAGATGGAATAATTACTGAAAATTCACATACTGCCAATAAATTTATGAATGTAGTTGATAGTGCAGGTGTTTTTCATAATTGCTCTACTAGGTTTGCAGATGGCTTTAGATATGGATTCGGAGCTGAAGTTGGTATATCTACTCAAACTCTTCCACCAAGGGGACCTGTAGGTCTAGAAGGTTTGGTAACTTATAAATATTTCCTAAAGGGTGATGGGAATATAGTTGATGATTTTTCATCAGGAAAGGCTATCTATACACATAAAGATCTTTAAAACTTTTAAAGATGGAAACTTTTTTAAAAATTGAGAATATAAAACTTTGGGCTAGGGTTGGCGTACTTGATGAAGAAAGGGAATTAGGGCAATTATTTATTTTAGATATATTTTTGTGGACTGATTTTGAAAAATGTACAATAAATGATGATATAAAAAAAACAGTTGACTATTCAAAATTAGTTCAAATTTTAAAAGATCAATCAAAGAAAATATATTGTTATACAATCGAAAAATATTCCAAAGCAATTTTAGAAATCATTGATCAGGAATTTAAGATTTCTAAAATTAAAATTATTTTGACAAAATGCAACCCTCCAATCACAGGTTTCGATGGAAAGGTGTCAATAGTAAGAATTCTTGAAAATAATTAAAGTATTGGAAAGAAGAAATCCTATCATATTGATTCATGGCCTTTGGAATACTTCAAGTATTTTTTCTTCTATTACCCCTAAACTTGATAATATCGGCATTGAATATTTTGCCCCAACTCTTGAGCATTCATATGGAATGACTTCAATACTTGATTTGACTAATAAATTAAACGAATTAATTTTAGAGAAATACGGTTTAAGAAAAGAAGTAGATATTTTGGGATTTTCTATGGGAGGAATAATTGGTAGGCACTGGCTTCAAAAATTTAATGGATATAAAAGAACAAGAAGATTAATTTCTATAGGGTCCCCTCACAAAGGAACTTTGATGGCTCAATTAATACCTAGATACCCTTTTAAAGGTATATCAGAAATGAAAATAAATAGTAAGTTTTTGAGAGGACTCGCGAATAATGATTTTTTTCTTGACGATATTGATTGTATAAATTTCTTTACTTATTGGGATTTGATGGTTTTCCCTGGCTGGTGGACAAATTTAAATTTTGGGAAAAAAATATCAGTAAAAGTATATAAACATAGAAATCTTGTAAGAAATAAATCTGTGGTGGAAAAAATAATCGATGAAATTATTAAGTAGCTCCAGATAGACCTAAGTGCCTTATTAAGGAATCAGTTTGTGGCTCTCTTCCCCTGAATAGTTTAAATATGTCTAATGGAGGTAGACTTCCTCCTAGGCTAAGTATTGTATCTTTGAATTTCTTTCCTATTAACTTTAAATCTTCAGAGTTTTCTAGATCAGCTTCTTCAAACATTGAAAATGCATCAGCACTTAGAACTTCAGCCCATTTATATGAGTAATATCCTGCAGAATATCCGCCTGCAAATATGTGACTAAAACAACAAAGAAAGTGATCTTCTTGAATAGGTTCAATAACAGTAGTTTTTTTTGCAATTTCTCTTCTTATTTCATCTGCTGTTTTTCCTTCGTTTTTATCAATATTACTGTGCAATCTGAGGTCTGTTATTGCAAAATGTAGTTGTCTAAGAGTAGCCATTCCACAATTAAAAGTTCTATTCTTTAGAAGCTTTTCAAAATTCTCTTCGGATAATTTTTCTCCTGTTTTGTAGTGCTTAGCAATATTCATAAGTGTATTTTTATGAAAACACCAGTTTTCCATAAATTGACTTGGAAGTTCGACTGCATCCCACTCAACGTTGTTGATTCCAGCTGCTTGAGGAAGATTTACAGTAGTAAGCATGTGTTGAAGACCATGGCCAAATTCATGGAAAAGTGTCTGAACTTCTTCAAAACTCATCAAACTAGGTTTGTCTTTTGATGGTGGAGTCTGATTACAAACGAGATAAGCTACCGGGAGGGTCTTTTTGCCAACAATATTTTTATTCAAACATTCATCCATCCAAGCCCCTCCCCTCTTTGATTCAGGCCTCGAATATGGATCTAGGTAAAATGATGCTATTTTGTCATTTTCTTTATTGAGGATATTAAAAAATAAAACGTCATCATTCCACAGAGGTGCCTCTTCAGTTGCCTCGACTACTTTAATTTCAAAAAGCTTTTCACTTAATTTAAATAAACCTTTTAAAACATCATTTAGTGGGAACCAAGGTCTCAAAGACTCTTGATCCAAATTGAGCTTTTCCTTTCTAAGAAGTTCGGACCAATAACTAATATCCCATGGCTCAATATTTTGTGATTTTGGAAATCCATTGGCTTTAGAAAACTTATCGAGAGTTTCTAATTCAATTTTTGCGGTTTTGAATGCTGGCTCTCTCAATTCTTCTAAAAGATTTTCAACATTTTCAATTTCTTTCGCCATTTTCGTTGACAAACTTAGTTCTGCCCAACTTTTGTAACCGAGAAGATTTGCCTGTTTAGTTCTAAGAGATAATATCTCTTTAATTATTTGAGAATTATTTTTTTCTCCTTGAGATGCCCTACCAACGAATGCCTTATATAGTTTCTCTCTAAGGTTACGGTCGTTGGCATATGTAATAAATGAAGTATAAGTTGGAATATCTAGACTTAATTTCCAAGGACCATTTTTGATATCGACTTCTTCATCTTTTTTTAAGTGGCTGTGTGCAGAAATTGCCATCAATTCAAGTACTCGTTCAGGAAGACCATCAACTTCAGATTTTTTATTTAATATTAAAAACCATTTATTAGTAGAATCAAGAACATTATTGCTGAAGTCTGTTGATAGCTTCCCAAGCTTTTCTGAAATGTTGTTGAATTCTGCTTGATTATTCTTTGGTAATGAAATTCCTCTGTGTTGCATTTCAAGAATTTCTTTATCTAAAATTCTGTTTTTGATTTGATCAAAGTTATTTGTCTCTTTAAGCTTGACTAAGGAATTGTAAATTATTTTACTTTGTCCAAATTTATTACTCAAGCTAATAATCTCTGGAAGAAATTTTGAATAAATATCTCTTAGACTTTCAGAATTATTTACTGCATTTAGGTGACTTATTACTCCCCAACTCCATCTAAGAATTTCATTGACTTCATTTAAGGGATTAATTACATTATCCCAATTTAAATTATTGTTAACCAAATAGTTTGATAAATTTTTTTCTATGTTTTTAAAATCTTCGGCTATCTTTTCTAGTACTACTGGAAATTGTTTACTTATGCTTTCGGGAGTAAATTTTTTAAATTCTGGTAATTCTCCATATTTAAAAATTGAGGTATCCATTTATTAAAATAATCTAATTAACTAAATTTGGTATTAACCCTATTAATTTAGCTAGAGTAAGCTGCTGACTGAGAGCATTCGTTGAAGATTCATATAAATTTATTGCGATTTTTGGCCAAAAACCTATCACTAAAGTAGGCAACAATAAGCTGAACCCAATAGTTAATTCTCGACCATTCATCTCTTTAACTGTAGCTAGTGCAGGAATTCTAGGGCCAAAGAATACTCTTCTACACATTGATAGTAGATAAATTGGTGTTAAAACTAAACCTATAGCTGCAATAAGAATAGTGATCGATCTAAAGATAGAGCTGAAACCTTCTTGACTAGTGATACCTAAAAATACAGTTATTTCACTTATAAATCCGCTCATCCCAGGTAGTGCTAAAGAGGCCAAAGAACTTGCCAAGAAAAAAGCAAAAGTTATTGGTAAGACCTTGGCTAAACCACCCATATTTGGTATAGAAAGAGTATTTGTTCTCTCATAGAATGAGCCCGTAACAAAGAACATAGCTGCAGCTATAAGTCCGTGACTAATCATTTGTAGCATTGCTCCGCTAATACCTAGAGCATCTACTGCTCCAATCCCTAACAGAACAAAACCCATATGACTCACAGAGCTACATGCAATTCTCCTTTTGACATTATCTTGTGCAAATGCATTTAGAGCTCCGTAAATTATATTAATGATTCCAAGAATAATTAACGCAGGTGCAATTTGAAGATGTACTTCAGGTAGTATTTGAACATTGAATCTTAAAAGAGCATAACCTCCCATTTTTAAGAGTATTCCAGCTAGTAACATTGAAACTGGAGCATTAGCCTCTCCATGTGCATCAGGTAACCATGTATGTAATGGAAAGATAGGTAGTTTTACTCCAAAACCAATTAAAAATCCTAAATAAGATAATAAAGCTAGGCTGCCGGACACATGTTTATTGGTTAAATCGGTAATATTTAAAGTAAAGGTATCACCACTCAAGGCAAGTGCTAACCCACTTATGAGTATTAATAAAGAAGCTAAAGCGGTATAAAGAATGAATTTAGTGGCTGCATATAATTTCTTTTTCCCTCCCCAAATCGCAATAAGAAGATATACCGGAACTAATTCAAGTTCCCATGCCAAGAAAAATAATAGAAAATCTTGAGAAAGGAAAACTAATGCCTGTGCTGATGCTTGTACTAATAAAAGAGCAAAATATAAATTAGATTTTTTCTTAATTTTCCAACTAGCCGAAGCCGATAAAAATGTAATTAACCCACTTAATGCTATTAAAGGAGCAGATAATCCATCTACGCCAAGAGACCATTCTAAACCTATTGATGGTAACCAAGAAGTTCTTTCTACCAGTTGTAAAGAGCTATCTGAAGTATTGAATTTTTGAAAAAGGACGCCGATTATTAGTAAAAAATCTATAAATAAAAAACTTAATGAGATATTTCTAGGGAGTGTGTTATCTTCTCCTTCTTTTGAATTCAAGAAAGGCATTATTAATGCCCCAATTAAAGGCAGTAAAACAATTGATGATAGCCAAGGAAAAGTTTCTAAATTCATCTAAATAATGAATAATTTTTTTATTCTAGTTGAAGTTGTACTAGCTTGAGACTATAACATTAAAAATGCCTAAGTAAAACTACTTACCAGAAATAGTGCTAAATTGACTTCCGGTTGTTTGAAGATTTAAGAATGGCGCTCTGCTAGCTACACCTGACTTCTCCCATGCTTTCACCATGGCTTGACTGACGTTTTTACCATTTTCTTTTTTACACAAAGCTAAGATACTTGGCCCAGCCCCACTAATTGCGCATCCTAGAGCACCTGCATTTAGTGCGGCATCTTTAACTTCTAATCCACCCTTAATAAGTTTCCATCTGTATGGTTCATGTAGCTTATCAAACATTCCTTCTTTTATAAGTTCCGCATTCCCTGCTTTTAAGCCGTTAAGTAACAAA
The DNA here is from genome assembly GCA_003210155.1 of Prochlorococcus sp. AG-424-E18. Taxonomy (GTDB): domain Bacteria; phylum Cyanobacteriota; class Cyanobacteriia; order PCC-6307; family Cyanobiaceae; genus Prochlorococcus_A. Next base: position 38,298 of record QCNC01000003.1, on the reverse strand, counting down.
GTAAGCGCCCCCATATTTGTCACTGCATCTGATATGGGTACATTTTTGGGCATAACCTTTCTTGCTTCACTTGTACTTAGACGAATTGCAGGTATTGCTACAACAGCTTTAATTGAATCGTGCCAATCACATCTAATGATTCTCCATCTCTGAGAAGAAGACCTTGCTGTCAAACAAAGCCCACCCAGAAGAGAGGGCACTACATTATCAGGATGACCTTCTATAGCAATGGCAAGTTCAAGGAGTTTTTCTTTGGATAATGGAGAGTTCATTATTGAATTTGCTCCGATTAGTCCAGCAACTATTGCTGTAGCACTACTCCCTAGCCCGCGTGCAGGCGGCACAGCCAATTTAACTCTTGCTTCAAGTGCAAAAGGATCCATTTTTGCGCTATCCCATACTTTCTGAGCTGCTCTAAAAACTAAGTTTTCAGGTCCTCCTCTTAGATGATTACCATCTGTACTTTCCATTATTAAATCAAATCTATCTCCACCACCTTCAATTCTTGTAAAAATAAACTCATTATACAAATCTAATGCTGCTCCAAGACAATCGAATCCAGGCCCTAAATTGGCAGTTGTTGAAGGCACTGTTACCTTTATTTTTTTACCTACTTCAGGTATAGACATTTTTTGTTTTTAAGTTTTTAAAAGCATTTTTGCTCTGCAGGCTGCACTAAAAAGTCCAAACTCTTCATCTAAAATTACTTTCATAGGTATTGTTTTAAGAATATCTTTTAATCTTCCCTTGTCGAAAAATTGTTTTAAAAATAAATCTGATTTAAAGTTTTTGAAATGTTTTGATGCGGTTCCTCCAGAAATCCATAACCCGCCAAAGCATAATTCTTGAAGAGCAACATCTCCCAATAAAGAGGCATAAGCTCCTAACCAAATCCTCTCAACTTCAATCATTATCTGATCCCCTTCTTTGGAAAGTTTACAAATTTTTTCAGGCAGTTCTTTTCTCGCAGTATCAGAAATTTTAATTTTTTTTAAATATTCTTGCAGAGGATGGTTTTGCGCATCAGGTTTGCTTAGTCGCCATTCGGCTATTCTTGATAAACCAGTGCCGCTAATAATTCTTTCACAAGATATCCTTTCAACTTTTAGGTAATTTTTAAGCCAAATTTTTAATTCCCATTCTAATTTTGACTTTGGAGAGTATTCAACGTGTCCTCCTTCGCTGGCTAGAACTTTTACTTTATTTCCTGATATTAGACCTCTTGCAATGCCCAAACCTGTACCGGCTCCAACAATGGCATGCAATTCATTGTTAGGTCCTTCAGAGTAGGATCCATTTTGGATAGTTGAATATTGATTTTTTTTTAAAAAAGGTATTCCATAAATTTGTACTGCAAAATCATTAATTAGCTCGCATTCTTCAAATTTAAATTTATTTTTTAATTTATTTCCTGAAATATTCCATGACAAGTTCATGATTTTTGCGTTGTTGTTAGATAAAGGACCAGCTACAGCGAAACATGCAGAAGAAGGATAGGTAATATTTTTGCATTCATTTTTAAGAAAATCTTCTAAAATGATTTCAAAAGAACCCCAATCAGAAGATTGATATTTCTTTTTGAATAACAATTTAGGCGAATCATCATTTATTACTCTTTCGAATATTCCCAATAGAACCTTGGTACCTCCTAAATCACAAGCCAGAAAATTCATCTATTCAAAATTATTCTGTTCTCCCTTTTTTTTCTATTAATTCATCCATTAGTTTGTATAGATTAGGTAGGTCGAAAATTCCTAAATTTGTTCCATCTAAGGCTCTTAAAGCGACTGAATCAATTTCCTCTTCTTTATCTCCAATAACTGCAATTAAGGGAACTCTCCCGAGAGTTGCTTCTCTTATTTTATATCCTATTTTTTCATTCCTAACATCAACTTTTGATCGGTAACCATAGTTGTTTATTAATTCATTAAACTTAAAACACTTTTCAATATTTCTATCAGTAATGCTTAATAAAATTATTTGATAAGGTGCAAGCCAAATTGGAAATTTTGCCTCATATTGTTCAATTAAGATTCCGATAAATCTCTCAAAGGATCCTAAAATCGCTCTGTGAAGCATAACTGGATTTCTTTTCTCATTATCAATATCTACATAAGTTGCATCCAATCTAATAGGCATTGAGAAATCAACCTGAATAGTGCCGCACTGCCAGACTCTATTAAGACAATCTTTTAAGGAGAATTCTATTTTTGGACCATAAAAAGCTCCTTCTCCTGGTTGGAGTTCCCATTGCAGGTTCTTATTATCGAGAGCTTTGGTAAGAGCCTCCTCTGATTTATCCCAAATCTCTTCACTTCCTACCCTTTTTTCAGGACGGGTTGATAATTTGATAATGATTTCATCAAAACCAAAAGTTTTATAAACCTCGAAAACAAGATCTATAAAAGTTGATACCTCTTCTTGAATTTGCTCTTCTGTGCAGAATATGTGTGCATCATCTTGAGTAAAGTTTCTTACTCTCATTAAGCCGTGCAGTGCCCCAGAGGGCTCATTTCTGTGACAAGAACCAAATTCAGCAAGACGAATAGGTAAATCCTTATAACTTTTTAAACCTTGATTAAATACTTGTATATGGCATGGACAATTCATTGGTTTAATTGCATAAGTTCGATTTTCTGATGCAGTAGTGAACATATCGTCTCTAAATTTTTCCCAATGACCGGATTTTTCCCAAAGAGATTTATCAACAGCTTGTGGGGTTTTAATTTCTAGATAATCATTTTTTTTGAGTATTTCTCTTATGTACTTTTCCAGTACTTGGTAAATTGTCCATCCATTTGGATGCCAAAAAATCATTCCTGGAGATTCTTCTTGTATATGAAATAGTGAATGTTTTTTTCCAAGTTTTCTATGATCCCTTTTTTCCGCTTCTTCAATTCTTGATAAATAATCTTTGAGTTCCTTTTCTTTTGCCCATGCAGTTCCATATATTCTCTGTAATGATTCATTCTCACTATTCCCTCTCCAATATGAACCTGATAATTTAAGTAATTTAAAGTGTCTCAAATGTCTAGTATTGGGTACGTGAGGCCCTCTACACATATCGATATATTCTTCGTGTTTGTATAAATTTATGAGCCCTTCTTCAGGAATTTCTTCAATTATTCGTAATTTAAAAGTCTCATCTCTTTTTTTAAAAGTTTTAATTGCCTCTTCTTTTGAAACTTGTAAAATTTCAACGTCATAGTTTGTTTTTATTAATTCATTAATTCTGTTTTCGATTTTTATTAAATCTTCAGGAGTAAATCTGTATTCAGAAAAAATATCATAATAAAAGCCATCTTCAATTACAGGCCCAATCGCCATCTTAATATCGGAGTAAATTTGTTTAACTGCATGACCAATAAGGTGAGCAAAAGAATGTCTTATTATTTCAATTCCTTCTTTATCTTTTGATGTGATGATTACAACTTCGGAATCTTTATTTATAGGAATAGTTGCATCAAGGAGAACATCATTTACTTTCCCAGCAATTGTCGCTTTAGCTAATCCAGAGCCTATAGACTGGGCAATTTCTAGAATAGTTACAGATTTTTCGAAAACCTTTTTTGAACCATCAGGTAAGGTAATTATTGGCATATTTTATTTCTCCATTTCAAAGAATCCCAATTTTGATTTAACTCTTTTTAAAGTCTGATTTGCTAAATTTTCAGCTTTTTCCTTCCCTTCATCAAGGATTTTATTTAATTGATAGGGATCATTAATTAATAATTTATATTTTTTTTGAATAGGTTCTAGTGATTCAATAAGTTGTTCTGTAATTAATTTTTTAAATGTCCCCCATCCAGTCTCTGAGAAATCATTTTCACATTGAGAAATTTCTTTGCCAGATAATATTGAATATATCATCAAAAGATTTTTAGATTCTGGTCTCTCAGGGTTGTTAAATTCAATTCCAATAGAACTGTCACTTTTTGCTCTTTTTATTTTTTTCGTTATTACTTCAGGAGCATCTAATAAATTAATACGACTGCCTTCATTAGGATCACTTTTGCTCATCTTTTTTGAACCATCAATTAAACTCATTATTTTTGATCCATTCTTCATGATTATTGGTTGAGGTATTTTTAAAATTTTTTTATCTTTACTAAATCTGGCATTAATTCTCTGTTGTGCAATATCTCTCGCAAGTTCAAGATGTTGTTTTTGATCCTCACCTACGGGTACAAAGTCAGCGTCATATAGAAGAATGTCTGCAGCCATTAGGATCGGATAGTCAAATAATCCAATGGATACATTATTCCCCTGTTGTATGGATTTTTCTTTGAATTGAATCATTCTTTCCATCCAATTTATTGGGGTCATGCAATTTAATATCCAACAAAGTTCTGAATGTGCGGAAATCTGACTTTGGACAAAAATTGAGCATATATTGGGATCAATTCCACAAGCGATGTACAAAGCAGCAGTAGAGATAGTGTTCCGAGACAATTCTTTAGGGTTATATGAAGCTGTGATTGCGTGCAAATCAACTACACATAGAAATGTTTCATATTGCTCTTGAAGCGTAACCCAATTATTTATGGCCCCAAGCCAATTCCCAATATGTAAATCACCAGTTGGTTGGACTCCAGAAAGAATTCTTTTTTTATTTTCCATCCTCTTCTACTTCGCTAGATTGTATCTCTTCAGTTGATGTATTTTTTACAGGTCTTGCAAAAGGGTCAGGCACTGTTTTTGCCTTTTCTTCATAAGGATTTTGTGATTGTCTATTCGGAGAAGAGTTTTTATTATTTTTTGCATATTCTGTGATTGATTCAATCAATTTTTCGTCTTTGATCATTTCGCTAAGTGTTCTAACAGAGAAACCCAGAACTGCAACGGTAGATCTCAATTGAAAGGCCTCTTGTATTGATTTAACAGCTTTCATTTCGTTATCACTCAATCTTATGCGGAATCCTCCTCCATCTCTTCTTCCGCCCGATCTATCTCTGAAATTAGATCTTTCATTGTTAGAACGACCTCTATAATTTTCTTGTCCAGGATTATTGCTGAAATTTGAGTTAGACATCTTGATGTTTCTTAAGTTATTTAAATAGTCTATTAACTTAGCATCTTGTTATGCAATAAGTCTTTTGAAAAGCCTTAATTTTTTATCTTTTGATTAACGACTTATGAATTTTTGCTTTTCTCATTCATAACTTGCATTAAAATAAAATTAGAAAAATAAAGTATTGTGTTTGATATTAGTAAAGACAACCTTTTAAAGGATTTCATAAAGTTTCCGAAAAAAAATCTAATTATTATTCTATTATTATTTGGTTTTGGGGAATGGTTTGTCAGTGACCTAATTCATTTTGCAGGAGGCTCAATAGGATTTTTTGCGTTGTGTTTGGGGGGATATTTTTACTTGAAGAATGAAAAGCCTAAATTTAATGAGCCAAATAATTTAGATGGTTGGATAAATCTATGTAATGAAGATTTAAATTTTTTTGAAGAACTTGAAGCAACAAATGAATTAGAAAAACTGAATTCAAAAAGACAAAAAACACTTGAATCTATTTTAAATAGATTTGAAAAAGAAAAAATAAGTTGCATTGGACAAAAAGATTATCAAAGTTGTCAGTCTATTTTAAAAAGTCATTTTAAATTAGATAAGTTTGACTTTAAATTTTATGAAAAACTACCTAAATACAATTCTTCTCAAGTTATTCCAGAAGAAGCTTTGAAAAGCGATGCAATCTTGTATTTTTTAAACTTGCCTTTGTCGGCAAATGATTTTTTGTGGCTGGAAAAGTTTCCTAAGAATATGTCAATCTGGTTGGTGGCTTTAACTTCCAACGAAATAGAAGCCAAAAATCAGATTGAAGACCTAAAGTCGCAAATTTCAAGTGACTTCATAAATAAAATTATTACTTTTGATGTGAATAAGAATGAAATAATAAATATACCTTTTTCTTTAAGGAAGTTTTTCATAAGTTCATCTAAAAATATTGAAAATACAAAAAAAAGGCTTTTGAAAGAACTTCATGTTGCCTGGCAATCTGAAATTGAAGGGATAAGAAGAATGCAGTTAAAAGGTATACAAAGAAAAAATCAAATTCTTGTCGCGACAACAGTTTTCTTATCTCCTATCCCATCAATTGATGTTATGGCAATGACAGTACTAAATTCATTAATGATCAAAGAAATTAAGTCTATATGGGGATGTAATTGGTCTCCTGAAATTTTAGATAAAGTTTCTAAAGAGATTTTAAAGACTGCAATTGCTCAGGGAGTTATTGAATGGAGTGGACAGACCCTAATTGGCATAACAAAATTACATGGACCAAATTGGCTTGTTTCTGGAACATTTCAGGCTGTCAGTGCTGCTTATTTAACAAGAGTAGTATCAAGTTCTTTGGCTGATTTTATGGCAATAACAAAAGGAGTAGAAGAACCTGATTTGGACTTTATAAAGAAAAATTCTGAGAAAATTGTTGAAAAAGCTTTTGAAAAAGAAAAAATAAATTGGCAAGGATTTATTTCTGATCTTAGAAAACCACTTATGAAAATATCTTTTAGTTCATAATCTAGTTTGAAAGTTAAATATGAGAAAAAAAATTCTTTTTTTAAGTTTATTACTTCTGCTTTCTATTACTTCAGGCTCATGCAAGAGAATATCAAATAAAAATGAAAGTAAAGAAGTAATACTGGCAAGTTTCACTGTTTTGGCGGACATAATTAGCAATGTTGTTAAAGATGATTTTATTGTTAGATCAATAACGAAACCTGGAGTTGAAGTTCATGGCTACCAACCAACTCCGAGCGATTTGGTAAATGCCTCTAGTGCTTTTGTTTTTATTGATAATGGATTTGGATTTGAATTATGGGCTGAAAAATTTGTTTCTAATTTAAAAGTTAAAAGAATTACTGTCGCGGAAGATTTAGATCCTATTTTTATCAGTGAAGATTTTTATAAAGGGAAACCCAATCCTCATGCTTGGATTTCTCCAAAAAGAGGGATCCTATATGTAGATATTCTGGTGGATTCTTTATCAGAATTGAGGCCATCCAAAAGAATACTATTTGAAGAAAATGGAAAAATTTATAAAGATAAACTATCTAAAATAGATAAAGAATTCTCACTTTTTATTAATAACTTAAATAAAGACAGGAGGTATCTAGTAAGTTGTGAAGGTGCTTTTTCGTATTTAACAAATGATTATGGATTAGAGGAAGTTTATTTATGGCCAGTTAATGCTGAGAGTCAAATTACACCCAAAAGAATGACAAGAACAATTTCATTAGTTAAAGAAAAAAATGTCCCATCTGTATTTTGCGAAAGTACTGTAAGTAACGAATCTCAAATGATTGTTGCAAACGAAACTGGGGCTAATTTTGGAGGAAATCTTTTTGTTGATTCCTTATCTGATAATAGTGGGCCTGCTAGCTCTTATATAAAAATGCTTGAGCATAATTTGGATTTAATTAAAAAAGGGCTTTTTTGAATTATGGAATCAATCAATTATCAAAACTTTAGGATTGATGCAGAAAATATTTGCGTAGATTACAACGGTAAGGTGGCTTTGTATGATGCCAATTTAAGATTGAAACCTGGCCAGATTTGTGGGTTAGTAGGGATGAATGGGGCTGGTAAAACAACTTTTTTTAATGCTTTAACTGGCTTTGTAAATATTTCAAAGGGAAAAATTAGAATTAATGGAGAGTCTGTAAGATCTGCTCAAAAAGATCAGACAATTGCTTATGTTCCTCAGAGTGAGGGAATTGATAGTCAATTTCCAATAAATGTTTGGGATGTAGTGATGATGGGAAGATATGGTTCGATGAATATTTTTAGATGTCCTAGAGAGTCTGATGTTCAGGCGGTTAAAGATGCTATTGAGAGAGTTGATCTTACTGATCATTTATCTACACCTATTGGAAACTTATCTGGAGGTCAAAGAAAACGAACTTTTTTAGCCAGAGCAATTGCGCAAAGGGCTTCAATATTACTTCTTGATGAGCCTTTTTCAGGTGTTGATATAAGAACTGAAAAACTTATCTCGGAATTATTTATTCAATTTAAAAATGAGGGAAAAACTATATTATTATCAACGCACGATATGATTCATGTCCGTGAATTTTGTGATTTGGTTCTTTTAATCAATAAAACTGTTGTAGCGTATGGCGAGACCTCTGAAGTGTTTACTCCTGAAAATATTACAACTACTTTTGGAGGAATCTCACCTGATTTCTTGTTTGGACCTGAATCCTAAATTTTAAATTATATGGAGCTCTGTTCTTTTTTAACTTTAGATTCACTCATAACAGATCCTTTAACTCATGACTTCATGAGAAAAGCACTTCTTATGAGTTCATTAGTGGCAGCTGTTTGTGGTTTCCTATCTAGTTATTTAACTCTTAAAGGATGGGCTTTAATGGGAGATGCAGTGTCACATTCAGTAATGCCTGGTGTTGTGGTTGCTTATGCATTAGGTCTTCCTTTCTCTTTAGGGGCATTTATTTTCGGAGTTGGTTCAGTTGCATTGATAGGGTTTATTAAGCAGAAATCTAGGGTTAAGGAAGATACTGTTATTGGGTTGGTATTTACTGGATTTTTCGCTCTTGGAATTGTATTGGTTTCTAAGATTAAAAGTAATATTGATCTGCACTCTATCCTTTTTGGCAGTCCATTAGGAATATCTCTTTCAGATGTAAAACAAACCATAATCATTTCATTATTGGTAGTAATTCTTTTATCAATTTTTAGGAAAGATTTAATGCTTTATTGTTTTGATCCGAGGCATGCAAAAACAGTTGGAATTAACGTGTTGTTTCTTCACTATTTACTCCTCACTTGCTTGTCTTTGGCAGCAGTTGTGGGCTTGCAGTCTGTTGGAATTATTTTGGTAGTTGCGATGTTGATTACACCAGGGGCTACAGCATATTTACTTACGGATAAGTTTGATAATATGACAATAATTTCAGTATTAAGTGCAATTATCTCGAGCCTAATAGGAATCTACATTAGTTTTTGGTTTGATCTTGAAACAGGTGGATCAATTGTCTTAGCACAAACTTTTATATTTTTATTCGCTTTTTTATTTGCTCCAAGATACGGAATATTTAAGTTAAAGAAATTTTTTGCTGGTTATAAATGAAAGTGGTGGAAGAAACTTTAAATAAAAATTGGTATTGGTGGCCATTATTTCCCTTATATCCTTATGGCAAAAAGAAAACAATCTTAAGAGAATTAATTCCTGATCAAATATGGTCCTTAGAACAAATACAAGGACTTTATTATGTTGCGGTTCCAATAAGAATGACGGTAATAAAGGTTGATAATGGATTGATGCTAATAAACCCACTGCCTCCTACAAAAGAATTAATAAATGAGTTAGAAAAATTAATTGCGATTCACGGCAAAGTAAAAACAATAATTCTTCCAAGCGCCTCCGGACTAGAACATAAAATCGGACTGCCAGCTCTTTCAAGAATTTTTAAAGATGCAGAAATTTGGCTTTGTCCTGGGCAGTGGAGTTTCCCTATTAATCTTCCACTAGATTTTTTAGGAATTCCATCAAAAAGATCAAGAATACTGTTTAAGGAAGGTACTCCACATACGAGCTCATTTAAATGGTCTTCATTAGGCCCACTGAATTTAGGACTTGGAAGATATCAGGAGATAAGCTGTTTCCATTATTCTACGAAAACTCTCCATGTAACAGACGCAATAGTTGGAATAGACTCCACGCCACCTGAGATATTTAATTTTGACCCAACTCCACTTCTTTTTCATTCTAGAGAGAGAGGAGATGAACCTTTGATTGACTCCATTGAACAAAGAAAAAAAGGGTGGAAAAGGTTAGTCTTATTTTCATCGTTTTTGAAACCAGGTAAATTAAATATTCCACCTTTAAAAGAAATATTTAAGTATTCGTTTAAAAAAGATCTTAGAAATTGGAGATCTCATTTCGGAATTTATCCCTTTTTATGGGACGAAGATTGGGAATTATCTCTTGTTGAAATAATGGGTGAACATACTCCTAAGATTCAAGTGGCACCAGTTTTACAAAAACTAATTTTTCCCCGATCAAAAGAAGTATTACTTAAATGGCTAGAAAATATCAAGTCTTTTGAAGATATGGAATATTTAATTCCAGCTCATTTTACTGCACCTATAAAATTTACAATAGAAGATTGTCAAAAATTAATTAATGAAATTAATTCCCAAAAGTGGGACAAACTACCAGATGACAATAAATTTTTGATGGGTTTATATAAAAAGTTGTTTGAACTAGGAATAATTCCTGAAGAAGTAAATCTTTAAAACTATTATTCTTCAATAGACATGTTTTCATCATTTTTAAGAGTTTGTTCCAGCTCTTTTCTTTGCTCCATTTGTCTTAAGAAATATCCCGTCATCATTGCTGAAGATAGTAAATTAGCAATGTTGTCTTTTGAAGATGTTATTTTTACATCAAATTGATCTGAAGGAAGCATTCCAAGAAGACCTTGAACATTATGTCTAATAATTTCTTGAATATCTTCACTAGCTGATTTTGCTACTCTTTGCAAAACTTCAGGAGATTGTTTTTGTAAATATTGGATTAAGTCATTCTCATCATTTGGATCATTATTTTCAGTAGCAAGAAATTCTGGATTAAACATTTCTACAACTTCAAGATATAAAAACCTTACAACATCACGTACCCATTAATTTTAATTATTAAGGGCAGGGAACCGAATAGGTCCAATTTTATTAAAGGGCCAATATCTAAAAATAGCCTTACCAATAACCTTTTCATAGGGTAAAAATCCCCAAATATGTGAGTCCATACTGTTATTTCTATTATCTCCCATCACCCATAATGACTCTTCTGGAACAATAAAAGGCCCTATAGAATAATTAATGTTTTTGTCAAAAACGTAATTTTCTTGAGCGATATCATTTAAGTAAAGGTTACCGTCTCTTACTTCTACCTTGTCTCCAGGTATTCCAATTACTCTTTTTATTAGTGCAGTATCTGCTTCATAACCAGCATTAATTAATTGTTCGGGAACGTTAAAAACAACTATTTTATTTTTTAATTTTGAGAGATTTGATTTGGATGTAATTTTGGGTGTTACTTTCTCAACAAGAATTTTATCTTGTATTTGAAGAGTTGGAAGCATTGAACCGGATGGGATCCATCTTGGTTCTATAACCTGCCATCGTATAATTAAAGCAATAGATATCCAGATTAAAAGATTTTTTAAATCATTTAGTATTGAATTTCTTTTTTCTTGTGTTGTAGACATGTTTTATTTAATTCAGTTATAAGGAAATTCCAAAGCATTTATATAAATTATGACATCATCTATTGAATGCCAAAATTTTCTTAGAAGTTTACAACTTTTGAATCTTCTTATAAAAATAGGAGTTCAAAATTTAATACTATGTCCTGGTAGTAGATCAGCACCTTTAGCAATAGCTGCTGGAGAATTAAATAAATTAGGACTGGTAAATATTTTCAATTCAATAGATGAGAGATCTGCAGGATTTCACTCTCTTGGGATTTCTGCTGCATCGGGTAATCTTTCTCTAGTAATTACTACTTCTGGGACTGCCGTAAGTAACTTATTGCCAGCAGCGGTTGAGGCAGACCGATCTTGTAAAGGTATTATATTTCTTACTGCTGATAGACCCTTAAAATTAAAAGATTGTGGCGCTAATCAAACAGTAAATCAAGAAAATTTTTTGAGTTCAGTCTGCAGAAGAGTTTTAAGTACAAATCTAAATGGACTTCATGAAACACAAGAAAATGAAATCTTAAATTTAGTTCGAATTACTGAGAAACAAATATCAAGCTTTCCTGGTCCTATTCATTTAAATATTCCTATTGATAAGCCTTTAGCTATTTCATTTTTAAATAAAAAAAATGTTTTAGAGGTTTTTGAGAGAATTTATTTAAAGAAAAAATACATATTTCAGGAGGTTGAAATAAAGTCTGATAAAAACAAATTCTTAGAAATTTCAAAAAGTTTAAATTTAGATGAATCCGGCATTATTTTGGTAGGCCCCTATCAAGGTTCCATAAATGATTTAACTTCTTTCAATAAATCTTTAGAGAAATTACAAGAAATTACTGGTTGGCCAGTATTTGCTGATCCTGTTTCAGGCGTTTGTTCTGATTTGAGAGGTTTAGTTGTTAATTGGGAATTAGTCTTAAGAAAAAATAAAAATTCAGTAAATTGTCATCAACTTTTGAGACTTGGCCCTATGTCATCCTCAATTGATTTAGAGAATTTTTTAACAACCTTTGAAGGGATACAAATTCTTATAAAAGAAAAAAACTTTAGAAAATTGGACCCTATAAAAAAATCATTTGAATATGATTTTGGGCTATCAAATTTTACTACTCTATTGTTTGAAGAATTATCAATTAACGAAAAAAACAAAAAGTCTCTTACTCCGATGGCTCAAGATTTAATAGAGGAAGGCGAGCAGATTAAAGAAATTTTAAAAGAGCAAATTACCCAAGATAATCAAATTACTGAGTATATGCTTGCAAATCTTGTTCCAAAACTTTGGCCAGCTGAAAATCCCATAATGCTCTCCGCGAGTAGCCCGATTAGAGATTGGCTTACATTTTCTGAGAATGGTACTTTAACAAGAAATTGTTTCAGTTTTAGAGGAGCTTCCGGCATAGACGGCACTTTATCTCTTGCATTAGGTATTTCTAGAATTAAACATCCTCTACTTCTTGTGACTGGAGATTTGGCTTTTATCCATGATATAAATGGTTGGCTGATTGAAAATTCAATCGAGATGAATTTGACAATTCTTTTGATAAATAATAATGGAGGAAATATATTTAATCGTATTTATAAAGAAAATTTAAAAGAAAATGAATTAAAAAAACTTTTTCTTATGCCAAAAGAAATAAACTGGTCAAAACTTGCAGAGGGCTATCAAGTAAACTTTAAGAGTGTGGCAAATTTTAAAAAATTACGAGAGGCATTCGATTGGAGCATTTCTATCAAGAAATCTGTAATAATTAAAGTTGATATTGATCCAGAAAATGAAATTTGTGAAAAAAATGCCCTGCTAGAAAAAATAATTGGCATTTAAATTTATCATTTTCTTTTTTTGAATAATTAGGTTTCATGCAAGTATTACCCGGTAAAACAACTTTAAATTGGTCAGAATGCAAATCTTATGAAGATATATTGTTTCACAAATCAGATGAGGGAATTGCGAGAATTGCAATTAATCGGCCTGAAAAAAGAAATGCATTTAGGCCACAAACTGTAGATGAACTCATTAACGCATTTAATATCGTAAGAAATGATGAAAATATTGGCGTAGTTCTCTTTACAGGGGCGGGACCTGACAAGAAAGGTATTTTTTCTTTTTGCTCTGGAGGTGATCAGAGTGTAAGAGGTGAGAATGGATATAAAAATGATGAAGGTAAGCAGCGATTAAATGTACTTGAACTTCAAAGATTAATAAGAAGTTTGCCTAAAGTTGTTATTGCCTTAGTTCCTGGCTTTGCAATTGGAGGAGGCCAGGTACTTCATTTAATTTGTGATTTAAGTATTGCTTCTGAAAATGCAATATTTGGTCAAACAGGTCCAAGAGTTGGTAGTTTTGACGCGGGTTTTGGATCTAGTTATTTAGCGAGACTTGTTGGTCAAAGAAAAGCAAAAGAAATTTGGTTTTTATGTAGAAAATATAATTCCAAGGAAGCTCTTAAGATGGGCTTGATAAATGCAATTACAAAGATTGAAGAATTAGAAGCTGAGGGTGTAATCTGGGCAAGAGAGATTTTACGAAATAGTCCAACTGCTATTCGTATTCTTAAAGCTTCATTCAATGCAGAGAGTGATGGGATTGCTGGTATTCAAGAATTATCTGGATACACAACCCAATTATTCTATTCGACTGAAGAAGCTCAAGAAGGTAGAGATGCCTTTCTCGAAAAGCGTCCACCAGACTTTTCTGACCATAAATGGACACCTTAGTTTATTTTTCAAAAGAACTTTTTAAATAATTATCAATGAGAATTCTTCTTGCCGCTGCTGAATGTGCTCCAATGATCAAAGTTGGAGGTATGGGAGATGTGGTTGGTTCGTTACCTCCATCTTTGATAAAACTTGGTCACGATGTAAGGGTAATAATTCCAGGATATGGAAAATTGTGGAGTCTTTTAGAGGTATCTAATGAACCAGTCTTTAGAGCAAATACAATGGGCACTGATTTCGCCGTATATGAAGCAAAACATCCCATTCATAGTTATGTGATTTACCTAGTGGGTCATCCAACATTTGACTCTGACCAAATATACGGAGGCGAAAATGAGGACTGGCGGTTTACATTTTTTGCAAGTGCCACTGCAGAATTTGCCTGGAATTGTTGGAAACCTCAAGTTCTCCATTGCCATGATTGGCATACTGGCATGATTCCTGTGTGGATGCATCAGGACCCCGAAATTAGCACTGTCTTCACAATTCATAATTTAAAATATCAAGGCCCTTGGAGATGGAAACTAGAAAAAATGACTTGGTGTCCTTGGTATATGCATGGAGACCACACAATGGCTGCAGCAATGTTGTATGCAGATAGAGTTAATGCTGTTTCTCCGACTTATGCAGATGAAATTAAAACCCATGAATACGGGGAAAGTCTTGAAGGATTACTTAATTATATTTCAGGTAAATTAAGGGGAATTCTTAATGGCATAGATCTTGATGAATGGAATCCAGCAAAAGATCCAGTTTTACCCGCAAAATTTAGTATTAAGAATTTAGAAAATAGGCTAGAAAATAAGAAAATTCTGCAGAGAGAAATGGGTCTTGAAGTTAATCCTAAAAAATATCTCTTAGGTATGGTTAGTAGGTTAGTTGATCAGAAAGGGGTTGACTTACTTCTACAAGTTTCAAGAAGACTTTTAGCCTATACAGATTCTCAAATAGCTGTTTTAGGGACTGGGGATAGATATTTAGAGTCTGGATTATGGCAACTGGCATTAGATTATCCAGGAAGATTTTCAGTATTTCTTACATATGATGACTCTTTATCAAGGCTTATTTATGGCGGATCTGATGCATTCTTAATGCCCAGCAGATTTGAACCTTGTGGTATTAGTCAACTCCTGGCTATGAGATATGGCTCTATTCCAATAGTAAGGCGAGTTGGAGGTTTAGTTGATACAGTTTTACCTCATGATCCAGAAAATAATAGTGGTACAGGTTTTTGCTTTGATCGCTTTGAACCTATAGATTTCTATACTTCTTTAGTAAGGTCTTGGGAAGCCTTTAGGCATAAAGATAGTTGGGAATTACTACAAAAAAGAGCTATGAGCCAAGAGTTTAGTTGGCAAAGATCGGCTCTTGAATACGAAATTATGTACAAGGATGTTTGCGGAATAAAGGAACCATCACCAGATGTTGCTGAAGTTCAGAAATTTTCTTATGGACAATCAGCTGATCCATCTTTAAAAAAAGTATGACTTAAATTTTTAATGGAATTCTCTTTATCAGAATTAAACGATGTTTTGGGGGATATTAGAAATCTGAGCGAGGGGAAAAAAGATTCTTTAAATTTTAAGAATATAAGTATTGATAGTAGAACTTTATTAAAAAATGATCTTTTTATAGCTATCAAGGGTAAAAATTTTGATGGACATAGTTTTCTTCCAGAGGTTTTAAATAAAGGAGTTAAATCAGTAGTAATTAAAGAAGGGATGCAGAGATTACTTCCTAGTAATTTTCCCTATTGGGTTGTAAATGACACAACAGAGGCATTTCAGAAATTAGCATTGCTTAAAAGAAAAAAATTAAACATTCCTGTTGTTGCAATTACTGGCTCGGTGGGTAAAACAACAACAAAAGAAATGATTGGAGGAGTTTTAAATAAACTTGGAAGAATTAAATTATCTCATGCAAATTTCAATAATGAGATTGGAGTTGCTCTTACTATCCTTGCTACAGATGAAGAAGATAAAGTTTTAGTTCTTGAGATGGGGATGAGAGGTCTTGGCCAGATCGAGAATTTATCTAAATATAGTGAACCTGATATTGCAGTTATTACTAACATTGGCTCAGCGCATATTGGATTGTTAGGCTCGAAAAAAAATATAACTCATGCAAAGTGTGAAATTAGTAAGTTCTTAAATCCAGAAGGAGTTGTGATAATTCCAGCAAATGATCCGTTCCTAGAAAGAACTTTAAAAGAATTTTGGAAAGGTAGAGTGATAAAAGTAAAACTACTAAATATAGAAAGTCAAAAGGAGAGTTTTAAGAAAGATGATAATATGAGCGGATTTTATAGTCCTTCGAACAAAACAATTTTAATTGAAGAAAATACCTTTGAAATTTCATTTGAGGGACTTCATAATGCTTCGAATTTCTTATTTGCTTATGCAGTTGCTAAAGAGCTAGGCATTGATTTTGAAAGTTTTAATAAATTTGATTTTGTAAGTTTAGATGGAAGGAATAAAATTCTTAAATCAGTAAAAACAACAATATACGATGAATCATATAATGCTTCGCCAGAGTCGGTAAAAGCATGTATTAAAAACCTGATTGGAAAACCGAGAAATAAATTCTTCATATTTGGAAGTATGCAAGAACTGGGAGAAGAATCTGAAAATTATCATAAAGAAATATTTAACTTAATAAATAATTCAGACATAGAAAAGTGTTTATTTATTTGCGAAAAAAAAGTTGAAAAAATTTACACCAAGTACCTAAAGGATAAGAAAAAATTTTTAGTTTTAAATAATATTAAAGATGTACCTAAAGAGATAAACAAATCAACAAAAAAAGGTGATTCTATTCTTATAAAAGGGAGCAGATGTTGGCAACTTGAAAAAATTATTGAATTAATTAATTAGATCAGGATTTCTTTCTTTCCCAATTTTCTATATTTACTTGCTTAGTTCTTGAGATTGCTAGTGAATTATCTTTGGAGTCTTTTGTGATCACTGAACCAGCACCTGTTGTAACTGATTCACCGAGATTTATTGGCGCAACAAAAACTGTATTTGCACCAATACTGGAATTTTTACCAATTTTTGTTTGATGTTTTTTCTGACCATCAAAATTTGCTGTAATAGTACCTGCTCCAATATTTGTAGATCTTCCAATAATAGAATCGCCAATATAACTTAAGTGGTTTACTTTCGATCCTTCCTCTAATTGACTATTTTTGATTTCAACAAAATTACCTATTTTGCTAAAGGAAGATATCTTTGAATTAGGTCTTATATGACTATAAGGGCCAATTTTTATAGATTCCATTATCTGAGAGGCATAAACAGTAGAGTTTGAAATTTCACAATTTAATCCCACATTAGAATCCTCAATAAAAGTATTTGGTCCGATAATGCAATTACTATTTATTTTGGTATTTCCTCTTATGTGTGAATTAGCTTCTATAACTACATCCTTTCCAATTTCAGCTTCTTCACTAATTGAACAACTTGCTTTATTTATAAAAGTTACACCATTAAGCATATGCTTTTCCTTAATTGAATTCTGAAAACTTTCCTCGCACTTTGATAATTGAATTCTGTTATTAATTCCTTGAAGCTCTCCATTATCCTTTACCTCGAGGCTTAAGGAATTTTTTAGCAAAGATATTGTATCTGTTAAGTAAATCTCTTTTTGATTATTATTGCTTTGCAAGTTATTAATTATTGCTGACAAGTTACTCCAGTTAAAACAGTAAACACCTGCATTTATTAATTGATTTTCTATTTCTAGATTATTGCAATCTTTTTCTTCAACAATTCTCTCTATAAAATCCCCCTTCAGAAAAACTCTGCCATATCCATGGGGATTTGTTTTTTTTGTAGTAATTAATGAAACATCAGCATTTTTTGAATCGTGTAAGTATAAAAGTCTTTTTAGAGTGCTGGGCCTAATGAGTGGCACATCGCCGTTAAGTACCAAAAGTTTTCCTTCATGTTTTTTTACATCTCTACAAAGTATCTGGATAGCATGACCAGTTCCTAATTGAGGTTCTTGAATAACAAAATGGATTTTTTTATCGTTTGGGATTGACTTTTGTACTTCTTTTGATTTGTGTCCAGTAATTATGAAAATTTGATCAGGTTTTAATTCGACACATGAATTAATTACTCTTTGTAGAAGACTTTTGCCAGAAATTTTATGTAAAACTTTTGGCAATGAGCTTTCCATCCTAGTGCCCTTGCCTGCCGCTAATATTGCAACACTTAACATGTTTATTTGAAATCCTTATTTAAATCTAACTCTTAACGGATAACTTCGTCATTCCCCACTTCTCTCTCCATTTATTTGTAGATAATAGATTTGATAATAATTGCTCATCTAATCTTCTCTTGATTATATCGTCTTTACTTGAGTTTAAATCTTGATCCCTATATGGAATACTAGCTTTAGTTAAGAGATGTTCCTCTTCCATTAAAGATAACTTTTCAAAATTGAAATTAGGTTTCAGTTTATTCTTATCAAGTTTTGATATTGCGACAGTTCCCTGACTCCAAAAAGTTCTCTTTTTAAAACTTGGCTTAATAGTAAAAATTTCTAATCCAATATTTCTTAAAGTTTTTCTTACTGCCGCTGAAGAAGAATAAGTAATTAAATAACCCTGAGAATTAAGCTTTTCTGTGACTTTAGATAAAAATTCAATTGTCCATACTTGTGGGCATTTTTGAGGAGAAAAACCATCTAAATAAATCAGATCGAATTTAATAGATGAAGGAATAATGTTGATTTTTTCTCTAGCATCACCCCACAAAACACTGCACTTAAAAAATTGATCCTCAAAGTAATGTTTTCGATAAAGTGATTCAAATATTGTTTTGACTTTTGGAGCCCATAATTTTAAAAAAGATTCATTTCTAAGCGAATATTCAAGAGGCTTTTTATCAATCTCCAACGCATACAAATTTAAATACGATTTTTGTTTGATTAATTCATCTAATAAAGAAGCGGAATTGTACCCTAAACCAAAACATATATCCAAAACATTAAGAGATTTCCCCTTAAATCTTTGCAAATTAGAAGTAGCTGTAAACTTTGACTTTGTTTCCTCCAATGCGCCCAATAAACTGTGGAAGTTTTCTTTAAAAAACGCACTTCTTAAAGAGTAACTACCATCTTTAGTTAAAACTTCTATTAATTCAGACAAAAACTTTTTTGGTTAGTTAATTAGTTTGGCCAGCTCTTCCCAAAAAGTGGGATACGAGACACTAGCTGCATCGGCTCTCATGATTTTTGAGGTACCTTTGGCAAGAAGTGAAGCAATAGCAAGACTCATTGCTACTCGATGATCTGTTTCACTGTCTACTTCCGCAGAATGAAATTTTGATTGTCCATTAATAATCAACCCATCCTCTTTTTCTGTTATTTCAGCACCGAATTTTTTTAACTGGCGTGCCATGACTTTTAATCGATCTGTCTCCTTAACTCTTAATTCTTGTGCATCCTTAATTTCAGAAACTCCATCACAAAAACAGGCAGCTACAGTAAGAATAGGAATTTCATCTATAAGTTTTGGGAGAATATCTCCCTCAATATTGAATGATCTTAAATTATCTGAAGACTTTACTTTAATAGATCCAATAGGTTCACCTGCAATAGTCGATTTATCTAAAATTTCATAATTGCACCCCATTGAATCCATTACATTTAAAATTCCTGTTCTAGTGGGATTTAACCCGACATTCTGAATTAAAACCTCTGAATGTGGAACAATAGATGCAGCAATCATCCAAAAAGAAGCAGAGCTTATGTCTCCAGGAATCAATATCCTCTGGCCAATTAAGTTACCCCCTGACTTGATAACTACGTTTCTTCCTAACTCCCCTCTGATACTGATTTCTGCTCCAAATGCTTTTAACATTCTTTCAGTATGATCCCTTGAAGATGCGGGTTCAATAACAGAAGTGGTTCCAGAAGCTTTGAGGCCTGCCAATAAGATTGCAGATTTTACTTGAGCACTCGCTACAGGGGTCCCTATAACACATCCTTTAAGTTTATTCCCATCAATTGAGATTGGAGCTTTGTTTCCTTTTTCTCTACCAAAAATTTTGCCGCCCATCAACGATAATGGTTTGCCCACTCTCCCCATTGGCCTTTCATTAAGAGAAATGTCACCTGTTAAGATAAAATTCTTGCCTTCTTGACCGGCAAGTAACCCCATTAATAATCTCATGGTGGTTCCCGAATTCCCACAATTCAGAATTTCTTTGGGCTCTTTTAATCCATCAAGACCCAATCCTGAAATCGTAAAAGGCTCATTTTCTTTTATTTCTGGTATGTTTACACCTAATTTCCTAAGACAATCAGCAGTTGAAAGTGGATCTTCAGAATGTAAAAATCCCTCAATAGTCGTCTCACCCTTAGCAATACTTCCTATTATTAAAGCTCTATGAGAAATAGATTTATCTCCAGGTACTTTTACTTTTCCTTTTAAATTAACTCCACCTTTTATTGTGCGGATATTATTCATTTTCAAATTAAATAATAGATAAGATTTCTGTAAAAACAAATTAGTTATATATTATCAATAAGTTTGTTTTAAAAAAAAAATAATCAAATTAAGTAACTGTTTTCTATAATAAAGGAAGAAAAAAAGGACTTGATTATTAATCTTACTTATTATCACGTTGCAAAGGATGTTCCAGAAATAAGTCCAGACATTGCAGTGGTCATTGATGTTTTAAGAGCTACAACCACAATTTCTTGGGCTTTAAAAAATGGAGCTGATTCAATACAAGTTTTTGCAGATTTAGATTTATTAAAAGAATCTGCAATTAAGTGGCAAGCTGAAAAGAGACTTATGCTTGGAGAGAGAGGCGGAAAGAAGATTGAGGGTTTTGATTTGGGAAATTCTCCTTTATCAGTTACAAAAAAAGTTGTTAATGGTAAAAGATTATTTATGAGTACGACTAATGGGACTAAATCATTGGAAAAAGTTCAAAATGCTAAGCATTTATTTGCTATGGGTCTCCCAAATAGGAAAGCAGTTGCCGAAAAAATTATTTCATTAAAAAGTGAAAATGTTTTAATACTTGGGAGTGGTTGGGAAGGCTCTTATTCACTTGAGGATTCTTTAGCTGCTGGTGCTTTGGCCTCATACCTAAAACAGAACTGTGATTTCGAGATTAATATTCTCAATGACGAATTACAAGCTGCTTTGGCACTTTGGGATGTCTGGAAAAGTGATATTTTGAAATGTTTAAAAACAGCAACCCATGGCAAAAGATTGACAAGTCTTGGAGATTATGAGGATGATTTTAAATGTTGCTCTGAACTTGATTGCTTAGATATTGTTCCAGCTCAAGTTGAAAGAGGTGTGATTCGTGCCTCATGATTTACGAATTAGTTCATTAGGAGTAAAGTCTTGACTGATTTTTTGGTAGCTGCATTACAAATTACAAGTACTTCAAATGTTGAAGCAAATTTTGTTGAAGCAGAAGAACAGATTGAATTAGCTGCTAGAAGAGGTGCTGAGTTGATTGGATTGCCTGAGAATTTTGCTTTTTTAGGAGGAGATGATCAAAAACTTAGATTAGCTTCTGAATTGTCAGAGAAGTGTGAAAATTTTCTAAAAACTATGTCTCAAAGATATCAAGTATTTCTTTTGGGAGGAGGGTATCCTTTTCCTGCGGGTGATGACAGTCATACTTTTAATAGGTCAGCCTTATTTGGGAAGGATGGACAGATTTTGGCAAAATACGACAAGATTCACTTATTTGATGTTGATTTGCCTGATGGAAATTTATATAAGGAGTCGTCAACTATTTTATCTGGGGCAGAGTATCCACCTGTTGTAGATGTCCCAGGTTTATGCAAAATAGGATTATCAATCTGTTACGACGTTAGATTTCCTGAACTTTATAGATATTTGTCTTCGAATGGAGCAGAGCTAATTTT
Source organism: Prochlorococcus sp. AG-424-E18 (assembly GCA_003210155.1). Taxonomy (GTDB): domain Bacteria; phylum Cyanobacteriota; class Cyanobacteriia; order PCC-6307; family Cyanobiaceae; genus Prochlorococcus_A. The sequence goes on along the minus strand of QCNC01000003.1, from coordinate 16,443 downwards.
GATTCCTGCAGCTTTTACAGCATTCACTGGAAAAGATCATTGGCAAATCCTATTACAAGCAAGAGCAATTGAGAATACAGCATATGTAGTCGCTCCTGCTCAAACTGGAATTCATTATGGGAGAAGGCAAAGTCATGGCCATGCAATGGTAATTGACCCTTGGGGAACAGTTTTATCTGATGCCGGAAAAACTCAAGGAGCTGCAATAGCTCCTGCTGATAAAGAAAGAGTAAAGAAAATTAGGGAGCAGATGCCAAGCCTTAAACATAGAAAAAACAAATTGTTTCCAAACTAATGATAAAGTTTTTAGATAATAAACTTTTTCGTTATTTATCCATTTTTTTATTTTTAAATTCTTCAATCCTCCCACTTAAATCTTCAAGTGCTCTTGCAGCATGGGCAATTAACACTAATGGGGTTTTAGAATTAAGAACTAAATCAAATTCAAATTTAAAAGCATATTTTCAGAAGGCCAACCAAATATATGGAGACAGATTTTGGGTGGATTTTCCAGGAGAATTAAAAAATCCCAGAATAATAGAAGGTAATGGTCCAATAAAAGAAATTAGATTAGGTAAACCAAATAGGGATAAAACAAGATTAGTAATTGAATTTAAAGAAGACACTTATTTGAAACCTTTGACTTGGCAAATGGTGGGCTTAGATGAAAATAGATGGAGAATTAAACTATTTAACCCAAAATATTCATTTAAAAAGATTGGTGAAGGTTTAGTAAAAAAGAATAAAGCAAATAAAAGTTTTATTAATAAGAAGAACAATAATTATGGCTACTTGAAATTACCAGTGGTAAAACGAAACAAGTTTGAGGTTGTAATCGATCCAGGCCATGGAGGACCTGATCCAGGAGCAATAGGTATTGGTGGTATTAGAGAAACAGATGTTGTTCTAGAGGTTTCAAAAATAGTTAAAAATTTACTTTCTGAGAAAGGTGTCAAAGTAAAGTTGACTAGAACAAGAGACGTTGATTTGGATTTGCCTCCAAGAGTTTCCATTGCTAATAATACGGACGCGGATATCTTTGTAAGTATTCATGCAAATGCCTCAAGAGGTAAAAGAAGAGACATAAATGGATTGGAAACCTTTTATTACAGAGGTTGGAGAGGAAGATTACTCGCGAAAAGAATTCAAAAACAAATTTTAAGAGTTTCCCCTGGGAGTCCTGATCGAGGAGTTAAACAAGGTCGATTTTATGTAATTAAAAATACTAGGATGCCTGCAGTCCTTGTAGAGATTGGATTTTTAACGGGAAGATTAGATGCAAGAAGATTAGAAAAAATAACCCATAAAAAAAGATTAGCCTATGCAATTGCAAAAGGCATCCTCGAATATCTAGATAAAGTAGGGTGAAACTTAAAATAGGTATATTTGATAGCGGAATAGGTGGTTTTACTATCTTTAATTCTTTACTAAAAACACGTAAAGATGTAGAGGTTTTTTATTTGGCGGATACAAAAAGAATACCTTTTGGTAACAAAAATTATAAAGAGATAAGATTAATTGCAAAGGAGATTTGTAATTTTTTTATTGATAAGAATTTGGATGCACTTTTAGTTGCTTGCAACACTACAAATGCATGTGCTCTTGACATCCTAGAACATAATTTAAAGATTCCTTGTTTTGACCTCATAAACTCAGTATCGGAAATAGTTGATAAACAAATAATTGGTGTCCTTGCAACGCAAACAACTGTTCGATCATCGTATTACAAAAAAGCTATAAATGCTAAAAAAGAGAAAACGATAATATTTCAGCAAGAATGTCCAGAATTTGTATCAGAAATTGAAAAAGAAAAATTAAATCTTTATAAGCTAAATAGTCTTTCAGACTTATACTTGAGACCACTAATCAACAAAAATATTGAAGAATTAATACTTGGATGTAGTCACTATCCCTTAATTTATGACTTATTAAGAAAAAAATTAGATTCAAATATAAAAATTATTGATCCATCGGTAGCATTAATAAAAAAATTTAATGAATCTTTTGCTATTCCAAAAACTGACCGCTATGAGAGTATTTCTTTCGAAAATGTAAAATTTTTTGTTACTTCAGAAAGAGATCAGTTTTCCAAAAAAGTAAAGTTTTGGCTTGGAATTAATAAAGAAATTAGGTTGGTTAACCTCCGAAGTAATGTTTGATTCTTTAAGATATAGAAGAGGTCTACCATGAATACAGTAACAGAGCTACTACAACCAGTTGAAAATGATCTTGATGATCTTATTTTAGAACTGAAAAATCTAATTGGAGCTGGTCACCCAATTCTTCAAGCCGCAGCAGAACACCTTTTTAGTGCTGGGGGTAAAAGGTTGAGACCTGGTATAGTTTTATTGATTTCAAAAGCTATATCTCCTGAATTTTGCTTGACTACAAAACATAAAAGGCTTGCTGAAATTACTGAGATGATTCATACCGCCTCATTAGTCCATGATGATGTCGTTGATGAGGCGTCTACAAGAAGAGGAGTAGATACAGTTCATAGCAGATTCAATACCAGAGTAGCTGTTTTGGCAGGAGACTTTTTGTTTGCTCAAGCAAGTTGGCACCTGGCAAATCTTGACAATGTAAATGTAGTTAAATTACTTAGTAGAGTTATAATGGATTTAGCGGAGGGTGAAATTAAACAAAATTTAAATAGATTTGATTCGGCTCAATCTTTTTCCAAATACATCAATAAAAGCTATTGTAAAACAGCATCATTAATAGCCAATAGTTGCAAAGCAGCTGGTGTTTTGAGTGGGATTAATGACGAACACTTAACTTCATTGTACGATTTTGGCAAAAATATTGGTTTAGCATTCCAAGTTGTAGATGATATTCTTGACTTTACTGGAAATGATAAACAACTTGGGAAGCCTGCTGTAAGTGATCTTGCTAGTGGTTATCTTACCGCCCCAGTATTATATGCCTTAGAAGAAAATAAACAATTGTCAGTTCTTATAAACAGAGAACTTGCTGAAAAAGATGATTTAGATGATGCTCTCAATATTATCATGAATTCTAAAGCTATCGAAAGTTCTAGGAAACTAGCTGAGGATTTTGCAATGCTCTCTAAAAAAGCTATATTCTGGCTACCTGATTCAGAATACAAAAGAGCTTTAATGGCTCTTCCGGAATTTGTTTTAAGCCGTATTTATTAAATCTATTAGAAATAAATCTTTGAACTAAATTAATATTAAAATTTTTGAAAACCTTAATTTTTTCGATTAAATTTATTAAGCATAGATTTACTTAATGTCATTAGATAAAAAAAATTCAATCAATAACATACTTGAAGAAAAGAGAATTTTCCCTCCATCAAAAAAATTTGCAGAAAACTCAAATATTAGTACTCAAGAAGAATTACTAAGTTTAAAAAAACAAGCATCGGATAATCCAATTCAATTTTGGGAATCTTTTGCAAAATCTGAATTAGATTGGTTTGAGCCATTTCAAACTGTATTAGATAACGAAAATGCGCCCTTTTTTCGCTGGTTCAAAGAAGGGAGACTCAATATTACATATAACTGCCTAGATAGACATATTAAGAGAGGTCTTGGAGGAAAGACTGCACTTATATGGGAGGGCGAACCAGGAGATAGCAAAAAATATACTTACGATGAACTTCTAAAAGAGGTATGTAAAGCAGCTAATGCATTAAAAGCAATTGGTGTAAAAAAAAGGGATTTGGTATGTATTTATATGCCGATGATTCCTGAAGCGATGTTTGCGATGTTAGCTTGTGCAAGAATTGGCGCACCTCATTCAGTTGTCTTCGGAGGATTCTCTTCAGAAGCTTTAAAAGATAGGTTAATTGATGGAAACGCCAGATTTGTTATTACTGCTGATGGTGGCTTTAGAAAAGATAAGGTGATTGAACTTAAGAAAGCAGTTGACGCGGCTATTGAAAGTGGGGCAGATAAAGTTGTTGAAAAAGTAGTTGTTGTTCAACGATCCCAAAAAAATATTCCGATGGTTGATGATAGAGATTTTTGGTGGCATGAATTATTAAAAGATCAAAAAGATGAATGTGAACCAGAAATAATGTATAGCGAAGATAGACTTTTTATTCTTTATACTTCAGGCTCTACTGGAAAGCCCAAAGGTGTAGTCCACACTACGGGTGGTTATAATCTTTGGTCCCATTTGACATTTAAATGGATTTTTGATTTAAAAGATGACGATATTTACTGGTGTACTGCTGATGTTGGTTGGATTACAGGTCATAGTTATATAGTTTACGGGCCTTTATCTAATGGTGCTACAACCTTAATGTATGAGGGAGTGCCAAGACCCTCAAATTTAGGAGCTTTTTGGGAAATTGTTCAAAAATATAAGGTTTCTATTTTTTATACTGCACCAACTGCAATAAGAGCATTTATGAAGTCTGGGCGTGAAATACCTGATAAATATAATTTGGAGAGTCTTAGACTTTTGGGCACAGTTGGAGAACCAATTAATCCTGAAGCATGGATGTGGTATAGGGATGTTATTGGTAAAGAAAAATGCCCTATTGTTGATACTTGGTGGCAAACTGAGACTGGTGGTGTGATGATAAGTCCCTTGCCTGGAGTCGTTTCTACAAAGCCAGGTTCAGCTACTTTTCCTCTACCAGGAATTGAAGTTGAAATTGTCGATAAGAATGGAGATAAGGTAAAGGAGAATGAGGGTGGCTATTTAATTATTAAAAAACCTTGGCCAGGAATGATGAGAACAATTCACGGAAATTCAGAGAGATATTTGGAGAGTTATTGGGAATATATTTCCTTTGAAGGAGAAAAAAATGTTTATTTTGCTGGAGATGGAGCACGCCTTGATGAAGATGGATATATATGGATTATGGGAAGAGTTGATGATGTGATAAGTGTTTCAGGACACAGGTTAGGAACAATGGAAATAGAATCTGCTTTGGTAAGTCATAAATCAGTTGCAGAGTCTGCAGTCGTGGGTAAAAAAGATGATTTAAAAGGCGAAGTTATAGTTGCTTTTGTATCTCTCGAGAAAGATGTGAACGGTTCTTCAGAATTAGTAGAGAATCTAAAAAAACATGTCGTTAATGAAATAGGAATTATCGCAAAGCCTGAAAAAATTATAATTTCTGACTCTCTTCCGAAAACACGTAGTGGAAAAATTATGAGGCGTATTTTAAGATCTTTGGCTGCTGGAGAAAAAATTAGCGGTGATATAAGTACTCTTGAAGATAGTTCTGTTTTAGAAAAGCTGAAAGAATTATCTTAATCAGATTCATCAATTAAATTAGAAATTTTTTTTATAGTATTTCTTTTGAATTCATCATCGGCCCAGTCTCCCAAAAAATTTTCTCTTAGTCCTGCGCTTGCAATTATGGTGTGTGTACCCTTTAACATCACCCCCTTAGAATTATCTTCTTTTCTTGCTTTCAGACAAGAAAATAATTTATCTGTTTGATCTAATTCGTCTGAGTTGAATTTTATTAGAAAGTTATTTTTTTGATTATATGTTTTTTGAATTAATCGCAAAGTTCTTTCAGGGCTTGGACTGAATTCACTTTTGAATTCTAATTTTTGAGAAATTTGTTTCAATAATGGAATAGATTTGTTAGCACTGAAGTTATTAAAACTTATTGATATGAATTTTTCGCAATTTCTTCCACCATCAGGGGAAATTAGATGAAGTTTGCAGCCTAGGCTATGACCAATTCTTATTGAGGGAATTGATTCTCCTATTCTCTTGGATAAAGATATTCGGCAATTCTTGAAATCCCTCCATGCTTTAATAGCAAGCTGTTGGTGATCGAATTGTGGAGTGTATTTATACGCATGTACTGCATAGTTTTTATTAATTAAACTCTCTATGAATCTTCTATAAGTTAAATCTGGCTTAGAAGCTAGATAACTTCCGCCAATAAATTCCACAATTTTTTTAGGATTTGAAGGCCAATAACAAAAATTATTAAATTGATATTTTGTATAAGTCATCTTTCATAAAAAAAATTTTTCAAAATTATTATCTAATCATTTTTCTTAATTTATATTAATTTAAGAGAAATTTTTATTAAATGCGTCAAGATAAATGAAAGAGTTTTCAGCTAATTGGAACTATCTAACAAAAAAGAATTAAATCAATTGGATATTCTTCAGGATCAAGTTATCAGTTATCCATCTGAAGATAGTGTTGCCAATCAGAATAAAAAAATTGAAAAAATTTTAATTCTTGATACTGAAACAACAGGTTTAGATGAAAATAAAGATGAAGTGATAGAGATAGGTTGTATTTTGTTTGATGTATCTTTTAAATGTGTACTTTCCCAGGTCTCATTCTTATTCCCGGTTAATAATAATGAGGCAGAATACGTTAATGGCATATCTGCAGAAGTAACTAATATCTCTCAACCATGGGAAGATGGATTGAATTTCTTTTTAAAACTTGTAGAATCTGCGGATTTCATTGTCGCGCATAATGTAGAGTTTGATAAGAAATGGTTTGGGAAAGGAAGATTACCTAAACTTAATAAAAAATGGATATGCAGTTTAGAAGATATTAATTGGTCTTTTCAAAAATCACTAAAAAATAGACCCTCAGTAACTGATCTAGCTTTATCTTTTTCAATACCAGTTTGGAATTTACATAGAGCTTTATCTGATTGCTTTTATATATCTGAGGTCTTCAAAAAATGTGATGATTTAGAGGAACTTTTAATTAAGGCTACTGAACCGAGGTTTTTATATAAGGCACTGATTAGTTATGAAGATAGGTCTTTAGCTAAAAATGCTGGGTTCAGATGGAATAGTCCTGTGCAAGGGGCTTGGTCAAGAAAATTAACTACTGATGAGGCAAAAAATCTTGATTTTAGAGTAGAGATTTTGAATTAATATTTAATAAATTTTTGACTAAGAAAAAATTTAGTGCATCTTACAAGGCATCCATTTATTGCCCATTTTATGAGCTACAACACATCCGTATTTTGAGGCTGCTTCTTCAGCTTCTTGTTTTGTGTTAAATAGATCTGACATCATATTTTCATTATTTGAATTTGAAATTTGTTTGGAATGATTATGATTTTTGTTATGAGAATTAGGTGAATACTCCCATATTCCCATAGTAGTAACACCCGCAGAGATAATTCCCATCCCAACTACTGATAAATTGACTATTCCCATTGCTACTGCACCAAAAGAAAATACACCCATTGGGACTACCCCAATACTTATTACTCCCATAGGCACTATGCCTATTGAAACTATACCAAGAGGTGCTATTCCAAAAGCAATTTTTTTTGGCTTTGTACCGCAATGCTGATTCTCATTATTTTTATTTATTCCCAATAGTTTTTCTAAATGTTAAATTAAAATTGTCTCACATAATAACTAATCAAAGATTAATTTCTAGATGAATTAAAAATTTTGAATTATTTTTTAGAACTTTGAATAACTTAAAAAATCTAAGAGGAACAGTAGACTTATTGCCTGATCAATTAATAAAGTGGCAAAATGTTGAGAAAATTGTATTGGAACAGCTTTCAAGAGCATCCATCAAAGAAATAAGAACACCAATACTGGAAATGACCGAGCTATTTATAAGAGGAATTGGTGAAGGAACAGATGTTGTCAGTAAGGAAATGTATACATTTCTTGATAGGGGGGGGAGATCCTGTACTCTCAGACCCGAAGGAACAGCCTCAGTCGCACGAGCGTTAATACAAAACGGAATATCGTCTAATCCTCTTAAAAAACTTTGGTACATGGGTCCCATGTTTCGATACGAAAGACCTCAAGCAGGCAGACAAAGACAGTTTCATCAGTTAGGTGTTGAGTTTATAGGACATGATTCAGTTAGAAGTGATGTTGAAATTATTGCTTTAGCTTGGGATATTTTAGAAAAATTAGGAATAAAAGAACTCAATCTTGAAATAAATACTTTAGGTGATACAAATGACAGATCAAATTTTCAAAAATCCTTTTTAAAATGGTTAGAAATAAATAAAGATTCTCTAGATTTAGATTCTCAGAATAGGATTACTAAAAACCCTTTGAGGATTTTGGACTCAAAGAATATTAAAACTAAAAAAGCTCTTGAAAATGCACCAAGATTATTTGATTTTTTGTCTGAAAAAAGTCATAAAAGATATTCAGACTTAAAAAAACAATTAGAAGTTTTAAAAATACCTTACGTGGAAAATTTTAATTTAGTAAGAGGTTTAGATTATTACACCCATACTGCTTTTGAAATCACAAGTGGTGCTTTAGGTTCCCAAGCTACAGTTTGCGGTGGAGGAAGATACGATGATTTAATAAAACAAATGGGAGGGCCAAATACCCCGGCAATTGGATTTGCTATTGGTCTAGAGAGATTAATTCTATTAGCAGGAAAAGATCTTGAAGTTCCAAGAAATACTGATATTTATATTATTAATCAAGGCTTAATTGCTGAATCCTTAGCTTTGGATTTATCTAGAAAATTAAGAAATTATGATTTGATAGTTGAGTTGGATTTAAGTGGAGCCTCATTTTCTAAACAATTTAAAAAGGCAAATAAACTAAAATCTAAAAGTATTATAGTAATTGGTGATGATGAGGCAGTTAAAGGTGAGTTTATTATAAGGCTCTTTGATCAATCAGGTAGTGGGAATGAAGAAGAAGTTATATCTTTTGAGAATGATATTGAATTGGGAAAATGGATAAATAACAATTTACTTGCGAAGTGATGCTCTTAAAGTTTGTGATAATTTTTCTTTTTATATTTATTTTTTTTTATTTAAGGCATTTTTTTCAATTAAATAGAAAACAAAAAGTTTTGAATGCTAAAAAATTAACAACTTTCAATAAAAAGAATTTTAATAACTGGATGAATTTAACTAAAAAAGAAAGATATAACTTATCTAAACAAGATTCTGTTAACTATATGGATAGAAGAAAACTTTTATTAGAAGAAATTAGAAATGAATATAAGAAAATATCTAGAAAAAATCCTGAGGGGAATATTAAGAAAAAATAATTATGGAAACTTACTGGACTTCTAATAAAACCATAAATGGATTGAGACATTTTGTTTTAGTAAATGAGACTAAAGAAAAAGGAAATATTAGTTTTTTAATGGTTTCTGTCCTTGATTCTGAAATTAACTTAACAACTACATACGAAGAATTAATAAATAGTGGTAATTGGCACAAGGGTTGGATCAATCTTTCAAAGCATCAATCTATTACAGAAGAATACGTTAACTTTAAATCCACATATAAAGGAGAAGAGGGGATTGATGAGATATTCATTAATGAAGATTCTTTATTTAATATTTCTTAATTTGATATAAATTTTTCAAATCTCCCCCTCTTTGTAAATACTAGGTTTTTTGTTAATTAATAATTATTTAAAAGTTTTACCCCTTTCAAAAAAATAAAATTAACGTTATCAAGGATTAATAATATTTACTTAATTCAATGTTAGGGGATATGTGGAGCTCATCTGAGTTGACCGCGGAAAAACTAGGAATAACTGAAATTAAACTTTCTTTTTTGCGTGAAAATGGAATACTCAAGCCTGGAATTCATTGGAAAAGCTCTCCACTCGGTCAGAAAAAACCTTGGAAACCTAGAGCCCTTTACAATATAAAAATGTGCAGACAAATAATTAATAAATTTTATTCTGATGAAAACAATAATATCGCAGCCTAAAAACTAAATATATTTTTTTGATTGATTTGAAAAAATATTTAAAATTTTTATTCAATTAGGTTTTCATCCTTACACTCAATTAGTGTGTTTTGCAAAGTTGGATATTGGTTAATCATATTTATGTATTGTTTTGATTTTCTGTAAGATTTTGCAGCCTTTTTATAATGAATTTCAGATTTCATTTCTAGTGAAAATTTTCTAGAAGACTCTTGGGTAGTAGTCATAATATTAGATGTCTTATCTCATATTTAATAAGTGTTTGAGAATGAGGCAATAAATAAGAAGGTTTAATGAAACAAAACATCGTTTAATGTCAGCAAAATGAAATTTATTAAAATTATTTGAATTGGAAAATAATGGTTTATTTTATGAAACTTATATCTTTGAGAATAATTTTTCTGCATTAAATCTACCTTCTTTGCTCTTGGATTGCCTTATGTAGATTTTTTGTTTGGTAATTACTAGGATTACTAACCTTTACAATTTTGTTATTAATTCAACTGTTTGGTGAAATATAAAGTATTCTCAAAACGTTTAAGCTAATCAATTCCTAAATGCAAACCTATGGAAATCCAGATACTACCTATGGATGGTGGGCTGGTAATTCAGGTGTAGCGAATCGCTCAGGAAAATTCATTGCTGCTCATGTAGCTCATGCAGGATTAATTGTTTTCTGGGCGGGTGCATTCACCCTTTTTGAACTTTCACGATTTGACCCAAGCGTCCCAATGGGGCATCAACCTCTAATCGTTCTTCCTCATTTAGCAACTCTTGGAATAGGGTTCGATGCTAATGGTGTTGCTATGGGAGATACTAAACCTGTTCTAGCGATAGCAATTGTTCACTTAGTTTCTTCTATGGTTTTAGCAGCTGGGGGACTTTTACATTCTTTACTACTTCCTGGAAATCTAGAAGATTCTGATGTAGCAAGAGCCAGAAAATTCAATATTGAATGGGATAATCCAGACAAATTGACATTTATTCTTGGTCACCATCTAATTATTCTTGGTTTCGCAGTTATTGCTTTTGTCGAATGGGCAAGAGTTCATGGAATTTATGATCCAGCTATTGGTTCAGTAAGACAGGTTGAGTATGAATTAAATTTAGCCAAAATTTGGAATCATCAGACAGACTTTTTGACTATTGATAGTCTCGAAGAAGTAATGGGAGGTCATGCTTTCCTTGCGTTCGTTGAGATTACTGGTGGTGCTTGGCATATTGCTACTAAGCAAGTTGGTGAATACACCAAATTTAAAGGTAAAGGCCTTCTCTCCGCAGAAGCTGTTCTTTCATGGTCATTAGCTGGAATAGGCTGGATGGCTATTATTGCAGCCTTCTGGAGTGCAGCTAACACAACAGTTTATCCAACTGAATTCTTTGGTGAACCACTTGAATTGAAATTTAGTATTTCTCCTTATTGGGTAGATACTGTTGATCTTCCTGATGGTGAGTATACATCAAGGGCGTGGTTAGCTAATGTTCATTACTATTTCGGATTCTTCTTTATTCAAGGTCATCTATGGCATGCTTTAAGAGCACTAGGCTTTGACTTCAAGAGAGTTACAAATGCTATCAGTAATATTGATAGTGCTACAGTTACTCTTAAAGATTAATTCTCAAATTTTCTTACCAATATCAAAAGGCTCCTATTACAGGGGCCTTTTTTATTTGAAAAATTTTGTTTATTAATTTAGATTTAGAATTATATGTTTTTGAAATCATTGAATATTTTTTCGACACAGAATAAAGATATTTTTTCAAATTCTCTATTGATAAGTTTTTTGGGATTATTAATTATATTTTTTTTGTTGATTTTTGGAAGAAAATTTAAACTAGCTGTTCAACTCGAGAGATTTGGATTGCCGATAGCTGTTATATCAGGAATTTTAGGTATATCTATAGGCCCATTTGGAGCGATACACTTTTTGCCAAAAGAAACAATCAACGTTTGGAGTAATTTTCCTACTCCTCTTTTATCATTAGTCTTCGCAACTTTAATGATGGGAAGACCTATCCCAAATATAAATGGTTTAGTTAAACCAATTTTTAATCAATTTCTATTAGCTCTTTCACTTGGTTTCGGACAATTTTTTGTCGGTGGTCTTGTTGTTAAATATTTTCTGCCTCCATCTATGGATGCAAACCCTTTAATGGGTTGTTTAATAGAGGTAGGTTTTGAAGGTGGTCATGGAGCTGCATCAATAATAGGAGAAAGTTTTAATAAACTCGGTTTCCCAAATGGTTTAGATCTTGGTTTGGCTATGGCAACAATGGGTCTTTTATCCTCTTCAATATTGGGTAGCATATTCATTTTTCTTGGTAGAACTTTAGGCCTTTCAGATACTGAGGAAATTATTGAACAAAAAGATACTCCAAATGGAAAAAATAAGATTGGAATTTTTGCAGATTTAAGAATTTTAATAATAAATCTTGGATTCTCTGGTTTGGCAATTTCTTTTGGTGTTTTGCTACTTAAATTTTTAAGGTATATTTCAAGTTCTTTTGGTGATTTTTCGAAGGAAGTTATTTTTTCACTACCTGTATTTCCTTTTATCCTTATAGGTTCGCTCCTTATTAGATATATTTTAGAAAAAACCAAAAATACAGAATTTATTTCAAATATTCTGCAAAGGGAGATTGGTATTTTATCCACAGACTTATTGATTTTTACAGCTATGGCAAGTTTAGATATTGCAGTTGTTTTTGATAATTGGATACTTATTTTAGTGTTTACTCTTTTCGGTTTATTGTGGAATTTAATCTGTATTGCTTATTTCGCATACTTTATTTTTGATGATTATTGGTTTGAAAAAAGTTTGATAGAGTTTGGAAATTCTACAGGAGTAGTAGCTTCTGGGTTACTTCTTTTAAGGCTTTCAGATCCTAAAAATAATTCTAAGACTTTACCAATTTTTACGTCAAAACAGCTATTCGCTCAGTTAATTCTTTCTGGGGGGCTATTCACAGTTCTTGCACCATTAATGATTTCTAAAATTGGGTTAGATTATTGGACAGAAATTTGTGCCCTAATTACATTCGCAATTCTTTCTATCGCAATGATTTTTAATAAAGTAGAGATGAAAAAGTTTCAATAAGAACCCTAGAATGGTAAAAAGCCTAAAATTTTATTTTTATGTCATTTACACCCTACGATATTCCACCTCAAGAAAATAAAGGGAAGTGGTTTAGGAGTCATTTACTTGGAAGGGAAATCGAACTTGGTGAATTGTATAGTCTTGGATCAAATGATTTAGATTTGCTTATGGCAGAGACTGCAGAAATTAGAAGCGATCTTGATTTTAAGGAAAAAAATATAGGCAAATTTAGGACTGCAGGATATTTTCTAGAGTTAGCGAGAATAATTGAGAAAAGGAAGTTATTGGCAAGTTAATTAGATGGGAAATAATTCTTCCTAGAATATGGTCCCCATAATTCGTATTTATGCATTAAGGATTTAAATTCTCTATTTTTCTCAAATGATTCTAACCAGTTTTTTATTGAGGATTCAAAATAATTTGTTCTTTTTTGACTTTCACAAGCGATTCTAAATTGTCTTACAAAAGGCCAAATAGACCAATCAGCGATTGTGGGGCTATCTCCAAAAAAGTATTTGTTTTCTGAAAGAAGTTCGTTCCATCTCTTTATAAATTTAATCGCATTTTTGAAATGAAATTCTTCATCAATATTCTTATATCTTGTGGCATATTTAAATCGATCTAAATGATATTTGAATTCGTTATCGTTTTCATTAATTATTTCAAAAATATCTTCTTTTTTGTTGTCAGGAAAATAAATTAATTTGATGTTTTCCTTTTTTGACTCTAATAGGGCCCACTGGATAATTTCAAGACTTTCTTCAATAACTTCACTATTTTTTTTTATAAGTATTGGAACCGTTTTCGTCTTTGAATTATTTAAAAAATCTAGAGGTTTATTTTTTAAATCAATTTCTCTTATCTCTACTTTTATTTCACAAATTAACAGGGCCCATCTTGCACGAATTGCATATGGACATCTTCGAAATGAATATAAAATATCGTTTTTCATATTGTAAAAACTTTTAATTTCCCTAATTCTTTAGGTATTATCTAAATAGGAATAGTATTAATCTTACAACGCAAATGTCGGGATATGTTTACCTTATTAGAGTAGGAGACCTTTATAGGATTGGGAAAACGGATAATCTTGAAAAGAAAATTAAGAAATTAAAGCCAGATGAATTATTAACATCAATTATGACAAAGGAGCCAGAAACTCTTGAAGCAAGATTACTAAGAAAATATAAGTCGCAAAGAATTCCAGAAACTGGTTATTTAAAGCTTTCTAAAAGACAAATTAGAGAATGTAAAAAGCAATTTGAATTAAAGGGTAGCTTACCTCACACTTTAGATGCTGAAGTTTCCATAAGTCTATTTGCATCTTTTTTATTGTTTTCATTAAGTTCCCTTATTTTTAATTATTTAAATTTTGGATTTGTAAAATCTATATCTTATTCTTTCGGAATGGCATCTTTACCAATGGTTATATTATTTATAACAGGTAGTTTTGGCGGATACTTTTCTGAAGATTTATCTCTTTTTTCATTGCTAACTAATCGAATAAAAGGTTTATTTATTGCAATTGCGATGCTTTCAATGGCTTACTTAATTTTCAATTTAGGTTAAATTTCATAATTACAATTTAAGGCAATTTCAAATGGAACTGATTGGGTAGGTAACTTAAGAATAGTAGAGCATATTTCAGCAATATCTTCAGGTTGTGTCATGCTTGATTTGTCTAGGGAAGAGATATTTTGGGCCATTTTTGTATTAACCCAGCTTGGGCAAATTGCTGAAACCCTTATATTTTTATCCCAACCTTTATTTTTCATCGTTTGGCATAATCCCATAAGAGCAAACTTTGAAGAAGAATAAGCTGCTAAATCACCTTTAGATCTTTTCCCACTCATTGAAACTAAAACAATAATTCTTCCTCTGCCAGAAGTACATAAATGATCCCAAGAAAGCCTACATAAATTCCAAATTGCCAAAAAATTGATATTTAATGTATTTAAAATATCTTCTTCGTCACCATCTTTGTATAAGAAAGGAACTTTCGATAATACTCCAGAACAATTTATTACTGAATCAAATCCTCCAAATTCATCTTCGGTATTCTTTATCCAATTTTCGGCTGTAATTTTTTTTAATGCATCATAATGGTTGATTATAATTTTCCCTTCTGGCCATTTTTGTGGATCAATAGCGCTTCCTTTTAATGATTCTAAATCTCTTATGCCAATACTAATTCTATTGCCTTCTTTTAATTCTTTATGTGCAATATTTAGTCCAATACCTCTACTGGCTCCACTTATTAGTATGGTTCTCATTTTTAAACTATATGTTTGGAAATATTATCCTAAGTAACATTTTAAATTCTCTACCATGCATAATCATAAGACCTTTTTTTACACTCCATGGAGCCTTTATAAACATTACGCACATCGCATATACAATCTCTTTTAAAGAAAGAGTATCAGTTAGAAAACCATACCATTGATTTTTAGGTAGTTGGAAAAAACTACCAAAAAATTCTCTCAATAGTTTCTCGTCAAACCTCATGAGTTTTTCTAATCCAAATTGGTAAAGTGATTTCTTCCTAATTAATTCTTTTGACCATAAAGTTTCCCAACCTTTTCTAGCAATATGATAGGTACTTAGATTTTTATTTTTAATTGCTTCTGAGACTGCCTTAGCGACAAGTGGAGCTCTTCTTAAAACATTACCAATTAAATATCCAGATGCAGGATGTACCATTGAAGCAGCACCACCATATCCAAGTATTTGTTGTTTGAAATCTGGGATTGGCATATTCATAGGGAGAAATAAGCCAAGCTCTTCGTGCTGCATGCTTGTAATTGATATATTTCGATAAGAAAGCCTCTTCTCTAGTCTCTCTTTTAAATTTTCCATTGTTAGAGGATTTACTAAACCAAGAGATGTTTCTTCAAGAAAATATTTACCATCCCCCATATCCATTGCATAAAGAAAAGTGGGCGGTTCTTTTTTTTGCTCATCGTTAAGATGGTCATTTCTATAGTCCATCAATACAAACTGCCCTTTCTTAAGTGGAGGTTTACTAAAATTACCTACTATTCCATAACAAGTTTGAACTGCTAAGGGACCACACGATTTTAATTTAAGAAAAACAGGATCATATCCTGTTGCATCTACTACTAATCTTGCAGAGTAAGTCTTGCCATCTTTTGTGGTTACTGTACTTTTGTATTTTTCATAATGTATTTTATTTGCAAAGCCTTGATGCCATTTAATAAAAGACTTATTGCATTCATTAAACCAATAATTGTGGAGTTTCTTCTTGTCAAATAGTCCATAATCTAGTGAATGTTCCGTGGCTTTATTCTCGTCGTCCTGTTCTTCTAAAGCGCCATGACCAAAAAAACTTACAGTATTCTTCCATCTATACTCAAGTAAATCCTGAAGCCCGAGTTGATCAACTTCTTCCCCCCAAATGCCATATGTGTTTGGCCAAGGTTCATCTGGTCCATTTGGAGAAAGCACTTCAACATCTAATTTTTCCTTCCCTAAAGCTGAGGCAATTGCCATACCTGCAGGCCCTGCACCTAAAACAAGAACATCTGGCATATTTCCTTTTGACATTAAATATAAATCTTATGATTAAAGAAATTTATGGAACAAATTATTACTTCTGCACCTAAGGTTATATATTTCATCCAATATTTATAATGAGAGTGCATTAATAATAATCAAATTACTCAAATACTAGTGACTAAGTTT
>QCNC01000002.1 GCA_003210155.1 Prochlorococcus sp. AG-424-E18 | reverse complement strand
AGTGTTTTAGATGGTGGACTTGAACCATTTATTCATGAATTATTACGTATGAATATTTCTTCTAATGAATCTCTTGAATAACTAATGGAAAATAAAAACGAAATTTTAGAAAAAAAAGTTTCACCTCCAAGCTTTATAAAGCTTGCTATGAGAAATATGGTAAGGAAAGGCTCAAAAAGTATTTCTCATTTTTCAATAACCTTTCTAGTTTTAATTGGGATATTAATACTTGTGGCCACAATAGGTAAGCCCAATATTCCAGTTTAAGATTGTATGAAAGAAAAAATTATTTCTGAAATAAATTTAGATTTGGTTTTTCAATGTAATGATTTCTCTCAATTTTCAAATAAGTTAAAAGATACTAAAACTCATCTTATTTTTGAATCTATTTTTTGGGAGAAAGTTTTTTTATCTTGGACAAATACTATATTAAAAAAAGAGGATTATGAATTACCAAATTATTTTTTTGAAAAAAAATCTTTTTCATTAGGCTTACAGATAATATCTAATCAAGAAATTGCTTCTTTGAATAAGAAATGGATGCAAAAAAATGGTCCAACTGATGTTTTATCTTTTCCAATTATTTCTCATGAATCTCCAAATAATTTAGATCATTTAGAGTTGGGAGATATTTTTATATCATTAGAGATGGCACTTGAGCAATCTTATGAATATAAACATTCAATCTATAGAGAGATGATCTGGTTGGCTAGTCATGGATTTTTACATCTTTTGGGATGGGAACATAATAATGACCATGATTTAGAAAATATGTTAAATTTCCAAGAATATTTAATTACTCGATTAGATTAAAAATCAATGGAAAAAAAAATAAACTATTTAGAAAATAAAAAAGAATCATACAAAACTTCTAGTAATGTATTTATAAGTTTTAAGTACGCTTTTAATGGTATTAGTTATGTATTAAAAACTTCAAGAAATTTTAAAATTCAATTAATTTTTGCTGTTACAAGTTTAATAATTGGTTTTTTTCTCAAAATTAGTCTAAGTAATTATGTTATTTTGATTGCAACAATAATGTCTGTTTTAATATTAGAAATATTGAACACATCTATTGAATCAATCGTTGATTTAGTAGTGAAAAAAGAATTTAGTATTTTGGCTAAAATTTCAAAAGATACTTCTGCAGGAGCAGTATTATTAGCTTCCATTAATTCTGTTATTATTGCTGTATATATCTTTGTTCCTAAAATAAAGTTGTTTTTTTAAATCCATATAAATATGTTTCTTGTTATTGATAATTACGATAGTTTTACTTATAACCTTGTTCAATATTTAGGAGAACTTTCAGTTGAGCATGAAATAACTAAAGAATTAATAGTTAAAAGAAATGATGAAATTACTTTAGAAGAAATTATCAAACTAAATCCTGGTGGAATTCTCTTATCTCCAGGTCCAGGTAATCCAGATCAATCTGGAATTTGTCTGCCAATTCTAAAAAAATTATCTAAAAATATTCCTACCTTGGGAGTTTGTTTAGGTCATCAAGCTTTGGCCCAAGCTTTTGGAGGTAAGGTTATAGTTGGGCAAGAACTTATGCATGGTAAGACATCCAAAATATTTCATAATCAAAAAGGATTGTTTAAAGATATCGAGACTCCATTTGTGGCTACTAGGTATCATAGTCTTATAGTTGATTCAAGTTCTTTACCATCTTGTTTCGACATAACTGCGACTTTAGAAGACTCAACAATTATGGCTATCTCTCATAAAGAATATAAAAATTTACATGGGGTACAGTTCCATCCTGAAAGTGTGTTGACGCAATTTGGTCATAAATTAATTAGTAATTTTCTAAAAATGGCTGAACAAAAGTAAAATAAAAAAAATTAATATTATGATTTCTCAAATTAAAAACTTTTTATTTTTGATATTAGTTAGCTCTTTTTTACCTACCTCATTATTGGCAAGGAACTTAGGAATAAAAAGTTTGGGACATAGTAGTTTTTTAATTACTAGTGCAGATAAATCTATTCTGATAAATCCCTTTAAAGCAATAGGTTGTTCAAGTAATTTAAAGGAGCCAAAAGAAGTCAACGTAGATTTTATTTTGGCTAGTTCTAGGCTTCCAGATGAAGGATATAACCCTAATGATCAATTAATGTTCGTTGACCCAGGAATCTATCAATTTGAGGATATTTTATTAAATGGAATTTCTGTACCACATGACAGAGTAGATGGAAGAAGATTTGGAATGGCAACTGTTTGGAGTTGGGAGCAGAATGATCTTAAAATTGTTCATATGGGAGGAGCTGCTGGTGATATTGATATAAACAGTCAAATTATCTTGTCTAGTCCAGATATATTGTTTATTTCAATTGGAGGAGGAATAAAATCTTACAATGGTAAAGAAGCCTCAAAAATAGTTAAGCTTCTAAAACCTAATGTAGTTATTCCTGTTCACTTTGAACGCGGCAAAAAAATTAATAAAGAATGTGATTTCTCAAATGCTGATTTATTTATCGAAAATATGAAAGATTTTAAAGTAAAATATGTTGGAAAAAATTTTCAAATAAAACCTAAAAGAATCGATCAAAATACAATTTATATTTTCAGTAATTAATTTTTTAAATCTAATAACTTGTAATTATCCCAGAAAAAAATCATTTGTTCTTTAGTTCCAATACTAACCCTTATAGAATTATTGATATCTTTTTTGTTTTCCATACTTCTAATAAGAATACCTTTTTCTCTCATCTGTTGTATTAAGCTTTTAGGATGTTTTTTTGGCCAAATTAAGAAATAATTACCTCCACTAAAGTGAGTTCTGATTTTTGTTGATTTAAATTTATTTAAAATCCATTCCCTCGCCTTTTTTACTTCTAAAACATAATTATCAATATATGATTTGTCTTTAAGTGCTGCTAATGCAGCTGTTATAGCAAAGCTGTTTACATCATATGGTCCTGTAACTTTATTAATGTACTGAATTAAACTTTTATTGCCAAAAGTAAAACCTATTCTTAAACCAGCTAGACCTGCAGTTTTTGAAAGAGATTGGATTATTAGTATATTTTTATTCTTTTCAAAATCTATCGATTCAAGAAGACTATCTCCATTAAATTTTTCATATAGTTCATCAACAACTATTAATGAATCGTTATTGATATTGGCTAAATTAATTATTTCATGAGAGCTTAGAACAGTTCCTGTTGGATTATTTGGATTGCAAATAAATATTAACTTTGGATTATGCTCTATTATTTTTTCTCTAAATTCTTCGATAGGGAATAGAAAATTTTCTCCAATGTAAGAACAACTTATTTTTTTCATTCCTCGGATTTCTGCACAAGGAGAATAGTAACCAAAAGTTGGATTGGTGGTTAGAAATATCTGATCTTTTTCTCCAAAGCAATTGAAAATTGCATTTATTGCTGCATCTGCTCCATTGAAAATTCCGATTTCATCATTACCAAATTTTCTTGTATCAAGATATTCATCACATAAAAATTTTTTTAAAAAATTATATTCTGGATAAATTGATATCTCATCTAATTTTATCGCTTGTAATGCCTCTAAAACCTTAGGACTTGGACCTAAAGTATTTTCATTAAAGTCTAAGCGGAGTAAATTTCTTCTATTTTCTAAAGGTGCAGAATAAGACTGCATTTTTATTATTTCTTCTCTTGGTTTTGGGAAAAGATTATTTAATGGATCAAAATCATTCATTACATTCTTTCTAAAGTTTCAATTCCTAAAAGCTCTAAGCTTAATTTTAGTGTTTTTGCAGTTAGGTCACATAAATTAAGCCTAGAGATTTTTATATTTTTTTCTTCTTTGAGGATTGGAACTTGATCATAGAATCTATTAAAAGTCTGACATAGCTCGAACAGATAATTGCATAATCTATTTGGCATTAAGTCTTTTTCAATAGAAATTATAACTTCATCGAACCTTAGTAATTTTCTGATAAGTTTCCACTCAGATTTATGTTCATAATTTACGTACTGAAAATCTTTAGATTCATAAACAAAATCATTTTTTCTTTTAATTCCTAAAATTCTTACAAGTGTATATAACAAATAAGGAGCAGTATTACCATTAAGGGAAAGCATTTTATCAAAACTAAATTGATAATTAGTAATCCTATTTTGACTTAAATCTGCATACTTAACAGCTCCTAATCCAATAATTCTTGAAGTATTTGCTATAAACTCTTCGGTCTCATAACGATCTTCATCTTCTAATCTTTTCAATAAATCTTCTTTTGCTCTTCTAACTGCTTCATTTAATAAATCTTTTAGGCGTATTGTTTCACCTTCTCTTGTCTTTAGTTTTTTGCCATCAATTCCTTGAACTAACCCAAAAGGGACATGGTCTACTTGACAATTTTCTGGGATCCATTTTGCTTTTTTTGCAACTTGAAAAACTCCAGCAAAATGATTTGCTTGCCCATGATCAGTTACATAAATAATTCTTGAAGCATCATCGCCATTAGGAGGTTTATTGAATCTGTATCTTATAGCAGCAAGATCTGTGGTGGCATAATTAAAACCTCCATCTTTTTTTTGAACAATTAGCGGTAAAGGTTTGCCTTCTTTATTAGTCATCCCATCTAAAAATACACATTTTGCTCCTTGATCTTCTACTAATATTTTTTCTAAATTCAAATCATCAATAACTGATTTTAAGAAGGGATTATAAAAAGATTCACCTCTTTCTTCTATTTTTATTTTTAAATTTTTATAGATTTCATCAAATTCTTTCCTTGATTGATCACATAATAATTTCCAAGCTTTAATCGACTTAATATCTCCACTTTGTAACTTAACTACTTCCTCTCTAGATCTTTTTTGGAATTCGTATTCGTTATCAAATCTTTTTTTTGATTCTTTATAAAATTCAACTAAATCACTTATCTTGATCTTTCCTATTTCTTCTAGATCATTTGAATATAAATCTTTGAGCTGAGTAATAAGCATGCCAAATTGTGTTCCCCAATCACCAACATGATTGAGTCTTAATACTTCATAACCTCTTAACTCGAAAATTCTAGATATTGAGTCACCTATTATTGTTGATCTTAAATGCCCTACATGCATTTCTTTAGCAATATTAGGGCTAGAAAAATCTACAATAACTTTATTGGACAAACCACTATCTAAATCTTTTCTAATTAGAGGTATGCCAACCCTATTGCATTGAATGTTTGACTTAATTTCATTTATTAGAACCTCATCTTTTAATTTTATATTTATAAATCCAGGTCCAGCTATTTCTAGACTCTTACATAATTTTGCTATGATTTTATTTTTATTTAAAAGGTTAATAAAATCATTAGAAATATCTCTTGGGTTCTTTTTATATATTTTAGATAAACTTAAACAAACATTACATTGATAATCACCAAATTCCTCTTTTGATGATTGTGTAATTAAATTGTTCCTAAGAATTGCGAATTCTCCTTTTTTATCATTTTTTTCAAGACTATCAAAAAGAGATTGTTCAAATTGTTTTGTTAATTCTTTAAAAATGATTAGCATTAATTATTCAATTATTTATCTATATGATTAATTAATATAACGCATACTCAAATCAATCCAATTACTTTTGGTGATTGAAGAACTTGTTGAAATCAAATCAATACCTTTTATTAGATATTTACTAATTTCTTGAGGGTTTATTCCAGAAACTTCTATTATCAAATTTTTATTGACTTCTTTTTGTAGACTATTAATTGATAACTCTCTTAATTCTTGAACGTTTTTTTTGATTATTTCAGGACTAAGTTCATCTAATAAGACACTATCCGCTCCTGCTAATACTGCTTCTTTTGCCTGGTCGATATTCTCAGCTTCAATTATGATATGAGTTGTAAAAGGAGAATTTAGGCGAATATTTTGTACTGCATTCTTAAGATTATCTGTCCATGCAATATGATTTTCTTTAATCATAGCAGCATCGTATAATCCCATTCTATGGTTCACCCCACCTCCGCATTTGAATGCATATTTTTCAAATATTCTTAAGCCAGGAGTCGTTTTCCTAGTATCTGCTAATTTTATATTTGTGCCTTCTAATTTATCTGTAAGATTCTTTGTATATGTTGATATTCCAGATAAATGCATTGCTATATTTAAGCTGATCCTTTCACTAGCGAGTAAACTTTTTGAAGGCCCATATATTTCTAAGAGTTTTTGATCTTTAACAAATTTATCTCCATCAGAAATATTAAATTTTGGACTGATTTTTAAATCAATTTTTCTAAAAATTTCTTTTATAATTTCAACCCCGCAGAATATACCCTCTTCTTTTGCAATCCAATATGCATTACCATTCTCTTCTGTAATAGAGGAACTTGTAAGATCTCCCCTACCTATATCTTCATTGATCCAATTATCAATGATTTTACTTATTATTGGAGTATTTAAATCCACTAAACTAAGAAATAATTAATTAATAAAAATTAAACTGAAGTTAGAGAATCAACTATATATCACTATGTAATTTAACTCAAATTTATTTACCAATACAAAACTTAGAAAAAATATTATCTAGAAGTTGCTCTGTTAATTCTTGACCAGTTATTTTAGATAAGTTTTGAATTCCATCTCTCAACTCAATTGATAACAAATCAAATGGCAATTTATTTTCAATTATTTCATCAGTATCATTTAAATTAGATAAGCAAGCAGACAAATTTGTTAGATGTCTTTCGTTTAAAAATATATTGATATTTTCTACTTGTTTTAATCCGCATTTTTTTATAATTGTGTCTATTAATAATCTTTCACCATCATTATTCTTAATACTCATAAGAATTGTGTTTTTTACTTCATTTGAATTAATATTTTTGCAATCAATTAAATCTTTTTTATTGCCCAAAATAGTAATTAATTTTTCTTTGGGAATTTCTTGTATTATTTTTTTGTCTTCTTCATTAAATCCTTCTTCAAGACTATAAATATAAATTATAAAATCTGACTCTTTTATTTTCCCAAAACTTTTTTTAATTCCAATACTTTCAATTTGTTCATGAGTTTCTCTTATGCCAGCAGTATCAATTATTTTCATTGGAATATCATTAATAGTTAAATTAACTTCAATAACATCTCTAGTTGTTCCAGGAATATTAGTTACGATTGCTTTCTCTTTTTTTGCAAGCAAATTTAATAAAGAGCTTTTGCCAACATTTGTTTTACCTATAAGCGCAATGGATATTCCATTGTGAATATATGAATTTCTTTTTGCATTTTCTATTAGTAATTCTATTTTTTCTTTGACTTTTTTAATGTTTTTTAGATATTTGGTGTAATCAAAATCTGTGAAGTCTTCTTCAAAATCAACTCTCGCTTCTATTTCGCAAAGTTGATTTATAAGGTCATTTTTAATATCATCAATTTTTTTCTTTATTTCTCCTTGAACCCCGCTAAAGGCTAACTCTGCTGATCTGTTATTGCTTGCATTAATTAATTGATTAATCGACTCGGCTTGAGTAAGGTCTATTTTCCCATTAAGAAAAGCTCTTTGACTAAATTCTCCTGGGTTTGCAAGTCTAACTCTAGAATTACCAGATAATAATATCTCTAAAACTTTATTTACTATGATAATTCCGCCATGGCAATGAAGTTCAACTACATCCTCTCCTGTGAAGCTATTTGGGGATTTCATCACTAAAATTAAAACCTCATCTATAAATTTATTTTGTTTATTTTCCTGAATAAAACCACGAAAAACCCTATGTGATTCCCATGCATATTTAGATTTAGTATGAACAATCTTTTTGCAAGAATTTATTGCGTCTTTCCCTGATACTCTTATTATCGCAACTCCTCCCTTCCCAATACTTATAGCTGAAGCAATTGCGGCTATCGTATCTTCTGTAGTAACTATCGAATCCATCTCTCGCTTTGTTATGGATAATTAAGTAAGATTATCAAGAATTTAATTTTGAAATTTTCTTTCTGAATGAGATTTAAAAGAGATATTACCTATAAGAAAATTCTATCATTATTTAGGAGTCAGAATGGAAGTCCTTTCTTTAATGCTAAAGGTTTAGCTATAGGGGTATTTAGTGGTTGCTTTCCATTTTTTGGGTTTCAGACTTTAATAGGAGTATTTTTTGCGAAAATAGCTAAGGGAAATATTATTCTAGCTGCAATTGGTACCTGGATCAGCAACCCTTTTACTTATATTCCACTTTATTATTTTAACTATAAAGTTGGTTCGATTTTTTTAAATAATCCTTCTAATAAAATTCTTGAAAAAAGTTTAGTTATTGATGACTTATGGAAACAAGGTAGAATCTTTTCCTTAAAATTACTCTTAGGTTCATCTTGTGTAGGTATTTTATTAGCTTTGATTTGCGGCAGTATTGTTTTCTTTATCTACAAGATAAAAAGTAAAAGATAAATTAATCTGATTTTAAAATTAACTTTGTCCAACTCTGGCAATATCTAAAACATCTGCCATTGATTTAATTTGTTCAATTGTTTTGTGAAGTTGATTATAACTTTCAAGACCTACACAAAGATTTATAATAGCTGGTTTACCATAAGCAGTTTTAACATTGGCATCACTAACGTTTATACCTTTATCAGATAACCGCATAAGAATATCTTTAAGAACTCCAACTCGATCAATGACTTCTATTCGTAGCTGAATTGGAAACTTATTATCGCCAGTTTTATTATCTTGATTCCAACCGACAGGTAATCTTCTCTCTATTGGAATTGGTATTACATTTTCACAATCTTCCCTATGTATAGTTATCCCATGGTTGCCGAGCGACACAGTTCCGACAATATCCTCGCCTGGGAGTGGGGAACAGCATTTACCTATTCTGTAATCAAGACCTTCTATCCCGGAAATTGGTGATTTAGCTGCTGTATTAGATTGATTAGTAGATAAATTATTATTACTTTTAAGAGATTTTGCTATTTCAGAGTCAGAATCATTTTTTACATCTTCTGTCTGTAATTTTACTTCTTCTCTTAATCTGTTTAATACTTGATGCAAAGTTAAACCACCAAAACCAAGAGATGCAAGAAGGTCTTCAGTAGTTTTTAAATTGCATCGATTTGCAACTTTTTTCATGGCTTCACTAGAAAGTAATGCTTCAAAACCGTTTCTACCTACTTCTTTTTCAAGTAAATCTCTACCTCTTTTAATCGTTTCATCACGATGGCTTTTCTTATACCATTGGCGAATTCTATTTTTAGCAGTTGGCGTAACTACAAAGTTCAGCCAATCCAAGCTTGGAGTAGCATTATTACTTGTCAAAATTTCTATGAAGTCACCATTTTGAAGTGCTGTAGATAATGGAGAAAGTTTTTCATTAATTCTTATTCCATTACAGTGATTTCCAACTTCAGAATGGATTCTGTAGGCGAAATCTATCGCGGTAGATCCTTTCCTTAAACCAACAACATCTCCTTTTGGAGTGATTACAAATACTTCTTCATCAAATAAATCTTCTTTAATTGAAGCTAAATAATCATTATGATCCCTTTCATTACCTTCTTGTTGCCATTCTACTAATTGTCTTAGCCAATTAAATCTCTCGGCATTACTTTTAGCAGGAGAACCACCCTCTTTATATTGCCAATGAGCGGCAATACCATATTCAGCAATTTGATGCATCGAAGTAGTTCTAATTTGAACTTCAATAGGTCGATGTCTTCCAATCACAGAAGTGTGTAAGGACTGATATCCATTGGGTTTTGGTAATCCTATATAGTCTTTAAATCTACCTGGAATTGGTTTGAAAGTATCATGAACAACTGCTAAAGCTCTATAACAACTATCTGAATTGTCCACGATAATTCTTAGGGCAGCAACATCATAAATCTCGTGAAAATGCTTTTGTTGTCTTTCCATTTTGCTCCAGATGCCATAAAGATGTTTTGGCCTTCCTGTTATTTCAAAATTTTTCAAACCCGCTGAAATCAAGTTTTCCTTCATAAGATTCAAAGTTACTTTTAATCTTTTTTCTCTATCACTTCTTTTAACGGCGATTTGATCTTTAAGATCTAGATATTCTTTAGGCTCTAGGAATTTAAAAGCTAAATCTTCTAATTCCCATTTAAATCTGTTTATTCCTAGTCGATTAGCTAATGGTGCATAAATCTCTCTTGTTTCTCTCGCTATTCTTAGTTTTTTCTCATCATTTAGCCATTCAATTGTTCTCATGTTATGAAGTCGATCAGCAAGTTTAACTAAGACAACTCTGATATCACTGGCCATAGCCAAAAACATTTTCCTAAGATTTTCAGCTTGTGCTTCAGTCCTGTTGTTAAAGTGAATGCCGCCTAATTTTGTTACACCCTCTACAAGTATTTTTACTTCTAATCCAAAATTTGTTTCTATTTCGGATAAATCAATGCCAGTATCTTCCACTACATCATGTAAAAGGCCTGCAGCAATAACAGATGAACTAGCACCTATTTCTTTAAGGAGATTTGCAACAGCAATCGGGTGGATAATGTATGGCTCGCCGCTCGCACGGAATTGTCCATCATGAGCTTTATAAGCAAGTTTAAAAGCCCTTACTATAAGGTTTTGATTCTCATCATTTTCTTTATTTGATTTTTCAAAATTATGAATATCTTTAAGAAGCCAATCGGGAATGTTTATTTGATAATTCAAAGATTCACTTTCATATTTTTTATTTTCAGGCAAAATAGTTTTGGAAACTTCAATTTCGTTTTTTTCTTTTGAATTTGCAGCTGCCTCGGACATTTTATATTGCTTTAGATGTATTTTATTTATGTCTAGAAAAATTTGCTATAGATCATGGAAAAAAATAAAGAAAAAATTATTGTAGTTAAAAATCTTACTGTTAAATATGGTCTAAAACAGCAACCTATTATCAAAAATTTTAATTTGGAAATAGATAGTGGAGATCATTTGGCCATAATAGGACCTTCTGGATGTGGAAAGACCACTTTTGCAAAAACATTAGTAAATATATTGCCTGCAAAGGCCACTTCTAAGGGGTATCTATCGATTTCTAATTTAGATCCTAGGAAAATAAACAACAAAGATGCACAATTATTTAGAAGAAAGAATTTTGGATTTATTTATCAAGACTCTATAAAAAAACTTAATCCGCTAATGAGAGTTGGGGATCATTTATATGAATTATTTAAAACACATGATCAAACTAAATCATCTTTAGCTATTAAAAAATTAGTAAGAGAAGTTTTTCAAAAAGTCGGAATTGAAGAAAGTAGACTTGATTCTTTCCCACATCAATTTAGTGGCGGAATGAGACAGAGAGTTTCTATAGCAATGGCACTTGCTTTGAAACCTAAATTATTAATAGCTGATGAACCTACAACAAGCTTAGATACCAAAACAAGTTTTGAAATTATGCAAGAAATAATTCAGCTATGTAATGAATTTGATACAACTTTAATTTTAATTAGTCATGATATTAATCTTGCAGCAAAGTGGTGTAAAAAAGTTGTAATAATTGAAAAGGGATCGATTGTTGAAAAAGGGAATATATTAGATATTTTTCAATCACCAAAATCAGATATCGGGAAAAAGTTAGTAAATGCTTCAAAAATAGTATTAGAACCTAATACTAAAAATAATGCTCGAGATCAGGTCGTTCTAGAGGTAAATAACCTAAGACATTGGTATAAATTAAATTCTTCAATTTTCATTAATAAATGGAATAAGGCTTTAAATGAAGTTAGTTTCAAGTTATATGAGAATGAGACTCTTGGAATAGTTGGTTCTTCAGGGAGTGGTAAAAGTACATTATGTAGGGCTTTAATTGGACTTCTTAAAGTAAGAGGTGGTGAAATCAAAATTTATGATAAAAATCATTTATTGAAAAAAAATAAATCTTTTAAAAAGAACAATAAAGTGCAAATTATTTTTCAAGATCCTTTTTCAAGTTTGAACCCGAAAATGACAATTAAAAGTATTTTGGAAGATATATTTTTTATTCAAAAAATTTTAGATAAAAGAAAAATCGAAAAAGAAATAAAATTAATGTTTAGAAATTTGAATCTTCCCTTAAATAATGATTTTTTTAATTCTTATCCTAGCCAATTATCTGGTGGTCAATTGCAAAGAATTTCATTAGCCAGAGCGCTATTGTTGAAACCAAAAATTTTGATTTGTGATGAGAGCGTTAATATGTTGGATGCTTCAGTAAAAATAGAGATTCTTGAATTACTGAGAGTCTTGCAAGAAAAAATGAATTTAACGATTATCTTTATTACTCATGATTTGGGCATTGCTAAAAGATTTTGTGATAGGTTGCTAGTTATGAATCACGGAAAGATAGTTGATGAAGGAGAAAGTTCTACAATATTCACTAAAACTCAAAACAAGTATACAAAATCGCTTCTAAATTCCTCTTTGAATCTTATTTAACTTTAAGAACACTTAGTAATTTTTGAAAATCTAATGGTAATTCTGATTCAAATATCATTTCTTTACCATTTATTGGATGTATAAGTCCAAGCTTAATAGCGTGTAAAGCTTGGCCATCTAATTTACATGGTAGTTTTTTACATCTTCCATATAACGAATCACCCACAATTGGATGATTAATGTGAGCGCAATGTACTCTTATTTGATGCGTTCGCCCCGTATCTAGTTTGAAACTCATTAATGAGTAATTGCCAAATCTTTCTTCTAATTTCCAATAGGTACAGGCATACCTTCCTGAAGTGTCTTCAACTACTTTATATTTCAATCTATTTAATTTATCTCTGCCAATGTTTCCCACTATTTGGCCTTCTTCAGAATTCGGTGCTCCATGAATTACTGCAATATATTCGCGTGATGCTATTTTTTCTTTAATTTGTTTCTGGAGATTTACTAATGCCTCTTGGCTTTTTGCAACAACCATACATCCGGAGGTATCTTTATCTAATCTGTGAACAATCCCAGGTCTTAGCTTCCCATTAATTCCAGGTAGATCTTTACAGTGAAAAAGTAATCCATTCACTAAAGTTCCAGATTTGTGTCCAGGGGCTGGATGAACAATTAGTCCTGATTGTTTATTAATTACTATGATGTGCTCGTCTTCAAAAAGGATATTTAAATCCATTTTTTCAGGTTTCAAATAAATAAGAGGTTCTGGAGGAGGCATCCATATTTGAATATTGTCGCCATTTTTTAATGGGGTCTTTGCTTTCGCAGTCTTATAGTTTACAAGTACTAAACCTGAATTTATAAAATGTTGAATTCTTGCTCTACTTTGTTCTGGCCTTTTACTTACCAACCATCTGTCTAGCCTCATAGGAAGAGGAAGCTCATAAATAATTTCTATAAGCTCACCTTCTCCAATGCCGAAAGAATTTTGATTATTTAATTCCATAGTGGGACTTCTAAAGCAATTTTACCCAGCATTTGATTTCTATAATCTTCCAATAACTTATGAGACATTCTCCTTTTATCGCCTGAGGTGTGTTTTGAAGCTGCTTCGTCGATCCAAGCAGAAGGACTCTTAAAGCCTTTTGTAATATCAACTCCATATCTATTAGATATTTGTTTAACTGAGATATTCGCATTCTTATCTTTGTTGAGAGTGGATATAATTTTGATAAATCCAATTGCTACACTCTCTATTTCATAAGCAGCTTCTCCAATATCGTCACACAGTGCAAGATTAAGTGCTGATTTTTGATCTTCTAAATTTGGAGGTATAACACCAGGAGCATCTAGCAGATCTATACCACTTTCTAATTTTATCCATCTTAAATTACGAGTCACGCCTGCTTTCCTAGCGCTATCTACAACTCTTTTTTTTGCGATTCTATTTATTAATGCCGACTTTCCTACGTTTGGAAAACCAAGTGTAAGGGCTCTAATTGGCCTAATTCGCATTCCTCTAGAGAGTCTTCTATCGTCGATTGACGACCTAGAATCTTTGGCTGACTTACAAATTTCTTTAATCCCTATTCCTCTTTTAGCATCACACCAAAGAGGATATTGATCTTTAGAATTAAACCATTTATTCCAACTATTGATTGTATTTTGGGAGATCATATCTGATCTGTTAATGACAAGAATATGTTTTTTATTATTTATCCATTTATTTAAGTGTGGATGTCCTGTTGACAGAGGAATTCGTGCATCTCTAACTTCTATAACTAAATCTACTTTATTGATAACTTCAGATAATTTCTTTTCTGCTTTTGCGATATGGCCTGGGTACCATTGGATTTTGGGTATGTCCACTTCAATAAATCAAATAAAATTTTGTATTCCTTTTAGTTTTTATAACTTTCAAAAGTATTTACTTCTAAATTTTAGTATAAATTTAATAACTAAAAATTTTTATAATCGTTAATTCTTAAAATTTATTAAGGCATAGGTAACAGTAACTACTTTTTAACCCAATAAGCCCAAATTAACGTTAGGGTCTTGAAATTATAAATATAGCTTGTTTAATGTCAAAATTATCTCTTTCCAGTCTTGATAAGACACATTTAGAAGGAAAAAAAGTTCTTGTAAGAGTAGATTTTAATGTTCCATTAAGTGAAGACGGTCAAATAACCGACGATACGCGCATTCGTGCAGCGATCCCAACTATTGAATATCTTATTAATCATTCTGCAAAAGTCATTTTAGCTGCTCATTTTGGTAGACCGAAGGGTCAGGTAAATGAAAAAATGAGATTAACTCCAGTAGCAGCAAGATTAAGTGAATTGTTGGGGCAAAATGTTGCTCTTACTAACAGTTGTATTGATGACGAAGCAGTTGCACAATCAAATAGCTTATCTAATGGAGATGTTCTTTTACTTGAGAATGTTCGTTTTTTTGGTGAAGAGGAAAAGAATGACCTGGAGTTTGCTGAAAAATTAGCATCACATGCAGATATGTATGTAAATGATGCTTTCGGTGCTGCTCATAGAGCGCATGCTTCAACTCAGGGTGTTACAAATTATTTAAGTCCCTCAGTAGCTGGATTCCTTCTAGAAAAAGAATTGAAATACCTTCAAGGAGCAGTAGATTCCCCAAATCGTCCATTGGCAGCAATAGTTGGAGGGTCAAAGGTTAGTAGCAAAATAGGTGTACTTGATTCTTTACTAGATAAGTGTGACAAAATCATGATTGGTGGAGGTATGATTTTCACTTTTTATAAAGCTAGAGGTTTAGACGTCGGAAAGAGCCTTGTAGAAGAAGATAAACTCGAGCTTGCTAAAGATTTAGAAGCAAAAGCAAAAGCAAAAGGAGTAGAGTTATTATTGCCCACTGATGTTGTTTTGGCTGATGAATTTTCTCCTGACGCCAATAGTAAAATATCTCAAATTGATGCAATTAGTGGGAATTGGATGGGTCTAGATATTGGTCCAGATTCCATTAAAGTTTTTCAGAATGCTCTTGCAGAATGTAAGACAATTATTTGGAATGGTCCAATGGGAGTTTTTGAATTTGATAAATTTGCAGATGGTACAAATGCAATAGCTACGACTCTTGCGGACTTAAGTGCTTTTTCTGAAGTTTGTACAATAATTGGTGGTGGAGATTCAGTTGCAGCAGTTGAAAAAGCAGGATTAGCTGAGAAAATGTCTCATATATCTACAGGAGGTGGGGCTAGTTTGGAACTTTTAGAAGGTAAAACTTTACCAGGTGTGGCTGCTTTAAACGAAGCTTAGGCTATATCTCATCAACAATATCAATGCTCTTTGTGAAAGTAATCATTCCCTCAGGATGAGCTATGATTCCTGACCAAATTTGCATCCCTGGTTTTGAAGGGGCTCTTGTTATTTTAAAAATCCCCCCAGACGCCAATGGTTCCAATAATATTTCTTGTTCAAAAAATGAATTAATTTGATAAGGTTTTATAGCTCCAGCAATAATCACTTCTTCAAGAGGCTTATCTAGAATTATATCGATATCGTATTTTGAACCAGTAAGAACTCTATCAGGAATTTTAAAACTAATATCTATTTTTTTATTATCGTTTCTTATTGTGGTGAATAAATTTTTGATAATTCCTTCATAAATTTTTCCACTTAAAATTGAAAAAAAATAATCGAAATCAGATTCGAGTATATATATTTCTCCATTAACTATTTTTTTTCCAAAAACTTTTATTCTTAAAATTTCTTTATTTGGAATATTTGATTTTAATCTTTTGATCTTCCATTTGCTATCAGGAAAATCATTAACAATGTTTAAAAACTGTTTTGGTATATTTTGGTTTTCATCATTTCTAAAATTTTTTTTAATAAACTCTAAATCTCCCGTATTTAAAGAGTTTTCTAGATTTCTTACAAAATCGCCTTTTAAAGTTTGTGTTATTGCTGAATAGGGAATAATGAGATAAATAAATAAGTAGAGAGGGACTCCTATATTTTTGAATAATTTTAAATTAAACATATTTATCATTTACTATTTTTATTCTACTAATTTCAGTTTTTATGTCTAAAAAAAATAATTTATTAGTCGCATCAAGTGGAACAGGAGGCCATATTTTCCCGGCTTTAGCAGTTTCTAAAGAGTTAGAAAATGTATGTAATATTTATTGGTTGGGCGTTTATGAAAGACTTGATGAAGATTTTATTCCCAAAAAATATAATCTGATAACTTTGAATATAAAGACACCAAGAAAAAATATATTTTTGTTTTATCAGTACATAGAAATCTTAATGTCAACTTTCCGAATAATGAGGATCATAAAAGAAAGAAAAATTAACTTGGTTTTTACGACTGGAGGTTATGTATCTGCTCCTACAATTGTTGCTTCAAAACTTCTCAGGATACCTGTCATTATTCATGAATCAAATTTAATTCCAGGAATGGTTACGAAATATTTTGGTTTTTTGTGTAATTATGTTTTTTTAGGATTTAAGAAAACAAATTTTTATTTAAGAAATTGTAAAACTATTTTCACTGGTACTCCTTTAAGAGAGCAATTCTATAAATCTAATTCCTTGCCAGAATGGGTTCCAAAAGGAAAAGGACCTCTTTTGATTGTTATGGGAGGTAGTCAAGGCGCAAAAGCTATAAATCAAATTCTTTATGACTCTCTGGAATTTTTAATGAAAAAAAAGTTCCGAATAGTTCATATTATTGGCGAATGTAATCAACATCCCTTTAATTTTAAAAATACTAAAAATTATGTTCAAAAGAAATTTACCAATGAAATCGCAGCTTTAATTCAAAACTGTGATCTTGTAATATCGAGATCTGGTGCAGGAACAATAAATGAATTAATAGAAACTGAAAAACCCTCAATTTTAATTCCATTTCCTTATTCTAAAAATAATCATCAGGAGAAAAATGCACTTATTCTTGCTAAAATTGGAGGCTCAATTTTAATGAATCAAAATAAAATTTCTAAAGAAGTTTTTGAAGACACTCTAGAAAGAATTTTTAGAATAAAAACAAAAAACGGAAAAAATTACTATGAAATATTAGATCTTATGAAGAAGAATATGGAAAATAATTATGAAATCAAATCTAAAATTGAGATTAAAAAATTTTTTAATTATTTTTTAAAAGAATTTTGAATTTCTTTACATATGAGAGTGTTATTTTTCCTTCTTTGTAAACTTATTCTTGCCCACTTTTCGTCGAGAAATCTAAATGAAGTACATTCTCTAATTAATATCCCCTTATTTTCTAAGTATTTTATATTGGGCGACAAGGATGTTTTACTTTCTATTAAAAAAAAGTTGGTTGAAGAGTTATGAACTTTAAGGTTTTCTATTTTTGATAATTTTTCATATACTCTTTCTCTTTCAATATTTATCCAGCGGTGAATCTGACTTGTCCATTGCTCATAGAATTTCTTGTTACTTAGTAGATCAATTCCAGCTTTAATTGCAAAGGAATTTAAAGGCCAAGGATCTCTATTGCTTTTCCATTGCTTAAGTTTTTTAGATGAGCCAATAACGTAACCTAATCTAAGACCAGGAATATTGAAGATTTTGGTCAAGCTTCTCAAGACTAATAAATTATCATACTTTTGGGTTAATGGTATTAAAGATTCTTTTTCTCCATTGGGAGTTATGGATAAGAAAGCCTCATCACAGATAACTAATTTATATTTTTTCACAACTTCCTCCAATGAATTCTTTTCCCATAATTGCCCGGTAGGGTTATGTGGATTTGTTATCCAAATAACATCACCTTTTGGATGAAGCGGAAATGATTGAGGAAAAATATCATTCCAGTTTTTTGGTAATTCGCAATGTATAAAATTGCTATTCCAACAATTTAAAGATCTTTCATAATCAACAAATGATGGAGAAGGAATACAACTTATTCCGAATTTGGATGATTCATAACCTGCCCAGGTTATTAATTCAGAAGCTCCATTTCCAGGTAATATATTGTCTGGATTTATCCCATGAAATTTGCCGATTATTTCTTTCAGATCACTCAAGTTTCTTTCTGGGTAATATCTAAAACCAAGATTCTTAATTTCCGCATTTATTGAATCTATTATTATTTGAGGGGGATCAAAGGGTACTAATGATGCACTTGCATCAATGATTTCGGATGGTAATAAATTTAATTTTTTCGCAATTGCATATACATTTCCACCGTGCTTCAAGTTTGATCCTTGCATGGCTAAAGTTGAGTAATCATGAGGTTCATTATTCATTCTCTAATTTTATTCAACCCATTTTAAATCTGATCCAATTGCATCTTTGATACTAGATAATTGATGGTTATTGAGTTGCTTTATAATTCCCTTAAGTATATCTGGTACTAATTGTGGACCCTTATATATCCATCCTGTATAAAGTTGAATTAATGATGCTCCTGAACAAATTCTTTCCCAAGCTGACTCAGGACTATCTATTCCACCAACTCCAATTAAAATAATCTTTTTATCAATATTATGTATATGTTTTATTATTTGATTTGCTTTTTTTTGGAGAGGCCTTCCACTTAATCCTCCATTCTCTTGAGAGAGTAATAATCCAGTTTGACTGATCTTTCTATTTTCAAGACCTAATCTATCAATGCTGGTGTTTGTAGCAATTATGCCATCGATTTTTTCCTCGATTATTAATTGGCAAATATCTTCAATATCTTTAAGGCCTAAATCTGGCGCAATTTTTACAAATAATGGTGGACAATTAGGTAAGTTTTTAATTTCTCTAAGAAGTTCTTTTAGAAGAATTGGATCTTGTAATTTTCTTAGCCCTTCAGTATTTGGAGAACTAACGTTTATTGCTGCGTAATCACAATATGGAATTAATAATTTTAGAGAAGTTAAATAATCATCTTTTGCTTGAGATAAACCTGTAATTTTTGATTTCCCGAAATTGATCCCTAAACAAATATTCTCCCTGTTTTTTTTAAACTCAATACCTTGTTCGACAAAGTTTTTAACTAGATTTTCAGCACCATTATTATTGAAACCCATTCTATTTAATGCTGCTTCTTCTTCTGCCAATCTAAATAACCTAGGTTTGGGATTTCCATTCTGAGCAAATTTAGTTACTGTACCAAGCTCAGCAAATCCAAAACCAAAATCTTTCCATATATTTGCGGCATTTCCATTTTTGTCAAAACCCGCAGCTAAACCAATTGGATTACAAAAATTTATTCCACATATGTTCTGAGTTAACCTTTTATCAACTACAGAAAATTCTTCATTTAGATTTTTTAAGATAGAAGATACTATAGGCCAATTATATTTTCTTGAACTGAATGATAGGAGACTAAGAGATAAATTTGTTAAGTATTCTGCATCAATTCCAGAGTCTTTTTTTAATACAGGGGTAATCAAGTTTTTATAAAGATTTTTAAATACCCCCTTCTGCTCATTCATAAAAAATTAGGCTTCTTTTTTTTCTATTATCCAATATTTTTTATCTTTAGGAATCAATCTCCAATTACGCCATTCAAAAAGTGAATATTGTTTTATCTTTAAGTGGTTTTCATCACCTAATAACGTGTCTAGTTCAGGTGAACTTAAAAGATACTTTTTTTCTGCAAATTTTTGAATTAATTCATTGCGGGAAAATAATTGCTGAATTTCTGCAGGTGCATTTTTTTCAAAAAAATCAACTGATGATTCTACTCTTTTTAAGTTACTTTCTATAGATATACCTTTGCTGTAATTAGTTGCAATTTTATCAACCCTATCATTTTTTGTATCCCCGCTATGACCTTTAACATATTCCATTATTAGGCCATTAATTCTTAATTGATCAATTTTTTGCCATAGATCAAGATTTTGAACAGGTTTTCCTGAACTGGTTTTCCATCCATTTTTCTTCCAATTAATAATCCATTTTGTATAACCCTCTATGACATATTTACTATCAGTTCTTAGTTTAAAGTTCTCTTTTAATTTGTAGGTTTTTAATTTCTCAAGAGTTTTTATAGCAGCAGTGAGCTCCATTCTATTATTAGTAGTATTTTGCTCGGAACCACCTATTTCTAATTCGCTGTTATCCTCAAAAATTATTAAACCGCCCCAACCACCTGGGCCTGGATTACCACTGCAGGCTCCATCCGTTGCAGCTTCAATCGCAATACTATCACTATTCATAATTTTTGAAGCCGATAATAAGGTTATCGGCTTGAAAAAATGTATTCTTACTTAAGTGTAACTTTACCGCCAGCTTCTTCAATCTCTTTCTTTAAAGATTCAGCATCTGCTTTAGCAATTCCTTCTTTTACTGTTTTTGGTGCAGATTCAACAAGTGCTTTTGCATCGCCAAGACCTAGACCAGTTGCATTTCTTACAACCTTAAGTACTTTGATTTTTGCAGCTGCATCAAAGCTTTCGAGAACTACATCAAATTCATTTTTTTCTTCAGCAGCGCCACCATCTGCGTCACCGCCAGCTGCTCCTGGAGCTGCCATTACTACACCTGCAGAAGCTGCAGCAGATACACCAAAAGCCTCTTCAATTTGCTTTACAAGCTCAGACGCTTCTAAAAGTGATAAAGATTTTAATGATTCAAGAATTTCTTCAGTTTTTGCGGACATTTTCTTAAAAGTTAATTAGGGTTTTGATTTAAGATTCTGATTTTTCAGAATGTTGTTTAAGTGATCTAGCAAGTCCAGAAGGCACTTCATTGATAGAGATCGCAATTTTTGTTGCTATGGCATTTAGAGCGCCAGCAATTTTTGCCATCAATACTTCTTTAGATGGAAGACTTGCAATTTCTTTTATTTCAGAATCGCTAAGAAGTCTGCCCTCAAATAAAGCTCCTTTGGTCTCGGATTTTTTGGTGTCTTTTTGAAAAGATTGGATTGCTTTTACAGCACCACCAACATCTTCTTTAATTAACACAAAAGCATTTGTTCCGGTCAGTAAAGATTCAAGATCTCTCCAATTACTGTCTCCATCAATAGCTTTGCGCATTAATGAATTTTTAGTAACTTTGCAGATGCCGTTAGTTGTTTGCAATCTAGATCGCAAATCTGACATCTCTTTGATAGTTAAACCTTTATAGTCAAGAACTACAGCCATTTCCGAGTCGTCTAAAAGAGATTTAATCTCAGTAACGATTTTTTGCTTATTCTCTAGTGTTCGGCCCATTGATAATTTTTGGATCGTAATTTAGGGAGAGCAGGAAATGCGGCAAAGTTCTTTTAAAGAGGCCGCTTTTATTAGATCCAAAAAGAAATAATTTAAGACGAATCCTCGGTAGGAATTAAAAATTTAGAATAACTAAATCAACCTACTTTCTTTGGCCGTATTATTGCAATTTAAATTATACTACAAAGCGTTAACCTTCAGGTTGGTAATCTTGTACAGCATTTATGTCTAATTGAACTGAAGGCCCCATTGTTGAAGTTACATAAAAAGTTTTCCAATACTTTCCTTTAGCTCCACTTGGTTTATTTTTATCAATTGATTCTTGTAAGGTTTTTAAGTTGTCAAATAGAGCCTCTTTTGTGAAACTTGCTTTTCCAAAGCGGACATGAACGATTCCAGCCTTATCTGCTCTAAATTCGAGCTTACCAGCTTTGAATTCTTTTATTGCATTAGCAATGTCATTAGTTACTGTCCCAGCTTTAGGATTAGGCATTAAACCTCTAGGTCCTAAAACTCTTCCTAATTTTGCAACCTTTGGCATCATATCTGGAGTTGCAATAAGTAGATCAAACTCCATATTTCCTTTATTGATGCTTTCTACAAGATCTTCTTCGCCAAATAAATCTGCACCAGCAGCCTTAGCTTTCGATACATTCTCACCGCTTGTAATTACTGCAATTTTGATACTTTGGCCAGTACCATGTGGTAATGCAACAGTGGTCCTTAATTGTTGATCAGTATATTTTGGATCAATACCTAGCCGTATATGTGCTTCAATAGTTTCATCAAATTTTGCATTAGCATTTTCCTTGATAATACTTAGAGCTTCAAGTGGTGCGTAAATGCGATCTTCTATCTTTGTTGATAGAGACGCCATTCTTTTAGATAGTTTTTTCATGATAATATTGGGTGCAAACGGTTATTAACTAACCTCCCCTAAATAGTGAGAAATTGTGTATTGAATTCAATCAGTGATAGAGACGCCCATATTACGAGCAGTACCCTCAATAACTTTCATTGCTGATTCAACACTAGAACAGTTTAGATCAGGAAGCTTAGTTTTGGCTATTTCTTCTAATTGAGCTTTACTTATATTCCCAACAGAACCTTTTGCGGATTCACCTGAACCTTTCTCTATACCAGCTGCTTTTGTTATTAATACGGAAGCAGGGGGTGTTTTTGTGATAAAAGTAAAGCTTCTATCTTCAAAAACAGAAATCTCGACTGGAATTACAAAACCTGCTTTATCTTGTGTCCTTGCGTTGTATTCTTTGCAAAATGCCATGATATTGACACCATGTTGTCCTAAAGCTGGCCCTACAGGAGGAGCAGGATTTGCTTTGCCTGCTTGTAGAGCAAGCTTGATAACTGCAACAATTTTTTTTGCCATTAGATTAGAGAATTTAAGCTGGAGTAGAAAATCATAATTTTACTCGATAAACAAGAACAATTAGAAATTAATTTTGTTTATTGATTTGGGAGAATTCTAATTCTACAGGAGTCTCGCGCCCAAATATTGAAAGTAATGCTTTTAATTTATTTCTTTCTCCGGAAACTTCTATAACTTCTCCCTGGAAATCCTTGAATGGACCACTAGTTACAATGATTCTATCTTTTTCTTCAATATCTAATTTGATTACAGCTTTTTTCTCTGATGCGCGCTTAAAGATTCTATTAACTTCTTGTCTTGATAATGGTCGAGGTTTGATATGACCTCGCGATCTTCCGCTACCTCTACCGTCTTCAGCACCAACAAAGTTAATTACATTTGGAGTGCTTTTAACAGCCATCATTGTATCTTCATCCAAAATCATTCTTACCAGGACATAACCTGGGAAAACTTTTTCTTCAGTAGTTTGTCTGCTTCCATCTTTTTTTAATTTAATTCCTGGAGTTTGGGGAATTTCAATTTCAATGATTCTATTATTAACACCTAAAGTTACTGATCTCTGCTCAAGAGTCGCTTTTACTTTTTTTTCACAGCTTGATGCTACTTGAACTGCATACCATCTTGCTATGCTTGTATTTGCTTTTGAAGAAGCAAGGTTTGTAGTTAATTCATTACTCATTTTTCTGGAAGCTTAAATAAGATCTTTATTAATGGATATTCGGGAGATGATTCAACCAAAAATTTGCGAGGCTGCCCATCCATAGAATCTGCTAACAGAAGCAATGGCTGCAGCAGAAAAAGATACCATAATTATAACTGCTACTGATTCGCTAAAAAGTTGTTGTTTGTTAGGCCACACGACAAGTTTAAGCTCATCGTAGGTAGATCTAAAAAAATTATTCTTTTTTTTAGGCTCTTCAACTTCAGGAGAATCCTTTTTTAGAGGTTCTTTATTAGTAGTAGGACTTGTCACAAAATTTTTTTTAAATTAAGCTTTATGCTTTAGTTTTTATTTTAGCTTATTGATTTCCTCCTCAGCTAGGTTTGAAAACGATCTCATCTTTTTTAGCAGGGTTAAGTTTAATTGTTATATTTTTTTTATTTTTGAAGTTATCCTCTAAAAGTTTTGCAGCCAAGGGATTTTCTATTTGTCTTCTAAGTTCCCTGCTAAGTGGCCTAGCACCATATTCAGGTTCGTAAGAATCGTTTGCAATTTTGTTGATAACTTTTTTGTCTATAGCAATATTTATTTTCTGCTCAAGTAGCAGGTTCTTTAAATCTTCTGTTTGTAGAATGATTATTTTTTGAAGTTCATCAATAGATAATGGATCAAACTTTACCACTTCGTCAATTCTATTTAAAAATTCAGGTCTAAAAATCGAAGACAATGCATTACTAATTGCATCATCAAGAGTTTGTAGATCTTTTTCTAACTTTCCCTCACTTTTAGAAATCTTTTGTGAATACTCCAGTATAGAATTACCAGCTAGGTTACTTGTCATAATGATTACCGTATTTTTGAAATCTACGGTCCTTCCTTGAGAGTCCGTTAATCTTCCTTCATCTAAGACTTGCAAAAGGATATTAAATACTTCTGCATGTGCTTTTTCTATCTCATCAAGAAGTATTACTGAATAGGGTTTACGTCTTACAGCTTCAGTTAATTGACCTCCCTCTTCATAACCAACATAACCTGGGGGAGCTCCTAAAAGTCTTGCTACGGCATTTTTCTCCATATATTCACTCATATCTAATCTTAAAAGTGCGTCTTCTTCATCAAATAAAACTGTTGCAAGAGATTTTGCTAATTCTGTTTTACCAACACCGGTAGGACCCATAAATAAAAAAGACCCAATAGGTCTTTTAGGACTTTTCATGCCAACTCGAGCTCTTCTAATTGCAGCAGAAACAGCTTCTATGGCTTTTTCTTGTCCAATAACTTTTTCACTTAGTTCTGTTTCTAGATTGACTAATTTTTTACGTTCATTTGAAACTACTTTAGAAATCGGAATACCTGTGATTTTTGATATAACATCTGCAATATCATCAGGTTCAACTTGATATCTAAAAGGGAAATTTCTATTTTTCTTTATTTTATTAAAGTTCTCTTCAAGTTTCTGTATGTCATTCTCTATTTCACTTAACTCTTCTTCAAGCTTTTCTAAATAATCAAGATCATTTTCAATTTCGCGATTTGATTTATCTTTAATTTGTTTGGTTAGCTTATCTTCTTCTTTCATTAAAATAGATAATTCCTCCATTTCTTCACGTAAATTGTTCCAATTTTCCAAAAGAACGTTCAATTTTGCCTCTGATTGTTGTCTATTATTCAATAGTTTTTCTTGAGCTTCGATATTTTCTCCTTGCAAATTATTCAATTTTTCATTAATAGTATTAAGTTTTTTTTCTTGTTGGAGAATGATTTGAGGCATATTATTAGATTCAATTTTCAACTGTGCAGCTGCTTCATCAATTAAATCTATTGCACTATCAGGGAGACATTTATCACTGATGTATCTATCGGCTAATTTTGCAGAATAGTTTACAGCCTCTTCAGAAATTTTTATGCCATGATGTGATTCATATTTCTTTTTGATCCCTTGTAATATTTTTGCGCTTAATTCTACTGAAGGTTCATTTACAGCTATCTTTTGAAAGCAATTATTTAATGCCTGATCTTTTTCAATAGTTTCACGAAATTTCTCAGGTGTTGTTGTACCGATACATCTAAGCTCTCCTTCAGCTAATAAAGGTTTTAAGATATTACTGATGTCGGTAGAAGATCTGTCAGAACTTAATATTGAGTGAATTTCATCAATAAATAGAATCATTCCTTGGTTTGGATTATTTAGTTCCTGCATTATTAAGCTTAGTCTTTCTTCTAGTTGACCTCTAAATTTGGTCCCAGAAACTATTGCACCTAAGTCAAGTGAAATAATTTTTAAGTCTTTTAAAGTATCAGGAACTTTTTTGTCTACAATTAATTGAGCAAGTAATTTTGCAATTGAGGTTTTACCAACTCCAGGATTGCCAATAAGTATAGGGTTATTTTTGTTTCTTCTGCAGAGTACCCTCATTAAATTATTGATCTCATTTTCTCTTCCTAATACGGGATCCAGTAAGCCTTTTTTAGCTGATTCTGTTAAATCTTTTCCATAAATTGAAAGAGCATTTTCATCTTTTACAACTTGTTTTTTGGTTTCAATTTGAAGTTCACTTTTCGGTAATGGAACAATAGCTTTTTTAAATTTTTCTTCTTTTACAAAAGTCTCGTTAGTCTCTTTATTTGATTCAAAATTAGATTGATTATTTATTTCAATTACATTCCCATAATTAAAAGAATCTTTTGGTTGATTAATATTTGGGAAAAACTTTAATTCTTCCTCTAATTTTTCCATTGAAAGGTTTCCTTCTTCAAAAACATAATTTCCAATTCTTAAATCTCTTCCAAGAGCAATTAGTAAATGAGGGATTTCTATTAATCTCGATCCCCATTGAGTTTTAATCTGATTCGCGTTATCTAATAAAATTTCTAAATCTTCTCCGATAGTAAAAATATCTGACTCATTTGTTGGTGTCTCTTCTAAAAAATCTTCTGTTATGTC
This sequence comes from Prochlorococcus sp. AG-424-E18, assembly GCA_003210155.1. Classification (GTDB taxonomy): domain Bacteria; phylum Cyanobacteriota; class Cyanobacteriia; order PCC-6307; family Cyanobiaceae; genus Prochlorococcus_A. The sequence continues at coordinate 161,495 of QCNC01000002.1, read as the reverse complement.
TAAAACTGTATCTTGGTCGATTGATAATTTTTCAATGAAGGCAAAGAATTCACTTGATGAGAACAATGTATGAATTATGTGTTCAATATTAAATTCGCTATGATCCCATTTTTTTGCGGTTTCCTCCCCTAATAAAAGAAGATTCCAACTAATATCGCTAAATAGTTCAGGACTGGATGTAAGTGTTTCTCTCATAAACTATAAAAACTATAGTTGATTATTAATTAATATTCTAAATAGGATCTGCATTAATAATCATCCAATAATTTTCAAATTGTAAGATGAATTTGAAAATTATTTAGATGAGAGGATTTGCGGAGACTTTAGAATGAAAAAAAACGTTAAATAATATCTAAGCTCTTATAAAATTAGTAACTATAGTTGGTTAACAAATATATTTCAGATATTAGCCAAATAGTTCAGCTATTAATAGGATTTAAATAGTAATGATTAAATTGTGAAAGAAACTATTGATTTTCTTATTGATACTGTTGAAGCAAGGCAAGTCCTTGATTCAAGAGGTAATCCAACTGTAGAGGCAGAAGTATTTTTGGAATGTGGTGCAAGTGGTAGAGCAATTGTTCCCAGCGGAGCTAGCACTGGTGCTCACGAGGCACATGAATTAAGAGATGGTGGTTCGAAATATATGGGGAAAGGCGTTTTGAATGCTGTTAATAAAATTCATGAAACAATATCGCCGGCTTTATGTGGTTTGTCATCTTTAGATCAAACTGCAGTAGATAAATTAATGATTGAAATTGATGGAACTCCTAATAAGTCTAACCTTGGAGCAAATTCAATCCTTGCAGTAAGTCTTGCAACTGCTAGAGCATCAGCAAATGCTTTAGACATTCCCCTATATAGATATCTTGGAGATCCATTATCCAATCTTCTTCCAGTCCCATTGATGAATGTAATAAATGGTGGTGCTCATGCACCAAATAGCCTTGATTTTCAGGAATTTATGCTTGTTCCACATGGAGTTAATAATTTCAGTGAATCATTAAGAATGGGTACCGAAATTTTTCACTCATTAAAATCATTACTTGATCAAAAAGGTCTATCTACTGCTGTAGGCGATGAGGGTGGATTTGCCCCGAATTTGTCATCAAGCGAAGAAGCGGGGGACTTATTATTAGAAGCAATTCAAAAAGCCGGATTTAAGCCTGGTGAGCAGGTATCTTTAGCTTTAGATGCTGCTAGTACTGAATTTTATAGTGATGGTATTTATAAATATGAAGGTAAAAGTTTAAATAGTTCTGAAATGATTTCATATCTTTCAAGATTAGTTTCTAATTATCCCATAGTTTCAATAGAGGACGGTTTAGCTGAGGATGATTGGGAGGGTTGGGCAGAATTAAACAAAGAATTAGGGAATAAAGTTCAGCTTGTAGGTGATGATTTATTCGTTACTAATACAGAAAGATTACGGAAAGGGATTATAGAAAAATCTGCCAATTCAATCCTAATAAAGGTAAATCAAATTGGAACATTAACTGAAACTTTGGAAGCTATTGAGTTAGCTAAAATGTCTGGTTTCACAAGTGTTATAAGTCATAGAAGTGGTGAGACTGAAGATACAACAATTGCAGATTTATCTGTCGCCACAAGATCGGGTCAGATCAAGACTGGCTCTTTGAGCAGAAGTGAAAGGATTGCAAAATATAATAGGCTTTTAAAAATTGAGGAGGAATTAGGAAATCAAGCAAGATTCGCTGGAGCTCTAAGTTTAGGTCCCAAAAATATATAGTTTTTTTAGCGCTTAAGTTTTTCTAAACGTGAGCCTTTTCTCATACTTAATTGGCACTTTATCCAATCAATACTTATTGGTAGTGCAAAAATAAGTGGCAACAATGCAAAATTATTTTGTTTATTGGTTACAAGTAAAGCAGATGCAATTGATAAGCTTCCTATTAGAATTGAATGGCCTAAGGTTTTTTGAGCCGTAAACATTTTTTTGAATTGCCTATCAGACTCTCCCATTCTTATTTGCAATTGTAAATCGCCCTGTTCTAATCTCTCTAAACTTTCATCTATTCTTTTGGGAATTCCAACAGCTTTGGATCCTAGTTCACCTACTTGCCTTCCAAATTGGTTAATTAAATCGTTGGGACTTTGATTATTTGAAGTCATAAGTTCTATTAAATAAGGCTTGGTAACTGATACAAGGTTAAACCCTGGATCAAGCATTCTACCAACTCCTTCAAAAGTTGATAAAGCTCTCATCACAAAGATTAAATCTACTGGCAGTTGAAATGGCGTTTCATAAACCAGTTCGTATAAATCTCCAGATAATTTTTCAATAATATTAGGACTAAATGGCGGAGTTAAGGCTTCTTTAAGCATCAATCTGACCAATCTTCTGACTGGTCCTACATCAATATCTTTTGAAATTAGCCCAGCTTGTTGTAATTGACTGACAAGTGATGAGGCGTCTCTTAAAGCAGCAGCCTTAACCATCCCCCCTAACCTTGTTTGAAGATTATTTGAGATATTGCCCATCATTCCAAAATCATAAAAAATTAATTTACCTTGATTTGAAATTGCTAGATTCCCTGGATGAGGGTCTGCATGAAAAAAACCGTAATTTACTAATTGTTTTAAATAACTGATGGCGCCTATTTCTGCAATTTTAGGTAAATCAATTTCTTGTGATTGTAATTTTTCTAAATCGCTTATTTTTGTTCCTTCTAGATAACTTAAACAAAGGACTTTTTCACTGCTCATATCCCAAATTACTTCAGGAACTTCAACATTTTCATCATCAAGAAATTGCTGTCTAAATCTTGCTGCATATTGTGCTTCACAATTAAAATCAAGCTCCTTCATGAGAACTTTCCTACACTCTCTAGCAATCTCAATCCAGTTTCTACCTCTACTCCAATTCTTATTTTTCTGCAATAATCCTGCTATTTGCTGCATTATTCCTAAATCGATAATAAATAATTCTTTTAAATTAGGTCTTTGAACTTTAAATACTACTTTCTTACCATCTTTTAAAGTCGCCATATGAACCTGAGCTAGTGATGCTGATCCAACCGGATCATGTATTATTTGATCTATTTCATCAAACTTAGATCCTAGTTCTTCTCTTATAGTTTCTTCAACTTGCGCAAATGAAAAATTAGGAACTTGATCCTGCAATTTAGACAATTCCTGTATCCAAGTATTAGGAATTAAATCAGGTCTCGCTGATAATAATTGTCCAATTTTAATAAATGCTGATCCAAGCTTTATTAATTGATTAGTAAACCACCTAGCTCTTTTAATTTGGACCCTACTTTTTTCATTGTTCTTAGTCTGGAAAATTGTAAATCTAATATTATCTATCCATAAAATTATTAAAAGAGAAATCAGAGTTATCCAAATAAGAAAGGCCCTCTTCAATTTTTTTAAACGATAATCAAGAATGTAATAACTCATTTAATTTGATTATTTATAGATTTATTAAAGAGATCAATTTGCTTATTTATATCTTCAATTTCATTTAAAGCTTTTTTTATTTTGGAATCTTGATAAGTATTTGTAGATTCATTTTCTTGAATATTTTCGGATTTTTCTAGTCTTGATGCTTCTTCGATTATAGATTCTTTTAAACTATCAAATTCTTTTTTGAGAATTTCTGGAGCACCCTGAGCAATATTTGTTGCTTCTTCTATTTTTTCAACTAATATTTCGTTTAATTTTTCGGTTACTTTCTTAATGGCAGCTTTTAAAAGGTAATCAGAGTTGGTCATGAACAATATAATGTTTCAACGGCAATTGATTTTTCGATATGACTTAATAATAGTTTAATAAAGAACATTTTACGTAACTGATCATTTTGATAATTAGTTTTTATGTTTTTCCTATGTAAGTTTGTTTCTATATTATGCTTTTTTTTCTTTTTTCTTTTAACTTATATCTATAGAAAGGTTTAGGTATTTTAATTAAAAATATCTTCTAACCAAGAACTCATCTAATTAACTACTAAAAAGGAGTTTTTAAAAATTGGAAATCATTGAGTCAGATGTAGTTATTATCGGAGGGGGGCCAGCAGGATGTACATGCGCACTCTATACATCTCGTTCAAACTTAAAGACAGTTATTTTAGATAAAAATCCATCTGTTGGTGCCTTAGCAATAACTCATCAAATAGCTAATTATCCAGGTGTTCCGGTTGATATAAGTGGGGAGAAATTACTTACTCTAATGAGAGAACAGGCTGTGCAATACGGTACAGACTATAGAAGAGCACAAGTTTTCGGAATAGATGTTAGTGGAGAATGGAAAATGGTTTATACACCCGAAGGCACTTTCAAAGCTAAAGCACTTGTACTTGCAAGTGGTGCCATGGGTAGGCCTGCATCATTTAAGGGAGAAGCGGACTTTCTTGGCAAAGGAGTAAGCTATTGTGCTACATGTGATGGGGCTTTTTATAAAAATAGAGAAGTTGCCGTTGTTGGAGTGAACAAGGAGGCAATTGAAGAGGCAACTGTTCTAACTAAATTTGCATCAACTGTGCATTGGATTACATCAAGTGATCCCAAATCAGATAATGAAGAAGCTATGGAATTGATGGATAATTCAAATATAAAACATTGGAGTAGAACAAGATTATTGGAAATACTGGGTGATGATATGGGTGTGAATGGGGTTGTTGTAAAAAATAAGCAAGAAGAAAATCCTATTAATTTAAATTTAGATGGAGTTTTTGTCTATATGAGTGGTTCAAAGCCTATTACTGATTTTTTAGGGGATCAAATTGCTTTAAAAGAAGACGGAGGTGTTATTGTGGATGACTTTATGTCTACAAACTCTGATGGAGTATGGGCTATTGGAGATATAAGAAATACACCATTTAAACAAGCCGTAGTTGCTGCTTCAGATGGATGTATTGCCGCAATGTCAATTGATAGATATTTAAATAGTCGAAAAAATATAAGAGTAGATTGGATTCATTCTTAAAAATAAATATTTTTTCTTTAATTTAAAGGGGTGTTGCTTCAGAAATATAAGCGACTCCTCCGTAGTAGCTTAAATCGTCTCTAATATTATCTCTCATTTTATCTATTAATTCTTGCTCACAAAAAACAATTACATGAGCATTTGCTCCTAATCCTGTAAATTCCATATCTTCAGTAACAACTCTTTCAGGCCCTCTGCCTGTAGCGTGTTTCATAACTGTATATCCAGGAACATTAGCTTTTTCTAATGTTTTAATGATTGCATCTAGTTCTCTTTCACTAAATATTAAGTCTAATCTTTTCATTTTTATAGAGATGAAAGTGGGATAATGGTATTTACTAAACTCATATATATGGGAATACCGAGAACTATATTGAATGGGAAAGTTAGACCTAGTGTAGTTGAAATGTAATAACTAGATTTAGCTTCTGGGACTGTCATCCTCATCGCTGCAGGAACTGCTAAATAAGAGGCGCTTGCACATAAAACCACAAATAAAAGTGCGTTGCCAGGTCCTAAAGATAAAAATCTTGCAACGAAAACACCAATAAATGCGTTAAACAAAGGCATAAAAATGGCAAAGCCAATCAAGAACGAACCCGCATTCTTCAGCCTCGGTAATCTTTGAGCAGCGACTATTCCCATATCTAACAAGAAGAAGCATTCTGCTCCATAAAATAATTGTCCAGTAAAAGGCTCCATTTTTGCAATTCCTGAGGGATTACTGGAAGCAGTCAGAAAGCCTACAATTAAGCTTGAGAGCAATAAATAAACTGATCCATTCAAAAGTGATTCGTGAAATATTGCGCTTAGATGCATTTTTCTTGATTTTGGTCTATTTTTGGGAGCTGCAAATTTGACAAGTAATAATCCCACAATTATTGCAGGAGATTCCATTAAAGCTAAAGCGCCAACCATAAACCCATCAAAGGCAATTTTTTGGCTTTCCAAAAAACTTTCAGCGGAAATAAATGTAACAGCACTAATTGAACCGTATGCTGCTGCTATTGCGGCTGAATTAAAGACATCAAACTTAAATCTTAAAATTAAAAATCCAATCAGAGGGATCAAAAGTGACATCAGTATTGCAGCACTTAAAGTAGGCAATACTTGATCTGTAAAACCACTTTTCTGTATCTCTATACCTCCTTTAAAACCAATAGCTAGTAGCAGATATAAGGAGAAGAGTTTAGGTAATGGAGCTGGTATTTCTAAATCAGATTTAAAGAGTACTGATATTGCTCCAATCAAAAAGAAAAGAACTGGCGGGGCTAATACATTTTGCAGAATTGGATTTATTTCCATAAATTACTTGGCTATTTCATTTAGAGCGGTTTCTAAAGCTTCTTTTCTTGTTTCAATAATGCCTTCAACTCCAAACTTAGCTAATCTATCTTTTACTTTTTCATTTGCCCCAGCAACAAATGCTGTTCTTGAATTATTTTTTGCTTCCTGCATCATGTCCTCTATTGCGAGAGTGGCCGTCACTCCAAGTCTTGGTACGTCAGTGATATCTAGTATTAAAACCTTGTAGTTTCTTACTAGCATCATTCTCTCAGATATACCTTTAGCTGCTCCAAAACTAAGAGGACCTTTGAGTCTAAACAACATTACTTCTCCTGAACATCTATCTAGCAGTGCTTTTTCATCAGCAGGTAATGCATTTTTAGCTTGATCATCATTTGATAAAGGATTATCCTCATCCATACCTTCTAGTTGAGTTTCGGTTATTGAATCAATAGTGAGCATATTTGCTATGAATACACCGACTAAAACTGCCCAAATTAAATCCCAAAAAACAGTCATTAGGAGAACGCCGTACATTACAACTGAAGTTTTTAAAGATAATTTGTGAGCCCTCCTCAAGAATCCCCAATCAATAATATCTAGACCAACCTTTATAAGAATTCCTGCAAGCAACGCAGTTGGTATTTGCTCAGCTAAAGGTCCTGCGCCAACTAAAACTATCAACAACACAACCGAGTGAACCATTCCAGAAATGGGAGTTGATCCTCCAGATTTAACATTTATAACTGTTCTCATGGTTGCTCCTGCTCCAGGTAAACCTGAAAACAGACCTGCAACAGCATTTCCTATTCCTTGACCAATAAGTTCTCTATCAGAATTATGTTTTGTTTGAGAAATATTGTCTGCTACAAGAGACGTCAGTAAGGAGTCAATTGCGCCAAGTACTGCTAGGACTAATCCTGCTTTGAATATAATTGGGAAATATTGATTAAAACTTGGGAAATTCAAAGATGGAACTCCCCTTGGAATTTCTCCAATTCTATCAATAGCTCCATCTCCAAAAATTAATATTGATAATGGTGTGACTATCAATAGGGCCAAGAGAGGAGAAGGAACCCACTGACTTATTTTTCTAGGAGTAAGAAATACTATACCTAGAGTCATTATTGCTACTCCAATAGCAGCACCATTGGGCTGGAAATTTGAAAATACAGTAGTTAAAGATTCGACTACTCCACCTCGAGTGCTAATTCCAAGTAATGGTCCAATCTGAAGCGCAATGATTATTACTCCAATACCAGACATAAATCCTGAAACAACAGAATATGGAACTAAAGTAATATATTTACCTAATTTTAGAATCCCGAATAATATTTGCAGTAAGCCGCCAATAACCACCGCTGCCATAACTAAAGGCAAAATTTGTCCTGCAGAAAGATCTCTTGGAACCCCTACCGCTGCTAAGCCTGCTACTACACCGGCAACAGTTACACTCATGGGACCAGTAGGTCCACTAACTTGAGCAGGTGTTCCACCGAATAATGCTGCTAAAAAACCAACTACTACTGCTCCATATAGTCCATAAATTGCTCCACCAGGCCCTAACGCAGCATTACCAAAAGCAAGAGCGAGAGGTAGAGCCACTACTGCGGCTGTGATGCCTCCAAGAATATCGCCTCTTACATTTTTCAGATGAAATCCATTAATTATTTTCAAAGATGCTCTCCTTAAAATTAATACTTAACTAAAAGATATTATCTCTTAATGACGTAAATTTGTGAAAAATGAAGATTGTGCAAAATATTTTTGTAACTTTTTTGCTCTTACTAAATAAATTTTAGTTAATTTTCCTGAACAAAAGTAGTCTCTGATTGATTTATATGCGAGGCAAGCGATTAATGTATTAGATAAATATTTTTCAATTTAATAATATTCAAATGAATTCGATTATTCGTCCAAGAAGATTAAGAAGAACTGAGGCAATTAGAGAAATGGTTAGAGAAAACCATTTGGCGGCATCGGACTTTATCTATCCATTATTTATTCATGAAGAAGATTTTAAAGAGGAAATTTCCGCAATGCCCGGAACTTACAGATGGGATATTAATGGCTTATTAAAGGAGGTTACTAGGGCATGGGAATTGGGAATTAGATGTGTGGTTCTTTTCCCAAAAATTAACGATAGTTTAAAGACTGAAGATGGAGCAGAATGTTTTAATGAGGACGGTTTAATACCTAAAGCTATTCGAATATTAAAAAAAGAGATTCCAGAAATGGCAATAATGACAGATGTTGCCTTGGACCCTTACTCATGTGATGGACATGATGGCTTAGTTGATGAAACTGGAAAAATATTGAATGATGAAACGATTAAAATTTTAAAAAAACAAGCTTTAACTCAAGCTAGAGCTGGAGCAGATTTTATTGGCCCTAGTGACATGATGGATGGGAGAGTTGGAGCAATTAGGACTGCTCTTGATAGTGAAGGATTTAGTGATGTAGGTATTATTAGTTATACAGCTAAATATTCATCTGCTTATTATGGTCCGTTTAGAACTGCTTTAGATTCGGCTCCTAGAGAAAATAGTGAGAAAGTAATTCCAGACAATAAGTCTACATATCAAATGGACCCTGCTAATTCAAAAGAGGCCTTAATTGAATCTGCATTAGATCAGTATGAAGGTGCTGATATTTTGATGGTAAAACCAGGAATTTCATATTTGGATATTGTTTATAGACTAAGCACATTTTCAAATAAGCCCATAGCTGCATACAACGTTAGTGGGGAGTATTCCATGGTAAAGTCTGCTGCTATGAAGAACTGGATTAACGAAAAAGATATTGTTTTAGAGACATTGCTTAGTTTTAAAAGAGCAGGAGCAAAATTAATACTCACTTATCATGCTTGTGATGCATCTCAATGGTTGCAGGATACTTAAAAACTCATTATTAACAAAAATTTGGTTTATTCTTAGATAAGTAATAAATTAATTGCTTTATTTTGAAGTTTTCACAAAGAGTAAATAGGATTGGTCACATTGCACTAAGAGTAGAGAATCTCGAAAGGGCGAAATCTTTTTATATTAAGCTGGGTATGAATTTGGTTTGGGATGACAAAGATTGGTCTTATTTAGAGGCAGGTAAAGGGAAAGATGGACTTGCTTTGTTAGGCCCTAGCTACAAAGCTGCGGGACCTCACTTTGCTTTTCATTTTGAAAATAAAAAAGAAGTGGAAAATATTCAAAATGATTTAAAAAATTCTGGTGTAAAAGTAGGTCCTTTACATGAGCATAGAGATGGAACAGCATCTTTTTATATGAAGGATACTGAAGGAAACTGGCTTGAGATGCTTTATGTTCCTCCTGAAGGGATTCAATCGAATGTTTGATTCTTTTTTTTTTATGCAAGAGAAAAGTTATTCTAAAAAATTATATTCAGATAACACCTTAGAAGAAGAATCTATAAACCTTTTAGAGTGGGATTCATTAAAAACGCATTTATCTTCATTCGCCTCAACGGAAATGGGTAAACGATCAATTTTAAGTTTTGTTATACCTTCAGAATACGAGGCATCTAAAAGACTTTTGAATGAAACTGTTGAAATTTATGAGATAGAAAAAAATTTAGATAAATCAATTAGTTTTTCTGGTGTTTTTGATATTAGCAGAAATATTGAAATTTGTTCGAAGGGAGGCGTAATTTCATCTTCTGAATTGTTAGAAATAGTGAAAACAATTGCTGCAGCAAGAAATTTAAAAAAAATCTTATTAGATTTTGAACAAAGGCCTTATATTTCATCATTCACAAAAAATTTAATTGATCATCAGAATATCGAAACGATTTTTAAAAAAGGCATTGAATCGAATGGAAGAATTTCAGACAATGCTAGTAATGAACTATCTATTCTTAGAAAAGAATTTTTATCTAAGAAAATTGAAAGAAAAATATTAGTTGAGAAATTTATTCAAAAGAATTTAGCTTATTTGCAAGATACTACTATTGGAGATCGATATGGTAGGCCTGTTTTAGCAGTAAAAGTTAATTACGTAGATAAATTTAAAGGAATAATTCATGACTCTTCATCGTCAGGAAATACAGTATATTTTGAGCCTGAAAGTGTAGTAACTAAAGGTAATAAGATTGCTTCTTTAGAGGCTAGGATCACAGCAGAAGAATTTAAATTACTTAAGAAATGGTCTCAGATTGTTAGTGATAATTCAAAAAATCTCATTGAAATGGCATCCATTTTATTAAGATTAGAAAATGCTCTAACTCGTTCAAGATATTCGAAATGGATTGGAGGTAAAACTCCTACATTTGATAAAAATCCTATTATTTCTTTAATTGGTTTTTCTCATCCGTTATTGATTTGGGAACATAAGAAAACAGGAGCCCCTCCCCCAGTGGCTGTCGATTTTCATATAAATAGAAATATTAAGGTTGTAGCTATTACAGGTCCAAATACTGGAGGCAAAACGGCAGCTTTAAAAGGTTTGGGTTTGTCTTTACTTATGGCTAGAGCAGGATTATTGATACCCTCAACTAATAACCCTATTATCCCTTTTTGTCCAAATATATATGTGGATATAGGAGATAATCAATCATTAGAAGAAAATTTATCTACCTTCAGTGGGCATATATCCCGCATAAAAGAGATATTGGATTTACTTGATAATAAGAAAGGATTATCTGTTGTTTTGTTAGATGAGATTGGATCTGGTACAGATCCTCTTGAAGGAAGTGCTCTTGCAATGGCTTTATTAAAAGAATTTGCAAATAAATCTGATATCACTTTGGCAACTACACATTATGGAGATATTAAGGCTCTTAAATATAATGACTCAAGATTTGAAAACGTATCGGTTGCCTTTGATGAAGATTCTTTGAAGCCAAAGTATATACTCAACTGGGGTATTCCCGGGAGAAGTAATGCTTTGTCAATTTCAAAGAGAATTGGTCTCGATGAAAGCATACTTAATGAAGCTGCAAATTATCTAAAGCCAAAAAAGGTTGATAATATTAACAGTATTATTAAAGGACTTGAGGAAGAGAGGATTAAGCAACAAAATTCTGCAGAAGAGGCTGCAGAACTGATTGCAAGGACTGAAATATTACATGATGAACTGAAGAGAAATTATGAATATCAAAAAATAAATGCTGAAAAAATCCAAGAAATTGAAAGGTCTAAATTATCAAAACATATTGTATCCGCTAAAAAAGAGGTAATAGATTTGATTAAAAAATTAAGAGATAAAAATGTTAATGGAGAGGATACGAGAATTATTGGAAAAAGATTAAAGGAAATTGAGACGGAACATTTAACCCAAAAAAAATTTGAAAAGTCAATATCATGGAATCCTCAGGTAGGTGATTTTGTAAAAATTAAAAGTCTAAATAGTACGGGACAAATTGTAGATTTAGATAAAAAAGGTGGTTTTTACGAAGTTAAATGTGGTGCATTCAGAAGCACATTATCTGTAAATGACTTTGAAGGTATTAATGGAGAAAAACCTAATTTCAAAATGTCAAAGATTGAGATCAACTCTACAAGAGAAGATTTTTCTTTTTCTAAAATTAGAACGAGTAAAAATACAATTGACGTAAGAGGGCTAAGAGTTCATGAAGCCGAAATAATTATTGAGGAGAAAATTAGAAAATTTCATGGACCGCTGTGGATTGTTCATGGAATTGGCACAGGGAAATTAAAAAAAGGACTAAGAAATTGGTTATCAGGTTTAAATTATGTTGATAAGATTGAAGATGCAGCTAACGACGAGGGTGGACCTGGTTGCAGTATTGCGTGGATAAAATAAAATTTAAAAAACCTAGAAAACAATTTAATAAGCGTATTAAGTGCAATTTATTGATCAAGCAAACATTATTCTTAAAGCTGGAAAAGGCGGAAATGGAATAGTTTCATTTAGAAGAGAAAAATTCGTTCCTGCTGGAGGACCCTCGGGGGGAAATGGTGGCAGAGGGGGTTCAGTTATTTTGATAGCTGATAATAATCTTCAAACATTATTAGATTTCAAATTCAAACGAGAAATAATAGCTAAAGATGGTTGCAAAGGAGGTCCTAATAAGAGATCAGGTGCTTCAGGTGAGGATAGAATCCTTAAAGTTCCCTGCGGTACAGAAATAAGGGATATTAAAACCGGTATTATTTTAGGAGACTTAACTAAAGATAAACAGAGCTTAACTATTGCCATTGGAGGAAGAGGTGGACATGGTAATGCTTACTATTTAAGTAATCAAAATAGAGCTCCAGAATCATTCACTGAAGGAAAAGATGGTGAAACATGGGAAGTTCAATTAGAACTAAAACTTCTTGCAGAGGTTGGGATTATAGGCCTTCCAAATGCTGGGAAAAGTACTTTAATTTCCGTTGTATCATCTGCACGTCCAAAAATCGCAAATTATCCTTTCACGACTCTAATACCTAACTTAGGTGTAGTTAGAAAAATTGATGGTAATGGTTGCCTTTTTGCAGATATTCCTGGATTAATATCAGGTGCAGCTGATGGAGTAGGTTTAGGGCATGATTTTTTAAGGCACATCCAAAGAACGAAGATACTTGTGCACTTAATTGATGCAATTGCAGAAAATCCTTTACATGATTTTGAGATTATTGAGCAGGAATTAAAAAAATATGGGAAAGGTCTTTTAGATAAAGAGAGGATAATAGTGTTAAATAAAATGGAGTTGGTAGATGATGATTATTTGAAAATAATTACCAAAAAGTTAGAAGATTTATCAAAAAAGAAAGTTTTAGTTATTTCTTCATCTTTGAAAAAAGGTTTATCCTCACTGCTTTCTGAAGTTTGGAAAAGGATCTAACTTAAATTAAAAATTTTTTTGTCAATAAATATACTTGATTTAATAACGAAAATTAGCCATAAATAAGATAATTCTCTAAACATAATATGAATTTCTACAGTTGTTTTGATGAACAAGGAAAAATAATAGCTAGATGTCAAACTATTCAAGATATTGAGGTTCTTAAGAAAATGGGAAGACCGATTGTAGAAGTTAAGGAAATGAAAAATGAAGAGTCGGTGGTATGTTCTCTGACAGGTAGCCCATCAGATTTTAATATGGATTACTAAAAGAATTCAAGAAAAAAAAAGGGCTCAAAAAGCCCTTTTTTTATGCATTATCTAATAATTAAGAAAACTTAATCATCATAAACAAGACATTCTGGCTCATCTGGGTTGGCGTCGCAAAATAATTCCAAAGCATTAGGGTCATGTTTATCTTCTGGATGATGTTCCTTATATTCTTCGAGTTCTTTTAGCTCTTCAGTTAAATGTCTGACCTTTGGAAAATTGCCCTCTGCTTTTGCAGATTCGATTTCCGATTGATCTTTTTGGATGTGTTCGTCAATGGATTTCATTTTAAGCTTTTCGTACTTTAGTAGACATACATAACATAGTTAATTTCTTATGAAATTGCATTATCTATGAACTAAATAAGTGTTCATTACAACATCATTTTTTTTTGGGGAAATTGATTTTTATATTTTTTCGGACTCTAATCTCATTATTTCTTCTAGCGTTGGTAAAACTGGGATAAGTTGATTTGGGTTTAAAGGGAATAAAGCTTTGTAGTAATCTTTTTTCCATTTATTGTCGAAGCATGTTCTTTTTACGTTAGATAATTTAAAGAATTTTAATCTCCATTCAATTATCTTTTCAAAACTTGATAGTTCTTGTTCAGTACATTTGAAAAGTTTGCTATATATCAATTCCCATCTTATGAGAGTTGGAAAAAGGTAAATATCTGCGTAGGTTAACTCTTCTCCAAATATCCAGTCCCCTTTATTTTTCTGTAGTAAATTTTCAATTTTATTTATAGCTGCGAAAAGATTTTTACTTGCTTTATCGTAAGCTGACTGGTTTCTGGCGAAACCACATTTATATACGCCATCATTAATGCTGTTATTAATTAAATCTAAAATTTTTTGATTACCATCTTTAATACTTAATGCCTGATATTTCGATTCACTTTTTATTGAATTGAGTAGTTTTATAATCTGTGAACTTTCATTAGACAGAATATTTACTTCATCTTTTACAAAGCTAATTAAAAGAGGTAATGTCGCTCTGAAAATAATCTTTTTATTAGATTTTTTGTAAAGGTCTGAAAGTCTCATACATCCCTTAATCTTTGTATTGAAAATCCATTCGCCATGCTCAACATCTGCCTTTAAAAAAATTACTTTAACTTTTTTAGATAAATCTTTTATTTCGTGTACGAGTAAAGTTCTTTGACACCATGGACAAGAATGACCTACTAATAAACAAATTTGTCTATTCTCATTATTAATATCGTATTCACTATTAATTGTTATACCTTTAGGCCTTTTATAATTACCATGTAAATCTGATGGCGCGAAGCCATTCATTAATTGGGTCCAAAACCAAAACCAGAATTTTCTGGAGGCCTTTATAAGGTATTTATTTTGCATAAAATTTTATTTTTAAAGAAAAAATGACTGTTCAAAGAATCCTTATCGTTTCAGGCACTCATGGGAATGAAATTAATCCTGTTTGGGCTGTTAAGCAATTTAATAGAAAAGAAAATAGTTTAAATAATGGTATTAAGTATGAGTACATTATAGGTAATCCTGCTGCCTATGAAAAAGGTTGCAGATATATAGATGTAGATTTAAATAGATCTTTTAAAGAAAGTGAGAATTTTGATCAACACAAGAATATCTTTTATGAAACTAATAGAGCCAATTTTTTATTAGAAGAATTTGGAATTGACGGATCTAAACCCTGTCAAATTGCAATCGATTTGCATACTACTACAGCAAATATGGGAACAAGCATTGTTATGTATGGGAGGAGATCCAAAGATTTCTGTTTAGCTGCATTACTGCAGAACAAATTTGGATTGCCTATTTATTTGCACGAAAAAGATAAAGCCCAAACAGGTTTTCTTGTAGAAGCTTGGCCATGTGGTTTAGTTATTGAAATAGGAGCTGTCGCACAAAATTTTTATGATCAAAATATTATAAATAGATTCTCTCTAATAATTAGCTCCCTAAGGAAAGAGATAGTTAAATTAAAAAATAACCTTATAGAACTTCCAAAGGAATTAGTTGTTCACGTTCATCAAGGGAGTATAGATTATCCAAGAGATGAAAAGGGAGATATTGATGGCCTAATTCATCCTGAGAGAATAAACCAAGATTGGAAAATGATTAAAAAAGGAGATCCATTATTTCTGGATAGCCAAGGAATAATCCATAAATATGAACGGGACCAATTGATTTGGCCTGTTTTTATTGGAGAAGTTGCTTATAAGGAAAAAAAAATTGCCATGAGCTACACAAAAAAAGAAGTGATTTGTTCCAAAAAACAATGGGTTCAAGAGTTTGAAAATTTTTAAATTAAGAAACTGGAACAATAAATCGTTGAAAACTAATAAGGATTTTTTATTTTATAGATAAGTTTATTTAATATTTAATACTTTTATTTTTTTTTCTAATTTTTAAACCTTAAAAACCTAAATTCTTTCACTCCAATAAATAACAGCTCCAAAAGCCTCTAATTGCAGTCTTCTATGCTTAGCCTCACTTAAGGAAACTACCTCTCTAGATCTTTTTCCGTTAAGAAGCCATTCGATTATTACCAAGTTTATTCCTCAATAACAAAGAAAATCTTAAGACATGAAAGTTCTTTTCTTCTGTTTTCCAAAAAATAAGTTTACTTAAAGAAAAAATATTTACACATTTTTAGCGATTTTGGTCTAAAATCTCCGAAGCGGGAATTATTTTCCGTTTTTATTTACACGTCTCACTTTAGAGACATACTTTACGAACTCATGACAACTATTCAGCAGCAGCGTTCTTCGCTGTTAAAAGGTTGGCCACAGTTTTGTGAGTGGGTAACATCAACTAACAACAGAATTTATGTTGGTTGGTTCGGCGTCTTAATGATTCCATGCCTTCTTACAGCAGCGGCTTGCTTCATCGTTGCATTCATCGCAGCACCACCAGTAGACATCGACGGAATTAGAGAGCCAGTTGCTGGTTCATTCCTATACGGAAACAACATCATCTCAGGTGCAGTTGTTCCTTCATCTAACGCTATTGGTCTACACTTCTACCCAATTTGGGAAGCAGCTACTGTAGATGAGTGGTTATACAACGGTGGTCCTTACCAGCTTGTAATTTTCCACTTCCTAATTGGTATTTCAGCATACATGGGAAGACAGTGGGAGCTTTCATACCGTTTAGGTATGCGTCCTTGGATCTGTGTTGCTTACTCTGCACCAGTTTCAGCAGCTTTCGCAGTATTTCTTGTATACCCATTCGGTCAAGGTTCATTCTCTGACGGAATGCCTCTAGGTATTTCTGGAACATTCAACTTCATGTTTGTTTTCCAGGCAGAGCACAACATTCTTATGCACCCATTCCACATGGCTGGTGTTGCTGGTATGTTCGGAGGATCTTTATTCTCAGCTATGCACGGTTCACTTGTTACTTCATCTCTAATCAGAGAAACAACTGAGACAGAGTCTCAGAACTATGGTTACAAGTTCGGACAAGAAGAAGAAACATATAACATCGTTGCAGCTCATGGCTACTTCGGTCGTTTGATCTTCCAATATGCCTCATTCAACAACAGCAGAAGTCTTCACTTCTTCCTAGCTGTATTCCCAGTTGTTTGTGTATGGTTAACTTCAATGGGTATCTGCACAATGGCATTCAACCTTAACGGTTTCAACTTCAACCAGTCAGTTGTTGATGCAAACGGTAAGATTGTTCCTACATGGGGTGACGTTCTTAACAGAGCAAACCTAGGTATGGAAGTAATGCACGAGCGTAACGCTCACAACTTCCCACTTGATCTAGCAGCAGCTGAGTCTACAACAGTAGCTCTTTCAGCTCCAGCTATCGGTTAAGCTTAAAGTTCTCAAATTCACAAGCCCCCTTTTTGGGGGCTTTTTTTTGTTTAATTTTCAATTGGTTTCATATAATGTTTATATATAGATAAAACATTTAATATTTCTATGAGTAGTAGTTTTGGGAAAATTTTTCGTGTTAGTACTTTTGGAGAATCACATGGTGGTGCAGTAGGAGTTATCCTTGATGGATGTCCCCCTAAGTTAAAAGTAGATATAAATCTGATACAAAATGAATTAGATAGGCGAAGGCCTGGCCAAAGTGACATTACAACACCCAGAAATGAAGAAGATAAAATTGAAATATTAAGTGGGATAAAGGAAGGGCTCACACTTGGAACTCCAATAGCGATGTTGGTAAGAAACAAGGATCAAAGACCAGTAGATTATGATAATTTGGAGCAAGTATTTAGACCTTCTCATGCAGATGGTACATATCATCTGAAATATGGAATTCAGGCAAGTTCTGGTGGTGGAAGAGCCTCTGCAAGAGAAACAATTGGGAGGGTAGCTGCTGGAGCTGTAGCAAAACAATTATTAAAAAATTTCTGTAACACTGAAATACTATCTTGGGTAAAGCGTATACATGATATTGATTCTGATATAAATAAAGAAAAGATTTCTATCAACAAAATAGATTCTAATATTGTTAGATGTCCTGATGAAAAGGTATCAGCAGAAATGATAGAGAGAATTAAGCAATTAAAGCGTCAAGGAGACTCTTGTGGCGGTGTTATTGAATGTCTAGTAAGAAATGTCCCTTCTGGTCTTGGAATGCCTGTTTTTGATAAATTAGAAGCTGATTTAGCGAAGGCTTTGATGTCTTTGCCTGCCACTAAAGGCTTTGAAATAGGTTCAGGCTTCTCAGGAACTTATTTAAAAGGAAGCGAACATAATGATGCCTTTATTAAATCTGATGATATTAGGAAGTTAAGAACAATATCCAATAATTCAGGCGGTATTCAGGGAGGAATAAGTAATGGCGAAAATATTGAGATGAAGATAGCTTTTAAACCTACAGCAACTATCGGGAAAGAACAGAAAACAGTAAATGCTGAAGGAAAAGAAGTTTTGATGAAAGCAAAAGGGAGACATGATCCATGCGTTTTACCAAGAGCAGTCCCTATGGTTGATGCTATGGTGGCTTTAGTACTTGCTGATCATTTACTACTGAATCAAGCTCAATGTGGCTTAATCAATAATTAGTAGTCTTGTTAAATAAATTAAATTTATCTTTGACTTAATTATTTTTGAGCCATTCATATATTTTTGGATCAATTTTTTTTAAACATACCTTTATCTCCAATCACGACTGCTTTATATCCTAAAGATTGATAAGTTTTTACATCATTGATTGATAGGCTTCCAGCAGCAATGAAATAAATACTTTCAAAGTTGAGTATATCTATGGAACTAGCTTTACTTTTGATTGGATAAATTTTGATAATGTTGCAATTTAAATTGATCGATTCCTCAAGATCTTTTAAATTTTTAATTCCTGGTATTCATAAATAATTTTTTGACTTCGAATAATTAAAAAGACCTTTATCCCAACCTGATCATAGAAAAATTTAATCCAATTTTTAATGAATCTTCTATTGATTGCTTATTAACTATGGAGGCAGAGCCCAAATTAATTTGTGTAAATTGATTTTGTTTCAGATACAAAATTCAACCATTTTTTGTCGTTTGACTAACTTATTTCAATATTTTAATCCTAATTTTACTAAGCTTCTTAATTCTTCAAAAAATAAATTTCTTATAGAAGCATTTGAGTAAATATTATTTTCAGATTTTACGATTAAAAAAGATTTCATAGCAGCAATTCAGAATAATAATCTTCTTTGCTATTAATTAAATATTTATTTTTAAAACTAGATATAATTTGCTACTTTAACTTCTGATCGGTTGAGCAAGTCTTGGATATCTTCAGTATCTATAGTTTCTCTTTCAATTAGCATCTGAGCCATCTCGTCAAGAACTGTTCTATTATCTGTTAAAACTTTTGTAGCTCTCTTATAGGCAACATCAACAAGCTCTGAAACCTCTACATCAATTGTTGCGGCTGTGTCTTCAGAGAAGTCTCTTGTAGAGCTCATATCTCTTCCGAGAAACATTCCACCTTGAGATTGACCTAGAGCGACTGGACCTATTTTGTCACTCATACCGAATTTAGTGATCATTTGTCTTGCTACATTGGCAACTTGTTGTAAATCATTAGAGGCTCCTGTAGTTACTTCTTCTTCGCCATAGACTATTTCTTCAGCAACTCTTCCACCAAGAGCTACAGCCATTTGATTTTGAAGATAAGAACGAGAGTAAAGACCAGATTCCATTCTTTCTTCACTTGGAGTAAAGAAGGTTAGTCCACCAGCTTGACCTCTTGGAATGATTGAAACTTTTGCTACTGGGTCATAATCAGGCATTAATGCTCCAACGAGTGCATGGCCAGCTTCGTGATAAGCAACTAATTCTTTTTTCTTATCACTGATGACTCTATCTTTTTTTTCTGGGCCAGCCATAACTCTTTCAATGGCATCTCCTACTTCATCGTTACTTACTTTATCTAAATCTTTTCTCGCTGCTAGTATTGCTGCTTCATTTAAAAGATTAGCTAAATCTGCACCAGTAAATCCTGGAGTTCTTCTAGCAACTTTATCTAAATCAACGTCTTTTGAAAGAGTTTTATCTTTCGCATGAACATTTAATATCTGCAATCTTCCAGCATAATCTGGTCTATCTACTGTTACCTGTCTATCGAATCTTCCAGGGCGCATTAAAGCTGAATCTAATACATCTGGTCTGTTGGTGGCAGCAACTATTATTATTCCTGAATTACCTTCGAAACCATCCATTTCGGTAAGGAGTTGATTTAATGTTTGTTCTCTTTCATCATTTCCTCCGCCCATGCCAGCACCTCTTTGTCTACCAACTGCATCTATTTCGTCAATAAACACAATGCAAGGAGCATTCTTTTTAGCTTGTTCAAAAAGATCTCTAACTCTGCTAGCTCCAACTCCAACAAACATCTCTACGAATTCTGAACCAGATATTGAAAAGAAAGGTACACCTGCTTCTCCAGCTACTGCTTTTGCTAACAATGTTTTTCCTGTACCAGGAGGGCCAACAAGAAGAACTCCTTTTGGGATTTTTGCTCCGACTGCAGTAAATCTATCTGGGCTCTTAAGAAAATCTACAACTTCTGTGAGTTCTAATTTTGCGCCTTCAACACCAGCAACATCAGAAAAGGTTACTTGTGTAGATGGTTCCATTTGTAGTCTAGCTTTGCTCTTACCAAAACTCATTGCAGGGTTACCACCTCCAGCATTACCACTTTGGGATCTTCTGAAAAGAAAAAATAGACCTCCAATCAAAAGTACTGGAAAAATCAAGCTACTTACTGCCTGTTGCCACGGATTGGCTAATTTTGTAGGAGTTACAGCTATATCTACATTATTCTCTGTAAGTATTTTTAATAAGTCTTTATCAGGGGCTAAATTGACCTCAGACCTGCTCCCATCATTCTCAACAACTTGAGCTGTTGCATTATCTGGAGATATAAGGACTCTACTGATTTCTTTATCTTGGACTGCCTCTATAAAATCACTATATCTCAAGGTCTTTGTAGAACTTTCATTACTAGGTTTATCAAAAACTGATGTACCAATGAAAATTACAGTAATAACAGCTAGAACGTAAAGTCCTACGTTTCTCCAACGTTTGTTCACGATAAAAAATCTTTAATAAATCTATAATACTAATAATAAAACAATATTAAGAGCGTCTTAGAACATCTACTACACTTTTGAATGCAAACCATTCGGGAATTGCTTCGCCGTTCCTCAATTTCTTTCTAAATTCAGTACCACTAAGTTTCATAATTTCATAATTTAATTTTTTAGCTTCTTCTGATGTTATGTATCCTTTTTCCTTCGTATAAACTAAATTTTTTGAAGGAACAGTTTGCATCATCAATTCATCTGCACACTTATTAGCAAAATTCTGGGCATCATATGGGCCATAAAAATCTTCACCAGTTGATGATGACTTACAACCAGCCATATCTCTACCAATAATAAAATGTGTGCAGCCATAATTTCTTCTGATTATCATATGTTGAAGAGCTTCTCTTGGCCCTGCCATATGCATTGAATAAGGTAAAAAAGCCCATTTTATTCTTTCATCAGATATTTCTTCTTCTAATTCTTTATAGGTCAAATATCTAACTTTTCCAGGGATATCATCTTGTTGAGTTGGCCCACAAGTTGGGTGTACTAAAACAACTGAGTTAGAGGAGACATTACTTGAGAGTAATGCATTAGTAAATAATTCATAATGTGCTCTATGAATTGGATTTCTGCATTGAAATGCAACTACATCATGATTTTTTGGCAGTATAGATCTAACTTCTTCTGGGGTTTTGCAGGGGAATTCTCTAATTGGTAGTTCGAAACCATAAACTTTTCCTCCTATATAAAATCTCCCTCTCTCATTAAAAATCATCTTAACAGCAGGATGATCTAAAGAATTAGTACCATAACAAAGTTCAGCTTCTAAGGATTTATCAGGCTCCCATTTAGAGCTAACTTTTAAAACTGCTATTTTTTGTTTTTTATAAGTAAGCAATATTGTCTCTCCAGCTTTTACTTTTTCATTATTTGAATCAAATACTATAGGCAAGCCAAAAAGTAACCCGTTTGTATCTCTATTATTCTTGATTACCGAATTGTAGTTATTTTCATCCATAAAACCTTCTAATGGAGAAAAGGCTCCAACCATTAAAAGTTCTACATCGCATGCATTTCTCTCACTACATTCAAACTCATAAGTAGCTTTAGAGATAAGATCCTTTTTAAGATTTTTATCTTTAATAATTAAATTTTTTAGTTCCCCTCCATAAGGCGGTATTAGTCCATTTGTATTTGTTTTATTTTTTTGTTGTAATTCCATTTTTAAAATTGATAAAGAAAAATTTTGAAAAAAAAAAAGGGGTTTAACCCCCTTTTTCTCTTTGGTAGGATTTATGCCTTTCTTCCGTAAAGCTCCCCAATTATTTTTACATCAAGTGGATCCTTTGAACCCATATCTGTATCTGAAGGTTGGATAGCTTCAAAAGTACCGGCAAATTCGTCTGTGTCAGAATCTACATTATTGATTGAAAGAGTAATAACGCCAGTACCGTTTACATCAACTTTAATATTTTCTTTTGCAAGCTCTTCATCATCTCCTCCTAATGCAACTAAACCTTGAGCATATTCAACACCAGTATTTTTTGCTCTTGCCTTAGGATCTAGAAAATCACCAGTTCTGTAGTTAGGTGTAAATGTTGAACCGCTTAACTCAGTGCCTGGCTCAATAGATGAAGGTAAATCAGCTGTAAGATCTTTTGCTGAGAATGCAAATGGCACCTCTAAACCACCAGGAGTTAATACAGTAATAAGTTGAAAATCAATGCCACCTTTTTCGGTGAAAGTTCCAGAATCTATATCTCCGTAAACTTCTGTCACTGTAGTGTTATTTCTAGGACTAATAATTTTTGTAGAAACAAATTCTGCAGCTTTTCGTTTTGTCCCGGGCACTTTTACATAAACTTCTGTTGGATGCATGCATATTCCTTTAAGGCTATCTCCATTCCCTATAGATATTGATCCGACAAGAGATGAGTCTAATGAAGGGCAATCATTAGCTTTTCCTGTGTTAACAACATCTGTGAATTGTGCATTTCCTCTTTCAGAAAAAGCAAATGTTTTAACAGGTACGAAAGCAAAAGTTATACAAATTGAAATAACAAAAGCTAAGAAAGAACGAATTCTCATAATTAAAGTTGCAGTAAAGTTCTGTGACGATAGATTAAAGGACATCTAATAAGTTCAGTACGGATATTACAAGGGAAAGGACCATAAAAGATAGAACATTTAAATCCTCGAAACAACCCGTAGCTTTTTATGTTTTAAAAAACTGGAATTATTTTAAGCTATCACATTATTTTTAATGATTAAGATTACAAAAAAATACAAATTAAAAAATTTTTTTTATTTTTTTAATGAAATAACTTGAGTGATTAATTTATTAGCCAAATCAATTTTTGATGTTTTGTTGATGTAGTGTTCCATATTTTTTGTATCAAACAGCCAACCTTCATTTTGTGCTAAAAAACCAAATCCTTGGCCTTCAAGATCAATTGGATTAGCGAATAAATAATCACAACCCTTTTGGATAATCTTTTCTCTAATTGTTATTCGAGCTTCTTCAATAGAGCCTGTAAAAGCACAAAAGCCTACAAAAACTTGGTTTTCTTTTTTTGATTTGCAAACTGTTTTTAAAATATCAGGGACTAGCTCAAAGTTTTTCTTCAAATGATCATTAATTTTATTTTTGGGAATTTTAGCTGAAGTATCAGTGGTTATCTTGAAATCAGATACTGCAGCATTCATGAAAAAATAATCACAATTTGATATCTCATTTTTAAGAATCCTAATTAAATCGACACTCGTTTCAATTTCATATCTTTTTATTCCATCAGTAAGATTTTTATCTATTTTTAAAGGCCCATGAACATATTTTACTTGTGCGCCTCTGAACCTTGCTACTTGAGAAAGAAGTAGACCCATAGCTCCAGAACTTTTGTTAGTAATGTGTCTTGCCGCGTCAATTTTCTCTGAGGTGCAACCTCCAGTTATTAAAATTTCTTTATTAAGTAAATCTTTGTGATATGCATTTTGTTTGTGTGAAGCTATAAATTCAAGAGCTAACTGAATTAAATCATTTGGAGGAATCTTGCCGATGCCAATAGCATCACATGCTAGTAGGCCTTCACTTGGTTGCAAAGACAAGACATTTTCGTAATTCTGTAAATCTTCATAATTTTTTTGGACAGCTTTATTTAGCCACATTTGTGTATTCATTGCTGGCGCAACAATAATTGGCTTTATATTTGCTATTAAGATGCTTGGAATCAATCCTTCTGCATTTCCAGTTACCCATTTTGCTAACGTTGTTGCCGTTAAAGGGGCAATGATTAAAATGTCAGCCCAACTGCTTAGTTCTATATGTAGAGGTTTTGATTGACTATTTGACCATTGATCATTTTCTAAAATGCAAGTGTTTCTACTTAAGATTGAAAGAGAAAGTGGCTTTATTAATTTTTCTGCATTTTTAGATAAAACGCATTTTATTTCATAATTTTCTTTTACTAGTTGGCTTACCAATAATGGAATTCTTACAGCGGCGATGCTCCCGGTTACTAGTAAAAGAACCTTTATTTTTGCGCCCCTACTTTTAGTTTTCATCGAAAGGTTCCTGATCGAGGAGATGAATATAATTAGTTGTTAATTCAGGTCTATTGATTGCAAGAGCCCTCAGTAAATGCCAGTCTTTTAATCCATCAAATGGAGTTTTATAGTTATCTTCCTCTAATCTTTTAGCGAGCTCAAGGGTCATTTCTTCATCAAAAGAATTTACTAGTTCCTCACTTATTTTATTTTCAGAAATGAATTTCATATTGAGTAAAGCCAATATATTCTAATAATAAAGCCTCAAGTTATTATTTAAAATTGATGCAAGTATTAAGTACATATTTTAAGGAATATGGAAATTTTCAATATTCATAATCTTCTCAAATTGTTAGGTTATTTATCTTCATTCTCAGTCAAAAATATGTAAATTCCCCTTTTCGAAAATATTCTCTTTTAAAATGCAAATGTCATAATTTATATCATGTCTCAAACCAAAAGAGAGCAAGTCATTAGTCACATACGCTATTTAAGACAAGAGCTCAGAGAAATGCATTTAGGAATAAAAGAAGATGACCTTTTCCCTGAACCAGGCGAATTACGAGGTTTAATTGCTCAGTTTGAAGCATTGCTTGAATTAATAGAAGGAAATACTAAAATTCAATCAAACTCTGAAGCTGCTTAGTTTTAATACAAAATGGTTGTTAAACCTCAAAAGACAAAATTTCAGTTAAAGATTGTGGAAAATATTCAGACATTAAGCATTTGGGCTAATAATCCATGGAGAAGATACTCTATATCATTGATTACACTTTTAGTTGGCTACTTCTTTGGAAGTTCTCTTGGTATGGTAAGTGCTGTTGTGGAACTCATGGATCCTGTAGCTGCTTTCTTATCAGTAGTTTTTATCGAGATTTTAATAGTTTTTAGAAGAAATTTTAGATATGAAAGGAAAAAGAAATTTATAGTACTTTTATTAGATTCTTTAAGATTAGGGTTATTTTATGGTTTCTTTACTGAAAGTCTTAAGTTGCTATAAATTTATTGGTTGTATTTCTGTAATAGATAAAGCAACGCCATTCTTATAGGGATACCATTAGCAACTTGATTATTAATGAGGCAATTAGGATATCGATCTACTACCTTACTACTTATTTCAATATCTCTGTTAATGGGACCAGGATGGAGAATTGGAATTTCTTTATTATTTAAAGATAATTTCTCTGGGGTTAAGCCATAATCCAAACTATATGAATCAATGCTACTTAGTAAATTCTCCATCATTCTCTCTTTCTGGAGTCTTAAAACAATAATTGCATCTGCAATTTTTATTGATTCTTCCAATGATCTAGAAATTGTTATAGAACCTCTTGATGTAACAGGATCTTCTATTTGATTTGGCGCGGGGGTTTTTAAAAAATTGATAAATTCATCAGGTATTAATGTCTGAGGACCACATAAGATTATGTCTGCGCCGAATGCACTCAAAGCCCAAAGATTTGATCTTGCAACCCTTGAATGATTAACGTCTCCAATTATTAAAATTTTTTTGGAATTTAAAACTTCTGGATTGAGTGTTTTGTTTGAAAAGAACTTTATCAATGTATAGATGTCAAGCAATCCTTGGCTAGGGTGACTATGTAATCCATCTCCAGCATTAAGAACCGAAGTCTTGGCATTTATTGCATCTAGTTTCTTTGCGATCTCAAAGGTTATGTAACTTGATGAATGTCTGATAACCAATGTATCTGCCCCCATTGCAGAATAAGTTATGGCTGTATCAATTATTGTTTCTCCTTTTGTTAAAGAACTAGAGGATGGCGCAAACGTTTGGACATCAGCAGAAAGCCTTTTTGCTGCAAGCTCAAAACTATTTTTTGTTCTTGTACTAGCTTCAAAAAATAAAGAAGTTACTAAAGTCCCTTGCAAGGCGGGTATTTTTTTAGTTCCTGCATTCTTTAGTGCATCGAATCTATTAGCTAATTCAAATACTGACTCATAATCTTTAATTGAAAAATTAGCTAGAGTGTGAATATGTTTATGAGGCCAAATTTGCATTACGTATAAAAAATAAATGATTATTGAAATTTAGGTGTTTTGTCACCTTTTAATCTTTTACTTACACTCCTACTATTTTTGAGATACCAACGCCATTTTATATTTTTTGCCTTTGATATGCCAATTCTCGTAGTTTGAATAAGATCTTTTTCTTTTAGAGTGGAGTCTCTTGGAGAAATCCATAATGATTTGTTATCAAGAACTTCAAGTGAGTTAAATGAAATGTCTACACTGAATGCCTTAGTAACTAGGCCAGGTCCAGAAGCCAATCTCTCATTGTTTTTAGAGATAAAAACTGACCTTATCAATACACCACTAGCAAAATTCTTTTTATCAGTAACTATGTTTAAACAATGATGAATGCCATAAGATTTGTAAATATAAAATGTTCCAGGTTTGCCAAATAATGATTTATTTGATTCAGTCATTTTGTTATAGCCATGACAGGCCTCTTCTTCCTGTGAATAAGCTTCAGTTTCAACAATAATCCCTTTAACTTGATCCATCTCATTATTTTTTTTTATGAGGTAACAGCCAATTAAATCAGGGGCAACAAGTTTAGAGTGCCGATAAAAAAAATTTTTTGGAAATACTTCTTCTTCTATTTTTTAATATTTATCTTTTTACATATTAAACTGAGAAAATTAACTAAGGCTATTAATTGATATTGATTTTCAAAAAGATGTGATTATTTTTTTTAAATATTTTAAATTCAAAGGATTATAAATATAATAT
This sequence comes from Prochlorococcus sp. AG-424-E18, assembly GCA_003210155.1. GTDB lineage: Bacteria > Cyanobacteriota > Cyanobacteriia > PCC-6307 > Cyanobiaceae > Prochlorococcus_A. Next base: position 134,361 of record QCNC01000002.1, on the reverse strand, counting down.
CCCCCAAATAAACTATCATTTAATAATAAAGGAATTTAAAGAATGACAAAAATAACTAAAGAGGAAGTAAAAAAAGTTGCTCATTTAGCAAGGTTAGAACTTAACGAGAATGAAATTAATAATCATGCAGAACAATTAAAAAAGATATTGGATTACATAAGACAACTTGAAAAAATTGATACAGAGAATGTTGATCCTACAACAAGAGCTATAGAAGTTATAAATGTATTTAGAAAAGATGAAAAGAAAAAATCTGATTGCAAAGAAGAGCTTTTAGATTTGGGCCCATCAAGAGAAGATAAATATTTTAAAGTGCCAAAAATTATTAATGAATAAGTTAGTTGCTTCCTATAAAAGTTTTATTTACTATCTTTAATAAAAATTTTTTTATTTTATAGCCTGGATATAAATTTATGATTTTTCTTATTTTACCCCTTTTTTTGCTATGACTTCGTACTCCTATTAATAAATCATAAATAAAGTTAAAAATGTCTTCTTTACTTTCAAAAATCCCAACCCTTTGTGGGGATCCTTTTTTATCCAACAATGGCTTAGTCTTTTCATATGCTATTTTGTACTCAAACCAAGGGATCGAAGGCCAAAGATGATGAATGAGATGATAATTTTGACCCATTATTAATAAATTCATAAATTTACTTGGATAAACTCGAGAATTTATCCATTTATTTCTTGATCGAAAAGGTCTATGAGGTAAATAATCAAAAAATATTCCTAAAGTGACTCCTACCATTAATGCTGGGCCGAACCATAAATTATAGATTAAATTCATAAAGTCAAATTTCAAACCTGCCAAGATAATTATAATAAATATGGATCTTTCAATTCCCCATTGTAGTAATTCATATCTTCGCCAAAGTTTTCTTTGAAAGAAAAATACCTCATGATAAAAAAATCTAGGAGCAATTAGCCAAATTGGACCAAAAGTACTGACAATATGATCTGGATCATTTTTTGGGTGATTAACGTGAATATGATGTTGTAAATGTACTCTAGTAAAAACTGGGAAACTGAAGCCTAATAGAATTGCTGAGCCATGACCCATTGCTTGATTTATCCAAGGAACTGGATGAGCAGCTTTATGACAAGCATCATGAATTACAGTACCTTCAATATGTAAAGCTAAAAAAGCGGTTGCAACAAGTAAAGGAAGGGGCCAAACACCTCTATACCATTGCCATATACTAAGAAAAGCTAGAAAATAACCACTAAAAAATAAACCTAATGTTGGATTCCAAAAACTTGGCGGATCTACATAATTTTTAATCTCTTTCTGCCAATTAAATGTTTTCGAAAAATTAGTACTTTTCGCTGTATTTTTACTGGTTAAGTTTGAAATCGTTTCTTATATTCTTTAGATAATATAACTAATATTTTTAGATGATTGCATGCTCAAATATAAAAAATTGCTTATAAGAGAAATTTAATTTAATTTAATATGTCAAATTAGTCATCTAAAGAAAAAAAATTTTTAAAATAAACCACTTTCAACTATTATTTTATTTGAGCGGTCGTGGCGGAATTGGTAGACGCGCGAGTTTTAGGTACTCGTATCTTCGGGTGTGGGAGTTCAAGTCTCCCCGACCGCACTAAAGGCAATTCTGATAGATAGTTTGTTTATCCATAGCAACTTCTTATAATTTAATTAATTAAATAATTTTATGAATAATTTGATTTTTTATTTGGGAACTTTTTATATAGTAATTGGTACCATTTTTTTAACTGTACCGATAATTTATCTAGAGCTAGGCAAACCTAAGGACTTAATAAGAGCTTTTTTAAATTTATTAACAGGTTTGATATTAATTATTAAAAATAAAACAATAGATGAATCATTTTTTTTAATTTTCCTACTCTTAACATTACTAGTTATTTTTTATCTGGTAGAGCTTTTTTTATCTAGATGGTACCAATTGACAGATAATGAGAAGAAAAATTTAACTACCTTTTTGGAATTAAAAAATAACTTTTTGAAAATATTAGAAGCTATTAATCTGGGGATTAGAAATTATACGAAAACTTCAGAATTTTTTTATTTTGGTAGTAATAATAAAAATCCAACCAAAAAAAAGTGGGTTAGAAATGATAAAAATGATAATATAAAAGTCTGAAATCAAATAATATTGGTTATTTTAAACATCTCAAAAAACTACAGGTCAATTAAGAAAGAATATAATGAATTAGATTAATTTAAATAATTCTTTTGATCCCCAATATTTCTTATATCTTGGTATGAAATCTCAAAATAGCAAAGAACAAAAATCAGACTTTTCTTATAAAGAAACATTAAATTTACTAAAAACTGACTTCTCAATGCGTGCTAACTCAGTTGTAAGAGAACCCGAGATTCAGAATTTTTGGGCTAACAATGATATTGATTTCCAATTGGGTTCAACAAATTCAGGCGAAATATTTACATTACATGATGGCCCTCCTTATGCAAATGGAGCTCTCCATATGGGCCATGCCCTTAATAAAGTTTTAAAAGACATTATAAATAAGTACAAAACCTTAAGAGGATTTAGGGTTCATTTTGTGCCTGGTTGGGACTGTCATGGATTACCTATTGAATTAAAAGTTCTTCAGAATTTAAAATCTGATGAAAGAAAGAATCTTGATACTCTAAATTTAAGAAAAAAAGCAACAGATTATGCTCATATCCAAATTAACAATCAAAAGGAGGGTTTCAAAAGGTGGGGCATATGGGGAGATTGGAATAACCCTTACTTAACTCTTAAGAAAAGTTATGAATCTGCTCAGATTGGAGTATTTGGAAAAATGTTTTTAAATGGCTATATATATCGCGGTCTTAAACCTGTGCATTGGAGTCCAAGTTCAAGGACTGCACTTGCAGAAGCAGAATTAGAATACCCTGATGAACATTATTCAAAAAGCATTTATGTTTCATTAAAAATCACTAAAATACCTGAAGAAATTTTACTGAATTTCATCCAAGAAAATCTTAATATCAAAAAAGAATTTTTTCAAAATAATTCTTTCATAACTATTTGGACCACTACTCCTTGGACTATACCTGCAAATGAAGCAGTTGCAGTAAATCCAAAAATAAAGTACGTTTTTGCTATCGATAAAGAGAAGCGAATTTACCTTTTTGCTAAGGATTTATTTGCTGAAATAAGTAAGAAATTTAATAAAGATTTCAATTTGCTTTTAGAGGTTAAAGGCTCCAAATTAGAAAATATTGAATATCAACATCCCTCTAAGAATAAAAATTGCAGAATTATAATTGGAGGGGATTACATTACTACAGAATCAGGGACTGGAATTGTTCATACTGCACCTGGTCATGGGATAGATGATTTTAATGTAGGTCAAAAATATGATTTACCCATAACATGTGTTGTTGATGAGAAAGGTAACTTAAATGAATATGCTGGTCAATTCAAAGGATCAAATGTCCTGAAAAATGCAAATGATTTAATTATTGAACATTTAAAAGGAAATAATTTGCTTTTATTACAAGAGAATTATAAGCATAGATATCCGTATGATTGGAGAACCAAAAAACCAACGATTTTTAGGGCAACAGAACAATGGTTTGCATCTGTAAATGGCTTTAGATCATCTGCATTAAAGGCAATCGAGGATGTTGAATGGATGCCCGAGACTGGAAAGAAAAGAATTTATTCTATGGTTGTTAGTAGAGGAGATTGGTGTATTTCTAGACAAAGGTCATGGGGAGTCCCTATTCCAGTTTTCTATAAAAAAAATGGTAATGATATTCTTCTTAACAAAGAGATAATTAATCATATTCAAGAACTTTTTAGTGAACATGGAGCAGATATTTGGTGGGATTGGGATGTTAAGAACCTTTTGCCAGGAAATTATGCAAAAGAATCGGATCTATGGAAAAAAGGAACAGATACAATGGATGTTTGGTTCGATTCAGGATCTAGCTGGGCCGCAGTATGTGAACTAAGAAGTGAATTAAAGTATCCAGCAGATCTTTATTTAGAGGGCTCAGATCAACATCGAGGATGGTTCCAGTCTTCTTTGCTAACATCTGTTGCAGTCAATAAGAAACCTCCATATAAGAAAGTTTTAACTCATGGTTTTGCACTTGATGAAAACGGAAGAAAAATGAGCAAATCTTTAGGAAATGTTGTTGATCCAAATATAATTATTAATGGAGGTAATAATAAAAAAACTGACCCTGCTTATGGTGCTGATGTTTTAAGACTATGGGTAAGCTCTGTAGATTATTCAGTAGATGTTCCAATTGGTTCAAACATACTAAAGCAACTTTCAGACGTTTATAGAAAAGTTCGAAATACTGCAAGATATCTTCTAGGTAATATTCATGATTATGATCCTAAAATTGATAGTTTTGAAATTGATCAATTGCCTCTTTTAGATCAATGGATGTTAGGCAGATTGGTTGAGGTTACAGATCAAATATCTAACGCTTATGAAAATTATGAATTTTCAAAATTTTTCCAAATTTTGCAAAGTTTTTGCGTTGTAGATCTATCAAATTTTTATTTGGATATTGCGAAGGATAGGTTATATGTAAGCTCCAAATCACAATTCAGGAGAAGATCTTGTCAGTTCGTCATGTCAAAAATTGTTGAAAATTTAGCTGTACTTATTTCTCCAGTACTTTGTCACATGGCTGAAGATATTTGGCAAAATATTCCATATTCAACTAAAGAAAAATCAGTTTTTCAAAGAGGATGGCCAATATTTTCGCAGTCATGGAAAAATCAAATACTTAATGAGCACATTGCAAATTTAAGAAATTTGAGAGTTGAAATTAATAAGGCTATAGAAGGATGTAGGAACAAACAAATTATTGGAGCAGCTTTGGAAACTGAAGTTAATTATTTACCTGAAGATAAGGCTTTAAAAGATTCACTTACTTGGCTGAAAGAATTTGGCAATCAAGATGTAGATTTATTTAGGGATTGGCTTATAGTATCAAACTTTCAAGTGGTATCCGATTTGGTGGAAAATTCTCTGATTATTGATAATAATTCACTTGGTAAAATTCAAATAAATAAAGCTCAAGGTCAAAAATGTGATAGATGTTGGCATTATCAAAAAGAAACTTTTAATGGAATCCAAAATACAAAATTATGCAAAAGATGTTCAAATATTATCAATTTTGAATTTATTTAAATCCAGTTTTTTTGATTCAAAAAGAAAACTGAGTTTTGATTACCTCTTATAAAATTTTCTTCGGTTTCTGTTAAGGGTGCTTTATAAAGTTTAAAGTTTGTGATTGTATATTTAAGTGCTATTACTTTTTTTTCTGAATCAATTTCAATTGGATGAGTTGTTGAGCTACTGTAACCTCTGAAAATAATTATTTCTAATTGTTCTTTTTGATTTTTTTTTAGAATGAACCCTTGTAGTTTAAGTATCCTATTAGGTATCTCGGAACTTATTTTTTCAAGACTATTTATTAAATCAATTTTTACCATTTTCTGAGAAGCAGGAGTTTCTTCCGTTTTTAGGTAATTTGATTATTGACCATTGAATAAGGCCTAAAATATAGATTAATAATGCAAATAATCCTAAGAATTTTGATATCGGCTGGGTAAAGTTAGCTCCAAAGAAAAAATTAAATAAATTCTTTAAAATTATATAAAAATTAGAAGAAGGTTGTAGCCATATTGCACACTCATCCGAATTAATAAAAGAAAAGCAGTTGAATTTTAGTAAACTCTGAATAAAGAAATTGAAAGATATAAAAGTTATTGTCCATCTCCATATTTTTGTTGTTGTGGTAAGGGGGTAAGAAAAATCATATTCTCTTAATTCATCATTAATGTCGTTCCAAAACCAAACTGAAACTGTCATTAATAATGTTGAAATATTTGTTATTAAAAGAGCATAATTATATTTTCCTATTAAAAGTAGAAGGCTTATAAAAAATAAAAGGGATACTTTCCAATAAATTGATAGAAGTTTAATAACTGCTGCATTTCTTTTTTTAATTGACCAAAAGGATAGTGTAACTGGAATACCAATAAGGAAAATTATTGAAAGTTGAAAGGATAGCCAAATAGAAAGTTGATTAAAAACGTTCAAAACTTTTTCTTTTTAAACACATAATAATTAAACATCAAACTGTTACTTTTGAACTTACTATTGTCATAGTTATGAATAATATGCATCCTTAATATTATTGACTAGGAATATATTAATAATTTTATGAGACAGCATGTTAATCCCCTTAGTAGTAATTTCAATCAAATTGAGAGAATACCTTCGTTGATCGAGATGTTTGGTGATGCAAAATCAAATCTTCATTTGGATATAGGTTGTGCTGCTGGTGAGTTTCTTTTTGATTTAGCTTTAGTTAATACCAATTGGAATTATTTAGGTATTGAAATCCGTGAGAAATTAGTCAAAAATGCTAAATTAAAAGTGATTAAAACAGAGATCAAAAATCTATATTTTATATTTGGTAATGCTAATAATATTTTGAATGATGTCCAAAATAAATTTATTATCAAAAATCTAAAAAGTATTTCTTTTAATTTCCCTGATCCTTGGTTTAAAAAGAGGCATTATAAAAGGCGTGTAATTCAGCCAGGATTTATTAATATGCTCTCAAATTCATTGCAAAAAGGTACCCTAATTTTTATAAAAACAGATGTAAAGGATTTATTCGATTATATGGATTGGACTATATCAAGTAACTTTAATTTTAAAACAATAGATAAAAAAGATTTTAATTATTCCGAAAGTTTTAATCCAATTAGAGTTAAAACTGATCGGGAAAAGTATGTGATTGGTAACCAACTTGATATTTATGAAAAAATTTATATAAAAATTTAATTTATTTTTAATTTGTTATTTTATTAATTTCTAAAAAGAGTTTGTTTGTTATCTCGATTGATAAAGAATGAACTATCTTATGATTTTTGGCCTCAACTAGAACTCTCATTACAGGTTCTGTACCGCTAGGCCTTATATAAACTCTACAATTATCCGAATATATTGCCTGAAAATTTTTTATAGATTGATCAATTAAGGTTTTATTTTTTGGATTTAATTTGTTGATATTAAAATCTAATTTAATATTAGTTAGTTTTTGAGGAAAAGGTTCGAAACTACTTTTAAGCCAATCATTTAAATTAATATTTTTCTTTTTACAATATTTAGAAATTTGAAGTGCAGTCAATATCCCATCACCAGAAAAGTTATTAATTTTTGAAAGTATATGACCTGACTGCTCACCTCCTAAAACAGCTCTTTTTTTTCTGATTGCGTCATGAACATATTTATCTCCAACATCAGTTCTATATAAAATTCCACCAATTTTCTTCCAGGACTTTTCAAAACCTAGGTTTGCCATTTGCGTTGATATTAGTAAATTATTTGTGAGAATTTTTTGTTCCATAAGTTCTCTACCCCAAAGAAAAAGAATATGATCCCCATCCAGCACATTCCCTTTTGAATCGATTCCAATTACTCTATCGGCATCTCCATCGAAGCTGAATCCCATATCTGCAGGACTCTCTCTTAATGCTTTTTTTAATGGTTCCAGGTTAGTAGAACCACAATTCAAATTAATTTTCAAACCATTTTTAGAGTTATTGATAACTTTTACATCAGCACCAAGAGACTGAAAAATTTTTTTTGCGCAAGTTGTCGCTGATCCATGGCATGTGTCTAATATTATTCTCAACCCACTTAAACTTTCTCCACCCATTGTTTGGATTAGGCTTTTAATATAAGTATTCATAAGATCTTTATTTGTTTTTAGGGGAACCACTTTCGTAGGAATTGATATATTTTTTTTTGACTCTTCAATTATTTTTTGAATTTTATTTTCAAAATTTTTACTAATTTTTTGACCATTATGATCAAAAATTTTTATGCCATTATATTCTGGCGGATTATGACTTGCAGATATCATGACCCCACTGCTCAGGTTCTCTTGTTTGATTAAAAAAGGTATGGCTGGGGTTGGACAGATTCCAAGATTTATAAATTTTTTGCCACTTTCTCTAATCCCTTGTGTTAAGGCCTGAAGCAGAATATCTCCACTAATTCTTGTATCTCTTCCAATTAATATTGGATTTTTCGTTTCTAAAGTCGAACCTAGAGCATAACCTACTTCGTAGGCTAGAGCATAAGTTATCTCTTCATTAAATCTTCCTCTTATTCCATCAGTTCCAAAGATTGATTGCATAATTAAATTTCAGGAATCAAAGAATTTTTTGATAACTATTCAATTACTATTTTATCAGTTGATTAAAAGCTTATAGATTTCAATTCTCTTTATTTGTTTAACTTAATTAAGATACCTTTAGTTAATAATAATTTAATAGTGCAATCAGAAAGTCGAGAGCCAATTTTAAAAACAAATTTAAAAATAATGCTTGTTTTGATTATATCTACAGTTATTATTTCAATGCTTTTGTTTAAAAATCTATTTTTTAAATCAACTTATCTTCTAAAGAGTTTTGGAGAATTATCAGTTGACCCTGAAATAGCTTTCAAAAATAATAAACCTACCTTTCTGGAATTTTATGCAGAGTGGTGTGAAGTTTGCAAAGAAATGGCTCCAAAAGTTTCTTCTCTTAAAGATGAATACGAAAAAGATATTAATTTTGTTTTTTTAAATGTTGATAATCAAAAATGGGGTAATTATATCCAGAAGTTTGCCGTAAACGGTATTCCTCAAGTTAATCTTTTTGATAACAAGGCTAATCTAATATCTACTTTTATTGGTAAACAAGATGAAATAAAAATAAGAGAATCTATTAATAATTTAGAAAAAGAAATTAAACCTTATGAGGAAATTATTCATGCTGAATTTTCAAAAATTCAAGAGAATAAAAATAATGAGGTTAGTCCTCGTAGTCATGGATAATGGTTACCAATCTAGAGATTTTGATACAATCGGGAAACTTTGTTTAAAAATAGACTTGCAATTTTGGGCGATAGACTTATGTTCTTTTTGGGTACCGTGAGCTGATCTTAAATGAATATAATGAATCCACGATCTGCATGATCCTGACATATATATTCTTGTTGGAGTTGCTAATGGTAAAACAAATCTCGCACATTCTTTAGCTACGCCTTCAGCAAGTAAATCTTCATATAATTCGGAAGCAGCCTGAAAATGTAAGCCAATTTTTTCATTGAATCTTTTTTTTAACTCATCAGGGAGATCAGGGATAGAATTTTGCCTATTTTTAAAATCTTGCCGCCTCAACTCTGGTAAGGGAATATTACCCAATTGAGAACTATCTGCATATCTCTGTGAAAATTCCTGGAAAGTAAATGATCTATGTCTTAAGATTTGGGCAGCTATTCCTCTGTTAGTTTCTATTTGTAAGGTCATAAATGATTGTTCAAAAACACTCCAATGTTCATTTCTAATGCAATAACTCAATAATTTCGAATAGTCCTCATTTTCCTGATTTTTAGGGTTACTTACTCTTGCAATGTAAGCCATTGTTTTCTCTGCATCAGGAGTTAGCGAAATTAGTTCAACTTTGCTCATTTTAGATCTTTGCTAGAGTCACTTTCTCAGGTTGGTTTTGATATTTACCTTTTCTATCTTCATAGGTTGTAGAGCATGGATCACCTTCAAAAAAGAGTAGTTGGCAAATACCCTCTTCAGCATAAATTCTGCAATCTGCACCTGAACTATTACTAAACTCTAAGGTTAGATGACCTTCCCATCCTGCCTCTGCAGGCGTTGTATTAACGATAATTCCGAGTCGTGCGTAAGTACTTTTGCCTATACAGATTACAGTTATATTTTCTGGTACTTTCATCTTTTCTAAAGCCACTCCTAAACCATAAGAGTGAGCAGGAAGAATAAAAAAGTCTCCATCATTATCATGGTGAAGAACAGTTTTTTCTAAATTATTAGGATTAAACTTTTTGGGATTCATCACAGTTCCAGGGATATGTCTGAAAATTAGGAATTCTTTTGATGAAAGTCTTAAATCATAGCCGTAGGATGAACATCCGTAACTCAAAACTGGCTTTTGTTTATTGTCGGGCTCAAGATGCCTGACTAAATTTGATTGGAAGGGATTTATCATTCCTTCTGAGGCTTTTTGATTTATCCAAAGATCATTTTTTAGCATTGTTTTATGAGCGAAGTTCGGTAATTTGGTTGGCCATTAATAATAGATCTTTAGGAATATCTGTACCAGTAAGGATTACATCTCCTGATATAAATCGGTTTTCAAGTGTTGAAATCAAATCATCTTTATCGATGATTTTCATGTCAATGGCTAAAAAAATTTCATCAAGTATGATTTGGTCATTCTCCCCAGACTGTAGTTCTTTTTTACAAAAATTCCATAATTCTAATGTAGATTCATGAATAGATTTTTTTAAATTTTCATTATCTTCAATTATTTCAGAATTATATTGATCAAAAGAATGTGATGATCTTATCCAGGTTAAATTACCGCATAGCCTTACTGCATTATCAACTCCTTGTTTGACTCCTCCTTTCATAAATTGTATCAAGAGTACTTTCCTACCAAGAGCAGCATTTCTTAGAGAGTCTCTAATGATAGATGGGTAGCTTCCTCGGAATGAAGATTGATAGATTTGTATTTGTCCGTTTTGTGTAAATCTTTTTAAATTGTTTTTCTTAGCAGTATTTATATTGACAGCATCAAAGTTACTTTTGGAGTAGATATGTGATGGACTAATTACCATTACTTGGATTCTTTCTATATGCAGTATAATTAGAATCTATTGACACTGCATATAGTGTAATTTTACTTAAAAAATAGTTGAGATAGGGGAGACTGACTGAAAAAAGTTTATTTATAAACTAATAAGAATTGAAAATTGTTACAGTTGATACAAGATATTTTAGAGTGCCTCCTTAAATTTTTTAATAATCAAGATATTTATGATACCTGCTTCACGAGGATTCAACCGCTTTAGTTCTAATCAGTCAGGACAAAGTAAAATAAATTCTGTTGGAGAACGTTTTCCAATCAATCGAACTTTAATGGAAGTTATTAAAGGTCTAGATGGTGCAAGCACAGAAATGGTTGAGCGATCTAAAACAATATTTTTCCCTGGGGACCCTGCTGAAAGAGTTTATCTTATTAGAAGAGGGGCAGTAAGACTGTCAAGAGTTTATGAGTCAGGTGAGGAAATAACTGTTGCTCTTTTAAGGGAGAATAGTCTATTTGGTGTTTTGTCTCTTCTAACCGGCCATAGATCTGATCGTTTTTATCATGCCATAGCATTCACAAGAGTTGAAATGATAACAGCACCTGCAAATTCTGTTTTAAGAGCTATTGAGGAAGACGCATCAGTCGGACTATTACTTTTACAAGGGCTATCAAGTAGGATCCTGCAAACTGAAACAATGATAGAGACTCTTACTCATAGAGATATGTCTTCTCGTTTAGTAAGTTTTTTAATGGTTCTTTGTAGAGATTTTGGAGTTGCATGTGAAAAAGGTATTACAATAGATTTAAGACTTTCACATCAGGCAATTGCTGAAGCTATTGGTTCTACAAGAGTAACAATTACACGATTGTTGGGAGATTTAAAGGATTCAGGGCTGCTAAATATTGAAAGAAAAAAGATTACAGTGTACGATCCAATTGCTCTTGCAAAAAGATTCAATTGATTCATCATAAATTATGATGTACTGAGTGTATGCAAAAGTGTGGCTTGGATTTTAATTGCTTTTTTAATACTGCTAGGGGGTTTAATTGCACCATTTGGGGATATTCTTGGAACAAAGATTGGTAAAGCAAGATTTAGTATTTTAAAATTAAGACCAAAAAAAACAGCAACAATAATAACAATAATTACTGGTGGGTTTATTAGTTCAATATCAATAGGATTATTGATTTTAGTTAGTGAAGAATTCAGACAAAGGCTTTTTGTTGATATTCCTTTCTTGCAAAAAACTTTAGATGAAAGTAAAAAGGCTTTAATCCCTTTAAAGGAAGAAAGAAAGAAACTTGAAGGTAAAATTTTTCAAAAAGAAAAGGAGTTAAATCAATTAAAAAATAATATTAAAGAATTTAGAAGAGGGAATATTGTTATTAAAAGAGGACAAACTTTATTTATTGCTGAGGTTAAGCCCAGCTCAAATATAAAACGAGACTTAACAAAAATCTTTAATGAAGCTGATATTTTTGTTAGGAAAATTGTTATCCCAGTTAATAAAGAAGCAAAAAATATTCTTTTGTGGAGGCCAAGTGATATTACAAAAATTGAGACAACAGCTGCTAGAGGTGGTAACTGGATTTTATTAATTAAATCAGCAACAAATGTTTTAAAAGGGGATAATTATGTATTTGTGTCTCCTGATTTATTAAGGAATAAATTTATAGTCAAAAAAGGGGATGTTATTACAAGTTCAATTCTTGAAGAAAGTGATTTAAATCTTAAATCAATAAATTTAAAAATTAAATCATTGCTTCAAGCAACAAGGAACGAAATTAAGTCAAAAGGATCACAAGTTAGTGAAATAAATACAAATGGAAATTTTGTAAAAAAAATTAGAGACTTTCTTCAAGAAAATCAAAATATCAAATTTAAGTTAGAAATAGTATCTCTGAGAGATAGTAAAATCATAGAACCTATAGTCGTTGAAATAAATATTTTAAAAATTGAATCTTAAATGCCGAGAGTAATAACTATTGATCCTGGAAAAAGTAAATGCGGCTTAGTCTTAGCTGAAATAAGTGAAAAAAAAGTATATAAAGCGATCATTGTTAAAACTGAATTAATTGATAGTTATGTCAGAAATTTAATTAACGCTGAAGACATATTACAAATTATTATTGGCAATGGTACCAACAGTAAACAAATCAGAGAAAAACTATATTTTTTTAAAAAAAAAATAATAACTTTTGAGGAAAAAAATACTACCTTCAGGGCTAAATCAAGATATTTCGAACTTTTTCCAATCAGTGGTCTTAAGTTTTTAATGCCTAGAGAAGTTTTTATTCTTAATAAAAACCTTGATGCTATTTCAGCTTTGATAATTTTAGAAGATTATTGCAAAATGAAATTTACTTTGAATCAAAATATAGAATTTAAAACTTGGCTGAAATAGTAAATTTATATTCATTACCTGCTTCTAGTTCATAATCTTTTTTCAATAAAAATCTTAATAAGGCATCTTCAATTAGTGCCCTTCCCAAAGGTGGATTTACTGTTAATAAACCTTCATGAAAGGACCATGTAAAAGTCCATTTAAATTCACTAGCTTCCACAAAACCTTGAATTTGCTTTTTTGAGAAGCAATATTCCTTTACACTTACATTGGCAATGGTCTCAGGTTTTGAACGCATTTCTTAAGGTTGGTCTTTGTCAAAAGAATTTAATTCATTAATTATATATTCTTCTTTTTTAGTGTTTAGTTGTTCGAGTGATTCTATAACTCTCTTATACACTTTATCCAATATTGCTTTTTCTTCTTGAGATATATTTCCTAATACATGTGAAATAGTGTTGAAATTATTATTTCCTTTTATTAAAGGAGGTGACCCAATACCAATTCTTATTCTCTTAAAGTTTTGTGTCTGCAATTGTTCAATGACGCTTTTAAGACCGTTATGTCCACCTGAGCTTCCTTTTCTTCTAAATCTTATTTTCCCAAGGGGAAGATCTTTATCGTCGACTATTATGAAAATCTGATCTAAATTTATTTTGTACCAATCAACTATTGATCGGACAGCGTCACCACTATTATTCATGAACGTATTAGGCAAAAACAACCTGAAAGTGGAATCATCGATTTGAAATTCAGAGCAGGAGCTTTTAAGCTTATCTTTTAATGAAAAATTTGAATTATATTTTTTAGCGAGATTTTCAAGTAGTAAAAAACCTATATTATGTCTACTTTTTGAGAACTTTTTTCCAGGATTTCCTAATCCAATTAAAAATATTTCATTCATGGTGTATTTCTAAATCTCTTTTTATTGAGAATTATAGATATATGCAAACTATAACCTAGTAAATTAAAACATAAGTTTTAAAAAAGATTACTTCGAAATATTCTAATAATTTGGATAAATTCTTTATAGAGTTTTAGAAAGCTAGTTTCCGTTCCAATCTACTGAGAAACCTTGTAATAAAAGCGATTGGTTATAAATTTGTAGAAGAATAACTAAAAAAACTAAAAGTAGTAGGCCAATTACTGTCATAACAGGAACTGCTCCCCAACCGGGTACAACTTTTCCTTGACCTGAATTGCCAATTGCTTTTAAAAGAGTTCCTAAGGCTGTTTTTTGACCCATGTTAAATCACAAAATCGAATATTATTTCGCTATTGTATAAGAACTTATACATAAATTGTTTACAAACTTAGCAAAATTGATGCAAACTTTATCATCTGCTCCAGATCCTGCAGTTTCTATAGCTGTGACAATTCTGGCATTACTTTTAGCTTTGACCGGTTTTGGTCTTTGGACTGCCTTTGGACCTAAAGCAGCAAAGCTTACTGATCCTTGGGATGATCATGACGATTAATTAATCCTTAAAGTATTTCAAAATTTTCCAAAAATACAAAAAGTAAACTTTTGATCATATTTTAATTATAAATTTAATAGGATATAAATCTGTCAGCACTAGTAAATCCATGCTCGCCTTAAAAATCTCTGTTTACACTATCGTCTTCTTCTTTGTAGGAATATTTTTATTTGGATTTTTAGCAAGCGATCCAACAAGAACTCCCAATAGAAAAGATCTAGAAAGTCCTCAAGATTAATCTATAATTTTAAATTGTTTTCTGGAATTTCAAAAAAAATAATATTCTTCTCTTTTCTGTTTATTAATTTTATACAGCCATCAAAATCAGTTGAATTCCAAAAAATAAACAAAGATATTAATAATCGTAATATAAAAATAACTTTATCAAATATATCTAATGAAGTAACCTTAACAGGTTCTTCCAAACAATTTGATAACACTTCACCCTATTTAAATTTTTTACAGAAAAGTCTTAATCCACTTTTAGTGGCTAATGCCGAAAAACAACAAGAGTTAATAATCCAAGCTGATAAACAGTCTGAAATAAATGATATTATCTATGCCGAGGGCAATGTATTAGTTTCTTATAAAGGGAAACTGCTTAAAGCAGATACTTTAATTTACGATAAGTTAAGTAAGAAAATTAGTGCTAAAGGGAATATATATTTGGATTTAGGTGATCAATTCTTCAAAGTTTCACAACTGGAGTACAGCTTTATTAGTAAAAAAGGGTATTTATTAGATGTTGAGGGATCTATTAATACTAATACTTTGATCGATGACTTATCTTCAAATTTCAGCTTATTAGATTCTAATAAGATTGAAAGTTTACTTGAATTTGAAAAAAAGGAAGTTTTAAATACTCCTGGCAAGGTTGAAAATTGGTTATTTTTTACAGATAAAATATCTATAGATGGCCAAAAATGGGAAAGCAAGAAGGCTTTATTTAGTAATGATTTACTTGAATCGAAACAGGTTAAATTAGCTATTAATTCATTAAAAGTTTTTTCTGAAGAAGAGAAATTACAATTTAAGTCATCAATAAACTATTTAATATTTGAAGAAAAAGTTTCAATCCCATTTTGGCTTGGAGATAGAAAAATAAATAAATCTGGAGAATTTTTTGACTTTGCAAATAGGTGGAATTTAGGATACGAAAATTTAGATAAGGATGGTTATTTTATTGGTAGGAAATTTAACCCTATAGATATTTCTGATGACTTTATTCTTAATTTAGAACCGCAATTTCTAATTCAGAGGGCATTAAAAGGTTATACAAAAAGTTTTGTAAAGAAGAACGAATCAATAACTTCAGATAGGGTTAAAAGAAGTTCAAATTTTGAAGATTATTTTGCTTTAAAATCTCAGGTAAAAGGAACAATAAAAAATTGGGATTTACAAATAGACAAGAATTTAAATTCTTTTGATTTTGATAAATTTTCAGATGCATTTAGATTTAAAAGTGAATTGAGTAAAGAAATTAATTTATTAGATTCAAAATGGAAAAAAAGTTTTTATGGAATTTATAGAGAGAGGGTTTGGAATGGTTCATTGGGTGAAGCAGAAATTTACTCAGGTTATGTTTCAAAATTGCAAAAAGAAAATTCTTGGATTGTTGATGGCATTAAAAAGTCAGAATTTTTATCTTTAGGTTTGGCTAAGATTACAGCAGAGGCCTTGAATACTAAAGAATTGGTTACTAACCTAAAAGGTAATTTGTTTTATTATCTTGATCAAAAATTTCCAATTTTTATAGAATATCCTAAAAAGAAATCTATTGATAATTCATTTAATTACATTCCTGAACCAATCACAAAAGGCTTAAGTCTCAATACAAGATTGGAAGCATCATATTCTTTCTATGAAAATGGAGATCATCAAGAATATGTAGGGCTAGGTATAGGTCCAGAATTAATATTTGGTAATTTTAAAAATAAAACTTTTGACTATACTCGTATAAGTGTTTTACCTTTCTATAAATTTGTTAGTGGCGAAAGTTTTTTTAAGTTTGATCAGAATTATGATAACTTCACCTTAGATATTTCTTATGATCAGCAATTATATGGACCAATTATTCTTAAAAGTTTTGGGATTTTGAACCTAACAAATGATTCAAATAAATATGGTGAATTTATAGATTCTAAAATTTCTTTAAATTGGAAAAAAAGATCTTATGAATTTGGTATTTTTTATCAACCTCATAATCAAGCAGGGGGAATCTCTTTCAAGTTATTTGGATTTAGATAGCTAAGAATAATGAGTGTTAAATTTTATATAAGGTAATTGGTTAAATTTATTTTCAATTAATTTTTCATTCTCCATTAGTGTTGAAGTAGCATCCCATTCCCCTGATAAAAACATTTTTCTTGTGGTTTCTTTAATCTTAAGATTTAAATTTAAATCTTTCGATTTTGCTAACGAATTTTCAAGATCAATTTCTAAGAATAAAAATTGATTATCGCAATAGTTTTGAATTTCTTCTATGGATTTTTTAGGTAGCGTAAAACAGGGAATTCCGATTGCAATACAGTTACTGTAAAAAATATCGGCGAAACTTTCCCCAATAATTGCTTTTATACCCCATCTTATGAGCGCTTGGGGTGCATGTTCTCTGCTGGAACCACATCCAAAATTGCTATTAACAATTAGTATCGAGGAATTTTTGTTTTCCTCAAGATCAAAAGGATGCCTTCCTTTTAAAGTTTTTCTATCATCTTCAAAAACATATTCACCCAATGAATCAAAGTTAACACACTTCAAAAAACGCGCTGGAATTATTCGATCTGTATCAATGTCATTTCCAATCAATGAGATACATTGCCCGTCTATTTGTGTAATTTTTCCAATTGGCGGGGTAAACTCTGATTTCATCAGTTGATAAATTCTCTAACGTCACTGACTTTGCCATTAATTGCAGCAGCAGCAACCATTGCTGGACTCATGAGCAGTGTTCTTCCACTGGGAGATCCTTGCCGACCCTTGAAATTTCTATTACTAGAACTAGCACTAACTTGATTACCTATTAGCTTATCTGAATTCATTGCTAAACACATTGAGCAGCCAGGCTCTCTCCATTGAAATCCAGAATCCTTAAATATCTGATCAAGACCTTCTTGTTGTGCTTCAGTGGCTACTTTTTCTGAACCTGGAACTGCAAATGCTTTGACATTCTTGGATACTTTTTTGCCTTTTAATACTTTAGCTGCAACTCTTAAGTCACTTATTCTTCCATTTGTGCAACTACCTATGAAACAAACATCTACAGGAGTATCTTTTATTAATTGTCCAGGCTTGAAACTCATATATTCATAAGCTTCTACTGCAACTAATTTATCATTTGGGGATAAGTCATCTAAAAGAGGGATTTGTTGATTAATGCTTATACTTTGGCCGGGAGTAATCCCCCAGGTTACGGTTGGTTCTACCTTAGAAGCATCTATTTTAATTACGTCATCATAAATTGAATTTTCATCGCTTTTTAATGATTCCCACCATCTGAGCGCTCTATCCCAATGCTCATTTTTTGGGGCATATAATTTATTTTTAATGTAACTAAAGGTCTTTTCATCAGGGTTGATGTAACCACATCTTGCTCCTCCTTCAATAGACATGTTGCATATCGTCATCCTTTCTTCCATTGATAATTCATGTATCGCAGGTCCTGCGAATTCATATGCAAAACCTACTCCTGCCTTTACACCAAGTTTATTAATTATATGAAGGACTAAATCCTTAGCATAAACACCCTTTGATAATTTATTGTCACACCAAATTTGCCTCACTTTCAATTTGTTCATAGCTAAGGTTTGGGTAGCAAGAACATCTCTTACTTGACTGGTACCTATACCAAAAGCAATTGACCCAAAAGCTCCATGAGTTGAAGTATGAGAATCTCCGCAAGCGATTGTCATTCCTGGCTGAGTTAGGCCTAATTCCGGTGCTACTACATGAACTATTCCTTGATTACCACTGCCAATATTAAAAAATCTTATTTTATGTTCTAAGCAATTCTTTTCAAGTGTTTTAATCATCTGTTCAGCGAGATTATCTTTGAAAGGCCTGCTCTGATTATCTGTTGGCACAATATGATCAACTGTAGCAACAGTTCTATCAGGGAATTTTACTTTTAATTTTTTGTCCTTTAAAGCGCCAAATGCTTGAGGACTCGTTACTTCATGGATAAGGTGAAGACCAATAAATATTTGATCAGATCCTCCAGGAAGACTTGAAACCTTATGTAAATCCCAAACTTTATCAAATAGGGTATCTTGACTCAATTTGTAAAAATAGTTACTTACTATTCGATAATAGGATTAATCGGAGGCTGTTCAAACACACATTTACACTTAGTCTTTGAATTTCTATTCGATTTCGTGTTGAGTTAAATAGTTTTTTTATATTAGTTATATGATTATTCGGTCCTGAAATTGAAATATAGACAAGTCCAACAGGTTTATCTTGACTGCCTCCGTTAGGACCAGCTATTCCACTAATTGCTATTGCCCAATCTGCTCCTAATTTCTCTTTTACATTAATTGCCATGGCCTCACAAACTTCTTCAGAAACAGCTCCATATTTTGTAAGCTTCTCTTTAGAAATATTTAATAATGAATTTTTTAGTTCATTACTATAGGAAACAATACTACCTTGAAAAACTTGAGATGAGCCTGATATTGAGGTTAGTGATGAAGATAGAAGACCTCCGGTGCAGGATTCAGCAAAAACAATAGTTTCGTTCCTCTTGGTTAATTCTTTTATTAAAACGCTAGGCAAAGTATCATTATCCTCTCCAAAAATAAATTTTGAAAAATCTTTTTTTAATTTTTCTTTGATAGGTTTAATTATATTTTTTGCTTCTAGGTCGTTCTTTGCTCGCGCGGTGATTCTGATTTTAACCTCTCCTAAGTTTGCATATGGAGCAACGGTAGGGTTTTTAAGATTTAATAGATCATTAATTTTTTCAGCAACGCTTGATTCTCCAATACCCGCAAATTTAAGAGTATTTGAAAAAAAGGAACAATTATCTGAGAATTTGGCTTTAATGAAATCATATGCAGTCTCTTCCCACATAGTTTTCATTTCACTGGGTACTCCTGGGAAAGTAAGGATAGTAAAATCTTTTACTGGTTCCCAAATCATTCCTGGGGCAGTGCCCCTAGGGTTATTAATAATTTGAGCATTTTCAGGGAAGAAACATTGTTTCCTTAAGCTAGAGGAATCGTCCTGAAGTTTTGAGTTTGAAAGTTTTTGTTTAATTTCATCCCATAAGAACGCTCTTTCAAAAAGAGATACATTAAAAGATTTGGCTATTGCTTCAGTAGTTAAGTCATCTGGGGTGGGTCCCAAGCCACCAGTTGTAATTAGAAGATTACTTCTTTTCGATATTTCTTGAATTACTTTTATAATTCGATCACAATTATCACCGACAGTTGATTGCCTAAAGTGATTTAAGCCTAATTGAGATAACTGTTCAGAAATCCATTGAGCATTTGTATTGATAATATTTCCTAAGAGTAGCTCTGTTCCAATAGAAAGAATTTCAACTCCCTTGGAGTTAGGACTCATTTAATTGATGCTTCAAGTTTACTTTCATAAAGAGGAAAACGATTACATAAGGTTAATACTCTTTCTTTACATTGACTTTCAATCATTGAATCGTCTGGGTTAAGTAATCTATCAGCAATAATTTCGCCAACTTCAGCAAAAGCATCCTCATTAAAGCCTCTAGTAGTTAAAGCAGCAGTTCCTAACCTTAGTCCGCTGGTAACAAAAGGTGATTCAGGGTCAAATGGAACAGTATTTTTATTTGCAGTGATATTCACTTCACTTACAAGTAAATCAGCAATCTTACCAGTCATATTGATACTTCTTAAATCGAGTAAAACAATATGGTTATCAGTGCCTCCACTCACGATATTGATACCTCTATTTATTAAAGTTGAAGCTAGAACTTTTGCATTTTTTATTACTTGTTGAGAATAATTAACGAAATCTGGCTGCAAGGCTTCTCCAAATGCAACTGCTTTAGCTGCAATTATATGTTCGAGGGGCCCACCCTGAGTTCCAGGGAAAACAGATTTATCAAATTTCTTTCCAAATTCTGCATCTTTACACAAGATAAGTCCCCCTCTAGGCCCTCTTAATGTTTTATGAGTAGTTGTGGTTACTACATCACAATATGGTATTGGATTTGGGTGAAGTTTACTTGCTACAAGACCGGCGATGTGAGCAATATCAGCCATTAAGAATGCACCAACTTCATCCGCAATATTTCTAAATGACTCAAAATCAATTGTTCTTGGATAAGCAGAATATCCACATATGATTAATTTTGGTTTTGTTTCAAGTGCTATCTCTCTTATTTCATCAAAATTTAATTCACTAGTTTCTTTATTTACACCATAGTGAACTGCATTGAACCATTTACCACTCATATTTACTGGAGACCCATGAGTTAGGTGTCCACCATGAGACAAATCCATCCCCAAGATTGTGTCGCCAGGTTTAAGTAGACTTAGGAAAACAGCAGCATTTGCCTGCGCTCCACTATGGGGTTGAACATTAGCCCAATTTGTATTAAATAATTTTTTAGCTCTCTGAATAGCTAGTTCTTCGATTTCATCAACAAATTCACATCCACCGTAATATCTTTTTTGGGGTAATCCCTCGGCGTATTTATTTGTAAGGACGGAACCTTGAGCCTGCATAACGGCAATTGATGCGAAATTTTCGCTTGCGATTAACTCAAGATGAGTTTCCTGCCTATTTTTTTCAGAGTTAATAAAATTTGATATTACTGGATCACTTTCTTTAAGATTTTGAAGGATATTCATTGAATTTGATAAGTAATACCCATAATATAGACGATATTTTTTAGAAAAATATAAAAAGAATATTTCAGAATTTTAAACGCGCCTGGAGAGATTCGAACTCCCGACACCCTGATCCGTAGTCAGGTGCTCTAATCCACTGAGCTACAGGCGCATAATTATGTAATATCTCTGTTTCAGGGTCTCTTAGTCAACTAGATTTCGGGTAAAATATCTATTATTAACAATCTAATTATTAATATGCCTATAAAGTGGTACGGAAATGGTGATTCAGAAGATCCTATCTATAAACATTTTTCTCGAATAGTAAATTTTGTTATTCACTGCATGATATTTACTGCGATTGTAAGTGGCACATGGCTTTTAAAAGAGATTAAATATGAAATCAGCTATTTTAATAATTTTGCAATTGCCTGGTCGGTTCTTTTGGCCTCCCATTTACTTTTCGTAATTATAAAAAAACCTAAAGATACTTCAAAACAATCAACTTAAATTAATATCTATTTATGAACTCTCAGATAAGTATAAGTGATCTAGAAAATGTTATTTCCGAAAAGGTTTTTATAAAAATAGAAAAGTGGAATTTGTATCTAGGAGACGCTGGACTAGCTAGGCATCTTGCTATTGAATGTATCAGCAATAAAGATCAAGGCCCATTGGAGGCTGCAAAATTAAGTCTGAAAGCAATAAATGTAAAAGTAGGGGATGGTGTAAATAGTATTCCACTGATTAATTTAATCACTAACTCACAAATTCTAGAACTAGAAGAGATTTTGGAAAGTTTTTTTTAAAAACTAAATCTCTTTTATTGAAACTTCAAATTTATTTACTTTCAAGCATTTTGTAAGTAAAAAATAAATCACAAAAAAAGTTAGAGTTCCAATTATTAATAATAAAAATTCTGCGAGATTTGAATTGAAGTTACTCGTAGTTTGGAGAATAGTTAAACAAAGTGTGCTGTCTATAAATGCTGCTAATAACATGAGGCTAATTTTCCTCAATAAATCCAAGTTAGGTAAATGGATATCTTCATTTCGCAAATTAAAAGAAAGCAAAATACAGACTATAAGGTTGACTATTACTGAAGATAAAATTATTCCCACAACTCCGAAATTATATGGAGAAAGATTCCCAAAATTCTTAATTGGGGCACCAATTAAAAACCAATCAAAAAAAATATTAAATATTATCCCTGCAAATGAAGACTTAAAAGGGAAGTTTGTTTTTTCTATAGAATAGTAAGTCCTTACTAGTAAATCTCTATAAAGATAAAATGGTATGCCAACTGCATAAGCAATTAATATATTTTTTACTTTTGAAGTTGCTAAATAATCAAAAGATCCTCTTTGAAAAACTAATTGTACGATTTGATTATTGAATGTTATGAAAAATCCGGTTAAAAAAATAGCTGTCAAGAAACAGTACTCTACCCCAGTTATCAATTTTTTTTGGAGACCTCTTTTGTCTTTTTCATTTCTTAATTTAGAAAATTTTGGAAGTAATGGCAGAATCAAGGAGTTAGATAATATGCCTAAGGGGGCTTGTATAAGAAAGTTTCCGTAAGCTAGTCCAGATGCTGCGCCTTGAAAACTTGAAGCGAAAAACATATCGATAAAAACATTAATTTGACTTAAACCTGATGAGATAGATGCTGGAATAATTAGTTTGAAAATTCTCCTCTCTTCATCTTTAAATAAATTGAAGGTTGACTCTAATCTCAAGAGACCAATTTTATTTATTTCACAAATTTGAACAACAAACTGAATTAAAGTTCCTGTCAAAGTTGCAAATGCCAGTAATCCCGTGTAAGTAAAGAAATTGGAAGATGTATTTTCTTGGTTGAAAATCCAACTAAATAAAATGAAAAAAATAATAGTTACGCTTGTTATTGCAGGACTTATACTTGATAAAAAGAATTTTCTTTGGGAATTTAAGGCGCCAAAGCTTAAACCTATGAAGCCGGATAGAGGGATGCAAGGTGTCAGTATTTGTAATTGGTAAGTGGCAATAGATTTTGCTTCGTAACTTAAATTCGGGGCCAATAAATCAATTAATAAATTGGAATTCGAGTAAATCAATATGGCTAAAATTATTAGTAATATTGAAAGTTTTATGCTTACTTGAGTTAAAACAATCCCTCCTTTTTTTTTGTTAAGCGGAGTTAAAACTGCAACGACTGCGTTATGCAAGGGACCATTAATACCCCCAATGATTATTAGTAAAAAACCAGGAATTATATATGCATAATTAAACGCGTCGTAAGTTACACCAACCCCAAAAGCTGCAGCTATAAATATTTGCCTTATACATCCAGCTAATTTACTTAGACTAGTACCAAACGAAATTGAAAAAACATTATTTTTTAAAAATGAATGCATTTGGAATTGTCTAAATTTTTCAATAAGTTTAAGTTTCAATTATATTTGATTTCTAACTAACGACATATTTATGAATGATCGGTTAATTGATTTTGATCCATTAATTGAAGGGGTCTTAATTAAGAGGTATAAAAGGTTTCTTGCAGATATTGAATTAGAAAGTGGAGAAGTAGTAACTGCTCATTGTGCTAACACGGGCCCAATGAAGGGACTTTTGAGTGAGGGGGCAAAAGTAAGAATAAGTGTTTCCTCTTCTCTAAAAAGAAAATTACCTTTTACTTGGGAACAGATATGCGTTTTTAATGCAAAAAATGAGGAGGTTTGGGTAGGTATTAATACTCTATTCGCAAACAAGTTAATCAAAAAGGTTATTGAGAAAAATCTGCTAATAGAAACAATAGGTGAAATAGAGACAATCAAATCTGAAGTTCCCTATGGAAAAGATAAAAAAAGCAGAATTGACTTTTTTTTAACCCCAAAATCTTCAAATCCTGATAAACGTAACATTTACATAGAGGTTAAAAATACGACTTGGATTAAAGAAAATGTAGCTCTATTCCCAGATACAGTAACGAAAAGAGGCCAAAAACACCTCATTGAATTAAAGGAATTAATTCCCGAAAATAAAAGTGTTTTAGTACTTTGCATCACGAGAAAAGATGCTTGTTTTTTTGCACCTGGAGATGATGCAGATCCCTTATACGGCAATCTTTTTAGAGAATCTTTAAGTGCAGGAATGATAACTATCCCATGTTCCTTCGAATTTCATAAAGACCACGTATCATGGGAAGGAATTAAACCTTTGAAAAAAATAAAATCTTGATAATTTGAAATTTAAAAAAAAAAATTTTTTAAATTTAACAGATATAGTTTTAAGATGCAACTATAAAAATAGTAACAACGACTACTAGACACTAATAAGTTTTTTGAATAAATTTAAATTTGAAAGGAAACAGCACAAACTGTTTTTTTGCAGATCTAATTTTTTTTTATGACCACTGCTTTGCAAACGCCTCAAAGGCGCTCTAGGTCCAAATTACAAGATGCAAGTCTTGTTAATGGACCTATGCTCCTTTTGAGGAGTATTCGAGGATTTAGTTCAAACCGCTCTATGTTGTGGCTTGCAACTGTTCCTTTAGCTTTGTTTGGTTTAGGTATTTTTAATCTTTCAGCTCATGCAGCTGATTTACCTGAGTTGAATGCAGCTTTTCTTGCTAACAATTTATGGCTTTTGATCGCTACTATTTTAGTGATCTTCATGAACGCTGGTTTCGCTATGGTTGAGGCAGGTATGTGTCGTTCTAAGAACGCAGTAAACATCCTTGCTAAAAACCTCTTTGTATTTGCTCTAGCTGTAACTTCTTATTGGTTTATCGGCTATTCATTAATGTACGGAGGAAGTGTTGCTGACGGATGGCTTTATTTTGGAGGCTTATTCTTTGATCCAACAGTCACCGCTGATATGGTTACTGATGCTGGATTAGTCCCAACTGTTGATTTCTTGTTCCAGTCTGCATTCGCAGGAACTGCAGCAACTATCGTTTCCGGTCTTGTTGCTGAAAGAGTTAAATTTGGAGAATTTGTTGTTTTTGCTGTTGTATTAACTGCATTTATATATCCAATTGCTGGAAGCTGGAAATGGAATGGTGGTTGGCTTGATTCTTTAGGTTTTGTTGACTTCGCTGGTTCTTCAATTGTTCACTCAGTTGGAGCATGGGCGGGTCTTGTAGGAGCTATGCTTCTTGGACCAAGAATTGGTAAATACTCTGATGGGAAACCACAAGCTATGCCAGGACACAATATGGCTATAGCTACTCTAGGTGCATTAGTCCTATGGATAGGTTGGTATGGATTTAACCCCGGTTCTCAACTTGCTATGGATCAATGGGTTCCATACGTTGCTGTAACAACTACTTTGGCAGCAGCAGCTGGAGCTATTGGTGCAACTATTGTTTCAACATTAACTTCTGGTAAGCCTGATCTTACAATGATAATTAACGGAATCCTTGCTGGTTTGGTTAGTATCACTGCTGGTTGTGGTGATATGACTCTTGCTGGAGCCTGGTTCGCAGGACTAGTAGGGGGAATTATAGTTGTATTTTCTGTTGCAGCACTTGATGCCGCTGAGATCGACGATCCTGTAGGTGCATTCTCTGTTCACGGAGTTTGTGGTGTATGGGGTACTGTAGTTATCGGTCTTTGGGGTACAGCTGTACAAGGTGATGGAGCAGGTATGGGATTGTTCAATGGTGGAGGTATTACCCTTCTTCTAGTTCAAGCTCTTGGTGCCGCAGCTTATGCTATCTGGACGCTGGTTACTTGCTGGATCGCCTGGTCTGTAATTGGAGGATTATTCGGTGGAATCCGAGTATCTGAAGAGGAAGAGACTCAAGGCTTAGATATAGGAGAGCATGGAATGGAGGCATATCCAGACTTTGCATCTGCTAAATAATCTAACTAAAAATTGATTTAAGAAACCTGACTTATGTCAGGTTTCTTTTTTTTTCGAAAAATTATTTAAAACGTTGTAATATAAAAGGATGGATACTCAAGCTTTTAGAAGATCTCTTCATCATTCTGATAGATACAATAGAAGGGGTTTCGATTCTCCAACAAAAAGAGCTCAAGCGTTAGAAGAAGCTTATCAAAGTGATTTGATAAGTTCTATCAGGGATAATGGTTTTACTTACGCTAAAGGCAGACTAAATATTAAGTTAGCTCAAGCTTTCGGTTTCTGTTGGGGAGTTGAAAGAGCTGTCGCAATGGCTTATGAAACCAGAAGACATTACCCAAATGAGAATATTTGGATAACAAATGAAATAATTCATAATCCTTCAGTTAATGATCATTTGAGAAAAATGAACGTAAAGTTCATTTCAGCTAAAAATGGAATTAAAGATTTTTCTTTAGTTTCTAATGGGGATGTTGTTATTCTTCCTGCTTTCGGAGCTACTGTTCAAGAAATGAAACTCTTGCACGAGAAAGGTTGTCATATCATTGATACAACTTGTCCATGGGTTTCTAAGGTTTGGCATACAGTTGAAAAACATAAAAAACATGTTTTCACATCTATTATTCATGGAAAATTTAAGCATGAAGAGACTCTCGCTACAAGTTCATTCGCAGGTAAATATTTAGTTGTACTTGATCTAGAAGAAGCAAACTACGTATCAGAATATATTCTGGGGAGAGGAAATAGAAATGAGTTTATGAACAAATTTGCTAAAGCTTGTTCTAATGGATTTGATCCTGATAAAGATTTAGATAGAGTCGGAGTTGCAAATCAGACAACTATGCTTAAGAGCGAGACTGAAGAAATTGGAAAGGTTTTTGAAAGGACTATGTTAAAAAAATTTGGCCCAGAAAACTTAAATAGTCATTTTTTAGCTTTTAATACCATTTGTGATGCAACTGAAGAAAGACAGGATGCAATGTTCTCTTTGGTTGATGAAGATCTTGATATTCTAGTAGTTATTGGAGGCTTCAATTCTTCTAATACTACTCATTTACAAGAAATAGCAATTACTAAAAATATTTCTTCTTTTCACATTGACACGCCAGAGAGGATATCTGTCAAAGAAAACTCAATATTTCATAAACCACTTGGATCAGATTTAGAACTTAAAAATAATTTTTTGCCTAGTGGAAAAATTAATGTTGGAATTACCTCAGGTGCATCCACTCCTGATAAGGTTGTCGCAGATGTTATTGAAAAGTTAATTGATATTACTTCCTGAATTTGATATTTCACTTATAATTTTGCTTAGTTTTTTTAATTTATTAGTCAGATAATTCCAAAAGATCTACTTTATTAACTAGAATGTTAAAAAATTTATGAAGTATGGAAGACAAAGCGCAAACTAATCAGGTGCAAACAGCAAGTATGAATAGAACTAAAGCGCCCCAAAAAGTTGAAGTTGTAGTTGCTAATTCATCTTCAGGATCAGAAGTGAATATCCTTGGAGAACTATCGATTTTTGTATTAAGGATAGGTTTTTGTGCTTTGATGATTCATCATGGCCTAGAGAAACTTCAGGATCCACAGGGTTTTGCTGAGTTTGTAGTTGGCAAGTACTTCTCATTTTTGCCAGGTGACCCTGTTATTTGGACTTTTGGAGCAGCAATTACTCAATTAGTTTGCCCAGTTGGATTAGCTGTGGGAATTTTTGCGAGACTTTCTTCTCTTGGTCTGTTCTCTACAATGGCATTTGCTGTTTATTTTCATCTCCTTGATACTGGACTGGAAGGTTTTCCTCTAGCAGTGGTTGAAGGCCATAATTACGCTTTTGAATTGTCTTTTATATATGGTGCAATTTCTCTTTACTTTCTATGTGCAGGTCCAGGCAGACTCTCTTTATTCAGAAAAACCAACAAGATCACTTATTATCCAAAGTCAACATAATTTAATGCAAAAAATGCCTTTTTTGCGTAAATATCATCGATATACCTTTAGAATTACACATATCAATACTTTCTTGGTCTCTTAAACTCCCGCCAGGCTGGATAATAGCTTTTATACCGTATTCATTTGCAAGTTCTACAGTATCTGCAAATGGGAAAAAACCATCGCTTGCTAAAACAGCATCTGAACATAGTTTTCCAGCTGCTTTTAATGCAATTTTTGCTGCTCCAACTCTATTCATTTGTCCAGCTCCAATACCAATAGTTTTTTGATCTTTTACAATAACAATGGCATTAGATTTCACGTGTTTACATATTTTCCATGCAAAATTTAGATCTAAGTTCATTTGATTACTTGGATTTTGATTAGTTACTGAAATCCAATTTTCAGTTTTTTCTTCACAATCATCATTATCTTGAACTAGTAATCCTCCCATTATTGATTTAGTGGAGGTTTGATTCTTTTTTGGAAGTTGATCTTTGGAAAACTTTAAAATTCTTAAATTCTTTTTAACTTTTAAAATTTCTAAGGCTTCCTCATCAAAAGATGGAGCGACGACACACTCTAAGAAAATATCTTTAAGGTGCATTGCAGTTTCACTATCAACATTTGAATTAAAAGCAACTATTCCTCCAAATGCACTAACAGAGTCGCATTCCAAAGCATTCAAAAATGCTTGAGAAGCTGAATTACTTACAGAAGCACCACAAGGATTATTGTGTTTAAGAATAATAGAAGCAAACATATCGGTTTTATGTTCATCTTTTTCTGTGTAGCCAAATTCTAAAACTGTTGAAAGTGCCGACTCTAGATCCAATAGATTGTTATAACTTAAGTCTTTACCTTGTAATTGTTCTGCTGAGTTCCATCCTATGTTATTTAAACCATACCAAAAAGCTTTTTGATGTGGATTCTCCCCATATCTTAGGATTTTGATTAGTGGATAAGATTCAATATATTTGGAGGATTGTAAACCTCTTTCTTTTCTTATCCAATTAGATATTGCAGTGTCATAGTCTGCTGTATGTTGAAAAGCTTCAAGGGCTAATTTTGCTTTATATGAGTCTTTCAATTCACCTTTTTTACTTTCTTCAAGAAAATCTTGGTACTGACTAGGATCTACTAAAACGGAAACATCTTTATGATTTTTGGCTGCAGAGCGAATCATAGATGGCCCTCCGATATCGATATTTTCAATGGCATCTTCCCATTTAGCTCCCTGATCTACAGTTTTTTTAAAAGGATATAAATTGACAACTACTAAGTCAATTAACTCAAGATTGTTAGCTTCTATATCTTTTTTATGTTCCTCATCAGTTCTTTTAGCTAATATTCCCCCGTGTATTTTTGGATGTAAAGTTTTAACTCTTCCTCCAAGAATTTCTGGAGAATTGGTAAAATCAGCAACTTTAATAACTGGAATTTTAGCTTCTATAAGATGTTCGGCAGTTCCTCCACTTGATAGAATTTTATAATTAAAATGCTCTACCAATTCCTTACAAAATGGGATTATATTTTTTTTATCAGAGACACTTACTAAAGCTAATGGAGACATTATGGGAAAGTTTACTTACTTAAGAATATAAACATGAAATATGCTATCAATCATGAATTTGTCTCGATTAGCTCTCAAACTGCAACTCATAGAATTATTTTGATGCACGGTTGGGGAGCTGATTCAGATGACCTTTTAATATTTGGAAAGGAGATAACTGAAAAAATAAATCTTGATTTTGAGGTAATTTCCTTGAGGGCTCCTGGATTACATCCAAGTGGTCAGGGAAGACAGTGGTATGGATTATACCCACATGATTGGAAAGGAGCTGAGGTTGAAGTAAATAAACTTTTAGTTACATTAAAAAAATTTGATACTGATCAGATTCCACTAAGAAAAACAATTTTGTTGGGGTTTTCTCAAGGGGCGGCAATGGCAATTAATGCGGGATTTAAGTTAAATTTTGGATTAATTGTTGCTTGTAGTGGGTATCCACACCCCAACTGGGACCCTGGAGAAAATTTCTCGCCTTTGATTATAAGTCATGGCTTATTTGATGACGTTGTGCCTATAGATGCGTCTAGGGCTATTTATGAAAAGGTAAAGAGTAAGTCTTCTAAGTTTTGTGAATTATTAGAATTCGATGGATTTCATCAGATTGATTCAAATTTAATTAATTTTTTAAGTTCAAATATAAGTGATATATTTTAAACAAAAGCATATTCATACTCTTCAATCTCTTCCCAATCATCTGCAGTAAGTTCTAGACCCTCAAATATTTTTTCTTCACCAATTCC
This sequence comes from Prochlorococcus sp. AG-424-E18, assembly GCA_003210155.1. Lineage (GTDB taxonomy): Bacteria > Cyanobacteriota > Cyanobacteriia > PCC-6307 > Cyanobiaceae > Prochlorococcus_A. The sequence goes on along the minus strand of QCNC01000002.1, from coordinate 103,978 downwards.
TTCAACTACAACTTTTAATGATGGAAATAGAAAATGATTTTCTTCAGCATATTGGGCGCTAAATAACCCTTTTTCACCCCAAAAAAATCTATCAGTGGTGTGTTCATTTCTTCTGACATTAAAAACTGAAGGGGCAGAGAGACCATTTTCAGCTATGAATCTTCTTGCTGCTGTAACTGGTTTATGTTTGCCAGTTTCGATATGATAAATAGGCACATGTGCCATTACTCTTTGGCCCGCCAATCTTCTTCTGCTGATTCTTTTTCTTTTTTTTGACATTGATTGGTACTCCTGAAATTATTAATGAGATTAGTCTTATTTATTTTTACTAATCTTATATATGTGATTTTAAATTCACTTCAAAATACATAGAGGACCCATCAACCCCTGATGTAGCTTAAAATATGATTAAATATTCATATTTAAGGCTGGCTAAAGTCAGACCTCTTTATATATCTTAATACTTTTTTCATATTTTACAAGCCCTTTTTCAAGTTTTTTTTTAAAAAAATTTCCCAAAATTTTATTAATTATGAATCTTTCAAAAAAATTTGAAGAACTAATCATAAAACAGCTAGAGAGTTTTGGTTGCTCAATGGGCGTGACTAATTTAGTTATTTATCTTGCTTCAGCTAAGCAAGGAACTAAAGCATCTTTTGAAATGATTGGTCAATGGCCACAAATTGATAAGCTACTTACATCAATAGAAGATGATCCTTCACTAAAAGTTTCATCGCCTAATAGAAGATGGTACCCACTTCAAGAAAACGATATTCTACTTGGTGTCCTTAGGGTAGAAACTGATTTGAAAGGGGGGAATTGGCCAGTATCGCTTGATTCTAGATTAAAAGCGCTTTCAATATCTTTAGCTAAATGTGTCTCTATAGAATTAGAACGTCAAAATAAAAATGAAGAAATAAATTATTTAAAAAATCAGGTCAATGTCATTATCCATCAATTAAGGAATCCATTAGCAGCTATTAGGACATATGCAAAATTACTAATAAAAAGACTAGGTTCAGATGATGATTCTATTGAAATAGTCGAACGCATGATAATAGAGCAAAAACAAATTAATCAATACATGGATTCTTTTGCGCAATTAAATTCACCTATTCAACTGCCTCTGGAAATTGGAGAGGAAAGATTATTATTACCACCAAATTTAGATAATAAAAAGGTAATAACTGTTCAGAGTTTATTGAGGCCAATATTAGAAAGGGGTAAAGCAAATGCGGATTTAGAGAATAGAGATTGGACTGAACCTTCTATCTGGCCAGATTGGACTATTTCGCCACTAAAGGCAAAATATGCTGTAATTGCTGAAATTGTGGCAAATCTATTAGAAAATGCGTTTAAATATGCCCAACAAGATGCTGAAATTGGAATCGCCATCACGAGTAATGGACTTTGTATATTTGATGATGGTAAAAAAATAACCAAGAATGAAAACGAGAAAATTTTTGAAAAAGGATTTAGAGGATCTGCCGCTAAAAAGAAGGACGGCACTGGTGTGGGACTTTTCTTGGCGAGGAAATTAGCAAAACAAATTGGAGGAGATTTGAGATTGCTGGAAAATAACTCTATTGACAATACTGCGAAATCAAAAAATCTTAAGAAGAAAAATATTTTCTATTTAGAACTACCTATAAAAGAATTGCATGCATAAACAACATTGCAGTTTCAACTAGTACAACACTTGCGCCGCAGGCATCTCCGTTGAAGCCTCCAATTTTATTACCCAGTATGTTTGGGATAGAATAGCTTAGAAAAATACCAATCAAAATAAGAATTAAAAATTTAATTAATATTGCTTGGGATGTAATTGAAACAAATTGGTATGCAATGAAAATTAAAAGAAAAATAATAGAGATCAAAGATTCTTTTTTAAATCCATTCCAAAACTTTTTGTGACTAATAGATTTTTTCTTATAACTCATATATTTAAAATTTTCTATAAAAAATAAATTTGAAAATCTTCCCCAAAATAAGCATATAGGTAAAACAAAAATTATTAGGTTTTGAATTTTCAGTATGCAAGCAATTTGAATTAAAGTTATAAAAACTAAAGCTTGAACGCCAAAGGACCCAACTTTACTGTCTTTCATGGCTTTCAAACGTTTCTTTTTAACCGCAAAAATACCATCGAAAGTATCCATTAAACCATCAATATGTAGACCACCAGTAATTAAATATCCTGAAGCTAAACAAATTAATGCAGATGCATAAATTGACCAAGAGTTAGTTGTTAAAAAAAGAAAAATATAACTCTGTATTGTTCCAATCAAAAATCCTAAAGGCGGGGCAAATTGTGCAATATTTTTAAATTCGGGATTTATTAAAGGTATCTTTGGAAATGTTGTATAGAAAATCCAAGACCCTGCCAAATTTTTTATTAAATATTTTTTGATGAGATAAAAATAGATTCAATATTAAATAATAGGGTAGATTAATAAAAAAGGATTAAAAAATTTTATAAATTATCGTGTTTGAATTTGAAATTACATCGAATTGCAGTAATTCAGCGGCAAGAACTGGTATATTTCATACACCCAATGGACAGGTAAACACACCAAAATTTATGCCTGTGGGTACTTTGGCAACGGTTAAAGGTATTTCATCTAAGCAGTTAACCTCTACAGGATCAGAAATGATTCTTTCAAATACCTTTCATCTTCATTTACAACCTGGAGAAAAACTAGTTAAAGAATCTGGCGGAATACATAAGTTCATGAATTGGCCTAAGCCTATTCTTACTGATTCAGGAGGATATCAAGTTTTTAGTTTGGCCAAATTAAATAATATTTCTGATAAAGGCGTGGAATTTAAAAATCCCAGAGATGGTAGTCATGTTTTTTTATCACCAGAAAAAGTAATACAGATTCAAATGGATCTTGGATCGGATGTTGCGATGGCTTTTGATCATTGTCCTCCGCATACAGCTAACGAAAATGATATTGAGGACTCTTTACAACGAACTCATTCATGGTTGCAAAAATGTGTTGAGACTCATCAGAAATCCAATCAAGCATTATTCGGTATAGTTCAAGGTGGAAAGTATCCGAGATTGAGAGAATACAGTGCAAAATATACAAGTTCTTTTGATCTTCCTGGAATAGCAGTGGGAGGTGTAAGTGTTGGCGAGTCAGTCGAAGAAATACATAATGTAATTAATTACGTCCCTAAATTCTTACCAATAAATAAACCAAGATATTTAATGGGAATTGGCTCCTTAAAAGAAATTTCTCTAGCTGTTGCTAATGGATTCGATATATTTGACTGTGTTTTGCCTACAAGACTAGGAAGACATGGGACTGCATTTTTTAATGATGAAAGATTGAATTTGCGAAATGCTCGATTTAAAAATGACTTTTCTCCGATTGATAAAACTTGTAAATGCGAAACTTGTAAATCCTATTCTCGAGCATATTTACATCATCTTATTAGAAATGACGAAATATTAGGCCTCACTCTCATAAGTTTACATAATATTGCTCACTTAATAAGATTTACCAATGCAATTTCTTCTGCAATTAGAGATAATTGTTTTACAAATGATTTCGCTCCTTGGAAAACATCCTCTATTGCTCACCATACGTGGTAACGTCTTATCATAATTAATTAAATTATCAAAAAGGTGCTCATTCTATTTAATACATTCGCTGAATTGCCCGAGGCTTATAAGGCCTTTGCTCCAACTGTTGATGTTCTTCCACTGATTCCTTTATTTTTCTTTTTATTAGTGTTTGTTTGGCAAGCTGCTGTTGGATTTAAATAAAATTATTTTAGTTTAGATTTTTAGTATTAGATGGGATTTTCAAGTAAAATTGCATCTCCGGAATTATCTACAGCATTCTCTATAAAATCAGCAATTTTTAATGCTCTTGAGGCTTGCTCACCATCTACCTCAGGTATTTCTTTGCCCTGAACGCACTTAAGAAAATGCTCTAATTCTGCATAAAGAGGTTCAATGGAGGTTGTGCTAACTTCTTCGACGTATCCATCATTTCTATAAACTAATTCTCCATGCTCTGCTGTGTATGATTCATGAGACTTTCGATGGATTTGTAAAGAATGATTTAAGAAATCAGTTTCTACAAGACCATTTAGGCAGTGAGCACTTAAATTCCTAATTTTTTTGTGACTCATTTTGCTGGCAGTTAGGCTTGCAATAACATTATTTTTAAAAACTAAAGTAGCATTGACATAATCTATTAATCCTTCGCTATTTCTCCCTCCAACTGCTGCTAATTTCTGTATTTTTGAGTTTACAAGCTCCAAAATAAGATCAATGTCATGAATCATTAAATCCATTACTACAGATACATCATTTGCTCTGTCTGCATGAGGACTGTGCCTTCTTGCTTCTAAAACAACAATTTCTTCATTATTTACTATTTTATTTAATTCTCTAAAAGCAGGATTAAATCTTTCAATGTGTCCAACTTGTAATAGACAGTTACTTGCATTAGCGGCCTCTATTAAAGATTTTGCTTCAAACTCGTTAGCTGCAATTGGTTTTTCAATGAGAACGTTAGCACCTCCTTTGAGACAATCTAGTCCTACTTTTTGATGAAGTAGTGTAGGGACAGCGATACAGATAGCATCAACTTTTGGAATTAGTTCCTTATAATCCCTGAACCAATCACATTGAAATTGATCAATAGCTAATTTGCCTCTTTCTTCATTTGGATCTGCGACTCCAATGAGATTTGCATCTTTGAGTAAACTTAGTACTCGAGCATGGTGCCAGCCCATATTTCCTATACCTATGACTCCAACCTTTACGGGTGATGAGGTTGGTTGCATAATTTCAAATCCATATATTTATTATTATTATCCTCTATGGAGAGTCACATTTAGCTTTTAGGAAGGGTTATTTTAACACGATCAATTTTTGGACCTGACATAGAAATAACTTCAAATTTAATATTTTTAAAATCTAAAACGTCGCCAATTTTTGGAACCATTTGAAATTTTTCTAACATAAATCCAGCAAGGGTATGATAATCAGTTCCTTCTGGAATAGAACATCCTATCTTTTTATTGATTTCAATAATTTCTGATTTTCCAGCTATTGACCATTTTTTAGAGAAATTATCTAACATTCTCATGTCTGAATAAATTCTATTATTGAGCATTTCATCTCCAACTATTTCGCCATTTAGATCAGCTGCAGTTATGAGCCCCTCTGTTCCTCCGTGTTCATCAACTACTAGTAAGAACGGATTGTAATCTCTTACTATTGGAAATATTTCTGCTAGTGAACATGTTTCTATTATTTTTGTTACTGGTAAAATGAATGGTTCTAATAATGTATCGGCTTCCATTTCACCTTTTGATATTGGCTTAGCTAGATAACGCAAATCTAATACACCTAATACATCATCTAAAGACTCACCAATAACAAAGAAGCGAGCATGACGAGTTTTATCTACTTGTTTCATAAGTTCTGAAAAGGTTATATTTTTTGGCAAAGTTACCATTTCAGATCTTGGAATCATCACTTCTTTAACCTGTGTATCTTTTAAAGCAAAAACTCCTTCAAGAATATTCTTCTCATCTGGTTTTAAACCTGTTACGTTATCTGTTTCTATAAGAGTTTCTAATTCTCCAGCAGATAAATCCGAGTTTAAAGAATCCCATTTGTTATTTAAATTGAACAAGCCTAAACAAGCGCTAGCAAAGAATTCTATTGTTTTCACTATAGGATTCATAGCTTTTCTAACGGCATCGAATATTGTGGTTAACCTTAATGCAGCAGATTCTGGATTGTTAATTACTAAAGCTTTTGGAATTAGTCCAGAAACAAGAGTAACAACTAAAACAACAAATAAAAATAATAGAAGATCATAAAATCTATTTGATAAAATATTGCCTTTCCAATAATCATTAGCCAGGTTATTGCTGAGCCATCCAATTGCAATTAATGAAATTGTTACTCCAAATTGAGAAGCAATTAGTGAAGATCTAAAGCGTTTTTGAATTTTTAAAATTGAAAATGCTCCTTTCTTTTTTTCTTCTATTAACCTTAAAACTTTACTTGGCCTTATTAATAAAAAAGAGAGTTCACTCGCTGCGAAAAAAGCTGGTAGAAATAAAAGAAATAAAAGTAGAGTTATTTTCATTCAATGACAAATGAATAATGGGGGTGGCGAGGATCGAACTCGCCTTAGCCAAATTATGAGTTTGGTGCATTCACCAGATTGCTACACCCCCAAGGGAATTTATGTAATTTTAATTACATTGAATTTCAATATACAATATAAAAATAATATTTCAAAAAAACACCTCATTAGGAAGTTTTTGTGAGATTTCTTTTTTTTCTTCTAATCTTTAAATATAAATTAAACTTTTACTAATGGGCCAATTTTCGGATAAGTATGATTTAAATAAAGCAAAATTGTTAAAACAGTTAATTGAAAAATCTTACAAGAAAGGAAACTTCACTTTATCTTCAGGAAAAAAAAGCAGTCATTACTTGAACTGTAAACCAGTGTCATTAAATGGCGAAGGCTTAAACTTAATAAGTGAATTATTTTTAGATTTAAAGGACTCAAGGTCTAAAGCTGTGGCAGGATTGACATTAGGTGCAGATCCTATAGTAAGCGGATTAATTGTTAAAGCAGCTTTGAATGGACTAGACCTTGATGGTTTAATAATTAGGAAAGAAATCAAAAAATACGGTACCAAAGCTGGAATAGAGGGCCCGATATTAGAAGAAGGAACTTTGGTAACTGTCTTAGAGGATGTGGTTACAACTGCTGGTTCAGTAATAAAAGCTATAAAAAAATTACGAGAAAATAATTATGTTGTCGAGGAAGTTTTGTCTATAGTTGATAGGCAAGAAGGGGGATTAGAAGCCCTTGAAGATGAGAATGTTAAATTAAAGAGTCTTTTTACAATAGAAGACTTTTTATAATTATTTCAAAATGCAAGATATAAAAAAAAAGTTTTGGCTTGAAAAATTTGATTGTTTTTCAATTACTGGAAATGATGCCAGAAAATTTTTGAATGGAATAACAACTGGTAATATTCTTAATTCAGAAAATAAAGTTATCAAAACTTGTTGGTTAACTCCAAATGGAGGTCTAAGGGCATTAATTGAAATTATTTTTTTAGAAAGAAGCTTAGAAGTAATTATCTTGGCGGGTAACAAAAATGAAATAATTGATTACTTTAATCAAATTATTTTTCCAGCGGACGATGTACTTCTGAGTGAACCATTTTTGATAAATAGAATTCAGGAAATTGATGAATCTAGTTCATGGAGAACTTGCCAGCCTATTTTCTTCAAAACAGAAGATAAAGAATTTGAAATATATAAAAATAAACTAAATTTACTTAATCCCAATGATTTAAAACTTTGGAAGATTAATCAGGCAATACCCTCATTAGAAATGGAAATAAACGGAAAAAATAATCCTCTTGAGCTTGGATTACAAGATCTTATAGATTTTAATAAAGGTTGTTATTTAGGACAAGAAACAATGTCAAAAATAAAAAATGTATCTTCTTTAAAACAGGAAATAAGAATTTGGAAATCAATTGAATCTAATTTAAATTTAGACTTAGAAGATAAAAATTTATATACAAATTCTGCCAAGGTTATTTCTGTAGGCAAAATTACTAGTTTTTTTAAATCAGATTATCAAATAAAAGGTTTAGCTATGATAAAAAGAAAATATTTAGAGGAAGAAAATTATTTTTTTTCAGAAATTTTTGGAAAAATTATTATAAATAAATCTGTAGGATCAATTTTTCTTTAATCGATTTTTGATTAAATATTCTGCAATTTGTAGAGTAGCAAAACAATCATCTTTGTTATATTGGATAATTTTCTTTAAAAATATTTGGTTTTCTGTAATTTGATATTGAATCCACCAATAAAGTGCTTTAGAGCCACTTACATTTTTCTGCGCCCATTCAAATCCAAGCCAATTAGAAACATTTTTTAAGCCATAGTTTTTTAGTGGTAATATCCAAGACTTTCTTAATAAGGTATGTAAGTCAACAAATCTGGAGGAAAGTGAATCAATTTCTTCAAAACTAAAATTTAGTTCTTTAGCAATATTAATTATTGATATTTTTTCAGTTTCTCCGTAATGCAAAACTGGCCATTCCTTCTGTGAAAAAAGTATTTCAATAATTTGCCTGTAAAATTCTCCTTTATTGTTTTTAAGATTTAAGATTGGTTCATAAATAAGATCTTCTTTTTTTATAGACAAATTATTTACTTTTAAAAATCCATATAAAAAATCATGCTTTTCATCTGGATTTGACTCAATATCAAATATATAAAATCCCGAACATATTTTTTCTAATAGATCTTCCTTATTATCTTTATTAGAAATGAAATATGGTTCTCCAGAGATATATGCTTGTGCTTGCTTTACAAATTTGGATGCTTTTTCATACTTCTGATCATTAAATATAGATAATTTCTCTCCAAGTTGTTTTTCGCTGTACGAAGCTAATGTTTCGGTATTAGTTATTCCACTTGCTTTGAGTAACAAGGCCGTTTTGGACCCTATTCCATCTATATCTGTTAGATATCCATTTTCTTTTGCTTCTTTATCACAAAATTTTTGCCAGGAACAAATAGTACATTTTTTTCTATCTTGAGTTATTTCTGGTATAGATCCCTCCAAGCATTCATTCAAATTTAATAAAACATTTAAAACTTTTTTTCTTAATTTTTTATTTAAATAAATTTCTTCAACTTTAACTTTTTTATAAAAAGTTGAGATTACTAATCCTTTCTCAATTTTAGATTCTTGAAAAGATTCCAAAAGCATAGAACAAAAAGCCAAGTCGAATAAATGTTCTTTAGTTGTTTTGTGGCCTAACTTATAAACAGCTGGTAAATATTTATATTGTCCCCATTTACTTTTACCTTTAGTCTTTAAAAGTAATTGTGGAAGTATCTCTGCATTTATATTTTGGAAAAGATTTCCTTTGATTTTTAATCCAATTACCCCTTGATAACCATTTTCACAGGCTTTTAATCCTGTATATATTTCACCATTACAAAATTCAGAGAAAATTTGAAACTGATTAATTTTATCTATAGCTTTATGGGGAGACCAAACTTCATAAGATTTTTTACCCTTAGAATCGAGCCATGCTTTTCTTTTGCATCTTGTAAAACTTTTTAAATGAAGAGAATTCAAATTATTTTTTAAGGGCGGTTTTAAAATTTACTCATATAAATTAGTATAGATAATTAGTATAAATCAAGGAAATTTGAAATTTGACAGCTGATAAATTAGATAAGATAAAATTTGGAACTGATGGTTGGAGAGGAATTATTGGTTTTGACTTTAACCTGTCCAATCTTTCAAGAGTTGTTGTCGCTGCATGTCAGGAGTTGCATTATCAATACTATAAAGAAGTTAATTCAAAGAAAATTATTATTGGATATGATCGTAGATTTATGGCTTGCGAATTTGCCAAGCAAATAGTGCCTTTTGTAAGAGGATGTGGTTTCGAACCCATCTTATCTGATGGCTTTGTTACAACACCCTCTTGTAGTTTCTATGCCAAAGAAGTCGGCTGTCTTGGAGCGTTAGTAATTACAGCAAGTCATAATCCATATAATTGGCTAGGTCTGAAAATAAAGAGCTTTAATGGATGTTCTGTTGACGAATCTTTTACAAGTGAAGTTGAAAAAAGATTAATGCTTGGAAATTCAATTGAAAAAATCGATGGTATTAATCAATTGGTAGATATTAAGAAATTTCATTTAGATAGAATTAAATCCCTTTTTGATATTGACTATATTTCCAAGAGATTAAAAAAAATGAAATTGAGAATTTTTGTAGATTCTATGCATGGTTCAGCTGCAAATTGTATGGCTGAGATTTTTGCTTCTAATGATTTAGAAGTTATTTCAGAAATCAGGAAAGATGCTGATCCTTTTTTTGGAGGAAAACCTCCTGAACCTCTTTTGAATTATGCAAATGATCTAAAACAAACACTAATGAAAAATTCAACAAATGAAGTGAAAACTTTAGGAATTATATTTGATGGTGATGGTGATAGAATTGCGGCAATTGATGAAAAAGGAAGATACTCTAGTACTCAAGATTTACTCCCATACTTTATTAGCTATTTGGGCGAAATTAAAAATAATTCTTATCCAGTTTTAAAGACTGTTAGTGGTTCAGATATTATTAAAAATATATCAGAGAGTCAAAATAGAGATGTTTTTGAACTTCCAGTTGGCTTTAAATATATTGCTGAAAAAATGATTAAAGAAAAAATATTTATTGGAGGAGAGGAATCTGGAGGAGTTGGTTTTGGTGACTTTATGCCTGAAAGAGATGCTCTATATGCAGCGATGGTTTTATTAAATGGAATTGCTGAAAAATCTCAATATTTATATGAAACCTTAGATGAAATTCAAGAAGATTTTGGGCCAAGTTTTTATAAAAGAATTGATATTAAATTTCCAAATCAGTCAGAAAAAAATAACGTAAAAGAATTTATCATAGATAATATTCCCGAGAATATTAATAATCATAAGTTAAAAAGTATCTCAAAGATCGATGGAATAAAGTTGAGAATTAATAAAAATTTTTGGCTTCTTTTTAGGTTTTCAGGAACGGAACCTCTTTTAAGGTTATATTGTGAAGCACCAAAAGAATCTTATCTAATTGAGGTATTAGATTGGGGTCAAGAATTTATAAATTTGGCAGGAAGATAAGGATGAAAAATTTAGTTTTAGCTAGTAAGAATAAAGGTAAAATTGAAGAATATAAGAAATTGCTTGCTGGAGTTAATTGTAAATTGTTACTCCAGCCAGAATCATTAGAAGTTGAAGAGGATGGACTGACATTTAGAGATAATGCAATTAAAAAAGCGAGTGAAGTTTCGAGAAAAACGAATAATTTTTCAATAGCAGATGATTCAGGTATTTGTATTGAAGAACTAGGAGGTAAGCCTGGCATTTACTCTTCTAGATATGCTGAAAATGATCAGAAGAGAATTGAACGAGTTTTAAGAGAACTTGATGGAGTTCAAAATAGAAGTGCTTTCTTTATTGCTAATATTTGTGTTTGTTCCCCATATGGTGAAGTGATTATTGAATCTGAGGCAAAATGTCATGGCAATATTATTTTTAACCCCAGAGGAAAAAGTGGTTTTGGGTATGACCCAATTTTTGAGGAGAGTTCTACCAGATTAACTTTCGCAGAAATGAATAATGATATTAAAGACTCTTGTAGTCATAGAGGTAAAGCATTAAAAAAAATTATTCCAGATTTAATTAAAATTTTTTCTTAAATTCAATTAACCCAAGATCCATGAAGGCCATGAGGAATTGAAATGGGTAATTCATAAACAGCTAATTCTTTTAATTCTTTTGCGTCTAATATAACTAAATCGCTTCCTCTTCTTTCTCCGTTCCATAGAATTATAAATAAAAATCCCTCATCTTCTTTTGAAGAGTTTTCTGATGGAACCATAATTGGTTCACTAACAAATCCACCTGGACCTGCTGACCAAAAAATCTCTTCCTTAGAAGTTAAATTTATTTTTTTTATTGCTTGAAGTGGAGCGTTCCCCAGCTTTTGAGATGTGCTTGCCATCCAACTAAAAGTTGCTTTTAATCCTAAGTTTTTAGGATTAACAACAGCAAATTCACAACATTGTTCACTGAAAGTTTCAAGTTCACAAGTTTTTGTCTTTAGATCGATAATTGATCTTTTTAGTTTTCCTTCTGGATATTTATCAAAGTCAATATCCCTAAAATTCTCGTCGGGACCAACTGATGGAAAATCATCATAAAAAATACTATCTAATATGATTTTGGAATCTTTTTCAAATGCGTTTACATGATGAAAAACGAATCCTTCTGGAGCATCTATTGTTAAAGGAGGCTGTCCTCTAAATAATCCACTTTCTCTGGGGATGATAAAAAACTTTGCCTTTTTATTTGGGTTTGACTTTAGACATTGTGCTGCTCCTCTTTGACCCATTACAAATGGAAGAGGATTGAAATCAATAGCATTCTGTAAAAATATTGCCCAATTAGTTGTAATTGCGAAATCATGAAGGAATGCAAAGCCATTAAAGGTGTCTTTTCGGTCAAAAATGAGCTCTCCAGAATTGGTACTATCATTATCAAACTCCATTAATCTAATGGTACTTTTTGGCCCGGTTTGTACTCCAAAAGTGACTAAAAGTTCTGAAGATGCATTTGAGTTTAGGTCTGTTTTGGGATGAGCACTGAATGCTTCATTAGGCTTGAGAACTCCTTTTAATGTTGTTAAACCAATAGTTTCAAGACTATCAGGATCCATTGCATGTGGACCTGCTGCTTCCCATAATGCGAGAATTTCATTTCCTAATTTAATGACATGTGTATTAGCGATATTCTTGAATTTTAGATCTAATGCATTATTTAAAATTCCTCCATTTTTTTGTGTTCCAAAAACACCTCTGTAAATAAATTTATCTATTTTTTCTTCTTCCAAATAGCCTTTAGTTTTAACAAATCTATTTGTTAAGAATGGTTTACCATTTTCGAATTTTATGGATGTTATCATCCCATCACCATCAAATGGATGATGAACCCATTGTCCACCTCTCTCTAATATTCCTGGTCCATTTCTTAATAATGTTCCATTTAGATTTTTAATATTATTACCTTTGCTAATTTTTAGAGGCTCTTTAGTTAGCTCCTTTTCTACATTTTGATAAGCACTTGACCAATCTTCTTTTTTAAAAATATTAAATTTATCAATTTTTTTATCTTGTAAATTAGTCACAACAAAATAATCACTTTATCTATCTTCGCCAAAAATCAACTGAATTGTGGCTGTTTCGAAAAAATTTCTATTTTATTGTTTTTCTAACATTCCTTTACTGCTTGGAATCGAATCACATCTTCTTGGATCTATCTCGGTAGCCATTCTCATTGCTCTTGAAAAAGCTTTAAAGCACGCCTCAACTATGTGATGAGAATTACTTCCTCGTATTTGATTAATATGCAGAGTAATGCCGCTGTTATTTACAAAGGCAATAAAAAACTCTCTTACTAGTTCAGTATCATAATTTCCTATTCTAGGGGCTTTCAATTGAAGATCATAAGATAGATGCGGTCTACCAGAGCAGTCTAAGGTGACTTGAACTAATGCTTCATCTAATGGGGCAAAGAAATGTCCAAATCTGCTTATTCCTTTTCTCTCTCCCAAGGCTTTTGAAAATGCTTTGCCTAATGCGATTCCCACATCTTCATTTGTATGATGATCATCAATATGGGTATCTCCAATTGCTTTTATTTTTAAATCGAACAAACCATGACTGGATATTTGATGAAGCATATGATCTAAGAATGGTATCCCCGTATTAATCTCAGAAATTCCATTTCCATCTAAGTTTATAAATACAGAAATATCTGTTTCATTCGTTTTTCTTTTTATTTCAGATTGCCTTAGAGATGACATTTTTATGCAAAAAACTTAGTTTACATTCCATTAATGCAGTAACCCGCATCAACATAAATTGTTTGGCCTGAAATGCCGCTAGAGAGATCACTTAATAAAAAAGCAGCTGTATTGCCTACTTCTGTTTGAGTGACTGTTCTGCGTAAAGGAGCCTTTTCTTCAACATTGTGAATCATATCTAAAATGCCACCTATAGCAGAACTCGCAAGTGTTCTTATAGGCCCAGCACTTATTGCGTTAACTCTGACTTGTTTTTCGGGACCAAGTTCTGCCGAAAGATATCTTACTGAAGCTTCTAAAGCTGCTTTAGCTACTCCCATCACGTTATAGTTAGGAATCGCCCTTTCTGAACCTAAATAAGTTAATGAGACAACTCCAGCACCATCACTAAAAAGTGGTTTTGCTGCTTTACATAAAGGTGCTAACGAATACGCACTTATATTAAGAGCCCTATCAAACCCATCAGAAGTGGTAGCACTATAATCTCCAATCAATTCATCGCGACCTGCAAATGCTAGGCAGTGAACTAATCCGTCAATTTGCCCCCAATTGTCTTTTATATTCTTAAAAATTTCTTCAATTTGAGCTGGATTTTGAACATCAAGAGGTAAAAATAACGATGGGTTTAAAGGTTCAGTTAGTTCTCTAACTTTAGACTCGAATCTTCCCTTATCATCAGGCAAATATGTGATTCCAAGTTCTGCGCCAGCTTTTGAAAGTTGTTGAGCGATACCCCATGCTATTGAACGATTGTTGGCAATTCCCGTAACAAGAATTTTTTTGCCAGTTAGATTTAGAAGCATTTTGTTTATTATTTCTATTATTCTCCTATATAAAAGTACCTATCTTTACGGATTACTGCAAAATATACAATAATTTTCAAATATCAAAGAATTTTTAATTTGAACATGGTGAGAACAAATTCTATGTTTTTGGAATTAGGTTTTCAATTACCGCATTTCGAAATGTTAAATGCTAATTCTTCAAAAAATGAATATTTTAATTCTCATAATCTAGATAATCGGCATTTGATTTTAATGTTTATTTGTGCCCATTGTCCATTTGTTAAATATATTGAGAATCAAATTTTCACCTTAAGTAAAGAAATTGAAAATACAGTTCAAATGGTTGCAATTTCTAGTAATGATATTGTCACTCATCCTTCAGATTCTCCTAAAAATTTGAGATTACAAGCACAAACACAGGGATGGAGTTTTCCTTATCTATATGATGAAAATCAAAATTTTGCAAAGAAATTAAAAGCGGCTTGCACCCCAGATTTTTATCTTTTTTCAAATGAAGGAGATGGTGTTTTTTTATTGTATTATCATGGTCAATTAGACGATAGTAGACCAGGTAATAATATCCCTCTATCTGGAAAAGATTTGCGCTCTGCCGTAAAAGATTTGAATCAACATAATTCTTATCCTTCAAATCAGATGCCTTCTTTAGGTTGCAACATAAAATGGACTCCTGGTAAAGAACCAAGTTGGTTTAAATGAATTAAAAATTTTTTTTACCCATAGAAATATGGTTTAGGGTTAATATATTTACTATGCAGATACCTCCATTTACTTTAGATAGGCAGTTCCAAGAAATCGGCTCTGAAATTGAGAGTGAGGTTTCTAAAGTTTTAAAAGGGGGACAGTATATTGGAGGACAAGAAATTGCCAAATTTGAGGAGAATTTTTCAAATCTGATTGGTGTTGAAAATACTATTGGATGTAATAGTGGAACTGATGCTTTAGTATTAGCTTTGCGCGCATTAGATATTGGTGTGGGTGATGAAGTTATTACCTCATCTTTTAGCTTTTTTGCAACTGCAGAGGCTATTAGTGCAGTTGGTGCAAATCCCATTCTAGTAGATATAGATCCTGAAACTTATCTTATTGATACTGAACTAATAGAACAAGAAATAAATTCTAATACCAAGGCAATTATGCCAGTTCATCTATTTGGTAATGCAGTGAATATGACCTTAATAAAATCTTTGGCTAAGAAATATGACTTAAAAGTAATCGAAGATTGTGCTCAGGCAACATGCACAATGTGGGAAACTTCCAAAGTTGGTAGTATCGGTGATATAGGCTGTTTTAGCTTTTTTCCTACTAAAAATTTAGGAGCCGCTGGAGATGGTGGAGCAGTAACAACTTCAGATCAGAAGATTGCAAAAAAAATTAGAGAACTGGCTGTTCACGGCAGCCCAATAAGATATCAACATACCCAAATTGGATATAACAGCAGACTTGATACCATTCAAGCTGCCATATTAAACATTAAAATTAAATATATTTCTAAGTGGATTAATAATCGCCAAAAAATTGCTAGTAATTACCTTGGTTTATTAGAAAAAAATCCATTTATTAGTTTTCCAAAAATTAGCTCTGATTCAATTACCCATTCTTGGAATCAATTTGTAATCAAATTAAGAAACGATAAATATTTTTTTAATGAAGATTTTTCGAATTTATTTGATACTGATTTCAAAAAATACTATTCCTTAAGGAATTTGGTAAAACAACAACTTTTTGAAAAAGGTATTAATTCAATTATTTATTATCCAATTCCCATACACGCACAAATAGCCTACAAAAATAAAAATTTTTCTAGAACAAAACTCATTAATACAGAGAGAATTTGTACAGAAGTTCTTAGTCTTCCAATGTTTCCTGAAATTTCTTATGAAGAGCAAGTTTATGTAGCAGAAAATTTAAATAAAGTTTTAAAGAATTGTATAGAAGAAATTCAAATTTCAGCATAAAGCGATTTAAATAATCTTTGTTGTATGTTGTGATTGACAATTGGGCTTGAATAATTATTTTTTTCTAAATTAGATATTTCCCCATTTAATAATTCTGAATTCGACACTTTAGATAATTCAGGAATCCAATATTTTATATATTCGCAAATAGGATCGAATTTTTTTGCTTGGGTATATGGATTAAAAATTCTAAGTGGTTTTGGATCCATACCGCTACTGGCGCTCCACTGCCATCCCCCATTATTTGCAGCTAAGTCTCCATCAACCAAAGTCTCCATAAATTTTTCCTCGCCCATTTGCCAATTGCATATAAGATCTTTTACCAGAAATGAAGCGACTATCATCCTACATCTGTTATGCATCCAGCCAGTATGATTTAGTTGACGCATTGCAGCATCAACTATAGGTACTCCGGTCTCTCCGTTGCTCCAATGCTGAAACCATTCATTATTGTTTTGCCATGGAAAGTGATTCCATTTTTTTCTATATGGACCTTTCTCTAGCTCTGGGAAATGGAATAAGCAATGTTGATAAAATTCACGCCAAATAAGTTCTTTTTGCCAAGTTTCAATTGACAGGTAATTTCCTTGATTTGCAAAATCTGAATTTAAATTTAATGTGGCGTTCCAAACTTTTCTAATGCTAATGGTGCCGAATCTGAGAGATGCACTTAGAAAAGATGTCCCATTATGGGAAGGAAAATCTCGTGCAGAATTATAAGAATATATTTTTTTTTCGTTAATGAAGTTTTCTAATAATGACTCTGCAGCATTCTCCCCAGGTCTACATGGACAAATATTCGAACCAGGAAATTTGATATTTTTGATAAATTTCTCTAGCACCGAATCAGATGAATTTATTGTCTTATCTTTGAGTTTATTATCTACATCTTTAAACTGGAAACCAACTTTATCTTGTTCATATGAACCTAATAAATTCATTTTTGATTTAAGGTTTTTATAAAAAGGTCCATAAACTGAATAAGGAGTATTATTCCCTGAAAATATTTTTAAAGGTTCTACTAATAAGTGATCCCAAGTTTCAATAACTTGAATATTTTGTTCTTTTAAATTTTTTTTTATTTTTAAATCGCGATTAATCTCATAAGGTTCAATTGATCTATTCCAAAAAACAAATTTAGCATCTATTGTCTTTGCTAATTCAGGAATTATTAATACCGGATCTCCTTCTCCTATGATTAATCTACTACCCATTTTTCCCCAATTATTTCCTAATTCTTGAAGCGAATTTCCTAAAAACCAAGCTCTTGAATTTGCATTGAAATCTTGTGGGTAATTTTTATCAAATATGTAAGTTGAAGTAATAGCATTTGATAATGAAAATGCTTTGATTAAAGCTTGATTGTCAGATATTCTTAAATCCTTTCTATGCCAAAAAAGTATTCTAGGTTTATTCATATTTTATCTAAAAATTGTTTAGCTCTAAACCAAGCTGTCACAGTTTTTGCGTCAAGAATCTCATCCCCACTAGAAATAAGATTATCTAGTTCATTCGGATCTAAAATTAATACTTCTATATCTTCATCCAAATCTCCTTTAACCTCGGAATTTAGTTTGCTCAAGTCACGCGCTAAAAATAAATAAATTTCTTCATCTGCATAACCAGGCGCGGGGACAAGAGTTCCTAGTTCATCCCATTTGTTTGCACTAAATCCAGTTTCTTCTTGTATTTCTCTTTTAATTGAATTAATAGGTGTTTCACCTATTTCTAATGTGCCTGCTGGAAATTCTAATAAATATCTTGAAACAGCAAATCTATATTGCCGAAGAATGATAACTTTATTGTCTTTTGTAATAGGTACGGCTAATGCTGCCCCAGGATGCTTAATGTATCCATATTCACCTTCGTGTCCATTTGGAAGCTCAATTCTATTTATTTCGAAACTAAATTTTTTTGACTTTAACTCAGATATTTTTTCTTTAAAAATGGATCTTTTTAAAAAGTTTATGTTGCCCATGAATTTTAAATAAAAATAGCCTAACAGTTATTTTTTGGTTTTGTAAATCAATTAATAGACCATTTTGGGTCATCAAACTTTGTGATTTTTTGGCTTCTACTTAAGATTTCAGATAGTGGTGTAATAACAAAATTCCGATTCATGAATCTAGGGTGAGGTAATGTTAATTCCTCGTCAAACGTATGAAAATCTTCCCACCAAAGAATATCTAAATCGAGACATCTTGAAAGCCATTTCTTACCCTTTGGCGTCTCTTCTCGTCCGAAAAATCTTTCTAACTTTTTTAGCTCTTTTAAGAGTAATTTCGCGTTTTTATTTGATGGTTTAGGGAAAGTATTACTTTTTATAAGTAATAGAGTATTTAAATAATTTGGCTGCTCATTATCAACACCATGAGCTAATGTCTCATAAATTGAAGACCAAAAAAAGTTTGCATGAAATTTGTTTTTCTCTTCTTTTTTTTCGTTGGAACTATCTCCCCACTCATTTATTATTTCTTCTATTTTTGGTTTGCAAATTAATAGTGACTCAAAAGGACTTCCGAATATACTATCAATATTTGCTCCAAGGGATATACATAGTCCATTTTTGATATTAAGATTTGATAATTCCACTACAAAAAACAAAGTTATTGGATAAATTCTATATCAAGCATTTTTAAAGTGATTTTGAACCCAGAGTTAAAAGAAAAAGGAGCAATAAAATATTTAATGAAGTCAAAGGATTCTTTTAGAGCTTTCCCTTTGGCCGCAATTACAGGTCATAGCTTATTGAAATTATCTTTACTTTTGGCAGCAGTTGATCCCAGTTTAGGGGGAGTGATTATTGCTGGCGGAAGAGGTACTGGGAAGTCAGTATTAGCAAGGGGTTTACATACTTTACTTCCTCCCATAGAGGTATTAGATAATGAATTAATACTTGAAAAGATAATTGGGAAAAATGGTGGAACTTCATTAAGACCTATTGGTAGGAACCTAGATCCATATAAACCAGAGGAATGGGATCTTAGTACTAATAAATTGTTGAAGGAGGTAATTGGAAGTGATTATTTGAATCAAATTGAAGAAATTCCGAAAAAAGTCAGAGAGGCTCCATTTATTCAAGTTCCCATTGGCATAACTGAAGACAGACTTGTTGGATCAATTGACGTTGCTGCCTCATTAAGTACGGGGGAACAAGTTTTTCAACCTGGAATTTTGGCAGAGGCTCACAGGGGTGTTCTTTATGTAGACGATATAAATTTATTGGATGATGGTATTGTAAATTTAATTCTTGAAGCTACAGGAAGAGAGAAAAATAATATCGAAAGAGATGGTTTAAGCCTTTCTCATCCTTGTAAGTCACTTTTGATAGCAACTTATAATCCTGAAGAAGGTGCTTTAAGAGATCATGTTTTAGATCGTTTTGCTATTGTTCTTTCCGCAGATCAATCTATTGATAATGCTCAAAGAGTTGAGATTACGAAATCTGTATTATCACACGCAGAAAATAATATTAAATTTTCAGAAAAATGGTCGGAAGAATCAGATAATTTATCTACGCAATTAATTTTGGCAAGGCAATGGTTAAAGGATGTCAAGATAACAAAAAAGCAAATAATCTATTTAGTGAATGAAGCTCTTAGGGGAGGGGTAGAAGGGCATAGGTCAGAATTATTTGCAGTAAAAGTAGCAAAGGCTAATGCAGCTCTTCGAGGCGATGAGAATGTAAATTCTGAAGACCTAAAAGTCGCAGTAAGGTTAGTTATTCTTCCACGAGCAATGCAATTACCTCCAGAAGATGATGATATACAGCCACCCCCTCCAGAGGATCAGAGTCCCCCACCTCCACCTCAATCAAACAATCAAGAGTCTGAACCTGAGGCTAATGAAAACGATGATAATCAAGAGCAAGAACAAGAGGAAGATAATTCTGATGGAGAAGAAGAATCTACTCCAGATATCCCTGAAGAATTCATATTAGACCCTGAGGCATGTATGGTTGATCCTGATTTATTGCTTTTTTCATCAGCGAAAGCTAAAGCAGGTAATAGCGGGAGTAGATCAGTAATATTCAGTGATAGCAGAGGAAGATATGTAAAACCTATTATTCCAAGAGGTAAAGTAAAAAGAATTGCTGTAGATGCTACCCTTCGAGCTGCTGCTCCTTATCAAAAATCGAGAAGATTAAAAAACCCTAATAAATCCATAGTTATTGAGGAAAATGATTTTAGAGCAAAGCTTCTTCAAAAAAAGGCGGGGGCCCTAGTAATTTTTCTCGTTGATGCAAGTGGCTCTATGGCTTTAAATAGAATGCAAAGTGCCAAAGGCGCTGTAATTAGACTTTTAACAGAAGCATATGAGAATAGAGATGAAGTAGCTCTTATTCCTTTTAGAGGTAATCAGGCCGAGGTGCTTTTGCCTCCAACAAGATCAATAACTGCTGCAAAAAGAAGGTTGGAAACAATGCCTTGTGGTGGAGGTTCCCCTTTGGCACATGGATTAACACAATCAGCAAAAGTAGCAAAAAATGCTCTTTCAACAGGAGATATTGGTCAAGTTATTGTTGTTGGGATCACTGATGGCCGAGGAAATGTACCATTAGGATTATCTCTAGGAAAAAATGAGGTTGAGGGAAAAGATAACGAAAATGAAAATGTCAATTTAAAACAGGAGGTTCTAGATATAGCAGCAAAATATCCCATGCTCGGGATAAAACTCTTAGTAATTGATACAGAGAGAAAATTCATAGCAAGTGGATTTGGTAAAGAATTAGCAGAGGCTGCTCAAGGGAAATACGTCCAATTGCCAAAAGCTACAGATAAAGCAATTGCAGCTATGGCTTTAAATGCTATAAATGAATTCTAAATATTTCTTATGGATAAATTTCATTAAGGAATTTTGAAAGTCCAATTGTTAAATCTCTTATAGATTTAGTTAATTCTTTATCTTGCGTTAATTTTTCAAAATCATCGCTCATATCATCTATTTTGGTTGAGATAGATCTAGCAGCATTAATTGTCAATTTAATGTCATTAAGGGTTTCTTTGTCGTCAATAGTAGACAAAATGTTATTTAAATGATTGGCAGCAATTGTAATTTCTTTTATTAGAGGTTCAACTCTTTGTAGTTCTTGTTTGGATAAATAAATTAATTCATCAAGATTTTCTTGTGTTCTGTCAAATTGGTCAATTGAGGTAACGATGTTTTCAATTAAGTTTTCTTGATTTGTTTCTTTTAAAAGTTGACTTATTTTATTAGTTATATTTGAGAGACTTGATAGTTGTTTACCTGTGATAGTGTCTCCCTGACAAATAATTAAGTTGGCATCGCATTTTTCTGATGAAGGTTTTGCAATGTTTTTAGGAATTGTCTTGTCACTAGTTTCTAAAGCAACTTGCACATCTCCTCCAAGGAAGGAATTTGTAACTACTCTTGCAAACGCCGGCCTTGGAAGAATAATTTCAGGATTATTCAAAACTATTTTTGCTTTAATTGATTCATTCGTAAACAAGATATCTTCTATCGATCCAACTAAGATTCCTCTGTAAGTAACTGGAGATTTTTTTGATAAACCGCTTGCGTTATTGAATTCAGCAAAGAGGTACCAATTTTTTGAAGATAATCTCACTCCTCTTAGCCAAAAAGAAAAAAATGTGAATATTAAAATTCCTCCTAATAAAGAAAAACCAACTATTGAATCTCGTAAGCTTCTACGCATAATTTCTAAATGTCTTTGGGTTGCATTGGACCATCGAGTTTCCCATTCCTAAATTGAAATACATATGGGTCTTGACTCTTTTTAAATTCATCAATTGAGCCTGCCCATCTGAATTTGCCTCCATAAAGCATTAAAACTTTATCTGAAGTTCTCTCTATAGTACTAAGAACATGGCTAACCACAATAGATGATCCACTTGCTTTATGATTTGTCTTATTAATTAGATCTTCAATTCTTGATGAGGCAATTGGATCAAGGCCGGCAGTTGGTTCATCAAAAAGTAATAAAGGTTTAGATTTTGCATTAAGAGTTTGATCAGTAATTAATGCTCTCGCAAAACTTACTCTTTTTTGCATGCCTCCACTTAATTCATTTGGAAGTTTATTCTCAACATTAAATAATCCTACTTCTGCTAAGCATTCACATACTATTTCATGAATTGAATTTTTCGATAGGTTTTTATTTCTCTTGAGGAGAAAACCTACATTTTCTTCAATGGTTAGAGATCCTAATAAAGCCGGGTTCTGAAAAACTAGTCTTACATCAGGAGGATTATTTTGGTCTAATCTCAAATATGTTTGCTTCTCACCAAATATTCTTAATTCTCCTTTGGTAGGTAAAATTAGACCTGCTAATATTTTTAGTATAGTTGATTTACCAGAACCTGAGGGGCCAACAATAGCTAATTTCTCTCCATCATTGAGTTCAAAATTTAATTGATTAAGCACATTAACTTCCCCCCAGCTTATTGAGAGGTTTTTTGTTTCAACTGCATGCTTTGGTTTTTTCAAAACTTATATAAAAAGCATTTATATATTCCATTCTGCCTATTTTTAGAAATAAAAAAAGGATGTATGAATTTGATTTATAATGATTCTATATAGTTTTAAATCTGAGAAAAATAATTTAAGATGTTTTTAATGAATAAACGTAAAAGAAGGGTAAGAAGATACTATAAAAATTTTAAAAAGTCTAATTTTGAATTATTGAAAAAAATCTTAAGAATTTTGAGTTGGCTTTTGCCAGGATTGGTAATAAAAAGATGGATGTTTACATCTGCGATAGGTTTTTTAACTACATTATTAGGCGTGTTAATTTGGACAAATTTAAGACCACTATATTGGCTTATTGAAATCTTTTTCTCGGTAATAACAGGTTTAACAAGTGTTTTGCCTGTTTCATTGATGGGACCATTGATTTTTGTTATTGGGATATTATTAATAGGGATTGGACAAAATAGAAGTATTAATTCTATTCAAAAAGCGCTTGTTCCAGAAAAAGATACATTTTTAGTTGATGCATTAAGAGTTAAAAGTAAATTAAACAGGGGCCCAAATATTGTTGCAATTGGGGGTGGTACAGGCTTATCTACTTTACTAAAAGGGTTAAAAAATTACAGTAGTAATATTACAGCAATCGTAACTGTATCCGATGATGGTGGAAGTAGTGGAATTCTCAGAAAACAATTAGGTGTGCAACCTCCTGGAGATATTAGAAATTGTTTGGCAGCCTTATCAAATGAAGAACCTACTTTAACTAGATTATTTCAGTACAGGTTCTCAGGAGGTAGTGGCCTGGAAGGTCATAGTTTTGGAAATCTATTCTTGTCAGCTTTAACAACAATCACAGGCAGTTTAGAAAAAGCAGTCCAAGCATCTAGTAAGGTTTTGGCGGTACAAGGTCAAGTTTTACCTGCAACAAATATTGATGTTATGTTATGGGCCGAATTAGAGGATGGTGACAAAATTTTTGGTGAAAGCAAGATCAGTAAATCTAAAAAATTAATTTCGAGGATTGGTTACCTACCAGAAAATCCTTCAGCTCTTCCAAGTGCTCTTGAATCAATAAAAGAAGCTGATTTAATTGTTCTTGGCCCAGGTAGTTTATACACCTCTTTATTGCCTAATCTTTTAGTGCCAGAGATAGTGGATGCTTTATTACAAAGTAATGCTCCTAAAATATATATAAGTAATTTGATGACTCAGCCTGGAGAAACAGATGGACTTGATGTCTATCAACACATTAAAGCAATAGAAAAACAACTATCAAATTTTGGAGTTAATACTAGAATTTTTAACTCAATCTTATCTCAGATTCAATTTGAAAAGTCTCCTTTAGTAGACTATTACGAAAGTAGAGGAGCAGAGCCCGTAAAGTGCAATAAAGAAAAATTATTATCTGAGGGTTATTATGTTTTGCAAGCACCATTATATTCAAAAAGAATAACTCCAACTCTTAGGCATGATCCAAGGAAGCTAGCAAGAGCTGTTATGTTTATATACCGCAAATTAAAAAAATTAAACTAATAAGCATCTTGAAGTTCATAGAAATCTGGCTGAATATAATCTTTTCGTAATGGCCATCCCCTCCAATCTTCAGGCATTAATAGTCTTTTGGGATTAGGATGATCTATGAAATTTATTCCATACATATCAAAAGTTTCTCTTTCTTGCCAATCACTTCCTTTAAAAATTTTATACAAACTAGGGATGGATAAATCAGAATCTCTTTTTAAGAAAACTTTTAATCTGACTTCTTTAATTTTTTCGATTTTTTGTAAATCATCTACAGTTATAAAATGATAGAAACTCACAAGATTTTTGCCTGGTCCCTCATCATATCCTCCTTGACATTGGAGATAGTTGAAACCATAATTTCTCAAGGCCGATACTGCCTCATATAATTTATTAGGTTCTACAGAAATGTTTTCAATTCCTATGTGATCATCAGATAAGGATTGATTTGGAATTCCATCTTTTAACAAAGATTGGCTTATTAACCCTTCCTTTTCTATTGAAGTATCTGATGATTTGGCTAAACCGTCTTTTCCCATTAATCTTCTAAAGTATTAAAAATTTCAGTTTTTTCAATGTTTTTAGGTAATTCAGTTATTCTTTCTTTTTTGGAGGAGGGAATGCGGTCAGTTGAAGTTTTATTTAAATATTCTCCTGTATTTTCTGAGAAAACAAGATTCATGTTGTGATCAGATGTTATGTATCTGTGAGTTTGCTCTGTTTTTGTGCGCTCTAAAATTGATTCATTACCAACTTTTTTTCTTAATTTAATCACAGCATCAAAAATTGCTTCTGGTCTTGGTGGGCATCCTGGAAGGTATAAGTCAACTGGTATCAATTTATCAACGCCTCTTACCGCAGTTGTAGAATCTGCGCTGAACATCCCCCCTGTGATGGTGCAGGCACCCATGGCAATTACATATTTTGGTTCAGGCATTTGTTCATAAAGTCTTACTAGGGCTGGAGCCATCTTCATCGTTACTGTACCCGCAACTATTAGCAAATCTGCTTGCCTTGGCGAGCTTCTAGGTACTAATCCAAATCTATCAAAATCAAATCTAGATCCGATTAAGGCAGCAAATTCTATAAAACAACAAGCTGTTCCATACAAAAGAGGCCACAGACTGCTTAGTCTAGCCCAATTATGAAGGTCGTCTAAACTTGTCAATATAATGTTTTCGCTTAAATCTGTTGTAACTTGGGGTGCACCAAGAGGGTTGCAAGTTCCTTCTCGGATTTCTCTTATTGCTTTTGGGGATAATTGTGGGTTCAATTTTTTAACTCCATTCTAAAGCACCTTTTCTCCATGCGTATGCTAGTGCAATAACAAGTATTGAAATGAAAATTAAAGCCTCAATAAAAGCTAATAAGCCTAATCTATTGAAGGCAACAGCCCAAGGATAAAGGAATACCGTCTCAACATCAAATATAACGAAAACTAAGGCAAACATGTAATAACGAATATTAAATTGAATCCATGCTCCTCCTATAGGCTCCATTCCAGATTCATAGGTAAGTTTTCTTTCCCCTGTTCTACCTTTTGGGGCAACAATGAGATTAGTAACTAGAGCTAGTGCTGGTACAGCTGCGGCAATTAGAAGAAAACCTAAAAAATATTCATAGCCGGTTAATAAAAACATCTTAAAAAATTAATTTTGAATAAAAGTCGCTTAATTAAGCAAAATCTTTTAAAGTTCTTAAAGAACAATAATAAGCCGTGAGTGAAAACATTCAACCAGCCTCTGAGGAAAACAAAATAGTTGAAGACTCTGAGAAAGAAATTCTTTATGAAAACTCTTCAGGAGTAAATGTAAAAGAACCTGTTCTTAATTTAGAACAAAATAGATTCGAATGTAGAAGTTGTGGATATATTTATGATCCTTCTGAAGGAAACAAGAAACTAAACATAGCTAAAAATACTCCTTTTTCAGAGTTAGACGGAAATACCTTCGCTTGCCCTGTTTGTCGAGCTGGTAAAAATTTTTATAAGGATATAGGTCCAAAATCAAAACCTAGTGGTTTTGAAGAAAATTTAGTTTATGGGTTTGGTTTTAATAGTTTACCTCCTGGACAAAAAAATATATTGATTTTTGGAGGTCTGGCGTTCGCTGCTGCTATGTTCCTTTCTTTGTACTCTTTGCATTAATATATATAAATGAAAAAATTTATTACTAGCATTCCAAATCTCCTTTTATCAATTACTCTTTGTTTTGTATTGAGCAGTTGTTCATCTACAGGAGTAAAGATGAGTGATAGCAGTCCTTGGAAAACAATTCAGTTTGAGGATCAGGCTAATGCTTTAGATGTTGATTTTATAGATGATAAAAATGGATTTTTAGTAGGTTCTAATAGACTTATTATGGAATCTAATGATGGAGGAGAAACTTGGGAGAAAAGAAATTTAGATTTACCAAGTGAAGAGAATTTTCGTCTTTTAGACATTGACTTTAAAGGTAAAGAGGGATGGTTAATTGGTCAGCCCTCATTAGTTATGCATACACTTGATGCGGGAAAGAATTGGACTCGCTTATCTCTAGGTAACAAATTACCAGGCCAACCATTTCTAATAACTACTGTTAATGCCGGTATTGCAGAATTGGCTACCACAGCAGGTGCTATTTACGAAACATCAGATAGTGGTGAATCATGGAATGCAAAAGTTGTAGACGCATCTGGTTCTGGAGGTGTAAGAGATTTAAGAAGAACTAATAAAGGAGATTATGTCAGCGTTAGTAGTCTGGGTAATTTCTTTTCTACTTTGGAAAAGGATAGTGATGCATGGATAGCTCATCAAAGAGCTAGTAGCAAAAGAGTTCAAAGTATTGGTTTCAATCCAGAAGGAAGTTTATGGATGCTTTCTAGAGGAGCAGAAATTAGATTTAATGAAGATACTAATGACTTAGAAAATTGGTCAAAGCCTATTATACCTATTCTTAATGGATACAATTATCTTGACATGGGATGGGATCCAAATGGTGATATATGGGCTGGCGGGGGTAATGGAACTTTAATAGTAAGTAAAGATCAAGGTAAAACTTGGAATAGAGATCCTATTGCTTCTGAATTACCAACAAACTACATTAAAATAGTTTTTCTTGATAAGGAGGCTTTAAATAAGCAAAAAGGATTTATACTTGGCGAGCGTGGTTATATCCTTAAATGGAATAGCTAACTTTGAATAAGTTCAGTAAATAGTAAAAAAAAAATTAATTTTTGAAATATTTAGCAACTCTCTGTAACCAACCTGTTAATTTCTTCACGAACTTATGATTTTACACTGTAAGATCATAGGGTAAACATTTGTGATTATGGCCGCAGGTTCAACGGGTGAACGCCCATTCTTTGAAATAATCACCAGTATTAGGTACTGGATTATTCATGCAGTAACATTACCAGCTATTTTTATAGCAGGCTTCTTATTCGTATATACAGGCTTAGCATATGATGCTTTCGGGACTCCTCGTCCGGATAGTTATTTTCAATCATCTGAATCTAAAGCGCCTGTCGTAACACAAAGATATGAAGCTAAATCTCAACTAGATTTAAGAACAAAATAATTATGACTAATTCTCAAGCTCCAATGCAGGCTGCGGAAGTCCGCGTCTATCCTATATTTACTGTTCGTTGGCTAGCCGTTCACGCTCTAGCCATCCCATCGGTATTCTTTTTAGGTTCAATTGCTGCTATGCAATTCGTAGCCCGATAAATTTAACTATCATGCAAGTAAACGAAAATCCTAACAAAGTTCCAGTTGAACTTAATCGTACAAGCCTTTATTTAGGCTTATTATCAGTCTTTGTATTGGGAATTTTATTTTCCAGTTACTTTTTCAATTAAATTAAAATTATGAGTAAATTAAAAGGACCTGATGGAAGAATTCCAGATAGACTTCCCGACGGTAGACCAGCAGTTGCATGGGAAAGAAGATGGACTGAAGGAACTCTTCCACTATGGCTTGTTGCTACAGCAGGTGGTATTGCAGTTATCTTCGTCTTAGGCATATTTTTCTATGGCTCATATCAAGGAGTTGGAGCTGGAGGTTAATAAATCCTACCCTTGACCTGACTATCACTTATATTTAATAAGGCTAATAAGAATCAGTAAATATCCTTAGCTTTTCTTTTGTTGAACTGGGGATATTTTCTTTTTGAGTTATCAAACCATCTTTTAATGAAAAATGTGACTTACTTTTAGGTCTCTCTTTTTCAATAAATTTAGCTACTTCAAATACTATTTTATTAGCTACTTCAGTATTAGATCTAAGATTATCCAAAACCATCTCCACAGAAACTTCTTGATGAGTTTGATGCCAGCAATCATAATCAGTAACCATAGATAATGAGGAGTAAGCTATTTCAGCTTCTTTAGCTAATCTTGCTTCTGTATGGTTCGTCATACCAATTATTGAACATCCCCAACTTCTGTATAAATTAGATTCTGCTCTGGTTGAGAAAGCTGGACCTTCCATTGCTAGATAGGTACCTCCTCTATGCAACTGTCTACCGCTAGGAATATTTTTCTCTCCAATTTCACTTAATATACGTGATAAATTTGTGCAGAATGGATCTCCCATAGTTACATGTGCCACTGCTCCTTCGTTAAAGAAGGTTGCAGGTCTATTTTTTGTCCGGTCTATAAATTGATCTGGAATCACAATATCAAGAGGCCTTATCTGTTCTTGTAATGAACCTACTGCTGATGGAGCTATAATCCATCTCACTCCTATTGACCTTAAAGCCCAAATGTTAGCTTTGTAAGGGATTTCAGACGGATTTAATCTATGTGTTCTGCCATGTCTAGGAATGAACGCTATCTCTAGATTTCCAAGATTATATACTTTTATTGAATCAGAAGGTTTACCATAGGGAGTGTTGATTTCAAGTTCTCTTAAGTACTTTATTTGATCCATTGAATAAAATCCACTCCCACCAATCACTCCTAATTTTGATTTTTCAATTGGTATTAAATGTTCTTTATTCATAATGATGTAAATGACTTTTAATCATCTGGTACTTATTGGAGGAGGACACTCAAATGTTCTTTTATTGAACAGATGGTTAA
Organism: Prochlorococcus sp. AG-424-E18; assembly: GCA_003210155.1. Lineage (GTDB taxonomy): Bacteria > Cyanobacteriota > Cyanobacteriia > PCC-6307 > Cyanobiaceae > Prochlorococcus_A. The sequence goes on along the minus strand of QCNC01000002.1, from coordinate 74,734 downwards.
TGTGTCCGAAATTAATGCCAGAAATTCCTGTTTCAATTATATCTAGAGATTCTCATTTGGTTTATTCAGCGATGTTCCCATCGGTGCTTTCAAAATCAATCACTTTAGAAAAGAGCTTAATTGATATAAAATCTTTAGCAAAAAATGCACAAGTATCTTTTATAGAAGAAGAAGTAAAGGATATTGATTTCAATTTAAAGAAAATTGCTTTAAGTAATAGACCTTCAGTTAATTATTCGAAGTTGGTTCTTAATTATGGAAGTCAAACAATAATTCCAAAAGAATTTGAATCACTAGTTAAAAATCGAAATGCTTTTTCAATTAAACCTTTTTTAAGGGCTTATGACTCAATACTAAAAGAGGACAATTTTGATTCAGTTAATGAACTTCCATTCGTAATTGTTGGGAGCGGCCTTGCTGCAATTGAAGTATCATATGCTTTGAGAAAAAGATGGGGAGATAGACCTTTAAAACTATTATGTGATTCAAGAAAAATTAATTATACAATTCTAAAAAGTTTACGGAATTCCAATATTGATATAGTTGAAAAACTTAATTTTGATTATGGCAAGATTCTTTTATGTACTGGAAATACGTCTCCGTTATGGGCACGAAAAAAATTATTAGATTCGGATACTCATGGCAGAATAATAACAAATCAGAATTTGCAGATAAAAAGTTACTCTGGAATCTTTGCTGTCGGTGATTGCGCAGTTGTAGATGCAGCAAATAGACCAGCATCTGGAGTTTTTGCAGTAAAAGTAGTAAATACATTAGTACAAAATCTAAAAAAAGATATAGAAGGGAGATCATTAAAAAAGTGGTTTCCTCAAAAGATCGGATTGCAAATTGTAAATATATTTCCAAGCCATCATCCAAAGGCTTTTGCTATTTATCGCAATTTTGTTTTCGGCCCCTCTTTTATTTTTTGGATTTTAAAGCATACAATTGATCTCAACTTTATTAAAAAGTTCAGATCAAAAAGGCTAATTATGAAAAGTAGTGAAAAAAATATTTCATTGAATGATTGCAGAGGATGTGCAGCTAAAATTCCTCAGTTTGTTTTGAATAAATCATTAATAAATTCTAATTTAGATTCTTTTGCCTCATCACCTGAAGATTCAGTTGAGATATATCAAAATGGTAAAGATATTATCTTGCAAAGTGTAGATGGATTTCCTGCTTTGGTAAGTGATCCTTGGCTTAATGCAAAAATTACTACTTTGCATGCTTGCTCAGATTTGTGGGCATGCGGAGTAAAACTTTCATCCGCGCAGGCTTTAATTTCATTACCAAAAGTTGAAAGGGAATTTCAGAGTTACCTCTTTTCTCAATCACTTCAAGGTATTAAATCAACAATTGAGGATCTTGGAGGTGAATTACTTGGAGGCCATACTTTCGAGGCAAGAAGTTTAGTAAATAAACCCTATTCATTAGGAATAGATATTTCTTTAACAGTTCAAGGTGTTTTAAAAAATGGAGTAAAACCATGGCTTAAATCTGGAATGAATATTGGAGATATTCTCATGATGTCTAGACCTCTTGGCGTTGGGATTTACTTTGCTGGTCAAATGCAAAATATTAATATTATGGGTAGTTCTTCTGAAGTAATTAATAATTTAGTAAAGAGTCAGCAATATTTGCTTGATGAAATTTATCTTTTTCAAAATCAATTTAAAGAATCATTTGTTAATGCTGCGACTGACATTACTGGATATGGATTTGTTGGACATCTTAAAGAAATGGTTGAATCATCTAATTTATATAGGCAAAGCAATAATCTTGAGCCACTAAAAGTTTTATTAGATTTATTTGCATTTAAAGCTTATCCTGGAGTATTTGATTTAATAAGAAAAGATGTTAAAAGTACTTTCTTTGAATCTAATAAAGAAATTTTTGACAAAATTTATAAAGTAAATAAGCAAAAAAGAATAATTAATTTTTTAAATGAAAATTCATTAGATCAAGAGACTTTTAACGAGAGAATATCATTACTATTAGATCCTCAAACATGTGGACCCTTGTTGATTAGTTGCAATCGTAAATATGAAAATGTTCTAAAGGATAAATGGTACAAGGTTGGAGAGGTTGTAAAAATGTAATTAATTTCTATTTAATTGGTCAATTTCCAAATATCTTAATCTTTTAATTTCCTTTCCCATCTCCTTCCCTGGATCCCATCCTTCTTTTTTTAAAGTTTCTCCATCTTTTTTTGATTTTATGAATTTGTAAATAAATAACCACTTAAACAACTTACGCCAGTATGGTCCTCCATCACAAATTAATAATTTAACTGTCTCATCATTAAGGTTTCTGTCCTCAATAAATTCTGTCCAACTTGATGGAGAAAAATGATTGAAATTTTTTTGGTTTGTACTAAATATCTTTTTGATACTTATATAATCTTCTAATATTTTTATCTCACTATTATTTACCAAAAATCTTTCACATGCTTTTTCTAAATCTTCTGAATCTTTTAATAAGTAAAGCATATGATTTCCCTTTAACTTCTTAATCCAATTTAGTCCTCTTAAAAATCTTTTATCGACTTTAATATTTTCATTTAAGATTGAGATAATTCCCCACTTATGAATTATCGAAATCACATCAGTCAAATCATCATGTTTGCATATTTCAGCTAGTTCCATCCTTATTCGTATGCCTAATGCAGGAGGGTAAATCATTTTCTGATGAGTTTCTGAACTTTTCCATGGCCATTGTCTAACTGTTTCTTGAGATTGTTTGAGGGAATTATTTGAAATATTGAAATCTAACCTTGAAGCATATTTTGCACATCTAATTAATCTACTTGGATCATCTGAAATGCTATTACTGTGAAGTAAGTTCAATCTTTTACTTTTTATATCAGAAATTCCTCCATAAAGATCATAGATTTTCCTTGTCGAAACCTCGAAGGCTATTGAATTTATAGTGAAATCTCTCCTCTTAAGATCCTCCTCAATAGTACTTTTAATTACTGTGGGATTTAAGCCTGGAGCAGAATAAATTTCCTTTCTTGCAGAAGCAATATCAATTTTATAGTCATTAATATTTATTTCTACAGTGTTGTATAAATTAAATTCCTTGATTAAACATAAATCTACATTTACAATATTTTTTTTTATAAACTTTGCAAGAGAAATAGAGGATCCTTCAATAACAAGATCAATATCTACAGGTTTAGAAAACGATTTTTTGTGTAATTTACTAATTAATAAATCTCTTAAATAACCGCCAACAAAAGCTACTTTAGTATTGTTATTAGATTCTATGTATTTAGCAATTAGGATATATAAATTAAATGGAGTTTTGATTAATTCCCCTTGGATGTAATCAGAGATATCGTTCATGAGTTTTAACTTACATAACGAATTGGAGCTAATCTGGGATCTAGAATTTTACTTCCTTTATCACCAAATTTTACTGCTAAAGATATTTTTTCCCCACTCCCAAAAATATGTATGATTTCACCTTTCCCAAACTTTGAGTGAATTAGCATATCTCCAACTATCCAGCTTTTCCCTTTACTGGGACCTGAGTATAATTTCCTTACTGCATTTATTGGTTTGTTAACAAATTCATTTGGATTGTTTCGATCAACTCTAGTTAAACGATCAAGATGCCAATCTCTTCTAATTGAAGCACCACCAGTTTGTGGTAATTCACCATCCATTAAATCTTCAGGTATTTCCGAAAGAAATATTGAAGGAATTGTTGCTTCACGCATGCCACCCCATAATCTTCTTTCTCTGGCATGACTTAAGAAAACTCTTTCTTTAGCTCTAGTAATACCTACATAGCATAATCTTCTTTCCTCTTCAAGAAGTGAGGGAGTATCTATTGATCTATGGCTAGGGAAGAGACCTTGTTCTAGCCCAGTGATAAAAACATTTTGAAATTCTAAACCTTTACTATTATGCAGAGTCATGAGAGTTACAGAGTTAGGATTATTTTTCTTCGTATCATTATCAGTTGTTAAGGCTGCTGTAGAAAGAAATCCCTCTACATCCCCACTTTCTGTTTCTTCTTCATATTGAGTAGCTGCATTAATTAGTTCTTGTAAATTATTTCTTCTGTCTTCAGATTCTTCAGTCCCACTAGATAGCAAGTCACTTAAGTAACCACTTTTTTCTAATATAAGTTGTAGTAGTTGAGCAGGACCTGAATTTTCTAGGTAACACAGTAGATCATTCATAATTTCAGTAAATTTATTAATTCCTTTTGATGATCTGCCTATTGTTTCTTCAAGACTTTGCTTATCATTAAGAACCTCCCATAATGGGATATCTAACCTATTAGATATTTCATTAAGTTTTTGAATAGTAGTCTTACCAATCCCTCTTCTAGGAACATTTATGATTCTTAAAAGACTAACGTTATCTGAAGAATTAACCAGAACTTTCAAATATGCTATTGCATCTTTAATTTCTCTTCTATCATAAAAACGCAATCCTCCAAAAATTGTATAAGGAATGCGCCACCTTACAAGAGATTCTTCTAGTACTCTCGACTGAGCTCTGGTTCGATATAAAATTGCAAAATTTTTCCAAATTGGGTTTTGATTATAATTATTGATTGATTTTATTTTATTGGTAATTGCTTCTGCCTCGGAAATTTCATCATCACAGCTGAGTAACGTTAAAAGTTCCCCTTTTTCTTTAGTAGCCTTTAAAACTTTGTCAATTCTTTCAGAGTTGTTTTCAATTAGTGAGTTTGCAGCATCAAGGATATTGGAAGATGACCTATAATTTTCTTCTAATTTAATTAAAGATGATTCTGTATCGTCAATAAATGCAGTTTTAAAATCTTCTTGAAAACCAATTAAAATTCTGAAGTCAGCTGCTCTGAAACTATAAATACTTTGATCAGCATCCCCAACTACAAAAATTGACCTATCTTGCCAATTGAAGAATTTTTTTGGTTCAGTATTTCCAGCAGTAATTAATTTTATAAGTTCATATTGTGTTCTATTCGTATCTTGATATTCGTCAACTAAAATATGTTTAAATCTTTTGTGCCAGTAGTCTCTGACTGTATCATTTTGCCTCAATAAGAAAACAGGTAGAAGTAGAAGATCATCAAAGTCTAAAGAATTATTTTTTGAGAGCGAAATTCTATATCTCTTGTAGGCTTCTGCAACTGTTTTATCAAAATTATTATCTGCTTTTTCTAAAAGATCATTAGAAGTTAAGCATTGATTTTTAGCATTACTTATTAATCTTTTAATCTTTTTAGGATCATATCTTTTTGGGTCAAGATTCATATCTTGACTGATAATTTCTTTTACTAATGTTTGAGAATCTGTTTCATCATAAATTGAAAATTGTCTTGTCCATTTTAAGCCTTCTGGATCAGTATATTTTTCAATATCGTATCTCAGAAGTCTTGAAAATAAGGAATGGAAAGTACCGATCCAAAGGTTCTGAAGCCTTTCTTGGTGAACGTTTGTTCTTAATTGATTTTGATCAATTTCTTTGAGAGTATTCCAAGGCTGACCAAATTGATTAAAAGCTAATTCTTGGGCTAGAAGAACCTCTAATCTTGCTTTCATTTCTTTAGCAGCTTTGTTAGTGAAAGTGACTGCGAGAATGTTATAGGGATCTATAGAGTTATTTTCAATAAGATTTGCAATTCTGTGTGTAAGAGCTTTAGTTTTCCCGCTACCTGCACCTGCTACAACTAATAGTGGTCCATAAACATGTTTTACTGCTTGAAGTTGTTGATTGTTTAGGGATTTAAAAAGGAAATTGTTGGTTTGAGGCACTTTTGGAAGGGATTTTTCAAAAATCAGACTTTACTATGAGATTCAGATTCTGTTTCTAGATCTTCTAACGCTTTTTTTAAATTTATAAGTTCATTATTGTTATTAATTATTTCTTCAAATTTATTTTGAGGCATCTTTAATTTCATACTTCTGTCTAGAATTTCTTTTTCCAATCTTTTTTTATATGAGGAAATTAGTTTCTTTGATAATTTTAAATCTTGTTGATCCAAAACTTTATTAAAAATGTAGTTTTATACTAGCGGAAAAAAAATTTTTTATTTGAATTATTTCAACTATCACTTTGGAATGAAGTTATTAATTAAGAAGCGTTGCGTTAAGTTTGAAATTGTATTGTTTTTACTAGCTTTGTATTATTCTTAAGACCGGTCTTTAATTTTTACTTCAGGAATGTCAGTTTCAAAGAATAATCAACTATTTTTAGGCGATAAGAAATTAAATGATTTAAGCAATATAAAAGAATTTATTAATAGTGCAAACTCAAGATTAGATGCAATAAGCTCAATTACTAATAATTCACATGCAATTGCAGCAGACGCTGTAACAGCAATGATTTGCGAAAATCAAGATTCACTAAATTCAAAAATATCTTTAAATACAACTAACAAGATGTCCGTTTGTTTAAGAGATGGAGAAATAATCCTAAGGATTGTTGCTTATCTTTTAATTTCTAATGACGAAACTGTTTTAGAAAAAAGTTGTTTAAAGGATCTTAAAAATACTTATCTTGCTCTTGGGGTGCCTTTAAGAAATGCAAGAAGGGTTTTTCAATTAATGCGAGATGCAACTATCTCTGATTTGAATTCAACAGTTAATAATATGAGTGGAAACAAAGGCTTTCTGCCTAAATTAATATCTGAAACAGAGTTTCAATTTGAAAGGATAATTAATCTTTTAAACTAGCTAAATTCCTTATCTCTGAAGTATGTGAAGTCTGTATAACTGAGTTATTTTCCAGATTTCTAATAGTAGAAAATCTGGATCTTACATGAGTGGATAAAAAGGAAATTCTTTCTTCGGAAACTGTTGATTTATAAATAGTTTTAATGTGTAAATTATTTTGTTCGTCAACAAAATAATTGGATGATGAAATAAAGGATTCTGTATAACCTTTATTTCTTAGAACAATCCCTGAATTTTCATCTTTGGGTAAAAAAATCAGAATAGTTTCATCTCCCTCACTCATATAATCATCTTCCCAATCACTAATAGCTTTCCAGTTTATAGAAATGGCTGTGCTCTCTAGGTTTAAACTGAATTTATAATTTTTAAAAATTTCAACGACTTTTTTATTTTTTATGTTTATATTTTTTATATATATTTTACTAGTTGAGTTTTCAAATTCCTGAAAAGCTAAAGTGTGCGAACTTCTAATAGATTTCCACTCTCCTATACTTTTATCAATGAATTGATTAATTATTGCTAGATTCTTCGTCAAGTTTATCTTCTACGGAATGATTTTCTGCCTTTTGGATCATTCTTACCATTGAATCCACCATTAATCTCTTTGCAGAAGTTACTTTTAATCCAGAAGGAGTAGTTGATATTTGTTCTCCAGGTCGATTATATGAAGTTGGTCTAAATGGAGTCATCTAATAACTTTAAAAATTAATCGATTTCTATTCTTGCATGAATCATTATTTTTATAGTTATTGTTTGCGAAAATGTCATATCTTCTATCTTTGATTACAGAATTATCAACTGTTTTGTTATTTAGGCATTTTATTTTTTGCCAATCCTGAAATAGTCGCTAAAGCAAACATTCCTAATAGAGCAATCCCTAGAAATAATCCTGCTCCCTGGCTAACTCCAGCTCCTACTGCTACAAGTATAGAGTCACTGATTAGAAGACTTATTAATAATGCAGGAGTAAATATTTTCCAGCGAGTTCCTCCAATACCAATTGCGTAGCTTAGAAAATCAAAAAGGCCAGTCATTAGTAGACCTGTCATAAGAAAGAAATTTTCTTCTAGCTGGTTTTGATTAAAACTTTCAATCTTTTGCATTGCTTTCGGGCCTACTAAATTACGTACAGGAACCCGACCATAATTTCTTGCGATAAAGAAAGCAGCTTGGCAAAAAACGATATCAGAAAAGATTATTGTCATGTAACCTTTTTGAAATCCTAATAATGAACCAGCTAGCAGAGAATAAGCTGAACTTGGAAGGGCAGGTAAAATAATACTTACTCCTCTTAGTATGAATATTCCAAAAGGAGCCCAAATCCCCATGCTTTTTATTTTGTTCCTTAGAGGTTCAATCCCATAATTTTGGATTAAATAAATCAATACTACAAATATTGCTATAAAAAAAACTACTGAGAGAAATTTCTGTATTTTATTCATTATTTTTCTAATAAATTTATTGGAAGTAAATTCTTAATTTAATATCTGATTCTATCTATAATAGAAATACTAATCAATAAATATTTTTACAAATTTTTAATCTTATATTTCTTTCTAATAAAAAATATTTGTATTCCATAAGTTGTCATGATTAATTCTAAGAATAAAGTTAATTCAATATTTTTTAGGAATATATTTAATTTAGTCCTTTCGATTATTGTTTTCTTTTGTATTTCAATAAAAAAATCAGAAGCTTTGCCTCATGAATGGGTTGGAGTCCCTAAAAGTGAATACGGAGAGCAGTTATGGGATAGAAAAAGTATAAAAAGGAATGAGGATGGATCTGTAAGAGTATTGAGTAAATTTATTCCCAAAACAAAAAGTGAAATTACTAAGGATATTCTCTATACAATGGATATAAATTGTTTTGAAAAATCATTTAGAGATGTTGATGTCTCATTAGATGAAACAAATAGTGATTTCAATGATTTAGCTAATTGGCAAGATCCAAATGGAGATAAACTGATTTTGGGTGTTATTGGTCAAGTCTGCAGAGTCGAAAAATAAAAATTTTAAATTATAAAAAATACTAAAAAATAACGAGTTCACAATGATTTGAAAGTATAAAACCCTGTCTAAGACAGGGTTTTAAAGGTGCCAGGACCCAGATTTGAACTGGGGACACGGCGATTTTCAGTCGCCTGCTCTACCAACTGAGCTATCCCGGCTCTAACCTATATACTTTAAATTACGATGTGTAGTTTGTGAAACCCTTTTCATTAAAAATTTTATATCTTCATCAAATATTCCAAAAAACTATTATTTTGCATTAATCGCTAATAAGGCAGTGCCAAATGAAGTAGTTTTTTTACAGGAAACTATTGGTATATTGATAATTTTTTCTCTTATTTTTCTCCATTGTGGGTTTTTTGAACCTCCACCAATAGTAATAATTTTTTTTGGAAGGGAACCTGTTAGTTCGGCTAGTTTTTCCCATCCTTTCAATTCGATCTTGGCTAGCCCCTCGAATAATGCATGTAAATAAAGTGAGTCGCTTACTGGCCTTGGATAAAGTATCGGCTCTAAATTAGCATTATTAACAGGAAATCTCTCTCCTTTACTATTAAGAGGTAAAAGATTTAAAGAAGTATTTTTCGATGGATTAATTTGTCGACTAAGCTCCTTTATTTCTGAATTAGAGAATAACTGAGACAAGATACCGCATCCTGCGTTTGATGCTCCTCCACATATCCAATGGCCGTTTACTCTATGGTTTGTAACTCCTTGTTGTTTTATAGGTTTATCAATAATTTTCTTAACTACAATAGTTGTTCCTAAAACTGTGAGACCATCTTCTTTACCTAAACCTGCAGCTATTACACTTGCATTAGAGTCAGTGGTGCCTGAAATTAATATTAATTTCTTATTCAAGTTAAATCTCTCTGCTAAATCAAAATTCACTTGTCCAATAATTTCCCCACTTTTTACTATTTGAGGTAGGCATTTATGCCATGAAGTATTGAGATAACTTTTTGGCCATGATTCTTTTTCTAGATCCCAACCAAGTTTTAGATTATTGCCTTCTTCTCCATGAGTCCAATCTTTTAAAAACCAACCAGTGATCCAATCAGATTGATGACGTAGAAGTATATTTGTCCCATATTTATCTATCAGTTTTAATGCTTTAGCAAGACTACTGTATGGAGTTTGCAGATGATCTTCTCCAGAAGCTAATGATTCAAGAAGAATATTATGTTCAGTACATGCTTGGTCATAAGGTATTGCTTCTCCTATAGGCGATCCTTGTAAATTGGATGGTATTAAAGTCCCTGAGGTGCCGGAGATAGCCAATTTATTAAGGTTGATTTTTACCTCGATAGGTAAACTTAATAAAAGATTTTCACAAGAATTGATCCAAGAATTTGTATTTTTAAAGCTGCATGAATAAGGAACTGAATTTGAATATACTAATTTTTTTTGAAGATTAATTATTGATATTCTTGCACCACTTGTTCCAAAATCTAATCCTCCATAAAAATTATCAGGCATAGAATAAATATTTTATAAAAATACTTTGGAAGCCTCCGCTAATTGGGCTGCTTTTTCTTCTACCTTTTCCCAAGGGAGATCAAGATCTCTTCTGCCAAAATGTCCATAGGATGCAGTCTTTCTGAAAAATTTACCACCCATTTTTTGGGGTAGATTTCTTAGGTCAAATTCTTTAATAATTGCTGCCGGTCTTAAATCAAAGTACTTTTTAATGAGCTCAGTCAAATTAGCTTGTGAAATAACGCCAGTATCAAAAGTTTCAACAAGAATGGAAATGGGTTTTGCAACTCCAATTGCATAACTTAATTGTACTTCTGCCTTTTTTGCTAATTTTGCCTTAACTATACTTTTAGCTACATAACGTGCTGCATAAGCAGCTGATCTGTCTACTTTTGTGGGATCTTTACCCGAAAATGCCCCTCCTCCATGTCTTGCGTAACCCCCGTAAGTATCTACAATAATTTTTCTTCCAGTAAGTCCAGCATCTCCTTGAGGCCCCCCTACGACAAATTTGCCCGTGGGATTTACTAGAAATCTTGTTTTGATAATGTTTGGTTTGATTTCTAAATCTTCAGTAGCAGGAATTACAACATGCTTCCATAAATCTTCTTTTATTCTTTGACGAATTTCTTCTTCATTTGTAATACCATCTATCTCAGGATTATGTTGAGTTGAAATTAAGATTGTATTAATAGAGACTGGTAAACCTTTTTCGTAATCAATGCTTACTTGAGTTTTGCCATCTGGGAGTAGATAATTAAGTATGTTTTCATGCCTTACCTTAGCAAGTTGAATGGCTAATCTATGAGCCAAGCTAATCGGTAAGGGCATTAATTCAGGCGTCTCATCGCATGCATAGCCGAACATTATGCCTTGGTCGCCAGCTCCAGTATTATCTTCCAAATCATCGTTAATATCATCTGCTTCGTTTACACCTTGAGAAATATCTGGTGATTGCTCGTCAAGTGCTACTAAAACCGCACAACTATTTGCGTCAAACCCCCCTGCCTTATAGCCTTCATATCCAATTTCTTTAATTACATTTCTAACAAGTTTTATATAATCGACTTTTGCTTTTGAAGTTATTTCTCCAGTAAGTAAACAAAGACCCGTATTAACAACAGTTTCGCATGCAACTCTGCTTTCTGGATCTTCTGTTAATAAAGCATCTAAAACAGCGTCACTAATTTGATCACATATTTTGTCAGGATGACCTTCAGTTACTGATTCTGAAGTGAAAATAAAATCACTCATTAAAAAATAATTTTGGGATTAGGCATTATCCTAAATTAAATTATCGTTACAAATCAATTATTGTAAATTAAAAAATACTTGTGTAGGGATTATGAGGCTTAAGTTCCTATATTTCGTGAACAAAATAAATAAGTTAATTTATACTGTTTCATTTGAAGCTGTGGAGATCTCTTCGTTATCGTCAGTTTGTTCAAATAACATTTGTTTGTATTTCGCAGCCATTTCTTCAGCTTTACTAAAAACTTTTTGAGGATCAGTTAACATATCTCCTGGTTCAGGTTCAAGTGCTTTAGTAGATAATGAAATTCGTCCTCTGTCCGAATCAAGGTCAATTATCATAACTTTCATTTGGTCATTTACATTTAAAACATTATGAGGAGTCTCAATATGTTCATGACTAATTTCAGAAATATGCAATAGACCACTAACTCCACCAATATCAATAAAGGCACCATAAGGTTTAATACCTTTTACTGAACCAACAACAACTTCGCCTACCTCAAGTCTGTTCATTTTTTTCTCAACTAAAGCTCTTCTATGACTTAGTACTAATCTATTTCTCTCTTCATCAACTTCAAGAAATTTTAATGGTAAATATTCACCTTCTAAGTCATCTTTAATTTTTCGAGCACTTATATGGGAGCCAGGGATAAAACCTCTCAAGCCCTCCACCCTCACGAGAGCTCCGCCTCTGTTAGTTGCAAAAACTTCAGAATATATTGTGGCATCTTCTTTTTGAAGTTGTCTAACCCTTTCCCATGCTCTTTGATATTCAATTCTTCTAATGGAGAGAGCTAATTGGCCATCTTCATTTTCTTCACTCATTATGAAAAATTCTCTACTTTCTGAAGGTTGTAAAACATCATTAAGTCCTTCAACTCTATTTATTGAAACCTCCTGAACGGGCATAAAAGCGGCTGTTTTTGCCCCTATATCTATCATGGCCCCTTTGGGCTCAAGAGCAAAAACAGTACCTTTAACTAGATCGCCAGGCTTAAAGTTATAGTCATACTTACCCAAAAGTGATGCAAATTCTTCTTGTGTGAATCCCGCATTGTCAAAATCAGTATTTTTTCTACTAGAGGAAGAATCTGCTGAAGGGATATCGTTCTTCTCGAATGATAAATCGTGTTCATTTTGGGATGCTGAATCATTCTCTAACTCAGATGAATTTATAATTTCTTGATCTTCAGAAAGTTCTTTAATGGTTTGGGAAGAATTTTCGTTCATTTGTTGTATCGCAGACTACCTAAGGTAGTTAGAAAGGAATGCTACTAGCCTGCAAACCAGTAGCAAAAAACATTTGTGTTAAGTATTCTACACTTTAATATGCTGAATTTTATAAAATTGAAGCTAATTGGTTTTTTGAACTTCCTTTTAAAGACTCAAGAGTAGAAATAAAATCTTTTACCCCATTAAATTTTCTGTAGACTGAAGCGTATCTGATATAAGCGACTTCGTTTTCTTTCCTTAGATTTTTAAGTATTAATTCCCCTATTTGTGAAGATTTAATATCTTTATTAGAGTCTTGAACGATTTGTGATTCAACCCCATCTACGAAATTAATAATTGCTTCACTAGTAAAGTTTGTCTTTTCGCAAGCTCTTGATATGCCAGTAAATAATTTTTGTTTATCAAATAATTCTCTGCTTCCATCTTTTTTAATAACTGAAATTGGCATTGATTCAACTCTTTCATAAGTTGTAAATCTAAAGCTGCAATTTAAGCACTCTCTTCTTCTTCGAACACTTTTACCACTATCAGCAGATCTTGATTCCAAAACTCTACTATCTGTGTTTTGACAGGTTGGACACTGCATGTGGTGAAATAAGCTACACTTCAACTCTAATAGTAGGGTAATATTTTAATTATGAAAAGTAAAAAAAAACCTCTTTTTAAAGAGGTTTTTTTTTTAGTTCATTTTCTATCGAATTTAGGTGGGTCTCTAAAGGCGACAGCAAAGAACAGTGTAACAACTGCGAGAGTCAGAATTAGAACGTAAGCGAAAGCTTCCATAAGATTAAATAATAAAGTTTAGTTTAAACCCTTCCTGGGATTCTTCTTGTGGTTTCGTCACCAAGCTTCTTGAATAAACCAAACTCAACTTGGTCGCCAATCTCAGCGTCAATACCAGCAAAGGAATTTCTGTAAAGAGTTCTTGAAGCGTGCCACCAGTGGCCAAACAAGAATAGCAATCCGAAACATAAATGTGCATATGTAAACCACGCTCTTGGAGAGCTTCGGAATACACCGTCAGATTTATATGTTTCTCTGTCAAACTTGAATGCTTCTCCAAGTTGAGCTTTTCTAGCTAATCTTTTAACTACCGCAGGATCTGTAAATGTTTGACCATTAAGATCTCCACCATAGATAGTTGCAGTAATACCAGTCTGTTCAAATGAATATTTTGCTTCAGCTCTTCTAAATGGAATATCTGCTCTAACATTGCCTTCTTTGTCTTCAAGGATAACAGGGAAGTTTTCAAAGAAATTAGGTATTCTTCTAACTTCTAATTCATTACCTTCTTTGTCTTGAAAAGCAATATGACCTTGCCAACCAGTTGGTAAACCATCACCATTAACGAGAGCTCCAACTCTGAAAAGTCCTCCTTTTGCAGGACTATTGCCAACATAGTCGTAGAATGCTAGTTTCTCTGGAATAGATGCATATGCCTCTTCTTTCGTGGCACCTTCATCTATAGCCGCTTGAACCCTTCTATTAATTTCAGTTTTGAAATAGCCGGAATCCCATTGATACCTGGTAGGTCCAAATAATTCGACTGGAGTAGTTGCTGAACCGTACCACATTGTTCCTGAAACAACGAAAGAGACGAATAAAACAGCAGCTAAAGCACTAGCTAAAACACCTTCAAGACTTCCAAGTTTTAATGCTCTATAAAGTCTTTCTCCAGGTCTATTGGTAATGTGAAAAATTCCCCCAATAATCCCCATAAGCCCAGCAGCAATATGATTAGCAACTATTCCTCCTGGATTAAAGGGGTTAAATCCTTCTACACCCCAGGAAGGGGCTACAGGCTCTACATGACCAGTTAAGCCATAAGGATCAGAAACCCAAATCCCTACGTTTGCACAATGAAAGGCTCCAAAACCAAAGCATGTAAGCCCAGCTAGGAGGAGGTGAATTCCAAATATCCTTGGCAAATCAAGAGCAGGCTCACCAGTTCTTGAATCTTCCCATAGATCCAAATCCCAGTATGTCCAGTGCCAAATAGAAGCCAACATCAAGAGTCCACTAAATACTATGTGTGCTGCTGCAACACCTTCAAAACTCCAGAATCCAGGGTCAACTCCTGTAGCACCCGTAATATCCCATCCGTTCCAACTACTTGTGATACCCAGTCTTGCCATGAAAGGCATAACGTACATACCCTGTCTCCACATTGGATTGAGGACAGCATCAGAAGGATCAAAAATGGCTAATTCATAAAGAGCCATAGAACCGGCCCAGCCGGCTAATAATGCAGTATGCATAAGATGCACAGCGAGTAGTCGACCTGGGTCATTAATAACTACCGTGTGAACTCGATACCAAGGCAATCCCATCGGTTAATTTCTAGTAACTATGCTGTATAAACAGCTAAACATCACGATAGTAAGGGTTTTTTCGTCTTTGAGGGATTTTTGTAAATAAATTAATTTTCTTGCAAAAATTGGGTAAATCAATTTGCAGGACTGAATTTATAAGGAATTTTTAGCTAAAAATTGTTAATATTTTGGTCACAATTCTCAAAGTAAAACGCCAAAATAAGAAAAATAACTAAAAAAATGGCAACTATCAGATTTATCCGTGAGGATTTAGAAGTCCAATGCAATCCTGGTGAAAATTTAAGGGAATTGGTAATGAAAGAGAACTTACAACTTTATGGATTAAAAGGTATTTTAGGAAATTGCGGAGGAGCAGGACAGTGCAGTACTTGTTTTATTTCAGTTGAAGGTGGAAATAAAAATTCTTTGAGCCCTCTTACATCTGTTGAAGAAGAAAAACTGAAAAATAGACCAGAAAATTGGCGACTTGCATGCCAAACATTGATAAAATCTTCTTCTGTAATTTTAACAAAGCCACAATCCCCCCCCTCAAATTTGGAAGAACTAAAAAAAATTAGTGAAAATAAAAAATTACCTCGCTAAATTGTTTAAGACTGTTAATCAGTTTATAAAATTTGTTTATTTTTCCACTTTATTCCTAGTTATATGTCTATAGTCTTATTACCTATATAAAAATACTAATTAAATGGAAACAACTAATTTTGGATTCGTAGCTAGTCTTTTATTTGTAGGGGTGCCAACAATATTCCTAATAGGTTTATTTATTTCTACTCAAGATGGAGAAAAATCAAGCTTTTACTCTGACTCTAGTAAAGGTAGGCTAGGGCCAAAACGCTAAAAATCTTTAATAAATGCTTAGCATTTCTGTAAAAGAATTTTTATTTTGGAAAAAAAAGCAACTTTCTAAAGGAGGAGATCAACAATCATTTGCTGTTTTACTTGATTGTATAGGCGGTATAACGACTAATGATCTAAACTTGAAAATCATAAATCCTGAGGGAAAATTACATTTAAAAAAAAACTTAAAATTTTTAGAATCCATTTGGAACGAACATTTGCTTAAATCTTGCCCAATTCAATATCTTTGTGGAATAACTTTTTGGAGAGATTTAAAATTAAAAGTTACAAACAAAGTACTCATTCCTAGACCAGAAACAGAGCTTATAGTTGATATTGTCTTCAATATATTTCGAAAGAAGTCAGAAAAATTTTTTTTTGCTGAATTAGGGACTGGATCAGGAGCAATAAGTGTGGCTTTGGCATTGGCTTATCCATTTAGCAATGGAGTAGCAACTGATATAGATCAAGATGTATTAGAAATAGCCACTAAAAATTATATAAATTCTTCTAAACAATCAAATTTGAAATTTTATTGTGGAAATTGGTGGTCCCCTCTTGAAAGTTTTAAAGGAAAATTAGATCTCGCCATTTCAAACCCGCCATATATTCCCAAAGATACTTATGAAAAATTACCCAAGGAAGTTAAAGATTTCGAACCTAAAGTTGCTTTATTAGGCGGCGAAGATGGTTTAAAACACATTAGGGAAATAATAGAAAAAGCTCCATTATTTTTAAAAGAAAATGGCTGGCTAATTTTAGAAAATCATTTTGATCAAAGTGAAAAAGTGAAACAACTACTCATTAAAAATGAATTTAGGTCAATAGAAGTTGTGAAAGATCTTTCAGGTATTGGTAGGTTTACCATTGGAAGATATAAATAAATCATTGTATGTTCATAATCTAAATGAATTTAGTAGACTGCAAATCCGCCTTAAAAACCCTTAAAAGTGGTTTACCCATAATTTTTCCAACTGACACACTACCTGCAATTGGATGCTTGCCAAAATTTTCAAATATCATTTATAAGTTTAAAAAAAGAGATAGAGACAAACCCTTAATTCTTATGGGATCAGAAAACAAACAATTAATAGATTATGTTCACGAATCAGCTAAAGAAGATTACGAAAATATAGCTTCAAAATATTGGCCTGGAGCTCTGACAATGGTTGTTCCTGCTTCAGAAAAGCAGACTTCAATCCTCACAAGTAGTGATCTTACTCTTGGTTTGAGAATTCCAAATTCATACATGGCTCAATCTCTCATGAATGAAACAGGACCATTGTTAACTTCAAGTGCAAATATTTCAGGTTTTAAAGGATCAATTACAGTTGAAGGAATTGCACTAGACTTTCCTACTATAAAAATTTTAGGCCCCATCCCTTGGGGGAAAAGAAGTGGAAAAGCTAGTACTATTATATTTTGGAAGAAAAGTGGAGATTGGAGGTTAATTAGAGAAGGAGAAGTATTAGTTAGGGAATTGTATTGATGTTTTTATTATTATTTTTTGTTTTATTAATTCAATTTTTTACTTATTGGATATTTGAACCCCTCGCATCTTTTTTAGAATATTTTCTTGAAATAAGATTGATTCCTGTGATTTCTCTGATAGGTTTGATCTTTTTATTCTCAGCAAAGAATATTGAACAGAATTAAATAAATCAAAATGCCGGCTAACAGATTTGAACTGATGACCTTCGCTTTACAAAAGCGCTGCTCTACCGCTGAGCTAAGCCGGCAATCTCTTCATCTTACAATTAGGGAGGGGCAATTATTGGAATTTTTTTAGCTTTTTTTAAATTTATTACTTTTTTATATCTTTATTAGCTTTATCAGTTTTATTAGTTTTATCAGTTTTTTTGAATTTTATTTCTCCTGAAATAGTTCTTTTGATTGGTAAATTGGCAACTAATGCAGTCATTCTATCCTCAGTCTCTAAACTTACTGCTACTTCTTCAAAATCAATTTCAACATATTTAGCAACAACATCAAGAATCTCTTTCCTCATTTTATCTAAAAGATCAGTTGTTAAGGAACTCATATCAACTCTGTCATGAGCAAGTACAAGCTGTAATCTTTCTCTAGCTGTATTTGCACTAGACGTTTCTCTGCCTAGTAATTTATTTATAAGATCTCTGAGAGTCATCATTTTAAAAAACCTTTGTTTGCATTAATCTCATGAATTTATCTTTAAGACTTTTGCCTTCTTTTTTGGGATCGATAATTGGTACGTCTTTATTTGTAAGTCTTTGAGAAACATTCAAATAACATTTTTTTGCAGGAGATCTGGCATCTGAAAGTGTCAGTGGCTCTCCTCTATTTGTACTTATTATTACCTGTTCATCCTCTAAAACAATACCTAACAAAGGCAAAGAAAGGATACCTTGAACATCTTCGATAGATAACATTTCTTGACTTGCCATCATGTTAGGACGAACTCTATTGATTACAAGTTGGATAGGCTCAATATCTGAAGTATTAAGAATCCCTATCACTCTATCCGCATCACGCACAGCGGATAATTCTGGGTTAGTAACAACAATAGCTTCTTTACATGCTGCAAGAGCATTTTTAAAGCCATCTTCTACACCAGCAGGACAATCTACTAAGACAAAATCAAAGTTCTCACTAAGTAACTCACTTATTTTTTTCATATCTTCGGGCTTCATCCAATCCAACATTCTTGGATCTCCCGCGGGTAGAAGAGCAAGATTAGGTTCCTTTTTATGTCTAACCAATGCTTGGTCAAGACGACAATTCTTGTCTAGAACATCTTGAGCCGTATAGATTATACGGTTTTCTAAACCTAGAAGAAGATCTAAATTTCTTAATCCAAAATCAGCATCTAATACAGCAGTTGTTGCTCCGCTATTTGCAAGTGCTATACCTAGGTTTGCAGTTAAAGTTGTTTTACCAACTCCTCCTTTGCCTGAACAGATTAATATTGTACGAGTTTTCTTCCCCACGATTTTAAAGATTTTACAAATAATAAAGCCACTTGCAGAAAGTTAAATATTTTAAAGATTAAGTAATTCTTAAATTTATGTAGTTTGAATTAATTTATTTCAAATGATTGATTAATTTTTACTTTCGATTAAGTGTGGTTTGATAATTATCGTTTGTTTATCTATTACTGCAATTTCTGGATAAAAATTTTTAGGCTTATCTTTTGGTCCAATAGCTATTACATCTGCAATTCTTAACTGTAGAGGGTTTAGATAAAGTGATGCAATAGAGGCATTTTTATTTCCACTTTTCCCTGCGAATGCGATCCCTAGTAATTTGCCCCAAACGTAAATATTTTTCTTGGCGGAAACTATTGCTCCTGGATTAACGTCTCCAATAATGCATAGGTTTCCATTTGAAGATATTCTTTCACCCGATCGTACTGTTCCTCTGTGAAGAATATCGTCTATCTTTTTTGAATTGAAAAATAGTAATTTATTTTTAATTTCTTTTTCTCTTATAAAAGATGAATCTATTTTTAAAGACATTCCGCTTAGTACTGTATCTCTATTATTTGAGTAAATGCGTAAGTTATAAATATTAATTCTGTCAAAATAATTTTTTAATTTTGTTAATTGATGAGAACTTATCGATTCATTGACTACGAAAATTTTTGCTTCTAAAGGTTCTTTGGTGGAAGCAAACCTTTTGAAAGTTTCATGGATATTATCTAAATCTAATAAAGAAAAAATTTCTAAATATTTACTTTTAGTATTTTTTAAAACGATTTCCATTGAATTTAATCTAGGAATTGTTTTTTATTAATGAAATTTCATTTTTAATTTCATTTTTGATCATACCTGGATAAATGATGAAGGAGCTTTCCTCAGATCTCATTAAAGTTTTTATTAATGCTGAACTATTTTCTAATGCGCTTTGATAACTGCCGTCCCATATTTTTAGTGCATTATTAGATTCAAAACCTTTAAATGACCTTTCCTTAATCCCGCAGAATATTTCTGAATCATAACCATTCTTTTCACATAATTTTGTGGCATACGCAAGGATTTTTAATCTATTAATCTTACTTAAAAAACTTATGTCTGATGCCTTTAATAAATCTCTGTCAATAAACATATTGCATAGTGTGGAAAGTGGCTCAAAAGATTCATCTTTCCATCTAATCAAATGATAATAAAAGGTTACATCATCATTTCTTATGAAATCATGAAAATCAACCTTTGAAGGTGAATAAATCCATTTATATAAAGATTCATCTAACCAAATTTTCTTTTCATAATTATGTTTTATTACGTATAGTATTTTTTCCAGAATCCATGTTGATATTTCGTTTATCTTGTGATTGTAGACTGTTCTATACATCAAGTTTCTTAGTACTAGAAAATGCTCAATAGCTATTACTCCTTTTGGTTTGATTCCGATATTCCCATCAGGTGAAAAGGTGAGAGCTGAAATTATTCTCTCTAAATCTACTAACCCATAATTAGTACCTGTGTTGTAACTATCGCGTAAAAGATAATCGAGACGATCGCAATCTATCTCACTACTTATCAATGTTTTTAAAGGTTTTGAAAATAGTTGTTTTGATTGAAATAATTCACCAATTTTTCGCGGTAATTCGCTATCGTATTTTCTGAGGATTGAACTTATTGGATAATATTTTGTAACTAACTTTTGAGACCATTTTTCGTGATCATGTTTGAATATTGTTTCACTGGTATGGCTTAAAGGGCCATGACCTAAATCATGTAGTAAAGCAGCTCCATAAAGAACAAATTTATTTTCACAAAATGAAGTTTTACTTTCAATTAATCTCTTATAAATTTTTCTAGCTATACAAAAAACACCAATTGAGTGAGTAAATCTACTAGATTCTGCACCATGAAAAAGTAATGATGCCGCTCCTAATTGTTTTATTCTTCTTAGTCTTTGAAAAGCAACTGTATCAATTAATTCCATAATCATTAATTCTTCTGGCTTTCCTGCATCAAATACTATTTCTTTATGAATAGGGTCATGAAAAATTCTTTTAATACTCATATTTTTAAGATTTTTTATTTTCAATCTTTAGCCATTTCAAGATTTGATTTCTTCATTATTGAACTCAATAGTTTGAACTGAAACTTCTTCTTTTTCTAGAAGCGACCCCAGAAATAATTCTGCATTCCTCACCCATTTATCATCAGTGCTTCCGTAATCATTTGTATCCGGGAGATCAAGTAATTTGTCAGGAGTCATGCCTTGGCCTTGAATATTATTACCATTCGGGGTTAAGTAACTAGCCACTGTTATAGCAATGCCACTATCTTCTCCCAAACTTTTTAGTGATTGAATTAAACCTTTCCCATAAGTTTGTTCTCCCATAAGAATTGATCTCTTATTATCTTGTAAAGATCCTGCAAGTATTTCACTAGCACTTGCAGTACCCTTATTTACTAGAGTCACCATTGGTCCATCAAAAGATGTCTCCTTTTGAGAAATAATTGCATCTTTAATTCCATTTCTATCTTTTGTCTCGACTACAGGGCTTTCACTTAATAATGAGTCTGCAACTGCTATACCTGAGCTTACTAGTCCACCTGAATTATTTCTAAGATCCAAGATTAAGCCCTCAACCTCTTTTTCTTTTAACTCACGAAGCGCCTCTTCAACTTTTTTGGGTACGCTTTCGCTGAATTGAGTTATCCTTAAATATCCTATTGTGTGAGAATCGTCTCTTAAACGTTTTGTTCTAACTGGCCTGAGATCTACTGATCTCCTCTCTAGGTCGACTTCCCTAATTTCTCCTGATGCCGAAGATAATTCAACTAAAACTTTTGTCCCTGATTCACCTCTTAACTTAGAGGCAGTACCAGCAAGCCCTAATTTTTCTGATGAGATTCCATCTACTGTCTTTATCGAGTCCCCGCTTACTATTCCAGCTTCTTCAGCTGGGGAACCCCCAAGAGTAGAGATAACTTGAACTTTATTGTCATCATCTTCACCTAATTGAAGCCCAACACCATTAATTTCACTACCAAAATTACTTGATTTCAGTAGTTCATAATCTTTCGGGCGTAAAACTCTCGTGTAGGGATCTTCTAGAGGTCTTAACATGTCTTCAATTGCGGAATAAGCCTCTTCACTTGTTTCAATTTGTTTCTGTAATGTTTTTTGTCTAATTCTTTTCCATTGGATTTCATCAAACTTTTCTGGATCATAAAAACCTTCGTTTACCAAAGTCCAAGCGTCAAGTACTAATTGCCTGCTATCACTGAGAGCATCAACCCTCTCAATCAACAAAAGATTGATTGAAAAAACTATGATCAATGTTGCAGTGATCACAGTTTTGAATGTTAAAAGTTTGTTAAAAGATGAATTCATTGGGTTAAGTGTTAACACCAAGTATAAGAATTTTAAGTAAGCTCTTTATATCAAAGCTAATTTTTTTTTTTGGATGGCAAATTCTTCATCTGTTTATGACTGGTTTCAAGAAAGGCTTGAAATCCAAGACATAACTGACGACGTAACTTCCAAGTACGTACCCCCACATGTAAATATTTTTTATTGTTTGGGAGGCATAACTTTAGTATGCTTCTTAATTCAATTTGCAACAGGTTTTGCAATGACTTTTTACTATAAGCCAACAGTTACACAAGCTTATAGTTCAGTTAGTTATTTAATGACCGACGTAAGTTTTGGATGGTTAATAAGATCTGTACATAGATGGAGTGCATCAATGATGGTTTTGATGCTGATCCTTCATGTCTTCAGGGTTTATCTTACTGGGGGTTTTAAAAGACCAAGAGAATTAACTTGGGTTACAGGTGTTGTAATGGCGGTTATAACTGTAGCTTTTGGAGTAACAGGTTACTCTTTGCCTTGGGATCAGGTAGGTTATTGGGCAGTTAAGATTGTTTCAGGTGTCCCTGCTGCAATACCAGTAATTGGAGACTTTATGGTTGAACTACTTAGAGGTGGAGAAAGTGTTGGACAATCCACATTAACCAGATTTTACAGTCTTCACACTTTTGTATTGCCATGGTCATTGGCAGTTTTCATGTTGATGCACTTTTTAATGATTCGTAAACAGGGTATTTCAGGTCCTTTATAAACCCTTATACTTAAACCATTATTCGTTCTCCATATGTCTACGTTAAAAAAACCAGATCTATCTGATCCAAAATTGAGAGCAAAGTTGGCTAAAGGTATGGGCCATAATTACTATGGTGAGCCAGCTTGGCCAAATGATCTACTATATATTTTCCCAGTAGTTATATTAGGGACTATTGCTTGTGTAGTTGGATTGGCAGTTCTTGATCCTGCAATGTTGGGAGACAAAGCTAATCCATTCGCAACACCCTTGGAAATACTTCCTGAATGGTATCTCTATCCAGTTTTCCAAATACTTAGGGTGGTACCTAATAAACTTTTGGGTATTGCACTTCAAACATTAATACCAATTGGATTGATGATTTTGCCCTTTATCGAAAACGTTAATAAATTTTCGAATCCATTTAGGAGACCAATAGCAATGTCTGTTTTCTTATTCGGAACTTTTCTAACAATATATCTTGGTATTGGGGCATGCTTGCCAATAGATAAATCACTAACTTTAGGATTATTTTAAGCTTAAATTTCAAACATATTTAGATCCTTATAATCATTTCTTAAAAAATGGTTCATTAATAAAAATCCAACAATTGTCCAGGTTTGATATGTTCTTGATTGTTGCCCAACCCAAGTACCTGTAGGACCATCAAAGTATTCTGCCCACTCTTGTTTAGGCAATTGATTAAGTTGACACCAATATGATTCCTCTATTAAAGATTTCATTTCTTCCATGAGAATCACATCCTCAGAACCATAATTTTTTTGATGTAATAGCACAGCTGTACCAAAAAACCAAAGCAAACTTGGCCAATGACCACCGTTATGGTAACTCCAAGGCCAATTCTTTGGATCAGATCCAGTTTTATTTTGCCATTCTTCGACATCCATATGAGGATGACAAATTCTCATAGGCATTTGTGCCATCAAATGCTGTCTGTTATGTAAAACTAATCTAAATAAAGCTCTCTGTTCTTCAGGAGGCAGCACTCCGAACATACATGCTAAAGAATTGCCTAAACTGTAAAATCTAAAGTCAGGCCTTCCGGTCCTAATATTTCCTATTAAGTAACCTCCTCTATTTTCCAACCAATCTTGAAGCCATGAGGGGACTACTTGAGGCTGAACGTTAAATTCATTAAAGTGTTGATCATCACCATACTGTTCAGTTGGCCTTCTTCTCAAAATTTGCATTGTTTGGCTGGTAACCCAATAATGCTTTAAAAGAAAATTTCCCAAATCCTTAACCCATTGATTTGTAAGAATAAGTCTTTGGTCTAGAAGTCTACTTACATGATCTGCTCTACTTAATTCCATTAAGTTAATACAACTTTTTAAACATCCATGAAGTAAAACTTCAACTTCTAAAGGTGCTCCCCATACATCCATAGGTCTATCAATCATAAATGCGCAATCTGGAACAAAAAGTACTGGAGTTCCCTCAAATGTTGGATGTAGAACTAAATCTAGTAGAAGTTGAATACCTCTTTGGACGCTTTGACTTTTCCCGAAGGCATGATCACCGCTTTTATTGACATAATACCAACATAAAATAGGCCACCATAAACTTGCATCAGCTGAAGTAATCCTCCCTATTGATCTCTGACCATAGTCTCCAATTAGCTGTCCATTTTCTTCAACGAAACTAGTAGGAAATACGCCACGTGTTTGGTAATTAGAGCTTTGCAATTCAAGACATACACTTAGGAATTTTTTTACAATTTCGTACCGTTTTTGGGTAATGAGGTAAATCATTACAGGAACATTATCTCTTAAAAATATTTCGCCATAATTTAATTTTTTATTCTTTGTTGGGTGTTCTAGTGCAGCAACGCTTCCCACTAACTCGCCGGATATTTCAACCAAAGTCTTTTCAAAGTGTTTTTTTGCATTTGTTACAATTTTCTCCTCATCAGAACTTGGTCTTACTCTTAAATTTTTTTGACTAAATCTTTCTGCCATTTCATTTATATCCTTTAATTTAAGCCTAGTTGTTTAATGAGACTTTGAACAAATAAAAAATTAATAAAAAATTTTTGTATAAAAGGTTGCACAATTACAGTCAGATGGTTTAGTATTTTCTTCTGGGCAAAAATATAACTTTTTGCATAATTCAAGAAATTTCCTTAAATCTGATTTTTGGTAAATTAATGAATTTTTGGAGATATGATTTCGATCATTATTTTCAGCCAGAAGAAGGGTTTCCCTTCTAAATGAGTTATTCACTTGTTTAACTCTGCACCTAGAAAATTTAAAAACTTAGGAACTGATGCTTTTATTGCGTCAAGAAAAACTAAAATTTTTTTGGTTATTTCAAGATGTACATGCAATAAAGGTGTGAGGTCCCGTCAAGAATATATAAAAATGTCATCAATTGCTAACTTTTGGCTTTGATGCAAACGGATCTGAGATCTTGGAAAGTCACTTTAAAATTATTTTTAATGTGCACTCAATGTAATCCTTAATTTTTAAGGAGGCTGAAACTAAATACATAAACTGAAGTTTTTATTTGGATAAAGCAATTCAATTTGAGTAGATTTATCTACAAAAGGATTTGAACACAACGGAGAGTTTGATCCTGGCTCAGGATGAACGCTGGCGGCGTGCTTAACACATGCAAGTCGAACGAACCTTCGGGTTAGTGGCGGACGGGTGAGTAACGCGTGAGAATCTGCCCTCAGGAGGGGGATAACGGTTGGAAACGACCGCTAATACCCCATATGCCTACTGGTGAAATGAATTTCGCCTGAGGATGAGCTCGCGTCTGATTAGCTAGTTGGTGGGGTAATGGCTTACCAAGGCTTCGATCAGTAGCTGGTCTGAGAGGATGATCAGCCACACTGGGACTGAGACACGGCCCAGACTCCTACGGGAGGCAGCAGTGGGGAATTTTCCGCAATGGGCGAAAGCCTGACGGAGCAACGCCGCGTGAGGGATGAAGGCCTCTGGGCTGTAAACCTCTTTTCTCAAGGAAGAAGATATGACGGTACTTGAGGAATAAGCCACGGCTAATTCCGTGCCAGCAGCCGCGGTAATACGGGAGTGGCAAGCGTTATCCGGAATTATTGGGCGTAAAGCGTCCGCAGGCGGCTTTTCAAGTCTGCTGTTAAAACGTGGAGCTTAACTCCATCATGGCAGTGGAAACTGAAAGGCTTGAGTATGGTAGGGGCAGAGGGAATTCCCGGTGTAGCGGTGAAATGCGTAGATATCGGGAAGAACACCAGTGGCGAAGGCGCTCTGCTGGGCCATTACTGACGCTCATGGACGAAAGCCAGGGGAGCGAAAGGGATTAGATACCCCTGTAGTCCTGGCCGTAAACGATGAACACTAGGTGTCGGGGGAATCGACCCCTTCGGTGTCGTAGCTAACGCGTTAAGTGTTCCGCCTGGGGAGTACGCACGCAAGTGTGAAACTCAAAGGAATTGACGGGGGCCCGCACAAGCGGTGGAGTATGTGGTTTAATTCGATGCAACGCGAAGAACCTTACCAGGGTTTGACATCCTGCGAACCTCTTAGAAATTTGAGGGTGCCTTCGGGAATGCAGTGACAGGTGGTGCATGGCTGTCGTCAGCTCGTGTCGTGAGATGTTGGGTTAAGTCCCGCAACGAGCGCAACCCACGTTTTTAGTTGCCAGCATTTAGTTGGGCACTCTAGAAAGACCGCCGGTGATAAACCGGAGGAAGGTGTGGATGACGTCAAGTCATCATGCCCCTTACACCCTGGGCTACACACGTACTACAATGCTACGGACAAAGGGCAGCAAACTCGCGAGAGCTAGCAAATCCCATAAACCGTGGCTCAGTTCAGATCGTAGGCTGCAACTCGCCTACGTGAAGCAGGAATCGCTAGTAATCGCAGGTCAGCATACTGCGGTGAATACGTTCCCGGGCCTTGTACACACCGCCCGTCACACCATGGAAGTTGGCCATGCCCGAAGTCGTTACTCCAACCCTTGTGGAGGAGGACGCCGAAGGTGGGGCTAATGACTGGGGTGAAGTCGTAACAAGGTAGCCGTACCGGAAGGTGCGGCTGGATCACCTCCTAACAGGGAGACAACAAAATGTTTAATATTACTATTTTGTCACCTTAGGTCGATCGGTATCTCACGTTCTTAATTAAGAATTTCATTTCCTAAGTTTTTCTAGGTCACACCCATTATCTTTCCTGGGCCATTAGCTCAGGTGGTTAGAGCGCACCCCTGATAAGGGTGAGGTCCCTGGTTCAAGTCCAGGATGGCCCATATCTCTATGTTGGGGGTATAGCTCAGTTGGTAGAGCGCCTGCTTTGCAAGCAGGATGTCAGCGGTTCGAGTCCGCTTACCTCCACTGATTACCACCTCTTCCATAATTTAGATAAAGGAAATGTTTTGAGTTGTGATCAGTTTCTGAACGAATCTAGCTTCCTAATGAAATCATTAAGATGCTGGACTCATTGAATTAATTTCATTGTTTTCAGAGAACCTTGACAACTGCATAGATTATTTTTTAAAGACAATAAGCATCTTTAATGATGCAGATTTATTATTTGTGCGAACGCATTAATAACAATTCTATTAAGCTGATGCTTCAATTTTGAAGTTATTGGTCAAGCTACAAAGGGCTCACGGAGGATACCTAGGCACACAGAGGCGATGAAGGACGTGGTTACCTGCGATAAGTCTCGGGGAGTTGGAAGCACACTTTGATCCGGGAATTTCCGAATGGGGCAACCCCATGTACGGCCAACTGAATATATAGGTTGGTGCGAGCTAACCCAGCGAACTGAAACATCTTAGTAGCTGGAGGAAGAGAAAGTAAATAACGACTCCCTCAGTAGCGGCGAGCGAACGGGGAAAAGCCCAAACCGATAGTCTTGACTATCGGGGTTGTGGGACAGCAATATGGATTAACAAATCTAGAAGAAACGTTTGAATGGCGTGCCACAGAGGGTGAAAGCCCCGTAATCGAAAGATAAGTTGACCTAGCTGGATCCCGAGTAGCACGGAGCACGTGGAATTCCGTGTGAATCTGCGAGGACCACCTCGTAAGGCTAAGTACTACTGTGTGACCGATAGTGAAACAGTACCGCGAGGGAAAGGTGAAAAGAACCCCGGGAGGGGAGTGAAATAGAACATGAAACCGTGAGCTTACAAGCAATGGGAGCCCGACTAATCGGGTGACCGTGTGCCTGTTGAAGAATGAGCCGGCGACTTATAGGCACTGGCGGGTTAAACCGGAAATGGTGGAGCCACAGCGAAAGCGAGTCTTAATAGGGCGTTTGTCAGTGTTTATAGACCCGAACCCTGGTGATCTAACCATGGCCAGGATGAAGCTTGGGTGATACCAAGTGGAGGTCCGAACCGACTGAAGTTGAAAATTCAGCGGATGAGCTGTGGTTAGGGGTGAAATGCCAATCGAACCAGGAGCTAGCTGGTTCTCCCCGAAATACGTTGAGGCGTAGCGTCTAGTGCTCCAGCAGGGGGGTAAAGCAACCATTTCGGTGCGGGCTGCGAAAGCGGTACCAAATCGATATGAACTCTGAATACCCTGTGTGTAACTAGGCAGTCAGACTGTGGGGGATAAGCTCCATAGTCAAGAGGGAAACAGCCCAGACCGCCAGCTAAGGTCCCAAAATTAACGCTAAGTGATAAAGGAGGTGGGATTGCCCAGACAACCAGGAGGTTTGCCTAGAAGCAGCCATCCTCAAAGGAGTGCGTAATAGCTCACTGGTCGAGCGATCCTGCGCCGAAAATGAACGGGGCTAAGCGTTATACCGAAGCTGCGGATAAATTTATTTATGGTAGGGGAGCGTTCTATGTAGGGTGAAGCGTTAGCGTAAGCGGACGTGGACGGCATAGAAGTGAGAATGTCGGCTTGAGTAGCGAAAACATGGGTGAGAATCCCATGCCCCGAAACCCTAAGGGTTCCTCCGGCAGGCTCGTCCGCGGAGGGTTAGTCTGGACCTAAGGCGAGGCCGAAAGGCGTAGTCGATGGATAACAGGTCAATATTCCTGTACCAGATGTGTTTTGAGAAGGGGGACGGAGAAGGCTAGCCAGGCCAGATGTTGGTTACTGGTTCAAGCGTTCGAGGCTTTGAGAGATGGAGAAAACATCTTGAGCTAAGGCGTGAGTACGAGCTGCTACGGCAGCGAAGTTGGTGATGTCATGCTTCCAAGAAAAGCCCTATACTCGTTAAGACACAAATGCCAGTACCCGAAACCGACACAGGTGGGGTGGTAGAGAATACCGAGGGGCGCGAGATAACTCTCTCTAAGGAACTCGGCAAAATGGCCCCGTAACTTCGGGAGAAGGGGTGCCAGCGAGAGCTGGTCGCAGTGAAGAGGCGCAAGCGACTGTTTACCAAAAACACAGGTCTCCGCTAAGTCGCAAGACGATGTATGGGGGCTGACACCTGCCCAGTGCCGGAAGGTTAAGGAAGCTGGTTAGCTTTTAGTGAAGCTGGCGACTGAAGCCCCGGTGAACGGCGGCCGTAACTATAACGGTCCTAAGGTAGCGAAATTCCTTGTCGGGTAAGTTCCGACCCGCACGAAAGGTGTAACGATTTGCGCGCTGTC
Organism: Prochlorococcus sp. AG-424-E18; assembly: GCA_003210155.1. Lineage (GTDB taxonomy): Bacteria > Cyanobacteriota > Cyanobacteriia > PCC-6307 > Cyanobiaceae > Prochlorococcus_A. The sequence continues at coordinate 45,292 of QCNC01000002.1, read as the reverse complement.
TCGGAGAGAGGCTCGGCGAAATAGAATTGTCTGTGAAGATGCGGACTACATACACCCGGACAGAAAGACCCTATGAAGCTTTACTGTAGTTTGATATTGTGCTCGGGCTCTGAATGCGCAGAATAGGTGGGAGACGTTGAAATAGTGCTTGTGGGTACTATTGAGTCATCGGTGAGATACCACTCTTTTAGAGCTAGGGTTCTAACGCTTACCCGTTATCCGGGAAGCGGACAGTATCTGATGGGCAGTTTGACTGGGGCGGTCGCCTCCTAAAAGGTAACGGAGGCGCACAAAGGTTCCCTCAGGCTGGTTGGAAATCAGTCGTTGAGTGCAAAAGCAGAAGGGAGCTTGACTGTGAGACCTACAAGTCGAACAGGGACGAAAGTCGGTTTTAGTGATCCGACGGTTCTGCGTGGAAGGGCCGTCGCTCAACGGATAAAAGTTACTCTAGGGATAACAGGCTGATCTCCCCCAAGAGTTCACATCGACGGGGAGGTTTGGCACCTCGATGTCGGCTCATCGCAACCTGGGGCTGAAGTCGGTCCCAAGGGTTGGGCTGTTCGCCCATTAAAGCGGTACGCGAGCTGGGTTCAGAACGTCGTGAGACAGTTCGGTCCATATCCGGTGTATGCGCAGGAATATTGAGAGGATTTCTCCCTAGTACGAGAGGACCGGGAGGAACGCACCTCTGGTGTGCCAGTTATCGTGCCAACGGTAAACGCTGGGTAGCCATGTGCGGAGTGGATAACCGCTGAAAGCATCTAAGTGGGAAGCCCACCTCAAGATGAGTATTGCCATGGCTTAAGCCAGTAAGGTCACGGGAAGAACACCCGTTGATAGGCTCTACGTGGAAGCTTGGTAACAAGTGCAGCGGAGGAGTACTAATAGACCGAGGGCTTGACCAAATAAACTTAATTTATTGTTTTTAATCTATATAATTTTCTATGCAGTTCTCAAGGTTCACACTATCCTGGTGTTCATGGCGATGTGGAACCACTCCGAACCATCTCGAACTCGGTTGTGAAACGCTTCAGCGGCGAAAATATTTAGGGGGTAGCCCCTTGAGAAAATAGCTCAATGCCAGGTAAAAATATTTAAAAGGGGTTACTCTTGTTGAGTAACCCCTTTTTTATTTTTGGCATTTAGGACACCAATGGGTACTCCTTCCAGTAATTTTTTGTCTTTTAATTAAATTTCCACATTTACGACATTCTTTTCCAGTTCTCCTATAGACATTTGTCTGTAAACCAAAATTCCCATTCTCTCCTTCCAAGTCCCTAAAATCGCTAAATGTAGTACCCCCAGAACCTATACTTTTTTTTAATACAGTTACAATTGATTCTTTGAGCTTGATTAACTCACTCTTTTTTATTGTTCGAGCTTCCCTGAAAGGTGAGATGCCAGCAGAGTATAAACTTTCATCAGCATAAATATTACCTATACCTGCAACTATTGTTTGATCTAATAAAATAGCTTTTATAGATTTTGTCCTTTTTGAAATAACTTTCTTAAGGTAATTTGCATCAAAGTCTTTAGAAAATGGTTCTGGTCCTAATGAACCTAATCCTTTAATTATTTTGTTTGGTGAATGGCTTTTATTAATCCACCACATTTGACCAAAACTTCTTACGTCAATATACCTAAGCTCATTATTATTTTTATCGAAAAATCTTATTCTTGTGTGTTTACAAGGATGAGTTGAGTTTTCAATAAGTTTGAAATATCCAGTCATTCTTAGATGAACCACAAGAAATCCGTTATTTTGTGAATTTTCTAGAGGATTTTGAGTATTCTCATTTTGAACTTCTTTTAATTTAGCTATTAAATATTTTCCTCTTCTATCCCATTTATAAAAAAGTGAGTTCCGAAGCCCTTTAATGAATTCTTCCTTCTTTTTTGGAAATGCAACAGTAGAATCCCTGCAGACTTCTACTTTTTTAATAATAAAGTTATTAAGTTTTTTCTCTAAACCTCTGCGAACTGTTTCTACTTCTGGTAATTCAGGCAATTATTTAAGCTTTCTCTAATTCACTTTCAGCGAAATTATTTGTATTTGCTCCACCATCAGTTCCGCTAATCCCAGCGTAATTAACTTTATCGAATCTGACGACACAGTTATATTTAATACCTGAGGTATCAACTGAAGCAACTTTACCTATTTCATTGTACCAATATGATTCTGGTCTTTTTACTCTTACGAGATCTCCTCTTGAAATAGCCATTACTATTAATTTAACTTTTTGTAGAATAACTCATCATTAATATTCTTAGACAAATTATTCACACATATTAATTAAAAGTTTTAACAAAAATCATTTATTAAATTTTTTTCGAATTCTTCTTTAGCAGGCTTACTTCCAATCCATTTCCTCCCAGGTATTCTTACATCTAATTCATTTTTATCACAATTGATTGAAAGAATCAGTTTTTTATTTTCTTGATTTAGTACGTTTAAAACTTTTCTACCTTTAATATCTTTATATGATTTACTTTGAATTAATAAAGGACCATAAATTTTTTTATCTAATACAAGTAATTCATTATTTTTTTTATTTTCAGTTGTTTCATGATTTTCTGAATTAAGCATGTTCTTTTTTCTGATTATGAGTTTTTGACCAACTTTTATTGAATCAGGATTATTGAGATTATTAATCTCTATCAGATCGATAACTTTTAAATTATATTTGTTTGATATCTCAGTCAGATTTTCACCAGTTTGAACAACATGATAATTATTTACTAAATCTGATTGTTTTGTAAGATTTTCAGAAGATTCGGAGATAATAAGATTTTGGCCAACAGAGATATAATTTTCGTCTTTTAAGTTATTCAATTTAATAATTAAATCTTTATTTATTGAATAGAATTTTGAAATACTCGATATTGTATCTCCACTTTTTACAATATGAATTTTTTTTATTTCAGTTTTTTCTTCAGTAATTGATTCTTTTCTAGCAATATTCTCAATTTTATTGTTTGCTAAGAATATCTTTTCTTCCGATTTTATCAATGATTGATTAAAAAAATTAATAAATATGGCAATTACTAAAAATGCAAATTTCATAAAACTCACTATTTATTTAAAGATAATCTTTAAATTTAAAATCGCTAGGTTTTTGAAAACAATTTAAGTAATTTAAATCTGAAAAATAAACTTTAAAAATTTTTTTACTCTTTCGTAAGGAGGATACCGCAGATTTGAATCAAATAAAAAACCTTTAAAAGTAATAGATTTTTGATTTGAAAAATTTCGAAACCCTTCTTCTCCATGAAATTTACCAATACCACTTTGCCCAACGCCTCCAAACGGTAAATTTGGAATAAGGACTGGTAACATAACATCATTTATACAAATTGTTCCTGAGCTGGTTATTTTTGAAATATGATTATGAATTTTTTTATTGCCTCCAAATAAGTAGATTGCTAAAGGTTTTGAGTTTTGACTAATTTGTTTTAAGGCTGATTCCTTATCATTAATTCCAATTATTGGAAGTAGTGAACTGAATAGTTCTTTCTGCAAGATATCTGTTTCATTTAATTTAAATCTCAGGATTGTAGGAGATATTTTCAACTTTTTTTTACTAAAAGTCCCCCCAAATAAAATTCTTTTTTCTTTTTTATATTGTTTCAGAGTTCCTAAAGTTGATGTAAATTGCTTTTTTTCTAATTTTGATAAGTTTTCGGAAATAATTGGATTATCTCCGTAAAAACTTACTATGCATTCCTTTAATTTTTCTATAAAAATAGTTTCAATTTCTTTATCTACAAAGATATGATTAGGAGCCATGCAGGATTGACCAGAATTAAAAAATTTGCCCCAAACAATTCTTTTAGCAGCCACATCTAAATTTGCATTTTTAAAAATAATTACAGGATTTGTTCCGCTTAACTCAAGAGTTAATGGAGTTAATTTTTTTGAAGCTAATTTCATTATGGATTTTCCAGTTTCAGTACTTCCTGTAAAAAATATGTGGTCAAAATTTTTTTCAATTAATTTTATGGATTGTTTATAGTCACCCTCTATTGTCATTAGGACATCTTTACGGAAATATTTGGAAGTAAGCTTTTTAATAAGTTTTGAAGTAGCAGGACATTTCTCTGATGGTTTTATAACTGCAGTATTTCCCGCTGAGAAAATATTTACTAATGGCTTTAAAACATAAAGTAATGGATAATTATAAGGACCAAGAATTAAGACACATCCTAGAGGTTCATAAATAACTTTGGAAGATGATGGGAATAGATAAAAGGGTGTATCAATCTTTTTTGGTCGCATCCAAGAATTGAGTTTCTTTTTTATTAGTGAAATTTCTTCTTTCACTAAAATGATTTCTGAAAGCCCTTCAATTTCAGATTTACCTAGATCAACAAAAAGTGATTTTATTATCTCTTTTTTATTCTCATCCAAAAGTTTAGAAACTATATTTAGATGTTGGATCCGCCATTTTATATTTTCGGTTTTACCAGTGAGAACTGTATTTTTTAATCTATTAATGTCTTCTAAATGAAATTTATCAGAAATTTTCATTTTATTCCTTTGAATAGTATTAAATATATCAGAGGATAAATTGTAAATAACTAAGGTTTTTTGACACTTAATTCAAAGTGAATAATTTATGAGAAATAATCAAATTTATTAATATTGCCTTTAAAAATTTAAATTTTTCTTGGTTAGTATATTCCTATGAGGGAAACATTTTCAATTAGATTGATATCTATTAATGAAATACCAGAAGTCACGAAATGGGCAAAGTTAGAAGGATTTTCTCCTGGAATGGACGACATATCAATTTATAGAAATACAGATAAACAAGGGGTATGGGTAGCTTGTCTCGACAATAATCCTATAGGTTCTATTGCGTGTATAAAATATAATTCCTCTTATGGTTTTATAGGTTTATTTATCGTTAAAAAAGAATTTCGAAATAATGGATATGGAGTGAGATTATGGAAACATGCTCTCGAATATTTAAAAAATGTTGATTGCATTGGTCTTGAGGCTGCTCCAGATAGATTGAATGATTACGCAAAGTGGGGGTTTAGAAAATCTTCTATTACAAATCGATGGAAATTAAATGGATCTCAAGATTTGCCATTGAGAAATTTCTATAAAGATCAATTGCATTCTTTTAAAGTTGTCCCAGGGACTAAAATTTCCTCTGAAGCGGTCTTAATTTATGATGATCAAAGAGAACCTAGTCCTAGACCACATTTTCTAAATGACTGGTTGAAAAATTCCCATGGTAATGTCAGTGCAATTGTCGATAATAATGGGATGTGCCATGGATTTGGCAGGATAAGACCTTGTGTATTGGAGGATAATGAGCAAGGTTGGAGAATCGGACCTCTTTTAGCGGATACTCCACCACTTGCTGAATTGTTAATAAGGGAGTTAGTTGGTGATTTAGATGCCCAAATCTTATTGGATTGCTCAAATCTGAATCCATATGCAAACTATCTTTTATCAAGTTTGGGATTTGAGGGAATATCAAAAACTTATAGAATGTATAAAGGCATTCAACCTCCCTGCCCAATGAATCAAGTATACGGACTTGCCTGCTTGGAACTAGGGTAAATTCCTTTAAAGCCAGCATTTTGCCTTTTGTTTTTGTAATACTGAAAGAAGTTTGTTTGATTATCCATAAGCTTAACTTTCAGAAGGTTTCAAAATTTTTTCTACAATATCTGCGTTGATTATAGTGATCTCTCCATTATCAATATTGGCAACTTGAAACAAGGTCCATGAACTTGGATTCCTAGCTCCTCCAATACAGTCGATAACTTGACCGACCCAATAATTTTTGTTCTTTTCATTAGTATTTTCGTAATTTTCTTTTTTAATTGCGACATAATCACCAGGCCTAACGAAAAGAAACTCAGGAGTTGCTGAGATCATAATAAATAGCTAATAGTATATACGTACTATAGTAAAATTATTAGTTTTGTTGCCGAACTTTGAGTTATTTAGCAAACTAGGGGTAATTTAAAAATAAAATGGAATCAACTGAAATTGCTATATTTTCAACATTATTGGGGTTAATTTTAGCTTTAACTGACGCTTATATAGAAAGGAATATTCCTGGATAATACTTCCAATTCTTTTCTTAAATCAAATAAGATTTAAGCTGGTCTAATATGTCGGCACGGTTGGAAACTAATTTTGTAAAAACTAAATATATCAACCCCCCCATTGCGAGTCTTCCATTAATTTTCTCTAACTGCTTAAGTTTTCTAAACAAATTACTTTTGCGGTTAAACAGAATTTAAAGGGTATGGGAAATAAAAAAGTATTGATTAATTCAAAATTAAAAAAAAAATTAAAGGAATATTATTTCAAATACGAATTAAATTTAAAGCCAAGCTTCTTTCATCTCAAGATAAAGTCTCTCGCTTTCAGCAGAATTAATTTTGCTGTCTGAATAGGATTGTTGTTGCTGCTGTTGCTGCTGTTGAGTTGAGTTAGTATTAGGATTTTGGACTTCGCTCATTTGAAGGATTAAATTTTGTGTTTATTCTCTCATATTTAGAGCTTTTTTTGTCAACTTAAATTCTTAAATTTTATTTAAATTTTTTTTATTTTCCTGTTTTGAGTGAAGTTATTTCACTACGGTAGTTTTGGTATATAGGAATCTAACTTCCCAATATACAATTCCTAGGAAGATAGCACTTGCAATAATAATTTCAGAAATGACTAGCATTTTATTTTTCAATACTAATTTAATTTTGGTATCAATTTACACAGAATGCAATAGGTACTAATTACATTGAAGATTTTAAAAAAAACTTATTTAACAAAATAACGCGTCGAAATAATATAAAATTTTAAGTTAGATATATATTATTTTTGTGGGAAATTTCATAAATTCAACAACTCTTATACCTTTAATTCCGTTAGTAACCTCTTTATTTATTTTTATTTTATTGATAAGTTTTAAAAGAACACTTAACAGGTTAACGAAACCGGTTACTGCACTGGTTGCATTATCTTTATTAAGTTCTGCTTTTATAAGCTCATTTGACTATTTTAAGAAAATAGAAGAAGAATTAGTTTTATCAGAAGTTTTCAAACTTTTTGAAGAAAAAAATTTAGTTATACATCTCAATTTAGTAAATGAAAAAATTATAATTTTTTTCTCATTAATAATGATATTGATTATTGGAATATCTTTTTATAAATTGCCCAGAAAAAAAGGTTATGTCTCATTGATGATCAGCCTAGGATTAATATCTTCTTCGGTCATGATCTCAATATTGCTAATAGATTTCTCAGTACTAATCTAAACTGTAGTAAGCATTGACAAAGCTACGTTAAGTTCTCGGACATGATTTAATTCATCTTGAGCAATTTCTTTTATTTTTTGATCATTTGGATTATCTATTAAATATTTGGAATAAGTTTCAAATGCATGTTCTTCGATTTTTATGTTTACATCATAAGCATTAGCTGGAGAGAGGAAATAATAAAAAACCATGATCCAGTAATAGACAAGCACAAGGTGTCTCGCGAAAAATCTATCAATCCAGAACCTATCTCCTCCTCTTTTCTCCATTTCTTTAAGATGCTCAGTTTCGTTAATAGCTTGATAAAAATGTTCTTTCATTAAAATCATTGTTTTCTCATTTTTAATTCCTAGAGATTCTTTAAAATGAAGAACTGAAAGAAATGCAAAATAAGGTGATCTAGCTATAACTTCTAAAACCCAAAATCTTTGTAAAGATCTACCAGAGTATATGAAGTCTAAGAACTTAACTGTGCTGTTCAAAACCAAAGAATTTAATTTCTTCATAGATTTGTTTTTCTTTAAGTATAATTACTCAGCCGCTCGAGGACTATGAAGTATTGAATTAATTAACCAAAAATTAATATTTATAGTCTAAAAATTGTTACTTCCATTGAAATATTTTTTTTTCATGCATTAATTGGATAGATAAAAATTTTATATGACAACTACTGAAAAAATTGCAAATGCCAAAAAGAGGATTGATGAATTAGAAAGACTTATAAAATTTTGGAATGATTCAGAGCATGATGAGGCAAAAATAGTAAATTTTTCAAAGAACATTGAAAATAAAGTTGCTTAGATTGTGAAGATTAAAGCTAATTAAGTTTATCTACTTAAAGTGATTTAATATCTTTGAGGTTTCGAATATTGTTTAATTTATAAATAGAGCAATTAAACCTATTTTCAAAAACAGTAAGGAAGAAATAATCTAAAAGAAAAATAAATATGAAAACCTTTTCAAAAAAATATTTAGTTCCGATTAAATTTATACCATGGGTTTTTTGGGTATTTATATCTTTTATGAGTTTATATTTGTGTAAGATAGCTTGGGTAAATTGAATAATTAATGGATCTAGCTTCTCCTTAGCCAACCAGGAGCACCGCCAAACCAATCCGATATATCATCTTCATTAGGGTTGAAATGATTTTCTTTATCTAGTCCATCTATCCCAAATGATTGTAAGAGGTTATCAATCCCCCCATCATTTTTCGTACCATTCCTTCTAAAGCTGTTAGCTTTTTTCAGCCAAAGAGAAATTGTAGAGTTATGGTGCGCAAATTTCTCGACATATATTCTTTCTTCTAATGTAATTGATTTATCTTGAGCAATTCTTTTAATTATTCCTTGGATTTTTAGTCTTTTTGAATTACTAAGAAGCATTTTGGGATCAATTCATTATTCTTTTTATAGGAAGGATTACTAAATATATCTTGTCAATGTTAATTTCAACAAATTAACTATTTTAAGAGGTTTTTAAGCAATAAAAGTCTTAAGACACTAAAAAAAGGGATAGATAAGTTACTTATAATACTTTTATTCATTTATCAAACTTATAATTCCAGCAAATTAGATAAAAAAACAATCCATTCTCAAAGACACTTTAAAATTAAGAAAAGTCGACTCAGTTGTTGCATAATAGTAAATCTGTACTATTATAGTACAGATGTATTATTAAGACATGAAAGTGATTTCATCTTCTCCTTATGCCCCTTTTAATTCAAAAGAGTGGAATTCTCTAATAAGCAAAAATGTAAAGTTTGAAAATACTCCAATAAAGATTCAAAAAAAATTTTATAGAACTTTTACTCTAAAAAAGATTGAAAAAGATAAACTTTTGCAAGAGAATAATGAATTACACCAACAAATGCAACTCGTATTCAGATAGAAAAATATTAACTAACAATCTTTTTATTGAATATTATTTTACGAGATCCAATTTTTTGTTAGATTAGTAGAAATACAAGAAGGATTTAATTTGGCTGTTGATCGAGAACTTTTAAAAGAAGTTACAAAAGAACTTTGGAATACCGTAAAAAAATTAAGACCTGAAATAGATCGGCAAACTCGACTTCAATTGGTTTTAAAGGCCTTATTAACTATTGGAGATTTACCAGATCAAATGCAAGCTGCCATGGTAGTAGGTGTTTGCGCAGAAATGGATAAAAGTGATGTTGATAATGTTGAATCTAATTCACAAACTAAAGATTCAAGTGGAGTTGATACTTCTACAGGCAGAAAAGTAGTTAGAAGAAGTTCAGCTAAATAAACTGTAAACGATCATCCTTTAATTTTCTTTGATTCGTTTTTGTTAAGTTTATTGAATAGGTAATATGAAATTACAAGTAAGAGAGGAACGAATATTGAATGCAAAGTCATCATTAATTCTGTTTGGCCCATTCCTATAAGATTTGACTCGTTTGGAAGTTGTTCTGACCAAGTGCCAACTAAATGCCAGGCTTGAGGAATTGATAAGAAAAACATATAAGAGCTATAAGTTAAGTTTATGTTCAGATAAAGATTATCATTTTTGAACGTTTTTGCTTTCTTTATTCTTATTTCTTAACTAAGTATTTGTAGAGTTATAATAAATAACTTGATTTATAAATTTATTTTCTTAAGAAGAGTTTTAAATTCTTTTTTACCAATAATTTTTTCAGCTGCGTAAGCGCCACTTGCTGAAACAGCAGGAATTCCAATACCTGGAAATGTACTTGCGCCGCACGTAAATAAATTTTTCACTGGAGTTTTGCAGCCTGGGAATAGACCTTTTGCTGCAGATAATGCAGGGCCGTAACTACCGCAATAGGTATTGGTGAATTTTTTATGAGTGATTGGGGTTCCTAGCATCTTTAAATCAATTCTTTCATCTATATCAGGGATGAATTTTCTCAATGCATTAAGGAATATTGAACATCTTTCTTCTTTCAAATTTCTATATTCTAATTCCTTTGGATTTAGGTTTTCCCAAATTTCCCAAGGTTCATTTGCGGGAGTATATCCATGAAGAACATGTTTTCCTTCAGGGGCCATATTTTTATCTAAAACAGATGGGATTGAAAATACGGCTATATTTCTTTCTGCGGTTATACCTTTTTCCCACTCATCAACATGTATCGCATGTATTGGCAAATTTTCAAGACCATCAGCATCAAAACCTAGATGTATATGAAGGAATGAATCACATTTATTAGGGTTCAAAACTTTTGTTTTCCATTTTTTTGAAATTTCATTTGGAATTAACTTTTTTAAATTCCAAATATCAGTATTCGTGACAACAGATTCACAACTATAACTAGAACCATTATTAAGGGTTATACCTGTGGCTAAATTTTTATTGAAGTTAATTGTCTTTACTCTCGAAGAAAGAATTAATTCTCCTCCATTTTTTTTAAATCCATTAATTAAAGCTTTTACGATAGATTCACTACCTCCTTTGGGGTATTCAAGGTATGAATTTGGTTCAAACCATTCGTTAAATAAAGTAGCCATCGCAGCTGTATTTGTATCATGCATTGACATGCCACTTATCAAAAAGCTCAATAAATCAACCCAATTTCTGAGAAAAGGATCCTCTAGATGATTATTTACTAAATTCCCAAAGCCTTTATTAATTTTTGGTATTTGATTGATATTAGGTAAAAATTTTGAGGTTAAATTTATTAAATCTAAGAAATTTATTGATTCAGGAGAAAATGAGAGTAAAGGTATTTCATTTATTATTTGGCTAAGAGGTTTTATTCCGGAAATAAATGATTCCCATTCTTTAACAGATTTCTCACCTCTTAGAGTTTTAATAGTATGTTTAAAAGGCTCTTCCCCCACATCAAGATTAAAATTGCCCTCTGGGACAATCACTTGCCAACCTTTGTATTGAAATAGTTCAACTTCTTCATCAAGTAATTTAAGAATTTGCCCTAGGGGATTAGTTGTCGGCCATTTACCTATTCCACTCCACAATGAAGGACCTGATTCGAAAGTGTAACCATTTCTTTTGAAACTGTGGGCAACACCTCCAGGCTGGCTATGAGATTCACATATAAGTACCTTTTTGCCTGATAAAGCGAGAATCGAACCGCAACATAAGCCTCCTATTCCACTACCTACTATTACGACATCATACTTTTCCATTAAATATCTACTTTACTATTCTCGTAAAACTAATTAGTTTTAGACAAATGTATTAGTTGAAGTTGTAATACTTAGTACAACAGCTAGAAAAAATATGTAAGGGACTGCTTTTAGAGGGATGTATCCTTGGCTCTTAGAAATAAAATCCATGAATTTAGTTACTTTATGTAAACATAATAACGAGATCTTGTTCCTTATGTGTGCCATAAAATTATTTTTTTGGAAATATTTTGAAATAAAGAAATCTTTTTGGAGATATTTTTAACTAAGAACATTTTTTATAGAGTTATCTTAGTATTTAATTTTTAGACTAAAATCTATTATGAAACAATTTCCTGATATTAATGAGATAAAACTTTTAGAAAAAAATTCTCAAAAAAACGGTAGCGGAATTTTATATGAGGAATTGTTAGGAATATGGAAGTTTAAATATGTATGGGGAAAAGAGTCAGATGAAATCGAAAATATACCCAGTTCTATTCTCCAAGTATTGTCGGCAAGACTCGAATTAAAAAGTAAAAATAAAGAGGATCAAATAAATTATGTAATAAAAAATTCAATTAATTTCGGATTATTAAATATTACTTTTATAGGCAGTGCAGAATTAAAAGGGCTTAGACCTTTATTGGCTTTTTATTTTGAAAAATTGAAAATTAGTATTAGTAGTTTTCAATTATTTAATAAGGAATTAAAAAAACCAGAAGAAAAAAAAATGCCTTTTTTCTCTCTTGTAGGAATTAGCACTAAAGATAATTGGTTATGTGCTCGAGGAAGGGGTGGAGGGCTTGCAATATGGGTTAAGTCTTAATTTAGTGATATTCTCCTGGATGATCTACCTTTCTTACGGTAACTTTATCGACTTTTTGTCCATTAAATCTTAATAGATCATCTCCTGAAAAGTCATAACCTAAGCGTTGACCAATTAGGGCTACATCATCCGCTGTAGAGGATGATGTAACCTGCTTTTTTAGGTCTTCATCAGATTGCATCTTGATTAAAAATTTTCTTATTTCAGAAAAACTCATTACTAGAATTTGATTGATTGGGGTAAAGGAAATTTATAAAATCTTTTTCTTAGTAAGAACAAGATAAATAGATAATCATTATAATATTTTTATGACTTACTTATTCCTCTACATAGTTGGCATAATTTTAATTTGGTGGATATATCGTGTTGGTTGGCTTGAGGCTCTCAAAACAGTAGTTAAAGTTATAGTTCCATCAGCGCTTATTATTTTATTTAATATTAAAGCCGGAAGATTACTTTTTAAAAGTCCTCTAGTCGGTTTACTAAGCGCTTTGCCTACCTCTATTTTTATTTTTAGAGGTTCATTGCCTTTAGTTAGTTATATAAATAACTGGATTGAAAATAAAATAAATAAATATGATGATTCGGAAGTCATAGATACTGATTCTGTGCCTTTAGATGATTAATTTAATTTAATTCAATCAAATCCAAGAAATAATTCTTTGTGTACAACAAGAACATCAAATAAAGTTGTTCCATGAATAGGACTTAATGGGATTTTGTCTATATTCAATGCTTCTGCGCAAATTAAATGAGCATCCCATTTTGTATCATGATCACTTATTTCAATCGACCACTCAATTACTTTTTTGAAATGATCTGGCATCTCCGAACCAATTTTTCTGCAAATTTGACATAGAACTGACAAAAGAGGTGGCTTTGATGGCCTTTTTAAATCTTTAATAAGACTAGGCTGCGTAAAAACACTTTTATAGCGGATGTAGTCTATTAATTCATATTCTTCTTTAGTAAGAGCTGCTTTATCTAATGCTCTTTCAAATTCGTCTACGGGGGTTATGGGTCTATCCAAGATATTAATTTTTGCTGTTTTCTGAATCTATTTTTTCTTGATTAATTTCATTAGTTTGATTGCTTTCTATAAATTTAGGAGATTCATCTTTACCTTCTTCGTTCATAACTTGATCGATTTCATTTTGAAATTCATTCGAGGCTTTTTTAAGACTTTTCAAAGTTTTACCAAGCTGTTTTCCTAATTCTGGAAGCTTTTTGGGACCAAAAATTAAAAGAGCTAAGATAAGTATTACAGTAACTTCAGGCAAACCTACACCAAAAATATTCATAACTGATAACTATTTAACTAATTAGGAAATCTACTATTAAATATAGTCAAATCATCTAAAAATTTCATTCTCGGAAAAGCTTTTTTAATATTAAAAAATTTTGAAAAATATTATTGTTATTAATACTCCTTTAAAGAAAACCAACCAAAGTAATTGATAATCACTCAATTTGAATTTTTTTTGGTACCAATTTATAAAAGTTTTATGTTTATCTATTAATTTTCTCATTTTCACAGAGATTATTTATTTCTATCACTTATTTTATCTTAATTTCTTTTATTATTATTTTTATAGAATTCTTAGATTCTACTCAAATTAGATTATCCTATTAAATTTTAATCTTTTTCTAAATTGTTGAAACTATTCGCTAAATATTTACTGTTTAAAAAATGAAGTACTTATTTGTTGTTTTTTACTTTTTTTTTCTAATTTATCCAGCTGAAGCCGTTACCACAAAAATGTTTAAAGTATTGGATACGTGTGCAAGATATCGACTCGGTGAGATTAATGCTAATGAGGCTATAGAAAAGCTAAAATTAAAATTAACAAATTCTTCCACTAGTCAGCCAAAGGACCTAGTAAAAAAATATTGCTCAGTATTTACTCCAAATGAAAAAATTGAATTTTAAACTTAGCCTTACATATTTAATTATTCTTTTTTGAATAATCTTTAGCTTTGTTTCGTATTTCTTTAACTTTTTTAAAATTAGTTATTTTTAAGTTAAAAATAACTCCCAAAAAAAGAATAAGAAATAAAGAAATATAAATTATTAATTCCATATTATTGAATTAATAAATTCACCCTAGTTTATTTCAATAATTTTTTAGTATCTTTTAAAACAAAAAAACTGACTTTAATAGAAGTAATTTAATTTTCGGCCACAAAAAAAACATATTAACCTCTAATATGGAATTTTATAAGAACTGTAGTGCAGATTGGAGATAAAATTCCAGAATTTTCTTTACTGGATCAAAATGGAGTTAAAAGATCAAATAAGGGATTAAAAAACCCCCTAGTTTTGTTTTTTTATCCAAAAGATGATACGCCTGGTTGCACTATAGAAGTTTGCGGATTTAGAGATAAATATGACTTATTTAAAGTATTAGGTGCGCAAGTATGGGGAGTAAGTAATGGAAGTACTTCAAGTCATTTAGCATTTGCTAATAAAAATAAATTACAATATCCACTACTATGCGACACAAATGACTCTCTTAGGAAAACTTTTAAAGTTCCTAAAGTATTAGGTTTTATGGATGGTAGGGTAACTTACGTTATTGATCGCAAAGGGACAGTTAGGCATATTTTTAGAGATTTATTGAATGGTCCTGAACACATTAAAGAGGCTATTAGAGTACTTAAAGAAATTCAAAATCAATAAATTATTATTCAAAGAATTTTAGATTAATAACTTTTGTTTTATTATGGTTTCAGCTTTTTTTTAATATATGACGAAAATGGGAATGCAGGCTGTTGATCTTGCTATTCAAAATGGAGTGGATCTTGACGGTACTCCAATTCCTCAAAAAATGCTAGATCTATACAATAGAATTATGGATGAGGAGAATAAAAGAGAAAGGAGTGGTGTTAAAAAATCAATGAGAAATAGATGTGTCAAAACGGGTTCTAAGCATTTTGATAAAGAAACATTGAATCAATTATTAATAGACTCGGGATGGGAAGGTCTCAAAGAAAAGGAAATTTTATTTTTTTATAACTAAAAAATTTTAAATTATCTTAAAATTAATATATGGTAATTTTTTACTTAAATTAAAAAACTGAGAACTAATAAAATATTTTTTAGATCTAATTTTTTGAATTATTTAAACCATCCTTTTTTGGTAGTTGATATTATTTTTTCTTTTTCAGCTTTTGTTTTATTACTTGCTTTTTTGAAAGCCAAGTTGGCTTCTATAACTGTAACTATCGATATGAAAAAAAGACCAGAAATTCCAATTATTTGTTCATTTTGAGAAGGTTCTGAATCACTTTGTAAAAAAATACCTAAAGCGAACCATGCAGTACTAGCAGTGATGGTAAAAAAATAGGGTTTCCATCTTCTTTGATATAAGTAACCCGATCCTAAACCAGGAAGAAAATTTAAAAAAGATGCTACCCACCCTTTAGAAGATGCAAGTATTTCGTCACTTGTGGGATAAGACATTTATATTAGGTATTTATTAAATGCGAATTTATGTAAGCAAAAGATATTGCTGCACAAATTACCCAACTAAAGGGTAAGAACATTCTTATTTTTTCTTTGTTGTCCTTCATTTTTTAATTATGGAAAATATTTTTAAAATCTGTGGATTTAATGTATCCCTTAGAACTATAAGAATTAAAAAAGACGGTTTTAACCGTCTTTAAAAAAAGTAATTTCTCTAAAAATAAATTATTTATCTTTTGAGGCTGAGAGTACTTTAAGTTCTTTTTTTACTTCTTTTTCTCTCTCTTCAAGATGTTTTAGTTGAGCTTTAAAAGCATCTTCAAGTCTTACTTTTTGTGTTGTAATTTCATCAAGTTTTTCTTGATGTTGGTTTTTCTTTAACTCCTTCATTTCACTATCGGAAATAACATATACAGGGCGATATGAAGGTGTTTCAAAAAGAAGATCAAACATTGAATACATAAGTGACCTTTGAAATAGTACAAATTCAATATCTGATAATTCTTTGAAACATGAAAGGATAAATACCGAAGATATTGATACGGCAAATACACCGAATTTCGGTTTACCTAACTTAACCGCCCAGTATTTACCGATCGAATTTTAAGGTATGTTTTAAAGTATGAAGGAGATGATTCTAAAAATCTAAATCAAAAAGAACTAAAAATGGATTTAAAAATTACTAAAACATTAGTAATCCCATCCAATGAAATTAAGTGGCGATTTTCCAGATCCTCCGGTCCTGGAGGACAAAATGTAAATAAAATTGAAAGCAGAGTAGAGATTATTTTTAATTTAGAAGATTCCAAAGTATTAAATGATTATCAGAAAGAAATTCTTAAGAGAAACTTGAAAAACAAATTAGTGAATAATAGCTTACGTTTAGCGGTTCAAGAACACAGAAATCAATTATTAAATAGGCAGCTAGCTTTAATGAAATTTAGTTCAATAATAAAAAATGCTTTAAATAAACCTTTTAAATTAAGAAAATATACACAACCCACTAAAGCATCACAAAAGAAAAGAGTTGAGGTTAAGAAAAAACGTGGCGAATTGAAAAAAAGTAGACAAAAAGAAAAAACATATCAAATATGAATAAACTAAATAAATATTTCCCTCGCAAATTGTAATGAAAGCATATTATTAATTTAATATCATTTTGGCTTTTTGAATACAACTAATGATTTCTGGTTAATTGACTCCAATTTTGTAGGGGTGATGCGTTTTTATAAAGATAGAGATAATTCTGATAAATCTATTAATTATATGTTTATTGAAGAAGGAATTATTATGGGAATTCATGGAGAAAATCCTCCATTAATGAAAACTAGAAAAAAAATTGTTATTGAAGAAGCAAGATTATTATGGCAAAAATTGTTAAATGAAGGTTGGCAAAAAACTAATAAAAAATGGTGAGGAAATTCTACAAAAACTTTTTTTAATCTCAGAAAATAAATGAACCTTTAGGGTATAGCCGGGAAATTTTTTTCTGCTGTAAATATTTCTTTTTTTTGATGTAGTTTTCATATCTTCTCAACATCATTAGATAGTTTGTAACTCCAAAAATTATTAAAAACATAATAAACCTTATTCCTGCCTCAAAGTTCATATGAATATTAAGCTTTATTTTAATCTGACAATTACTAATCAAAAATCAATCCGTATTTATATCTAATTAAAACGTCTAGTAAAAATCTTTTTTGATTTTACTGTATAAAAAATACATAACAAAAATAATATTAAAATTGCACTAAAGCTTCCGATTGGGTTCGGAACATTTTGTGTAAAAGGCCCTGCTAAAAAAGAAGGTGTATTTTCTTTGAATTCAATTAATCCGTTATTTAATAAAAACCAAATGCCCACAAGTCCTCCATGAATTCCTATGCAATTCCATAAAGAACCTTTATCTCTAATTTTTATTAATGATAGAAATATCCCAAGTAAAATAAATCCCAAACGTAATCCTGCTATGTTCCAAAAGATCTCATTTGATAAATTATGAACGAAGCTAAAAATTATAGCTTGCAAAGCTATTGATATTTTTGTGCCATATTCAAATTTTAATTCTTCTAGTAACCAGCCTCTAAAAATTATTTCCTCTGCGAATCCAACACCTAATCCCAGTACAATAGAATTTAACAATATTATTGGCGAGAATTCACCTATCCAAGAAATATAATTTTTTTGTAATAGTGGTACCAGAATTAGAATTATTAAAACTAAAGCAAATAAAATACCTTGAGAAAAATTGACAAAGTTTTTTAAGAATTTGTCTTTTGTTATCCCAAGAATTATCCAAGCACTTGATTTGTTTCGTTTGATATAAAACCAATATGGAAGTAAAAGGATAAAAAGTAAGAAAGTAATAATAGTACCAATTAAGGATAAATTTTCTTTTTCAAAATTAAACAATAAAAGTGGCTGAGATAAAGCCCAGCCAATGCCATAAAGAATAGGAATAAAAAATATAGTGGATAAAAATTTTGGTCTTAAAAGAAAAAAACTTCTTATTAGAATCATTACATTTTTCATTTTAGTTTGAATATTAATTAACCCCAGCCTTTGCCTTTTATTATTCTAACTACTTGTTCAAAAAGTTTTAGCTTTTTCTTTTTACTATAGTTTATGTTTTTTGAAAGAATAGATAAATCTTTATAAAATTGCCGAGTTATTTTATCTTCTTTATCACTAGGCCATAGTAAGTCTGAGCCCTCATCATATTCTTCTTTATATCTCTCTTTAATCAAATGTTTTTTTATATCGTAATAATTTAAATTTTACTTATTGCAAATGCTTAAAAGTGGTGTTTATTAAATTTGTGTATTTATTTAAAATTTATGCTGATTAATCTTTCAACTTTAATTTTTACATTATTATCTCCATTGCTTATTTTTGCAGTAATAGTATCTGTTTACTTATTTCATTAGGAAGTATTTATAAAATAAACTTAATTAATTTAAGGGTGTATTATGCCTACTTTTTCTAATACAAATGATAAAACTGCAATTATCGCCATTAATGTTAAGATCTTGTTCTTTTTGATGAAATCCATAATGAATATTAATAATCTATTTATTAAATTCTTATATAATAATAAATAATTTAAATCATTATATCAATTACGAAAGAGCCAATATATTTAGGAGATTTAATTCCCTCAATAGCTTCTTCAAAAAAAATTATTGAAAAATATAATAAAGGTATAAAAGAGGGGAAATTTTATTAAGAACCTACTGGCCGAGATTTTAAATACCCTGATTGGTAAATATGCTTACTACAAAAATAACTTTTGCCTTGGCAGATTGGATTAGAGAGTGGTGTAAGTGCCGTGATAAGAATCCTTCTATTGATGTGTGTGTAAAATTTGTTGAGTGGTAATTGGAAGATTATAAACTTTCTGATAGTGATAAAAGAATAATTGAATCTATTTTGCTCTATGAATATGAATAACTAAGGATTATTGACTTAAATTTTTATATTTGTCTAAAAAAAACAAAGGATCATTAAAATCCTCTTACAAATTAAGAAAAAAGTAAATCAGCATATTTACGGATTTACTGAAAATATAAAAAGGAGTAATTTATAGATGTTGAGTTCGGAGGCAATCTAAATGATTGATAGTCCGCCTGAAATTTAGCAAATTCCAAAATATAGGAAGCGTATTCCTGAGAATGGGATTATTCGAAAATTAAAGTTCAATCAATTAGTCTGATAAGACTTCGCTTTATAATTACTAGCGACAATAGGGACTAAATTATCGAGAGAAATCCCCTAATTCACGTATTCTAGGTTTATGAGTAAATAGACTTTAAAATATGTAATTTTATATCCTGTTAGAAGGAAATCAAATATCAAAAAGGACTGAACCACCAGTCCTTTTTTTTTTACAAACTACTTCTAAACTAGACTTCTTTTTGGATAATATGGATTTATTAAGTGTTTAAAAATATTTCACAATGAAAGATCAAGTCTTGTTTCCTAAAATTGAAGTTCGTGAAAAGGGTTTTTTACAAGTAAGTGATATTCATACGATTTATTGGGAAAGATCTGGTAATCCAAATGGTAAAAAAATACTAGTTATTCATGGAGGCCCAGGAGGAGGAAGTCAACCAAGATATAGAAGATACTTTGATCCAGATAAATTTGATATCATACAATTTGATCAAAGGGGTTGCGGTTCTTCAACTCCTTTCTCCGAATTAAAAGAAAATACGACTAATCATTTAGTTGATGATATTGAGAAATTAAGGATTCTATTGAAAATAGATAGTTGGCATTTATTTGGTGGATCTTGGGGCTCAACACTTTCACTTATATATGCAATTAAAAATCCCTCAAGAGTTAAGAGCTTAACTTTGAGAGGAATATTTTTATGTAGAAAGTTTGAATTATTGTGGTTCTATCAATATGGTGCAAGTGAGATATTCCCTGATGAATTTGAAGAATATATTTCTGTAATACCAAAAGAAGAAAGAAATGATTTAATAAGTTCTTTTTATAAATATCTAACATCTTCAGATGCGAATCTTAGATCAAAAGCAGCAGCAGCTTGGACAAAATGGGAACTCTCAACGAGTCATTTAATAAATAAAAAATTTGATTTTGATAAGTCCCAAGTTAATTCTTTTTCAGATGCCTTTGCAAGGATCGAATGTCATTATTTTATTAATAATATTTTCTTAGAGGATGATTTTATTTTGAAAAATATAAGAGCAATAGAATCGATTCCAACAAAAATAATTCAAGGGAGGTATGACGTTGTATGTCCTGTTAGGAGTGCTTGGGATCTAAACAAGAAATTAAAGAATTCTGAATTAATTATTGTTAATGATGCTGGTCATTCAATGAGTGAAAAAGGTACTACTATCGAATTAATAAAAGCTGTAAAACGAATTCAAAATCTCTAAAAAAGAGAATATTCCTTTAAAAATTAAAGGCCATTATCTTCAATATTTTGTGCAATACTCCTAAGAAGTTCGACGATATCAGAATCTTCGCATTGAGTATCTTCTTTAAGCAAAATGCACTCGTCTCTAATACTTACATTAGTACTCCACCATATACCTGAACTATTGGTATCGTCCCATTCAAATCTTTCAGACATAATTAATAAATTTTAATAAATACATTAAATCTTGCATTACTTTATCGTGGATTTATATATTCAATTTCAAAATTTAAAAAACTTTCCTATTCACTAAAAAGAATCTGGAAATTTCTGACAATAAAATTTAGAAATCTAATTTCAGTTCGTATTGTATTTCCTTTTCCTTAGAAATGATTTTTTTATTATTTATATTTTTTCTAACCCTTTTTCTAGAGCCATGTTTTAAATAAATTTCTTTTGAGATATCCCAATATCCATCCTTTTTAGTGATATCCGAAATTTTCTTCTTTGCAGTTTTAGTACTAATTGGGATGTCAATTATTGGTCTTATGTAATTAATTTGTTCATATTCTTCTTGATTAAATCTAGATAATAGCCATGGTTCATGAATGAAATTAAGTGATATATCTTTTAATTCTGGTATCCATTTTTTTATAAATTTTCCTTGAGGATCATGATCTTTTCCCTGTTTAATAGGATTATAAATTCTATTAGTATTTATAGACGTAGTTCCAGATTGCATTTGGCATTGGTTCCAATGTATTCCAGGCTCATAATCTATAAATTTATTTGCTAATTCAGAACCTGAATCTTGCCATGGTAGCCATAAATTATAGCTAGCAAATGACATTAACATCGCTCGCATCCTAAAGTTAATCCATCCATTAAAATTTAATGAACGCATACATGCATCTATAAAAGGAAAGCCCGTATTACCTGAACTCCATGAATACAGTAATTCATTATTTTTTTCTCTAATATTTTTAAAAAAAGGATGGTATTCCCTAAACTCTAGTTCTGGTTCACTTTCAAGTTTCTGAATAAAATGACAATGCCAAGTTAATCTGCTTTTTAACATCCTGGAATTATTGTTTTTTGATATATTTGCCTTTTTAAAAATTTCTTTTAATGATATGCATCCCCAACAAATATATGGGGATAATCTTGTACAACTATCAAATGATTTTTCTGGGCTAGATATATCTTTTGAATAAGAATCTAATTTATTACTAAAGAAGTATTGCATTCTCTCTAAACCTTTCTTTCTTCCACCTTGCATTCTTCCTGGACAAGTTTCTCTTTTAAAGGTAAAAATTTCGTCTGATGGTATTTCTCCAAGATTAAAGTTAATAGAATTAATTCTTAATGGAGCTTTAAGTAAGTTTTTTTCGGAATTTTCTTGCCACTTTTTAGACCAATTATTCCTATCTAAATTTCCTCTAAAAACTGAAAATTGTAGAAATTCCTTCCAAATAATATTTTTGCTTAAAGCCCATTCTCTTACTTTTTGATCTCTTTGATAAGTAAGCCAATCTCCTGTTTCTTGATGGCTATATATACCTTTGATTTTAAATTTTGAACTAATTTCATCAAAAATATTAATAACATTCCCAGTCCTAATAATTAATGGTTGTCCAATCTCAGCAAGTGCATTTCTTAAATCTATTAAACTTTCTTTGCAAAATTGCCATTGTCTATCTGAATGAGTATTTTGGCTCCAAATATCTAACTCAATAATATAAATAGGTAAAATATCATTATCTTTTATAGCCTCACAGAGAGCTTCGTTATCAAAAATTCTTAAATCTTTTTTAAACCATAAGATATTTATTTCTTTCATAATTTTTTCTTTTTATCCTAAAAAAATAAGATTAAGTTTGTAGGTAAAAAATATAAAAAATTTTAGAATAACTAAAAATCAAAAAAATGAAAATAACAAAAAAACTTTGGGAGGATAATTATGAGATTGCTTTACTAAGTTTAAATACAAAATTTGTTCAAGGTTTAAAAAATGGAAGCCTCCCTAAAAATATATTTCAAGAATATTTAGCTCAAGATTATTTCTTTTTAGAGACTTTTGCTAAGGCTTATGGTCTTGCAGTTTCTAAATCAAAAGATAAGTACTCAATAAGGAAGTTAAGTGAACTGTTAATGGGCGTTTCAGAGGAGTTAATACTTCATGATACGTATGCAAAAGAATGGGATATTGATTTGTCTAATAACTATATAAAAAAAGCCACTAAAAATTATACAGATTTTCTTGATGATACTTCCAAAAGACTTAGCTCTGTTGAAATAATGTTTGCAATGACTCCATGTATGAGACTTTATTCTTGGATAGGAAAAAGATTGTATAAGGAGGATTTTGACATTAAATATAAAGAATGGATAATTACTTATTCTGATGAGAGCTTTGAAAAGCTAGCAGATTCACTTGAAAATCTTATTGAGACTAATAAAGAAACATATGATATTAATCAGGCCAAATATTTATACAGAAGAGCTATGGAATTGGAGTTAGATTTTTTTAATGCATATTCAGATTTCTGATTTAAATTAAAATTTATTTATAGTACTTTCAAAAACGAGTTAATAAATTATGTATTCAAAAATTGCACTTTCAATAGGTGGTAGTGACTCTGGGGGTGGAGCAGGCATACAGGCTGACTTGAGAACTTTCATGGCCCTTAAAGTACATGGATGTACTGTTATTACATGTATTACCGCACAAAATAGTATAGAGGTTACATGCGTGCAACCAGTAGAGAAGAATACTTTATTAAATCAGTTAGATACCTTATTTGCTGATTTTGGTATAGATGCCTTAAAAACTGGAATGTTATTAAATGAAAGGATAATTAATGATACTGCTTCAAAATTAAATACATACAAAATAACCAAAATTATTGACCCAGTAATGGTTACAAGAACTGGTTCTAAATTACTGGAAGATTCTGCTATTAATGCTTATAAAAAACTCTTATTACCAATTGCTGATTTGGTAACTCCAAATATTTATGAAGCAAATCTACTTTCTGGTTTAGAAATAAGGAGTAAAGAAGATATCGAAAATTCAGCAAGAAAAATTATTGATCTTGGAGCTAAAGCGGTACTTATAAAAGGTGGCGGTTTAAAAGATATGAAAGGGAAGGATTTTTTCCTTGACTTAAATGGTAGAAAAGAGTGGCTATTTAATAATTTTATAAATACAAAAAATACCCACGGTAGCGGCTGTACTTTGAGTGCTGCTATTTGTGGTTACAAGGCTTTAGGTTTTGATCTATTTGATTCCATACAAAAAGCGAAATTATTTGTTGAGAAATCTTTAGAAAATTCTTACAAAATAGGATCTGGCCCTGGTCCCTTAGGCCATCATTAATTATTTATAGAAGTGGAGTTAGAACCACCATTTTCTGTAGGGCTTTTTTAAAAATAAGATTTCTTCAGTCTCCCATCCTCCCTCCAACCACTCAAGATGCTCAAGTAACAAAGACTCACTTTCCCTTTTGCTTAATTGCCCAATTCTATTAGCAATACCATCGAACCTTACTTTCATCAATTCCTCAATCTTGATGTTATTCATAGGTTAAATAATAAATTTTTTCTACTCTTACTTGTATACATTTTCTTGTCAACGATTTAATTTTATTTGTTTACTAGCAGTTCTTAAATATGTATTAAATACAACTTTTTGAAATAGATAGTAATTAAGACTTATTCACATAGATTTAAGTAAAGACTAATTTATATAAAAATACTTTAATTATGAATAAAGAAGAAACAGCAAATCAAAAAACTATTTTAAATGTAGGCTATTGTGAAACGACCTCTGAATGGCTCAATAGAATCATTACTGAACTGGCAGATGAAAATAAAAATTTTGTAGATTTGTCAGTTATTTGTGCTTAATTTTTTAGAAAATATAGTTTATTTTGATTTATTTTCAGTTAGCTTTTAAGTATAAGAGAAATTTAAAATATATTTTTGTGATGTGAATCCTAATAAACAAAACATAGAAATAATTAATCAATTCAATTTATCTCCTCATCCTGAGGGTGGATGGTTTAGAGAGATAGTAAGGAGTGAGAATTCTCTAATAAGGGAAGATGGACAAAGTAGAAATTTTATTACGGGAATTTATTATCTTTTGGAGAGAGATGCAAAAAGTGCTTGGCACAGAGTAAAAAATGCTGATGAAATTTGGATTTATTTAAGGGGCGACCCTCTGAATTTATGGTGCCTAGATAATGATAATAAGTTAATAAGAAATTTAATTTTAGATTCCAATAATCCAGTAGAAATGATCCCATCTGGATATTGGCAAGCTGCAAAAAGTACAGGCGAATTTACTTTAGTGAGTTGTTGTGTTGGCCCTGGCTTTGATTTTAAGGATTTTGAATTACTCAGAAATACAAATCATACTTCTAGATTGGATAAAGCAATTAATGATCTTATTTGAGACATTTTTTTGTTTATATTTTTAAAATTATCCTCTAGATTAATAAGGCTAATCAATCAATCTATATTTAATGAATCAAAATCCTGTCAAAACAATTGGTATTAATGATGAACCAAGAAAAGATTCACACTTAGTATATGTAAATCAGGCTGATGGATTAAAAGACATCCTTAATAGGGATTTTGATGAATGGTCTAATTTTGATAGTTGGGAAAGTATTTCAGTTCAGCAATGGATTTTTTCTAGAGCTTTGGAGGTTTTCAGAGGTAAGAAAATTGATATTAAATGCGATTGTTGTGAAAATAATACTTTAATCCCAAATGATTTTGAGAGTATAAAAAAAGAAAAATGCTTTGGTAAAAAGAGTGCTTACATGATTGAAAAAGTTGTAGATGAAATTGTATTAGCTAAGGCACGAAGAGAAAGTGATGGAACATATTCTGCATAAGATTAATAACTATCTATGGAGTGAAAAATCTTTTAGTTACCAGTGAAAATTATCAGAAGAACCAATCGTTAAATTTCTTGTGGACATCTTATGGAACTTAAAGTGTACCGAATCACTGAACTCCTTTTCATCTGAGTAATTAACAAGATCCACTGGGTCGATGTTTTCATCGAACCATGCATCATATTCAATATGGTTTGGTTCAGCAAAATAACTCATATCCAATTAATAGCTTTCAAAAAACATATAAACGGTACATGCGATACCAAATTAAAATTCTTAATTTTTAGATAATCTATATTTTTAACTTGTTTATCAAGATTAGTTGCTAAAAAGATAGGAGAAATATCTATAAATTCATGTCTCTCGATACATCCATGGTTTCTATCCATCCCCACTTCACAATCAAGGATGGGAAGATGGACCAGTGCATAGCTCTTCTAGAAGAAATTTTGGCACTAACAAAAGCTAATGAACCAGACTGCCTTTTTTTTTAATATCACTACATGCGGGTCAGATAAGGCTTATGTAAGAGAGGCATATAAAGATGGTGCCGCTGCTTTATTTCATCTCAAAAATATGGGACATATGATTCCTAAGCTTTTTGAAGTGTCAGATATTACTGTGCAGGTCCAAGGCCCTGCCAAGGAGATTGAACCCTTGAAGGAAATACTGCCAGACGCTGATTTCTATGAAGCAATATCTGGATTTGATTTAGATTGTATATATTGACAGTCGATCGCTGGGGGCTTTTAGCCCCCTTTTTTTATTTAGGAATTCAAAATAAAATTAATCTTCCCTTTACTTTTATGAAGTAACTTTATTATCAGCTTAAATATTATTTTTATGGCATCAACTTTTTATATTGTTCATCATGAATTCAAGGCAGGAAAAGCTGAAAAATGGTGGGAAACAGCTTATGCGGCAATGTCACCAGGTGGTGGATGGGATGATGCGGTAGCAGCTAATAAAGAAAAAGGATTTTTTAACCATTCTGCAAATGCTGTAACTAAAACTGGTCCTGTATATTGTTTTTGGGAAGTAAAAGAGGGTATTTCTGCTGAAGATTTTCAGGAGTTTATAGATGGACCCTCTGGTCCAGGGTTCGGACAAGATGCTCTGATGAATATCTGTAAACCAATTGATACATCATTAATGAATGGACAAACACCTTATCCACCAGTTTTTTCTTGATTATTGACAGTCGATCTAAAATAAATAGCAATTAGCTTTTTTTTATGACTATTGACAGTCGATCTAAAATAAATAGCAATTAGCTTTTTTTTATGACTATTGAAACTACTGTTTTCACCTTTAAACTTTCAAATACATTTGAGGAATGGGTAAAAATGTTTGATAGCCCAGAGATAGATGCATTTCACAAAACGGTAGGACTTACTCCTCTATATCGTGGCAAAAGTTTAATTGATCCAAAAGAAGTTATTGTTATTCATCAAGCTGAAGAAGGTGTGGCTAAGCATGTTTTTTCAGATCCTGAAACCATTAAGAATATAGAATCTGGAGGACATATTTATAGCACAACGAAAATCACAAGTTGGGTTTCTGATTAGTCGAAAAAGTAACTATGCAAACTTACACAAGTTTAATGCTTAACAAGAGTCCCATATAAGATCTTTAAAACAAAATTTGGTTATAGCAGAGTTTAAGGATAAGGGTATTGACTAACTAGTTGGACTAAATTATTAATAGGAATCTGAGTGCTAGAGGTAACCACAGACATAAAAGAAGCAATAGTAAAAGGGTAATAGCATGAATATTTGGAATGTATTGCTCTTTTAAAATTTGTGTCTTCATAATCTATCTAGCCTTCTTAAGTTTGATTTCTCTTCTGATAAGCAGAGCTATAACTACAACACACATGTTCATTAGAAATACGTCTAATGGCATTTGATAAAAAAGTCTCTACTCAATTAATAGCAAGATTTTTGATCTACGAATCAAGAAATGATTACTAATATTTATTGGCTTAATAAAACGAATTTAAAAATTAAATTTATGCTTAAATATCTCAGAACTTTTAACTATTAAATGGCTTATTCAGAAACAAGAATAGTAATAGGTGGTCTAGCCCATGTACCTGTTCTTATTTTTATAGCCAATTTTATAAAAGGTAAGTTTGGAATTAAAACTGAAGAGACAAAAGATACCTTAGTTGTAGAAGAGCCTGTTAAAATTATTGAACTAAAAAATACCGTAATTAAAGAAGGAAAAGCAGAAGCTTTAAAGGAACTATCAAATAAGCTGGATAATATTGAACAGAAGGCTGATGAGGTTTATGAAAAGGTAAAGAAGAAAAAAAAGAATAACTAAATTGAGATCCTATCAAGCATCAATATATCTTGAGCTTGAATTGTATCTCTCTTATCTTCATCTTCGGGATCTTTATAAGATTCAATTTCAGCTTGAATTTTTCTCTTGTAAACTCCTTTGATGTAGTCCATTTCTCTTTTGTCTTTGTCCAGAATTGAGAATGGTGATCTTTTTAAGTTCATAACTTTCTCCTAATAAATAAGTTTTGTTCAGCTCCAGTTTTTATCAGATTCAACAAAGCTATCTAATGTTTGCTGATTCCTAATTTCTTCCTCTAGAAGTTCTTCTTTGGATCTTTCTTCAATCTCAGATTGATGATTTTCTTTAAGAGTGGATTTGGTAGACATTTGCTCATGACGACTACAATCATGTTCTAACTAGTCAGGCAAGCTATCCGACTAATAAATATGTACGGTTTGAGGAACCCCCTTATACGGATAAAGGATCAACAATTGAATTTGAATATGGTTAAAATCATTAATGATTTTGATTAGTTTTTTTCCTTTAAAATCATCAGTAAAGGCAGACCAACAAGCATAAGACTCCCATCAATTAATAAAAAAGTATTTAAATTCATTTATCTATTTCTTCGGGGTTATCCCAATCAAGGGTTATCCCTTTTTTTACTGGCTCTTTTTTCATATCATCCATCTCTTTTCTGATTTTGTTGTAGTATGCCAACTCTTCTGGATCATCAGATCCAAGACCATAATTCATGGTCGCTGCTAGATATATTCTGTGCATCCTGTATGACGATAATGCCATTTCTTAAAAGAATGTTTTTAAATTCTAAAATATATAAATGTTATTTGATACTAATTAGTTTTATTGGGCTATAAACTCGCCTAGAACTCAACTTAGGTTCTCTCCCTTACCAAGCGAAGTAAATTATTTTAATAAGAAATAATTATGCTCTAATTTCTGCTCTAATTTCAGCTCTAATTCGTTCATATTTAGTGGTCTTAAAATTATTTTATTTTTTCAAATTCTTATAAACTCAGTTATGGAGATTCTTTTTGTTCATGCCCTCGTCGGGACTTGAACCCGAGACCTCTCCCTTACCAAGGGAAATTTTTATATACTAAAGTTATTGGTATGACTGATGTTAATTGGTATATATTGCTAAGTATTAACTATTTAGTGCGATAACTAGTGCGAAGAGAATTAAAGATAAATAAATGGGCGAGGTACTAGTTCTATTAATAGTTCTACAAAAATCTTTGATTATATTCAGGCTAACTAAAATAATAATTAAGATTAGGGTAAGCTAAGCCATAACCCCTTGTTAGAACTAAATTTATTCTACAAATCTATAATATTTAATGCTATAAATACAGTAGTTACACCTACTTTATGTCTTTTTTTGAGCAAGAGCTAGATGCAAAGATGGGCAAATCAAATAGTAATGCCTAAAAGAGCAACTAAACAAGAAACCGAATTAAGAGTTGCACATGCTGCTGAATTAGTTGCTGAAGGACAAGCCTATTCATCTATTACTTCCTTTGTTGCCGCAAAATATGGAATCTCAAGAAGAAGAGCCAGGCAGATCACTTCTAATGCTTATCTTTTGCTGAAAGATGATATTGAGGAAGGGGACTTAAATCGCCCTGAAATGACAGCAAAATTAGTATGCACTCTAGAAACTGCAATGTTTAGAGCAATGTAAGAAAAACAATATTCTGCAGTTGCAAGTAATGCAAAAGTTCTTATGAAATTAGTTGGTTTAGAAGCAAAAACACAAATTAGATAATTGCTTTTTATTAAAAATATAACTTGCAAAAATCTCTTTCTTTTTGTTTCTTTTTTTTTCTTTTAAACAATTCATAACTTGCTTATAACTTTAAAATGTGATTCTAATAATGCATTCAATTCTTATAAAGTAAAGCAGTGGTCTTGGATGCAATTTTTTATAGTATGCAAAAAGTAAACTAATCATTTTTTTAAATTAAAATAATATTTTATTTTTTCTTATTCGTATCTTATTTAATTCTTAAAGAAGAGTTCATTTAATCTTTTAAGCTGTAGGTAGCTCTATATTATCCTCACACGAAATAGAGAAGCTTTTTCTTTTTGAAATAAATTTGGTATGACTTATTTTGCAGAGCCAAATTACATAGAATATGACCTGTGGTTTGATTCAAATATTAATGCAGTTGATTTAATTAACTATTCAGATGAAAATGAATTTTGTAATTTTACGCATAAAAAATTCCATAAGATATCAAGTTTAAATTTAGTTATTGGTTCCTCAAAATATAAACAAATGATGATTTTTTCTTTTTTATAATTACCTTGCAGAGTTAATGCATTCCTTTATTGTTTTATCTCTCTGATTCTGGCATAGCAAAAGTAAATTTTTTGATATAAATTTTTAAGGCATTAAGCACTAAAGTTTAATTATCAAAGAGCTAAATCGCAATAATTTCCAGCACTCATATTTACTGAATTTTGTGAAGTAATTCTTTCTAAGTTTTTATTTAAATTATTAGCTTGATTAGAAGCCGAATAAAATCCAACTGTTAAAAAAACAAGTGTGATAGAAGTTACGATTGTGCTGAACTGGATAACTCCATCTGCCAGAATAGCTGGAGTTTTTAGAGATAAAATAGCTTTTTTTCTCTTTGCTTTTGATTTTGCCACAATGTTAACCTTTACTTAAATTTTTCTTAAGTTATTTTTAATAATAAGTAAAAAAATTAATTTGTCAGTTAGTAAATATACTCATTTTGATGAGTCGTTCGAATCGAGAAATCTTAATATTTTCAACTATTAATTTATATTGACCTTAAAATTAATAGCTTCTTTAAATTTTTAAGCGTCTTGACTTTCTTTAAACAAATTTATTTTTAAATTAATTACCTCTTAATTTTCGTTACTTACTTTAAATTTATCGACTAAATATTGACGCCTTATTTAGCTGATTTCATATGAACAAATTAAATATTTATAAAACAAAAACAATAAACTTTTTAAGAAAATATTCATTAAATATTTTTATGGCTATTATAGCTATCAATTCATATTCTATTTCAAGTACTCTTAAAGAAAATAGAAATATTTTAAATGAAAATGTAAAGTTACTAAGATATAAAGAGATTTGCGCGAGATATTATACTTTTTATTCTTCTGGAACTGATGAGCAGGCAGAAAGTAGAGAAGAATTGACAGCTTCTTTGTTAGATGTTCCATTGGAGCTTGTTGATACTTTTTGCCAAAGGATGATATAGATATTTTTCTCTTAATAAATTGAGAATTTTTAAAAAGTTTTTAGCACCGTATTGAAAATGAAATGTAGTATTTTAAATTTTTGCAGATAGTTATGATTTAATTAAACGTTTATAATTTTATTATCGTATTTTTTAAAATTAAATTTAAGCATGGTTTAATTTTCAAAATATATGATGTAATTTTAAGTAAATTTAAAAAAATTATATATTTTTAAAATGTCAATTAAGGGTCTAATTCTATTCGATATAGATGGAGTTATTAGAGATGTTTCGAATAGCTATAGAATGGCAATTATAAAAACAGTAAAGCATTATTGTTTTTGGGAACCAAGTATTTTCGAAATTGATGAAATAAAAAATGAAGGGATTTGGAACAATGACTGGGATTTAAGTTTAGAACTAATAAAAAGACACATAGTAAGCAATAGATTAACTATTACACCTCCAACAAGGAAAGAATTAGTTTGCCATTTTGAAAATTTATATTTTGGTTTGAAATCACCTCTAGAATCAGAAATTTGGACAGGATTTATAAAAAACGAAAAAATTCTTATCGAGAAAAATATTTTTAGCGAACTAACTAAAAATAGTATTTTGTGGGGTTTTGTAAGTGGAGCAGAAAGGGCATCAGCTGAATATATATTAAAGAATAAATTAAAACTTCTGAATCCTCCGCTAGTCGCGATGGGAGAAGCTCCAGATAAACCTGATCCTAAAGGTTTCATTTATTTATCTAAAAAATTACTTAATCAAGAGCTTGGAAGATCAGCTCCTCCCATAGCATATATTGGAGATACGGTAGCAGATGTTAAAACAATTATTAATTCAAGAAAAATAATTCCAGAGCAGAAATTTATAAGTCTTGCTGTCGCTCCACCACATTTGCATTTAAAAAACAGTTTAAAAGCGAGAGAAATATATGAATCCAAACTAAAGATTGCAGGAGCAGATTTCATACTGAATTCAGTAAATGATATAAAAAATATTTTTAAAAATTTATTTTTTTAAAATAAATTAGTATTTAGATTAAATCATAAACTTTAAAAAAAAAGGCTATCGTAGCTGAATCTTTTATTACTCCAGAGTAAATTAAATCTCTGATTTTCTCTTTACTAAAAAATAAAACTTCGATTTCCTCATCATCATCTTTATCTAATAAATTAGCCTCTTTAAAAATATTGTTAGCTAAAAACAAATGTATTCTTTCATTAGAATAAGATGGCGACTCAAAGATTTCTCCAAAATATTTGAAACTTTTTGAAGAATAGCCAGTCTCTTCTATGAGTTCTCTTCTTATAGTCGATATTGGCTTTTCATTATTTTTAATAGTACCTGATGGGAATTCTAAAATATATTCTTCAACTGGAAATCTATATTGATTTAAAACAATTATCTTTTCTTGTTCATTCTTAGCTATCACCATTGTTGATCCATTATGGTCAATAGAACCATATCTCCCTATGGAGGAATTATTTAGCTTTAAATGTTCGATTTTTAAATTTACATTTTTAGTGGTTTCAAAAATTTCTCTCTTAAAAAAAATATGATTTTTTCTGGATTCGGAATCTGATTTCATTATTTCATATTATATAAATTATTAACCTTTATTTTAATAAGATATATTTTAAGGAAATGGCACATCTTAATTTGATGAAAAATATAAATTTAAAGGATAAAAAAGAATTCTTTAGAATGATTAATTATTTATTTTCTCAGAAAGGTAAAGAACAATATGCAGGTGAGGAAATAACAGTCTCAGATCATATGCTTCAATCCGCTACTCATGCGGTAAATAACGGTTTATCAGATGAAATCATTATCGCATCCCTTTTTCACGATGTAGGTCATTTACTTCTTGATCAAGATATCTATTCTAAATATAATGATCATGAAAAAATAGGTGCAGAATTTATTAAGGACTTTTTCTCAGATAAAATTTTTAATTGCGTAAGAATGCATGTTGATGCCAAAAGATACCTATGTACAAAAGATTCTTCTTATTTTGCAAAACTTTCATCAGCTTCAGTAGCATCATTGAAGGTTCAGGGAGGTGAAATGAATAAGGAAGAAATAAAAAGTTTTGAAAAAAATCAGTTTTTTAATGAAATTTTATTGGTTAGAGAATTAGATGAAAAGGCAAAAGATACTAATTTTAAAAACCTAGAATTGGAATTTTTTATTACAAAAATTGAAAGTATTTTTTTAAGCTAAAAATTTAAATATTCTTCAGCTATTTCTTCTGCGAGTCCAAATGATTGGGTCATTCCAGCACCGCCCAAACAATTGACTATTAGGATTGAATCATCAACTTCTTTTATTAACTCAGTTCCTCCTATTAACTTAGGATATATTCCGTTCCATCTTGAGGCTATCTCAATTGAAGGAAGACTTATAAAACTCTTAACTTGATCGACAATAAATTTATTTATTTCTTCATTATTAAAAGGATCAAAAGTTAATCCATACTCATGAGAATCTCCCAAAATAATTTCACCTAATCCATTTTGAGAAATCATAATATGTATTCCGTTTTCAATTGCAAAAGGGAACTCTTTTTTATATCTATCTTTTAAAGAATTAATTGATGAACATTCAGCAAAAGAATCATAATGCGTTAATGTAAAACCTGAACAAAGTGCAGGTCCTAACTTAAAGTTTTTAGGTTGAGTAATTGTTCTTAACATTTGAAGCTTGCTTTTGGTTGTATGAAATTTCTTATATTCTTGAGGAAATAATGATTCAAAATCGGCTCCTGAACAAATTATACTTTTTTTTGTATTAATCTTATTACCATCACTTGTAACTACTAAATTTGGCTCAACACTTGAAACTGTTGTACCAAAATTAAATTCAACTCCATATTTATTCTTTAATAAAATTGTAATCTTTTTAATTGCCTCTCTAGGATCAACAATCATTTCAGTAGGACTCCACAATCCTCCAATTAATCCTTTACTTAAAACATAAGGGCTAAGATTAAAGATTTGCTTTATTGAAAGTAATTCTGCACTTGAATTTTTAAACTTAGACAAATCACAATATTCTTTCATAACCTGATATTCATCTTCTTTATATGCCAAAATAATTGAACCAACTTGATCTAAAAAAAAGTCGCTGCTTTGGGCTGTCTCAATCCATATTTTTCTAGAATTAAGAGCTCTACTATATAGCTTTCCAAAAGGTTGACCAATTGGCCATATCATTCCAAAGTTTCTTATTGAAGCTCCAATAGCTTTTTCTTCTCTCTCAAAAACTTTTACACTAAAACCTCTTTTTGCAGCTGACAATGCATGAGCAAGACCTACAATACCTGCTCCAATAATAGCTATATCAGTTTTACAATTTTTAGACATCAATAAATTGATTTAAGTAAGATGAAAATTCATTTAAGGAAGAAAAAAGTCCATCATTTTTATAAGCCTCAAGCTGTTCTTTTGAATGAGTTCCATTTGTGACTGCAAAAGATTTTAAACAGCCTGCACTTACTCCTGATTTCAAATCAGATGGGGTATCACCTATAACAACTACTGATTTAGGATCATCAATTCCTAAAACATACATTGCCTTTTGAATCATATATGGAGAAGGACGGCCTTCGTTATTATAAATTTCTGAAGGGGTTACTGATACATCAATAATTGAAGATGAGCCTCCCACATAATTATCATTAAGTCCTAAATCCCATCCAAGATTTTTAAGTATTATGTTTGTTACTTTTCTATAAAAACCTGTGTTTAATCCAATAAAAATATTTTTTGTTTTTAAGGATCTAAATAACTCAAGACAGCCTTCTGTTGGTTCAATATCAGTAGATAAATAGTGACTTTCTAAGATATCCTTAAAAGTTTCAAAAGATTTATTCACATAAGTTTCAAATTTATTACTACCTTTACCAATTCTCTCTTCCCATAATAATTGAAAGACCTTCTTTTTTGGAATGCCATGTAATCGATCAACTTCATTTTTATTAGTATTTAAACCTGTTCTTGAGGCGGCCTCTAAAAAACATCCAGTAACTTCATTTTTATCCTTCACAGTAGTGCCAGCCATATCAAAAATAACAAGTTTTATTTTCATATTTTTTTTCTTCATAATATTGATTTTATTCATTTAAGTTTAAGTAGTGTTTAAGTTTCTAATGGATTAATCCAAACAGAAGATTTTTTCGAAACATTCCTAGAAGTAAATTCATAAATTAACCTTACGAATAGACTTGTTAAAACGATAAGAGTAGACATTGCAGCCGCTGATGCTGTATCTCCTGCATCATCCATGTTTACAATTGAAACAGATGAAACTGGTATTTTTGCTGGGTAGAGAAAAATAATAGCTGATACAGTTATCATTGAATTAACAAAATAATAACTTCCTATCTCTAAGATTGTTGGGAGTGATAATGGTATCGTTATTCTTAAAAACGTTTTATAAAAAGGAACTTTTAAAGACTCTGATACCTCTTCAAATTCCTTATCAATTTGTTTTAAAGTTGTTGTTGCTGATATAAAACACACTGTGAAAAAATGTATGATATTAGCTAATACAAGGATTCCCATTGTTCCATAAAGTAATGAGAAAGGATTAAATATTTGAAAATCTAAAAAGGGTACAGAGAAAGAAGGTTTATTAAAAAAAAGAATATAGGATAAGCCAAGTACTAAGCCAGGAATTGCAATTGGTAATGTTGAAAAAAAGTATATTAGCATTCTTATTTTTTTTAATGGTTTAAATTTTTCTACTAAATAAGCTGTAAAAAATACAAATATAGTCCCAAATATTGCAGTATAAATTGACATGAAAACAGTATTAAAATAAGGTTCATAACCATTTCCAGCTACATTAGAAAATCTAAAGTTTTGTAATGATAGAGAAATATCGTATGGCCATATTTTTATTAGCGAGGCTAATACTATAGATGAAAAGACCCCAAATACTAAAATCAAAATTAAACTGCAAAAAATAAACATTATTGAATCAACTATCAGATTCTTCCTTGGTTTAAACGGTATAGATTTTCCCGAAATTAGAGATGCTTCATTCTTTTGGAAATTTTTATCAATTAGAAAAGCCAAAATTGAGGGTACTAAAAGATAGATGCTAATAGTTGCTCCCATGGCAAAGTTTTGTTGACCAACAACTTGTTTATAAATATCTGTAGCAAGTACATTAAAGTTCCCCCCAACAACTTTAGGAACTCCAAAATCCGTAAAAGATAAAATAAAACATATAAAAAATGAATTCATCAGTCCATATTTGATATTGGGTAAAGTAATAGTTAAGAATTTTCTAAGTGGAGATGCTTTCAGAGATTCTGCTGCTTCATATAATCTTTGATCACTAAGATTTAATGCTGACACAAGAATAATTAGAGCTTGAGGAAAGCAGTAAAAAATTTCACCTATAATTATTCCATTAAAACCATATAGATTTATATCAAATCCAGGAATAGTCCCAAAAAATCCTTGAGTAATTAAACCTTGTTTTCCAAAAATATAAATTAAACCTATGGCAACAGCCAGGGGTGGAATATATAAAGAAAATAAGCTAAAAGTATTGAAAAATTTTTTTAATGGTAATCTTGTCCTCGTGAGAGCATAAGCATAAATAAATCCAATTAATACAGAAAAAAAAGTCGTAGTAATTGCCACCTTTAAGCTATTTATAAAGGATTGCGTTAAGGATGGATTTTGAATATAGTTTATAAAATTTTCAAATCCTATAAAATTATTTTTGTTATCACTAAAGCTTTTTAAGAATAATGGAAGTAAAGGAATTATGATAAAAAAGCTAACTAATATAAATACAAAAATAATTAAAATTCTTAATAATAAGATGTTAAAACTTTTGTTAAAATTTTTTTTAAAATACATTGACTTATAAATTACTTTCAAATAATTTAATTTTTTCTTTTTTTAATTTAATATCTATAAAATCTCCAATTTTTAAATTATTAGAGATCACTTGATTAGAAATAACGTCTACAAAAATATTTTCTTCTAGCTTAGATTCTAAAACTACTGTTAATCTAAAAATTGTTCCTAAATAAGTAATTTCTTTTATTTTTACTCTAAGAATATTTTCTTCCTTTTCTATATTTTTTCTGAACTTAATAATTTCAATATCTTCAGGTCTAATACCAAGCAAGCAGTTTTCTAAAAATGAATATTCTGTATTCTGTGAAATTAAAAATCTATTATTAAGATAATAAAAAACACAATTTTTCTTATCATATTTACCTTTTAACAAATTCATCTTCCCTATGAAATCAGCAACAAACGGTGTAATTGGATTTTTATACAATTCAAAAGGTGTTCCAATTTGAGCAATATGACCTCTTTCCATGACTACAACTCTATCTGCCATAGATAAAGCTTCAGTTTGATCATGGGTAACCATGATAGTAGTTAAATTAAGTTTCTTTTGTATTAGTTTAATTTCATTTCTTAATTTTGATCTAACTTGAGCATCTAGGGCTGAAAGAGGTTCATCTAATAAAAGTAAACCAGGAGATAATGCCATGGCTCTCGCCAAAGCCACTCTTTGTTGTTGACCTCCAGATAATTGAGATGGAAATTGGTCAGAATATTTTTCTAATCCAACCAAACGAAGTAAATTATTAGTTCTTTTTTCAATTTCTTTTTTATTTATTTTTTTATTTTCAAGACCATAAGCTATATTTTGTTTTGCATTAAGGTTTGGAAATAATGCATATGACTGAAAAACAATTCCAAAGTCTCTTTTCTCAGTGGGGGAATTAGAAATTAAAAGCCCATCTTGAACAATATCGCCATTTGTTTGTCTCTCTAAGCCAGAAATTATTCTTAGCAGAGTTGTTTTTCCACAACCACTTGGTCCTAATAAACATAAAAATTCTCCCTTAAAAACATCCAAGTGAATATTTTTCAAAACGAATGTTTCCCCAAAGTTTTTACTGATATTTTTGATTTCTAAATATTTAAAACTTCCTTCTTTTTTAATCATTAAATTTAAAATAATTATTCATCTAGATGATAAATTCCATGAATTGCTAATTCATGGAATTTATTTATATGCTTTTAATTTTTACTTAGGAGCAGATTTGCCATCATAGCGTTTTGCCCACTCTGCTAGTATTCTCTCCCTATTTACAGCAGCCCATTGTAAGTCATTTTTTGCGAGCTGTTTCTCTGGATTAGAAGGGAAACCTTTAGGAAGCGGAACATCAGTTTCAACAGCTGTTATTGCAAAACTTTTTGCATATTCTCTTGAGACTTCAGGAGAAATTGCCCAATCAAGAAAAGTCTTAGCAGCAGGTTTTATTTTATCTTTTTTGATAAGGGCATTAGCTTCTACATCCCATCCAGAACCTTCTTTAGGAAAAACAGCCTCAATTGGTTGCCCCATATTTACCTGTTTTACAGCTCTGTAACCAAATGAAACCCCTATTGGATACTCTCCTTTACCTGCAGCCTTACAAGGCTTAGATCCAGAATGCATATACTGAGCAATATTTTCATGAAGTGCATCAAGGTAATTCCAACCATCCTCTTCAGAAGGTAAATTTTGTAATCTTGAAGCTACTGACAAATAACCTGTTCCAGAGGAAGCAGGGTTAGACATAACTATGTGACCTTTGTATTCTGGTTTTGTTAAATCTGCCCAAGATTTAGGTATTGATAGCCCGTTTTTTTGAGCCTCAATTTTATTAACACAAAAAGCAGAAATCCAAGAATCAATTCCAACCCATGAAGGGTTTTTTGCAGGATCCCTAAAGCTTGGTTTAACATTCGAAAGGCCTTTTGGAGCATAACCTTGAATCAAACCTCTATCATTAGCTACTAATAAACTTGAAGCAGCTAAACCCCAAACCACATCTGCCTGTGGGTTTTCAGCCTCAGCCAATAATTTCGCAGTAACTATACCTGTTGAGTCCCTAACAATATTAACTTCTATATTAGGGTAATCTCTCTCAAAGGATTTTAGATAATTTGGTATCTGGTCATCTTCTAGAGCAGTATAAACAGTAATTGAAGCCTTTTCAGAACCTTTTTTACCCCACCACCATGCATTTGCTGAAGGTGCAAGTGCTGTTCCTATAACAGCTGCCCCCATTACAAAAGAAAATAACTTTTTCATTTAGTTTGTATTACTAATTACAATATGCAAAATTGTATGATTTTTGTTTTAAAGAAAAATATAAATTCTATATAAGGTTTGGTTAAGTAATTTCTAATCTTGTTAAATTTCATTTAAGCAGTAAGCACAAATAGATTGATTAATAAAACTTTTTTCAGATTTAATTGCATATTTTTTAGTTTAAAAAAACCGTTTATATTTTTTGTTTATCTATCAATAAGAAGGCCCGCTTAATTTATCAAGTAATTCATATTTATCTCTTTTTTCATACCAATCATTTTAATCTTTTTCACTTATTGTTCTGAATAAAAATAACGATATCTTCTCCAGGTAATCAGCAATATAAATTCTTGAAATTGGATTAAAACAAATAAAAACAACAAAAATTGAACCTAACAAAAGTATTGTTTTTAATAAGCGTCCCCTCAAATTTCCCTCAAATTTTCTAGTTAAGCAGCATCTAGATTTAATTCTTCTTGTTCAAAATTTGCTTTATTTTCCTTAATTTCTTGATTAGCCCATTGCAATAATCTTATAGATAATATTAAGTCTCCATCTAACCATGCTCTAATAGCCATAGCTCTTCTAGGATCATAAAATTTTTTCTTTCTATACCAATCAAAAACATTTTCATCTGATTTGTCTCCATTGCATGAAAGACAAGCTGGAACACAATTTTCTGTTAAGTTTAAACCTCCTTTACTTCGTGGCAATATATGATCAATAGATTCTGAAGGTTTTCCGCAATATATGCATCTTTTGCTCGTAAATGTATGAATAGACTTTCGCCAGAATCTTAATTTGAGCTTAGGGCATAAATCCTCTAAAAACACTGCATCATCAATATGCATTAAGATTATTCAATTATCTATATTTATGTCATATGAAATTTAAAAATAATTTAAGAAAACGTTATCTTTAAGAAATTAAATTATTTTCAAAAACCAATCACAAAATAATTAATTTCAAATAAATTTTTAATTAATTTTCTCATCACTTTTT
Organism: Prochlorococcus sp. AG-424-E18; assembly: GCA_003210155.1. Classification (GTDB taxonomy): domain Bacteria; phylum Cyanobacteriota; class Cyanobacteriia; order PCC-6307; family Cyanobiaceae; genus Prochlorococcus_A. The sequence continues at coordinate 5,139 of QCNC01000002.1, read as the reverse complement.
CTACTTTTTAGTTTGAGCTCTTCTTCAGAATTTGGTTATGGGATTAACAATATACATTTAACTTTATAACTCACCTTTTCTTTATGTGGAGTCTAGTTATTTAGTTGAATATAATAAGCTAAGAATTTCAAAAAAAATGTCTGATAAAAAGAAAGATACAAAAAAAAATTTTAAAAAAAATAAAGCTATGCTTGCTTACGTAGTGATACAACTAGGATCAGCAGTTGTATCAGCTGTTGCCTTAGTAGCTATTGCACTAAGCTTTTGCTCATTAAAAAAAGAATCAAAGTTCTTTAATGAATGTGTTGAAGAAATGAAAGCGACTGGTTCGCCAACAGCTGATGCGGTTCGTTTCTGTACTGGTGGTTAGCATTAGGTAAATTAAGTGTTCCGATATTTTTATAAATAATATTTAATTTGTCTTAGTTCATATTAACCATAAATTAATTTTTTCTTATTTTCCCCTTAGTAAAACTAATAAATAAACTAACTAAAATTTAAGTGGTTATAAATTTAGGAAAATTTTATGAGTGGAGATTATGAAACATTAGAAATCAATCAACCTAAGATTTCTTATTTTAAAAAGAGATCAGAAGATAATACTTTATGGCTAGAGGAAATGATTAAAGAGATTGAAAAGATTGAAGATACGAATAACAATATATCTGATGCTGCTTAATCTACGATGGTTTATGATTAATGATATTTATTGAGTAATCGATTATAAATTACCAACAATAATATTATTCCACCTATACCAAGAATTGCATGGTATGGGTCATAATGATTCTGCCAAAGCTCCTTTAAAAATTCCATTAATTTAGTCTTTGGGTCGAGTTAATATCAAGCGTTTCATTTATTTGTTTTATTGGAAGAATTACCTAAGGAAAAAATATTAGAAGAATTAGCAGATTTATTAGATGGATTTAAAATCCTTTATATAACTTTAAATAATAAATAATTTCTGATAAATCATTAATTTTTTGAATCTTTTCTTGGTTAAATTCATTTATTAATTTATTTAGTATTTCAATATCTTTTGAAAAAAACATTAAATTACATTCCGCTTTAAGTCCTGAGATAGATCCTGCATATGAGTCTTCTATAACCCATGATTTCCTTGGATCTACATCCAATATTTTTAATGCTCTCAAATAAGGATCAGGCGAAGGCTTGCCATCAGAAATGAATTTATCATCTCCAAGAACCTTTGTATTGAATAAATTTAACCAGGGATTTGCAGAGCTTTTTATTTTAAAACTTTCACTACTACTACTTGTTACTAGTGCAATAGGTAATTTTGTATTTATACAAAATTTGATTAATTCTATTGCTCCTTTAAAAGGTTTTGCTTTAGTAAGTACTTTATCTACTTTTAACTTTTGAGTAATGAGTAATTCTTCTATTGTGATTTCTTCATTTATCCATTTGAAAACTTTTTTTGCGCAATCTATTCTTCTTCTTCCTTTTAATTCTAGTAATTTATCGTTTGATAAATAGTAATTATATTCTTTTGCGGTTTCATACCAGGCATTAGCTAGTAATGGTTCTGTATCTAGTAATACCCCATCTAAATCAAAAAGAATTGCTTCTGGTAATTCCATCTTTATAGAAATATTTTTTTATTTGCTTTTAAAATTTGGAATATCTTATTAAAGATAGCTTATTAAAAGGAGATAATTGCCCCTTATTTTAGATCGACTTTCAATCCTATTTAATTTAGCTGCCAGTAGTAAGCGTTTCATTTAAAAACTATATGTGACTTTATTGCATTTTTTCCTTCGATATATTTTCTGCATTTCTTTTTGTTCTGATAAATAATCTTCTTTTGCTTGTTCATTAATTGGATCATATTTGGCTTTAAATTCTTCTTTGATAGCTTGAGCATTTTGTCTTCTTTCTTCTGCCATGAAATCAAAATCACCATCACTATAATTTCCACTTTTTAAGATAGTTTCAAACAAATAACATTCACTAGATAAATCAATATCAAATTCTTTTATTAAGAAATATTCATTACATAAGCTTTCTATTTCATAAGGACTATCAAAAAGATCCTCCCATTTTGTTTCTATTGCATAAATTTTGGTAATTTTATCATTAGCAAATTCTTTGCTTTGTTTTGCAAATGATATTTTTTGCTGATAATCATTTTTTGATTTATTTATTGCAAATTTAAGGTCTTCGCATAATCTTGCTTTATCGTTTCCAAAACCAAATATAAGTGGGAAAACAATAAATAAAGCTAAGCGTTTCATTTAATCGTTGACTTTTTGGTCTAATAATTCTTTTAATTCCTTTGGTAAGTTTAAAAAAGAATCTCTTAAACTTTCATTCTTTTCTCCTATATGCAGTATCCACTCTCTAAATTCTTCTGCTATTGCATAACTGTCTTCATATCTTTCTAGATTATCCATAACAGAAATTCTATTAGTAGCCCAACAAGTTGCAATATCAATTCTTTTTTGTTTAGTATTTACTGCCAAAACTCATCTAATACATCAAACACTCTGTTGAGATAATCGTTTGCTCCTATACATTCCCATTTTCCCTTTTCCCCAATCGCGCATTTGTAGTGAAGTTCTCTCTTGAGTTGCATTAGTTTGTTGGTCATAGCAACCTTGTCTAGTCTTCCGTTCATAGTAAATCCTCCGCTTCCGTCAATATTTGATTCTTTAAAAAAACAAGCGCGTCTAGTTTTTCTTCTTTTTCTTCATAATTTTCAAATTTCATTTCCGCAATTTCAACAATTGCTTTATCAACCTTTTTAAGCTGTTTCTTAATAACTCTCTTTTTAACCTGTTTTTTAATAATCCTTTTTGGAATTTTGGTTGATTCCATTGGAATTACCTTTTTTCTTTATATTCTCTTTATTTTCTTCAAAATGCGAGTCCCTAACTTTAAATTCTGATTAAAATCTCTAAATAATATCGTTAAGAATATAGTTACCGCTCTTTCAATTTAATTTAATTTAATCAATCATTGGGTTTTTCATTCTTTCTGATCAATTGGTCTAAAGTTTTTTGATCTGAGACGACAATAAAATCATCAAAATGGATAGATTGATCGGGGTATTCAATTCCAATTTGTTTTCCCGAGTGTCTATAAACACCTATTCTTACATTAGTACCAGTGTATTTTCCTTTCCAGTCAGATGTTATACCTTTGTAATCAAATATTAATTTCTTATCTTTGAAGACTTTTACAAAACCATCATCATCCTTTGTATTATAGATTCCAATTTTATACGTGCTCCATTCACCTAATTGAGTCACACTAAATGTTTTGTTCGGTGTGAGTTTAAAATTATTTTTTATTTTTTTTTCACCTCTAGTTTTTTCATTACGCACAAACCAATTTGAATCATTTTTTTTATATTTTATATCAATGCGATGCTTAATATTATCTTCTTTATTCCTTCTATTGAAACCAGTACCGGCAGTATTACCTGCTATTTTTAATGTTTTTCCAGTGTCATCAAAACTTATTCTTACAAGAGGATGCGTTCTCATATATACATGTCGATTTTTAAATTCAAAAAACGTTACTCTGCCATCTGTATGTTTAAAATCTTTAGGGAGTCTTGTTTTAAAACCAATCCATATTTCTTTATTTAAAGTGCTTCTTTGCTTTGTCTCAAATATTGCTCTTTCTGTTTCTTTTCCTGAACCTTCTTTAAGAGGATCATTATTCCATCCATGTTTCACTGTAACTTCAAGATACTTATTGCCATCAAGATCTTTTTTAATTCTAAATGGTTTTAAACCTGCTCCCTTATCGTAGATTCGAAATATTTGGTTGAATGATTTTTCTGTACCCCCACCAGAAGGAGAATTTAAGGATGAAGGGTTAGGGTTGGCAACTTTTAATTTTCCTTCTTCTTGATTTTCAAAGTCTTCAGAAAAATTCCAAGGAGATTTTGTTTTTTTATCTACAGAATCTGGAATAGGTACCTTTTCCCATGAGTATGAATTACCAGTGGTAAAAGACATCAATACTAGAAAAATGTATAATAATTTTTTCACAAAAAGAGAGGGTTTTATCTCTCCAATTTTATATCGACTTTCAATCACCGTATCTAGTCTATTGGCCATAACAAATACATTTACCCCCTTTCCAGTTTGAACATTTTTTCTTTTTGCATTTCTTTTTCTTTTTCTTATCAGCCATCCCAAAAACGTTTACTAGTATTTAAATCTTTTTTTAATTCTCTAATTTTTTATGTCATAAATCCTTTAAGCATTTAAGTAAGCAATCTTTTTAGAAACTTCTTTTTTTTAAAAGCAAGCCTTTATTTAGAATTTAATTTTTGTTGTTACTCTGTTTTTATTTTGAGATTTGAATTCAAAAATTCCTGTATCAGTAAATATGGTCAACTCATCTCCAGATGATTCTTCAATTGTAATTCCCTCAGACTCTAAATTTTTAACATATACATTACCAATAAGTTTTAGAGATTTATCATCCTTGTCAAAAGAAAGCTTGTCAGAATAAGCCTCAAAATTACCGCTATTACTCTTAATGACTACATTTCCCTTAGCCTCTAAATCTCCTTCTAAAGTATTAACTTGAGAATCAGATGTAATTGTGTAATTAGTTAATTCCTCAGCAAAAGAGAATTCAGCTAATAGAAATAAAAACGATGCAAGAAGTACACTTTTCATTTACTCCCAACCCTTTTCTGCATTTTGAATAATCCATTTTGCAAGAACCTTATCCTCTCCATCCTTTAATTTATTTTTATAACCCTTCATATAACCAATCCCCTCATTAGCTATTTTTGCTATTGATTTCTCATCTGAAATTCCTCTTTTTTCAAGGTCGGAAAGTTTTAATGATTTAGATCCTTTAAGAACAACTGATCCACCTCTTACATGGCAGCCTGCACAAACATTTCTAAAAATTGTTTCTCCATCTCTAATTTCAGAAGCCATTAGATATCTATTTTGCAAAGAGGTTTGAAAAATAATTATTAAAGTTATTACAGGAATTACAAATAGAAATTTAAATATTTTCATTTGATCTAGTTAACATAGGACTAATTTAACTTGTAATTAGTCTTGATTGTTTTAATTACCGATTTTTTAGGATCTTTATTTGGATAACAATTAACAATTCTATATTTACCACCTTTTCTAT
>QCNC01000001.1 GCA_003210155.1 Prochlorococcus sp. AG-424-E18 | reverse complement strand
TTTGATGGTAAGGAAATGATCAAAGAAGCAAAAAGAATCCAATCAAAGATGTCTACAGAGAAAAAAAATAAAAACTTTTAGATATAAAAATTTTATTGATTATATTCTTTAAGTTGTTCTAATTTCAACCAAACATCTGGAACAGGTCTGCGCCATCGAATCTGAGCATATTCGTCTTTGACTGAAAGAATCTCTCCAGGACCTTCAAACACATAATTAGGTAAATCGTGATCACTAGCTAAAGCCTCGATACTTTTAATATAATTTTCTCTATCGACAAAAACTAAGCTTCCTTTCTTGAGAGGTTTCATTGGGATAGAATCTGCCATAATAAATTCAAGAAAGTTATTTGAAATTTATTATACAAAAACTTGTTTGAAAAATATTGAAAAAATTTTATACCGGAATAATAATTACAAACGTCTAAAAAATTTAATAGCCTTAAATGATAAACATCAATATAATATGCGTCTTTTACTACTTGGCTGCACTGGATTTGTTGGGAAAGAATTAGTACCAACACTACTCAATGAAAATCACGAAATATACATTGTAAGTAGAAAAACCATTAGTAAATTAACGATTGCTTTAAATTTCAATAAGTTTAAGTTTTTTCAAATAGATTTATCCAAAGAAAAAAACTGGCATAACAAAAATCTTCTAAATATCTTAAGAGAGACCGATGGAATTATTAACCTGATGGGAGAACCTATAGCAGAAAAAAAATGGACTTCTGAACAAAAACAGGAGATTGAAAATAGTCGTATTAACACCACAAAATTTATGATGAAGACACTTAAAAATTTAAAAATAAACCCAAAAGTTATTATAAATGGATCAGCAATAGGTTATTACGGTACAAGTTTGTCTTGTGAATTCACTGAAAATAGTATTGAAGGAAAAGACTTTTTAGCTAATCTTTGCAAAAAATGGGAAGCGGTCGCTGCTGAAAAACCATTTTTCTCAAGGTTAGTTATTTTTAGAATTGGAATAGTTCTAGAGGCAGATGGAGGAGCATTAGGAAAAATGCTCCCTATATTTAAAGTTGGATTAGGTGGACCAATTGGAGATGGTAAGCAATGGATGAGTTGGATTCATAGAACTGATTTATGTGCATTAATTACTCAAGCATTAGTTGATAAAAAGTATTCGGGAGTATTTAATGCTGTTGCACCAAATCCAGTATTAATGAAAGAATTTTCTCAGACTTTAGGCAAATGTCTGAATAGACCTAATTTACTTCCAGTGCCTGGAGCGGTTTTAAAAATATTGTTAGGAGATGGAGCAAAAATTGTATTGGAAGGACAAAAAGTAATAAGCAGTAAACTCAAAAATTTTACGTTCAAATATCCTCTTCTTGAGAAAGCAATTTACGCCTCCACCAAGAATTAATACCGTTTACTAAAGCACCAATAATAAGAATTGTTATCAAAGGAACTACAAGAGGATTCCATACTATCTGGATAAAATTAATAAAAATAAATATGCCATTAAATTGCATGATTATTGCAAAAATAAAAAAAATTGCAAAAAAAATGACTGTAAATAAATTTATTAATAACAAATTATCGATAATTTGTTTTAACTTATTTTGATTATCATCCTTATTCATTTTTTATAACAATATTGATATCATCAACCATTTTAAGACAAGCTTTGTTTTCACCCAGTCTTTTTTTAGCATTTTCATTACATGAGATCATAAACTTCTTATTCAGCTGTATAAGATATATTATTTTTATGATCAATTTTATTGTCTGATTGATTTGATCATTCTTATCTTTATAATTAGTGGCACAAAAAACATATTTTCCAAGCAAACGTCTTTGCGCTTCTGCAAAAGTTTTTGTGAATTGTGGACCTTTACCTTCAATCTGAATAACCGGTTTTCCTAATCCAATCGCTTGCTCTGCTGCTGTTCCTGCCATACTGATACAGCAACTACTATTCAATAATATTTTGTCAAAATTATTCCAATATATATTCACTTCTAAAAATTTATATTGAAATTTCAAAAGATTTTGATCATTGATATTTTCTATTTTTAACCATCTTCTTTTTTGAAATATCTCCTTTATTTTTAATGAAGATAGAGCATTAACTATTGCAAAATTAAACTGAATTTTTTGAAAATATCTTAAATCTGACAATGCCTCTAATAACTCTAAAATAAAAACAAAATTATCTAAAATCTCAGGGAATCTACTTCCTGGAAATAATCCAATACTAAATTCAGCTTTATTGAATTCTTCGTTTCTAGGAAAAAACTTATCCATGAATGGGTTGCCTAAAAAAGACACTTTCTTTTTTAATTGAAATGTTAAATCATTAGCTGTAAGGGAATCTCTCGTATATATTTTTTTTGCTTTTTGTGAAAGCAAGAAAAATTTCGAAGGCCATGGTAATTTCAACTTCCCTTCATAATGACTGGAATAAGCAACTAGATATGTAAAAAAATCTTTCTTACAAACCCATGCAAAAAAAACTGGCACAATATCTCCAACCACAAAAAAATAATCATATTTTTTTTTAATTTTAAAAGTTAAATATAATCTTTTTAAGACATAAAATATTTCTCCTCCTAATATCTCAGTAAGTCTTCCTTTGAAGGAATTATAGCCAATTCCTCCAGTTCTAAATTCTTTAGTTTTACCGATAATCTTAATTTGTTCTTTTTCGTAATGGTTTCCCATACCAACAATTGGCAAAGCATGAACAGAATAACCACTTTTTACGAATTGTTTAGCTATCAGACTGCCAGATAGATCTTCTCCATGCCCATTACTTAATATTAAAATCTTAAACAATTTAAAATTCCAACCATTTTTTTACTTTGGTTAACTCAGGCCAATCTGGATATCTACTTAATCCGTCTTCAATAGATTCTTTCAACTCACTTTTCACATCTGGCATCATCATAGACATTTTTTTTATTAACTCAATATGATCCCTAACACCTTTATTATTGGTAGCCAAAAGAGCTAAAGACAAATTCATTCTTGCTTGTGGATCTTGCTGATTTAATCGAACAGCTTGTCTGGCAGCTGACAACGCTTCTTCATTATTTTTCAAAAGTAATTGAAGCCATGATAAACAAGTCCAGGCAGCAAAATGATTTGGGATTTGCTGTATAATTTTTTGAAAATCCTGAACGATTGGAATTAAATCTTGCCCTGCTTTATATCTTGACAAAGCTGCATTAAAATCCTCTTCGATGGGATTATTTTCCTTATTCATTATTTATTAAACTGCAAATGAGCTTCCACAACCACAAGTTTGAGAGGCATTGGGATTTACAAAATTAAAGCCTCCTCCAATTAATTCCTTACTAAAATCTAACTGCATTCCATAAATATATAAAAGACTTTTAGGATCACAAACCACTTGAAAGCTTTGATCAACTTTTAATGAATAATCATAAACTTTATCATCGGGATTTATTTCATCAGTTCCTATAAAATCCATCGTATAACTCATCCCACTACAACCGCCTGATCTTACTCCTACCCTTAGTGCTTTTTTATCACTTTGGCCCTTCAATAAATTTGAAATTTGTTCTATAGCATCATTCGTAATTAAGATACCTTTGCCATCATCAGAATTTTTAATTTCCAGTTTAACTTCTACATTTTCCATAAACAAGGGATCTCTACTATCTATAATATAAAAACTTAATCGATAGGATGCATAGAACAAACGTTATCCAAACTTGATTTGTTATAATTCTAAGAAAAAGTGAAAATTGCAATAGTTGGTTCTGGATTAGCTGGTCTTACAGCAGCAGTCAATTTAGTTGATGAAGGTCACGAAGTAGAAATTTTCGAGAGCAGGTCATTTTGGGGAGGTAAAGTTGGAAGTTGGGAAGATAAGGATGGCAACCACATTGAAATGGGTTTACATGTATTTTTTTACAATTATGCAAATCTTTTTAAATTAATGAAAAAAGTAGGAGCTCTAGACAACTTACTCCCGAAAGATCATACTCATCTATTTATCAATAATGGTGGTAATTTAAAATCTTTAGACTTCAGATTCCCTTTAGGTGCTCCATTTAACGGACTTAAAGCTTTTTTTACCACCGAACAACTTACTTGGGTAGATAAGTTCAGAAATGCCTTAGCTTTAGGGACAAGCCCAATAGTTAGAGGATTGATAGACTATGAAGGCGCAATGAAAATAATTAGAGATCTAGATAAAATTAGTTTTAAAGAATGGTTTTTAAACCATGGTGGCAGTGAAAAAAGCTTAGAAAGAATGTGGGATCCTATCGCATACGCATTAGGTTTTATTAATTGCAAAGATATTTCAGCAAGATGCATGCTAACTATATTTATGATGTTTGCTTCAAAAACAGAAGCCTCGAAACTGAATCTATTAAAAGGTTCTCCGCATAAGTGGTTAACTCAACCTATTGTCGACTACATCACAAACAAAGGAGCAAAAGTACATCTTAACCATAAGGTAGAAGAAATCATTTATGAGAAAGATTGTTCCTCTTATTCAGTTAACCAATTAAAAATATCTTCTCCTGAGGGAATTAAGGCAGTCTTTGCAGATAAATTTTTAGCTGCCTGTGATGTTCCTGGAATAAAAAAAATAATTCCAAAAGAATGGTATCAATTTAAAGAGTTTGAAGGTTTAAAAAAACTTAGAGCTGTTGCTGTTGCCACAATCCAATTAAGATATGACGGTTGGGTTACTGAATTACAAAAAGATAATACAGGAAACGAACCAATTGGATTAGATAACCTTCTTTATTCTGCTGATGCCTCTTTCAGTTGTTTCGCTGATTTAGCACTAGCAAGTCCAGCAGATTATAGAAAAAAAGATATGGGATCACTTCTCCAATGTGTTTTAACTCCTGGCGATAGATGGATGGGTAGATCTACAGAAAGAATTACAAAAGAAATAGATAAAGAGGTTCGCCGTCTATTTCCATCCTCAAAAAACCTTAAATTGCTTTGGAGTAATGTAGTACAAATTCCACAATCACTCTATAGAGAAGCTCCCGGTATGGAACCTTTTAGACCTAATCAAAAAACATCTATATCTAATTTCTTCATGGCTGGTAGTTATACAAAACAAGATTACATTGATTCTATGGAGGGAGCTACAATGAGTGGTCATTTAGCTGCTGCCGCAATTTTAGAGAAGAAAGCAGAATTAGCAAAGAATCTTGCGGTCAGTTAATAGATGGGTACTTGGCTAAAACATGACGTAATAACAGTTGTTAATGCGCCTCTTGAAAATGTTTGGGATACATGGAGCGATTTAGACTCAATGTCACTTTGGATGAGCTGGATTGAATCTGTAAAAACAGTTGATGAAGAGACTAATACATTACCTGATTTAACAGAATGGACTTTGGCTGCAAACGGCTTTAGGTTTAAATGGAAAGCTCAAATTACAGAAAGGGTCGAAAAAAGCAAACTTAAATGGAAATCTATAGGAGGTTTACCAACTGAGGGATCAGTAGTTTTCGAAAGTAAAACTGATCAAATCACAACAGTAAATTTAGCAATAACTTATGAGCTACCTAAAATGATTGCACGGTTTATGGAAGAAAATATCTTAGGCAAAATGGTTACAAACGAATTACAAGCCAATATTGATAGGTTCAAAGATTTAGTTGAAAAGAACTATTTAAAAAATTTTTCTAACTAAAAATATTAATTGCCAGATCTAGCAGTCCTTCAAAGGTATATTTTTGTGCCTGACTATCAACTCTTCCAAAAATCTTGTTACATATTTTTGTTGTCTGAGGTCCAATAGATAACAACTTAATCTGATCAAAATATTCTAACCATTGTTTACCAAGTTTTTTTTCTAGTAAAAAAGCAGCATTTACTACGGTTTTACCGCTTGAGAAAATAATTGCATCTACTTTTCTATCAGAAATAATATCAATTGTTTCTTCCGGAATTGCGTCAGGACATCTAGTTTCATATGCAGCAACCTCAAATACACGGGCACCAGCCTTTCTAAATTGATCTGTAATTAAATCCCTACCACCTGTTTGAACTCTTGGCACAAAGACTCGAAGTCCATAACCAGATACTGGGAAATTATCAATTAAACTTTCAGCAATGAATTCTGGAGGTATGAAATCAGCCTTAATTCCAAAATCATCAAGAGTTTTTGAGGTTTTTTCTCCGACTACGGCGATTTTTGTTTTTTTAGAACATTCTTTTAATGAACTATTCAAGTATCTAAGTCTTTTATCCACAAATTTGATCCCATTACTACTAGAAAAAATAATCCAATGAAAATCATTAATTTGATTTAATGCTTCATCAAGAGGATTCAAATCATCAGGATCACCAATACTTATTGCAGGCAAATCAAATACATTAGCGCCCTTGCTTGTGAATAACTTTTTTATGTCCAATATCCCTTCCTGTGATCGAGTAATAATTATATTTCTTTGATCAAGGGGTAGATCAACTATTGGCATTCTTTTCCTCAAAATTATTTTTTTGATTTTTATTTTTTAATTCATTGAGAAGTTTCAAGACTGATAATCCTTTATCAAGAACAACATCGTCTTTAAAAATTATCTCTGGAACTCTTCTCATCTCTATTCTTTTTCCTAAACTATGCCTTATAGAGCTTTTAGCAGTATTCAAGCTTGCTACAATATCTCTCCTCACTTTCTCGTCAGCAGTCGAAGTTATATAAATTTTACAGTGTTGCAAATCACCTGATAAATCAATCTTAGAAATATTGACAAAATTATCTCTAATAAGATCATTTTCTAAATCATTCTGCAAAATAAGGGTTATTTCTTTCTTCAAAAGAGAAGAAACTTTTGCAATACGGTAATTATTTGGCATTATGGTTGTAAATTTATTGGGTTTGTCATCGCTTGCAAGACAAAATAAACAGTTATGAAAGCACTTAAGACAGAAGATATCAAACCTACTATTGTGAGTGGATTTGATCTATTCTTGAATAAAGGTTCAAGCAAAGCAACAAGTCCCCCAACAATGATAGATATCAAATACTTTGGATATCTCGCAACATTAGAGAAAAATTCGCCCATCAGCTCCACAAATAGATTACTTTTTTAGCTAAGTTTTAACAAACATTAAACAGCATGATTACATTATATCAATTTAGGCATAGTGCTTTTTGTTTAAAAACAAGAATGGCTCTTCATGCAAAAAAACTACAATATAGAGTTGAAGAAGTAACACCAGGAATAGGCCAATTTGAAATCTTTAAATTATCAGGTCAAAAACAAGTACCTGTAATAGTCGATAGTAATGATCAAGTTATTAATGACTCTTCAACTATTTGCGAGTATATAGATAAAAAAAATGAAAACAATCCACTTTTTCCGGAGGATCCAATATTATTTGCACAATGCAAACTAATTGAAGACTGGGCAGATACTACAATGGCTACAACTTGTAGAAAAGCTTTAATAAAATCTGCAATAGAAAATCCACAGCTAAGAACTGCATTACTTCCAGATGAAATACCTTCTTCAGTTAAAAGTATTGTTGATAAATTACCTTTTGAAAATCTTAGTAAAATTTCTAATGTAGTTTTGTCTTCTAAAGATAATTTAGAACTCCAAAAATTACTGGAAGCTTTATCAAAATCCTTGATCAACAAGAAATATTTAGTTGGAGATAGTTTATCAATTGCAGATATTTCAATTGCTGCTCAATTATCCCTTATTAAATTTCCAAAGTCTGCAGGACCTATTCTTTCAGGAGAGGGGAGCCAAGAATACATAAACAACCCTTATTTAGAAAATCTTTTCATTTGGAGGAACAACTTAGAAGAATATCTTTTTAGTGCTAACTCTCAATAAACTCAAACTTCAATTTATATTTATTTGTTTTGATAGCATGAATAGAAGGATCACCAACTTTTGAACCATAAGAAGCAACATATTGCACTCCACAAATTGATGGTTTGATTGAATTATCAACTTCCAATATTTCTTCGGAACATTTCTGAAACTTACTAATTGTCTCTACCTGATTAATCCTTGAAGCCCCTGGCTTATGTGCTGTTTGTATAACTAGCTCATCTGCGAAAAAAATATCATTATCTTTGATCTGATTTCTCCCTGTAATTCTTGAATCAATATAAAAATCATTTTTTAAATAAGTAATTTGATTATTAATAGATTGAGGATCATTTACAACCTTGATTAAGGTTTCACCAAATATTGCTTTTCCAATAGATTCAGAATTTTTTGCACGATTACCAACAATTAAATCTGAATCATTCTTAAAGAAATTTACTTTATAAATAACTGGCTCTTCTGAATCATTAACTATATCTTGAGAAGTAACAAGCCAATTCCCCTCGAACCATTTAGGATAAATTAAATCCTTAGAAGTATCCGATAATTTAAAATTTGGCAAATATAATTCTGGCCATTGATTTACACGATTTTCCAAAAACTCTCTTACGTTAGAATCTACTAGAGCAAAAGAACTTTCTAAAAAAATTCCTTGAAAAATCAAGCAAAGAATTAATCCAAGAAGAATTTTCATTATGTCAAATCCACTAATAAGAGCATCAGATCATTATGTATTATTAGAGCCAGATTCAAAGGAAAAAATTGTATCAAAACAAGAAGCAATTTTATGGTTGAAGAATTGGCTTAGTAAGACAGAAACACAATCAATATATCAAAGTTTAGAAGATCCTGATCAGGATTTTTTTGAAGAATTATTAGAAAGCACTTATGAATTAGAAATAAAATTAGGATACGTTATAAAATGGTTTGCAGTAAGAATTGAACCAGATTAACTGATTATTTCTTTATGAATTGCATTAATTATTTTCATAGCAACTTCTTCAATATTTTCTTTTTTTACTTGAATTCTTAAATCTGCTTGAGAATACAAATTTTCTCTAGATTGAAAAATGCTCATATATAGATCATTTAGATTCTTTCCCTGAAGAAGTGGCCTATTTTCAATTTCATTTTTCAATCTTTCAATTGCTATATCTTTGTCGAGATCTATCCAAGCAATTATTCCCTGTCTTAAGATTCCCCAGTTTTCCGATTTGGTAACTATTCCTCCCCCAGTTGAGATTACTAATGAAGGAATTTTGATAGTTTCTTTAAGGCAGTTTGCTTCTAATTCGCGGAAATTATCTTCTCCTTCATCCTTAAAAATTTGATTGATAGATTTTTTTGCCAACTTCTCTATTAATGAATCTAAATCAATGTATTTATACTTCAATAATTCAGACAGCTTCAAACCAGTTTGTGACTTACCCGAACCCATCATTCCTATTAAAAATATGCTTCTGCCCTTAATAGCATGAACTGTTTTTTCGATAATGGATTGTTCCATAAAGACAAAAGCGTATTTAAAACCTTAAGATAGTATTATCGCAGACAAGTATGACTTCTACACAATCCAAACCATCTCATGGAAAAGGACGTGAATGCGTCATAACTCGACGTGCCTGCTTTAGTTCTAGTCACCGTTATTGGCTCCCTGAAAAAAGCCCAGAAGAAAATTTATCTCTTTTTGGAAAGTGCAGTATTGCACCAGGTCATGGTCATAATTATGAACTTATTGTTTCAATGGGCGGAGAACTAGACTCTGATGGAATGGTACTTAATCTCTCTGATGTAAAACATTCTATTAAAGATAAGGTTACTGGACAATTAGATTTTCGTTTTTTAAATGATGTCTGGCCTGAATTTAATGTTAATAATCAAGAAGGTATACTTCCCACAACTGAAGCATTAGTAAAGGTCATTTGGAGTCGTCTGAAAGATGATTTACCTCTTACAAGTCTAAGACTTTATGAAAACCCAAATTTATGGGCAGATTATTTTGGAAAAAACATGGAAGCATTTTTAACAGTACAAACTCATTTTGCAGCAGCTCATAGACTTGCAAAAGAAGAGATATCCTTTGATGAAAATAAAAAAATCTATGGAAAATGTGCCAGAGTTAATGGACATGGTCATAACTATCTTGTCGATATAACTGTAAAAGGAGACATTGATCAAAGAACAGGAATGGTCTGCGACTTATCTGCCCTCCAAGAGATAATTAACGATTTAGTTGTTGAACAACTAGATCATACTTTTCTTAATAAAGACATCGAATTTTTCCATAATTGTGTTCCAACTGCTGAAAATATAGCTTTATATATTTCTGATATTCTTAAAAAACCAATACATAATCTTGGTGCAACATTACACAAAATAAGACTCCAGGAGAGTCCAAATAATGCTGCAGAAATTTATGTTGATCAAAAGTTAACCAATTCGTTGAAGTTGACATTGGAAAATAGTTTAGTCACACAAACTTGAATATCCCAAGAGTAATAATTGTTATAGCATCAAGTCTTGATGGGAGAATTGCACTTCCTAGAGGTGGAGAATCCCATCTTGGAAGCGATGAAGATAAAAAAATATTAAATCAAAACTTATCAATGGTTGACGCCACCATTTTTGGTTTAGGTACTTTAATAGCTCATCAATCAACTTACCTTGTTAAAAATCTCACTGATAATGACGAAGTAAATATATCAAAAAGCCAACCAATTTCTATAGTTGCTTCAAATAGCAAAAAATTTAACAGTAATTGGAAATACTTTCGTCAACCAATTAGAAGATGGCTAATAAGCTCAAGTAAAGTTGATAATTCGTCGAATAATGAATTCGAGAAAGAACTCTTTTTCGAAGATTCATGGAAAAAAACTTTAATTTCACTTAAAAAACAAGGGATAAATGATTTAGCTCTGCTAGGAGGTGCAAAACTTATAAATTCATTTATAAAAGAGGATCTAATAACAGATATAAAAATTACAATAATTCCACAAATAATTGGAGGTATTTATACATGGATCCCTCCAGAACAAACAAATGCGATTTTTAATCTCAAAAGGGTATGGGAAATAAAATCAATTAAAAATTTAATGAATAATGAAATCCATATTCATTACAAAAAGATTTGAAATAGTTTTAATAATCAATGAACCAAAAAATACATAAAGTTGAAGTCAAATTGTCAATTAAGGAAATCTCCGAGGAGATATGGAATGAATTAGCAAATGAAATTAATAATCCATTTTATCAATGGACTTGGATTAAAAACCTTGAGATCTCTAAAAGTGTTTCAAGAGAAACTGGTTGGCAGCCTCTATATTTTGTTGCTTATAAAAATGAAGAGATATTAGGAATTGCCCCACTTTTTTTAAAAAATCATAGCTATGGAGAATTCGTTTTTGACCAATCATTTGCAAGATTGGCTCAAGAGCTGAATTTAAATTATTACCCTAAATTAATTGGAATGAGTCCTTATAGTCCTGTAAATGGATATCAATTTCTTTATAAAAAAAATAAAGACAAGAAAGAAATTACAAATTTACTTATAAACCACATCGAAAGCTTTGCGATTACAAACAAAATTCTAAGTTGTAATTTTTTATATATTGATGAAAGCTGGGGCAACCATCTTAAATCTTTGGGATACCATGAATGGATAAATTCCAGCAGTGAATGGAGGAGTAATGGAGAAAAAACATTTAATGATTTTCTTTCTAGATTTAACTCTAATCAGAGAAAAAATATAAAAAAAGAGAGGAAATCAATTACTAAACAAGATATTAAAGTAGAAATTTTTAATGAAGATGATATCAACCAAGAAATCCTCAAAAAAATGCATAATTTTTATGAACAGCATTGTTCAAGGTGGGGAGTTTGGGGAAGTAAATATCTAACATCTACATTTTTCGAAACACTGGTTGATAATAAAAAAAATCTTTTAATTTTTAGTGCATCAAAACATTATTCAAATGAAATTTTTGCTATGTCGATGTGCGTTAAAAATCAAAACAACTTATGGGGTAGATATTGGGGTAGTCAAAAAGATATATCTAATTTACATTTTGAATTATGCTATTACCAGCCAATTGAATGGGCAATAAAAAATAGTATCCATTTTTTTGATCCCGGAGCGGGTGGCAAACATAAAAGGAGAAGGGGGTTTTTTGCAAAAAGCACCATTAGCTTGCATAAGTGGTTTGACAAAAATATGGAAAATATAATTATTCCTTGGCTAAATGAAGTGAATAAACAAACCAAGATGGAAATTGATTTTGAAAATAAATCTATACCCTTTAAATAAAAAATTATTCAGCTTTACCAAAGATTATATTAGTAATATAGTTTGAAATTAAATTCCCAAAATGGATTCAAGTCAAAGTTTAGATGAAAAAATAAAGATTGATAATAGTCTATCCAACCGATATATAGACTTAGATCCAAACGGTTATTTCATTATAAAAGTAGATTTAGAAGAAAATAAAATAATTTTAGAGCACTTTTTAAATAACATCGATGAGGCAGGCTATGCGCTTGACCCAGAAACAAATGAACCAATTAAATGCGACTCTCAAAATAAAAGAGTTTGTAATGAAGTTTTTGAAGGAATTAGTGCGAAACAACTTGGAATATTGATCACTGAAGAAAGAAATGACTTAATAACAAGATTCGATCATGCTCTATATTTAGGCCGGGAACTACAAAAAGCAGAAGAATGTTTATACAAAAAATTACCATATATCCAAGATTAAGAAATTAAACGAAAAAATCTAATCTTTTCATCTGATGTTAAATTAAATAAAAATAAAAAAATTAATGAACATCATTTTCTATTTTGCATTTATTGGTTTTGGTTTTGGAGCTGCTTTCGCATTAGATAAGCTCTTAAGAGCAGTTAAATTAATTTAAAAACTACAAAATTTTAATAATCTCTCCATACAAATCATATTCATCAGCAAAAGAAATATTTGCTTCAACAAATTTACCAATAAAATTTTTCAAATCATTTTTAGTATTAATAGATAAAATCACATTTCCGTCAATTTCAGGAGCGAAATTGTAGGACCGACCTATTAATTCGTTATTATCTGATATTTTTTCTACCAAAACCTTCATTTTTGAACCAACATATGCCTGATTTTTATCTTTAGAGATATTTTGTTGAACTGAAATAACATTATCTTTTCTTGCCTCTGCAACCTCTGGTAATACTCTATTTGGCAAATCAAAAGCTGCAGTTCCGTCCTCAGGAGAAAAAATAAACACTCCTACATGATCAAATTTGTGCCTATACAAAAATTCAAGAAGATGTTCAAAATGTTCTTTTTTTTCTCCTGGGAAACCAACAATGAGACTAGTTCTTAATACAGCAGATGGAATTTCTGTTCTAATTTTCTCCAAAATTGATTCATTCAAAGAAGCCTGCCAAGGTCTATTCATACTCCTCAACACATCTGGATGACTATGCTGAAGTGGCAAATCAAAGTAAGGCACTATATTCTCTGAATCTTTGAAAGCTCTAATAACTTCATCAGTTAAACCCGTTGGATAAGCATAATGTATCCTGATCCAAGGAATTGGAACTTCAGAAAGCTCATTCAAAAGTTTTGCTAATGATGGTTTTCCATAAATATCTTGACCATAATTAGTTGTTATTTGACTAATTAATATGATTTCTTGTACACCCTGCTTTGCAAGACTTTTGGCTTCTGAAACTATAGATTCTATTGTTCTACTTCTTTGGGGACCTCTCAATTTAGGAATAATACAAAAAGCGCAATTATAGTTGCAGCCTTCAGCAATACGAAGATAAGCAACAAATTTGTTTTTATCTACAAAACGAGGTATTTCCTCGTCTGCAATAAATTCCGGTATTTTTGAAACTTCATTAACGATTTCCCCTTGTTCTACTCTTTCTAAAACCTTGGCTATCTTTTGATAATCTCCAGTTCCAACTAAACCTTTTATTTCAGGGATTTCTCTTATAAGCTCATCTTTAAAATGCTGAGCCATACAACCTGCAACTATTACTTCCTTTCCTTGATTTGTATATTCTAAAATTTTTCTGATAGATTCTTCTCTAGCTGTTTCAATAAAACTGCAAGTATTTACAACAACAACATTTGCATCATTTATATTGCTGTCAACTTCATAACCCTCTTTATCTAATAAGCCTTGCATATGTTCAGTATCAACAAGATTTTTCTCACAACCAACATGACTGAATGCAATCTTAGATAGTTTTTTTTCTTTTACATTGAGACTATTTTGTTTCACAACTTAACAAATAAGAATTAAAAGATTTAAACAGCATTTCGTATATAACTCTCATGCCAAGATAATATTAGGATAGATAATGTAAATAACAAACTTTCTTTTTGTATGGCTCTTAAGACTTTAAACAGAAGAAATAAAAAAGATTTGAAATGGCCAAAAATCATAATCGCAATTCTTAGCACTATAGGCATAGTGGATACAGGTTCAATTACTTTAAAAAACTGGGGATTATTTACTTCGCTTTCATGCCCAGGGATACAAAATGGTTGTGAAACAGTTTTAAATAGTCCTTGGGGTACTTTATTTGAAAATAATCAAGTTAATATACCTCTCTCATTAGCTGGATTCATAACATATTTATCAATATTAGTTATCACAATAATACTCTCACTTAATTTAATTTCCCCAAAAGAAAAACTAAATAAGTTTTTATGGTGGTTAGTATTTCTAATTTCTTGTGCGTCATCAACATTTAGCTTTTTATTGATAAATATAATGTTTTTTAAGATTCAAGCATATTGCTTTTTTTGTATACTTTCAGCAATTTTATCGTTTTCTATCTTTATAGTTTCTATGATTGGAGCAAAATTTGAAAGTAGAGAACCTATGATTTTTAGAGGTTTCATGGTAGCCATTAGTGTCCTGCTGGGGGGCCTAATTTGGTCAACAAACGTTGACCCCTCTAAGGCTATCGATGTTGCAAACCCCACTGAAAATGTATCACCAATAATTACCACTTCAAGCTCTCCCCAGAAGGTAAAGTTTGCAAAATTTTTAAGTGAAAACAATATTGTTATGTATAGTGCATACTGGTGCCCGCATTGCCACGATCAGAAACAATTATTTGGTAAGGAAGCAGTTAAAGAATTAAAAGTAGTGGAGTGTGCTAAAGATGGTAAAGATAATGAGTTTGAGCTATGCCAAACGAAAGAAATCAGTGGTTTTCCTTCTTGGGAAATAAATGGAGAAATTATTAGTGGTACGCGTGACTTAAATGAATTAGCAACAAAAACTGAGTATCAGGGAGATCTTAATTTTTAATGAATCTTTTTTGAATTTTTTGATCTAACTGTTGTCTCGTATGGCATTCCCAATTTTTATCTTTATCAGGAAAATCATCTCTATAATGCCCTCCTCTACTTTCTTCTCTAAATAGACAAGCTTTTAATAAAGTTATGGTGGTTATTTGTCTATTCTTTAAATCAAGTAAAAGATTTAAAGCTCTTCTATTACGTTCACTAAGTTTTATTTTTTGATCAAATTTTATTTTTTCAAGACTATTTAGTAAATCATTTTTATTTAATTTATCTATATCATTTTGAATGTAATTTAAAAATTTACTCATATTTACCTTATTTCGAGAAACCCCTAAATTTAACCAACATAGTTTTCTTAGTTCATCAATTTTTTTAGCAATTATAGAAATTTCATCTTCTTTTGGATCTTGAATATCAAACTCTTTAAATGATCTATCAAATTTTTCAAATTTAGAAGGTGTATTCAAAATAATTGAAGACATTTTTCTTGCAAAAACAAGGCATTCCATCAGTGAATTACTTGCCAATCTATTAGCACCATGCACACCTGTTGAAGCAACTTCTCCAACGGCATATAAACCTGTTAGTGTAGAAGAAGCATTTAAGTCGGTTTTTACACCTCCCATCCAATAATGAGCTGCAGGGGCTACAGGAATAATCTCATTTAAAGGATTAACCCCATAATCCTGACATCGACTTAAGATCGTGGGGAAGCGCTCTACAATGTTTTCTGGGTCAATATACCGAAGATCTAAGCCAACATGGTCTACATTATTATCATGCATGTTTTTCATAATTGCTCTACTTACCTGATCTCTAGAAGCTAGATCACGATTTTCAAGATTTTTAACTGGACTTTCACCATTTTTATCAACTAAAATCGCTCCTTCCCCTCTAAGTGCCTCAGATATTAAGAAGCAAGGTGCACCATAAAATTTTAAAGCTGTTGGATGAAATTGCACGAACTCTAAATCTTCTATAGCAGCTCCTGCTTTCCATGCAAGAGCAATCCCTTCACCAGAGGATTGAGCAGGATTTGTTGTATTTGTAAATAAGTGCCCACCACCACCTGTAGCCAAAACAACAGCTCTAGATTTAATCCAATATAAATTTGCTCCATCAAGAACCTGAACTCCTCTACATTCTTTATTTTCAATGAGAAGTTCAGTTACTCTTACACCTCTGCAGTGAAGAATATTTTTTTGATTCTCAATATGATCTTCTAGAACTTCAACTAATGCTCGTCCAGTACGATCTTTAACATGTAAGACTCTTCTTCGTGAATGGGCTGCTTCCAAGGTAGTAGCTAGTTGATCAGAACTTTGATCAAAAATCATCCCTAAATTCTGCAACCTTTCTACACAACCTGGAGCTTCTTTAACTAACATTTCTACAGCTTGAAAATCACATAGTCCATCACCTGCTTTTAAAGTATCCTCAGCATGAAGATCAAATGAATCATCTTGTCTAACAACAGATGCAATTCCGCCTTGAGCCCATCTACTGGAAGATACCTTACTAGTATTTCTATTTAAAAGAAGCACTTTTAAATTTGATGGTAATTCAAGACAAGTCATAAGGCCAGCAGCTCCAGCGCCTATAACGATTACATCCCAATTATTTATTGGTATCGCTTCTTGCGAAAATGGAAGCCTTAACATTAAACCAATCCACTAAAAGTTGGTTGCAGAATTGCTAAAACAATAAAAATACCATCAACAATTAATGTCGTTTGAATTACGTAACCAGAAACTAACAGTGCTTTGCCATTTGTATTATTAATTGTGCCAGAATCTAAAATTTCTTTTGAAATAAACCACAGTATAAGAGCAACAAAAACGATAATTGATAATGATTTTATTTGAATAAGACTCTCTGAAGTTTTTTGAAGAATAATGGGTGCATTTTCAGAATCTGCTGTAATTACCTGCTTCCATTGATCCATGATTCCGATTAAAAATATTGTAATGTCGGTAATTGCGGTTCCAAATAAAGAAGAGATATAAAAACTTGAACCTATTTTCCAATTAGTACCAAATCCAATTAAAGCTAGTGGGAGAACTACAGCTTCAACAGGTATGTGTAGGATAGGAAATGGGCTTAACCAACCCCAGAACAAACATCCACCAAGCCAACTACCTGATATACCAAGTAATAATGAACTGACAATAAACCACTTATTTGATCCTTTCTGATTTAAAACAATTGCCACTAAGACAATAACAAAAGTAAAACAAAGAGCACTTATTGGTTCTAATCTAACCCAAGGGGCTTGAACAAAAATAGGTAAAATTACAAAAAAAGAAGACCACAATCTTAAAGATATAGGATTTGATAAAAAACTATCTTCGTATGAATCAACTGTCTTTTGGGATTCATAGTTGAATTTATCTTTGACTTCTAAATTTTTTGTAATTAATTCTTTCAATGAAAAAGGTTATTTTAATTAATCTAAATCGTGTTTTAGAAAACTGCGAATGCCATATTTTAATAAATAAAAAGCCCATTATTTCATACGTTTATTTAGTTTTTTAAAAGTATTTAATACACTTTGAGTCATATATAAGTTTAGAATAAATATAAATAAGAGTATATGGCCTTAAATTGTGTGGCAAGAAATTAATTATACGGAAGATCCCATTGATCTTTTGGTTCCTAATATTACTTATAAAATAAACCCTGCAGAAATTGAAAGCATTGAAGCTAATTCTATTGCTGAAGAAATAGGATTTGAATCAGGTGATTCAATTATTAGTATTAATGGGAAAAAACCAAGAGATTTAATTGATTATCAGATTCTTATTAGTGAAGAAATTTTAGACATATCAGTTTTAGATAGAAATCATGAGATTCACAATATAAATATTGAAAAAGATCAAGACGTTAATTTAGGTATAAATTTTAAAGATGCATTATTTGATTCAATCAAGCAATGCAATAATAGATGTCCATTTTGTTTTATTGATCAACAGCCAAGCGGTAAAAGAAAAAGCCTTTATATAAAAGATGATGATTATAGATTAAGTTTCCTATATGGCTCTTATTTAACTCTTACGAATTTAAAAAAAGAAGACTGGGAAAGAATTGCTATGCAAAAACTATCCCCACTTTTTATTTCAGTTCATGCTACTGATCCCGCCACAAGAGAAAAATTATTAAAAAATAAAAAAGCAGGAGTGATACTTGATCAAATTTCGTGGTTTGAAAAAAACTCTATTCAAATACATGCTCAAATTGTTGTTTGTCCAGATATTAATGATGGGGATATTCTTGAGAAATCAATTTTAGAACTTGCTGAATTCTACAAAAAAGCTACTCAAACAGTACTTTCAGTAGCAATAGTTCCTGTAGGACTTACAAAATTTAGACCTGAAAATGATGGATTGAAATCAATAAGCCCAGAATACGCAAAAAAAACTATTAAACAAGTAGAGAGAATTCAAGCCTCTCTACAAATTACTCTTGGGACTCGTTTTTGTTGGCTAGCAGACGAATGGTATTTAATTGCTGGTAAAAATTTACCTAGTTACAAAACCTACGAAAATATGCCACAAGAATCTAATGGAGTTGGGACTATTAGAAACTTTCTAGAAGCATTAAGAGATAAGACTCAAAACCTACCCCAAAAAGTAAAAAAGCCAAAAAAAGTTAGTTGGATTGTTGGTAAATTAGTTTATGAAGCCCTAATTCCTACAGTTAAAAAATTAAACTTAATTAATGGATTAACAATTAATTTATATGGTTTACCAAGTATTTATTGGGGTCAAGATCAAGTTGTCACAGGTCTTCTTACTGGAGAAGATCTAATTTACGGACTGAAAAATAAGGATTTAGGAGAGGCTGTTTACATACCATCTATTATGTTAAAAATTAATACTGATTTATTTTTAGATGATAAAAATATTCAAGAAGTTGAGAATCAAATAAATACTAAAATTCACGTTCTTGATGATTCAAATGATATTATTAGTACTTTGATTGGTTAATCGAATATTTTCGAAACTATAAAACATGCTTAGAAGAGTAATAAATCCTTTTTTATTATTGCCGCTTGCTTTAAGTGTGAATACCTTTAATGCTTTATCGAGCGAAACAAAAAATTACATTGATAATGTTTTAGAAGAAAAATCAAATATTACTTTTGTAGATTATCAAGAAATAGAAAAACTTATATTAAATAATCAAGAATTAAAATCATTACAAAACTTATTAGCCTCTGCAAGCTTTAATCTTTCCAGTCAAATTGCCAAAAGATTCCCATCCTTAGATTTTCAAGCCAATGGGATACCAAAATATGTTGCAGGTAAAAATTACAATAGCAAATCTCCTACTTTAAAAACATCACAATTTTCGGCTAATCCTTCCCTGAATATTAAATGGGATTTAATTGCCCCGCTAAGAGGATATGAAATTAAAATTGCCAAAACAAATTATAAAATTGCAGAAAATAATTATGAGATTAAGAAAAAAGATTTAATTCAAGAAGCAAGAATCAGATATCAAAAATACAAAAAGTCATATCAAGATATTCAAAATAAAAAATTCACACTTGACTTATCAATTACAAGTTTAGAAAATGCTAAAGCGAAGCTAGATGCTGGAATTGGTACAAAATTTGAAGTTCTTGAAGCAGAAGCTCAATTATCTCGAGATCAACAATCACTTAATGAAAAGAAAATAGAACATGAAATTAATAAAATTTCTCTTAAAGAGATTCTTAATGTTAAGGGAGATTTCGAAACTAATAAAGAGCAAAATCTTATAGGGTTTTGGAATCATAAATTGAATAAGAATATTAATGAGGGTTTGGATAAAAATCTTTCCTTAAAAAACCTTATTCTTCAAAAATCAATCAAAAAGAGCCAAGCAGAGAACTTTTTAGCTCAAAATAAGCCAAATATCTATATCAGTAATTCATTATCTAGTACATTTTCAAAGGGTGACTCTCTAGCAACTAATATCGACTCTGAAAAATCTGGATCTAATTATACAAATACTATAAGTCTAAATTTTGCATGGAGTATTTTTGATGGTGGACAAAATAAGAACTCCTATAAATCAAAAATAGCAGATGCAGAATCCGAAAAATATGCCTATGAAAATCTAAAAAATGTTTTAACCACAAGTATTAGTAAAGCCTATTTAAACCTTAAATTAAATGAAGAAAAAATAATTTCTTCTCTTAAAGAAATTGAATCTAGCAAAGAGTCTGTAAGGCTTTCCAGACTTAGATATGATGTCGGAATATCAACTCTAAAAGATGTTCTTGTTAGGCAAAGTGAATTAAGTAATGCGAAATCAAAAAATATTAATGCAATATATAATTACAATCTGAATATAGATGAATTAGAAAGATTAACTTTCCTTGATAAAAGCAATAATTGTTTGGGTAATAATAATACTAAAATTAAGGATACAGAGTCTATTTGCAATATACAAAAATGAATCCACCAAATTTAACTAATCAGCAACTACGTAAATTAGATTCTTTATTTGAATTGGTTAGTCAACGTCAAACAAAAGATTTTGGAAATATTAGCGCCAGCAATAAAGCAGATGGATCATTATTAACAAGTTGTGATTTATGGAGTGACAAAACAATAGTTGATGGCTTAGCTTCAATAGCTCCAGGTGAAGGGGTCCTTAGTGAAGAAGGGCAAAAGTTAATTCCAAATTCAAAAGCTTACTGGGTGGTCGATCCACTCGATGGGACAACAAATTTTGCTGCCGGTATTCCTTACTGGTCTATATCTGTAGCAAGGTTTGTTGATGGCAAACCACAATCTTCTTTTTTAATAATTCCTACATTAAAACAAAAGTTTGTATCCATTAAAGGTAAAGGGGTTTGGTTGAATAACAAGAAAATCGACCCTAGTCAAAATAATCGTCAAAGTGAATGCATTTCTTTATGTAGTAGATCAATAAAAATTTTACAAAAAAAACCAAACTCAGTATTTCCTGGCAAAATCAGACTCTTAGGTGTATCGAGTTTAAATCTTACGAGTGTAGCGATGGGACAAACTTTCGGAGCAATAGAATCAACCCCTAAGATATGGGATATTGCAGCAGCCTGGCTGCTATTAGAAGAACTCAATTGTTCTATAGAGTGGTTAGAAACAGATCCTTTAAATTTAGTTTCAGGAGAAGACTTGAGCGACGTTAATTTTCCATTAATTGCTTGTAGATCTATTGAAAAATTTGACATTTTAAAGCCATGGGGCTATTTATTATTAGCAAAATAGTTGCATCATAAATAAAAAATTGCTTGAAAAATTTCTTAATCAGATACAATAAAAATTAAGTAAATAAATAAATATTTGAAGAAAATTAATATGCAGAGAAGTTCAACATGGATACTGAAAAGTTTATGGGGAGCTTGTGAACGATGGAGCAAATCTGATTGTGTTGATTTAAGCGCTGCATTTGCATACTACACACTTCAATCATTTTTTCCCATCCTTCTAATTTCTCTTTCAATAGCTTCATGGTTCCTAGGAAAACAAGAAGGATTAGATCAACAAATAATTGCCATTGCTGCTCAGCTTTTACCTCCTTCAGTAGTTGAGTTAGTAGAAACAACATTATTTAATTTAATAGATCAAGGTTTTGGAGCAGGAATTCTTGGTGCTATGTTTTTGCTTTTTACAGCAGGAAATGCATATCTATCTCTTCAAAGAGGTTCGGATAGGCTTTGGGAGGATGAAATTCCTTCTAAAAAAGTTAATGCTGCTTGGAGAGTTCAAGCTTCGAAGTTTCTCCGAAATAGAGTTGAAGCCTTTTTAATAGTATTCTTTATTGGTTTTTTAATGGTACTAGATCAAATTAGTGTAAATCTTAGGATGATCCCAAGTAACGTTTTAGAAAATCTTTCAAAATCCAATAATATTATTTCTGATTTATTATTAAAGTTGCCGTTATTACAAGTTGGTCAGTTTGCAATACCACTAGTTGGTTTTTCTTTAATGGCTCTTTTATTACAAGCACTTTTACCCAGTAGAAAGGTTCCATTGAAACCACTTTTACCTGGATCTTTTCTTATTGGAATTGGCCTTACCACTTTGAACCTAGCAGTAAGTAAAAGTATTCTCTCACTTGGAGTAAGATTTCAAGCATACGGTTTTATTGGAGGTTTTCTAGTACTTACTTTATGGGTATGGCTATTAGGAGTAATTTTATATTTTGGACAGTGTTGGAGCGTAGTAATTGCTAGTATGACTTTAGTAAATAAAAAAAGAAATTATAAATAAGGATAATAAAAGTGAATTATTTTCTTAAAGCTAATAAAAATCTTCTTACCTACTCATTAATTGTTCTTATCGTTATTCCAATTTTTGGATTTAACTTTTTCATTAGCTTTGTTGGAAATATTCTACTTCTTTTATTTTTAATTCCTCTTCTACTATTAGCTCTAGTGTTTATAGGTTTTAACTCTTACAAATCTAAAATTAATACGTGCAGTAATTGTGGGACAATATCATTAGGTTTAAGTGAAACCTGCATGAATTGCGGTGCAGATTTAGAGAATATAAATAAGAAAAATCTATTAGATAAAAAGCCTAGTGAGAGCACAATTGATGTGAAAGCAGAAGAAATTAAATAAAATACTAACCTATTCCAATTTGTCGTAGAATACTTTGTCCAGTAATTAATTCAGTACCAAGTCCAATCAAAATACCCATCATTGCCATACGGCCATTCCAAGTTTCTGCAAAATTTACAAAGCCAAATCTTGGTTGATTGTCTTTATTCATAATTAACTAAATTATCTATCAGATTATTTTAACGTTTTAAGGAAGATTTTATGAAAAATAATAAATTATTTATTTAACATGTCTTACACCGTCAACAGGTCGATACTCATCTCCAGTTAATTCCTCATATACAATGGCTGGCAATCCTGTATCAAACATTGTTTGCAATGCTTCCTTTAACATAGGATTCCAACCTCCAGTACTAACTTTTCCATGTCTTACAGTCCAGTCCCATGTCCCTTGAAGATCTCTAGGGAGTCTACCTTCTCTATCTCTTCGCGCGACTAAGTCTAAAGATTCAACTATACCAACAATAACTGGATTTTTACCATATGAAGGAGTGAGGCTTAGTTCAAGTCTAACTGGATCTTCTTTAACCATTTTCAAACGAAACCTTGGTGGCAATTTGAGAGATCTTATTACCGCTGAAACAATTTTTGTTCTTAATTCCAATTTTTTTTCTTTAATGTAATTTGATTAATCAGTTGTTGAACCTTTTTCTTCTAATGTAGAGTCATTGTCATTAGAAAATCTTACTGTTAGTAGCTCTTCTTCTGTTATGTTTCCTGATTTATCTAAAAGCTCTGGATGTATTGTGTATTTTTTTTGTTTAAAACTAGAAGTACTGAAAGGTTTTTTATTATCAGATATACCCCAACCTTTAGACATTACTTTAAAAGCTTTCCATACTAAATAAGTTAAAGCTGCAGAATATATGATTGGGAATAGAATAGTCATTGAACTTATAAATTCGTTAAATATATTTTTAATATCATAGCCCGAAAAAAAGAAAATTAGCTAATTTAAGGTAATAAATTATTTTCTAGGCTAAGATAGTAAATTTGTAGTTATATTTAAATTACACTAAGTATAGTGTGTTAATTATTTCGAAAAACATAAGAAAATCAAAATTGAAAAAAAACATCCAAAAGCTATTTCTACTCTCATCAGTAATTACATTGGGCATCACATGTTCCACAAAAGTAATATCTCAACCAGTAAGTCAATTAAAACTTAATCCAGTTAATAAATATTCAAAAAAATCTTTTATAACTAAAGCTGTAGAAAGAACTGGTGCAGCTGTGGTGACTATTGATACTCAAAGATATGTAAAAAAAAGAAAATTTCCTAGAAATTCTCAACTATTTCTAGACCCATATTTTGAAAGATTTTTTGGATTAGATTTACCTAATGACAATCGACCAAAGATAGAGCAAAGCCAAGGTAGTGGATTTATATTTGCAGATGGACTTGTAATGACCAATGCTCATGTTGTGAATGGATCAGATAAGGTGATTGTTGGTTTAACCAATGGCAAAAAAATAAACGCTAAACTGATAGGCCAAGACTTTTTTACTGATTTAGCTGTGCTAAAGATTGAAGGGAAAGGACCTTGGCCAAAAGCAGAATTGGGCGATTCTGCAAAGATTAAAGTTGGTGATTGGGCTATCGCAGTTGGGAATCCATTCGGACTGGAAAACACAGTTACGCTTGGTATTATTAGTAATCTAAATAGAAACGTAACTCAATTAGGAATATATGATAAAAAACTCGAATTAATACAAACAGACGCTGCTATTAATCCTGGCAATTCTGGAGGTCCACTATTAAATAGCAATGGAGAAGTAATTGGTATTAATACGTTAATAAGATCAGGTCCAGGAGCGGGTTTGAGTTTCGCAATCCCAATTAATAAAGCTAAGGAAATTGCCTATCAACTTATAAAAAATGGAAAAGTAATACATCCTATGATTGGGATTAGCCTAATAGAAGAAAGTAATTCTGGGAGAAAAGATAATATAGTTAAAGTTGGATATGTAGTACCGAATAGTCCAGCTGAAAAGAGTGGAATCATGATAGAAGATATTTTAATAAAAGTGGGTAATAAAGATATTGAAACCGCATCAGACGTTATAAACCAAATAAGTAATAATGGTATAAATAAAAAAATCAATATATTACTTAAGCGTAAAAATAAATTGATTAAGTTAAAAATAATACCAACTGATATAACTAATCTCCAAAATAACTAAAATATTAAATTATCATTCTTTTTGAGTATTTCCACACACCTAGAAATACATCTACCATCGCTAATATCACAGGCAGTAATGCATTCAAAATAACTTTCAATAGGATCAGCAATTTGAAACTGTTTTTCTTGGAAATCGTAATTTTTCATATAAATTTTTAAAACTTATTTTTGTATTTTTAGACTAATCAAGGACGTCAAACTATGTAAAGATAAATAAGTGATCTTACTTAGCCAAATGTAAACTTTATTAAAATGAAATCAAATTTTTTTAAAGCTTTGCGTTTTTTCTAAAAAATATTCGTAATTACCATCATATGAATACAACTTTGAATCTTTAATTTCGACAATTCTATTTGCAACCTTTGAAATAAAATACCGATCATGAGAAATGATTAATAATGAACCTTTATAATTTTTAATTGCTAATTCTAAGTTTTCCTTAGATTGCAGATCCAAATGATTAGTTGGCTCGTCTAAAAGAAGAAAATTGCTCGGGTTAATAATCATAAGCGCTAATGCTAATCTTGCCTTTTCTCCCCCACTTAGTTGTTTAATATATTTAAAAACAGTTTCATTTTGAAAACCAAAACCTCCTAAAAAAGTTCTTACTTTTTTTTGAGACCATTCTGGGGACTTATCACAGAGTAAATCAATAACCCTTTCCTCAGGTGAAAGTGCTTCAGCCTGATTCTGTTCGTAATAGCTAGTAATTATATTATGTTTACCAAGATGAATTTCTCCAATTTCAGGAGATATTTTTTTCATTATAATTTTAAGTAACGTAGATTTACCGCAGCCATTAGGTCCTAATATTGCTATTTTCTCCCCCGAAGAAATCTTTAAATTAACATCTAAAAAAAGAATTTTGTCATCAAAACTATGAGACAAATTTTTGATATTTAGAACTAATTTTCCTGAGCGAGGGCACTCTGGAAAATTAAAAAGAGGACTTTTCGATTTTGCTTGGGGAGCCTCAATTTTGGAAATCTTTTTTAATTGTTTTTCTCTACTCTTTGCTTGAGTACTCCTTGTGGCACTAGCTCTAAATCTGTCTATATACCTTTTCTGTAACTCAATTTCTTTTTGTTGTAATTGATATGCCTTATTTTGTGATTCTTCATTTAAAGATTTCTGTTCGATAAAAAAAGAATAGTTCCCATTATATGTTTCAGATGTGCCTCTATCTATAAAAATTATTTTTTTACATAATTTATCTAAGAAATATCTATCATGGCTGATTATAATAACTGCAATCTTAAGCGAAGATAGATATTCTTCCAGCCAGAAAATAGTATCTAAATCTAAATGATTGGTTGGTTCATCAAGTAAAAGTAAATCAGGTTTTTGTAATATTATTTTTCCAAGTGCGACTTTCATCTGCCAGCCACCTGAAAATTTACCCACTAATTTATCAGCATCTCCTATAGAAAAACCTAATTTTGGTAGTATTTTTTCTACATCAAATTGCATTTTATAACCACCTAAAGCTTCAAATTTTGCTTGATATTTTGCTAGTTGATTTACAAATATTTCAAATTCATCGGAATGTTTTTTTATATCCAACGATTTCATTTTATTTTCAATTTCTAAAAGTTTAATGGCTACAACTTGTATATCTTTAAAAGAACTTTCTAATTCCTGTCTCACTGAAAAATTCAAATTGCAATCAAACTCCTGTTTTAAGTGTGCAATTTTAGGATTTCCCTCTTTAATTATTGTTCCACTTGTTTGCTCTTCCTCCCCAATTAAAATCTTAAACTGGGTTGATTTACCTGCACCATTTGACCCAACTAAACCAACTTTTTCACCTTTCTTAATCTCCCAATTAATATTTTTTAGAACAACATCTGTAGAATAAATTTTGCTTACACCTTCAAATCTAATCACTGTTTTAAAATAGAATTTACAAAATCTGTGGCTTATTTACTAAAAAATATTTTGTGGAATAAAATTAAACAATGAAAAGAATAGAACAAATTGTAGTGATTTTCATAGCTGCAGCTCTCGCAATTCCAAGTTACTGGTTTTTTTGGACTCTAGCTGGTGGAGGCGGCTACAATAAAAGAATAAAACCCATTACTGATTCAAATAATAATTATTCAAAACCTTTTCCTAAAGACCTCCTCGAGCCTTGATTAACCACATTTTAGTTGCATCATCATCAATAGTACTCAAATATTCAATGACCTCTTCTTTAGTTACATAAATATTTAAATCCTTGCCAATATCGCATATTTTATCTAAGGCTTTTTTGGGATTAGTTAATGCTGTCATAAACAAACTTTGTTTCTTTTTGGAATCGTTGGCTATTAACTTATAGAGCTTTTCAGCATTACTGGACATGTTTTTAAAATCTATTTATTAATAGGTTATTACTTCAAGCAACATTTTGTTCATTATATTTATTAATAGATAAATCATTTTCGGGATCTTTTATTTCTTTTGCAGATGCATCTGCCATACTTCTTGCATCTAAACATAAAACTTTTCTTAATTTTGCAAAGTTTGCTGCGTGAGATTTTCTACCATCTTTTTGAGCATAGTACTCAGACTGCTGAAGAATATGGTGCAGATGAGTTAGCAAATATGGACTAATTACAGCTGACACCAAAACATCACTATTTTCATTATCGTAAGAATCAGAATTAACTAATCTTTTTTTCTTTTTATCAATTATCAACCTTTTAGGAGAATCAAGTTTTCTTGAATTTTTCATGGGGTAATAAAACAATTAATTGATACGGACATAAATTTCCTTACTAATAATATACACAAAGATAGTATCCTTGACTAACTGTGTATACTTATAAGTAACAGTTATCAACTTTGACTCATGGCTACCCGGCAAAACTCAACTAATGGGAAGCCTAAATCCCCAAGAATTCAAGTAGTTCTTCCAGAATTAATATGTGAGCAATTAACCATTTTGGCCAATAATGAATCTAGGACAGTTAGTAATATGGCAAAAGTTCTAATACAAGAGGGTATAAAAAAATACTTCGAGCAGGAGGGTCAATCATTTTTCTCAGAAAATAATTTAAATACCGATAAATTCAGAGACGAACTTGAAAAAAAAGGTGTCAAAAGATTAAAAAGAGCTCCTCAAAGGATTAGATACTATAAAAAATCTGATTAAAAATAATTAATTCTGAGGCAATTTCTGCAAATCTGCAGTTTTTCCCATTACTACCAAAATATTTCCTCTTTCCAAGATATATTTTGCTGGAGGATTAACTGTTAACTTTTCAGCAGGTCCTGCTGCAAGAACATTAACTAAATAATTTTTCCTCAAATTCAAATCTCTCAAAGATCTTCCGATAAATTCCTCTGGAACAGTAATTTCATCTATACCAGTTTGGTTATCGAGTTCCAATCTTTCAATTAAATTTGGTCTAACCAGTTCTAAACCTAATCTCTCTCCTTGCATTCTGGAAGGGAAGACAACTTTGTCTGCACCAACCCTTTTTAACATTTTTTCGTGCAAGTCACTCGTAGCTCTTGCTATTACTCTTTTCACTTTGCTACCTTCACTATCTTTAGCAATAAGTGTCGTAGTTATACTTGCCTCAATGGGTTCACTTATGCCAACTACAACAGTATTCATTTCAAGAATTCCAGATTCCTTCATAGACTCTTCATCAGTGCAATCTACAACTCTAGCTTCTATAGAAGGTTCCAATTGTCTCAAATCATCAATAGCTTTTTCCGAATAATCTGCAGCCAAAACATCTGCACCATTACTTATAAGTTCTCTACAAACAGCAGTTCCAAATCTTCCAACGCCAACAACTGCAAAAGTGAGTGCTTCTTTTTCTTTCTTTTGAGACCACTGCCACCAATCAGCCATAATAAAATTTAATCAATCCTAAACATAAAGATCAGCCCTAGGATAGCCAATTCTCTTTTGTCTATCTATTCTACTCTTATAAAGAGCCTGCCAAAGTGCACTTAAAAGCAAAAGGATACCAAGTCTGCCCACAAACATTCCGACAATAAGAATAAATTGGCCGAAATGATTTAATTTCGCAGTTAAACCGATATCAAAACCAACAGTTGCAAATGCAGATATGCAGGTGAACAGAATTTCTAGGAATGTGAAAGATTCTCTCTTAACAAACGTATTTGTTGTACTGAGCAACATTGCCATTAAAAGAACAAAAAGCAAAGATCCAACTGTGATTCCAACTGCCTTTAAAATAACTTTATCTGAAATTAATCTATTGCTAATAATTACATCTTTCTGACCTCTTAAAGTTGATCTAGTTGCAGCCATTAAAGCAATAAATGTAGTTGTTTTTATTCCTCCACCAGTACCTCCAGTACTTGCTCCAATAAACATCAGAGTCATTAATAACAAAAGACCAGTATCTGAAACAGAATTCAAAGAAATCGGGTAGTTTGTAAAGCCTGCAGTTCTTGCACTCACTGTTTCAAAGATTGACGATAACAATTTTTGGAATAAATTCAAATCATTAAAAAATTGACTATTAAGCAATGATTCAGTAATAAAAAATCCCAATGACCCAAATAATATTAAAGATAAACTTGTCCTAATAACTAATCTGGAATGAAGGCTCAATTTTTTATAAGAAAGATTTTTTTTATTACTCCAAAGATCATCAATAACTCGCCATCCCAGTCCACCCATTACAATAAGAAAAACAAACACAGTATTAACTAAAAAATTTGTTCTATAGTCTTGAAGACTATTTGACCATAAAGAAAAACCTGCATTGTTATATGCTGATATGCTATGAAAAATCGAGGTCCACAGTCTTTCCCTACTATTTTGAATATCTACAAATCCAAAGGAATATAAAATAATCGCGCCAAAAGATATTATACAAGTTGCAGTTATAGCAATGCTTTGAAAAGTTCGGCCAATCCCTCCAACCCCAAATTCATCTAGAGTCTTTCCTTTGTCTAATCTAGTTCTAAGCTTTGTCCCCTTTACAACAAAACCTTGTAGAAATGTCGTAATAGCCATTAATCCCAAACCACCCGATAACAGCATAAATGCCAAAAATAATTGGCCAAAGAAATTTAAATCATCCCCAATATCTATTATTGTTAGGCCAGTAACTGTTATGGCAGAAGTAGATGTAAAAAATGCCTCCCACAATCCGACCTTTGATGATGAACATAAAGGGGAACTCAAAATTAAAGTTCCAAAGAAAATAATAAACAAGCCTGTAACAATAGTGAATTGAGGTACAGATAATTTTCTGTAAGCATCTTTTAACCTGTAAACTTGACTTCTGAATTTCACTTTATTTATCTGAAATTTACAATTATCAATGCTGGCACTATAAGTGACATTATAAGTGTTAATCCAGCTCCATATTTTGCGATATCAAAAAATCTATATCTTCCTGGACCATAAACCATTAAATTTGTTTGATAACCCATTGGAGTCAAGAAAGATTGACTTGCTCCAAATAAAACAAGCATTATTAAAGCGCTTGGTGATATTCCTAAAACATTTGAAAATTCAATAGCAACGGGCAAAATCAAAGCAACAGAAGCAGCATTACTGATAAATTGAGTAAGTATAACGGTCGATACAAAAATTACAACAAGTGCAAAATACAAAGGCAGCCCATCAAGAGCAAAATTAAGATTGAATGCAATTAAATCTGCTAATCCTGTTACCTGCATAGCAACACTAAAACACGATAAGGATCCCAGCAATAAAATAACGTCTAACCTAATTGATTTTTGTATCTCCGCAGGTCTTAAACATCCAAAAGCAACCATTGCAATAACTGCTAAAAGAACTGAACCTACTAATGGAATATTAGTAACAGAAGGCAAAACAACCATTCCTATTGCAATTGCAATCGATATAGGTTTTTTTATCAATACGGGTAAATCATCTTCGAATTGATCTAAAACAAGCAAATCATTACTGGCTTGCAAACCTCTTATTGAATCTAATGGTGCTTGCAATAATAAAACATCTCCCGCTCGTAAAACAGCTTGGCCTAATCTCTCCTGCACAGTTTGTTGACCTCTTCTGAGTGCCAAAACTGTTGCATTGTGACGCTGCCTAAATCTTAATTCTCTCAAACTTGCACCAGCAAGAGTTGAGCCAGATGGTAAAAGAGCTTCAAACGTTTTAGTACCTTCGTCATCTGAGAAAATATTAGCTCCATCAAAAGATGTTTTATTTTCGCCCAACAGAATGGTGTGTTCCTGCTGGAGTCTAAATAAGTCAGCCCTTGTAACGCGGATTATTAATCTATCATCAGGTTCAATCTTTATATCAGCCAATGGTGGAAGAATAACTTTTCCATTTCTTTGCAATTCAAGAACATCAACGTCAAATCGTCTTTGCAATCTACTATTTCTGACAGATTGCCCAACTAATTCTGAAGTAGAGGGAATAGTAACTTCAGTAAAGTAAATATTCATATCCCCATTTTTAATAAACTCCTTATCTCTCCCTCTATCTGGCAAAAGTACGTCAGAAACTAGGATCATATAGGTTGTACCTATAAGCCACACAGGAATTCCAATTGCAGTCAGACTAAATAATTCCAAAGCGCCATAACCTAATTGTTGACTAATATCGCTTACAAGAAGATTTACTGAGCTACCTAATAATGTCAGAGTTCCACCTAGTAAAGTCGCGAAAGAAAGAGGTAATAACACTTTTGATGGCGATATATTTCTTCGCTCACACCAACCTTCAATTAAAGGTAACAAAGACGCTACTACTGGAGTATTAGGGACAATTCCAGATATTGGAGCAATCAAAAAAGCGATTAAAGAAATTAATTTCCTTGGCGTTCTAATACTTTCAGAAGAAATCAATTCTCTTACTCTATCTAAAGCACCACTTTTGAATAATGCAGAGGAAACTGCAAATAAACCCATAAGGGTGATTAAGGAAGGACTACCAAATCCAGCTAAAGCTTTTTCAGGAGAAAGAACTCCTGTAGCTATAAATATTCCAACACATAACAAACCAGTCAATTCTGGCGCAATAGTATTTTTGATAAATAAAATTATTGACATTATTAAAACAACTACCGTTATTAACGCATCAAAATTATTACTAACTACTGAAATTAGATTCATATGAGACTTATTTAACTCAATATACCCAAAAACAATATTTCAAAAAAGTTTAATTGGAATTATCTTTTTTAAGAAACTTTTTAAAAATAGATTTTTTTTGGAATATCCATGACGATGCGGATTTTAAGCTTTCCGTAATGTCAGGCAACTTAGAAGCATATATAAGTCTTCTTGCTTCAAAAGCTAATTTTCCAGATAAAGTAACCCCAAGCCCAGAGATTGAAGCTTCGCCTATGCCTAAGCTAATCATTTCACCATTATCTTGAAATTCAAAGGGTAAAGGATCTTTTCCTTCAATTAAAAGTTTTAAATTATTAGCAAGATAATTTCCTTCCTGCATAGCGACTTGAGCAGTTATGGGTAAATCCTCCATTCCTTCAATAACTGAAATATCACCAATTGCAAAACAGTTTTTATGATTTTCTATTTGCAAATTATTATTTACTAAAATTCGTCCAAATTTTTTTGTTATTTGATCAGTTTCTAAGTAAGACAAATTAGGTTTAACACCTGCAGTCCAAATAACAATATCTTTATCAAAGGAAGTTATTCCAACCTCACTAGAAATACTAATCTTAGTTTCTGAGACTTCTTTAACTGAAGAATTCAAAAGAACATTAATTTTTCTTTTTTCTAATGCCTTCTCTGCTTGTTCTCTATTAAAAATTTTGTTTTTATTGAGAATTTCGTTTGATTTTTCTATTACATTAATTTCAAATTGGTCTGTAAAAATATCTTTAATTTTGCATGCCAACTCTATTCCAGAGGGACCACCTCCAACTATGAATAACTTTTTATGCAACGCAGTATCTTGTGATTTTTTTAAAAAAGAATTTAATTTATTTAAATCATTAACATCATTAAAAAAATAACAATTTTCAACTACACCTTTTATGAGAAAACTATTTGGAATAGATCCTGTACAGATAACAAGATACTGATAACTTAATTTTAAATCGTCACTAAATTCAAGACTATTTTCTTTGAAGGAAATCTTGGTTAAACAATTTCTTAAAAAAGTTATACCCGCATCAGAAAAAATATTTGCAAATTTTGGGTTAGCTTCCCAACTTCTTATTTCTTTACTTAAAACTTCATACATTAAAGGTTTAAATATAAAGTTAGTTTCAGAATCAACAACAAGAATCGGTAAAGAAGGATTAAGATTCTTTAAATTCAAAGCAAATGTCATACCTGCAAAACCTGCTCCAACTATTACTATTGGTTTTTGTATCGATTTCATTAGAAAAATATTGTTATGCGTAAATGTATTATTAAACTAAACGAATAATTTTTAAATTGAGCGAAATAAAATTAAACTAATACCCCAACTGAAGAATGATTGAAAAAATCCAAAACAATATTCAACCTGAATTAATAAAGAAATATAATCAAGAGCTAGTAGATATGAAGCCTCAAGAAATGCTTACATGGGGTTATGAAAAGTTTGATAATCAATTTGCTATTACAACAAGTTTTGGTATACAGTCATCAGTCATTTTAGATATTGTCAGTAAATTATGTTTGCAAAGAAAAATCAAAATATTTTGGATAGATACAGGTTACCTCCCTCCAGAAACATACCATTACGCTGAAAAGCTTATTGATAATTTATCCTTGGAAGTTGAAGTTCTGCAAAGTGAATTATCGCCAGCAAGAATGGAGGCCAAATACGGAAAACTTTGGGAAACAAATAAAGCGAGTGATTTAGATAAGTATCATGATTTGAGAAAGATAAAACCTTTAGAAAATGGTCTAGAAAAATATGATATTTTTTGCTGGGCAAGCGGTGTTAGATCAAGTCAAACAGAAAATAGAAACAAAATGAAATTCATAGACGTAATTCGTCAAAGACTCTCTTTAAGACCTTTATTAAATTGGACAAATAAAGATGTTTTTTATTATATGGAAGAGAATGATTTACCTGTCCATCCACTTTTTATCAAAGGTTATTCTTCTGTAGGAGATTGGCATTCAAGCAGTCCCGATGGCAATGCAACAAAGGGAAGAGATACAAGATTTGGGGGGATTAAACAAGAATGTGGAATACACACTAATAATTAAATTGATCATAGAAAAATGATCTCAGATATAAATTTTTTATTAGTAGGCAATAGTAGACTGCATTGGGCAAAATTTTCTAAAAATCAATCTAAATTCTTCCATACCAAAAAAGAGCAAAAAGTTCCTGAAAATATAGATCTTGATCAATTAATTTGGGCTTCTGTAGGAAAACTACCTAATTTTTTGCTAAAAAAAGAAAATGAAATAAAAACTAAAGATATTCAGTTATCAAATCTTCCTGATTATTTTGGAGTTGATAGAGCTCTTGCCTGTATTGCCGCTTTAAAAATTATTGAAAACCCTTTCAAAAAAGACTTTCTAATTGCAGATTTTGGAACAATATTATCAATAACAAAATTGAATTCAAATGGATCGATTCTCGGTGGTCAACTTATTCCAGGTTTTCTAACACAATTAAAATCAATGGAACAAAATACAAAAAATCTTAAAGTTCCCAAAAAATATGATATTCCGTCCGAAGATTTTTTAATTAATACAGAAGAAGCAATCTTAAAAGGAGTAATCAACTCTCTTACTGGCGTGATTAATAGTTTATTTAATCCTGAAAAGGATATTTTAATAATCTGTGGAGGAGACTCTCAATTTCTCACAAAATTTCTAAAGACTAAAAAAGAAAATATTATCAATGCTCCTAATTTAGTTATGGAGGGGATGATTATTCACCACCTGTCCATAAAAAAATTAGCTTAACCCAAGGTCTGCAATAATATGATCAGCCATTATTGCTGCTTTTACCTTTAAGTAAATTTTTTCAATATTACCTTCAGTATCAATTAAAAAAGTATTTCTCATCATTCCCATATATTCTTTTCCCATAAATTTCTTCAGTCCATAGCTATCGTAATCAGAAGAAACTTTAAAAGGTTCAGGATCAGTCAAAAGAATAAAAGGTAAATTAAATTTTTCTATAAACTTCTGATGAGAGGATGCATTATCTTTGCTAATACCAAGCACAACAATATTATTTTTTTGAAATAAATTCCAATTCTCTTTAAAATTACATGCTTCTTTAGTACATCCTGGAGTATTATCTTTTGGATAAAAATATAGTATTATTCTTTTACCTTTAAAATCACTAAGAGAAACTTCTTTCTCAAAAGAATCTTTTAATTTAAATTCTGGTGCTTTGTCGCCAACCTTTAGAGCCATTGAAATTATTAAATGAGTATGAATATAAAATACCAAAAATTTGGTTTTATGAGATTAAAGGTGTGCAAGATGTCGCAACTATAGAAGAAATTAAAACTGCAAAAAACCTAACAGATTCAAGATCAAAGATTTTCTTAGAAACAAGAGCTTATTTGCGAAAATCACTTTCATCACTTTTTGATTTAGATCCCCTAGAAATTCCAATTAATGCTCATCCTGGAGAGCCTCCAAGTTTACCATCTGGCATGGGAAATATCAGTTTAAGTCATTGTAAAGATGCCATTACTATAGTCTGGCATAAAGGCAAAATAGGGATTGATATTGAGAGAATAGATAGAGATTTTAACCATATAAAATTAGCAGAAAAATATTTTTTTCATACAAATAAATCAAACCAAAATAATTATTTAACAAAAAATATGATATTAAATCAATGGTGTGCTGTTGAAGCAGCTATAAAATGGGATCATGGAAAATTAGCTAAAGACATTAATCATTGGCAATTTTTTGAAAAGCCAAAAGAGTTAATTCATAAAAAGAAAAACATACATTTAAATTATTCACAGATTAACTTCCATGATTGGACTATTGCTTTAGCATACGAAGAAAAAGCTTCTTTTAATCCTGAAATTATTTGTTGTTCGAAAAATTTTTAGTTTTCTTTTCTTCTAAGCAGTTCTTCATATTGAGTTTTTTCCCATCCATTATTATTTGGTTGCCATATTTTTAAACCTATTAAAGATTTTGGAAGATATTCTTGTGCGACCCAATTACCTGGATAATTATGAGGATTGACATAACTATTAGAATTATTTTTTAAATGAAGTGGAACATCAAAAGTATTGGTAGATTTGATTGTTTCAATTGCTTTAAAAATACTTTTTGTACTATTACTTTTAGGAGACATAGTTAAATATAAAGAAGCCTGCGTTAAAAAATATAATCCTTCTGGAAAACCAACCCTATCAAAAGCATCACAACAGGATTGTACAACTACTATGGCATTAGGATCTGCTATTCCAATATCTTCACTGGCAGATATAAGTAGTCTTCTAAAAATAAAATTAGGATCTTCACCAGCCTCCAGCATATTCGCAAGCCAGAATAAAGTTGCGTCTGGATCAGAACCTCTTATGGACTTAATAAATGCACTTATTACATCGTAATGATTTTGACCATTTTTATCATAAACAATATTTTTCTTTTGAATTGCATCCTCTGCTATTGAGAGATTAATCTTGATTTGTTTAGCATCATTTTCAGCAGTTGTTTCTATGGCCATCTCTAGCGCATTGATTAAAGTTCTTGCATCACCACCAGAAAATTTAATTAAATGACTTATAGCATCTTGAGTTAAATAAACTTTTTTTGAATCTTTTTTTTTAGAATAATGAGTTATAACTTTTTGTATTATTTTCTGCAAATCATTTTCTGACAAAGGAAGTAATGTAAAAATGCGTGATCTACTAACAAGCGCTTTATTAACAGCAAAGAAAGGGTTTTCAGTTGTAGCACCAATAAAAGTTATAGTTCCATTTTCTATTGAAGGTAATAAAGCATCTTGCTGAACTGATGTAAATCTATGAACCTCATCAATAAATAAAATTGTTTTTCTTT
The DNA here is from genome assembly GCA_003210155.1 of Prochlorococcus sp. AG-424-E18. GTDB lineage: Bacteria > Cyanobacteriota > Cyanobacteriia > PCC-6307 > Cyanobiaceae > Prochlorococcus_A. Next base: position 306,926 of record QCNC01000001.1, on the reverse strand, counting down.
TTGAATTTATTAATCTATCTTTTGCATTAGCGATTTCATTTCTTAATTCTTTAACACTTGATAATACTGCATTCAACTTAATTAATTTTGAACGAGTATTAAAGGAAATAATTTCAATTAGAGTAGTTTTCCCAACACCAGGAGGGCCAGAAAAAATAAAATTACTAATCTTATCGTTCAATATTGCACTTCTTAAAAGCGAATTCTCATTCAAGATAAGTTGTTGACCAAAAAAATCTTCCAAATTCTTTGGTCTTAATTGATCTGCCAAAGGTGCATTATTTTCTATTTGAGAATAATTAGTAAATAAATTTTCTGAATGCATATAAATAAAATCAAAAAATGATTACTTTCAATTCTATGTAATTACTGTAGGAGTTTCCATTTGAGTAAGTTTTGAAATATTTAATAAAGCATCTAAATCATTTATTAGAGGTTTCAAAGCGATCTGAGGATTTAATGAAAGATTCTGTTGAGGATCGAAAAATTTCTCAAAGTAAAGTCTTAATGTTGCACCCTTAGTTCCAGTCCCAGAAAGGCGCACAATTACTCGAGAATTATCATCAAGGACCAATCTTAAACCTTGATTCTGACTTATGGAATTATCAACAGGATCTAAATATGAAAAGTTATCTGCAACTTTAACTAAATGGCCAGCAAAACTATTTCCTTTTAAATGTTCAAGCATAGAAGTTAGATTGTCAAAGATTTGATTAGCAATATTTGAGGGAATTGCTTCATAATCATGTCTTGAATAATAATTCCTACCAAATTGTTTCCAATGATTCTGTATCAAATCACTTACCGAACATTTTTTCTCAGCTAAAACTTGTAACCAATACAAAACTGCCCATAGTCCATCTTTCTCTCTGACGTGATTACTACCTGTTCCGAAACTTTCTTCTCCACATAAAGTAATTAAATTAGAATCTAAAAGATTTCCAAAAAACTTCCAACCAGTAGGCGTCTCGAAACAAGGTATGTTTAATGCTCGAGCAACACTATCAACAGCTGAGCTGGTTGGCATGGATCTTGCCACACCTGTAATACCATCTTTATAACCAGGTACACATTTTGTGTTAGCAGTAATAACTGCAAGGCTATCACTAGGATTTATGAAACATCCACTTCCTAAAATCATATTTCTATCTCCATCTCCATCGCATGCAGCACCAAAACTATAAGATTTTTTATTTAATAACAAATCAGCCAAGTGGGATGCATAAGTAAGGTTAGGATCAGGATGTAAACCTCCAAAGTCTTTTAACGGTTCACCATTCATAACACAATGAGGTGAAAGACCCATTTTTTCAACAAAAATATTTTTTGCATATGGGCCTGTAACCGCATTCATTGCATCAAAAATTAAAGAGAAGTCTTTTTTTAAAAAATCACTAATTTGATCAAAATCAAAAATTTTCTCCATCAAATTAGAATAATCTTTTAATCCATCAATAATTTCTAAGGTAGTTTCACCGTAAGAATAAGTTCCATATTCACTAAAATCAGGTAATTGGATTTTACAAATTTTATAACTAGTTAGTAATTGTGAAGCCTTAAAAATCTTATTAGTAATTATCTCAGGAGCTGGGCCACCATTAGAAATATTCAATTTCACTCCAAAGTCGCCATCAATCCCACCAGGATTATGGCTTGCAGAAAGAATAATGCCACCAATAGCGTTTTCTTTTCTAATTAAATGGGATGTCGCAGGAGTAGATAATAAACCGTATTTTGGAACAATAACCTTTTGAACTTTATGAGCAATGCATATTTGAATAATTTTTTCTATTGCTTCAATATTGCCATATCTGCCATCACCACCAACTACTAGTGTTGAACCTTTTAAATCTTCCAATGATTGTAAGATTGCTTCAATAAAAATTTCTAAATAATGCTCTTCTTGAAACTTTAAAGTACTTTTTCTTAAACCTGAGGTTCCTGGTTTTTGATCTAAAAAAGGAGAATTAATATTAATTACATTAACTTGAGTCATATTTTTAAGAAACTCACAAAAATCTAACTAAATTAATGAGGCATTTCGGATGTTCTTAACATAGCGATAAACCATAATGAAGAAATTAATAATGCGCTAAGAATTCCATAGTTAACACCAAATTTAGAAATTGTAATTGGAACTATTAGTGGAAACGTTAATGCCCCAAACAATGGAGTAAAAGCTACAATTTTTTTAAGCATTAATTTAATTTATTAAAACCATTCAGTCTCAGCATTATCTTTTTCATTAGTATCGTCAAGTGGTGTAGTTCTATCAAATTTCATTGATATACTTTTTTCTTGCTGACCAGATACATCAACAGCTTTAATATCATATTTTTGAGTCCCGTCTCTAAATGGAACTTGAATTCTAAAAGTACCATCTGCCGCAAGAGGAACCTCTTCTCCGCCTATTGTCAGTTTTGCAGAAGGGTCTGTAGCTCCATAAACAATTAATTCAGCATCAGCAACGAGCCAAAAAGATCTATTTTTAACAATTCCGCTTCCAGACTCATTTAAACCTGATGACCATTTACCAACACCTGAGTCCGTAAGATTATCATTGAGGTTTGTTGAATTTACGTTTTCCATAAATTCTTCAGAACCAACTTTTCTTCTGAGAGGAATGTTAGTTGCTGCTTGGTATAACCTTTCATGCATACCATTTTGTTCTGAAACAACAGAATTAGAAATATCTGGGATTGACTCAGAAGTGGAATCTAAATTAAAAGGTACAAATTTATCAAGAATTTGCTCAGAAGGATGAGACCCAGGAACATGGCTTATCGAAGAAAATGCCAATGACATCCAGTTAAAACCATATTTGTAACCTAATTCAACTTTGTAATCTCTATCAGGAAGTGGGATTGGCAAGTACCATTCTGTACTGTAACTATCAACTGCTATCTCCCTTAGTGTTCCTTGATTAAAGTTGATTCCTTCAGAACCAGATGCATCAAATAATCGTAAACATAATTTATTGGCTCCCAAAGATTGTGCTTTTTCTCTATCTACATCAGAAATTTGCCAAAAAACATAAGCCCAATCTGGATCTCGGGGTAAGAAAACTACATTTGTTTTAACTTCTTCACTACTATTAAAAGCATTGGATTCTGGAGTTGCTTTAGGTTTTGACACAGGGGGTGACGTATATATTTTTTTTATAGATTTTTCTTGGTATTTAAGTATTAAATCGACTAAAACAGCTTTTGTTTTGCGACTGTAAAGAGGAACCGATAATTTACTTGCTTCTTGACGTAATTGTCTGAGGGTTAGTGAGAGTAATTGATCTTTATTCATGATCCCATCAGCCACTTTAAAATCTCCGTTTTTGTTTGGGATCAGTATGTTCTTTTTTTTTAGGAATTGTGTGTCTTTTTGGCCTGTCGTCAGGATCCTCTGACTACTAAAAAAGTCTCAAAATTGATATTTCTCTTCAAAACAGTTGGTATCAATGAAATTAATTAATTTCCAAATATTTTTGAAATGTAAATTAATTTTCTTTTTTTTTAAATTTTATTACCTAAATTTGTTAACGACTCAACAAAAATATATTTTTTCTTCGGGATCAAAAAAAGGGGCTTCAGCGTTGTTCAACTAGAAGTACTAAATCATCTATCTCTAAATCCTCAATACTCTTACCTATTTTTTTTGAAAAAATACTTAATTTTTTCGAGGTGGATTCTAACTGCTCATAAAAAAGATCACTAAATTTTTTATCATCAAATTCTTTGGATTGGTTATCACACCATTCTCTAAGGGGATTTTTATTTTGATATTCCAAACTATTATCTAATTTGATAATTTTTAAAATCTGAAGACAATGAGCAAGTATTCTTAAATGATGTTTCTGCATTATAGGTAGATCAAGATTATCAATTTCTTTTATAGTTTTTATGTTTAAAGGGTTTGACAAGGGATCAAGATGATTAGACATTAATTTTTAGTTTTAATAAAGGAAAAAAACTCAATATTGGGGGTATCTTTCGTTAAAGTATATAAAGCTAATTGTAATAAGTTATTTTTTAATAACATGGTCAACGAAAATTTAGTTAAAGATGTAGTAAAAGAGCCTTACAAATATGGTTTCGTTACTGATATTGAAACTGAAAAAATAGAAAAGGGATTAAATGAAGATATCATAAAATTAATTTCACAGAAAAAAGAAGAGCCAAAATTTCTTCTTGATTTTAGATTAAAAGCCTTTAAAAAATGGCAAAAGATGAAAGAGCCTGATTGGGCAGCATTAGGATATAAAAAAATTGATTATCAAGATATTATTTATTACTCTGCTCCTAAGCAAAAAGAGAAAATTTCTAGCTTAGATGAAGTTGATCCCAAACTTCTTGAGACTTTTGACAAATTAGGAATACCCCTCACGGAACAAAAAAAACTCACAAATGTAGCAGTAGATGCAGTCTTTGATAGTGTTTCTATTGCCACAACTTTTAGAGAAGAACTTGCTGAACATGGAGTTATATTTTGCTCAATTAGTGAAGCAGTAAAAAATCACGCGGATTTGATTGAAAAATATTTAGGTACAGTTGTTCCAGCTAGTGATAATTATTTTGCAGCACTAAATTCTGCAGTTTTTAGTGATGGTTCTTTTGTTTATATCCCAAAAGGTGTAACCTGCCCTATGGATCTATCTTCCTACTTCAGAATTAATAGTGGGGATTCAGGACAATTCGAAAGAACACTAATCATTGCTGAAGAATCAAGTTCTGTAAGTTATCTAGAAGGTTGTACAGCTCCAATGTTTGATACAAATACCCTACACGCAGCAGTTGTAGAGCTTATAGCGTTAGACGACGCATCAATAAAATATTCAACAGTGCAAAATTGGTATGCTGGTGATGAACAAGGTATTGGCGGAATTTTTAATTTTGTCACTAAGAGAGGAAAATGTTTAGGTAAGAGAAGTAAAATTAGCTGGTCTCAAGTTGAAACAGGGTCTGCAATTACATGGAAATATCCTAGTTGTCTTCTTTTAGGGGAAGAATCTGTAGGAGAATTTTATTCAGTGGCTCTCACCAATAATCTTCAGCAAGCAGATACCGGCACAAAAATGATCCATATTGGTCCTAAGACCAAATCAACTATTGTTAGCAAAGGTATTAGTGCAGGTAACTCAAAAAATAGCTACAGAGGTCTTGTCAAAATGGGAACAAAAGCTACAGGATCAAGAAATTACAGTCAATGTGATTCAATGTTAATAGGGAATCAAGCTTCTGCAAATACATTCCCCTACATCAAATCTCAACAACCCAATTCTGAAATTGAGCATGAAGCAAGCACATGTAGAATCTCAGAAGACCAACTTTTTTATCTCCAAAGCAGAGGTATAGAATTTGAAGAGGCAGTATCTATGATGGTCAGCGGTTTTTGCAGAGATGTATTTAATCAATTACCTATGGAATTTGCTGCTGAAGCAGATAAGTTACTGGCACTTAAACTAGAGGGATCAGTAGGTTAATTAATCAATTTCGAAACTGATATGCAAAGTAAAATGAAAGAATCAGATCCAATTTTAGAAGTTGAAAATCTCTCTGCATCTACTGATAATCTTCCAATTTTAAAAGGGGTTTCACTCACCGTCTATCCCGGAGAAATCCATGCCATCATGGGAAGAAATGGATGTGGCAAAAGTACTCTTTCGAAAATCATTGCAGGACATCCCTCGTATAATATTACAAATGGCGACATAAAATTTTTAGGTGAAAACATCAACTCTTTAGAACCTGAAGAGAGATCTCAATCAGGAATTTTTCTTGGTTTCCAATATCCAATTGAGATTCCAGGTGTAAGTAATCTTGAGTTTCTTAGAGTTTCAACTAATGCTAGAAGGAAATTCCTCAACAAAGAAGAATTGGATACTTTTGATTTTGAAGAATTAGTTAAAGAAAAGTTAGAAATCGTGAAAATGGATCACGCATTCCTCTCAAGGAGTGTAAATCAAGGCTTTTCCGGAGGTGAAAAAAAAAGAAATGAGATTCTGCAAATGGCTTTACTTGAGCCCAAGATAGCAATATTAGATGAGACCGATTCTGGTCTAGATATCGATGCTCTAAGAATAGTGGCATCAGGAATTAAAAAAATATCTAATGCACAGACTGGAATTATACTTATTACCCACTATCAAAGATTATTAGATGAAATTAAACCAAATTATGTCCATGTTATGTCAGACGGGCGAATCATAAAAACTGGTGAGAGTGATCTTGCTCTAGAGCTTGAGGAAAAAGGGTATGAATGGACTGATAACTTTATAAAAGGGACCTAAACAAATGGAAATTATTGAAAAAATAAAAAATAATAAATTGGATGATAACCTAACAGAAATACAAAAAATCTGTCTTCATAAATTACAATCAAGCCCTCTCCCTAATCCTAAAAGTGAACTATGGAGACTTTCAAACAAATCAAAATTGTCAACCTTTTTAGATTACTCAGTTAATGGAAAAGATTCAAAATTTGACTTACCATATCCGAAAACTTCTCAAAGTAATATTAGATTAATAATTGGTGAGAATTGCCAAATTAAATTAATAGAGAAAAATTATTCAATACAACAATTAAGTGAAGATGAATTACAAAAATATATTAAGGAACAGATATCATTTTTTAAGCATAACGAAAATTGGGGTGACCTACTAAATCTGTCTTTAAGTCGTAAAAATGATATTTTGGGATTAAAATTAAATGGATCAAAAATTCCTCCTATTGAAATTTTTAGTCACGCATCAAGTAATTCTTTAAAAGCAAAAACCCTCGTAATATTTTTAGAAAAAAATTGTGATGTTGAATTATTACAAGTAAATCTTGGTAAAGAAAACTCCTCGTTATCTCAATCAACTTTCTTTTGCTTGAAAGAAAATAGTTCCGTAAATCATGGTCTTGTTTCTTACGGTGAAAACAGATCCAATCTATTAAATTCTCTCAATGTAATTCAACAAAAAAATAGTGCATACAACTTAGGATCTTTACATTTCAAATTCAATTACGCGAGATTTGAAATTAGTATTAAACAATCTGCGGGAAACGCTAAAACAAATATCAAAGGTATGCAAATAACAAAAAAAGATGAGCAGATTTCAACCTATACAAAAATAGAATTTAATGGCCCAAATGGATTTCTAGACCAAATTAATAAATCACTTGCCGATGATAAATCACATGCAATATTTGAAGGTTCAATAATAGTTCCGAAAATTGCCCAGAAAACTGATGCTTCGCAATTAAGCAGAAATTTACTTTTATCAAATCTCGCACAAATAGATACCAAACCTCAATTAGAAATAATTGCTGATGATGTCAAATGCAAACATGGGGCTACAATTTCGCAACTTAATGAAGAAGAACTTTTTTATATGCGAACAAGAGGTATCACATTAACAGAAGCAAGTAAACTACAATTAAGTTCTTACTTTCAAGAAATAATTTCATTTATTCCCATTTCAAAAGATAAATGGGATTTGCTTGATAAACTTTTAAACGAGAATTAATGGAAACGATTCAAAATTTTCCTGAAATAACGAAGAAAGACTTTCCTCTTTTAAGTAAGAACTTAAAAAGTAATGAGCAAATTATTTATTTAGATCATGCTGCAACCACACAAAAACCAATACAGGTCTTAAAAAAAATTGATGAATATTACAAAAACTTTAATGCCAATGTACATAGAGGGGCACATCAATTAAGTGCTAAAGCAACAGAAGAATTTGAACATGCACGATATTTAATTAGTCAATATATAAAAGCGAATTCAGCAAAAGAAATTATTTTCACAAGAAATGCTACTGAGGCAATCAATCTAGTAGCTAGATCATGGGGTGAATATTCATTAAAAGAAAACGATGAAATTCTCTTATCAATAATGGAGCATCATAGCAATATTGTTCCATGGCAAATGGTTGCAGCAAAAAATAAATGCAAATTAAAATTTATAGGTATAGATAAAGATGGGAAATTAGACATAGACGATTTTAAATCAAAACTAACATCTAGAACTAAGCTTGTTAGCCTAGTACATGTTAGTAACACTCTAGGTTCCTGTAATCCAATCAAAGAAATAACTAAATTAGCTAAACAAAAAGGTTCTTTAGTGTTAATAGATGCATGCCAAAGTTTGGCTCATCAAAAACTGGACGTGATTGATCTTAATATAGATTTTTTAGCTGGATCAGGACATAAATTATGCGGTCCAACAGGTATTGGTTTCCTCTGGTCAAGAAAAGAAATCCTAGAAAAAATTCCTCCTCTCTTTGGAGGTGGCGAAATGATTCAAGATGTTTTTGAAGAGACAAGTACTTGGGCAGAGCTACCACACAAATTTGAAGCTGGAACTCCAGCAATTGCAGAAGCAATAGGTCTTGCAGAAGCAATTAATTATATTAACAATATTGGATTGAATGAAATTAATGAATATGAAAAGAGTATTACTAAATATTTATTTGAAAAATTAAATCAAATAGAAAATATTGAAATCATAGGTCCATCGCCGAAGATAGATCCAGACAGAGCCTCACTTGCCACCTTTTATATAAAAAATATACATTCAAATGATATTGCTGAAATTCTTGATTCAAAAGGAATTTGCATCAGAAGTGGACACCATTGCTGTCAACCTCTTCATAGATACATTGGAATTAAATCAACAGCTAGAATCAGCATGAATTTCACAACCAATAAGGAAGAAATTGATATTTTTATAGAAAAATTAAAAGATACTATTGATTTTCTAAAAATCAATTCTTAAATATTCAAAGCATTTTTTAAAAATTCCTGAGATTTTTGCATTACTGCTTCTTTATTTTCAATATTTCTAAAACCATGCCCTTCATTATCAAAAAAAATAACTTCTGAATATTTATTATTCTGAATCAAAATTTCTTGAATTTTTAAAGTTTTTTTATAAGAAATAACTGTATCTTTTTTTCCATGAAATAATAAGATAGGTTTTTTTATTTTGTTAATATGATTTATCGGTGATCTATTTATATAATCATCATGGTCTTTTGCATAATTTCCTATCAAAGAATTTAAATAATCTTTTTCAAACCTATGAGTGTTGTAATGCATATCCTTCAAATCAATAACAGGATATTTACAAATTGCTGCTGTAAAAATAGAACCATATAATAAACAATTTAAGGCAGTTAACCCACCAGCACTATTCCCAAAAATTACTACTTTTTCACTATCAACTTGATTTGTTTTAATCAATTCAAGAGCTAGTGCTTTGCAATCATAAGAATCAACAATACCCCATTTATAATTCAACCTCTCTCTATATGCTTTGCCAAATCCTGATGATCCTCCATAATTGACTTCAGCAACAAAAAATCCCTTCGAAGTCCAATATTGAACTTCAGAATTATATGATCCATCAAAACATGAAGTTGGTCCACTATGAGCTCTAACAAAAAGCGGTGGTTTTCTAAATTTTTCAAAAAGCGGCCTATAAAGAAAACAATGAGTTGATTTATCTTCAAAACCTTTAAACCAAAATGTTTCAGGTTTTGAACAATCTTTTATATATTCAGCATTTATTTCCTCAAAAGCATTTGATAAAACTTCCTCTTTACAATCAATTTCAAGTAAATTTCCAAGAAAATCAGATCCATAACCTTTCAAAACTACTTTCTTTTCAAAAACACTAAAATCACTTATTGAGGTAAAAGGAGTAGAAAATTCTTTAACGCATAAAAGGTCTTTGTAATGTTCCATTATTAAACTATTTTCTTTTTTTGCTAAACAAAAGAAATCTTTTATATCCCCTGCAAAAAATTTCATTCCTGAGACCCACTGCGGTAGGCCATATTCGACAAAATTTCTCTCTACTCTTTTTTTAATAAAAATATTCTCAATTTTACTAACATCTACAAACAATAGGTTCCACCATCCAGAACTATCTTCAGAACATACTAAAAGAGTTTCACTTATCCAATAAGGTTGAAAGAAAGAAACGTTTTTTTTGGCATTAATCAGCTTATCTGAGAATTTTTTTATTTTAGTTATCTCTCCATCTAAGTCAATTTGAGCAAAACAAAGATCATTTCTCTCCCAGGGCATGTATGGAGAATCCCACTCCACCCAAGAAAGTAAGCTAACAGAAGTATTAGAAGATAATTCTCCAGCGAAATTTTTAAATTTTTTTATTCGGTATATATCTTGTTGAATTTTTTTTAAGTTTAAAGAGAACAAATAATCTCTATTATTTATTTCACAAATACCATACAAAAAATTTTTTTGAGAAATAACAAATGAAGAATCGAAATTTCCATCAATTGATTTAGATAGTTGTCTAGGTTCTTGAACTGAATCGAGATATCTTTTTTGACCTCTATAATTTGATGCTACCTCTTTGAAGATTTGAAACCATACTGCGTTGGTAATCTGATCTATCCATATCAAATAAAAATTATTTTTTAAATATATACATTTATAAGATTTACCACCATATCCATGAAAGTTATTTTTAATATTATATTTTTTGCTTGTTAATTTCTGAGGAAACGACTCTTTGTCATTAAATGGTCTTGCTAAAATAGCATTTTCATTTTGACCTTCACCAACAAGATCAATCCAAAAAATAATATCCCTAACAATAGTTAATTCCTTAAAAGATTTTTTTTTAGATACAGTTTGCCTAACTTTTAACTGATCATCTTTACTCATTATAAGAAACTATAAAGAATGCAAATTAAAGTGCTAATATTTTTATAGCTAGACTCTTTAGTAAAAACTTTTTTTTAACGTGGCAAACCATTTTTCACAACTTGCAAAAAAGTCAAGAATAAATGGAAAGGCAGAAAAAATTGCAAAAGAACAACCAGGTGAGCCATCTCTAGACATTTACAAACTTGGTGATGATGTATTAAGACAAAATTCCAAAAGAATAACTAAGGTTGACGACTCGATTAGAAAACTTGCTAAAGAAATGCTTCAAAGTATGTATGCAGCTAAAGGAATTGGACTTGCTGCGCCTCAAATTGGCATCAATAAAGAGCTTCTTGTCATAGATATAAATTTTGAAGATTCAGCAGCAGAACCTCTAATATTAATCAATCCAGAAATTACAGAATTTGGGACAACCCTTAATTCATACGAAGAAGGCTGCTTGAGTATACCTGGCGTCTATTTGAATGTAGTAAGACCATCAACTATAAAATTAAAATTTAGAGATGAAATGGGGAGACCACGTAAAATGAAAGCAGATGGACTTCTGGCGAGGTGTATTCAACACGAAATGGATCACTTAAACGGAATATTATTTGTTGATAGAGTTACATCAAAAGATGATTTGAACAAAGAACTTATAAAGGAAGGGTTTAACGAAAACGACGTAATTTCTATTAATTAATCTAATGACTGAAACTACAATATTTCAAAAAATAATCAATAAAGAAATACCCTGCGAGAAGCTTTATGAAGATAAGTTTTGTATTGCGTTTAATGATATCCAAGCGCAAGCACCAGTCCATTATTTAGTGATTCCAAAAAAGCCAATTATTAGTTTATTAAATTGTATTGAAGAAGATACTAATTTATTAGGTCATTTACTTTTTGTTGGTAGCAAAATAGCTAAATCAAAAAATTTAACTAATTGGAGAACAGTAATTAATACTGGAGCAGAATCAGGACAAACAGTTTTCCATTTACATATTCATTTTTTATCTGGAAGAAAAATGAATTGGCCCCCAGGTTAAAACTCTCGAAAGAAATGTTTATGGGTTATAAATAAGTAAAAACAAAATGAATACACCAGATTCCTTAAATACAGAATCCAAAAATTTATTCAATTTAATATCAAAAAATTGGGAAGAGCTAGACGATTCACTCAAAACTTACTTAACAAAGATTTGGAGAGTTTTAACTTATAAATGGCAATTACAAATTTTATTTAATCTACCTTTTCTTATATGGTGGGTATTAGATAAATCTTTTCCAAAAGTTCATGAATTTGATGCAACAATCTTGAATTACTTAAATTTACCTGACTGGGCACTTTCATTTATTGGCTTTGGTCAATAGACTACTAAAAGTTATAATTTTCTTATAAAACTAGTCGGGAAATGAATAAAGCAGTTAATAATAAATCCAAAATACTGTACCAATTACAAAAATTAAGGAAGCTATCTCAGCCGTTTTTTCTTCCAATAGATCAATGTAATGGATTTCAATTCATATGGCTTTTGATCTCTCTTTTATTTTGTGTTGGTGGAGTAGTACTTGTTGTTCTTACAGGAATAATTAGTTTTTTTGAAAGCTTTCAACCAATTTTTCTTGAAAAATATTTCGGAGGTGTAGTAAGTACTGTTAATTCAATTTGGGCTGGTAGCTGGGGATTGCTTTTCTCTGCCTTATTTCTAATTGGATCAGGAAGTTTTTTTAGTTTAAGACGGCAATTAAAAAATCGTAGATGGTTACATTGGTTATTCCTTGCGATAATTGTATTAATGCTTTTAGCTGTAAACGGAATAAATGCAGGTATTGGATTTATTGCAAGAGATTTAACAAATGCTTTAGTAGAAAAACAAGAAGATGGTTTTTATCGGATATTGGGGATTTACGCTTGTTGTTTCGCTGTGGCTCTACCAATACGTGTTTCCCAAATATTTTTCACATATAAGTTAGGAATAATTTGGAGAGAATGGCTCTCAAAAAGTTTAGTCAAAGATTATATGACAAATAAAGCTTATTACCAATTAAATCCCAATGATGAAGAACAAACCGATGTAGATAATCCTGATCAAAGAATTACAGATGATACCCGAGCTTTTACCGGGCAAAGTCTCTCTTTCACTTTAGGTATTTTTGATGCCCTACTAACATTTTCACTTAATATTCTTATTTTATGGAGTATTAGTACAACACTTACTTTTTCTTTATTTGGTTACGCTGCATTTGCAACTTCTATCCTTTTAATCGCTGGAAAAAATCTCGTAAAGATTGACTTTGATCAACTCAGATATGAAGCAGATTTTCGATATGGCTTAGTACATATTAGAGATAATGCTGAATCAATAGCCTTTTACTCTGGGGAGAATCCTGAGCGCAGTGAAACTGAAAGACGCCTAGGAGAAGTAGTGAGAAACTTTAATTTACTGATTATATGGAGAGTAATAATAGACGTCATGAGAAGATCCATTAATTATGCTGGCAATTTCTTTCCATATTTAATAATGGCAATCCCTTACTTTAAAGGTGATATTGATTATGGACGTTTTATTCAGGCAAGCTTTGCATTTGGAATGGTTGAAGGCTCGTTATTTTTTATTGTTAATCAAATCGAAGAACTTGCAAAATTTACTGCTGGTATTGGGAGATTAGAAGGATTCCAATCAAAAGTTGAATCCATTAGTCAAACCAACCCAACAAGCAATCAAAACGTTATTTCAGATTACCCCTCAATTCTTATTAATAATGCTGACCTTTGCCCACCAGGATCAAATAAAACAATAATTAAAAATTTAAATTTGAGCATCAATAATAATCAATCACTTTTGGTTGTAGGACCATCTGGGTGCGGAAAAACATCTTTACTAAGAATGATTAGTGGTTTATGGGAACCCGATCAGGGAGTAATTAAAAAACCAAAAATTGGGGAATTATTATTTATACCTCAGAAACCATATATGTTACTTGGTTCTTTAAGAGAACAATTATGTTATCCAACAGAAGTTAAGAAATTTAGTGATGAACATCTTACTTCTGTACTTCATGAAGTAAATTTAAAAACTTTAGTGGATCGGTATCCTAATCTAGATATCAAACAAGATTGGCCACGAATTCTTTCCTTAGGCGAGCAACAAAGATTGGCTTTTGCAAGACTCTTACTAAATTCTCCAAGATTTGCAGTACTTGATGAAGCAACAAGTGCATTAGATATTAACACTGAAAAAAAACTATATAGTTTACTAAAGGAACGAGAACTTTCTCTAATTAGTGTCGGACATAGACCTAGCTTAAAAGATTTTCACGAGAATATTTTAGAATTAAATGGACAAGGAGACTGGAAATTATTGACTTCTGATAAGTATAATTTTAAGGATTAACAAAAAAAATGAATTCTAAAGAAGAACAAAATAACTCAGAAGTCACTAATTTAGAGAGTGAGAGTTTTATAGAAGAGCAAAAAGATCGAAATCAGATCAATGAACAAATTGAAGAGAATAAATTAGATGAAAAATCTATAGAAATTAAAGATGAATATAAATTTGGATGGAGTAGTTATTCTGAAATAACTAATGGAAGATTCGCAATGATTGGCTTCCTTGCAATAGTATTAATTGAATTATTTAGTAAACAATCGTTTTTAAAATGGGCAGGAATCTTATAATTAATCATCAAATCTAGAACTGTTATCTCTTGGTTTCTTCTTATTTGTTCCAACGTTATATCTACTATTTTGATTTTTTGAACTTGATCTAGCTGAAGAGCTCACTCTACGAGTCTCACGTGGCTTTTTGGCTTGATTAGCATCTTTAAATGAAGCATCTTCTACTTGAGCTGTAGAAGTTTGCTGCCTAATAGATGATCTAGTAGGTTTCTTTCTTAATGGAGAAGAATCACTAGGAGCAGAGATATTATCTTGTCTAGAGACTGTACGATTCATTCTAGGTCTAGAACCTGTTTTAACTTCATCGCGAGATAAATTTCTTCTCTCACCAAAGTTATTTTTTTCTGGTTGTTTAATATTTCTATCTTCAGAAGTCTGTCTTCTCCTTCTTATAGGTTCTTCATTTTCAAACTGACTTATTTCCCTTGTAGATGACCTACTTCTACTTGCCGCAGCAGAGGGTATCGCTCTTGAAACATTCCTCCTACGAGATCTCCCCTCCATATAGTCTTCTTCAAATTCATCTTCTTGAGGTTTAAATCTTCTGGATGGTCTTTCAGATTCTTCAAACCTATCATAGTCGTCATTAAATCTGCCTCTAGGATTTCTGGGACCATCAGAAATAGGATCATCATCAAAATAAGATCTTCTAGCTTGATCAGTAGCAACTCCTCTTAATCGCACACTTTCATATGCGAAAAAAACTGTAGTTCCTGCTAGTAAAAACTGACCAAACTGAAGGATAGGATCTAACCTCCAGCCTTGAAAAAATAATATTCCTCCACACAAAAGTCCAATTGCTGCGAAGAAAACATCATAATCCCTTGCCAAGGCAGGCTTAAAAGACCTCAAAAAATAAAGGCCTCCACCACATACCGCGAGAACTATACCAACAATACTGGCCCAATTGAGACTAGCATTGACCACATTCTTTCTCCAAAAATTTATTTTTTAAAGGGTTACTTATATCCCTTATTTATAGTGTACTTAAAACTTCTACAAAAACTAGCGTCTTCCAGTAGAAGTACGATCGAGGGAATCTTTCTGGCTAACAAAAATCAAAAATGCAGTGGCTGGAATAACGATAAGTAGGGCAGCCGCAATAAAACTACCAATCATTCCAACTGCTGAATTATTTGCAACTTCAGCAGAAAAATCTGCAGCTAATAATAAATTTGAGATTTGAATCACTTTTAAATATTAAATTCTCAATTTATAATACGAATTAAATACGTTTGAGTGGGTTATTTATTAAGATGAATTAAATAATTGTGATTTCCTTGCTTGTAAACTCTCTTCAAATTATAGATATTAGTTTAGGAATTTCTCTTTCATATCTAACTATAGTTTTTCTAATAAGATTAATACTTACTTGGTATCCAAAAATTGATTTAAGTAAAGGTTTATGGTTATTAATTTCAATACCATCAAGCACTATTCTTAATTTAACAAGAAAACTAATTCCTCCTATTGGAGGCGTTGATGTTGGACCTGTAATTTGGATCGGAGTAATAAGCTTTTTAAGAGAAATTTTAGTTGGTCAACAAGGACTTATAAAACTTGCATTGCATACACATGTTTCATAGGAATCATTTAATTATTTCTCAGTAATTTGGCAATAATTCTTCTTCTACATATTTAGTGTGTATCTTACCTTGCTTAAATTTAGATTTATTCAATAAGGTTAGATGAAAGTTGATTGTTGTAGGAATACCAGTTACTGCGCATTCATTTAAAGCCCTATTCATACGTTTAATTGCAGTATTACGATCTTTCCCCCAGACTATCAATTTACCAATTAATGAGTCATAGAAAGGAGGTATTTCATAGCCTGTATAAACATGACTATCCACCCTTACACCGGGGCCACCAGGAGGAAGCCACCCAGTGATTTTTCCAGGTGATGGTCGGAAATTATGAGAAGGATCTTCAGCATTGATTCTACATTCAATGGCATGACC
The DNA here is from genome assembly GCA_003210155.1 of Prochlorococcus sp. AG-424-E18. Taxonomy (GTDB): domain Bacteria; phylum Cyanobacteriota; class Cyanobacteriia; order PCC-6307; family Cyanobiaceae; genus Prochlorococcus_A. Next base: position 290,624 of record QCNC01000001.1, on the reverse strand, counting down.
GTTTAAATGGATATCATCCTGATTAAATTCCAAATTAGCTCCGCTTGCGATTTTAATTTGCTCAGCTATTAAATCAACTCCCGTAACCATCTCAGTAACAGGATGTTCAACTTGAATCCTAGTATTCATCTCCATAAAATAAAAATTATCATCATCATCAACTAAAAATTCAACTGTCCCCGCACCTTCGTAGCCGATGCTTTTTGCAGCGGCAATAGCTGCGTTCCCCATTTTTTTTCTTAGCTCAGCGTTAATTGCAGGACTAGGAGACTCTTCTAGTAACTTCTGATGTCTTCTTTGAACTGAACAATCTCGCTCTCCTAAATGAACAACATTACCCGACCTATCAGCTAAAATTTGAATTTCTACATGTCTTGGCTTCTTTATAAATTTCTCCATATATAAACCATCATTACCAAAAGCTGCTTCTGCTTCGCCTTGAGCTGCTTTAAACATTTTTTCGAGATTAACAGCGTTTTCAACCAACCTCATACCTCTTCCACCTCCCCCAGCAGTAGCTTTAATAATTACCGGATAGCCAATATTATCTGCTAATTTATAAGCCTCATCAACATTTGATAACAAGCCTTTACTACCAGGAACTGTCGGTACTCCAACTGATTCCATAGTTTCTTTAGCTGTAGATTTATCTCCCATAGATCTAATAGCTTTAGGTGATGGGCCAATAAAAACTATGCCGTGATCGTTACACATCTCAGCAAATTTATCATTTTCAGCAAGAAATCCATAACCAGGATGAATAGCATCAACTCCTCTAGATGTCGCAGCAGCAAGTATATTTGGAATATTTAAATAACTCTTATTACTTAATGAATCTCCAACGCAAACTGCCTCATCAGCAAGCTGAACATGCAATGCTTTTTTATCTACAGTGCTAAAAACTGCAACGGTTGCAATGCCTAGTTCTCTACAACTTCTGACAATTCGTAAAGCTATTTCTCCACGATTAGCAATTAAAACTTTTTCAACCATTATAAAAATAAAATTGAAGAAATGAAATGACTTAAAATAAAAAATTATTTGCCAAGGTATTCAACAAATTTTTTTAGTGTTCAGAGGACATTTTTTACAATACAACCTAAAACGTTATATATGTATAAATATTTGTTTTATGCAATAGAAAAATTATTCATCATATCCAAAAAAACTCTTTTCTAACTACATTCTTATTTCAGCCAATAATGTATTATATTTTTAGGGTTTAGTTATACCCTGGTTGCTGAAAACCCTTTGCGGACGTGGCGGAATTGGTAGACGCGCACGTCTAAGGAGCGTGTGGCTTCGGCCTTGCGAGTTCAAGTCTCGCCGTCCGCATTTCATGTATTCTGGTTTAACTGCAATGAAAAAAAAATCAATTGCAGTAGTTATAATTTCCAATGGTCCTGGTGAATTAACTACATGGGTAAGTCCTGTAGTGGATGAGCTTAGCAAAATAAATAAATCACTACGTGATGAAGATAAACATGATTTAACTCTTAGATTAGTCCTTGTTCCTTGCCCAAATGCCACTGGTAAAGAATTTTTAGTTGCAAATTCATGGAATAAATTCGAATTAATTACAAAATCCAAAAGTTTTTGGAAATTATTAATAAAGCCACATTCTTTTGCTAGTTGGCCAAAAAAAGGGGTGGTTATTTTCCTTGGTGGGGATCAATTTTGGAGTATTTTATTAGCTAAAAGACTAGGTTATTTAAATATCACATATGCTGAATGGGTTTCGCGATGGCCTAAATGGACCAACGAAATTGCTGCTATGAATGTAAAAGTAAAAGAGTTAATACCTAAAAGATATAAATATAAATGTACCGTAATTGGCGATTTGATGGCAGATATCAAACTTAATAGTGAAATATCATTAAGAAATAAAGAAAAACACTGCATTGCATTGTTGCCTGGTTCTAAGAAAGCAAAGCTTTCTGTTGGAATTCCTTTCTTCTTAGAAGTTGCAGATCATATCGCTGAAGAAAATCAAAATATAAATTTTATAATTCCTATGGCCCCAACTACTGATAAAAGTGAATATTTATTTTTTCAAAGCAACAAAAATCCAATTGCTAAATATTACTCATCAAAAATCAAAACAATTAAAAACTTCAAAGATTCTCGTTTTGATTATGTAATTGAAACATCAAAAGATACAAAGATTTATCTAATCAAAAAACATCCTTGCTATGAAATATTAAAAGAATGTGATCTTGCAATTACAACTGTTGGAGCAAATACTGCAGAATTAGCAGCAATTAGTCTCCCAATGTTAGTTGTTCTGCCAACTCAACATTTAAATATGATGAATGCCTGGGATGGTATTTTTGGAGTAATTGGAAAAATTTCATTCATCAATAAATTCTTAACCTTTATAGTTAAAAAATTCTATTTTAAAAAAAAGAAATTTTTTGCTTGGCCAAATATTAAAGCTAAAAGAATGATTGTCCCTGAAAGGATAGGTAATATTTCGCCAATAAAAATTGCAAGAGAAGTATTATTACTTATTCAAAATAGAGGTCAATTAAAAAGTATTAGGGATAATTTACATAAAGAAAGAGGCGATAAGGGTGCTGCAAAAAAACTTGCTTCTATAATTGTTAATTCAATAAAAAAACTTTAACAATTACCAGGGATCATCAATTTCAAACTTTTCTGATTTTTTATTATCTTGCACTAAATTTTGTTCATCTAGTGGTTCAATATCTAAAGTCTCAGTTGCATTTTGAATTGGTCTTTTCGAAGCTAAATTAGTAGTTGATTGTTTCTTTTGCTTAAAATCAATATTGTTTTTTTCATCTATTCTATTAATACTATTTTGATTCTCATTCTGATCAGAATCATCATTATCCATATATAGCTTTTTTCTGTTATTTATTTCCTCTTCAGACCCCTTAATTTCAACATATTCAAGTTCATCTTCATAACCATCTTCATAACCATCTTCATAATCATCTTGTTCAAAAACTTCTTCATATTCGTCGACCAAATTGTTTTGCTGTTCTGCTTCAGAACCTGAAAGTAACTGATTCTCAACAGGTACAAGATTTGCTGAGTATCCATTTGCTTCCCTTTCATCCCATGAAGAACCCCCGACTCCAAGTTTCTCAAGTAGTCCACTACTTAGTTGCTTCAATTTCTCTTCTGCACCTTCATAAACAATAATCCTATCGGTACCACTACTTACAATTTCCTCAACAGGTATTTCCCAAGTACTTAAAACTCCCTCACCTAAAAGCGGAACACCAACAGCACCCATAACAAGAGATATCAAATCGCCAGTCTCAATATCAAAAGAAAAGCCAAGAACTCTTCCTAAAAGTTGTCCAGATTCTGTGATTACTTGACAATTAATTACCTTCCCATATCTTTCTGGTGAAAAACTCTCACTCAAAGAATCAAGAGAGTCAACTAATATGACATCTCCTACTTGCTTTATACTTTCTAAAGGCATCCATTTTGGCAAACCTGGTAAAAATCTTGTAAGTGGATTATCTCTTAGTCCCAAAGCGACCACCTCTCTTCTATCAATATCAACAACAACTTCGCCAACTACGCCTAACCGCCTCCCAGTATCAGTAGTTATCACTTGTGTTCCCATTAATTCTGACCTTAACCATAAACGTTCGCTAGGAACCGAGTTAGGCAGATTCTTATTAGCAGATGTGTTAGACAAGCTCATAAATTTCTTTTTATCATTCTGACGTATAAATTTAAAAAAGTGTGTTTATGCAGCATTTGGTAACCCAAGAACTTGAGTATTAGCACCTCTTGCTTGCGCAACCCCAATTGTTCGTTCAGATGCACTAATCATAGGCCTTCTATGACTTACGACTATAAATTGAGCATTTGATGACTGATTTGATATTAGTTTTGACAACCTTTCAACATTAATACCATCTAAAAAACTATCAACCTCATCTAATGCATAAAAAGGTGAAGGCTTATACTTTTGCAAAGCAAATAAAAAACTTAAAGCAGTTAACGATTTTTCACCACCTGACATAGACGCTAATCTTCTGACATTTTTTCCCTTGGGATGAGCCACTAAAGTTAATCCTCCTTCTAAAGGAGAATTAGGATTTTCAAGTTGAAGAAATCCATCTCCATCAGATAAATTTGCAAAAATTTCTCTAAAATGTCTATCAACTTCTGTAAATGCTTGCATAAAAGCTTCTTGACGCATCGTAGATACAGTTTCTATTCTCAGCAATAATTCAGATCTTTCATTAGATAGAATTTCTAATTTTTCTTGCAAACCATTTAATCTCTCAATTAATTCTTCTAGTTCATCAAGAGCTAACATATTGACAGGTTCTAAGCTTTCTAGTTTTGCATTTATAATCGAAATTTCTGATTGCAAAGATTCAAGACTCTTCCCTTCATATTCTCCAAACTCAGGGGAAGGATTAGGTAGATCTTTTTTATAATTTTCTAATTTTATTTTCTCGCTCCTCATCTCTTCTTTAAGGGAATGCATATCCCTTTCAAGATATTCAAGCTTTAACAGATAGTTATTATATTCTTGCCTTTTATTTGAAATTGAAGAGTTTAATTCATCTCTTTTCCTTCTCAATAAACCTAAATTCTTCTCTAGAGAATTTTTTTGATTATCGAGATCTGAAAGCTCTTTTTTAAATTGATCCCTTTTTTCTATCCATTCACTATGAGCAGTTGCGAGTTGTTTAATAGATTCCTGCAAGTTGTTTTCTTGTAGTAAAGTAATTTTTAATGAATTATTGATACGCTCTTTATCTAAAGCAAATTGATTCTTTTTATCTAGTAATGTATTTCTCTCTTTAATAAGTAATTCAAGTTTTTTATCAAGATTATTAAGATCGTCATTAAAAGCTATTAATGATGATTTTTGATTTTTTTCATAATTTGCCTTTTGAATGGTTTGTAGTTGATCAAACTTATCGTGATAAGGCTTCAATTGATTTTTTAAATGATCTAACTCGTTAACTAATAAATTATTAGCAGTATCAAGTATATTTAATCTCGATTTACAATCCTCAATTCTTTGCGAGACAGCTTTAAGAGAATCTTGATTTACTTCAATTTCTTTATTAAGTGAGGCGCAATCCTCAATTATTTGACTGTGGTTAGAATTTAATATACTGAGTCTATTATTTTTTAGTATCAAATCATTATTTGACTCTTTTAAAGCTTCTTCAATAACTAATAATCTTTCTTTTATAGGACTGGAATCATCAATATCATTATTAATTCCAAACTTATAAGCCAAATCTTTATTTAACTTACTACCTCCTGTAATAGCACCACTTGCTTCTAATAATTCACCACTTAAGGTAACCAACCTATTTTTTTGTGTAGATAACCTTGCTGAGGATAAGTCTGAAAAAACCAAAGTATCTCCAAAAACATATCGAAAAACATCCGAATAAACTTCATCAAAAGTAATTAGATTAATAGCTTTATCAATAAATCCATTCTCCCTGTTATTTTCAAATCTTGAAATCGCATAATTCTTTTTTTGACTTTTAATTCTATTTAAAGGTAAAAAAGTTAATCTTCCCGCTTTCTTCTTTTTAAGAATTTCAATTGCTTTTGCAGCAATATGATCATTATCAACAACAATTTGTCCTAACCTATTTCCAGCAGCAATTTCTAATGCATATCTATTTTTCTCGCTGACCTCTCCAAGTTGAGCTACATAACCATGTATACCCTCTAACCCTGCCTCTAAGAGAATTCTGAGAGCATATGAACCTCTAGATTCATTTAAAGCTTCCTTCCTGCTTTCAAATCTAGACAAATCCTTTTCAAGCCTTAATTGCTCATTATTTAGCCTTGATTTAGTTTTAATTAATAAATCGATTTCATTTTTTAAAGAATTAATTTCTACGCTATTACTTGCCAAGTTTTTATTCTTTGTATCGGATGTCTCTTTTTTTCTTTGATTTCCCTGAAAAAGTTTCTGCTTTTCTAAGTCTAAGGATTCAATCTGTGACAATATCTCATCTTTTTGAATATTATTTTGAATAGTTTCTTCTTCAATTTTCCTTTTTTTTATTTCCAAAGGATTAATTTGATTTTTTATACTTTCAAGCTCAGTGTTTAATTTGATACTTTGTTTTGAGAATTCTCCAGATTCTCCAGCAGCATCAGAAAGTTTTTTTCTTGATAGTTTGTGTTTTAAAGTGAGATCGTCAATTTGCAAGTTCAATTGATTTAAAAAATTATCATCGAAATTTTCTTGTCTCATCTTTTCTGACTCGATATTCCTCTTAGAAATTGCAATTTCATCTCTCTGTTTTTGTAATTTAATACCTTCTTCTTTATTCAGACTTGATATCCTATCAAGTTCTCTCAAGCTAGAATTAATACTTCCAATATCAGAATTAACTTTTATCAATTTATCCTCTCCTTTCTCCTTAAGCTCATCAACAAGCATTTTCAAAGCATCTTCTAAAACTGATATTTCATTACTAATAGATTCTTTTTCTTTAATAAACAAGATTTTATTTTTTTCAATTTCACTTTCTTTTTTTTCTATAGATTCAACATGCTTAACTTGTTTTTCAAAAATAAGAACTTTCTCAAGTTCCATTATTTGTAATAGTTTTGCCTTTAACTCTTTATATCGCTTTGCTTTTTCACATTCTTTTTCAAGCTTATTTTTACTAGATTGCAATTCATTTTCTAAAATTTCACATCTTTCTTGTCTTTCAAAAACATCATTTAATTTTGCATTAGTTTGTTCTATTCTTGTATCAAAAAGTGCGACTCCTGCTAATTCATCAATAAGATTTCTCCTCTCCTTATTATTCATTGATACTATTCTTGTTACATCACCCTGCATAACAACATTACTGCCCTCAGGATCAACACTAATATCTCTTAATATTCTCTGTATTTGTTGCAAAGTACATTGTTTGCCATCAGCAGTATAAGTAGAAGCATAAGAACCACCTGGCATAAGCCTTAATTTTCTAGAAACTACCCATTCTTTTTGACCTTTATTAAGGGCAATTTCTTCTTCTTCTAGTTCCAAAGGCGGAAGGTCCTCTCTGGGAGACCAATCTTGAATATTAAATTTTACTGATACAGATGTTTCTGATGACTTACCCTCTTTAACTTTGGAGTTATTTATTAGATCTGGTAATCTTTCAGCCCTCATCCCTCTACTATTAGCTAGACCTAAACAGAATAAAATTCCATCTAAAATGTTACTTTTCCCAGAACCGTTAGGGCCCGTAACCACTGTGAAGCCTTCTTCAAGAGGAATTTTTACATTTCCCCCAAAAGATTTAAAATTTTCAAACTCGACCTGATTGATATGTACCAATCTCAAGTCTCAATAGCTAAATAAGAATAACTAATTTGCAAAAATTCTCAATAGAAATATTACGTTTATTTATAAATGAATATTAATAATTTTTGCTCAATCTACAAGAATTAGCCGAAATTTCAAACAAACCAGAAAGAAGTTCACCATCCAAAATGAATCGATAATTTTCAGAGTTCAAGTCTGTAGAAACGTTTTTAAATATTCCATGATCAATTCTTTTTACAAAACCTCTATTATCAGAAAGTTCATGTTCTATCCTAGATAGCCATATAAGTCTATGATTTGGCTGCTTAGAAATTTCTATAGAAGCTTGATTTAATAAAGGTAGTTTTAAAAATTTCCAAGTTAAACAATCTATTCCATTTTCAACAAGAAAATCATAATGAATATCTTTAGACTTAGCATTATAAACTTCATGTTCCAGCAAAACCCATTTATCCATTATTTAGTTGATAAATAAATTAAATCTTTTTGCAAAACAAAGTTTAGATAAAGATATTTTTTCTTAAAGATGGTCCCTTTTATTTAATTACCTGCATCAGGAACAAATCTTAAAGCGATGAATAGTAAACTTCCAGCTCCAGCAATAGCTGCAGCTACTAATCCAAAATCTGTAGGGATTGTGCGAGATGCAAAAATTAATGATGCAAATGTAATATCCATGATGAAATTTAAAATCTTTTAATAAATTCAGTAATAGCTTAACAAACCCTTCTTGCAGAACAGAGTAGATAAATAAAATGTAAATAAACTTTTATATGTTTTTATTCTATATAAATCCCACAATTATTTAGATAAGGGTTCCAAATTAAGAAAATGGGTCTAATCTTAAAATAAATAAAGTTTGAATAATGGAGACTTACCATCCTCCCAAAGAAGTAGAAGATAAAGAAGATAACTCTAATCTTCCTGAAAGAGAGGTTCTCTCAGAAAAATGGTTACTCGAAAAAATTGACAGTTTAATACCTTTAATAAAAGAAAAATGGCCTAACATTGCACAACAAACCCTTGAAGCCACAAAAGGAAGTATTGACGATTTAGTTGAAGTAATAGCAAGCCATAGTGGAACCTCAGCAATTAGAATAAAAAGCCAACTATTTGAAATAATTGACTCAATAAGAGAAAACAATTGGGAAATATCAGAAAAAATTGAGCCTATAGAAAGTCAATTAGAAGAATTATTAGAAGAACTTAACGATACACTTAGACCAAAAATAGAAAGTCCTATAAGAAAAAAACCATTATTATCTATTGCTATTGCGGCTGGTATTGGTTTACTAATAGGAACGATCCTAAACAGTGGTAGAAAATAATATGGAAAAACCAAAAAATAAAAACTTTGCAAATACCGCCTCCAGAATTTCAGCGATTGCAAGTTCAGTTATGGATTTGCATGTCAGAATAGCTCTTCAAGAAGTAGATAGAGAAAAAAGAAGATTAATTAGTGGTGGAATATTTTTGGCAATTGGCAGCACATTATTATTATTAGTACTAATTTGCATCCATATTATTTGCTACCTTTTTCTAACAAGATATAATAACTGGAATATTGAATATAATTTATTACTCATAATATTTATCGATTTAGTTCTTGCAGGCTTAAGTTTAAAACTTGGAGGAAAATTAGCCAAAGGACCATATCTTCCTCAGACATTAGAGGGTTTAGGCAAGACAACAAAAGCCGTTTTAGGCAAAAAATAAATTACATTATTAAATACTTTATCCATCTACAATCTATTCCCCCATTACTAACAGGGATTTTCAATGAAGATTTCATTTTCAAATATTTTGTTAGTTTTGGATTTCCACTTAGCAGCCAAAATTCCCAACCTGAAAAATTATTCTTTAAGAAGATGCCCATTTGTTCATATAAACAAACCAATTCATTTTCATCGCCTAATTTTTTACCGTACGGAGGATTACATATGATTATCCCAGGTGTACAACTTAACTGGAGTGCTAAAAAATCATTATTTATAAGCTCAATATAATTCTCGAGTCCAGCTAATGAAATGTTTACATTCGCCTGCTCAAAAACCTTTTTATTAATTTCACACCCTATTATTGTTGGTAATTTTTCATAATTTATAATTTTATTTTTTGCCTTATTTTTTTCATTAAGATAAATATCTTTCCTAAAGTCCAACCAATTCTCAAAAAGATATACTTGATCAATATTTATGGGAACTCCAAGGAATTGGTTGACTGCCTCAATTAAAAAAGTTCCTGAGCCACACATAAAATCTATTAATGGAACTTTGCCATTCCATTGAGTCATATTTATCAATCCAGAAGCTAAATTTTCTTTTAATGGAGCATTTCCAATTGCGGGTCTATATCCTCTTTTGTGTAAGCTTTCTACGCTGCTTTGAAGACTAAGAATTGCTTTATTATTATTTAAATGCAGATGAATTATAAAATCAGGATTATCTAGAGAAATATTTGATCTTTTATTCCAAACTGCCTGTTGCAAATCAGTTATAGAATTTTTTACTTCAAGAGCAGTGAAATGCGTATGACTTAAAGAAGATGTTCTCCCAGTTACTTGAACATTAAACGTTTTATCAAAGTGCAACCAATTTAACCAATCAAATGAATCTCTAACCCCCGCATATAAAGATTGCTTGTCATAACAATTAAAACTTGCAATTTCTCTATAAAAACGAAAAGCTAATCTGGAGTAGAAATGAATTCTATAAAAAGTTCCAAAATCACATTCAAAACTAATAAATCTTTTAAAAGTATTAATATTAAAGCCGCCTAAATTTGAAATTTCTTCTGCTAGAGATTTCTCTAGTCCCTCCGAAGATGATGCGACTACATTCATATACGATAAAACTTAATAAAAAAACTATTCAATAACCATTTTGCCTGTCAGAATATAAATGTCCAATTGGACTAGGTGATCTCAACCGATGTTCCGGACAGCGGTTCGATTCCGCTCAACTCCACTATATTGGGGTTGTAATGGTTTCGACGGGGCATAAGGAAGGTGACTGAAGCCGGCTCGGTTAGAGCAAAAACACAAATGCTAACAAAATCGTTAGTTTCTCCCGTCAAACAGCACCAGTTGCTGCTTGATCCTAAAGGAGATGGGGTTATATCAGCCTTATCAACCAAATGATACGAGGAGTCTGGAAGGACTCCACTTTTTTAAATAACTAAGAAGTTGTAATAGATAATTTATTACTGTGTAAATATTGCTGCAAATGCTTGTATTAAAAAGAATTTTTTTAAATTTATAAGTATAAATACTGAGAAGATAAGTCTTAAATTAATTTATCTTATTAAAAATCGAATCTTGCAAAATGGAATCTAATAAAAAACTGAATGACTTGATAATAAATCTCAAACCAAAAGTTATTAGATTCACTGGCGAAAAATTTCCCAATGAACTATGGAATAGTGGTTGTCAAATAAAAAAAAATAAGAAAATATCTAGCTAAAAATTTAATTAAATACTTGAAAAAGGATTTTTAGGCATTTTTTTTAAACATTTTTTTGAAAATTCCTGAAGTACTGTAAATTCACTTTTATTTAAATTCCACTTGAATACATTCGATACATCTATAACTTGAGATTTTTTTCGCATTCCAACGAGTGGAATAACTCCTTGATAACAACACCAATTAATTGCTACTTGTGCTTGGGAAACTGATCTTTTATTTGCAATTGTTTTTAAACACCTCCGCAGTTCATATGTTGGTTTTTTATAGTTTTCAAATAAAGCATTACGAATAAAACTTTTTTCTTTATTCTCTTCTTTATCAGGATCAATACAAAGTATTCCAAAGGACAAAGGACTATAAGCAAAGAAATCAATATTATTTTCTTTGCAAATTTTTTTTACCTGATATTGTTTACCTAAATCGGGAGCAAGTAAAGAAAACTGTATCTGAACACTCTTTAGGCTCTGATCTCTTTTTTCCAAGAAATTAATTAATTTCATCAATCTTTTAGGGCCTATATTTGATAAACCTATTTGAAAATCAAAGCCTTCATCTTTTAAATCGCAAAGATTATTCAACAGACCTAATTCCTGCCAAGGATTGTATTTTGCAGTTGACCAATGTAATTGCACTATATCTAATTTGTTATTAAGTCTCTCTAAACTTTTCAAAAAAGGTTTATTGAAGCCGCTGTTACCTATTCTCCAAGGATAAGGTGCAAGTTTGGTTGCTACTTGAATTCTTTTTTTCTTTGCTGAAGGAGTATTTAGTAAAAATTTTCCTATCAACAATTCACTTCTGCCCTGAAGATTCCCAGTACCGTAAGAATCTGCAGTATCAATTAGATCGAAACCTCTTCGTAACGCCTCATTATATGTCTCACGTAAATCATCATCATTTGTAGATTGGTAATTCCAGAAAAGCTTATTCCCCCAAGACCACGTACCTAATCCAATTCTTTTCTTCACTAGCCAATTTAAATAAGGAACTTTTATTAGGTTATCTAAAAATATTAACTTCTTTAAAATATTTCAAAAAATAAGTTTTAAAGCATTAAAAATCAATTTCTCTTGACATTAAGAAATTATTCTCCAAAGTAAGAGAAATAAAAATAAAAAATTGTTCATTACCGTTTGCGGACAAAAAGGGGGTGTTGCCAAGACCTGCACAAGTATTCACCTTGCTAGTGTTTGGCATTCTGAAGGTAAAAAAGTTTGCATAGTCGATGCAGACAAGAATAGATCTGCTTTAGCATACGCATCTAGAGGCAATCTTCCATTTTCAGTTTTCCCCGTCAGTTCAGCTGCTAAAGCATCAAGATCATCAGAAATTGTAATAACTGATGGCCAGGCTAGCAGTGATCAAGAAGAACTTAAACACTTAGCATATGGTTCAGATTTAGTTATCTTACCTACAACTGCAAAAGCAAGATCAGTAGAATTAACTGTTGAACTAGCTAATTTATTAAGCAACTTAAAAGTTAACCATGCAGTAGTAATAGTAAAAGTTGATTTTAGACAGCAAAAAGCAGCGCAACAAGCCAAAGCAGCTCTAGAAAATTTTGGTTTGTATGTTTTTGATTCATTTATACCCTTACTTTCAGCATTTGATAAAGCAGAAGCCTCGGGGAATGCTGTATTTGAAGCTGTAGACGATTTAGGTAGATCAGATCCTCGTCGAATGGCGGGCTGGTCTGCTTATTGTTCAATTGCCTCACAAATTCCATGCCTGATTTCGAAGCCCTCATCCGACACCAACAACTTAAACAACCAACAACCAATCAGCGCTTAAAAGTAGTTGATTCTCCTAATATTGAAGAAGAAGAAAACAACGAAGAAGTAATAATTAGACAATCTGGATTATTAGTAAATTTTTTTGGAGGTTTTATAGGCTCTGTAATTGGAACTTTAACAATACTGTTTCTTTATATGAATGAATATCTCCCATTAGATTTACTAAAACTTAAGTAGTATATTCGCTATTTATTTCAACATACTTTTTAGAAAGATCGCACCCCCAAGCTGTGCCTGTCGATTCACCAGAATTTAGGTTAATCATAATTTTTACAATATCATTTACTAAATATCTACCTTTCATTCTGGACTTAATATAGTCTGTGACTTTTTGTGGATCATATTTATTTAACTTGCCGTTTTTCAAAATCTGAGCATTTCCTATATACAAGTCAACGTCATTTAAATTAAATTTAACTCCAGAATTACCTGCAGCAGAAATGATTCGTCCCCAATTCGGATCACAACCATGTATCGCAGTTTTTACCAAGGCAGAATTACAAATAGATTTCGCGAGCATAATTGCATCGTGTGTATTTTTTGCTCCTTGAACCAACACTTCTAATAAACAATTTGCTCCCTCTCCATCCCTTGCAATATTTTTTGCCAAGTTTTGACAAACAATATCAATACCCTCTTGGATAATTGGAAAAAACCTTTTTTCAATTTTCTCTCCTGCACTTATTCCAACAAAAGAATCATTTGTGCTTGTCTCTCCATCAACTGATATTGCATTAAAAGATTTTTTAACCGCAATAGCAATCATTTTGTCCCATTCTTCTTTTTGAATACCCGCATCACAGGTTAGGAAAGCAAGCATTGTAGCCATATTGGGGTAAATCATTCCTGAACCTTTTGCAAAACCTGCTATTTTTATTGTTCTACCTTGAATAATCGTCTCTATTGAAACTTTTTTCAAAGTCAAATCAGTAGTTAAAATTGCTTCTGCTGCATTTTGAAAATTATTAGCCTTTAAATCACTAACTAAATTCGGTAAATTTTTTACTAAATCATTTATTTGTATTGGAACACCAATTACACCAGTTGAACACATTAAAACTTCTTCTTCTTTAATTCCTAAAAGTTCCGCAATCTTTCCTGTAGCAATTTGAAAATGTTGAATCCCAAGGTTTCCTGTACATGCATTAGCTTGACCAGAATTAATTAGTATTGCTCTTACAAAACCTGAAGTTGTTTTAATTCTTTCCTCACAAATATCCACACAAGAAGCGCGAACTATTGATTGAGTAAACATCCCACTAAAAATACTTCCTTCTGGAGCGAGTATTAGTGCTAAATCTTTTTTATTAGAAGCTTTTAAACCAGCAGATATCCCAGCAAAAAGAAACCCCTTGGGTGTTACATTACCGTCATCAACAAACGACCAATTGGAATCTAACTGGCTCAAACTTTTTGGTATTTTAATTAATACTAACTACTCTTTAATACTAAAGAAACTAAGTAATTAGATTATTATTAATTATATGGATATTCTTCAAAAATCAAAAAGCAGCCAAAGAAGAATTGGTTTAACAGGAGGTATTGCCAGTGGGAAGACAACAATAACTAATTACATTAGAAAACATAAAAACATACCAATATTAGATGCAGATCATTTTTCAAGAGAATTAATCAAACCAAACACATATGGATATAAGAAAATTTTAGATTATTTTGGAAATAAAATTATTGATAATAAGAACAATTCAGAAAGGGAAATAAATAGAAAACTTTTAAGGAACATTATTTTTAAACATTCAGAAAGCAAGGATTGGATTGAAAAACTGCTTCACCCCTTAGTTAAAGAAAAAATGATAGAAGAATGCAGTCAATACAGCAATAATCAAACTATTGTACTGGTTATTCCATTATTGTTTGAAGCAAAATTTGAAGATATTTGCACTGAAATATGGTTAGTTAAATGTCCTAAAGAACTACAAAAAAACAGACTTATCAAAAGAGATAATATTAGCGTAAAAGAAGCATATGAATTGATAAATTTGCAATTAAGTTTTAAAGAAAAAAGAAAATTTTCAGATATTATTTTAGATAATTCGGATGATCAAAATAAATGGATCAATACAATAAAAGAGATTCTTTAAGCTTTAGCTATTCAATTTTTCCATAAGAAGTTTATTTGCAAGTTTCGGGTCAGCTTTACCTTTGGTTCTTTTCATAAGTTGACCAACAAAAAAACCAAGTAACTTAGTTTTACCATTTTTAAAGGTTTGAACTTCATTTGGATGTTCATTTATCAGTTCATCAATTATTGGTAAAATACTTGAAGAATCAGATATCATTGCCAACCCTTTTTCTTCAACTAATTTTTTTGGGGAAATATTTTTTTGAATAAGTTCAGGTAAAATTTCTTTTGCAATTTTCCCACTGATTATATTTTTTGAAATCATGCTAATCATTTCAGCAAGATTTTCAGGACTAAGCTTTAATTCACTAAAACCTAGTTTGTTTGATTTTAAATAGCCCACAATATCACTTGTTACCCAATTTGAAGCTAGTTTAGCCTCGGCACCATTTGCTACTGTTTCTTCAAAAAAGTTTGCCATGCTTATTTCATCAGAAATTACCCTTGCATCATATGCAGACAAGCCAAATTTACTCACATATTTATTTCTTTTCTTTGCAGGTAGTTCTGGTAGTTCTTTAAACCATATTTCTTTTTGGGCTTTTGTTATTTCAATTGGACCTAAGTCAGGATCAGGAAAATATCTATAGTCACTACTACCTTCTTTTAATCTCATACTTTTCGTTAATTGCTTAGCTTCATCCCATAATCTTGTTTCTTGGAAAATTTTTCCTCCATTTTCATAAACTTCTATTTGTCTGGCTATTTCATAATCACAAGCCTTTTGAATTGCAGAAAATGAATTCATATTTTTTATTTCCACTTTGGTACCAAAAGGAGCATTAGGTCCTTTTCTAACTGAAATATTGACATCACAGCGTAATGAGCCCTCTTGCATATTTCCGTCTGATACCCCTAGATATCTAACTGTTCTTCTAATCTCTGAAGCATATTCAGATGCCTCTTTACCTGATCTAATATCTGGTTTACTTACAATCTCACAAAGAGCTATTCCGGCACGATTGTAATCAACTAAAGAATACTTAGAGCCAGCTAATCTATCACTTCCTGAATGGACTAGTTTTCCGGCGTCTTCTTCCATATGTAGCCTTTCTATACCAATTTTTTTGATATAAGGTTCTTTGTCCTTTTCAATTATTTCAACCTCCAACCAACCATTTTCAGCTAGTGGTTCATCAAATTGTGAAATTTGATAATTTTTAGGAAGATCAGGATAAAAATATTGTTTTCTATCAAATTTACAATGTTCTGCAACGTTTAAATTTAATGCTAACGAAGTTTTTACAGCATACTCAAGAACAGTCTCATTCAGAACTGGAAGAGTTCCTGGTAACCCACAAACTACAGGATCTATATGGGTATTAGGTGCATCACCAAAAGCTGTTGACGCAGATGTGAATATTTTACTTTTCGTATTAAGCTGTACATGAGTTTCCAAACCAATCACAGCTTCCCAAGATTCAAAATTGTTCATTATTAAAAGTCTCTTTATTAATATTATTGGATATAAAGGAAAAGAGGACCAAAACACAAATAAAAATATTAATTTTAAAATGGCACAAGAAACCAAAAATTCAATATTAATCATTGGAGGTGGACTTTTAGGTTTATCTATTGCTTATGAATTTTCTAGAAATAACTTCAAAGTTTTAGTTTTAAGCAAAAACAGAAATGAATCAGCTGGATTTGTTGCTGCAGGAATGTTAGCTACTCATGCCGAAGGGCTCGAAGATGAATTACTAAAATTTGGCCAAGAAAGTCAAAGTCTAATTCCAAAGTGGATTAAAAGTATTGAACAAGATAGTAATATTAAATGCGGTTTAAAAAAATGTGGCATAGTAGTTCCTTTTAAAAACAAAGAAGATCTTGAAGAGTTTCCCACTTATGAATATGGAAAATATTTAAATCACAAAGATCTTCAAACAGAAATTAATGGAATAAATTCTATTTGGAAACATGGTTTACTTTTTGAACAAGATGGTCAAATAGATAACCGAAGAAGACTGATGCGTGCACTTGAGAGAGCATGCTCCTTGCATGGAGTCGAATTTCAAGAAGGATCAGAAGTAGAGGATTTGACAATCGAAAAAAACAAAATTACAGGTGCAACAGTTTTATGTGCCACTGGAGAAATAAAAAAAATTAACTGCGAAAAAGCAATTATATGCAGTGGTGCATGGAGTAAAAAAATTTTTAATAAGATTCCAATCTTTCCTGTAAAGGGACAAATGCTATCAATACAAGGTCCAACAAATTTTTTGAAAAGGGTTATTTTTGGTCCAAAAACTTATCTAGTTCCCCGTGATGATGGACTTATTGTAGTTGGAGCAACAGTTGAAAAAGATTCAAAATTTAATCAGGGTAATACTCCTAATGGAATAAAGCAACTGCAAGAAGGCATTCGCTCCTTATTACCAGAAGCTATTAATTGGCCACAAATGGAACATTGGTGGGGATTTAGACCTTGCACACCAGATCTGAAACCAATAATTGGAAAATCAAAAATTGAAAATCTTTTTATAGCTACAGGACATTACAGAAATGGAGTTTTATTTTCTGCAATAACAAGTGATCTTCTTTTGAAAATAGTTCAAAATAAAAATCTCAAAGAAATAGAAAAAAGCTTTTTAGAAAAATTTAGTTTAGATAGATTTGCGATTTAAATTTTAATTTTCAGATCGCCAATTCGAATCAGAAGTTTCCCACTCACATAATTCCTCTTCGTTAAACCATAGATCAATTTCAAATTTTGCTGTATCTTCTCCATCAGAACCATGAATAATATTCCTCCCAATATCAATAGCTAAATCACCTCTAATTGTTCCAGGCTCTGCTTCCAGAGGTTTTGTTGCACCTATTAGTTTTCTAGCACTCAAAATAACTCCTTCGCCTTCCCACACCATTGCTACAACAGGACCACTTGAAATAAAGTCTACTAAATCACCAAAAAAGGGTCTTTCTCTATGCACTCCATAGTGATTTTGGGCAAGTTCTTTTGAAGGAATTAATTGCTTTAATCCAACCAATTTAAACCCTTTTTTTTCAAATCTGCCAATAATCTCAGAAACATATCCTCTTTGAACTCCATCCGGTTTAATTGCAATAAAGGTTCTCTCTTTGGTCATTTAGTTAATAATCACTCTATGTATATTCAACTTTTGGGTGGTAACTTGGCAAGTAATCATTAAAATAAAAGATATTGTTTTGAGTTATTTTCAAAAACATTTATTAATTACTAAGACATAAATTGACCAATTTTGAGCCAAAAAAATTAAAAAATATTTGGACTATTGAAGATAGTATTTCGACTTATAACATAGACAAATGGGGAGATAAATATTTTTCTATAAATTCCAAAGGAAATATATCAGTAACTAGAGATATAAAATCTAAAAATAAGATTGATCTTTTTAAGCTTGTTAAAGAACTAAAGAGTAGAGAAATAAATCCTCCATTAATCATAAGATTTAATGATATCTTGAAAGATCGAATGAATGCATTACATGACTCTTTTTTAAAAGCAATAAAAACCTATAAATATAAGAACATTTATCAAGGCGTTTTTCCTGTCAAATGTAATCAACAGAAAAATGTCCTAGAAAAGATAATAGAGTTTGGTAGCCAATGGAATTTTGGTTTAGAAGTAGGAAGTAAATCAGAATTATTAGTTGGCCTTGCACTTCTTGAAAACCAAAATTCATTATTAATTTGCAACGGATATAAAGATAAAAAATATATTGAGATTGCTACTTTGGCCAGAAAACTCGGCAAAAATCCAATAATAGTTATTGAGCAACGAGATGAGGTAAAAAGAATTATTCAAGCAGTTCAAGAACTTAACGCGACTCCATTGATAGGAATTAGAGCAAAGTTATCAAGTAAAAGTAGTGGTAGGTGGGGTAAATCTATTGGAGATAATTCCAAATTTGGATTATCAATCCCAGAAATTATGTTGACAATAAAAGAACTAAAAGAAGCAAATCTTATCAACGAAATGAAATTGCTCCATTTTCATATAGGCAGTCAAATAAGTGATATTGCTGTGATCAAAGACGCATTACAAGAAGCGAGTCAAATATATGTTGAACTATGCAAACTAGGAGCCCCAATGCAATATATCGACGTTGGGGGAGGATTAGGTATAGATTTTGATGGAACTAAAACCTCCTCCAACACCTCTACTAATTACTCTCTTCAAAATTACGCTAACGATGTAATTGCAACTATTAAGGATTCATGTGAATTAAATAATATCAATCATCCAACAATAATCTCAGAAAGTGGAAGAGCAATAATTAGTCATTGTTCAGTTTTAATTTTTAATGTCTTAGGAACAAGTCATGTCAGTTCAAAACTACAAATATTTGATAAAAAAAATCAACAATTAATAATTTCAAATTTACTTGAAACTTTCTATGAATTAAAAAAACTTAAAAATAAAAAAATAAATTTATCTCAAATAATTGAACTATGGAATGATGCAAAAAAGTTTAAAGAAGATTGCTTAGTCGCTTTTAGATTAGGATTTTTAAGTTTAGCAGAAAGAGCTTATGCCGAAGAACTTACTTGGGCTTGCGCAAAAGAAATTTCTAATAACCTGAATAATGATGAAATCAATCACCCTGATTTATCTGAAATTACAGAAACTCTTGCATCAACTTATTATGCCAACTTATCTATCTTTAAATCTATTCCCGATAGCTGGGCAATAAATCAGATTTTTCCAATAGTACCAATACATAGGCACTTAGAGGAGCCGTTCTGCAAAGGCAACTTTGCAGATTTAACTTGTGATTCAGATGGGAAACTAAATAATTTTATTGATGATGGAAAAATTAAATCATTACTAAATTTACATAAGTTAGAGGAAGATAAAGATTATCTAATTGGAATTTTTATGACTGGAGCCTATCAAGAAGCATTAGGAAACTTGCACAATTTATTTGGTAGTACAAACGTTGTTCATATAGACATAAATCAAGATAATTCATATAAAGTCAAAAATATTATTAAAGAGGACAGTAAATCTGAAATTTTAGAATTATTAGATTACAGTTCAGCTTCTTTAGTTGAATCTATAAGGATTAATACTGAATCAGCAATTGATCAAAAAAAATTAACTATTGAAGAAGCAAGGAAATTAATGGATCAAATCGAAATTAGTCTCAGAAAAAGTAGTTATTTATCAGAATGACTATCTAATATGTTTTGCAAATAATTTTTGGCATAATCTAAAGCATCACTTAACTTATCAATATCTTTAGCACCTGCTTGAGCAAAGTTAGGCTTTCCTCCTCCACCTCCCGAACATATTCTTGCAATCTCATTAATTAATTTACCTGCATGCAATCCTTTTTTTACTGCATCATCTCCTAAAGAAACTACAAATAACAACTTTCTATTTTCTGGATTTGGTATTCCCCCAAGAATCACTATTGCTTTATTTCCCAAATGAGAAGTTAAATTAAGTGCTGCAGATTGCAAAGAATTTCCATCTAAGCCATCAATCTGATTTACTAAAATTGAAAAAGAATTTACTATTTGTGAGGATGACTTTATAGAAGAGTATTTAAAGTATGCAATTTCATCTTTCATTTTTTGTATCTCTTTATTCTTATTAATAAGCTCTGCTTGCAAATTATTAACCCTTTCAAAAAGTTGATTAGGATTTGCTTTTAACAAATCACTTAGTTGGTTTACTAAAGCATTTCTATCACTGAAATAGTCTAATGCTGATTGGCCTGATAATGCTTCGATTCTTCTGACTCCAGCTGAGATTCCTTCCTCACTAATTATTTTGAAAGAACCTAATTCGGATGTAGTTTTAACATGTGTGCCCCCACAAAGTTCCATGGAAACTCCTGGTACATTAACAACGCGCACTTCTTCATCATATTTTTCTCCAAACATGGCGACTGCGCCCTTTTCAAGAGCCTCACTCTTAGACATATTTTTTATTTCTAGGGCATGATTTTCCATAATCCAAGAGTTAACTAAAGTCTCAATCTTGGAAATTTGATCTTTAGAAATAGGATTAGAGGAATTAAAATCAAATCGTAATTTATTAAAGGCTACTAATGAACCTTTTTGTCCAACACTTTCATTAATAACTGATTTAAGTGCAGATTGTAATAAATGAGTAGCTGTATGATTTGCAGCAGCCTTAGCTCTGTTGGAGGAGCTAACATTAGTCTTAACTTTTTGTCCAATAGTTAATTTTCCTTTTTTGATCGTGCCATAATGTAAAAAAACATTTTTCTTGCGCATGACATTATCAACCAAGACCTCAACATCGTTTGAAAATATCGTTCCAATATCACCAACTTGCCCACCAGATTCTCCATAAAAAGTTGTCTGATCAAGAACAATTAAAACTTTCTGACCTTCACTTGCTTCCTTAACTAATGTTGAATCCAAGAATATACCCTTTATTTCAGCTTCCGAAAGGAGTGATTTATAACCATTAAAAACAGTTTTGTTAAAAACATCTATTTCTCGCTCTAATGATCCCTCTAATGTCAAATCAATATTACTTGAAGCAGCTTTAGCTCTCTCTTTTTGTACATTCATTTCTTCTTCAAAACCCTTTATATCTACACTGATACTATGTTCATCAGCAATTTCTACAGTAAGTTCTAGAGGAAATCCATAAGTATCATAAAGTTCAAAAGCTTTAAAACCAGAAATTAATTTCTGCCCTGAAGAAATTAACTCATCTAGCAATTTCTCTCCTCTTTCAAGAGTTTCCCTAAATCTTATTTCTTCAATTTTTATCTCATTCAAAATTAAATCATTATTATTTTTTAAATCAGGATAATTATTTTGCATTAAGTTAATTCCGACAGTAGCAATATGAGGTAAAAATTCATTTGTTATACCTAATAATCTGCCATGTCTGACCATTCTTCTAATAAGCCTTCTTAATATATATCCCCTACCGAGATTACTTGCTGATACTCCATCAGAAATTAAATGAATAACAGCTCTTATGTGATCACCAATGATTTTTAAAGAAATTTTGTTTTTATCATCTGAAGAAAAATAATCAATATTGGCAATCTCACAAATTTTTTGAATAATAGGAAAAATCAAATCTGTCTCATAATTATTTTGCTTTTTTTGTAGTATTTGAGCCATCCTTTCAAGACCCATTCCTGTATCAATATTTTTAAATTTTAAATCGGTCAATTTTCCATTAGGATCACGATTATATTGCATAAAAACAAGATTATAAAATTCAATAAAACGATCTCCATCTTCTAAATCAATATTCTGCAGACCCTTTTCAGGATTAAAATCATAATAAAGTTCTGAACAAGGTCCACATGGACCTGTTTTGCCAGATGACCAAAAATTATCTTCCTCACCTAGTTTGACTATCCTATCTGGATGAATACCAATTTCATCTCTCCAAATTTTTGCAGACTCTTCGTCTTCGTGAAAAACACTCACAATTATATTTTCAACAGAAAGTTGATAAATATTAATAACTAATTCCCAAGCCCATTGAATAGCCTCTCGTTTAAAATAATCTCCAAAAGAGAAATTACCAAGCATTTCAAAAAAAGTGTGGTGTCTAGCTGTAACTCCAACGTTTTCTATATCGTTTGTTCTGATGCACTTTTGGCTAGATGTAGCCCTTTTTGATGGTCTTTCTTTTAAACCTAAAAAAACTGGTTTAAAAGGTAGCATTCCAGCAATTGTGAGCATAACCGTAGGGTCATCTGGAATCAAAGATGCACTTGGAATGATTTTATGTAATTTTTCACTGTAAAATTTTAAAAAAGCATTTCTTATCTCATCTCCAGTAACTATTTTTTTAATTAATTGAGATGTCATTTATCCAGAATAAGAAGATTAAAAATTAAAGAAAAGCGTAATTTCGGTTATTTCGCAAAGATAATCACGCGAATTTATATTCTATATAACTAAAGTTAATTTATAAAGCTAATTATTCTATGATAGCCTCTGCCCAGACAAGTAATTCTAAATTGGCACAAACTAATAACAAGTTGACGGTTCAATCTCAAAACTTTGCTGATGATTCTTGTGCCATAAGATCTTTGGATTGGGATCGCAGTAGATTTGATATTGAATTTGGTTTAAGAAATGGAACTACTTACAATAGTTTTATTATTAAAGGCGAGAAACTAGCAATCATTGATACTAGTCACGCAAAGTTTGAAGAATTATGGTTTGAAGAATTACTGAAAAAGGTGAATCCGCAAGAAATTGATTATCTAATTACTAGCCATACAGAACCTGATCATTCTGGTTTAATAGGTAATCTTTTAGAATTAAACCAAAATATCACAGTAGTTGGATCAAAATTAGCACTTAAATTTATTGAAGACCAAATACATATTCCCTTTAAACGTCTAGAGGTTAAGAGCGGAGAGTTTTTAAATCTCGGAACTAATCCTAATAGTGGTTTAGAACATAATATTGAATTCATAAGTGCACCAAATTTGCATTGGCCAGATACCATATTTTCATATGATCACAGCACAAATGTTCTCTATACATGCGATGCTTTTGGACTACATTATTGTTCTGACGAATTTTTTGACACTGATCAAAAAGAAATATACGATGATTTCCGTTTTTATTACGATTGCCTTATGGGTCCAAACGCTAGAAGCGTTATGCAGGCAATTAAAAGAATAGATAAGCTACCTGAATTAAAAACAATAGCTGTGGGTCATGGGCCTTTGCTCCATAATCAGGTTAATTTTTGGAAAGGAAAATATCTTGAATGGAGTAGCAATAAAAGCAAAGGCAATGATTTTGTGTCAGTCTGCTACATAAGCGACTATGGTTATTGTGATCGACTCAGTCAAGCGATATCTCATGGAATAAGCAAAGCAGATGCTCAGGTTCAGTTAATTGATCTAAGATCTTCTGACCCGCAAGAATTAACAAGTTTAATTTCCGAATCAAAAGCAGTAGTCATTCCCACATGGCCTGTAGACTCAGATAATGAATTAAAAGAATCTCTCGGTACTTTATTTGCAGCACTAAAGCCAAAACAATTTACTGCAGTTTATGATGCATTTGGTGGAAATGATGAACCTATAGATTCCTTAGCAAATAAATTAAGAGAACTTGGTCAAAAAGAAGCTTTCTCTCCATTAAGAGTTAAAAATATTCCAGATCCGATTGTTTATCAACAATTCGAAGAAGCTGGAACTGATTTGGGTCAATTGATCAATAAAAAGAAGAATATTGCCTCTATGAAGAGCCTTGATTCAAATTTAGATAAAGCGTTAGGTAGATTAAGTGGAGGATTATATGTAGTAACAGCTAGTCAAGGGGAAGGTTCGACATTTAGACAAAGTGCAATGGTCGCAAGTTGGGTTAGTCAAGCAAGCTTTTCTCCACCAGGTATTACAGTTGCAGTAGCAAAAGATAGAGCTATTGAATCATATATGCAAGTTGGTAAAGGTTTTGTTGTGAATATCTTGAGAGAAGATAATTATCAAAAAATGTTCAGACATTTTTTAAAAAGATTTGCCCCTGGAGCTGATAGATTTGCGGATGTAGATGTAATTAGCAACATCGCTGAAGGAGGACCTGTTCTCTCAGATTCACTCGCCTTTTTAGATTGTAAAGTCAGTTCAAGACTGGAGACTCCAGACCATTGGATAATTTACGGAATTGTTGAAAATGGTAATGTTTCTGACTTATCATGTAAGACAGCAGTTCATCACAGAAAAGTTGCTAATCACTATTAGAAAATAAGTCCTTGAAATGTCAGATATTAATATAGGCTTACTTGCAGAAAATCAAAATATATCAGAATTTGAAATTACTGAAAATTTTTCTTGTATAAGATTCTTAGACCAAAATAAAGAAAGATTTGAACTTGAATTTAACCTTGAAAAAGGAACCTCTTTTAATACTTTTTTAATTAGAAGTCATGAGGAACTTTTTATTATTCATCCACCTGAGAAACAATATTTAGATTCGTTTAATAAAGTAATTTCTAGGTTTTGCGATCAATTTAAATTAAGTAATATCAACTTCATTTCTGGTCATATTAATCCCCAAATTATTGAAACTATAAAGAACATAAGTACCCAATTTCAAAATACAACTATTACTTGCTCTAATCCAGGTTATAAACTTATTAGCGAACTTTGGAACCAAAGAAATCCTACCTTAGAAAACTTTATTGAAATTCAATTACCTAAAATAAACATAGTCAAAAAGGAGCAAAATTTAGAATTAGATAACATTTCACTAGAGTTGATTCCTATTCCAACAGCACGTTGGCCTGGAGGTCTGATAATTTATGAACGTAATCAAGAAATCCTTCTAAGTGAAAAAATTTTTTCTGCTCACATTGCTTCTTCAGATTGGTCTGAAACTAATCGAGTTAGTACAGAAATTGATAGGAAACATTTTTATGATTGCTTAATGGCACCAATGTCTAATCAAGTAATATCAATAACTGAAAAAATTGCAGATTACGATATTAAAACTATTGCGCCATTACATGGTCCCGCTATCGAATATAGCTTAAAAAGCTTCTTAAATGACTACATTAGATGGGGTGAAAATCTCTCAACAAATAATCCTAAGATCGCTCTGATATATGCAAGTGCATATGGAAATACAGCCTCAATAGGCGATGCATTGGCTAAAGGAATAAATAGAACATCTGTCGAAGTTGAAAGTATTAATTGTGAATTTACACCAAATGATGCACTTATAAAATCTATCAAAAACGCTGATGGTTATTTAATAGGTTCACCAACACTAGGTGGGCATGCCCCAACTCCAATAGTAAGTGCACTAGGAACATTATTATCAGAGGGTAATAGAGATAAGCCAGTGGGAATTTTTGGTAGTTTTGGCTGGAGCGGCGAAGCTATAGATTTACTTGAAACAAAATTAAAAGATGGTGGTTTTAAGTTTAGTTTTGACCCTATTAGGATTAAATTCAGTCCAAATAAGCCAAAGATTAAAGAATTAGAAGAAATAGGAACTCACTTTGGAAGAAAAATTATAAAAAAAGCAAAGAAAAAACCCAGGAAATCAGATACTGGAATGATTACAAGCAAAACGGATCCAAAGCTACAAGCTCTTGGAAGAGTTATTGGTTCACTTTGTGTCCTGACAGCCTCTAAAGGCAAAGATGAGAATAATATTAAAGGAGCCATGCTTGCATCTTGGGTTAGTCAAGCAAGTTTTTCACCGCCTGGGTTAAGTATTGCAGTAGCAAAAGATAGATCAGTAGAGTCTCTTCTTCAAGTAGGAGATTCATTCGCATTAAATATTCTTAGTGAAAAAGATTTTAAAGAACCTTTGAAAAGATTCACAAAGCCCTTTGCACCTGGAGAAGATAGATTTGAAGGAATAAATATTGAATTAACTCCTAATGAACAGATAATAATTCCTGAATCGCTAGCATGGTTAGATGCTTCTGTAAAAGAGAGAATGGAATGTGGAGATCATTGGGTAATATACGCTGAAGTACTACACGGTAATATACTAAAATCCGATAGTCTTACGGCAGTTCATCACCGCAAAACAGGTGCTAACTATTAAATTTATTTATCTAATTTATGACTGAAACAAAAGATCTAATAATCATTACGGCTAGTTGTGGTAAAAATCTAGAACTTTCTGAAAAATTTCTTGAAAAAAGTAATGAACTGAACATAAGTTCTGAAATTTTAGATCTTACTACTCTTGATATTCCATTATTTAATCCAAGAATTCACAGCAAAGAAAATATTCCAAATGAAATAGAAGAATTAAAAAAAAAGCTTTTCGAGATTGAAAGGTGGGTGATTTGTGCGCCTGAATATAATGGATCTATACCTCCCATTCTCTCCAACTTCATAGCATGGCTATCTATTTCGGGAGATGACTTTAGGAATTTATTTAATGGTCAACCTATTGCAATTGCAACATTTTCTGGTGGGATAGGGTTAGAACTACTGACCTCATTACGAATTCAATTAGTGCATTTAGGAAGTCAAGTATTAGGAAGACAACTTTTGTCGTCATATAGTAAACCTATAGATACAAAAACTATTGAAGATATTATTCAAAGACTTTTACAAATGAAAAAATTAAAAACATAAACTTTTAATATCTAAAAATTAATCTCATTTTTTCTCATTCCAAACTTTTAAAATTTCTCTTGCCATTGGCAGGGCGTGAACAGATCCACCACCAGGAGTATTCTGTGCAAAAGCAACTACAAGTAATTCGCTATTTTCAGAGGGTGTAAAGCAAACGAACCAAGCATGATCTGAGCCACCTTCACCATCTTCAGCAGTTCCTGTTTTACCTGACACTGGAGGTAAATTTGAAACTCCATAATTAATTGATACTCCTGTGCCAGACTCTACTACTTTCCGGAGACCACTTTTTATCAATTGAATATTTTGTGGGTCAATGTCAATTGGAATACGTTTTTTATCTAAAAGACTTTCTTCATCTTTTTTAGTCAAATGTGGAGTAACTAAATAACCTCCATTTGCAATAGCAGCATAAGCTCTAGCTATTTGAATAGGAGTAACTTGAACAACAAATTGTCCAATAGACATACTCGCAATATCTTCTGGGACCCATGGAGTTCTTCCTGGTTGCCCCCATCCTCTGCCTTTTTTAGCCCACTCACTACTTGCCACTAATCCTTTATTTTCTTGTTCAGCAATTTCAATTCCAGATAAAGAATTAAAACCAAGTTTTCTAGAAACCTTATGAATTTCATCAACTCCTGCACCATATCCGACTTGATAAAAAAATGTATTACTCGAAACTCTTAAAGCATCTTCATAACCTATTACTCCAAAACCTAAATCATTGTGTTCCCTGAAACATTGGCTTCCATAAGTGATACATGGTTTCGTATCTAACATTGTTTCTCTAGGAAATTTTCCACTTTCTAAGCCAGCTAAAGCCGTTACAATTTTCCAAACGCTTCCTGGATCGTAGGCATTTAATGCTCTATTAAATAAGGGTTTTTCAGGAGAATTAAAAAGTGTATTATATTCTTTCTCAGGTTTAAAATCCTTTGAGAAAAAATTTAAATCGAATGTAGGTTTACTTGCCATGGCTCTTATTGCACCATCTCTTGGATCCATCACTATTATGGCTCCAGCTTTTTTATCTTTAAGAACCTCCTCAGCAACTAACTGCAGATTAAGATCGATTGTTAGTTGAATATCATTACCTTGTACTGAAGGTCTTATACCCAATGATCTTTGAAATTTTCCTAATGAATTTACTTCAACCATTTCTCCGCCCCATTTACCTCTTATAAAATCTTCGTAAACATATTCAATTCCCGTCCTACCGATTAAGTCATTTAATTTATAACCCTTCTTAGATAAAAATTTATATTCTAATTCAGTTACTGGCTGAGTATAACCAATCACATGGGCAGCAAGGGATTTATAAGGATAATTTCTAATTAAATTGGTAGCTATTTCAAAACTAATTAAATTACCTTCATTCTCCTTAAATTTTATTAATTGATCTACATTTAAATCATCAAGAATAATTACTGAGAGTTTCTGATTTTTTAGACCATCAGAGTATTTTTTTTGAATTACATTACTATCAATATTTAACAAATTAGAAATAATTGATTTATGTTGTTCCCAATTGCTTTTTTTAACATATTGAGGCTTTATTATTAAAGAATATTTCACTCTACTATTTGCAAGAACATTACTATTTTTATCTAGTATCCTTCCACGTATTGGCTGCGAAGCAATAAGTCTTATCCTATTCTCATCTGACATTTTCTTAAAAGATTCATAATTTAAAAGTTGTAAAAAAATTAACCTAAATAGAATCAATAAAAAGGAAACAGAAGAAAAAATAAGTAAGACTAGTGGTTGTCTTTTTAATGAAATAAGTTTTTTATTAGGACTTGTTTTTATCAAAAATATAAATTTATTTAAATATTGTTTTTTCCAATAAAGCAATGGTTGATTTTATCTCTTTAAGTCTATTGATTAAATCTTGAAAATCACTATCTTCATTGTTCAGATCGAACTCGTCATTTTCAAGATTATTTGAATTTAAATTTTCACTCATAAAACTTATACTTTTTAAGCAATTATTTCAATTAATAGAATTCTAAATAACAAATTTATTTTTTCAAAATTATTTTTACTTAGATACTTAAAAAATATCAAAAACAAATTAATTTAATTTATTTATATTTTGTTCAAAATAAGGATTACAACTATTCTTTGATATCCCTAGAGACCACCCAACAAACGAAGAAATAAATATCGTGACAATTAACGGCAAAATTGCTTGTTGAGTATTTGTAAGACTGAACCATTCTCTCCAGCTATTAAAAAATCTTTCTCTTTGAAATTTTCTTTTTTCATTTTCTAATAATCTCGTTTTTTTGGCGAAAGATTTTGTTACCCATTTTTCGAAAGGAGTTTTTTTTGTAATCGCCATCTTCCTCTCCACTTCTAATAATTGTCCAGAACTAAGATAAGGATGAAATGTACTTATCAATTCAAGAGTTTTTAAAAACATCTCAACAGTTGCATCTTTTATGAGCTTCTGCTCATGAGTCAAATCAGCCCACTCTATTTCTGGATAAAAACGATTCCTGTTTGGTGCAATTTGATCATCTGACATTTGACCAGGTTCTCTAAGCCATCTATTAGTGTTTTCGTCAAATCTTCTCCAATATAAAAAAGGATTAATAAAAATTGTTTTGCCAGATACTTTGACTACATCTTGTTGCAGATGATTAGTTATCTTTCTTTCAGAATTTTTCGAATTTATCAAAAGTCTAAATTATTAATCTAATTAAAGATTATCTTTTATTCACTATTTTTCCAGAAATATGAAAAATTATCCTATGAATATTAAGTTATTGATAACTGCCAACGCTTCTTTAAATAATTACAGTATTCACACTTTAATGAAGGTTTGGGGAAATTATCCGAACGTAATAAATTAACCGTATCAATTATCTTATTCTCTACCCATGAAGTAGAACAATCTAATTTAATTAGATGTACGTCAAAATTTAATTGGTTATTAAATAACTCTTCATTTTTCTTTCCATTGAAATATAAAAGATAAGCTTCTTTAGCCACTTGAAAACCATTTTTTTTAAATAACCACTGATACATTTCTAATTGTCTCTTATAGGCTTTTGCATATTCGTATTTATTAAAAGTCTCAGACCAATCAAAATTATTTCTAGAAGTTGCTTTCACATCAACAATAATAAGATCACCATTTTTTTTCTGCCAAATATCATCGACAGCACCACCAAAATCATAGTTGTGTTCTGTTGAAAGATATCTTATCCCTTGAAAATTACTTCTCCAACGTTCTAAATCTTTGTGTTTGAAAGGCACAGCATCAATTCCATATTCAATAAATAAAGGATGCGGCTCCTGAATTTTTCTATAGTAATCAAATTCATTTTTACATAAATTATCTACAGCTATATTTAAAGTAAATGGCAATGATGGCGGTTTTATTTGATATTTTTTATCCAGTACACAACATCTTGGACAACTAAGATATTTCTCAACTGTAGATCGACTTAATTTAATAATATCGGGCATAACGTTTTAAATATCATTTAAAAATTTCTTGCTTTAATAAAAGACTTTAAATTTTTAAATATTTGAAGACTTACTCCCACTCAATAGTTCCAGGAGGTTTACTTGTAATATCATAAACAACTCTATTAACTGAACTAACTTCGTTTACGATTCTATTTGCAATCCTCTCCAAAATCTGAAAAGGAATTTTTGACCAATCGGCTGTCATACCATCTTCACTAGATACACAACGTAAAACTATTGGCCATGCATAAGTCCTTTTATCACCCATTACTCCTACTGTTTTTACAGGCAGCAATACTGCAAAAGCTTGCCAAATATCATTGTAAAGACCTGCTTTTTTAATTTCATCTCTTACTATCCAGTCTGCATCTCTTAAACAATCAAGTTTTTCATTATTCACCTCTCCCAAAATTCTTATAGCTAATCCTGGTCCTGGGAATGGATGCCTTTTTATAATTTCATCCGGCAAACCTAAAGCAGCTCCGACTTTTCGGACTTCATCCTTAAAAAGTTTTCTTAATGGCTCAACTAATTTAAATTGTAAATCTTTTGGTAATCCACCCACATTATGATGACTCTTTATTTTTACAGCTATTCTTTCTCCTGTTTTAGGATCAATATTAGTACCAGCACTTTCAATAACATCAGGATAAAGAGTACCTTGGGCTAAATACTGAAAAGGTCCCAATCTATTGCTTTCTTCCTCAAATACTCTAATAAATTCTTCACCTATAATTTTTCTTTTTTGTTCTGGATCAGTAATACCTTTTAATTTGGCAATAAACCTTTCCCTTGCATTAATATATTCAACTTTTATGTGAAATTTCTTATCAAAAAAATTCATTAAAAATTCTGGTTCACCTTTTCTCATGAAACCTTGGTCTATAAACATGCATGTAAGCTGATTTCCAATAGCTTTATTGAGAAGAAAAGCAAGAGTTGAGGAATCAACTCCTCCAGATAAGGCAAGCAAAACTTTTTTATCACCAACTTGCTCTCTTATCCTGGGAATAGTTTCCTCTATATAGGTTTCGGTTGTCCAATCAGCCGCACAACAAGAAATTTTATAAACAAAATTTTTAATTACCGTCATCCCGAATTCTGAATGAATAACTTCAGGATGAAATTGTACGCCAAATAGTTTCTTTACATCATTTATAATTGCTGCATGTGGTGTGTTCTCGGTATGAGCAATTTTATTAAATCCATCAGGCAAACAATTAATAGAATCGCCATGACTCATCCACATAATAGATTTATCTTCTACATCAGAAAGGAGGGCAGATTCTTGGTCTATATTTATTGGTGCTCTACCATATTCAGCTCTTTTGGTTGCTGAAATAACGGATCCTCCAAGTTCTTTGACCATTAATTGCATTCCATAGCATATCCCAAGGATAGGAATTCCTAAATTAAAAATTTTTTCATCACATGTAGGTGCATTTTTTTCATATACAGAATTTGGGCCTCCACTTAAAATAATGCCTTTAGGATTAATATTTTTAATTTCCTCAATTGAAATGTAATTACTTACTACAAGAGAAAAAACATTAGTTTCTCTAATTCTTCTTGCAATCAATTCAGAATATTGAGATCCGAAATCCAAAATTAATATTGAAGGATCTCGTTCTTTTTTTAAAATTATTTGACTCATGTATAAAAGTTAACTCAATTTATTTACAAAAGCATAATGAATCACAAATTAATCTTATTGAAAATAAGAAATATAATTTTTGCCGTTTTTTCCAGCCCACCTAACTTTCCTTTTTCTATCAAAAATGATTGATGCGATTTCCATATCGGTTTTTATATACCTATTAACATAAGTAAAAGCTCGCTTTTCGATCGTATTTGATAAATTCATGAAAAATTTATCAGCTAAAGATTTATTAAATCTTTCAAGAAGTTTTAATGCATTCTCAAGATTATCTAACTGAGATAATTCCACTATTATTTCAAGTGGTAACTTTTCTTGAACGGCTAAATAAACAAGAATCTCAATTCTTGCATCAGCCAAATGATTATGTGTATGAAAAATACCGCCTGCTAATTTAATTAATTTCCCGTGATAACCAAAAAGAATTACAGTTTTAACTTTTTTTATTGCAGCATCAACTAATAGTGGTCCTATCCAATTGCCAATTTTGATAATTGGCAATTTAACATTATTAGTTTTTGCTAAATTTAACCCATTTTCGCCTATAACAAATATAACTTCCCCTTTAAAATCATTTTGGATTAACTTTGCTAGATTATTTTTAGCATCTTCTAATTGATCAGGTGAAGCACTCGAATAAGTCTCAGCAGAAGTGCCAATAATAGATAATCCATCAACAATTCCAAATGAGCTATTACTAGTTCTTTCTGCTAAAAACGCTCCTTTTGGGAAAATAATTTCTAATTTCAAATTAAAACCGGCAGGAATAATATCTAATAAATTTTCATATAAAACTTCTTTAGCAAAATTAGAAATGCACATCTCTGATGTATCTTCTTTTATGCCTACACCAGATCCTGGAATAATGTTTATTGGAATTGATTGAACAGGATTATTAAAAGAAATTTTTTCTAAAGAGGCTATTGTCCATATCTCTAAGTTTTGTGTGATGTCAAGATCTAAGCCAGACCTTGCAAAGGTGATTCCTAATGCATGCGAGTCATCTTTAAGTAAACCAACAGAATGAATCTCGATTTTTATTTCTTTTTTTTCATTAGGAATTTTTATTAGTTCATAATTCTCAAATGGTAACCCTACTAGTTTTTTTAGTGCTGAACTAGCAGCTCCAGCAACCCACAAAGGTAAAGAAAATCCTTTTTTCAAATCAAGTAATTGAAAAATATACAATGAGAACTAATCTAAGAATGACCTATTTCACAAAAAGTGGCCATACAACAAAAATTATCATTGATGATTCCTGGACCCACACCAGTTCCAGAAAAAGTTTTACAAGCATTAAGTAAGCATCCAATAGGCCATCGCAGTAAAGAATTCCAAGATCTTGTAGAGAGTACTACTAAAAATTTGCAGTGGCTTCATCAAACTCAAAATGATGTTCTAACAATTACTGGAAGTGGGACTGCAGCAATGGAAGCTGGAATAATAAATACTTTAAGCAAAGGAGATAAAGTAATCTGTGGAGAAAATGGAAAATTTGGCGAACGATGGGTAAAAGTTGCTAAAGAATTTGGTCTAGAAGTAATAAAAATTGGTTCCGAATGGGGTAATCCACTTGATCCAGAAGAATTCAAAAAGGTGTTAGAAGAAGATAAACAAAAAGCAATAAAAGCAGTCATTTTAACTCATTCTGAAACCTCAACAGGTGTAATTAATGATCTAGAAACTATAAGTTCATATATTCGTGAACACAACACAGCGTTATCAATTGTTGACTGCGTTACAAGTCTTGGAGCTTGCAATGTACCAGTAGATAAATGGGGATTAGATATCGTTGCCTCAGGCTCACAAAAGGGATATATGATACCTCCAGGGCTTAGTTTTATAACAATGAGTCAAAAAGCATGGGAAGCTGCAGAAAAATCTAATTTGCCAAAATTCTATTTAAATTTAAAGTCCTACAGAAAAAGTCTTTTAAGTAACAGTAATCCATATACTCCAGCAGTTAATTTGGTTTTTGCTTTAGATGAAGCTTTAAAAATGATGAGAGAAGAAGGCTTAGATAAAATTTTCCTCAGACACAATAAACATAAGTTAGCGATGAGCAACGCTGTCAAGGCTTTGAATTTAAAATTATTTGCTGATGAAAAATACTTAAGCCCTTCAGTTACTGCAGTAAAAACTGAAGGAATGGATGCTGAAGAATTTAGAAAAACAATAAAAAATAATTTTGATATTTTACTTGCTGGTGGTCAAGATCATTTGAAGGGTAAAATATTTAGAGTTGGACATTTAGGCTATGTAAATAATAGAGATATTATTACAGTAATTTCAGCTATAAGTAATACACTTCTTGACCTCGGTAAAATTACGACCCAACAAGCTGGAGAAGCATTAGTTGTAGCATCTAAATATCTTTAGGGGAATTAAGTTAAGTGCCTGGCTCTTCAATATTTCCGCCTAATTCAACAATCTTTTTTCTAAGAACAATTGATTTTTTTTCATCACCGTTGGTTTGAGCTATTGCAAGGGCAAACTCCAATTTTTCAAGCTGGTGACCACCCTCAAAAAAAGATAATTTTTTCTTTATGTGCTTTTTATTATCTTTATGTGAAATTTGTGAAGACATAAAAATTCATGCTTTAGTTAATATTATGCCAACAAAAGGGGACATTACGAGAGTAATCAAAAATATTATTTGACTATAAACTTAAATAAAAAAAATTTTTTCTAATATTATGATCAAACATCTTTGAAATTTATGCCTAACATAAATTTATTATATTATTTAATTGCAGGTTGTATTTTTGGAGCTTTAGCTCTAAAAACAGGTATTCCTGCTGCTCCTCTTGCCGGTGCTTTAATAGGTGCAAGCATACTTAGTATAAGTGGCAAAGTCGATATAGCAGAGTGGCCAATCGGCACAAGAACAATCTTAGAAATCGGAATTGGAACAGTCATTGGTACATCATTAACAAAGGACTCATTAGTTGATATTCAAAACTTATGGAGGCCAGCCATATTAATAACTTTTACTTTGGTTATAACTGGACTGGCAATTGGATTATGGACAAGCAGATTACTTAAAATAGATGTAATAACAACAATTCTCGGAGCTGCACCTGGAGGAATTAGCGGAATGAGTCTTGTAGGGTCTGAATACGGAGTAGGAGCTGCAGTAGCAACTCTACACGCAGTAAGATTAATTACTGTTCTTTTAATTCTTCCCCTAATTGTGAAATGCCTAAATATATTTGGAATAATTAAATCTTAAATTTCTATAGACATCCCCGAAATAAAAGATATTTTTAAATAGAAAACCTATATGCAATGAAGAGATTTAAAAAAAAATCAATTCTTATAATCTTAGGGATAATATCTCCATTTTTACTGCAAACGTTAAAAGTTAAAGCAGGATCTTTTGGGGCCGAAATTTTCTGTACTATGAGAGATGGAGGTAATGATCATGAAAGTAGTTGGGATGCAGCATATACATATATAAAAAAGCAAAAAGGTGGAATTTTCAAAGTCTCACCTAAACAAGCAGCAGCACAAATTACTGAATCAGTTATTAGAGATAGAGACACCTTCAGCTATTGTGTCGAGTATTTAGATAAACTTCATCCAAATAGAAAACTAATAAGAGATTTAAAAAAAGAAGAAGAAAGAAAAGAAAAGGAAAAAAAAGATAGAGAAGAAAAAAGAAAGAAATTAGAAAAAGAATTAGAGATAACTAATGATGAATTTTCTGATGAAACACTTGATAGATATAGTTATTAATAAAGGTTTCAAAAAGATAATAAGTTTTCCTAAATTTTAATAGATTCTATTTTGTATCTATACACACTAAAACATATTTTTACTTGGAAATTTTGAATATAACGCATAAATAAATGTTGACTTTTAATATATTCAAGCCATTATTTATTTAACTAAATATTCTAAATGCATATTAATGATGCGGTTTTTTTAGAGGATTTATGTCCTAAGTTTAGATTAAGACAATGGCGAAAATCTATTCATAGGTTTACTGGAAAAAGTTGTATATATTGCGGAAAAACTTCTGAATCTATTGATCATGTAATACCACAAAGCCAAGGAGGCTTAAGTACAACAGAAAACTGTGTCCCTGCATGTCTTTCATGTAATGGGGATAAATCAGACGAAAATGCTTTGTATTGGTACAGAAAACAAAAATTTTATGATCCTCGAAGAGCAATGGCTATAAGAGCCTGGTTAGAGGGGGATTTAAGATTAGCCATAAGATTACTACAATGGGCTAATCCTAATTTTCAAGTTAACAAAAATAACGAAAAAGATGGATCAGAATATAAAGCAGCTTGACTACCAAATATTACATATTTTTCTAGAATTATAAATCTCGCAAATATTTTCCAATTCTCTTGGCGATTCTGGGAATATTAAAATTGTCGAAAATGAAATGAGAAATACAAATAGTTTTTGATAGAATTTAAAATTAACTAAACTGATTTCTTTTTCTGTGAATCGACTATAACTTTTGCTCATGCAATAAGTTTTTAATTTTAAATCAGGCTTAAGAGCTGTCTTCATCACTAATTAATACATATGTACTACAATAACGTCGCATGAAGGATCCCGCAAGTTCACTAAATAATAAAAATAAATTTTTAATTTTAGGGTGTGGTTTCAGCGGTAGTTTCTTCGCAAAAACAATAAGAAAACTAGGTCATACCGCTTTGACAAGTTCGAGATCTGAAAAAAAAGATCCAAATAATTTCGTATTCAACAGCGAAAATGGTATTCTTCCCAATACAAAAATTTTTAATGGAGTCACACATATTCTTAGTTGCATACCTCCCGACAAAAATGGAAATGATCCAGTATTGAGAAGTCTGAAAGATAAGCTAAAAAGTCTTTCCCTTGAATGGGTTGGCTATTTATCTACAACAGGAGTTTATGGAAACACCAGGGGTGATTGGGTTTCTGAAGTTGATGAACCTAACCCTGTGCAAAAAAGGAGTTATGATAGGTTAAATTGCGAAAAAGAATGGATTGAATCTGGTTTACCTGTACAAATTTTTAGGTTACCTGGTATTTATGGACCTGGAAGATCCACTTTTGAAACAATAAAAAATAAAAAAATTCGTATCATATTAAAAAAAAATCAGGTATTTTCAAGAATTCATGTTGCTGATATTACAAATGCTATTATCTATTTATTACAAAATAAAAATTCCTTAAAGTTTTACCAAATTATTAATATTGCAGATGATCAGCCTTGTTCACAGATAGAAGTGATTCAATATTGCTACGATTTACTTGGCTTAACAATGCCAAAGCCAATATCATTTGAAGATGCAAAAAAAGAATTATCACCTATTGCTCAATCTTTTTGGATGGAAAATAGAAGAGTTTCTAATAAACTTTTATGCGAAACTCTCGGATATAAACTAATTTATAAAAACTATAAAATAGGTTTAAAAAATTGCTATTTGAATAGTTAAAAAATAAATTTAAAAACTCTTTATGCATTTTCAGAATACAAAAAAGGATTTGAAGGTAATAATAAGCGTCGGAGATGATTCAGGTATTGGACCCGAAATAATCTTAAAAGCACTTTGTTCTAATGAGATATCAGACGATATTGATTTTATACTGGTTGGATCAAAAAGAAATTTACAAAATACATACAAACATCTTAGATCCCTAGGATTAGAAAACCTTGCAAATCCTAAAGATTTAAAGATACATGATCTCGAAATTTCGACAGCAGATCATTACTCTAAATCAAGTTGTGGTAATTCAAGTTTCTATTACTTAACAAAAGCAATTGAACTTGTAAAACAACAGCCTAATTCAGCACTTGTAACCGGACCAATCTGCAAGAAATCATGGTCTCTATCAGGTCATTACTTCTCTGGTCAAACTGAACTATTAGCAAAATCGTGTGGAGTTAAAAATGTTGGAATGTTATTCACAGCAAAATCACCCATCACAGGATGGAGATTCAATACGCTACTAGCTACAACTCACATAGCTCTTAGTGAGGTTCCTAATCAATTAACTACAGAATTAATCCATTCAAAACTAAACCTTTTCAAAAATTTTTGTAATACCTATGTTGATAAACCTACTCTAAAAGTAGCAGGATTAAACCCTCATGCTGGTGAAGAAGGAATTTTGGGTAGTGAAGAAAAAGATTGGCTCAATGATGCATTAATTACATGGAATGAAAAGAATAGAGGTATTAAATTATTAGGCCCTTTATCACCAGATAGTTGCTGGAATTCTTCAGTAAAAGCATGGAATGACAAAAATGCTGAAAAACATGATGGAATTCTTGCTATGTATCATGATCAAGGTTTAATACCAATGAAAGTGATAGCTCTTAATTACGCAGTAAATACCACAATCGGTTTACCATTTATAAGAACATCTCCAGATCATGGAACGGGATTTGATATTGCTGGCAAAGGAATTGCTCAATCTCAAAGCATGATTGAGGCTATTAAGGCTGCCGTAGAGATGACTAACAATTCAAGACTGCTTAACACGCATTAAAACTTGACCAAATTCAACTGGTGTTCCATTCTCAACGAGAATCTCTACAATTTCAGCATTAAATTCAGATTCAATTTCATTCATTAACTTCATTGCTTCCAAAATACAAATAGTTTGACCGACCTTAACGTTATTTCCTATTTCGACAAATGGCTCCTCGCCAGGCGCTGCAGCCCTATAAAATGTCCCAACCATAGGAGAAGTAATTTCAGTTAGGTCAGAACGTCCTAGGGGTGCCACCAGAGGTGCTTCAGGCTTATTAACGGCTGGGATATTATCATTAATAGTTTTTTGATTAGCAGTTGTCTGCTTATCAAACGAAGTATTAGAAACTAAATTATTTATAACTTGATTCTGATCAAATAAATTCCTTTTAATTTCGAGTTTAAAATCTTCTCCCTCTAGCGAGAACTCTTGTATATCACTTGTAGAGATCTTCTCTATTAAGCGATCTAAGTCATCATGATCTAATTTCATAGCCATTAATTTTCACGTCCAAGATAAGTGTCATTTCGAGTATCAACTTTAATCATTTCTCCCACAGAAATAAATAAAGGAACCATAACTTGAGCACCTGTTTCTAGAATAGCTGGTTTAGTGCCCCCACTAGCAGTGTCACCTTTAACTCCTGGATCAGTCTCTTTAACTTTCAAGGTAATAGATATTGGAAGTTCTACTTCTAAAACTTTACCATTATGGAAAATTACATTAACCTCCATTCCCTCTTTTAAATACTTTGCGCCTTTACCGATTTGTTCAGAGGTGAGTCTTGTCTCTTCAAAACTTGTCATATCCATAAAAACATAATCACCAGACTCCACATAAGTATGCTGCAGGTTAGACTTCTCAAGGACAGCCTGCTGTACTGATTCTCCGGCTCGAAAAGTTTTTTCAACAACGTTGCCACTTTGAACTGATTTTAATTTTGTTCGTACGAAAGCAGAACCCTTACCAGGCTTGACATGTAGAAATTCTACAACTCGCCAAACTTGTCCATCCAATTCGATGGTAGTACCTGTGCGAAAATCGTTACTGGAAATCATTCCTGTATTACATCATCCAAGGATCATAAACCTGCAAGAGTGCTATGCAAAAATTCTTATCAAATCAGAACAAACTTTTCTTAATTCTATCGATTGTAATTTTACAGGTTTTTCTTTTAAAACCTATTCAAGTATTAGCTGATTTACCTACTGGAAATGCAGTAAAAGACCCTAATGCAATCCTTAGAAACGCACTCCCTATCAAGCAAGTTGAGTTACAAGAAATTCAACACAAATTGGAAGACACTAGTGACCTTGTAAGAGGAGGAAGATGGCCCGCTCTTACGAAAACTGTTACAAAATGTCAATCTTTGCTAAAAAAATACCAAAGTAAAATTATTCAAGAATTACCAAAAGATAAAAAGAAGATTGCTGAAAAAACATTTTTAGAACTCAAAGAAAATTTTGATAGCCTTCAAAATTACTCTAAATCAAAGGATAAATACTCGTTTATAGCTACTCGAAGAAATGCTTTAGATAAAATAGGTGGATTAGAAGAATATTTTCTACCAAAAGAATTTCCATACTCTATTCCCCAGGAATTTGATAATTTACCAAGATTACTGGGTAGAGCAAAAGTCAATATAAAAACCTCCAAAGGAAATATGCAAGCAATTGTGGATGGATTTAACGCCCCACTTACAGCAGGAGCATTTATAGATTTATCTTCAAAAAACTTCTACAAAGATTTACCCATTAACAGAGCAGAAGAATTTTTTGTACTGCAAACAGGTGATCCAATTGGTGATGATATTGGTTACATAGATCCTGAAACAAACGAAGAACGTCACGTTCCCTTAGAAATAAGAATTCCTGATGAACAAGATACTTTTTACAATCAAACTTTTGAAGATTTAGGTCTTTACACAGAGACGCCAACATTACCTTTTGCAACACTTGGAACTCTAGGATGGTCGCATTCGAGTGCCTCGGTTGATGATGGGTCATCGCAATTTTTCTTCTTTTTATATGAAGCAGAATTAAATCCAGCGGGTCGCAACTTAATTGACGGGAGAAATGCTGCCTTTGGTTACGTTGTAGATGGATTTGATGTATTAGAAGAGCTTACTAAAGATGACACAATAATTTCGATTGATGTTTTAGAAGGGATTGAAAACCTCAAATTAAATGCATAAAGAAATATTAGAAGATATAGGGGAAAAAGAATTAATAAATAGGCTAGGAAAATTTATGCCTAAAAATCAAGTTTCAGATGATTGCGCTTTAATCAAAACTAAAAATGAAAATTTACTTATTAATACTGATTCTTTAGTGGAAAATGTTCATTTCAATGACATTAGTATTTGTCCTCAAGACCTTGGGTGGAAAGCAGTTGTAAGCAATATCTCTGACTTATTATCTAGTGGAAGCAAGAAAACTATTGGTATTACAATAAGCCTAGTTCTACCTGTTAGAACTGAGTGGATTTGGGTTGAAGAAGTATACAAAGGAATAAATAAAGCATTAAATGAATATGGCGGATTGATTCTAGGGGGAGATTGCTCAAAGGGGAATGAAAAAATCATTTCAATTACGGCCTTTGGAATTCAAGGTGAGCTTGAATTAAGAAGAAACGCATGTAAACCAGGAGATATAATCTTAACTACAGGAATGCATGGTCTTAGCAAACTGGGATTTTTGATACAAAATAAAATTAATTTCAATAATGAATTTGCTCTTAATGAAAGATTAATCATTAAGTCTATTGAACATTTTTGTCGCCCTAGAGTTTACCCAAATTTTCTAAATAATCTCCTCAAAACTCGCTCCAATAAAAATATAAGGAGAATAGGATGTACTGACAGCAGTGATGGCCTATTTCAAGCCTTACAAGATTTAGCAATAGCTAGCAACTGCAAAGCGATCATAAACTATGAAAAAATACCTAAAGATAAGGATTGGCCTAGAGGAGATAAATGGGACGAATTTTATTTTTTTGGAGGAGAAGATTATGAATTAGTTTTCTCATTACCCAAAAAATGGGCAGAAAATTTATCTAAACTTGATAAAGATATTAAAAAGATTGGTTTTTTTACTGATGGTGAACCATCAATAGAATTTAAAGATAATAATAAAAACAAATTATTTAATAACACACCTTTCAAACACTTTTAATTACTCCCAATTTTTAGCAACAATCTCTGCTAAATCTACAACTCTCTGACTATAACCCCACTCATTGTCATACCATGCAAGCACCTTTACAAGGTTATCTCCGATACACATAGTAAGATCACTGTCTAATATTGATGATTCATTGGTACCTGCATAATCGCTTGACACTAATGGTTCATCTCCGTACTTAATAATGCCTTTCATTGTACTTAGAGATGCTTCCTTGAGAGCATTATTGACTTCTTCAGCTGTGACAGATTTAGAAGATTCAAAAACAAAATCTACTGCCGAAACGTTAGGAGTTGGGACTCTCATTGCAATTCCAGTTAATTTGCCTTTCATTTCTGGGTATACAAGAGCGACTGCTTTTGCAGCTCCAGTAGAAGTAGGAACGATGTTTGTAGCAGCGGCTCTAGCCCTTCTAAGATCTCTATGACTATTATCTAAAATTCTTTGATCACCTGTATAACTATGAATTGTAGTCATCAAACCTTTATTAATCCCAAAAGTTTGATCTAAAACTTTGACTACTGGAGCTAAACAGTTAGTTGTACAACTAGCATTACTCAAAATATCGTAGTCTTTGTGTTTATATGTATCAGCATTAACTCCTACTACATAAGTACCAACGCCA
Source organism: Prochlorococcus sp. AG-424-E18 (assembly GCA_003210155.1). Taxonomy (GTDB): domain Bacteria; phylum Cyanobacteriota; class Cyanobacteriia; order PCC-6307; family Cyanobiaceae; genus Prochlorococcus_A. The sequence goes on along the minus strand of QCNC01000001.1, from coordinate 248,432 downwards.
TCGCCTTTACCAGGCGCAGTTAAAATAACTTTTTTTGCTCCTACCTCTAAGTGCTTACTTGCACCTACGTCTGTATTAAATACACCAGTAGATTCAATAACCAAATCTACACCCCAGTCTTTCCAAGGGAGATTCATTGGGTTTCTATCTGAGAAACATTTAATTGTCTTGTTATTAATTACAAAAGTATCATCAGTATATTGAATATCAACACCATCAAGCTGACCAAGGACTGAGTCATATTTTAATAAATGAGCATTAGTCTTCGGATCTGATGTAACGTTAATTCCGACAACTTCAATATTGGTGTAAGCACCTCTACTAAGCCAACAACGCATAAAGTTTCGACCAATTCTGCCAAAGCCGTTAATTGCAACACGCAAAGTCATAACTAATAATTTCTAAATGATTAACCTAAGTTGCTGATCATACTGAATTTTGTGCAATAACGTAAGGTTTTTTTGATTTATTAAGCAAATAAGTCCAGTTTTGTATTAATTCAAGAAAAAAAAACATTTTTTTTTAAGAAAAAATAGCAAAATCTTACCTAGAAGTTATTTTGATTTAAGTAAAAGATAAACATTGGATAAAAAATTACTTTTGAAAAGTCATTTTCATTTTATTGGGATCGGAGGTATTGGGATGTCAGCATTAGCAATGGGTTTACTGCAAAAAGGTTGTTCAATTTCAGGATCTGATTTAGTTAAAAACGATGAAACTAATAAATTGGAGAAACTAGGTGCAGTAATCTTTACTTCTCAAGTTCCACAAAATATTGAATTTGTTACTTCAAAATTTACCAACAGATTGATTAATTTTGTTGTAAGCTCCGCGATCAAGCCAGAAAATCAAGAATTTTCGTATTGCAAAGAAAAAAATTTATCAATAAAACATCGTTCAGAGATACTTGCAATGCTAATGCGTACTTATACTGCATTGGCAATAGCAGGCAGCCACGGAAAAACATCAACTAGTACATTTCTCTCTACGATACTTGAGTTATGTACAAGTAATTCTTCTTCAATAACTGGAGGAATAATTCCTATTTACAACTCTAATTGTCATTTAGAAAATACAAAATACTTAGTAGCTGAAGTTGATGAATCTGATGGGACTATTGACAAATATAAATCTGATATTGGAATAATCAATAACATTGATTTTGATCATTGCGATCATTTTTCTAATTTAAGTGAAGTCATATCTTCTTTTAAAAGTTTCGCTAAAAACTCTAAAAAATTATTACTTAATTTTGATTGTGAAACCTCAAGAAAAAATTTTTATTCTAAATATAAGTGGTCAAACTCTACGGCTAAAAACGTAACATATGCAATAATCCCGACTGAAATTAATTCAAAGTATACAATTGGAAAATACTATGAAAATGGAAATTTTATCAGTAATTTAAATATTCCAATTCCAGGACAACATAATCTATCCAATATCACCGCAGCAATAGCAGCTTCCAGAATGATAGGTGTAGATTTTATAAAAATTAAGAAAAATTTAAAATATTTGAAACTGCCAAAAAAAAGATTTGAATTTAGAGGCCAAATAGATGAAAGAAGTTTATATGACGATTATGCACATCACCCAAACGAAATAAAAGAGACTATTAAATTAGGAAGATTATTTATTAAGCAAAAAAATAATAATGAATTTCAAAAAAATAGATTAATTGCTTTATTTCAACCTCATAGATATTCTCGAGTAAAGCAATTTAATAAAGAATTCGCTGAAGAATTATCAAAAGCAGATATTATTTATGTAACAAGTATTTATGGAGCAGGAGAAGGAAACGAAGAAAAAATTACTTCGAAAATGATTACTGATCTAATTTATAAAAAAAATAAAAATGTTAGTTACATAAATAATTATTATGAAGTTTCAAAGAATTTTTACGAATTAACTCAAAAAGGGGATTTAATTTTGAATATGGGAGCTGGTGATTGTCATAATTTCTGGTCAATTTTAAATGAAAAAAATAATTAAAATAAATAACTAATTTATGAATAAAAAAATTTTTTCTGAAAATTGTAATTTAAGTAGTTATACAACTATAAAAGTGGGAGGAGTGGCTGAATATTTTGCTGAGCCAAGAAGCGTTGAAGAACTTTCATATCTAGTAAAATGGGCTAAGTTAAATAAACAAAGATGTCAAATAATTGGTGCAGGTTCAAATCTTTTAATAAATAATATTCTCATAAAAGGCTTAGTTATTTGTACAAAAAAATTGAAATCACTAAAGATAGAACCAAATTCAGGGATTATTGAAGCGGAAGCAGGTGTAATGCTCCCAACATTATCTAATTCTCTTGCTAAAAATGGATTACAAGGAGGGGAATGGGCTGTCGGAATTCCAGGAACATTAGGAGGAGCAATTTATATGAATGCTGGCACAGGTAATTTTTCGCTAGCAAAAAATCTTATTGCCGTAAAAGTTATTAATAATAAAACTCTTGAAAAACTTGAAATTGAAAAAAAAGATATTAATTTTGAGTATAGATTTAGCTCTTTTCAAAGAAATGATTTAACAATTATTAGTGCAAGACTACATTTTGAACCTAATGGAAATCTAGAAAAATTAATTCAAACAACCAAAAATAACCTTAAATTAAAAACAGAAATACAACCATATCATCAACCAAGTTTTGGTAGTGTTTTTAAAAATCCTGAAAATAATTATGCAGCAAAATTAATTGATGATATGGGTTTAAAGGGATTTAAAATTGGCGGTGCTGAAATTTCTACAATGCATTCAAATTTTATAATCAACACTTCTTCAGCAAGTTCAAAAGATATTTATGAATTAATAACAGTAATTCAACAAAAAGTACTACAAAACAAAGGGATTTATTTGCAACCGGAAGTAAGAATGATTGGTTTTGACTATCCTAACTAAAGAAACGTTTTTACAAAATGGCGGGTTTTGGACTTCCTAACTTTGGACAACTTACAGAAGCTTTTAAAAAAGCTAAACAAATTCAGCAAGATGCTCAAAAATTACAAGATGAACTTGAAAATATGGAGATTGAAGGCAAAAGTGATGATGAGATGATAAAAGTTTGGATTAGTGGAAACCAACTTCCTTTAAAAGTAGAAGTACAAGAAAATATCTTAAATGCAAATAAAGAACAAATAGAGCAAAACATACTACAAGCTATTCAAAAAGCTCATGAATTATCAACTACAACTATGAAAGAAAGAATGAATGATTTGACTGGTGGATTAAATCTCAATCTTCCTGGTTTTGATAATAGTGACTCTTAGAAGACTCAATCATTTCTTTATAAAAAGAATATCTTTCAAAGGATTTATTTAAATTACATCCCTCATCGTTTAAATGTAAGCAGTTACGAAATTTACACTTAATTCCTTCTTCAATTACCTGTTTATATATTTCTGAATAAAGATTTGGTAACAACTTAATATCAACCTCTAGAGGTTGCATATTAAAACCAGGAGTATCCACAATGTAACTTTGATTCGACAGAGAAAATAACTCAACATTTCGAGTAGTATTTTTTCCTCTCTTAATTTTATTGGAAACAGGAGAAGTACTATTTTGAAGACCTGGAATAATCATATTTAGCAAAGTAGTTTTGCCAACTCCGGACGGACCCATAAAAATTGAACATTCTTTTTGCTTTACCTCGGCTAATAAATTTTTAAAGCAATCGGATTTCTGTAAATTTAAAGTTATTACTTCGTAACCCCATTTCTCAAATTTATCAAGTAGATATGATCTTCTTTTGTCAGAGATTAAATCACACTTTGTCAAAACTAATGAGACTTCAACTCCCATTGATTCTGCTGATATCAAAAACCTATTAACTTGAGATAAATTTAACTCTGGTTCTTGAACGGAAAAAGTAACGTATATGTTTGAAATATTTGCAACTGAGGGTCTAACTAAAAGGTTTCTTCTTTTTTTTAAACTTGTTATTATTGCGCGTTTACTTTTAAGATCAATTTTTTCAATCTCTACTTCGTCTCCAACATAAATTAATTGATCCTTGAAATTTATAGACTTCTTAACCTTACATAAAAATTTCTGACTATTTCCAGAGTTTTCTTGATTTTTTAAATCAACTAAAAAAAAATCATTAAATTTTTTCGTAACTAAACCTAAATATTTACTATTAGTTTTCATTCAATATTTTTATTTTTATAAATTTTTCATTTTCTTTGATTTGTCTAAACAAACATCCCATCTCTTTTAAATTGTTTAATACCATTTCTTCTGGTTCACCTTTATCTAGTTCAACAATAAGTTGTTCATTTTTAGATAACTTCTCCAAAGCCAATTTAATTTTGACAACATTTAAAGGACATGGAACAGATTTAAGATCCAAATGCTTTAATAAGGTCATTAAGATTCTTTACCAAATAATTTACTAAACAGTCCACTACTGGAATTAATATTTTTATCTGAATATTGAGAAGCTAAACCCTCTAAAAGCTCACGTTCTGCATCGGTTATACGAGTTGGTAATTTTACTTTTACTAAGACTTCATGATTTCCTCTTGCAACCGGATTTCCAAGTCTAGGCACCCCTTTATTCTCAAGTGAAAGAGTTGTATTTGGCTGAATACCACTTGGAATTTTTAAATCAACATCACCATCAACTGTAGTGATTTTTACAGTGTCGCCTAAAATAGCCTGTAAATAACTCACTGCTACTTCTGAGTAAATAGTTACACCATCTCTTTTAAGTTTTGAATCATTCTTAACCTTTATAAAAACATAAAGATCCCCTGGTGGACCCCCTTTCAAACCAACATTTCCCTCGCCAGAAACTCTTAATTTAGTGCCAGTATCAACTCCTGCAGGAATATTAATTCTTAATTTTTTTCTGACTTGCTTTACGCCATTTCCGCCGCAAGTTAAACATGGATCTGAAATTATCTGGCCAGCCCCATTACATGAGGGACATTCAGCTACTTGTGTAAAATTACCAAAAGGTGTTCTTGTTGCTCTTCTAACTTGTCCACTTCCACCACATGTTGAACAAGTTTTGGGGCCTGTTCCTGGTTTTGCACCTGTTCCCCTACAGACTTCACATGTCTCCAAATGAGGAATTTTAATTTCTTTTTGTTGGCCAAAAATTGCATCTTTAAAGTCAACGTTAAGATCATACCTTAGATCGTCTCCTTGCTGAGGACCTCTTCTTTGTGTTCTTCCTCCTTGTGGATTTTGCCCCCCAAAGCCATTAAAAAAAGTTTCAAATAAATCTGCAAAGCCACCCATATCTCCCATATCAGGCATTCCAGCTGCACCCCCAAGGCCAGCCTCTCCAAATTGGTCATATCTTGCTCTAGTTTCAGGATCAGCTAATGCTTCGTAAGCCTTACCAATTTCTTTAAATTTATCTTCCGCACCAGGTTCTTTATTAACATCAGGATGGTATTGTCGTGCTAATTTTCTATAAGCCCTTTTTAAGGTATCCGCATCAGCATCTCTTGAAACTCCAAGTATTTGGTAAAAATCAGCCATTAGATAATGCTTAAATAAGAATTTGGAATTTATACATCTTCAGAAGTATTTGCCTCTGAATTCGCATCCCCTTCAACTGTATCCTTTTCTACTTCCTGTTGTGAATTTTGTTTGCCGGGTCCCATAGAAACCTTAACCAATGCATGTCTCAAAACCTTACCTTCTAGATGATATCCTCGCTGCAATTCTTCAATAATAAAATCCTCTTCAAACTCTTCACTAGGTTCTCTTAATACAGCTTCATGCAAGTTTGGATCAAATTGCTGACCAACCACTCTCATGGGTGAAACTCCCTGTTGTTTTAAAACTTCTACTAGTTGTTTATACAATCCTTGATAACTTCTATGAAGAGCTTGAGCTTCTTCACTTTCTGGTTTAAGTTGTTGTCTTGCTCTCTCAAAATTGTCAACAATAGGTAGTATTGCAGTTAAAGTCTTTGAAACAAGTTGGATTTTTAAATCGTCTTGATCCCTAGACTGCCTTTTTCTAAAATTATCAAAATCTGCTGAAATCCTTACATATTGATTTTTTAATGTTTCATGCTCTTTTTCTAATTGCTCTAATCTTGCATCATTATTTGAGATAGTATTTTTTAATTCTTCAGTATTTATTTCTTCTGTTTTTTGAGAAGATAATTCATCAATTTCGGTAGTTGAATTTTGAGTAGATGATGTATTTTCAGGAGCATTATCCTGATTAGAATCATCATTTTCTTTATTATCGATATTGTCTGATTGATTTTCAATCATTTTTCTAAAATTTAATAGAACTATTGTCCAATAAAGTGATGCACAAAACAAGTTGCGGAAGGCCGCACAAATATTTATTCAGGAACAAACCTTAATGCTAATCCATTGTTACAGTATCTTCTGCCAGTGGGAAGTGGCCCATCATTGAAGACATGTCCCTGATGACCTCCACACCTAGAGCAATGATATTCGGTTCTAGGAACAATTAACTTGAAATCAACTTTTGTTTCTACTGATCCTTGAATTGAGTCCCAAAAACTTGGCCATCCTGTACCACTATCATATTTTTTATCTGAGAGGAAAAGCGGCAAATCGCATCCTGCACAGTGAAAGGTCCCTTTCCTCTTCTCATTATTTAATTGGCTGCTAAAAGCCCTTTCAGTCCCTTCCTCCCTCAAAATATAATATGATTCTGGACTAAGCCTAGCCTTCCATTCATCTTTTGATAAATTCCACTCTTCTTTAGAAGGGAGTGAAGATGCTAATACTTTTATAGGATTAAAGATTTTTTTTAGGATTGACATGGTAGGAATTAGAATAAAAGTTCTTCTTGATAGAAATTGATTCATATACTTAAATCACAAAAAAAATAATGGATTTGATTAAGGCTAATTCTATTAAAAATATTCATAAATTAAGTATTGCCCCAATGATGGATTGTACTGATAAACATTTCAGAATGATAATGAGAAAAATAAGTTCTAAAGCTCTTTTGTATACGGAAATGATTGTGGCCCAGAGTTTAGTTTTTACAAATAAAAAAGAAAATTTTTTAGATTTTAATGATGAAGAACACCCGATATCAATTCAGTTCGGAGGGGATGATCCTAAAATTCTTAAAGAGGCAGCCCAAATGGCACAGGATTGGGGTTATGACGAAATAAACTTTAATGTTGGTTGTCCTAGTCCAAGGGTCTGTTCTGGAAATTTTGGGGCTTCACTTATGAATGAACCTGAAAAAGCAGCAAAATGTATAGAATCCTTAAAAAATAATTGCAACTTACCGGTTACGATCAAACACAGAATCGGTGTAGACAATAATGATAGTTTCGTTAATTTAAATAATTTCGTAAGAATTATCGCAAATGCTGGTGCAGACAGATTTACAATTCATGCAAGAAAAGCCATATTAAAAGGTCTAAATCCAAAACAAAATAGGACCATACCACCACTAAATTATGATGTAGTAAAAAAATTGAAAAAATCAAATCCAGAATTATTAATAGAAATCAATGGAGGTTTAACAAATATCGATGAATCACTAAAAGCCTTGAGTGATTTTGATGGGGTCATGATTGGACGGTCAATTTATAAACATCCCTTGAGATGGGCTGAAATTGATCAAAAGATTTATGGAATTAATAAAAAACCCAAATCAGCTTCAAATATTATATTCTCCTTAATTCCATACATAGAAGCGCATTTAAGTAATGGAGGAAAATCTTGGGATATTTGTAAACATCTTATAAATTTAGTTGAAGGTATACCAAAAGCTAAAATTTGGAGAAATCAAATTTCTAATAAATCTATAAAAAATGAATTAGATATTGAATATTTATTTAAATTAACGACAGCACTTGAAGAAATGGGTTGTTAATTTGTCTCGTTTGAAGTATTGCTCTCATTGGACACACCCCTTTTTCTTCTGCTCCTACCATTTTCATATTCAGAATTATCAGAAGAATTTCCATAGCTTCTGTCTTCCCAACCTTCTGCTCCAGAAGATTTATTAGCGTTAAAGCTATTAGATCCATTATTACCACCACCGTAGCCACCGCCCCCATAACCACCATTATTGCCGCCGCCGTAGCCGCCACCTCCATAACCACCGTTATTACCGCCGCCGTAGCCGCCTCTTCCTCCTCTACGAGATCCACCAGAACCTCTTGGCTCAGCTTTATTAATTCTTAATGGTCTACCCATAAGTTCCGTGCCTTGCAAACCATCAATAGCTTTTGACTCAATCGCTTCATCTGCCATTTCAATAAAAGCGAATCCTCTTTTCCTTCCAGTATCCCGCTCCAAGGGAAGAGAACAATTTAAAACCTCACCAAAAGGGGCAAACAACTGTATAACATCTTCACGCTCTGCGCGGAACGGCAAATTGCCAACAAAAATACTCACTTTAAACTCAACAAAAAATTTACCTTATAAAAAAACTACACTGAGTAGTCTCATAACTTTGCTTTACTATACTACTTCAAAGCATACCCTTGTTGTATAAAAATAATTGAGATTCAAAGTAACAATCTTTTTTGCCAATTATTTACCTCTTTTTCTACCTGATCAAAACCTGTACCACCTTCGCTATTTCTTGATTTAACGACATTCAGAGGTTTAAGGTCCACAAAAACATCCTCATCAAATTCGGGATGAAAATTTTTAAACTCATCAATTTTGAGATTTTTAAATAACACTTTTCTCTCGAGGCAATATTTAACGATTTGACCAACAACTTGATAGGCGGTCCTAAAAGGAACATCTTTAGCAACTAAATAATCTGCTAAGTCAGTAGCATTAGAAAAGTCGTTTTCTACAGAATCAGATAGATTTTTTTCATTAAATTCAATACCCTCATTAATTAAAATAGTCATCGCTTTAATACAAGAAGATATTGTCTCTACAGTATCAAATATTGGCTCTTTATCCTCTTGAAAATCTTTATTGTATGAAAGTGGTACCCCTTTGACCATCGTTAATAATGCCTGGAGATGCCCATACACTCTTCCTGTCTTACCTCTTATCAATTCTGGAACGTCAGGATTTTTTTTCTGCGGCATTAAGCTGCTTCCTGTGGCACATTTATCTGTTAATTTTGCAAAAGAAAATTCATCAGTTACCCATAAAATTATTTCCTCTGAAATTTTACTTAAATGAGACATCAACAAAGCAGAGGCAGAAACGAATTCTATACAAAAATCTCTATCACTAACTGCATCAATACTGTTTTTATAAATCTTTTCAAAACCCAATTCTGCAGCTGTAAAGTGCCTATCTATTTTTATTTTTGTTCCAGCTAAAGCTGCAGCTCCTAATGGAGAAATATTAACTCTTGAGCGTACTTCTTTATACCTTTCTCGGTCTCTTTGGAGCATTTCTATATAAGCCAATAAATGATGGGCCAAAGATAAAGGTTGAGCTCTTTGCATATGGGTATATCCAGGAATTAAGGTATGAATATTGGACTTCGCAAGATTTAAGAAGGATTTTTGTAAATCAATTATTAAAATTTCAATATTATCAATCTCTTTTCTTAGCCACAATCGTATATCTGTGCCAACTTGATCATTTCTACTTCTACCGGTATGTAATTTTTTTCCGGTTTCACCAATTAAACTTACAAGCTTTTCTTCTATACAGTAATGAATATCTTCAGAAGGTGGGCCAGGACTAAATTTACCCTCCAAATATTCAACTTTTATTGATTCTAATCCATTAATAATTTCCAAAGCTTCAGAAGAGGATAAAACTTTAGTTTTGCCAAGCATTTTTGCATGAGCAATCGAACAATCTAAATCTTCACAAATAAGCTTTCTATCAAAAACAATTGAGGCATTAAACTTTTCAATAAAAGGGTCAAGTGCATTATCAAACCTTTTACTCCAAACTTTTGCCATATCCATTAGTAATGTTAAGTATCTCTACTAAAGCATTTTTTTATATAAGTGACAAAAATATCTATTTCAATTGAAAAATAACCATTGAGGCATCATCTTCAAGATGTCTATTTTGGCCTGTAAAATCGTCTAGCTTTTTAAATATTTTATTTAATATTTCTTGGGATGTATAAGACTGCTTGCACAATTTTGTAAGAGTTTTAATTAATCTTTCCTCATCAAATCTTTGTCCTAAAGAATTAGAAGTATCAATTACTCCATCTGTGTAATAAAGAACTAAATCATTTTGATTAAGCTTGATTTCACCACAATGATATTCAGCATCTTTTTGTAGTCCAAGTACAAATCCTTTTGCATCTAGTCTAATAATTTTCTGATCTGAACTTTTCCAAAGCAGAGGAGGATTATGTGCTGCATTAGCGAATCTCAATTTTTTAGTTCTAGGATCATAATCTGAGTAAAATAATGTCACAAATCTATGCGATTGATCTAAATCATTTATTGCTAGTTGATTCAAATCATGCAAAATTCTATCTGGAGGAAGACCTGTAAGAACCTCTGCACGAAGCATGCCCCTTAACATAGTCATTAAAAGACCGGCTGGAATCCCTTTACCCATGACATCACCTATTACAAAGGCCCATCTTGATTTTTCTTTCCTTTTTTCAGAAATATTAGTCTTTAAACACATAAAATCATAGTAATCTCCACCGAGCTGAAGAGCTGGTCTACAATGAGCAGCTAGGTCTATACCATGGATTATTGGACAATAATCCGGGAGTAATTGAGATTGAATTTCAGCACCAGTGGAAATCTCTCTATCTACATTCTCATGCTTTTTCTTTGTTTTAATTAGGTAGTAATTTTCTAATCCAACAGCTAGACAATTTTCAATAAAATTAAAATTACTATCTTCAGTAATCGAATTTCTAGAAATATCTTCGCTAAAAATATAAATAAATCCTCTACATTTGCCTCTTGATATTATTTTTTTTGCTTCAATATTATATTCTTTAAATTTATTTTTTAAAGCATTTTCAAAAGTTACAATTTCTTTTATTTTAAAATTTTTTGAAAAATGAAATTGATCCAAAAAACTATTAATCTCTTCTTGAATTGTTGAATATTCATAATTAACAGAAATTTTTATATTTTCATTCCATATCTCCCCCTCGTAATTTAAAGGAATAATTAAAATTATATTCTCAGAAAAAATATGTTTAAAAATTAAGCAAACATAATCTAGTAATTTATTTATGTTGGAAAATGATTTTAAATAATATGCTAGAGAAGATGCAATTTCAGCAAATTTATATTTATTTTTTAGGGTGAATTTAGGATCATTTTCTAAAAATTTTTGGACAACTTTATTTGAAAATATTTTTTCTTTTTGATTATTTTCCAAAACAAATCTAATAGATAAGTATGTTTTAACATTAAATTTAAGTTTTTAAAAAAAATTAATTAAATTTTTATTTATCTGCAAGCATAGCCTCTACAAATTCATAACTATTAAATGGTCTCAAATCTTTTATACCTTCTCCAGCTCCAATAAACCTTATTGGCAAATTTACTTCTTCAGATACTGCTAAAGAAACACCTCCTCTAGAAGTGCCATCTAATTTAGTAATAATTGCTCCACTTAAATCTGCTGATTTAGCAAAACTTTTTGCTTGTTTTAAGCCATTTTGTCCCTGACTTGCATCTAAGACTAATAATGATTCAACTAGTGCATCTGGGACCTTTTTATCAATAATTTTTTTTATTTTTGCTAATTCATCCATCAAATTATTTTTTGTTTGCAATCTACCAGCTGTATCAACAAGTAATAAATCAACATTTCTTTTCTTTGCAGAATTAATTGCATCAAAAACTACAGCAGCTGGATCAGCATTTTTTGATTGATTAGATATAACATCAACATTACTCCTATCTCCCCACACTTTAAGTTGTTCTACTGCAGCCGCTCTAAAAGTATCAGCAGCAGCAATCAAAGTTTTATAATTACTTTTTGATGACAAATATGCTAATTTCCCTAACGTAGTGGTTTTACCAACACCATTAACTCCCACTAATAACCAGACATTTAATTTACCCTTTTGGGGAACTAAAAGATCAGAACCCGAATTTTTTATTGGTTTATCGATAATTAATTTTAATTCCTTCTTCAAAAATTTTATTCCTGCTTCTCCACCCACGACTTCCTCGTTTAATTTTGTTCTAAGAGAACTTATAACTTTATCGGTTGAATCAATCCCTACATCAGCTCTTATCAATAAAGTCTCTAAATCATCAAGAGATTCTGGAGTAAGAGGATCATCTCCTAATTTATCCAATAATTCAGTAACAAATCCTTTTCGGGTTTCTTCTAATCCTCTCCGTAATTTAGTTAACCAATCAATTTCATCAATCGAAATTTGATTTATTTTTTTTCCCTGAGCAGCTAATACCATTGCCGACCAAGTAAAATTATCATCAAATTCTCCTAATTCTGGTTCGGCAATAGTTTTAGACTGTTCAGCAATATTTTCTTTATTAGGAATATCAATTGAATCTTGCTTTTGCTCTTCCTGTTTCTCTAATGCTTGCTTTTGCTCTTCCTGTTTCTCTAATGCTTGCTTTTGCTCTTCCTGTCGTTTTTTTAAAAGTGCATAAGCTTGTGCAGCCCATTCTCGAGAATTATCAGAATCAGTATTAGTCATTATTATCTATAGTTCGTAATTAAAATTTTTCTAAATACTATTTATTTATATCAAATAATTATGGCAATTAAATTGTTTGTAATCTCCTTAAAACTCCATTAATAAATTTTTTTCCTTGCAAATCACTATATTTATTAGCTAAATTTACAGCCTCATCGCAAGCAACAGCGACAGGTGTATTCAAAAAATTGATATCCACGTAAGCTAGACGCAAAATATCCCTATCAATTCTTGGTAATCTTTTTAATCTCCAGCCATCCATTACTTGATCGATATCTGAGTCAATACTTTTAAGGTTGTTGATTATATTACAAATCCTTTGATTTACATCCTCTCTAATATCAATTTGACCGCTAGAAACAATTAATTTTGGAAAATCTAAAGTGACAGAGAGTGTATTCATTACGGTTTCAATTTTTGTCAGAGATTGTTTTAACTCATCTCGAACATTTGAATAAGAGGAATCAACACCTTCTTGCAATTCACTATCTAATATTTTTTGTGAAGCATTTTCTAACTCTGACTCGCAATTATCTAATTCCTCTCTGCAATGATTTATTAGAGAATCCAGAGCAGATTCAAAAATTTCTTCTATCTGAAGTTTATTTAATTTAAAATCACCTTTATCTGTTATAAGGCCAAGAGAAATTAAAGATAATTCTCTAGAAAGGGATCTATTATGCATCAATTAAGAAGAAGTATTAGTGGAAGCTCGTAATTGAGAAAACAATTTTGAAAATGTTGGATTTGTGGTGTTATTTTTCTCATCTGGATTAACTATCCCAGCAGAAATTATTGTTCTAAAAGCATCTTCAACAGAAATATCCAAATCCTTAACAGAAGACTCAGGAACGAGTGTATACCAACCAGTAGTTGGGTTTGGTGCTGTAGGGATAAAAACACTAAGTAACTTTTCTTCCAATTCTGGCTGTAGAGAAGGTCCTACATCTCCAGTTACAAAGCCTACACTATATAGTCCCTCACGAGGATATTCGACTAAAACAACTCTTCTAAATCTATTAGATTTGTTGCTTAAAAAAGTTTCTAGCAACTGTTTAAGAGTTTTATAAACCGCTCCAGCTACTGGAATTTTTGATAAAGTACCCTCTCCAAATTCTAACAACCATCTTCCTACAAAATTTCTTGCCATTAAGCCTATAAGCAAAATAGCTAATAAAGGAACAGTTAAACCTAAGGTGAGATTAATTAAATCTTGTAATAAAGGATTTAAAGTAATAAAAGGATTTAGTTGCTTTGGGACTGAAGTAACTAACGTTAAAACAAATTTACTTACTAGCGATGAAAGCCAGATTGTTGTTGCTAAGGGTATTACAACTAAAAGGCCAGCAATAAGATCATTTTTGAGATCTTGTTGAAGCCTAGATCCTAAATTGGAATCTTGATTTTGATTAGATTCAACCAAAATAACGTTTTAACTATATTAACTTTACTAATAATTTAACTGTTTTTACTAAGATAGGATATATTTTTCTTAAATATATCAATTTTATTTATAAGTTTATTCTGCAAAAAGAACTTTTATAAAGAAATGCTATAAAGAAAAAGAAATGATTGATACGATTCAAGACAAAAAAGAAATAAGTAAAAAATTAAAAGAAAGAGCTATTTTTGAAGGCTTTACAGTTGCCGGAATAGCTTCAGTACCAGGAAGTTCGCGCGTAAAATTAAGAACTAATGCATTAGAAAGATGGTTGTCAAATAACTATCATGCTGAAATGAAGTGGATGGAAGCAGAAAAAAGAAAAAATATAGGCTCACTTTTTGAAGATGGAAAAAGTGTTTTAAGCGTTGGATTTACTTACATTAATTCACAAAACAGCAACAACAATTTCCTCAAGGTTGCAAAATTTGGTCAAGGTGAAGATTATCATAAAGTAATTCACAAAAAATTAAAGAATATTGGTAAATGGATCGACCTAGAAATTCCTGATTGCAAATGGAAAATATGTGTTGATACCTCTCCGCTTCTTGAAAAAGCATGGGCAGAAGAAGCAGGGATTGGTTGGATAGGTAAAAATAGTAATTTAATCAGCAAAAAAAATGGTTCTTGGTTTACTTTGGGTTTTATGATTCTCACAAAAGATTTAATGCCAGATAAACCTCATGAATCACTTTGTGGAAAATGTGATATTTGTATTGAACATTGTCCTACAAAGGCAATCATAGAACCATTTGTAATACAATCAGATCTTTGCATTGCGTATCACACAATAGAAAGCAAAGATAAAACTATTCCAAAGAAAATAGAAAAAAATTTAGGTGGGTGGGTTGCAGGATGTGATATTTGTCAAGATGTTTGTCCGTGGAATAAATCAGTGCCACTCAACAATAATCATGAAACTACACCAAAAGAATGGATTAAAAATCTTAATATTGAGTCCCTCAATTGGGACGATAAAACGTGGCAAGAAAATCTTAAAGGAACTACTTTAAAAAGAATTAAACCATGGATGTGGAAAAGAAACATTCAAGCAAATATAAATAATTAAAAATTAAAATATGAAGAAGTTTTTAAAAAAAACAATCTGGATCGTCTTGATCTCTTTTTACTTTTTTCAAATAGAAATAGTTCGAGCATTAGTTCCCTATTATTATTTCCCAACAATAAAAAATTTACAAAAACAAAGTTTATATATTGGGAAAAATGCATATCAGTTACTATATTTTGGTCAATATGAAGACAGCCTTAACTTAGCCAAATTAGCAGTAAAAATAAATGCAAAAGATGAAAAACTATGGTTGATTTTGGCTGAAGCACAAATAGCTAACAAAAAATACAAAAACGCTTTAAATTCTCTAAATAAAGCAGAACAGATCAATTCAAGCATAAGCGAAATATATTTTGCTAAAAGTAATGTTTATCTAAAAACTTCACAACAAACAAAGGCAAAGAGTGCTTTAGAAAAAGGAATAAAGATTGAGCCTAATAACCACAAAGCTATTTTTCAATTAGGAAATATTTTATTAATGGAAAAAAATTATTTGGGAGCTATCAAATTGTTTGATAAATCAATAAAAATTAAACCTGATTTCTGGCAAGCAATCAATAATCAAGGTTTAGCTTATTTCGAGAGAAATAATATAAATCTCTCAATCAAACTTTTTGAAAGTGCCATCTCAATTGAGGAAAATGCTGAACCATTACTAGGCCTAGCATCATGTATAAATATCCAAGATAATAAATTAGCAATTCAGCTAGCAAAAAAGGCTTTGGCTAAAGATCCAAAATATGTCGATTACGATTATAGAAAAGAACAGTTATGGGGAGAAAAATTACAAGCTTCTACAGAAATTCTTTTACAAAATGAACAACTAAAAAAAGATGTATTAGTAGCAAAATCCAAAATAAATTGAATCATCTTAATGTTCAATACTGGTAAATATTGTTTTACCTATTAGTCTTAATTTAGTGAATTAATAATTATTTAAGTATGCGCTCTAATGGATAAGAAAAACTTCACTTCCATCTCGCTTCAAGAAGAAATGCAACGTTCTTATTTGGAGTATGCAATGAGCGTCATAGTTGGACGTGCGTTGCCTGATGCAAGGGATGGTCTTAAGCCTGTACAAAGAAGAATCATATTCGCGATGTATGAATTAGGTTTAACTCCTGATAAACCATTCAGGAAGTGTGCAAGAGTTGTTGGAGATGTACTTGGAAAATACCATCCTCATGGAGATCAAGCAGTTTACGATGCATTGGTAAAGCTGGTACAAAATTTCTCAACTAAGTATCCTACTCTTGACGGTCATGGGAATTTTGGATCTGTGGATAATGATCCGCCGGCAGCAATGAGGTATACAGAAACCAGATTAGCTCCAATAGCTCATAAAGGATTTCTTGAAGAAATTGCATCAGAAACAGTAAACTTCTCAAATAACTTTGACGGTTCTCAAAAAGAACCAGATGTTCTTCCAGCTCAACTTCCATTTTTATTGTTGAACGGCTCATCAGGTATTGCTGTTGGCATGGCAACAAATATTCCGCCTCATAACCTTGGGGAAATTGTCGATGGTTTAGTTGCCTTAGTTAAAAATAAAGATATTAGTGATAAAAAACTTTCTAACATTATCAAAGGACCTGATTTTCCTACGGGCGGAGAATTAATTTATAGTCATTCAATAGAAGAACTTTATCAAACTGGAAAAGGGTCTATAACGATAAGAGGAGTTGTAAATACGGAAGAGGTAAATTTAGGCAAAGGGAAACATAAAAAGAATGCAATAATCATTACGGAACTTCCTTACCAAATTAATAAAGCAGGTTGGATTGAAAAACTAGCGGAACTTGTTAATTCAGGCAAAATTATTGGGATTTCGGATATTAGGGATGAGAGCGACAGAGATGGAATGAGAATTGTAATAGAACTAAAAAAAGATTCTAATTCTGAACTTGTTATTTCTAATTTATATAAAAAAACAACTCTCCAAACAAACTTTGGCGCAATATTCTTAGCTTTAATCAAAGGCAAACCTGTACAACTAAATCTGAAAAAATATCTCAACTATTTTCTTGAATTTAGAGAAGAAACAATTAGAAAAAGAACTTTTTATTTTCTAAAAAACACTCTTGATAAACTAGAAATATCAGAAGGTTTATCTAAAGCTACAAAAAACATAAAAAAAGTTATTTCAACTATAGAAGAATCAGAAAACTCTGTGCAAGCTAGATCAAAATTAGTAGAAAATTTTTTCTTAAGTGAAAAACAGGCAAATTCAGTTTTAGATATGCCACTAAAAAAATTAACAAATCTAGAAAAAAATCAAATTGATAACGATATAAAAAATTATGAAGAAAAAAAGAATTATTTGCAAAAATTGTTGAACGAAAGAGAATTATTACTTGAATTACTTGTAGAAGAATTATTAATATTAAAGAAAAAATACAATGTTATACGTAAAACAAAAATAATTAAAAATATAAATCAAAATCAAGAATTAGAAACTCTTAATAATCAGATATTAGAAGACTTTATAAATAAAAAAACAAAATTGTACATAGACAATAGACTTTATTTAAAAAGGATGATTTTAGGTAATTACAAGAAATCATTTGAGGTTGTAAATAAAATTATAGATAATAAAAATATTCAAAAATTTATATGTAATATTGAAAAAAATATAAAATTAATTGGAATAACAAATACGGGAAAAGTATTTAACATTGATTGGGAATCAAATATTAATAAAGACTATAAATTAGATAACAAAATTCTTGGAAATATTCATCATAGTGAAATAATAAATTTTCACTCAATTAAAAAAGACATTAAAAATTATTTATGCATATTAAATTCAGATGGAAGATTTAAAAAAGTTTTATTTGATGAAGATATGATTAAAAGCAATAGATCTTTCACTATTACAAAATTAAAAAATAATTTAAAAACAATTGATTCTTTTATTTCTAATGAAAGGAAAGATGTAATAATATTAACCTCGATAGGAAGAATTTTTAAATTTAATTTATCAAATAAATTTTTAACGCCAACTTCTAAACAATCCCAAGGATTAATCATTGCAAAACTTTTACCATCTGAAAAAATCGTTTCTTGTTGTACATTTAATGATGGAGAAAATATCTTTTTAATATCTAAACAAGGAAAAATCTTTTGCATAAATAGTAATGAAATTTACTGCTCAAATGAAAACAGTTTGGGATATTTGAATGAAAAAACCCAACTTAAAAACGATTACTTCCTCAAGATAATGGCAAGTAACCATTACCTTGATATTGAAACTAATAAAAACAAATCTGCAAGATTAGACCTAAATAAATTAAACTTCAAATCCAACAAATCAAACTTTTTAATTGAATTTTTAAAATTAGATAATGATGAATATCTTGAAAATTGTTTCCGACTTGAAAACTTCCTCGACTAAGATTTATATTCATTTTCAACCCAATTTAAGTATTCTTGATTTACTGTTCCAGTTACATAATCACCAGTAAAACAACTCATCTCTAAACCTTTAATAGGAGAATCACCAATTATAGATTTACGCAAACTTTCAACACTTTGATAAACAAGGTTATCAATTTCAAGTTTATCGGCGATTTCACTTATTGTCCTATTGTGAGCTATTAATTCATCTCTATTAGGCATATTAATTCCATAAACATGAGGATAACGAACAGGAGGAGCTGCTGATGTAAAAAAAACTTTATTTGCTCCTGCATCTTTAGCCATCTGGACAATTTCTTTTGAAGTAGTACCTCTTACTATCGAGTCATCAACGATTAATACATTTTTATTTTTAAACTCTGCACTCATGGCATTTAATTTTTGCCTTACAGATTTCTTACGTTTCTGCTGACCAGGCATTATGAATGTTCTGCCAACATATCTATTTTTAAAAAAACCTTCCCTATATTCTATCCCTAACTGTCTTGCAACTTGCATTGCCGCCGGTCGAGAAGAATCAGGAATAGGCATAACTACATCAATATCTCCAGAATTGATTGTTTCTTTTATTGTTTCTGCTAAATAATCTCCCATCTTTAAACGAGCTTTATAGACTGAAATTCCATTCATAATTGAATCTGGCCTAGCTAAATAAACATATTCAAAAGCACAGGGAAATAACATTGGATTTTCAGAACATTGCTTGGAGAAAAACTCCCCATCAAAATTTATAAAAACAGCTTCTCCTGGATCTACATCTCTCACTACTTCATAATCATTATTCTCAAGTACTAAAGATTCGCTTGCAACCATCCATTCTTCTTTTTTTGTGGTTAATGAAATTCTTTTCCCTATAACTAAAGGTCTAATACCAAAAGGATCTCTAAATGCTAATAAACCATGGCCTGAAATTAACGCAATTGAAGCATATGATCCTTGAATTCTTTTATGTAAAGATTTGACAGCATTAAAAATAATATCAGGTTCTAATTCTTGATTATGAATTTGTTCTTGTAATTCTGTCGCAAATACATTTAACAACATTTCAGTATCACTTGAGGAATTTGTATGCCGCTTGTCGACATTAAATAACTGTTTTTCTAAATCTCTGGTATTAGTCAAATTTCCATTATGTATCAAAACAATTCCATAAGGAGCATTAACATAAAAAGGCTGTGCTTCTTCTACACTTTCTGCTGATCCCTTTGTTGCATACCTAACATGACCCAATCCAATTTTGCCAATTAGATTCCTCATATCTCTAGTTCTATAAGCAGTATTAACCTGACCTTTAACCTTATGTATATGAAAAACAGTATTTTCCATTGTTGCGATACCTGTTGAGTCTTGACCTCTATGCTGCAAAAGCAAAAGACTATCGTAAATTTGTTGATTTACATCATTTGAAGAAACAATTCCAACTATTCCGCACATAACTTAATATCTTAAAATGATTAATAGTTGAGAAATGTTTTTCATATTTAAAAGTAATCTGAAATACTATTATTAAATTTTTCGGTTAATTCCTCAACCCTAATATTGCAAATTTTTTTTTCGTTGATTTTTATGTTCAACGTTTCACTAGATACGTATCCTATTTTTTTTACATAAACACTTGGTGGGAAATTTATTTGATTTTGTTTTAAATAATTAAACCATTCATTTTGTTTCATTTTACTAATTGAAAAAATAATTCTTGATCCCCCTTCGGCAAACAATAAATTATCAACTCTATTTAAATCTTTCTCTAATTCTATAGTTGCACCCATTGCGGACAAAATACAAGACTCTGCTAAGGCTATGGCTAAACCTCCGTCGCTTATATCGTGAGAAGAAACTACAATACTTTTTAAAATAGCATTTCTTAAAAAACTCTGGCAAAACTTTTCATCTAACAAATCTATTTTTGGAGGCCGACCTGTAATTTCTCCATGAAAATATTCCAGATAAGAACTAGCTGCAATTTTTATTTCTGATTTGGAAGAACCAATTAACCAGATTTGATCTTCAACATTTTTCCATTCACTACTTATAGCTTTTTCGACATTATCGATCTTTCCAACCATTCCAATAACAGGAGTAGGATTGATAGGAGTAATTAAATTATCTTTATTTTTAGATTCATTATATAAAGATACATTACCTCCTGTAACAGGCGTTTCTAAAGCTTTACAGGCTTCAGCAATGCCATTACATGAAGATGAGAGTTGCCAATATCCTATTTCATTTTCAGGGGAAGAAAAATTTAAATTATTTGTAATTGCTACTGGTTCAGCACCAACACAACTAACATTTCTAGCGGACTCTGCAACGGCAGCGATAGATCCTCTAAAAGGATCAAGCGCAACCCATCTACTATTGCAATCAACTGAAGCAGCGACACCGGAAAATACTTTACTTTTATTTTTTTTATTTTGTTCCCTTAGTCTTACTACGGCTGCATCTGATTTTCCGGGTTTAAAAACTGTATTTGCTTGAACTTGAGAATCATATTGTTTATAAATCCATCGTTTAGAAGCTATTGATGGATTAGAAAGAAGTTTTAAAATGATTTCTGAAAAAGAAAAATTCATATTTTCCTTCAATGAAAATATTTTTTGCTCATGAATTTCTGGTAAGTCTTTTTCTTTCCATTCCCATTTCTTTAAAAGATCATCTGGTGGCTTATTAATAACATTGTGAAAATTTACTGGAGTATCATCAGATAAGGCAGAAGTAGGTATTTGGGCTACAATTTTACCTTTATGAGAAATAATTACCTCATTAGTTCCTATCACTTCACCAATAACACTGGCATATAATCCCCATTTATTAAATTTTTCAATAAGATCATTAATTTTTTCTTCCTTTACGACAAACAACATTCTTTCTTGCGATTCAGATAATAAATATTGGTATGAGGACATTTCATCTTCTCTAGAAGGGACAAAATCTAAATCAATAGATATCCCTAAATTTCCATTTGCGGCCATCTCTGCGCTACTGCATGTTAAACCTGCAGCACCCATATCTTGAGCTGCAATTACATCCCCTGTCTTAAAAGCATCTAAACAAGCTTCAATAAGACTTTTCTCAACAAATGGATCACCTACCTGAACAGCAGGCCTATCATCCAATGAGGTTGTAGTTAATTCTGAACTAGCAAAACTAGCACCACCAACACCATCTCTGCCAGTTGTATTACCAACATATAACACTGGTGATCCTACATTTTTAGCTCCAGAACAAACGATTTCCTCAGTCTCTAAAAGTCCTAGAGCCATAACATTCACGAGAGGATTTCCAGAGTAACTTTCATCGAAGTCAATTTCACCTCCAACAGTTGGCACACCCACGCAATTCCCATAATGTGCAATACCGGAAACAACTCCTCGTAGTAAATCAACGTTTGATGATTTATCAAGGTTGCCAAATCTCAATGAATTCAAAATTGCAACTGGCCTTGCACCCATTGTGAATATATCTCTTAAAATTCCTCCTACACCTGTTGCTGCGCCTTGAAAAGGTTCAATAGCAGAAGGATGATTATGACTTTCTATCTTAAAAACAAGTTTTTGATTATTTCCAACATCAATAACGCCAGCATTTTCTCCAGGTCCAACTAAAATATCTTTACCTTTAGTGGGAAACTTAGATAGTAAAGGTTTTGAATTTCTATAACAACAATGTTCGGACCACATAACGCCAAACATGCCTAATTCCGTTCTGTTAGGTTTTCTCTTTAATCTTTTGCAAATTTCTTCATAATCATTAAGTGTTAAATTTTCAACTTTTAGTGCTTCGTTAAGATCAAATAGATCATTATTTTCTTGATTAATCATTATTTATATCCAAGGTTCATCTTCTTTTTTTTCACTAGACGGTATAGATGATTTATCATTATTATAAAAACTTTTTTGTTTAAAATCTAAGTTTTGGCTAATATCTTCATCTTCTTCAAGCCATTCCTCTAATCTATTAGAAGCAATATTTTTCATATCGTCAAATCTATCAAAAATTTTTTTTCCTTTTTGCATAAATTCATTTTTAATACTTGATTTTATTAAAGATAAATCATCTAAAGAATTAATTTCACAGAATACCAATCCCGGTTGTTGGTCATTGATATTTTCAATAGTTAATTTCCATCTACTAGAACCTGGAATCTTAGGATTAGATCTAGAAACTATGTAATATTTAATTTTTCCAGTTTTCATTTCAAATAAAAAATCTGCAATGACTCCTATTTTTGATCCATTTATATTTATAAGATTAGCTTCTATTAAAGTTGGGAACCTATTTAAAGTTGCTAAATCTGAAATAGCTGGATCGCCTTTAACATAAATTTCATTATCTATTATTTGAGTAATTTGATTTAATCGCCAAACATTTCTTTTTAAATCAAAATTTGAAGGACGAGAGTACCATCCGAGAATCCGGTGAACTGGGGGATGCATCCAAACATTTTCACCATTTCCATAATTAAGTACCATATTACCCTTAACACTATAGTTTAGTAATTCACTTAATAAAATTTCTTTTGGTAATTTCAAATTAAGAACGAACCTGCACAGGCATAACTAAATAAGTAAAAGAATTAAGATTATCTTCTGGTACAAAAACAGCGGGAGTAGTCGCAATATTACACTTTAAAAGTACATTTTCAGAAGCAATAACTTTTAAACCCTCTAACAAATATCTTACGTTAAATGCAATATCAAAATTGTCTCCAGAATAAGAAACAGGTATTGATTCATTTGCATTTCCAATATCTTGAGCATCTGCGCTGATTGAAGCTAAATCTGTATCATCTAATTTAATCTTTACAACACTACTTTGCTGATCAGCTAAAACAGCAATTCTTTCTAATGCATCAATTAATTTTTTTGTATTAAAATTTAGAATTTTAGAAAAAGAGTCAGGAATTAATTGTGAATAATTAGGATAAGTACCTTCTAAAGTTCTTGTAGTAATTATTTGATTAGAAGATATAAATACTACTTGACCTTTATCATAGAAAAGCTTAATTGAGTTTTCTGAACTTCTCAAAGATACTAGTTTTTCAATTTCTCTTAATGATCTAGTTGGGATAGTTACCGATAAATCATCAACATTTGAAGATAAGTTTTCTTTAGTTTCAATATGTTCTTCATTACCAATTAAAGCAACAGCCAATCTATGGCCATCTGTAGAAGCAGACTCTAAATAATTTGTTTTAAATGTAAAATTGACACCTGTTAGTAGTTGCTTTGAATCATCATTACTACTGGCAAAAATAGTAGATTTTAAAGCCTTTAAAAAAGAACTAGGATCAATATTCAATGAAGTACCGCTTTCAACAAATGGTAAATTAGGATATTCATCAGAGGGTATCCCTTTTAGATTAAAAGAACCTCTGTCACTTTTTATTAGGATATTATCTGAATTCTCCTCTACTTCTAGAGAAACAGGTGTTTCATTAGGTAGTTTGTTTACTATTTCGGATAAAAGTTTTGAAGGTATAGTAATAGCTCCACTATTTTTAACAGTTCCATCAAAAGAAGTTTGAATTCCTAAATTTAAATCAAATCCTGTGACACTAATTTTATTAGTTACTTCGTCAGCTGTTAAAAGTATGTTTGCAAGAATTGGATGAGTTGGCCTTGAAGCAACTGCCTTGCTTACTAGTTGTATAGCATTATTTAATTCATTTTGATTACAAATAATTTCCATCAGAATTTGGAACTTTTTACAAATACAATATACTTTTTCCGTAAATTAAATTCAATAAATTTATTTTTTAATTTTTTTCTAATATAAAAATAAATAATAAATAAAAAGTTTAGTAGTAGTAGTTCTTGTGGGAATTGTGGAATTCTTCAATAAAACAGCATGTCTATTTAGTTTACGAAGAAAAAAATATGTGTAAAAAAATTTTTATTTGTTGAATATTTTTTTATTTTTTCGAAAATTTTAAGTTTATTCAACAAATAGAATCTCTTGTTATGTACTTTTCAACAAATGAGGCTTATATTTAATTGATTTCCACAGACACTATTTTTTTTGGATTTTAATATCCTAAGATTTTAGTTATATCTTTTAATGAAGGTTCAATATTTTTCCTAAAAATAGCATCGTTGTTTTTTATTGCACAATCAGGATCTTTCAATCCATTTCCAGTCAAAACACAAACAATAGTCGATTCTTTCTGAATTCTATTTTTATTTTTAATCAGTCCAGCAACTGATGCTGCGCTGGCAGGTTCACAAAAAACCCCCTCTTTGGCAAGGATTTTATAAGCATCGATTATTTCTTCATCTGTAACTGATTGAAAATCTCCTTTACTCTCCTTTCTTGCTTTTTTTGCTTTTTCTCTATTTACAGGATTCCCAATTCTTATTGCAGTTGCAATTGTTTCTGGATCTTTAACTACTATATTTTTTACTAATGGAGCAGAGCCTTCGGATTGAAAACCCATCATTATTGGCAATTTCAAATTTCTTTTTATATTTGAATATTCTTTAAATCCCGTCCAATAAGCAGTGATATTTCCTGCATTGCCCATTGGAATACAAAGCCAATCAGGAGCATGACCTAAGTCATCAACTATTTCAAAAGCTGCAGTTTTTTGTCCTTGTATTCGATATGGATTAACAGAATTAACAAGTTCTATAGGATGTTCTGAGGATAAATCTCTAACAATTTCAAGAGCCTTATCAAAGTTTCCATTAATAGATATTATCTCTGCGCCATACATTAATGCCTGAGCAAGCTTTCCTTGTGCAACAAATCCTTCTGGTATTAAAACATAAGGTTTTAATCCTCCTCTCGAAGCATATGCTGCAGCTGCAGCAGACGTATTTCCAGTACTTGCACAAATAACTGCTTCACGGCCCTCTTCTTTTGCTTTGCTAATTGCCATAGTCATGCCACGATCTTTAAAAGATCCTGTTGGATTCAGGCCATCATATTTTAAAAAAACTTTTGTTCCATTTCCAATTAAGTTGCTAATTGATTCGCTTAAAATCAGTGGTGTATTTCCTTCATTGAGGGAAATAATAGGAGTTTTATTTGTAACTGGGAGATATTGTTTATATGCTTCTATCAGGCCTGGCCATCTTTTTTTTCTATAATTAAAACGTAGTTTATTTTTGATTTTATTTAATAACACCATGGTTGTTTAATTTGTTTTGATTTTTTCTAAAGGGGAATTGGTGAAAAAGGTTAATAATTCTGAGATCGATTCTACTTTATTCATAACTTTGCTCAAAGCGCTTACATCTAAAATTACAGTTTTAGTTGGATATCCTTCAAAAAAATTTATTAGATTTATTTTTCCATCTCCTATGTTAATACCTTGAATCACACTTGCTCTAAGGGCTAGCATGCCCGTTTTTTCATCAGTTGCTCTGGGTGGGTGGATAATAGATGAAAGTCTTGTTAAAAAAATATTTCCTATTTCAGAATATACTAGCTTGCTTGCAATTGTTATGGGAACTTCAAAATCTTTGTTTAAAACTGTTCTAATTTCTTTATCGGGAGATCCGGTTGCTTTCAAAACTCTCTTTAATTTTCTTGTGGATTTACCTTCTTTAGCAAAATTTTTTAAAGAATTCACTTTAATTGTTCTAGAAAATATGCTGTATGTGATCTTAATTTCTTCAGCAGTATTAGCTTTTGGAACGTTTAAAAATAATGGAGAAATTACTAAAATAAAAAATATTCTAAATATTAAAATTTTACTAAGCTTCATTTAGATATTTGCACCAGCAGCAATCTTAACAAGTCTTACTACTCCTTTTTCAGTTACTTTTTTTGCAATTTTTATACCCATTTCTTTTGTATAGGGTTCATTTATAAGTCTTGGAACCCTTTTTAGAAAAATGTCAATTGAATAACCGGGTACTTTTTGTAAAATCTCTAAAAAGTTCCTCAATGGCTCTACATACATTATAAGGTCATTAAAGTTGTTGTTTTCGTTAATACTATTTAATTTAATTGATTGTGGAAGATAGTTATTAAAACTTTTCAATATTTTAAGACTAATTATATCTATTTGATTTGTTAAACCTTCAACTATCTCATTTCTAAGAAATCCTCCATTTGCAGAAAATAGCAGATTTATAACTTCGTCTAAAAGTTTTTCTAAATCAAGATTTGTTTGCTTGGCAGCGTTAGAAAGCAGATCTTCTAAACGGTCCCATTTAAATTTTTTATTATCAAAAAGCATTTCTTTAAGGCTTTCCCTTAATTGTGGATCAGGATCTTCCATTAATCTTCTTGCAAAATATGGATAAGCCGCCCCTAAAATCTTGAAGTTTGGGTCTACGCTTAAAGCTATTCCTTCTAACGTAAGTAATGACCTTATTATAAGCGCATAATATGGGGGTAGTCTGAAAGGAAATTTATACATAACTCCAGACATATCGTCTGTAACGCTTTTAAAATCCATTTTTGAAACTCCTTGTTCAACTGCGTTAATGAAAACATCTTGAAATGCTGGAACAATGGGTTCTAGATTAACTTCCTCTGATAAAAATCCCAATTTTACGAAATCTTGAGATAATTTATCGAAGTTTTTATTTACTAAATGAACTACTGCTTGAATTAATCCTGATCTAGATTCTCTAGAAATCTCGCTCATCATTCCAAAATCTAGATAACATAATCTTCCATCTTCTAAGGCTAATAAATTACCTGGATGTGGGTCTGCATGAAAAAAACCATGTTCTAAAAGCTGTTCTAAACTGCATTGCACTCCTATATCAATCATTTCATCAGGATTAATTCCTAATTTTTTTACGTCTTCTAAATTTGTTAATTTTGTACCGTCTATCCATTCCATTGCTAATACTCTTCTTGAAGTTATTTCTTTATAAATTTTTGGTACGGCAATCATTTTGTTATGTTTATGCAAATCTCTAAATTTTTCCGCATTTGCAGCTTCGTTTAGATAATCCATCTCTTCAAAAACTCTTTTGCCTAATTCATCAATCAAAGCAACTAGATCACTTCTTATTAATCCGATATTGTTTTTTAGCCAATAAGCAATATTTCTAACTATATAGAGATCTAGGGTTATTTGTTCTCTTAATCCTGGCCTTTGAACTTTTATTGCAACAATCTCTTCGTTTTTTAATTTAGCTTTATGTACTTGCCCTAAAGAAGCAGCGGAAATTGGCTCTTTATCAATTTCTAAAAAAATCTCATTTATTTTGTATCCTAAATCTTCTTCTATTAACTCCATAGCTTTATTGCCATCAAACCCAGGGAGTTGATCTTGCAATTCAGATAATTCTTCTAAAAGAATCCCTGGGATTATATCTGGTCTTGTTGATAAAGCTTGGCCTGCCTTAACAAATGCAGGACCAAGTTCTACTAACAAATTTGTTAACTCTCGTGCTCTAAATCTTGCTTGCTGTTCATTTTTCAATCTTCCAGTTAATTTATCCCATCCCACGGAGAAGATGTAAATAAAAATAGGTATGAGTGTTTGCCAAAGTCTTTTTAAAAGTCTTTTAGGATTTTTTTTGTAAATTTTAGAAATTGTATCTGGATCGTAATTTAAGAGTCCAGATAGCTCAATAAAATCAGTAAAATCTTCTTTCATAACTTTATTTATTTAAAACCTTTATTTTTTTAAAAAAGAAGTTAATTTTTTTATATGGAAGATTTATCATGTTAGTACAACTAAAAATAGAAAATATTGTATTAATAGAAATTATAGAAATTAATTTCGAAAAAGGTTTGAATATCATAACTGGAGATTCAGGTTCAGGAAAATCATTAATATTGGATTCCCTAAATGCTTTATTTGGTGGAACTAATATACCTCTAAAACATTTAATACGTCCAGGAAAAGATTTTTGCGTTATTGAGGGGATATTTTCTTCTTCTTTTCAAATTAATAATTGGTTAATTAGTAATGGTTTTGAAATAACTTCTTCAGAACTAAAAATTAAAAGAAAATCTTATAAAAAAAATAATAAAATATTATCCAAATATAGTCTTAATGATTTACCAATTAATAAACAAAAATTAGAAAAACTTGGAGGATTTTTAATAGATTTTGCAGGTCAATCTGACACTTTTATCTTTGATTCTCTAGATAAGAGAAGAATAATTATTGATGACTTATGTTCTAAAGAATTTAGAGATACTAGCGAAAAGATTAAAAGTTTATGGAGAGAAAGTGAAGAGCTAACAAGATTAATGAATGAAAAAATAGAATTTTCTAGGAATCAAGAAGAAAAAAACTTGGCAGTTAAACACATGTTGAAGAGTTTAGAAGAAGCTGATTTAAATTCAAGTGAAGAAATTTTAGAACTAGAGTTATTAGAAAATAAACTTGTAAATAATCTTGAAATTAATAATTCAATTAAAACATCATTAGAAAATTTAAATAATTTCAGTCATGATGAACCGTCAGTAACTTCTTTTATAAATCAATCACTAAAGATTTTAAATAAAACAGCAGATTTCGATTTAAAGATTCAAAAATTTAGAGAGAAGTTATTAAATATTCATGCTGATGTTGAAGATATAATTTTTGATCTAAAATCATATTTGCAAGAAATAGAAAATTATGAATCTAATCTTCCAGAAATACAAAAAAGATTATTCTTTTTAAAAAACTTAGAGAGAACTTTTTCATTGGATCTAACTCAATTAATTGAAAAGCGCGATCAATTAAAGATGTATTTTCAACAAAATGATCAAGGTAATGAGATTTGCAGGATTAAAGCGCAACTTGAGAATTTACAAAGTAATTTAAATTCTTTATTTGTTATTCAATCTTCTGAAAGAAAAAAAATTGCTAAACATTTACAAAATTCAGTAATGCTAATTCTAAACAATCTAGGTTTAGAAAATGCAAATTTTTCAATTCATTTTTCTGAATGTAATCCTTCTGGCGATGGAATTGACGATATAAATTTTTTGTTTTCGGCTAATCCCGATCAGAAGCTTGCTCCATTATCAAATGTTATTTCTGGCGGAGAAATGTCAAGATTTTTATTAGCTATTAAATCTAGTATTTCTAAACAACCCAATACTTTCTTTTTAGATGAAATTGATAGTGGTTTAAGTGGTAAATCTCTATTTTCTTTAGTTGAGCTTATAAATGAAATTTCTAAAAATCAACAAGTCCTATGTATTACACATCAGCCATTCCTAGCTGCTAGGGGATCAGCTCATTTCAAGGTTAATAAAAAAGTAATTAATGGAATAACTTATACTTCAATTGCAAAACTAACTACAAAAAATCAAAGAAAAAATGAACTAATAGAACTTATAGGTGGAGGTTCATGCGAAGTGAACGAATATGCCTCTAGACTTCTTGAGCGCTCAGCTGCGTAAAATAAAAATAATTCTACTATAATGACCTTTTTAAATCATAATTTAGATTTAAACATGGTTAATAAAGTTGAAAGTAATTTTGGAGAAGATAACTCAATCAATATTAGGGGAGCTCGTCAGCATAATTTAAAAAATATTGATCTTTCACTACCTAGGAATAAATTTATAGTTTTTACAGGTGTGAGTGGAAGTGGTAAAAGTTCTCTGGCCTTTGATACTATTTTTGCTGAAGGCCAAAGAAGATATGTTGAGAGTCTTTCTGCATACGCAAGGCAATTTTTGGGTCAAGTAGATAAACCAGATGTTGACAATATTGAAGGTTTATCACCTGCTATTTCAATTGATCAAAAATCTACAAGTCATAATCCTCGATCAACAGTTGGAACAGTAACAGAAATACAAGATTATTTAAGATTATTGTTTGGTCGTGCTGGTGAGCCACATTGTCACCATTGCGGGATTCCAATTGCGCCTCAAACAATTGATGAAATGGTGGATCAAATTCTTCTTTTACCAGAAGGAACCAGGTATCAATTGTTGGCTCCTGTTGTAAGAGGTAAGAAAGGAACACATGCAAAATTAATAAGCGGACTAGCTGCTGAAGGATTTGCTAGGGTAAGAATCAATGGAGAGGTAAGAGAACTTGCTGATAGTATTGAATTAGATAAAAATCAAATTCATAATATTGAGGTAGTTGTTGATAGATTAATTGCAAGAGAAGGAATACAAGAAAGATTAAATGATTCACTTCAAACTTGTCTAAAAAGAGGCGATGGCTTAGCAATAGTAGAAGTTGTTCCAAAAAAGGGAGAAAATTTACCTTCTAACTTAGAGAGAGAAAAACTTTACTCAGAAAATTATGCATGTCCTGTACATGGTTCTATTGTTGAAGAACTTTCTCCTAGATTATTTTCTTTTAATAGCCCATATGGTGCCTGTCCAGATTGTCATGGGATTGGTTATTTAAAAAAATTTACTGCAGATAGAGTTATACCTGATAAAACATTGCCTGTTTATGCTGCAATAGCTCCTTGGAGTGAGAAAGATAACACTTATTACTTCTCTTTACTTTATTCCGTAGGTCAAGCTTATGGTTTTGAATTAAAAACTCCTTGGAAAGATTTAAGTGATTTGCAGAAACAAATTCTACTTTTGGGATCAGATAAACCAATATTAATCCAAGCTGATAGTCGTTTTAAAACTTCAAGTGGTTTTGAAAGACCTTTTGAGGGGATCTTACCAATATTAGAAAGGCAATTGAATGAAGCCAATGGAGAATCAGTTAAACAAAAATTAGAAAAGTATCTAGAATTAGTCCCCTGTAAGACATGTTCTGGAAAAAGATTAAGACCTGAGGCTTTGGCAGTTAAACTTGGCCCATACAACATTACTGACTTAACTTCTATAAGTGTTTCTGAAACCCTAAATCACGTAGAGCGCATCATGGGTTTAGGTAAGACAAAGAAAGAAAATATATCTTTATCAGAAAAACAAAAGCAGATAGGTGAATTGGTTTTAAAAGAGATTCGTTTACGTTTGAAGTTTTTAATTAATGTAGGTTTAGATTATTTGACTTTAGATAGACCAGCTATGACTTTATCTGGTGGTGAGGCTCAGCGTATTAGATTGGCTACACAAATAGGTGCAGGTCTTACTGGCGTTTTATATGTATTAGATGAACCAAGTATTGGTTTGCATCAGAGAGACAATGACAGATTATTAGAAACTTTAAAAAGCTTAAGAGACTTGGGAAATACTTTGGTTGTGGTTGAACATGATGAAGATACCATGAAATCCGCAGATTATTTAGTAGATATTGGCCCAGGGGCAGGTGTTTATGGTGGGGAAATTATTGCTAAAGGATCTTATCAAGATGTCTTAAATTCAGAAAAGTCATTAACTGGAGCTTATCTCAGTGGTAGGAAATCTATTCCTACCCCAAAAGAACGTAGATCATCTGTAAAAAAAAGTTTAATTTTAAATAA
This sequence comes from Prochlorococcus sp. AG-424-E18, assembly GCA_003210155.1. Lineage (GTDB taxonomy): Bacteria > Cyanobacteriota > Cyanobacteriia > PCC-6307 > Cyanobiaceae > Prochlorococcus_A. The sequence goes on along the minus strand of QCNC01000001.1, from coordinate 216,639 downwards.
TTGCTCTAAAAATAATTTAAAAAATATTTCTGTTGAGTTTCCTTTAGGAAGATTAGTTTCTGTAACTGGTGTTAGTGGAAGTGGGAAGAGCACTTTGATAAATGAATTACTTCATCCTGCATTATGTCATTCTCTAGGATTAAAAGTCCCTTTTCCTCAAGGTGTAAAAGAGTTAAAAGGTATAAAGGCAATAGATAAAGTTATTGTTATTGATCAATCTCCAATAGGAAGAACTCCAAGATCAAATCCTGCTACATATACTGGTGCTTTTGATCCTATAAGGCAGATATTTACTGCCACAGTAGAAGCAAAAGCAAGAGGGTATCAGGCTGGTCAATTTAGCTTTAATGTGAAAGGAGGAAGATGCGAAGCTTGTAAAGGTCAGGGAGTCAATGTAATTGAAATGAATTTTTTACCTGATGTGTATGTTCAATGTGAAGTATGTAAAGGGGCTCGTTTTAATAGGGAAACTCTTCAAGTTAAATATAAAGGTTTCAATATATCCGATGTTTTAGAGATGACTGTTGAACAAGCTGCAGAAACTTTTTCTGCTATACCTCAAGCTGCTGATAGATTATCTACATTGGTTGATGTTGGCTTAGGATATGTCAAATTAGGCCAGCCAGCTCCTACATTATCTGGTGGAGAGGCTCAAAGAGTTAAGTTGGCCACCGAATTGTCAAAAAGGGCTACTGGAAAAACTTTATATTTGATTGATGAACCAACTACAGGTTTAAGTTTTTATGATGTTCATAAATTAATGGATGTGATACAACGATTGGTAGATAAAGGTAATTCAGTAATTGTTATTGAACATAATTTAGATGTCATTAGATGTTCAGATTGGATTATCGATTTAGGACCTGATGGAGGGGATAAAGGAGGAGAAATCATTGCAGAAGGTATTCCTGAAGATGTAGCTAAAAATCCTATAAGTCATACAGCAAAATATCTTAAAAAGGTTCTGAAATAAGAAAATCCTTGTTGTATTTCTTTTTATTTTAATTATTTCAGCAAAATGAAATTTCTTCTTAAAGCGGCATAAAGCTGCTCTATAACTACTACTTCGAAAATTTTTATATTAAAAAAATTTTAAATCATAATGGTTTCTTAATATTTCCTCAGAAAATTCAGCTTATTTGTATTAAAGGCCGTTGATCGGAGGTTTTGCTGAATGAGGTTGAAATTTTTACATTTACATTTACATGGTCTTATTCGTTCTAAAAATCTTGAGCTAGGCAGGGATGCTGATACAGGAGGGCAAACACAATACGTTTTAGAGTTAATTAAAAGTTTGGCTAATACTTCAGAAGTTGATCAAGTTGATTTAGTTACTCGTTTAATAAAAGACCCTAAAGTAGATGACGAATATTCTCAAGAAGAAGAATTTGTAGAACCTGGAGTTAGAATTTTGAGATTCAAATTTGGACCTAATAAATATTTAAGAAAGGAATTGCTTTGGCCTTATCTAGATCATTTAACCGAAACACTGATTTCTTACTATGAAAAAAACAAAAAGCCTAATTTCATTCATGCACATTATGCAGATGCTGGATATGTAGGAGTTAAACTAAGTAAATCCTTAAACGTTCCTCTTATTTTTACTGGTCATTCTTTAGGAAGAGAGAAAAAAAGGAAACTGCTTGATACTGGTTTAAAAAATAATCAAATAGAAAATCTATATTCTATAAGTAAAAGAATTGAGGCAGAAGAAAAAGCATTGAAGTCTGCAGATATTGTTGTTACAAGCACTAAACAAGAGTCAGTGTATCAATATTCCCAATATTCTTCTTTTTCACCTCACAAAGCTAAAGTCATTCCTCCTGGTGTTGATCATAATAAATTTCATCATATTCACTCTACAAGCGAGACAGCCGAAATTGATAACATGATGAACCCTTTTCTGAAGGATTCTACTAAACCTCCATTTTTGACTATTTCTAGAGCTGTAAGAAGAAAAAATATTCCATCTTTGATTGAAGCATATGGAAGATCTGAAAAATTAAAAAGAAAAACTAATTTAATTTTGATTTTGGGTTGTAGAGATAGTACTTCAAAACTTGATACTCAACAAAAAGATGTTTTCAATAATATTTTTGAAACAATTGATAAATATAATTTGTATGGAAAGGTAGCTTATCCAAAAAAACATCTTCCATGTCAGATTCCTGCTTTATATAGGTGGGCTGCTAGCAGAGGTGGTGTATTTGTAAATCCAGCTTTAACAGAGCCTTTTGGCTTAACTCTTCTTGAAGCTTCTTCATGTGGATTGCCTATAATATCAACAAATGATGGAGGACCAAAAGAAATTCGTTCAAAATGTGAAAATGGACTTCTAGTAGATGTTACTGATATTAATGAGTTGAAAGTTATCCTAGAGAAAGGAATATCAAATAGTAATCAGTGGAAAATATGGAGCAGAAATGGAATTGAGGGTGTTAACAGGCACTTTAGTTGGAACACTCATGTACGCAATTATTTATCAGTACTTACCGAAGAATTTTCAAGTTCAAATAGTTATTCTTCATCTGACATTAAACAAAGTTGTTTGAAAGGGACTTCCTCACTTATAAATCCCCATTGATCAAAAACCTTTGGATCAGGGTGAAGAATGAGCTGATTATTTTGAGTTTTCTTTAGTTTAAAGCCCCTCTTAGATAGTTTTTTCATTAAGTTAGCAGTTTCCTCAAATCTTGATGCCATTGCATCAAGACTTGTGCAGTCACTTGTTAATCCATTATCTTTCCATGTAAAAAAATTCATAACAAATCTTTTAAAGATTGATTTTTAAAACTATACCTAAAATTACAAGTAAAATGTTGATTTTCCAAAAATTTTCAACTATTTTTTGTTCCTTCACTCCTTTAAGTTCAAAATGATGGTGCAGCGGAGACATTAAAAATATACGTTTACCTCTTTTAAATAAGTTTTTTGTAATTTTAAAAAATCCTACTTGAATCATTACTGATAACGATTCAATAATAAATATTCCTGAGAAAATAGATAAGGTAAAAATACTATTGGTTAATAATGATATAGAACCCAAAATTGCACCAATACTTAGAGATCCTGTGTCACCCATAAATATTTTTGCAGGATAACTATTGTACTTGAGAAATCCTAAGCATATGCCGGACATTGCGTAACATAAGATACTAAAAACAAAAAGCTCTTGCTGTTCTTTTATTAATATTTCTGTGCCTAATCCATAAAAGACAATCCCACTGCAACCTGCTGCTAATCCATCTAGTCCATCAGTCAAATTTACTGAATTACTTATGCCAACAAGTACTAAAAAAGAAATTGGCAATATGAAAATATTCACATTTATTCCCCAGGAGTCAGATATTGTTATTGTTGGATTTATTAAATTTTTTTCATAGGATAACAATATAAAAATTATTGAGATGATACTTTGCAGGATCAATTTTTCTTTTGCTTTTAATCCTGTATTTTCTTTGTTTTTAATACTTAAAAAATCATCTAAAAATCCTGTAATAAAGAAACCAAAGATAGTTAGGAATAAAAGAAATAACTTTAGAGAACCTAAATTTATAGTTATTATCAAAAGAAAAATTAAAAAAGGTATTATCATAAAAAAACCACCCATTGTAGGCGTATCACTTTTTTTATAGTGATTAGCAGGACCTTCAGTTCTAATATTTTGAAGTAAATTTAATTTTCTGATTATTTTTATTCCATTTTTTGTTGAGAACAAAGAAATAAAAAAAAATAGCGTAAAAACGCCTATAAAAATAAAATTATTAAATAAATAAGAATTAAGTATTAAGGCAAAAATATTTAATATTAATAACGATTTAAAGTTAAATTCTTTAATCTTCCCAATCATCTTCAAGAGAAGGCTCTTCTTCAGTTTTATAATCTTCTTTTTCTCCCATTAGCGCTGAAAGTTCTTCCTCTTCGATGGTACTAATTTCTTGTGAATCTCCTTCTTTTTCTGCAATAAGTCTTCCTGTATTTTCTAGCCATGATAATAAATCTGGTTCCTCTCTGAGTGGTAAAACAGGAGCTGGATCATCTCTGTGGTAGCAAGTTAAAGCTGGGTTGACTTCTGAAATATCGTCTAATCTAAGTTTCAGTTTATTGGAGTCCATTAAAGATTATGTTCTATATATAAGATAATACATAATGATGCATACAAAAAACTTTGTTTGATAAAGGAAATTTAAAATACTTTTTTATCTGGCTAATTTCATTGTTACTATCTGGAGTATTTAAGCTTATTGGTTATTTGCATCCTAGTGTTTTAATAATTAATAACTTTCTTCTATTGTTACTAGTTTTTGGTCCAGCTCTTTTAGTTACAATAATAATAGTTTTTAATAAGTTTTCCAATTCTTAATTACGTCAAAAATTTAAATTTATGGAGCATATTTAGATGCAGCAGATAAAAAAAGTTGTACTAGCGTATTCTGGCGGGGTAGATACGAGCGTTTGTATTCCATATTTAAAGAATGAATATGGCATTTCAGAAGTTGTTACTTTTGTCGCAGATCTTGGCCAAGGAGAAGATTTAGAAGTTATTAGGCAAAAAGCTTTAAATTCTGGGGCATCTCAATCAATAGTTGGTAATTTAGTCAATAGTTTTGTTGAGAAATACGCTTTTCCAGCTATTAGAGCAAATGCATTATATTTAGATAAATACCCTTTATCTACAGCTCTTGCAAGGCCTTTAATTGCTGAAAATCTCGTAAATATTGCTCGAGAGATTAATGCCGATGCAGTAGCACATGGGTGTACTGGTAAAGGCAATGATCAAATTCGGTTTGATTTAGCAATTAATGCTTTAGGCCCCGACTTGAAAATAATTACTCCAGCAAGAGAGTGGAATATGAGCAGGGAAGAGGCAATAGTGTATGGAGAAAAATTTGGTATTCCTGCACCAGTATCAAAAAAGTCACCATATTCAATAGATGTTAACTTACTTGGTAGGAGCATTGAAGCCGGCATATTAGAAGACCCAATGCAAGAAGCACCTGAAGATATATTTTCGATGACATCATCAATTGATAATTCACCTGATTCCTATCAAGATGTAGAAATTGTTTTTAAAAATGGGTCTCCAGTTGGAATTAACGATGAACTTTTAACTCCAGTAGAGATTATTAAAAAAACTAATGATCTTGCAGGTAATCACGGTTTTGGAAGAATAGATATGATTGAAGATCGAGTAGTAGGAATTAAAAGTAGAGAAATTTACGAAACACCTGGCCTCTTACTTTTAATAAAAGCTCACAAAGAGTTAGAGAGCATAACACTAAGCCCCGATGTTGTCGATTTCAAAGGAACAGTGGAAAAAAAATGGGCTCAACTAGTTTATCAAGGCTTTTGGTTTGGACCTCTTAAAGAAAGTTTAGATGCATTTATATCAGCGACTCAAACTTCAGTTAATGGAAGAGTAAAGATTAGACTTTATAAGGGAAACGCAAAAGTAATTGGAAGAATGTCGGAAAATAATTCACTTTACAGGGAAGATTTGGCAACTTATAGCAAAGATGATGTCTTTAATCATTCTCTAGCAGAGGGTTTTATTTATATGTGGGGTATGCCTAATAAAATATGGGCTGAGTTAAATGCAAAAACTAAAGATTAACATTTAAGATTCTGTATTTTCTTTAGTTTTAATATCATCTTTTCCTGAAGTTGAAGTATCTGCACTTGCTACAGGTTGTTTTTCTTTAGATTCAACTTTGACATCGGGATTATCTTTATTCCCTGATTGAGGCGTACTCTTATTCGAAGGTCTTGGGGTTGGTAAAGGACCTTCTTGTTTAACGGTCATGTATCTAATAACATCTTCACTTAGTCTCATTGCTTTTTCAATTTTGAAAATATGTTGTCCATCACCTTGATGACTAAGTTGCACGTAAATACCTTCTCTATGTTTTGCTATTTGATAGGCTAATCTTCTCTTGCCTCTCATTTGGCTATCAAGAATGTTACCGCCAAATTCTTCTAAGAGCTTATTGTATTTATCAATGTGATTAGTTACTTCATCTTCCGCAATGTCTGGGCGGAGGATATACATGGTTTCGTAATAAGATTGTTGATTGTTCATGGTTTCAGACGAGGTCTTTGGCTCATAAATTGCTGTAATGAGCGTCTGTTCATTATTTACGATACATTATGATAGGTAATTTCTTAAAAGTAAGACCATTTTTTTAAAGATATTTTTTTAGTGCGTCATTCATTACATGAAAAGGAACTTCTAAACCATCCGTCCAAAATGATATTGATTTCATTCCTTGAGCAACAAGCATTTCTAAACCATCTATAGTCATGCATCCTTTTTTGGCGCAAAATTTTAGTAAAGGAGTTGGTGCAGGATTGTAGATTAAATCATAAACAATTGGTTTTGAGTTAAGAGATCTCCAAAAAGTTTCGCCATATGGCAATACATTATTTTCATATCTAGTTGTTTTCATCCCTACTGGTGTTGTATTTACAATTAAATCTGCTTCCTGAATTAAAACTTGGGCTTGATCATCATTAGTTAATAAACCTTCCAGTTGAATTTGATTATCAAAGTTTTTTATTAATTCATCTAACGATGATTTGTTACGCGATATTACTGAAATTGTTGAAAGATTTAAATTTATTAAACCTTGAATAACAGATCTTGCTGCACCCCCTGAGCCAAGAATTATTGATTTTTTCTTTGCTAAGTTTAAATTTTTTAATGGATAAATAAATCCCTCTACATCAGTATTAGTTGCGCTCCATTCTTTTTCAGAATTTAATTTCAGGGTATTTATTGCTTTCAGTTTGTTAGCAATAGGTGAGATTTCACTACAAAGGTTAAATACTTTTTCTTTGTGTGGAATTGTAATGTTCAGACCTTTACAATTAATCTTCTTAAAAGAATTCAGAATTAATTCTAGATCTTCATTTTTACAGGGTACAGCAATATAAATTAAATCTAAGCCTAAATATTGAAAGGCAGCATTTTGCATGATTGGTGACAAAGAATGGCTTACTGGATTACCAATTAATGCTATAAAAGATGTCTTGCTTGAAATCATGTTTAGAATTTTTTCCTTAAAAATACTGATCTGTTCGGGAACCACACCCCGTCTTTGAGTAACAATAATGACGACGATGACCGATCATGGAGAATAACAAATATAGAGAATTTACCCATGGGTAAGGTTGTAGGAATTGATTTAGGAACAACTAATAGTTGTGTCGCTGTAATGGAAGGTGGTAAACCTACTGTAATAGCAAATGCCGAGGGTTTCAGAACTACTCCATCTGTTGTTGCATATACAAAAAATCAAGATCAGCTTGTTGGGCAAATAGCAAAAAGACAAGCTGTAATGAACCCTGAAAATACTTTTTATTCTGCAAAACGTTTTGTTGGTAGAAGGGTTGATGAAGTTAATGAGGAGTCTAAAGAAGTTAGTTATTCTGTTGAAAAATCTGGTTCTAGTGTCAAATTAAAATGTCCTATTTTGGATAAGCAGTTTTCTCCTGAAGAGGTAAGTTCTCAAGTTTTAAGAAAATTAGCAGATGATGCTGGTAAATATCTTGGTGACAAAGTTACGCAGGCTGTCATTACAGTTCCAGCTTATTTTAATGATTCCCAAAGACAGGCTACGAAAGATGCAGGAAAGATTGCAGGTTTAGAAGTCCTAAGAATTGTTAATGAACCAACTGCTGCGGCTTTAGCGTATGGATTGGATAAAGAAAATGAAAAAATTCTTGTTTTTGATTTAGGTGGAGGTACATTTGATGTCTCAGTTATTGAGGCTGGTGATGGAGTAACTGAAGTTTTATCTACATCCGGAGATACACATTTAGGTGGTGATGATTTTGATAGATGCATCGTAGATCACTTAGCTAATACTTTTAAATCAAATGAGGGGATTGATCTCAGACAAGATAAGCAAGCTTTGCAAAGATTGACTGAAGCTGCAGAAAAAGCAAAAATAGAGCTCTCAAATGCTACGCAAAGTGAAATAAATTTACCTTTTATTACAGCTACGCCTGAAGGACCAAAACATTTGGATTTAAACCTTACTAGAGCAAAGTTTGAAGAATTAGCTGCTTCTTTAATTGATAGGTGTAAGACCCCAGTTGAGAGAGCTATAAGTGATGCAAAAATTTCTACTAGCGAAATTGATGAAGTTGTTATGGTGGGAGGCTCATCTAGAATACCTGCTGTTCTGGATTTAGTTAAAAAAATAATTGGCAAAGAACCAAATCAAACTGTTAATCCTGATGAGGTAGTGGCTGTTGGAGCTGCAATTCAAGGAGGAGTTTTAGCAGGAGAGGTTAAAGATATATTATTGCTTGACGTTACTCCACTTTCTTTAGGTGTAGAAACTTTAGGGGGAGTAATGACAAAAATGATAAATCGTAATACTACAGTTCCAACGAAGAAATCTGAAACATATTCAACTGCTGTAGACGGTCAAACAAATGTTGAAATACACGTTTTACAGGGTGAAAGAGAAATGGCTTCTGATAACAAAAGCTTAGGAACTTTTAGATTGGATGGTATACCTTCAGCACCAAGAGGTGTTCCGCAAATTGAAGTTACATTTGATATCGATGCAAATGGTATTCTTAGTGTTACTGCTAAAGATAAAGGAAGTGGCAAAGAGCAAAGTATTTCTATCACTGGTGCCTCAACTCTATCTGATAATGAAGTAGAAAAAATGGTAAAGGACGCTGAATCAAATGCATCTGCAGATAAAGAAAAAAGAGAAAAAATCGATTTAAAAAATCAAGCTGAAACACTTGTCTACCAGACAGAAAAGCAACTTGGTGAGTTAGGAGACAAAATTGATGCTGCAGCAAAGTCTAAAGTTGAAGAAAAAAGTAATGCTTTAAAAGAAGCAACTTCAAAAGAAGATTATGAATCAATGAAAAAACTTCTTGAAGAACTCCAGCAAGAACTTTATGCAGTTGGTTCATCTGTTTATCAGCAACCAGGTAATCAGCCACCATCACCTAGCGCAGCAGGCGGTCCTGATCAGAGTGATTCAAATGAAAAAGGTGGAGACGATGTAATTGATGCAGACTTTACTGAAACAAAAGATTAGTAAAGGTAATTTTTAATTTCATTAGCAACCCATTTAGAACAAGCGGGAGCCAGTAAAATTCCATTTTTGTAAAAACCTGTACATATTATTAGTCCATCTCCAAGATTTTTCATTATTGGCGAAGGCTCACCATCTGGTCTTGATCTAATTCCGTACCACTTTTTAGAAATTTTTCCTTTCTCCAGCCAATTCGGTTTTTTATCGAGAAAATTTGTGAGTTTTTCGAATGTATTTTTTCCTGGCTTAGTACTATATTCGTCAGTTGATCCAATAATTAGATTATTTTTTGATTTTGGAATTATATTTTTACCATTTATATTGAATTGTTTTGGCAGCGATAACAAATCAACTTCTGCATCATTAATCTCAATTTCCATAGCTTGACCTAAAACAGGCTTTAATTTGATGTTGTGAGATCGGATATCTATTAAATCAATCGCTTTTAGTGAATTACACAAAATAACAATGTCAGATTTGATATTTTCATTATTCTTTGTTGTAGAAATCCATTGATTGTTTGATTTTCTTATTTTTATTATTTCTCCTTGTAAAAAATTTACTTTTTTATGTTTTAGATATTTATCTAATGTTTGAAGTAACGATAAAGCATTTATTCTGCCATCTTTGAAGGAGATGATTCCTTTCATATTTGTTGCTTGGAAGGCTTTATTAATATTCTTGATACATATTGAGTCTCTTTCTAAAATTCGCAAGTTTTGATCATTATTTTCATAAACAAATTTCTCTAATTTTTTAAACTTTTCTTCATCTGTAGTTAGTTGTATTAATGGTTTTTCGATATTTAATTCACAATTAAATTTTTGCAGGAATGTAATCCATTGTGGCCATAATTCAATGCTCTGTTTCCTGAGATCCCAGCTTCTACCTCTTCTTTTTTGATACATATTACCCATTAGTAAGCCTAAAGCTGCATTGCTACTATTTTGGTGTTGAGCTGGATCTATTATCGTTACCTGGAAACCTAATTCTGATAATTCTAAGGCGTTAAATTTTCCAATAATCCCTGATCCAATAATAACTATGTGTGCTTTTTGAAAATTTTCTTTTAAGCTTTTCATTGATATATTAGATATACTTGCTTATTTGACTTAATAGTTAAAGATTTTTTGGAACATCCTTCAATTATATTCAAAATTGTTTGTCCCGATCGTCCTGGCCTTGTAAGTCTACTTACAAGTTGGATTTCAAATTATGGTGGCAACATAAAACATTCTGATCATCATACAGATCAAGATGCAGGATTATTTCTTAGTCGAATTGAATGGAATATTAACAATGAATTTTTTAATAGAGATGAAATTTATAAAGAATTTGAAAAAATTGCAGATGAAGTAAATGGAAAATTTAACGTAAATTATTCAGATGAAATTCCAAATGTTGCTATTTTCGTGAGTAAACAAAATCATTGTTTGATTGATTTACTTTGGCGAGTAAGAAATGGAGAACTCAAAATGAAAGTCCCGTTAATAATTTCAAATCATTCTGATCTTGAAAATATTGCAGATGACTTTAATGCAAAATTTGTTCATATAGATACCTTTAAAACTGATAAATCTATTGTTGAAGATCAATTTTTACATTTACTTAAAGAATATGAAATTGATCTTGTTGTATTAGCTAAATATATGCAAATTTTAAGTGACTCTTTTTTAAAAAAGTTTTCTTCAATAATAAATATTCATCATTCTTTCTTACCTGCATTTAAGGGCGGGCAACCATATCATCGAGCTTGGAAGAGAGGCGTTAAATTAATCGGTGCTACAGCTCACTATGTTACTGAAGATCTTGATGAAGGCCCGATAATTGAGCAATGCACAGTTAATGTAAGTCATAGGGATGAAGTTGATGATTTGATTAGAAAAGGAAGAGATATTGAAAGAATAGCTTTAGCAAGAGCAGTTAGATTACATCTGAATCATCAAGTATTTGTTTATAACAGCAAAACTGCTGTTTTTGATTGAAGATAGTTTTTAGTCTTCTAATTCTATTTGTATTTGTCTTTCATAAATTGATTCTTCATTAAAAACTCTTGCTATCAAGAAACTGGCAATGCAGCTGATTAACACAGGTTTCATTATTAATAAATTTTTTGTTAAAGCGAAAGCTAAAAACATTGCGGTAATTGGTGTTCGCGAACATCCTGCTACGAAAGCTCCCATTCCCGCAAAAATGTATGTACTTGGTGCATGTCCTGTCGCAATTTCCACCCAGCTCCCCATTATTAGTCCAATTGACCCACCTAAAGTAAGCATTGGATAGAACAATCCTCCAGGAGCTCCAGATGCTGCAGCTAAGCCTGTCGTGATAAATAATACTAAAACTGCTAATAAAGCAATTCCAATACTTGTATTTTGTTCAGCTATTATTTTCTGTAATTCATCTAAATTATGAAATGTACTGGGTAAACAAGAGTAGATGCTTCCTAAAATAAGTCCACAAATACTCATTTTTAAAACAAATTTATTTTTATACCACTTTTTCCCAAGATTTTGCATCAACAAAACATATCTGCTGTACAATTCTGCAAATATTCCAATAATTATTCCTAGTAAAATTAAGTAAATAAAATCTACAGGTAAGAAAAAAACTGATGGGTCATATTCTTTTTGAATCAAAAATCCGAGGTTAAAATCAAACCCTCCTGCTTTAGGATCTAAACCTAAGGCTTGAATAATATCAGCAGATGAATCTGCAATGAAAGTTGTAATTACTACTAATAGCAAAATTACTGGTCTTGCAGAGTTTAATAACTCTTCTATTGCATAGACAAACCCTCCTAATGGAGCGCTAAATACTGCAGCTATTCCAGCACCACCCCCTGCTGCTACTATTACTCTTCTAAAAGCTGTGGGAGCTTTGAGCCACTTGGCCATTTGCCAAGCTACTGATCCTCCCATTTGAACGGATGGACCTTCTGGACCCAAAGGGAATCCACTACCAATTGCAATAATTCCTGATATTAGCTTTACTAAGCCTACTTTTAAATTCATTGGAACTTTTTTATGCCTTAAAAAACCCATGATTTGACTAACTCCTGAACCTTTTGCAGCAGGTGCAATATTTTTGATCAAATATCCTGCAATAGCTCCTCCTAGAGCTCCAAAAATAGGTAAGACCGCAATAGATGGGAATTGGTCTAATAATGCTAATCTCCAATTATTAATAAAATAGATTCCAGTTTTAAAAGATATGCTTGTAATTGAGGCTCCTAAACCTGTTAATAAGAGCGAAAATGCAACGACTAGAGATCTTTGTTTTAATAATTTTTTGATGCTACGAGAGGAATTATTACTTGTTTTTTGAATATTATCTTTTATAAAATTTGGCATAGTCCATGATTACTTTGTCAAGCTGAAATCGTGTATTTCATCAAATTGAAGATAGCGATAAAGTTCATCTGAATATGGATTAATTTTATTTTTAGTAATATCCTGATATTCCTCAACTTCAGGTATTTTGCCAAGCAGTGCGCAAACTGCTGCTAATTCAGCGCTGCCTAAAAAGACTTGTGCATTCTTGCCAAGTCTATTGTCAAAATTTCTTGTACTAGTAGAAAATACTACGGAACCTTCATCTACTCTGGCTTGATTTCCCATACATAAAGAACAGCCAGGTAACTCTAACCTTGCACCACAATCTTCAAAAATTTTATAGTAACCTTCAGCTTTTAGAGTTTCTTCATCCATCTTTGTTGGTGGACAAATCCATAATTTAGCTTTTAAATTTTGTACTCCTTCAAGAACTTTTGCAGCTGCTCTGTAATGACCAATATTTGTCATACAAGAACCTATAAAAACCTCGTCAATATTTGTATTTGCAACATCAGTGATTTCTTTTACATTATCTGGATCATTAGGGCAAGCAACTATAGGTTGTGTTACTTTTGCTAAATCAATTTCAATGATTTCTTCATACTGAGCGTTTGAATCTGGTTTAATTAATGATGGTTTTTTTAACCAATTTTTCATATCATTTATTCTTCTTGAAATCGATTTTGAATCTTCATAATTACTCTCGATCATCTTTTCTAGCAGGCAAATATTGCTTTTTAAATATTCTTGAACAGTTTCTATGGATAAAAGTATTGTGCTACCAGCGCATGAGCGTTCTGCAGTAGCATCAGTAAGTTCAAAAGCCTGTTCAAGTTTTAGGTTTGGTAATCCTTCAATTTCCATAATTTTCCCGTTGAATATATTTTTCTTATTTGCTTTCTCAACAGTTAAGAGTCCTTTTTTAATTGCGAAGAGAGGGATTGCATTTACTAAATCTCTAAGAGTGACTCCTGGTAATAATTCTCCCTTAAATTTAACCAGCACAGATTCTGGCATATTTAATGGCATTGATCCTATTGCAGCGGCAAAGGCAACAATGCCCGAGCCTCCAGGAAATGAAATGCCAAGAGGAAATCTAGTATGACTATCTCCGCCAGTGCCAACAGTATCTGGGAGAAGCATTCTATTAAGCCAGCTATGAATTATGCCGTCTCCAGGCTTAAGAGCTACTCCACCTCTTTGAGATATAAAATCAGGTAATTCTTTATGGGTAACTAGATCTACTGGTTTAGGATACGCAGCTGTATGACAAAAACTTTGCATCACTAAATCTGCAGTAAATCCTAAACAAGCTAGTTCTTTTAGTTCATCTCTAGTCATTGGCCCAGTAGTATCTTGACTACCAACTGTGGTCATAATTGGCTCACAGGTCATTCCTGGCCTTACTCCCTCTAAACCGCATGCTTTGCCCACTATTTTTTGAGCTTGAGTAAAGCCGGCATTACTTTCGGTTGGATTTTGTGGTCTAGTAAATATTTCACTTGGTTGATAATCTAATTTGTTTCTAATTTTGTCCGTAAGAGATCTTCCAATCATAAGATTTATTCTTCCTCCAGCTTGAATTTCATCAGTAAGAGTTGATGGATACAACTCGAATTTGCTTATTAATTCTTCAGTATTTGAATCTTTTTCAATTTTTTTAATAATGCCTTTATAAGGATATATTTTAATAACATCTCCTGTTTTCATTTGAGATACATCAGCTTCTATAGGTAAAGCTCCTGAATCTTGTGCAGTATTGAAGAAAATTGGGGCTATTTTGCTGCCAATTATTATTCCACCTGTTTTTTTGTTGGGAACAAAAGCGATATCTTCTCCTATATGCCAAATGAGTGAATTAATAGCAGATTTTCTAGAACTCCCTGTTCCAACAACATCTCCAACATAAGCTATTGGTAAATTTTGTTTTTTTAAATTATCAAGAATCTTTAGTCCATCAGGTTTTTTAAATTCCAACATAGCTAATGCATGCATTGGAATATCCGGGCGTGTTGTTGCATGTACAGCTGGAGATAAGTCGTCTGTGTTTGTCTCACCGTCAACTTTAAATACTAAACAAGTAATCTCTTTCTCCAGAACTTTTTTATTTATGAACCATTCTGCATTTGCCCAACTATTTACAACTTCTTTTGCATAAATATTACTTTGAGATAATTCATAAATTTCATTAGCCGAGTCGTAAACAAGAATAATATATTTTAAAACTTCTGATGCTTTTTTTGCGAGTAAACTATTTTCTCCTTTAAGGATTTCAACTAAAGAATTTACATTGTATCCGCCTATCATTGTTCCTAGTATTTCAATTGCTTTTTCGGGATTAATTGATTTGCAATATTTTTCGGAATTAACAATAGCCGTAAGCCAGCTTGCTTTTACGTAAGCAGCCTCATCAACTCCTGGGGGTACTCTATTTATTAGTAAATCAAGTAAATAAGATGAATCGTAAGTACTATCTTGTTCTAATAATTTTGTAATACAATTTGTTTGTTCAGCATTTAAAGGTAAAGGTGGTATACCTTTGGCAGCTCTTTCAGCTACATGATCTGCATAATCTTTTAGCAATGTTTCCAAATTCTTCATTAGTAAGGTTTAATGCCTAATCTATTGTTATTTTTAATATTGAAAAGGAGAGTATTCATAAATGCTTTTTTAAATATTCAAACTTCTTAATTAATCAATGACGACATCATCAAATAATTCAGCTTTAGAAAAGACATCAGATTTACATGTTCTTGAAACACGTCCATTAATACCTCCAAGCAGATTACATAATGATATACCTTTAGATCACGACTCTGCTAATACAGTATCTAAAACAAGAAGATCGATACAAAATATTTTGCATCATAATGATCAGAAGCTTTTAGTCATTGTGGGTCCATGTTCAATTCATGATCTTGAGGCGGCAAAGGAATATTCAAAATATATTCAAAAATTCCGAGAAATGTATAACGATAAATTAGAAATAATTATGAGAGTATATTTTGAAAAACCAAGAACAACTATTGGTTGGAAGGGATTGATAAATGATCCTCATCTAGATGATTCTTATGATATTAATACTGGTTTAAGAAGGGCAAGAAGTTTGCTTTCATATTTAGCAACTCGTGGCATACCTTCTGCTACAGAATTACTAGATCCAATTGTTCCTCAATACATTGCCGATTTAATAAGTTGGACAGCAATAGGTGCGCGGACTACAGAAAGTCAAACTCATAGAGAAATGGCATCAGGATTATCAATGCCTATAGGTTTTAAAAATGGAACGGATGGTTCTTTTACTACTGCAATTAATGCAATGCAGTCAGCTTCAAAATCTCATCACTTCTTAGGTGTAAATGAAAATGGAATGGCTTCTATAGTTAATACTACAGGAAATCCAGATGGACATATAGTTTTAAGGGGCGGTTCAAAAGGCCCAAATTTCGAAAGTGATCATGTACAAAGAATTTCAGCAGAATTGAGGCAGTGTAATCTTCCCCATAAAGTGATGATTGATTGTAGTCATGGAAATTCTAATAAAGATTTCCGAAAACAGTCCGAAGTGCTAAAAAATGTAGCTTCTCAAATTAGTTATGGTGAAAAAAATATTTTAGGAGTTATGCTTGAAAGTCATTTGGAGGAAGGCAATCAAAAACTTTTAAAAAAAGAAGATCTCCAGTTTGGCAGAAGCATTACAGATGCATGTATAGGTATAGAAACAACAAAAGAATTAATCGCTATTTTATACGATTCGCTTAGCTAGTAATAAGAAAATTAAATAATAATGCTGAAGAGATTGGAACAATAAAATTATCTATTCCTAGAACACTAAATTGTTCGAGCAAAGTTGCAATAAAAGCTATTGTAAAATAATTGAAATTTAGATTATTTTGTTGGGAGTATCCTATTGACCAAACTACTATCAAACTTGTTAAAAACATTGTTATAGTTCCATATAAAGATTTTTTTTGTTTAAAAAAAATCCAACTCTTTGAGTTAAAGCTTTTTCCTATTAATCCAGCTAATCCATCACCAAAAGTCATTATGAAAAATCCACTAATTAGTGCATATGGATCTTTATCCCAGAAAAGATAAATCAAAATAAATAAACTTAGACAATAAAATAATGTCCCATAACTTTTTCTCTCAACATCCTCAATTGTTGGAAATAATTTATAGTTGTAATTGATGAAAACCATTAATGAAACAATTCCTGTAAAAATTAGAGCAGAGTTTTGATTAATTTTTAAAAATTGAGCAATTGGTATTAAAGGTCCTATTCCAATATGTATTATTTTTCTGACGATCTCTCTGCTATCTTCATTATATTTTTTAAAAACTATCGATATCAAAAAAATTAAAAATAAATATAATAAAATTACAATAAATTTTATCAATTTGGTTAAGCTGCTTTTTGATGAGTTGTCATTACTCGAAGCTTTAATATTGCTTTAGCTTCTAGTTGCCTTACTCTTTCTCGTGAAACATTAATTTGTCTTCCTATTTCTGCGAGTGTTAATGGTTCTTCACCATCTAGCCCAAATCTGAGCTTCATGATTTTTTGCTCTCTTTCATTTAATTGAGAAAGCCAAGTTCCTAAATGCTCTTTTTGAATAGTTCTATCCATACCCTCCATAGGCTCTTCACAGTTTGGATCAGGTATAAGTTCACCAAGAGTACTTCTGTCTTCTTCCCCTCTTGCATGTGCATCTAGGGAGGCGCAAGGAGCACTTTGAGAAATTAAATCTTCTAAATCTTTTTGATCAATTCCCATCTCAGTGGCCATTTCCAATCTCGTAGGTTGTCTGCCAAATTTATGTGATAATTCTCTAGAGACTCTTCTCATTTTGGATAGTTTTTCACTTATGTGAATAGGCAAACGAATGGTTCTAGCACTGTTATCAATAGCCCTCGTCATTCCTTGTCTAATCCACCAGTAAGCATAAGTTGAGAATTTATATCCCATTGCAGGATCAAATTTATCTACAGCTCTTTCAAGGCCAATAGCTCCTTCCTGGACAAGATCTAATAATTCAAGACCTTGGTTTTGGTATTTTTTTGCAACCGAGACAACGAGCCTTAAATTAGCTGCCATCATTCTATCTCTTGCTCTTTTGCCAATCTTAATTTGATAAAGATTTCGTTGCGTTCTATCAGTTTCAGGAATTTGTAGTAACTTTTTCATGTTCTGAACATGATGAGCCAACTCTATTTCCTCTGCTGGAGTCAAAAGAGGTACTCTTCCAATGCTACTTAAGTAATAGCCAATAGAATCTGAAGCGAGTCTGCCAGATTTTTTTTGGCTTTGCTTTGCCGTAAGACTGGATTTCGATTTGCGAGACTTGCCCGCAGTGTTTGGTAATCTTGGCTCATCAAAATTATTATCTGAAGAGCTTTTTGTAGATTCCAGAGGGATCCCCATCACCCTGGCCTCCTAAATAATGGATTTTTTAAAAAGCTAGCACTGAAATTGAAATAAAAACTACTTTTACGTTGAAATTTTAAAGACAAAAAATTTTTTTTTAAAGCTTATTTCTTGAAATCCATTGACATGAGATGATTTTATAAAAAATAAAAAAAATTTAAAATATTAAGTATTTTTTTAAATGTTGTAAAAATCAATATTAATTTTATTTTTCTATGAGGTCAATTTGCGAACGATTATGCGCTGAATCTAATTCATATTTCGAATAAGAACCATCATCTTTCATTATCCAAGAAAAGTAATCATCTTTAATATAGGTTTGCAAAAGTGAGTATATTTTAGATTTCAATTCATAATCCTCTATCGGAGTAACAGCTTCTATTCTTCTATCAAGATTTCTTCTCATCCAATCAGCACTCCCAATAAAAACTTCATTATTATCGTCATTACAAAACCAAAAAATTCTTGAGTGTTCAAGAAAGTGGCCAATAATGCTTATGACTTTAATGTTTTCACTTAAATTTTTTCTTTGGGGATATAAGCAACAAATACCTCTTATGATGAGGCTAATTTTTACACCTGAGTCTGAAGCTAAATAAAGAAGTTTAATTATTTCTGGGTCTACTAAAGAATTCATTTTTGCAATTATTTCTGCTTTTTTGCCTTCCTCTGCATTTTTAATTTCTCTTTTTATAAGGTAAATAAATTTCTCTCTCATCAATGAGGGAGAAACTAATAACTTTTGATAACTTTTTTGTTTAGAAAAACCTGATAAGTAGTTAAATAACTCAATTAAATCAGATGCAATATCAGGATCAGTTGAAAGTAATCCTAAATCTGTATAAAACTTTGAAGTATTAGAGTTATAATTGCCTGTCCCAATATGAAAATAATTTCTTAATCGCCCTTTCTCTTTTCTAACTATTAAAGCTATTTTTGTGTGTGTTTTAAATCCTATGATTCCATAAACAACATGAACTCCAGCTTGTTCAAGTTGTTTTGCCCATTGAATATTGTTGTCTTCATCAAATCTTGCTTTTAATTCTACAAGAGTCATTACTTCTTTACCATTCTCTGCAGCTCTCATTAGGGCTGCTATGATTGGTGAATTCTTGGAAACTCGATATAAAGTAATTTTTATAGCCATTACAAGTGGATCATCAGCTGCGTTGTTTATAAATTCCTCTACTGAACTTTTAAATGAGTCGTACGGATGATGAAGCAGAATATTTTTCTTCCTAAGTAGCGTAAAAATAGAATTGAGACTTTTGTCTATAGACAAATCTAAATTTTTTAATTGTGGGTGAGTTTTTCCAATAAGTAGATTTTCTTTTAAATCATCTCTATTAATTTTTGTCAGCTGATTTAAATCGTCAAGACCTAATAAACTTTTGCTAAAATATATATATTCTTCTTGTATTGAGATACTTCCGATTAGTAATTTTAGAATATTTTTTGGCATTTCCGATTCAACTTCTAATCTAACTACGTCCCCACCTAATCTTCTTTTTTCCAAACTTTGTTCAACTGCTAAAAGAAGATCATCTGCTTCAAGCTCTTTTAATTCTAAATCAGCATCTCTGGTCACTCTGAAAAAAGAGTAATTTATACATTCCATTCCGTTAAATAAAGTATTTATATTATTCCCAATTAAATCTTCAACACTAATGAAAACGTGAGATACTTTATCATTGTTTTGAATAATTTCATTAGGAATTTGTATAAATCGATTTATATTTTTTGTGGGTATTTTGACTCTGACAAACTGATTTTTAGAATTCTCCTCATCCTTTATTAAAGCTGCTAAATTTAGACTTAAATTACTTATAAAAGGGAATGGATGTGCTGGATCAACAACTAATGGGGTTAACAAAGGGAAAATAGATGTTGTAAAGAAGTTATTACACCAATTTCTTTGATTTTCACTTAAATCCGCATATTTTTTTAAAATTACACCTTGTTTTTGTAATTCATCATTTAATTCATTATTTACATAGTTTTCTTGAAGAGTGGTTAATTTTTTTACTTCTTTATTGATTTTTGTTAATTGCTCTTTAGGGGTAAGTCCATCAATACTTTTTTTAGTAATTCCTGCTTCTAATTGAGCTTTTAATGAAGCTACCCTTACCATAAAAAATTCATCAAGATTATTGCTAAAAATAGAACAAAATTTTACTTTATCTAGGATTTTATAGTCCTTTTCCATGCCAGTTAGAAGTACTCTTTTATTGAATTCAATCCAACTTAATTCTCTATTTATAAAAACATCAGCCTGGCTTTTCATTAAAAAACTTTTGATTTTTGATTTTTAAAAGAATTATTATTTTTACCTTCTGCAATAAGGTATATCATGAAAATTAAGATAACGGAACCCGCTATAAAAGGAGATTTAGGACCAAAACTATCATAAACCCTCCCAGCCATTGCAATTCCTAATACCCCCCCAAGACTCTGTAGACCTTGAAGATTACTTAAAATTGATCCTTGTTTATCAGTGTCTAATTTCTTTGATATTAGTGCTCTTAAGGTAGGCGTAATTAATCCTGCCCCAACGGCTAAAAATGATACAGCTGAATAAATATTAATTGTCGCATTTTCTTTTGGAGCAGTTATTAAAAGAGCACATGCAACAAGAATGAAGCCTGATCCGATAAGTGTTAATCGCATTTCTCCAAATTGTTTTACAAGAGGCCCAATTAGTCCTCCCTGAACGATAATTGCAATTATTCCTACTACAACAAGAGTTCCACTTGATGCTTTTGTCGTCCAGTTTAAAGATTCTTGAAGGAAAAATATAAGTATATTGGTCAATCCAGTAAAAGCAATAAAGTAAATAAAAAAAGCTAATGATAATTTTTTAATCTTTTCTTCTTTGAAAACTGTAAATAGGTTTTTTAAAGGGTTTTTTATAAAAGGTTTTGATTTATTTGAGTTACTATTAGGCTTGGTTTCAGGTAAGTAAAAAAATACAAGGAGGAAATTTATTATTGGAATGATTGAGGCTATCAAAACTGGAATAATAAAATTATTATTTGTATTTTTGGCAAAAATAACAACAAAAATATTACCTAAGAAAAAACTTAAACCAAAAGCTACACCAATAAGTCCAAATGTTTTTGCTCTTTTTTCAGGGCTTGAAATATCTGCAAGAATTGTTGTTGCAGTAGCTGCAGTTCCCCCACTTAAACCGTCAATTAGTCTTGCTAAAAATAATAAAAATAAAGGGATAGAGGCTATTGAATTTGACCAATTAAATAGAACTGTAAAAGATAATATTGATATTCCTATGACTGAACCAGTAATACAAAGAAGAGTGACAGGTCTTCTTCCATATCTATCGCTCATAAGTCCTATAAAAGGAGAAGCTGTAAATTGAGCTAATTGGTAAGTGCATGATAATAAACCATATGTACTTGCTTTAGAATCAAAAAGTAAAACAAAGGAGGGTAATATAGGTAGTAGTATGCTTTCACTTAAACGATCATTTAGAAGAGTGATAAAGGCACTAAGGAGAGTAAATTTTTTATTTGGTTTTAATAAACTTTCTTTCACAATATTTACCTTCATTACCATTAACTTCTACTACCATACTTGTTAATGGAGATTATTGTGCCCGGCATTGTTTATTTAGTTGGAGCAGGTCCTGGTGACCCTGAGCTTCTAACTCTAAAAGCTTTACGCCTAATAAAAAATTGTGACGCATTAGTACATGATGCTTTGATCCCGGATGAAATAACAAAAGAGGCAGGAAAACATACAGAAATTTTCCATGTAGGTAAAAGAGCTGGAAAGTGTTCTGTACCTCAGAATGAAACTAATGCTCTTATTTTGAAATTGGCAAAAGAAGGCAAAAATGTTGTAAGGCTTAAAGGGGGAGACCCATTCGTTTTTTCTAGAGGTGGTGAAGAGGTATCGATTTTAGAAAAAAATGGAATTTCAGTTGAAATAGTTCCTGGTATTACTTCTGGAATAGCTGCCCCTACATATTTTGGTATTCCACTAACCCATAGAGATGCTGCGAGTTCCGTAACTTTCGTCACTGGACATGAGCGTGTAGATAAGGAAAAAAAGACAGTGAATTGGAGAGATTTAGCTAAATCATCAGATAGCTTAGTAATTTTTATGGGTATAAAAAATATTGAATTTATTGTGGAAGAATTAATTCTAGGTGGTTTAGATAAGAGTACTAAATGCGCTGTTATTCAAGAAGCTACTTTAAAAAATCAAAAATGTTTGATAGAGAAATTAGATAATCTTCCAGATAAAATCAAAGATAAAGAATTTTTAGCTCCATCAATTATCATTATTGGAAAAATTGTTGAATTTAAGGTTAATAACAATATAACTAAAGTATCTGATGTCAATTTACCAGATATTAATAAAGTTCAACTATATAATAAATCCCAAAGGTAAATTGGATCGAATTTAGGTTTAAGCTTTAAATCATCAACTTGATAAATTTGTCTGCAAGATAAGCTATTAATTGCAACTATTATGTCATCATTTTGAAATTCTGGAGGAATTAATTCTTCTTTTACAATTTTCAATTTTAAAGCTTTAGAAACCATAATACCCTCTAAACAGCCGCTCTCTTTTCTAGGAGTTATCCATTGATTATTTCTTTTAATTAGAAGATTAAATGTACTTCCACAACAAAGTTCACCTGAGGTATTCAAAAGGATAGAATCATCAAATGATTTTTCATTAGCTTCTGTCAAAACTTGTATTGCCTGATTATATGAAAATGTTTTGCATTTACTTATAAGACTGAATTCATTTATTTTTTCCGTTTGACTAATGCAAACGTTTATCGGATTAAAATTTGGTTTGATTATATAAAACTCAAGCCATAAATTGTCCAAATTTTTTGTCTCTAAAGTGCTATCAATTGTTAGTGTTCGACCTTCATTAGTTCCTCGACTATAGTTTATTCTTACTGAAGCAAATTGATCATTTTTAAGCGATAACTTTTTAATTCCATCGTGAATAAGTTGTCTCAAAGTTAATTTATTTATTTTGAGGTTAATATTTAAAATCTTGCTACTTTTTTCTAATCTTTTCAGATGTTCATCAAAAAGAATAGGTTTGTTTTCTTTTATCAAAATGGTTTCAAATATACCATCAGCAAATTTCAATCCTCTATTATTAGCAGCAATAAATATTCTATCAATATCCAACCATTGATCCTTGTGCCAGCCTAATGTTTCAATCATTTTAGTGAATCAATTAATGGTAAAAGTTTCCACTTTAGTTCATCAGTTTCCTCCTCAGGGTCTGAGTCAATAACTATTCCGCAACCAGCATATATATTGATTTTTTTGTCTTTAATTAAAAATGATCTTATTAGTATATTGCTGTCAAACTCTCCATTCCAGTCAAGCTTCAAAAATGAGCCACAGTATGGTCCGCGTTCACATTCTTCTAATTCAAAAAGTCTCTGGCATGATCTTAATTTAGGTGCGCCAGTTATAGAGCCCCCAGGCCAACAAGCTTTTAGTAAATCAATCCAGTTCGTGTCTTTTTTTAATTTGCCTCTGATTACTGAAGTTAGATGATGAACTTTTAAGAAACTTTCAAGTTTTAATATTTCTGGCACCATAATACTTCCTGTTTCGCAAACTTTACTTAAATCATTTCTTATTAGGTCAACAATCATAATATTTTCGGCTCTATCTTTCTCGTTAGTTATTAAATCGATAGCATTAAGTGCGTCTTGATTTAACTCTTTATCTCTGGATCTAGTTCCCTTGATAGGTCTTGATTCTACAAAATTTTTATTATCTATTTTTAAAAATCTTTCTGGCGAGGTAGATAATACAGCCTCTTTATAATTATTATTTATTATTATTCCTCCAAAGGGAGCTCTTAATTTCCTTCTTATTTTCAAATAAATATCTAGAGGATTATAGTTTTTGGAAGATTCAATTTCGCATTTAGTTGTTAGGTTTGCTTGAAATATATCTCCTAAGGAAATTAATTTTTTCAATTTTAAAATATTTTTCTGAAATTTTTCAGCCATTTCGTCTAAATTTATTTTTGAAAAATCAAAATTCAACTTTGTTTTAATAATATTTTCTTCTTCGATATTTTTTATATTGTTGATTATGTTTTTATAATTCATCAGTTCAGATGAGTTTGTGCCTTCGATAATTATTTCTTTTTTTATTAGATTACATTTAATGATTGGATCATATGATGCAATCCATAAAGTTGCCATATTAGATTTTTTCCATGGGTTTTTTGGTTCTATGTAAACTCCAGCTTCATAACTTAACCATCCGATCCAAAATCCTTTTTCAATATTTCTTAAATTGTTAAATGGATTATTAGTTTTGTCTAAGTTATTGATGTCTCTTGATTGGATTATTTTTTTAGGTTTAATTCCTATTATTGACCATTCCCCATTTTCTTTGCCATCGCTGTCTAGCCAAGCTAATCCTTTATCTCCAAATTTTTTTGTTAGATGATGCGTAATCAGTGCTGGATCTATCCATTCTTCTAGAATTATTTTTTTTATTTTCATTT
The DNA here is from genome assembly GCA_003210155.1 of Prochlorococcus sp. AG-424-E18. Classification (GTDB taxonomy): domain Bacteria; phylum Cyanobacteriota; class Cyanobacteriia; order PCC-6307; family Cyanobiaceae; genus Prochlorococcus_A. Next base: position 192,286 of record QCNC01000001.1, on the reverse strand, counting down.
TTTATTATTGTTATTAAGCCATTTTTCATAAGCAGCATTTCTAATTCTGCAGCTATCACACTTGCCGCATGGTTTTGAATTACCCGAATAACAACTCCATGTTTTATCTAAAGGGACATGATTATCAAAAGCTAATTTAATAATTTCCTCTTTATTTAAATCTAATAGTGGTGTCCAAAGTTTTATTGGATTATTTTCTCTTCCTCTTTTATTGGCTAAATCTGCTAACTCTTGAAATTTTTTAATGTAGTCAGGTCTGCAATCTGGATAACCAGAATAATCTAGTGCATTAACTCCTAATCCTATAAAATCAGCATCTATTGCTTCGGCATAACTTAGTGCAACGGAAATAAATATAGTATTTCTCCCAGGAACATAAGTATTAGGAATTTTATTAGTTTGTACTCCTTCTATTGGAATATTTTTTTGAGTATCAGTTAATGACGAGCCTCCCCATAAAGATAAGTCAAGCTTAATGATTTTAAATTCGTCGATATCAAAGTGTTTTGCAATTATTGATGCAGAATTTAATTCTTTTTTATGACGTTGACCGTAGTCAAATGAAAGGCCAAAAATTTTAGCTTCGGATTTTTTGGCTATACCAGTAACTGTAGAAGAATCTAAACCTCCAGATAATAAAACTACTATCGATTTATTTTTAAGAGTCATATGATTTCAATTAATTTTTAAGTATTTGTGAGTTTGAAGGCTCAATTTCCAATCGGGGTTATTTTTTACGAAATCAATAGCAAGAGAAAAACCATTCGCATTGTTCCATGCTGGCTGTAAATAAAAAATTTTATCTTCTTTTTTTAAGCCATCTTCGATTTTAGAGAGTTGATATTGTTTTAAAGTTTCTTTTTTTATTTGAATAGCAAATTCAATATCTTTTATTTCATTTATGATTATTTTGATCTCATTACAGTTTTTTAAAAAATAATTTTTTGGAGGTGAGTGTCTTTTAGGAGATAAAGTAATCCAGTCATAGCTTCCTGATATCGAATTAACTCCACTTGTCTCAATATGAATCTTCATTGGCTTTTGTTCTTCTCCCATTGTCATTTTTTTTATAGCTTTGCAAAAATTATCCAAGTTATGTTGTAAAGGTTCTCCACCTGTAATAACACAAAAAGATGCTCCTTTTTTTCTGGCAATTTTTATGCGATCTATTATTTTTTCAATTGATATAGAAGGGTGTTTTTTCTCGTCCCATGAATTCTTGGTATCGCACCACGAACATCCAACTTTGCATCCAGCTAATCTTACAAAAAAAGCACTTTTTCCAGCGTGATAACCTTCACCTTGTAATGAATGAAATTGTTCGACTAAGGGTAAAAAATTTGTCATTTTCATTCAAAAAAATAAAGAATATTAATTTGATTGAGTTAACTTATCTTGAGAGGCTTTTATTAATCCTTTAAATAAAGGATGAGGTTTGCCAGGTCTTGATAAAAACTCAGGATGATATTGACAGGCTAAGAAGTATGGATGATTTTCTAACTCAATTAACTCAACTAATCTGCCATCTGGTGATGTCCCACTAATTTTGTATCCAGAATCTAAAAAACTTTGTTTGTAGTAATTATTAAATTCGTATCTATGCCGATGTCTCTCATAAATAACATCCTCATCATATAATTTTTTTCCAGTTGTATTTTTTGTCAGTCTACATGGATAAACTCCAAGTCTCATTGTCCCACCTAAATCAACTACATCTTCCTGTTCTGGTAATAAATGTATCACTGGATTTGGAGTGTTTGGGTCTAGTTCTGAACTAGATGCATCTGGAAGATTAGCTACATTTCTGGCCCATTCTATAACTGCACATTGCATGCCAAGGCACAAACCTAAAAAGGGAATTTTATTTTCTCTTGCGAATTTTATAGCCGAAATTTTTCCATTTACTCCTCTATTGCCAAATCCCCCGGGTACGACAATTGCATCAACTTCATTTAAGTAAGTTTCTGCTGAATTTTTTTCTATCATTTCAGCACTTACCCAATGTAAATCCAATAAAGCCCTTTGTTCAATGCATGCATGTCTTAAAGCTTCAACAACGGATAAATATGCATCTCCAAGTTCAATATATTTGCCTACAAGTGCAACTTTTATTGGATCTCCAGGATTTCTTAGGTTGTGTATTAGTTGCTCCCAATTTTTCAAATCACATTTTTTATCTTCAAGGTCTAAATACTTCAAGGTTTCTTTGCATAAACCTTCTTTTTTTAAAGAAAGAGGTACAGAATATATACTGTCTGCGTCTAAAGCTTCAATTACAGAGTTGATATTGACACCGCAAAAACCACTAAGCTTTTTTTTAAGAGCTTCATTGATAGATTTATCACTTCGGCATACAAGTAAATCTGGCTGAATTCCAATTGATCTTAATTCTTTCACTGAATGTTGTGTTGGTTTAGTTTTTATTTCGCCAGAGGTTTTGATGTAAGGAAGTAATGTTACGTGTATGTATGCAACATCGTTCCTATTGACATCATTTTTGAATTCTCTTATTGCCTCTAAAAAAGGTAGAGATTCAATATCACCAACTGTTCCACCAATTTCAGTAATAATGATATCTGCATTGCTGTTAGCGGCTACTCTATGAATCCTTTCTCTAATTTCTCCCGTTATGTGAGGTATTACTTGCACAGTTCCACCGTTATAATTACCTCTTCTTTCTTTATTAATAACTGCTTGATAAATAGATCCCGTAGTCACACTATTTAACCTAGTCATTGCAGTATCAGTAAATCTTTCATAGTGACCTAAATCTAAATCGGTTTCAGCCCCATCTTCTGTTACAAATACTTCTCCATGTTGAAAAGGGCTCATTGTTCCTGGATCAACATTTAGATATGGATCTAGTTTTAATATTGAAACACTATATCCTCTAGATTTTAATAATCTTCCTAAGCTTGCAGCTACAATCCCCTTACCAATGCTAGAAACTACTCCTCCGGTGACAAATACAAATTTTGACATTAAATATTTTTAATTAAGCACAGCCTCCTTATATTTTATTTAAACAAAAAACTTTTAGAACATCCATATATATTCTTATTCATCAATTGTTATTTCAATATCTAATTCTTTTAATTGTGATTCAGAGACATTGGAAGGTGCATTTGTAAGAAGACATTTTGCCTGTTGATTTTTTGGAAACGCAATGGTTTCTCTGATTGAATCTGCACCAATGATCAGCATGGTAATACGATCCAATCCAAACGCTATTCCACCATGAGGAGGAGCCCCCATTTCTAAGGCTTCTATTAAAAATCCAAATTTTTCATCAATCTCTTTATCAGTAAGTCCTACCGTTTTCAGAACCTGTCTTTGTAAGTTCGCCTCATGAATACGTAGAGAGCCACCTCCTAACTCCAATCCATTAAGAACTAAGTCATAAGCATTTGCTGTAGAGCTCTCAATTTCTTTTTTCAAGTTTTCAGAATCTTTAGATTTTATATTTTTTGGAGAACAAAAAGGATGATGTAAAGCTTCATATCTATTTTCATCTTCATTTCTCTCAAACATTGGGAAGTCAGTTACCCATAAGAAATTCCATTTGCTTTTATCTATGAGATTTAATTCTTTTGCGATATATTGTCTAACCCTATCTAATGATTGATTGACAATTTGTTTATCTCCAGCTCCTAAGAGGATTAAGTCTCCATCTTTTGCTTCTGTGATTTTTAAAATATCAGCTATATGCTCTTTATTTAGATTATTTTTAATTGCCCCAATAGTCTCAAGCTCATCTCCTTTGACCCTTATAAAGGCTAAACCACCAGCTCCTGCGTCTTGAGCTACTTTAAAGATGTCACCTCCCGGTTTAATTCTTACGTTGCTAATACTTGAATTGCCTCCTTTGACTGTTATGGATTTTATATAACCTCCAGACTTAATTGCTTTGGTGAAAATATTAAATCCAATATTACCTAATACTCCTCCTAAATCTTTCAATAACATTTGATATCTAGTATCTGGTCTATCAGTGCCGTAATTATCCATTGCTGCTTGCCATGACATTCTTGGAAAAGCATTATTAAAATTAATATTTAACACTTCTTTCCATATTTTTTTTATGAGACTTTCATTAAAAGAAATTATTTCTTCTTCACTAATAAAGCTCATCTCAATATCTAATTGAGTAAACTCTGGCTGTCTATCTGCCCTTAAGTCTTCATCACGGAAACATTTTGCGATTTGATAATACTTATCTAAGCCCCCAACCATTAAAAGTTGTTTAAAGAGTTGTGGGGATTGAGGTAAAGCAAAAAATTCTCCATTTGAAAGACGTGCAGGAACAAGAAAATCGCGAGCCCCTTCAGGAGTTGACTTTGTAAGTAATGGGGTCTCTACTTCTGTAAATCCAAAATTATCAAGAAATTCTCTAGCAACTTTAATAATCTTATGTCTTGTTTTTAAATTTTCTAGTAATTTTCCCCTTCTTAAATCAAGGTATCTATATTTTAATCTGAGTTCCTCTTTTGTATTTTCATAATCATGTATAGATACTGGAAAAGGTAAGTTGTTTTTAATTTGGTTAAGAATTTGCAAATCTTTAACCTTAAGCTCTAACTCTCCAGTACTTAAATTTGTATTTATGGAATCTTTGGGCCTTTCATTAATAATTCCGCTGACCATTATTACTGTTTCATTTCTTAGAGTTTCTGCCTGTTTAAATAGATCTGCACCATCATCGGGGTTAATTGTTATTTGTAGGAATCCACTATGGTCTCTTAAATCGATAAAAATTACACCACCATGATCTCTTCTTCTATCTACCCATCCGCATAAATTAACTAATTTACCAATATCTGTATTATTGAGTTCTTCACAAATTTTGTTTCTCATCTAAGTATGGTTTATTTATCAATAACTTATAATAATTCTTTAAGGGTAAATTTAGTTAATAATTCTTTTTATAAAATGCTCTTTTTGTTATAACCCCGTTGAATTTTTTGCCTCTTATTAATATTTCAACTTCATTATTTATTAAGGCATGCGAAGTATTGATGTATGCAAAAGCAATAGCTTGTTGTTTAGTTGGAGACCAACTGCCGCTAGTGATAGTTCCAATATTCTCATCACCTTTAAGCACTGCGCACCCTTTTCTTCCTATTGCTTTACCTTTTATAGAGAGACCAACTAACTTTTTTTGAATGCCTAATCTTGACTGCTCTTCAAGAACTCTTCTGCCAATGAATTCGTGATTATTTTCTAGATGTACTAGCCATCCTAAACCTGCTTCATAAGGAGAAGTTTCTTCATTTATGTCTTGCCCATAAAGATGCATGCCTGCTTCAAGTCTAAGAGTATCTCTAGCTCCTAAACCACAAGGTGCAACATTTTTAGAAATTGAGAAATCCCATAAATTAATTGCTGCTTTTTTAGATAAAAGTATTTCTAGACCATTTTCCCCCGTATAGCCTGTCTTTGAAAAGAAAATTTTTTCCTTAGGCGAAATATGTTCAAAAATTTTATATTCGCATCCAAAGTTAGGGATATGAGAGATCGAAGATTCAATCCATTCTTCAAATAAATTGAATGAGTTTTTTCCCTGTAGTGCTAAAAGTACGTTGTCTTTTTTAAAGTTTGTTATCGAAATTTCAGACATATTTAAATTATTTTTTATCCACTGAAAATCTTCTTCATATCTACTTGCATTAACTATTAACAATAATTCTGATATGTCATTTTTTTGTATACCAAGGTCATAAATTATTAAGTCATCTATTATTCCTCCTTTATCATTGAGCATTACTGTATAAAGGCCCTGACCTTCACAAAAGGAGTATAAATTAGTAGGAAAAAGTTTTTGAATATAATCCTTTGGATTGATTCCCTTGATAGAAATCACACCCATGTGAGAAATATCAAATAATCCTGCTGAATATCTAACTGATTCATGCTCTTTAATTAATCCTGAAAATGATATGGGCATTTCCCAACCTGCAAAATCCACTAATTTTGCATTGGATTCAACATATTTTGAATAAAGAGGACTTTTTAGCAAATCCATGAAATATTTAGTTTCTATTTAGTATTTCTACACTTTAGTTTAGAAATTTTTTTATTGCATATTTTCTAATGACAAAATTAAGCTTCTAAGTACTTTGGCTGCAACTATGCTACTTACTCCGCTTCTATCAATTTCTGGAGATAATTCCACAATATCTGATCCCACGATTCTAAGGTCTTTTAAAGTTTTAAGTATTTCTTCAAAATCATTCCAAAAAAATCCTCCCGGTTCTGGAGTGCCCGTCCCTGCTAATAAACTGGGATCAAACCAATCTAAATCTATTGTTAAATAGATTGGAGACTTAGCGTACGGAAGAAGAGCTTCTTTTAACTCATATGCATTTCCGCCTGGACAAAAGTTAATTAATTGGTTGTTGTTATGCATAATTTCAAATTCTTCCTTAGTCCCACTTCTAATTCCTACTTGCAAAATTTTCTTTTCAGGTAGCACTTCTAAGCACCTTTTCATAGTACAAGCATGACTATGTTCATTTCCTATATATGATTCTCTTAAATCTGCATGAGCATCAAGTTGAACCAATATCAAATCTGGATATTTTTTTACTAATGCTTCAATCGCACCTCTTGTAATAGAGTGTTCGCCGCCAAGCATAATAGGACTAAGGCGTTTACTAATTAAATAATTTGTTGCTGATTTAACCGATTCAATAACGGACTTTGAGTCATTTTTGTCAATTAGTATTGATCCAAAATCAACATACATAATATCCTCTAAGTCTTTTTTTATTTTTGGACAATATGTTTCTAAACAAGAACTAACTTGTCTTATTGCTTCTGGACCAAATCTTGCTCCTGGTTTAAACGAACATGTCCCGTCATAATTAACTCCAAATATTCCAATTGAGCAATTTTCGGGACTTCTTTTTGCTCCCATATAAATTGCATTTTCGTTATCAAATAAATTTTTTGTCATCTTATGAATCTAGTTCTTTTACAATTTTATTTGGCATCATTTTGAATGCTGCATTTTGAAAATTTAAATTCCAAATTTCACATCCTTTTTCTATTTTTACGACTTCATCATAATTTTGCTTTGATAAACTTAGATCTTCTGAAGAAGCAAATGTCCAACTCCAAATCCCGCTTGGATATATAGGAACAAAGGAATACATAGTTTTAGAAACTTTAAATATATTTTTTAGGGTTTTCAAAATATTTATGTGAATATTTTTGAAGGATTCAGGAGATTCGCTTTGCGTTGCTAATATTCCCCTTGGTGAAAGTATTCTTTTACATTCTTTATAAAAAGAATCTGAAAATAATAAATTTGAAAATTCTGAGGGATCTGAACAATCTATAAATATAACGTCGTAAAAATTATTTCTTGTTTTTTTTACCCATTTAACGCCATCATCAACATGTATTTCTAATCTTTTGTCATTCCATGCTTCGCCTCCAATTTCTTTTAGAAATTTTTTAGATATTTTGATTACCTCCTCATCAATTTCTACTAGATCAATTTTTGATATTTGAGAATATTTAACGCATTCTCTTATAGTTCCACCGTCACCACCGCCAATAATTAGTACATTAGATTTTTCTTCAATGCTACTTAATGCAGGATGCACAAAACACTCATGATAATATTTCTCGTCTTTTAATGATGTCATCCAGCAACCATCTAACATTAAAGCTTTACCATAATATTCATTTTCAATAACAATAATTTCTTGATATTTTGAGGTTTTTTTAATTAGAATTTTCCCATTAAGGCCGAATCTTGAGCCTTGATGATATTCATCTATCCATGTTGTAATATTTGTCATTTGCTTTTAGGAATTTTTCCCGCCAGTTTTTGTTTGGCTATTTGCCAAAGACGTTGAAAGTCTTTGGGAGTTTGTTTTTTAATATTATCTCCTGCATACTCTTCGACGATTGAAAATCTGTCTAAAAATTTTATATTAGTTTTTTGAAGAGCTGACTCAGGATTTATTTTTAAAAAGTTTGAGAGGTTCAGAAGGGTAAAGTAAATATCCCCAAATTCATTTTTTATATCTTGATCATTTTTGCATTTAATTGCCTCTTTTAATTCATTTATCTCTTCTTCTAACTTTTTAAAAATCTCATCAGTACTTTTCCACTTGAAACCAAGTTCTTTAACAACATTTGTGATTTTATCTGTACCAATCGTTGGAGGTAAATTTTTAATTTTCAAATTTAAATTTCTACTAATTGAAGATTTCATATGAGTTGCTTCTTTTTCTAAATTTTTTATATTTTCCCAAATCTGTTGTGATTTTTTTAATGATACTTTTTCTTTTATGTTAAAAATATATGGATGTCTATTAATAATTTTCTTATTTAGATTTTTTATAACATCATTTAGTGCAAATTCTTTTTCTTCGTAACCGATTTCAGCATGAAGCATTACTTGTAATAAAATATCTCCTAACTCTTCACACATGTTATTTGCATTTTTTTCATATATCGCATCTATAAATTCATTACTTTCTTCATACAAAAATGGGATCAACGATATATGAGACTGTATTTTCTGCCATGGGCAACCCCAGGCTTCATTTTTTAAGGCTTTGATATTAGATATTAAGATTTTAAAACTATTTATAGTCTCTAAATCGGAATTATTTTCCAATTTATATCTATTGTTTGAGGACATAGAATTTATTTTATTAAGTAAATTTTGCCTCAATCATGAAATATTTAAATACTTAGTATAAATTTTTCAACTTCATCTATTAGAATGATTTATCATAAGGGCGATTAGCTCAGCGGTAGAGCGCCTGCCTTACAAGCAGGATGTCCCTGGTTCGAACCCTGGATCGCCCATTTATTATTTTTCTAATGACTGAGATCGTCAATCTTTCAATCAGTCAAAGCGCTGCTTCAGAACTATCTAGGCAAGCTTCTTTTGGAGGTCATCCTGGAGAAATGTCGATTGATTTGGTAGAGGATAAAAATTGTTCCGAAGGATGGATTCATATTAAATTAAGGCCGGGTACATGTAATGGATCCCCTATTTCAAGAACTGAAGGAGTAACTTTATACTCGGATGTAAAAAAGTTTAATTTACTGAAAGATTTAAAATTGGATTATTACGGTGATTTGAGCGGTGGTGGATTTCTTATTTCAACACCAAAAAATGCAAAACGTTGTTCTTGTGGTTCTGGCTTCAAACTTTTGTAGAATGGATGTGTCTTTTTTTGAAAACTAATATTATTTTCATTAATTGGCTGCTCTCAAGATAAAATAAAAAAAAGTTTATTGAAATAAAATTTTCATATGACAGAGATGAATGATCAATTATCTTTAGAGAATTATTCACCTTTTGAAGTAGAAAAAAAGTGGCAAGACAAATGGGAAAGTCTAAAGGCGTTTAGTCCTAACCCTGAGGATGAAGGGGAGCCTTTTTGTGTTGTTATTCCGCCACCAAATGTAACTGGATCTTTGCATATGGGGCATGCCTTTAATACGGCTTTGATAGATGTTGTAGTACGTTTTCAAAGACTTTTAGGTAAGAATGTTTTGTGTTTACCAGGAACTGATCATGCTTCAATAGCTGTTCAAACTATTCTCGAAAAACAATTAAAAAGTGAAGGTAAAACAAGTGAGGATATTGGAAGAGATGAATTTCTTAAAAGAGCATGGAACTGGAAAGAACAAAGTGGTGGAAGAATAGTTTCTCAATTAAAAAGGATAGGATATTCAGTTGACTGGACTAGAGAAAGATTTACGCTTGATGAAAAATTAAATGAAGCAGTTATTGAGGCTTTTAATATTCTCTATAAAAAGAATTTAATTTATAGAGGCGAATATTTGGTTAATTGGTGCCCTGAATCTCAATCTGCTGTAAGTGATCTTGAAGTTGAAATGCAAGAAGTAAATGGTCATTTATGGCATTTTAAGTACCCTTTAATTTCAGAAAGTGGTGAACAGTTAGATAAGTACTTAGAAGTTGCAACTACAAGACCAGAAACTCTTTTGGGTGATACTGCTGTGGCGGTTAATCCTGATGATGATAGATATAAAGAACTTATTGGTGTCAAAGTAAAAGTCCCTTTCGTTGATAGAGAAATACCTATTATCGCTGATTCACATGTTGATAAAGATTTTGGTACCGGTTGTGTAAAGGTTACTCCAGCTCATGATCCAAATGATTTTGCAATAGGAAAAAGGCATAATTTAAAACAGATTAATGTAATGAACAAAGATGGAACTTTAAATATTAATGCAGGTATTTTTCAAAATTTAGATAGATATCAGGCTAGAAAGAAAATTATCAAAGAATTGGATAACTTAGGCCTTTTGACAAAGATAGAAAATTATAAACATACTGTTCCTTTTTCTGATAGAGGTAAGGTGCCAATTGAACCTTTATTGTCAACACAATGGTTTTTGAAAATGGATGATATATCACAAGGATGTCTTAATGAAATTGATTCTAAAAAACCATCGTTTATTCCTCCACGCTGGGAGAAAGTTTATAAGGATTGGTTAGAGAATATTAATGATTGGTGTATCAGTCGGCAATTGTGGTGGGGGCACCAAATACCAGCATGGTATGTTTTAGATGACTCTCAAGACTCAATAGAACAAAATACCCCATATATCGTTGCAAGAAATGAAGAAGATGCCTTAATCGAAGCTAATAAAAAATTTGGATTAAATATTAAATTGGTTCGTGATAAAGATGTTTTGGATACATGGTTTTCAAGTGGTTTATGGCCTTTCTCAACTCTTGGTTGGCCAAATATAAATGATCCGGATTTTAAAAAATGGTATCCAAATAATGTTCTTGTTACTGGTTTCGATATTATTTTCTTCTGGGTGGCCAGAATGACAATGATGGGGAATACTTTTACAAATAATATTCCTTTTAAGGATGTTTATATTCATGGTCTAGTTCGAGATGAAAACAATAAAAAAATGAGTAAAAGTTCAGGTAATGGTATTGATCCAATACTATTAATTGATAAATATGGTTCTGATGCTTTGCGATTTGCTTTAATTCGAGAAGTTGCAGGCGCTGGACAAGATATCCGGCTTGATTTTGATAGGAAAAAAGATACATCTTCAACTGTTGAAGCTTCAAGAAATTTTGCGAATAAATTATGGAATGCGACTAAATTTGTGTTAATTAATAAAACTTCTAACAATAATATTTCGTTTAATGAGAGTGATGAAACTTCTCTAGAGTTATGTGATAAGTGGATTTTATCGAAATTGACTCAGGTAAATATAAAAGTTGCTGCTTTGTTGAAAGAATATAAATTGGGAGAATCTGCGAAACTTCTATATGAATTTGCATGGAATGATTTTTGTGACTGGTATGTAGAATTTGCTAAACAAAGATTTAATAATAAAGAGACTAAAAATAGACAAATATCTGAAAAAGTTTTAATAAAAGTGCTCAATGATATTTTGGTAATGATTCATCCTTTTATGCCACACATTACTGAGGAACTTTGGCATGCCCTCCAACTAAAACCAGATAATGCATTATTATCTCTTCAAAAATGGCCAATTCACGAAAATAAATTTGTTGATAATAAGCTTGATAATTCCTTTCAGCAACTCTTTGAAATTATTAGGTTGATCAGAAATTTGAGAGCGGAATTAGGTCTTAAGCCATCAGAAAAAGGGCCTGTATATCTAATTTCAGACAATGATGAATTGATTGATTTTTTAAAAACTTTAGTTGACGATATTCAAACCTTAACTAAATCTTCTGAAGTCTTGATTTTTAAAACTAATGCTGTTGATAAAAAAGATTTTGCTAAATCTTTTTCTGGGATAATTAGTGATTTAGAGGTTTACTTACCTTTTCAGGATTTTGTAAATATAGAAGCATTAAAGGAAAGGTTAACCAAGGATTTAAAAAAGGTGACTATTGAATTAGAAAATTTAAATAAGAGATTATCTAATAAAAATTTCGTTGATAAGGCTCCAAAAGATATTGTTGATGAATGCAGATTCAAAGTAAATGAGGGTTCGGTACAAATGGAGAGAATTACTAAAAAACTAGAACTTTTGAATTGAGAATGAATATATTTTTTGAAAATATTTATAATTTTTCTTTTTTTTTTAATACTGGAATTGGGATCTTTTCGTTTATTTGCATTTATATTTTAATTGTTTTATTTATACTTCCAGCTTCTTGGTTATCTTTATTATCAGGTTTTTTATATGGCTCATATTTAGGATCAGCTATCGTTTTCATTTCCGCTTTCATAGGCGCATCATTTGCTTTTTTTGTATCAAAAAGTTTTTTTGCAAAAAAACTAAAAAATCTTTTTAGCCGTTATCCCAAATTAAGTGTTATAGAAAAAGTAGTAGAAAAAGGCGGACTTAAATTAATTTTTTTAGCGAGATTATCGCCGATATTTCCCTTCAGTATTCTTAATTATTTTTATGGTTTGAATAATGTTAAATTTAGAGATTTCGCTCTTGGTCTCCTTGGAATAATTCCAGGAACTTTTCTTTATTGCTCAATAGGTAGTTTGGCAAAAAGTATTCAGGATTTAAAAAATGTGGAATCACAAAATAATTTATATATTACTATCGTTGGAATTATTTCCACTTTTTTAGTTGTATATTTCTCAGCTAAATACTCCAGAGAATATTTTGAAAATTCCTAAGAATTTACTCTTGAATATTCCAATCTCTAATAGATGCAATTAAGATAAACCACAAAAGTCTAAATTTACCTAGTAAAGTTTTGTTGGCTTCTAATTCGATATATTTTGCCTGTCCACAAGGTGTTTTTATGAAGTTGAAAACTGTTTTCTTCGGCATAAGTCTCTCAAAAAGTCCTAATGATTATTCTTATATTTTACAGCCAAGATTTTTAGTTTTTTTTATTTAAAAACCAGATTTTTCATTGACTACTTTGTTAAATATTATTTTTTAAACTTTAAACTTTTTCTCCAGCTTTAAATCCTCTAAAGCATTTGAATCTAGGAAACCTAAGACTAAAAGCCACTGCATCCTTGGATTTAGTTTTGGCATCAGCTCTGATTTCTACAAGTTGACCAATAAGTTGATTCCGTTTTGACCAATATTCTTCACGTTGGATATCACTAAATCCGCTTCCGCAACTAAGGCTGTATTTATGTCCATCATCCTCCCCTTCTACTAGAATAGCTCCTAGTCTTCCTTTATTGCGACCTGTGCCTTCCTCAACTGATACAACCTTTAAAGTGACTTCAATGAAAGGTTTTGCTTTTAACCAACTGTGTGTTCTTTTACATTCATACATAGCATCAGGATCTTTAATCATTACTCCTTCATATCCACCTTCCACCGCAGATTTGTTCAGCTTTACAAATCTTTTCTGTCCCTCAATGGTGTCGAGATCTACATTTTCCCATTCAAGTGTTTTTATATGGCTTAGAAGCATAGAATGTTTTGCTACCCATTCTTTTACTAATAAACTTCTTGCTGTTTGACTAGTGTTCCATCTACCCTTTTGGAAGTTTTCAAGGGGACATAAGTCAAATAGGTGTAGAACTGCGTCTTTTGTTTGTTTGCCATCTTTTCTATGAACCTGTTTCATTAAATCCTGAAAGTTAGCGCTCATTACTTCACCATCGAGCACTAAGTCATAAGGTGTTGGGTTTCCTTTTAAGACGTTTTCTATTTCTGAGATAATATGACCAAAATTATGGAATTGTTTCCCATTACGAGAAAACATTTCTACTTTATTTTGTCTAATAATAGTTAAGACTCGTACACCATCTAATTTGATTTCAATTTGCTTTTTCCCAATCATTTTTTTTTCATGGTTTGCACTGTCATGAGCTAAAGGACAAGAAAAAATAGGAATAGCATATTTGGGAAATTTCTTTGCTATCTTGTTGATTGTTTTTTCAGATACACCACATCTAAGATCTTTAATTAAAACTCGTCTATAAAATCCATTCCACTCTTCTTTTGTTGCAGATTCCATAGCGGTAAGAATTGCATCGCGAGCAGCATGACCAGTAAGTTCTCTTTGAATAAGCTTATTGGCTAATTTTCTAAAATCTTCCCATAAAAAATTTTGACTTTTTTCAATCTCTTTCTCAGGAACAATTTTTACACCAAAAGTTACCAATGGATCAAGTGCCATACGGATTCCTTCAAAAAAATCATCTAGACCTTCTTCCATTGCTTCTGTAATGATTTTTTCTTTATCTAATCTACTTGGGTGTAATTCTAATTGATGTATTATTTCTTCTTTAAACAATTCTTTTTGCCTCACAAGAAATTATCAATTCACTTTAGCTATTCTGTCTATTTTCCAATCATTGTCAGTTTTTGCGAAAGTAAAATCTAATGGAAGCTCATCTTGTTTGTCTTCTGACTTTAAATTCAAAGTTATTATGATTTGATCTTCTTGGACTCTAGGTCTTCCTGATTTTAAATTCCTGTATTTATTGAGGTTTAAACTAGCTAAAAATTTAAGAAAGTCTTGGCGTTTAACATGTGTTTTATAAGTTTTTGTAGTTAAACCATAAGCTGCATCAATTCTGCCAGCAGCTATTTGATCAAAAAACTTTCTTACTAATGGATTAATTCCTCTGGCGCTTAAAACTAATTTGACTGCATTAAAAGTCCAAAAAGAAACTAGTACTGCTCCGCCAACTAATAATGCTTTAATTCCGATATCTTTAACTAGTGTTGAATCCATGTTGATTTAAGTTTTTTATTACTTTAAGAAAAGAAATCGTTTTTGATGGCTTTTTTTGCCAAAATAATATTAATTTTAATCCATAATGCCTGTAATTCCTCTTTTACCCTTATTTCATAGATTTAATAGCAAATATTTTGAAAAATCTTTAACTGTTAATAATCAACCTTTAGTAAAAGTTAGATGGAGTGATAATAAATTAAAAACTACTGCTGGTTTTTATAAAAGAAAAAGAATTAATGGTTTTTTAGATTCTGAAATTATATTATCTAAACCTATCTTGAGTAAATTATCCAATAGTGAAATAAACAGTACTTTATGTCATGAAATGATTCATGCATGGGTAGACAGGATATTAAATAAAAATGAAATACATGGTCCAAATTTCTTAGAAAAGATGCATGAAATTAATGCGAAAGAGAAGAATTTTCAAATTGCTGTAAGGCACTCATTTCCTATAGAAAGGAGAGAATTAAAATATATAGGAACTTGTCAAAATTGTGGTGAGAAATTTTTCTATAGAAAAAGAATAAAGAATATTGCTTGTAAAAAATGTTGTATAAATTTCTTTAATGGATCATGGAATAAAAAGCATAATAATTTATGGATTCAAGGAGAATTAGAAATCTTAGAAATAATTTTGATAGAAACATTGTTGATAAACAAGTTGATAAAATTTTTGAAACTGGAAGACAATTCGTTGATGGAGTATCTGGTGCTAGGCCAGGTAAAAGAAGGAATTCAGATTTTCAAGGAATAACAAGTAAGAGTGTTAAAAAAGTAGGAAGATGGGTATCCGAAAAAGTGGATTTATTTTTTGATGAAGAAAATGATGATTGGAATGATGAGAATTTTTACGATGATCAAAGCGATATTAAGACATTTTCCAGAGAATCAAATTTTTATGAATCTACTACACAGCATTCAAAAAGACCTTTAGAAGCAATATCTTTAAGGCAACCAAAAAATTTACAGAAAACTGAGCAAAAAAAATTACCTTATGTGAAAGAGAGTAAGGACGAAGATTGGCCAGAAGAAATAGATTTCAAAGTTGAAAGATGGCAAAGAACTTCAGAAAACGAAAATACTTTATCAAGAGATCAATTAAACCAATCAGGGCAATCAAAATCAAGAAATCTTCCCAGATCAAGAAGAAGAAGAGTATAGTTTCGTAAATTCTTTAATTCCTGAATAACCCAATAAACTTTCTAAATGTGGATTGAAGACTTCTCTAATAATTGTTAGGGGCTTTTTGTCTCGAAAAAATCTATAATTTCTTGACCAGAATGGACCTTTAAAGCAAAATTGATCTTCTAACCAAGTTGAATTTACAAGTGAAATACGATCAACTTCTCTAAATAATTCTGATCTGTCTTGTGTCAAATTCTTCCAAATTGGTTCTTCTTTGGCTTTTAAATTTTCATTTACTTGTTCTGCATTCCACCAACTTTCAGCCCATGCTAGATTTTTATTATTGTTTTTAATCCATACTTGTCTTCTAATTAAGGGGCCATTTAACTGATTTAATTCTTTGGGACCTTCTTCAATACATAGAGGATCTACTTGCATCGAAATTAATTTAATTTTCGTCTCTTGATTAGTTAAAAGCTGTAGATGTCTAGTTGGGCTACCATCTCCAAGCAGCATTAATTTCCATGGACCAGAGATTTTTGGTAATGAATTTTTTACTAAAAAATTAGAGGCTTTTTCTTCCCATAAAATCTTTGGTGAGTTAAAAAGTTTATTATTCAGTGCTCTGACGTAGTGCTTTTAAGATGATAACTTTTTTTCGACAAAAATATTTGCCTTTTCTTTCTTTATTTCTCTTATTTTTAGCCAAACAAGTAATGCAGTTAAATCAGCTTTGCTTACACCAGGAATTTTTGAGGCATCACCAAAATTTTTTGGCTTTATCTTATTCAAATTTTCTCTAGCTTCTAAAGATAATGTATCTATATTTTCATAATTTATTTCTTGAGGCAAAGATTTACAGCTTTGGCGATTTATTTGTTCAATGTTGTTTTTTTGTCTTTTAAGGTAACCTTCGTATTTAATATCTATTTCAACACCTTCCTGTATTGAAGAACCTAGATTTTTTTCAATTAAATTATATTTGATTAGATCTGAATAATGAAAGTTTGGTCTTTTTAAGAGTTCTTTCAAAGTTGTAGAGCCTTTGATCTTTGATCCCGTTTCTAATTCTATTTTTTTTGATATTTCATCGGTATTTTTTAAACGAGTGTTATTTAATCTAAATTTCTCTTCCTCGAGGAGGTTCATTTTTTCTTGATAGGCCGACCATCTTTTCTCATTTATTAGCCCTATTTGATAACCTAATGGAGTTAATCTTCTGTCCGCATTATCTCCCCTAAGAGTTAACCTATATTCACTCCTACTAGTGAGAACTCTATATGGTTCTTTAAGATCATTGGTAATTAAATCATTTATCATTGTTCCTATATAACTGCTTTCTCTTGTGAAAATTATTGGGTCTTTTTTGTTTAGTTTTCTGGTCGCATTGACACCTGCAACTAATCCTTGTGCTGCTGCTTCTTCATAACCTGTAGTCCCATTAATTTGTCCGGCGCTAAATAAATATTCTATTTCTTTCGTTTCGAGTGATGTTTGGAGCTGTGTTGCAGGTATGTAGTCATACTCCACAGCATATGCTGGTCGTAACATTTTACATTCACTTAATCCAGGTAAGGTTCTTAAAAGTTCTAATTGAATATTTTCTGGTAAACCTGTAGAAAATCCTTGTACATATATTTCAGGGGTATTAATTCCTTCTGGTTCTAAGAAAATTTGATGTGATTCTTTATCGGCAAATTTAACGATTTTATCTTCAATCGATGGACAATATCTTGGCCCCTTACTATCAATAAAACCGCCGTAAATGGGAGTTAAATGTAAATTGTCTCTAATTAGTTTATGTGTTTTGTTAGTTGTTCTTGTGATGTGACAACTGACTTGAGGCATATTATTTGTTATATCCGGGTCAAAAGAAAAATATTTATCTGCTGCAGTACTTGGCTGAATATCTAGTTCATCAAAAATGATACTTTTTTTATCAACTCTTGCCGGAGTTCCTGTTTTTAAACGTTCTGTTTTGATACCAATTTCGTGCAAATTTTGAGTAAGGCCTTTTGCTGCTTGTTCGCCCGATCTACCAGCTGACATTGATTTATTTCCTATCCATATTCTTCCTTCTAAGAAAGTACCAGCTGTGATGATAACTGATCTTGCTGAATAATAACTACCAAAGAAAGTTCTTACACCCTTTATTCTTTTTTTCACGATTTTTTTTGAGTTCAATCCAATTTCTTCAGTTTTTGCAATATCCAGTTCAGTAATCATTGCTTCTTTTAAAGATAAATTATCTGTATTTTGTATTATTTCAATCATTTTTTTTGAGTATTCTCTTTTATCTGTTTGAGCTCTTAGTGCCCATACAGCTGGACCTCTACTTGCATTTAATATTCTTTTTTGTATGGCTGTCGCATCAGCTAATTTACCAATAATTCCACCTAATGCATCAACTTCATGTACCAACTGACTCTTTGCCGGACCGCCAACTGCAGGATTACAGGGTTGCCACGCAATCCTATCTAAATTGATTGTAAATAATGCTGTAGAAAATCCTAATTTTGCTGCTGTTATTGCTGCTTCACATCCTGCATGTCCTCCTCCAATGACGATAATGTCAAAAGATTCATTTTTTGATTGATGATCTTGCATTATTAGGATCGACTTAATTAGCTAAATTCCTAAATCTCGTAAATTGAGGTTCAAATAATAATTTAACAGTTCCTACGGGTCCATTTCTATGTTTAGTGACAATGATTTCTGTAATTCCTCTATCTTCAGTCTCTGGATTATAGTATTCATCTCTATAAATCATTAATACTAAATCTGCGTCTTGTTCAATAGATCCTGATTCTCTTAGATCGCTTAACATTGGTCTTTTGTTTGTTCTAGACTCTACTCCTCTACTAAGCTGAGATAAAGCTACTACAGGCACTTTTAATTCTCTAGCCATGCTTTTAAGACCTCTTGTTATTCTTGAAAGTTCTTGAACTCTATTATCAGGGGTTGATCCTTCCATCAGCTGGAGGTAATCAATAACAATTAAGCCTAGTTCTTTTTTTTGTTCAGCCATTAATCTTCTGCACAGAGATCTCATCTCTAAAACACTTAAGTTAGGTTTATCATCTATAAATATTGGTAATTGACCTAGTGAATTTATACCTTCTCCGAGTAAAGGCCATTCATCTTGCTGTAATCTTCCTGTTCTTAGCCTGCCACTCTCGATTCCAACTTCCATAGAAAGTAATCTATATGTCAACTGTTCCTTGCTCATTTCAAGACTAAATACGCACACAGGTAAATCTTGAGATTGTGCAACATTTTTAGCCAGATTAAGAACTATTGAAGTTTTCCCCATAGAAGGTCTTCCAGCAACAATTATCAAATCACTTCTTTGAAACCCTTGAGTCATCGCATCAAGGTCATAAAAATTTACAGGAATTCCAGCTACTGAAGTACCTAATGATCTCGACTCTATTTCATTGAAAGTACTTGTAAGGATTTCAGCTGCTTGAGTCAGACCTTTTGAAGGTTTTTCTTGACTGATTTCAAATATTTTTTGCTCCGCTTTGTCTAAAACTTCATTAGTGTCTTGAGTTTGATCAAAACCTAGTTGAACCACCTCATTCCCAGATTTAATAAGTTGCCTTCTCATGAATTTGTCGTTTATTAAATTAGCAACTTGTTCTATGGAAGCTGTAGAGGAAACATTTTCAACTAGTTCAACCAGTTTGCTGTTCCCTCCAATTTTTTCTAGGGATCCATTATCTGCTAACCAAGCACTCATTGATGTTAAATCAGTTGGCTTACCCTGGGTATGCAACATTAATGCTGTTCTATAAATCTCTTGATGGGCATTTATATAGAAAGCTTCAGGTTTAATTAAGTCTGCAATTCTTCCGATCGCGTCTGGATCAAGAAGTATTCCACCAAGAACTACTTCCTCTGCTTGAACGTTTTGAGGGGGGACTAATCCAGCATTTTCACTAATAAAATCCTTTTTAAAATTTTTATTTTGCCCATTATTTGGAAAAGGTACGGAAACCATATCTTTAATTGCTTAGATATATACTCTGGCTACTTTTCAAAAAAATGCAACAAATTGATTAACTTGTTACTTCAATATTTACTTCTGCATTTACTTCTGGATGTAATTTTATTTTTGCAGTAAAGGAACCTAAATTATGAATATCAGGAACACTAATGTTTCTTCTATCAATTTCTTTTTTAGTAGCCGCCTCTATCGCTTCGGCAACATCACCATTGGTAACCGTTCCAAAAAGGACACCATCTTCTCCAACCTGTTTTTTGATAGTGAACCTACCTATTGTAGATAATGCAGTTTGGAAATCTAAAGCTTCTTGCTTTAATTTATCAGCAGCGATTTTTTCTTTTTCTTTTTTCCTCTCAATTTGTTTAAGGACTGCTGGTGTTACATTCATTGCCTTGCCATAAGGTAATAGAAAATTTCTTGCGTATCCTGGTGCTACATCAACTAGATCTCCTTCTTTACCTAGTGATGCGATTGATTCAGTTAATGCGACTTGTACTCTTTTAGCCATGAAAATATTGAACAATATAGTTAATAATAAGACCTAGAGGGTAATTTTACTTTTTTTGCAAAACCAAATTTCGCAAGAATCTTAATATGTTCCCATGTTATG
The DNA here is from genome assembly GCA_003210155.1 of Prochlorococcus sp. AG-424-E18. Taxonomy (GTDB): domain Bacteria; phylum Cyanobacteriota; class Cyanobacteriia; order PCC-6307; family Cyanobiaceae; genus Prochlorococcus_A. Next base: position 171,865 of record QCNC01000001.1, on the reverse strand, counting down.
TCTATCTGACCTTTAAATAATCCTTGTTTTGCTGAATTGGGAAATGCATGATGGTTATTATGCCAACCTTCTCCAAAAGTTAATGCAGCAACCCATGCATTGTTTTTAGATGAATCACCACTTTCAAATGGTGCGTTACCCCAACAATGCGTCGCGGAGTTGACTAGCCAAGTTACATGATAAACAACCACAAGTCTCAATGGAATTCCCCAAAGGACTAAAGCCCATCCTCCAACTCCTAATTTTTGACCTATTGCATACAATGAAAGTCCAATAGGAATTTGTAATAATAAAAAATATTTATTTAAAAATCTATAATATGGATCCTTAATTAAATCTGCACTTAGTTTTGGGACAGCTTTTAGTGCTTCTACATCTTTAAACATCCAACCCATATGACTCCACCAAAACCCCTTTTTACTATTGTGATGATCTACTTCAGTATCTGAAAAAGAGTGGTGATGCCTATGTAAACCTACCCAATCTATTGGTCCATGCTGGCAACTTATAGCTCCACAGGTAGCAAAAAATCTTTCTAACCATCTTGGTAAAATGAACGATCTGTGTGATAACAATCTGTGATATCCAAGGGTGACTCCTAAACAAGCAGTTACCCAGTAAAAAAATAATAATGAAGTGACTGCAGGGAGACTCCAAAATTTTGGTTGTAAAGCTACAAGAGAAAGAATATGTATTGCAACCATAAAAACTATTGTTCCCCACGTTTTATGTAGTCTTGGAGGATATCTTTTTGAATGACTGGAAGGTTCCAGTAATTTTTCTGAGAGTTCTATAACTTTTTCAGCTGGAACAGGTTTTTTTAATTTTGCTGTTTCTTGGAAAATTACTGAATTCATGATATTGAAATAATATTTTCAAAATTACCGATATGTAATATTATCATACTATATTATTGATAAGTTTAATTATCTGTGAGTCTCGGATATCGCGATAAATTATCAAGAGGTCGAAGGGCTATGGCTCATTTGATACACCTCTGGCATGAAAGAAATGGTTGGTCTCACAGAGTATTACCATTACTTTCAGAAGTTCTTGATTTAGGTAAAGTTCATAATTCGCAGATTTCTAATCTTAGGAATGGGAAGTTATCTTCGCCAGGCCCTGAAGTTTTTCTTGCTTTAGCTCAAGTTAATACGATTCTTGATCAAGGCATTGAAAAAATCAGGGATCGTTTTGAAAGTGATTACCCAGAGTTATGGAAATCTTTGGAAGAGTCTGCATTACCCCTAAAAAATGATTCTGGTGATCCATTGTCGGCCGGGGAGTTATTCGAGATATTTTCAGGATTAAAACCTCTACCTTCATCTTTTGACTGGTACATAGAAGATGAAGAAGCTTCTGCTTTAAGTGATGCTCTTTCAGTGCATTTTTGTCAGAATAAGGCTTGGAGATCATGTAAAATGCACGTAATGGAAGCCTATGCCGTCAATAAATCTGCCCGTAGAGAACGTTTTGCTGAGGTAATTGCAGGAATTAGAGATTATACGGCAGAAGAATTAGATGGAGAACTTCTTGATTTATATGAGGCTTCAAAAAAACTTTCTTATTTTCAGGGTAGGGGACCTAATGCTTTCCTAGCAGAATTAAGAAATTTAGCTTTTAAAAATAACATAAATTTTCACAATAAATGACTCTTGACAATAACTTAATACTGGCTGAAAACGCTGTTCTTTCTGTCGAAGAGAGTTTAAGTAAAGTTTTCAAAGAAAGGTCAAATCAGGTTTTCCAGAAATTAGAAAATATTTTGACAATTTTTAAGGAAGAAAAAGTTTCTACTAGTCATTTCAATCAATCTTCTGGTAGTGGTCATGATGATATATCTAGAGAAAAAATTGATGCGGTTTTTGCAAGATTGTTTCTTGCTGAAAAGGCTGCTGTGAGGATGCAATTTGTAAGTGGAACCCATGCAATAAGTTCTGTCTTATTTGGAATTCTTCGACCTGGAGATGTAATGTTATCTCTTACAGGACAACCATATGACACGTTAGAAGAAGTCATAGGAATAAGGGGAGTAGGAAAAGGATCACTTAAAGATTTTGACATTGAATATAAGCAAGTAAATATCTGCGAGAATTTCGATTCTTTTGAAGAAAAAATTGTTCATTTTTTTAAAGAAAATTCATGCAAATTAGTATTCATACAAAAAAGTTGTGGATATAGTTGGAGAAAGTCTCTTACGAATCATCAGATAGAGAAAATTTGTAGTCTTATTCATTCTCTTGATCCTAATTGTATATGTTTTGTTGATAACTGTTATGGGGAGCTTGTTGAAGATAGTGAACCAATTTCTAAAGGGGCAAATATAATTGCTGGATCACTGATTAAAAATTTGGGAGGAACAATAGTTCCTAGTGGTGGGTACGTTGCAGGAGATGCAGAGTTGGTTGAGATGGCATGTTCTAGATTAACCTCACCAGGCATTGGTTCTTCTGCAGGAATAAATTTTGGACTAGGAAGATTAATTTTGCAGGGTTTGTTTTTAGCACCACAAATTGTTCACGAATCACTAAAAGGTGCTGATATGGTTGCAGCAGTTTTTAAAAATTTGGGATTTAAGGTTTTACCAGAGCCAGCAGCTTATAGATCTGATCTTATTCAGTCAGTAAGATTGAATAACCCTAATTTGGTACAAAAAGTTTGTCAATCTTTTCAAAATTCTTCACCAGTTGATTCTTTTCTGAATGTTGTTCCGTCATCAATGGATGGATATGATTCAAAATTATTAATGGCAGGAGGTACTTTTATTGAAGGTAGTACAAGTGAATTTTCTGCTGATGCCCCTCTAAGAGATCCTTACAATATTTTTGTTCAAGGTGGTTCTCACATAGCTCACATCAAAATTGCATTAATTCGATTATTATCTGAACTATTAGAGGAAAAATTAATTTCAAAGGATTCTCTACTTCCTTTATCAACTTAATCATGTCTTACAAGTTTCCAGACAACCTCAACTATGCTGATACTCATGAATATGTCTTGGAAGAAAATGGATTATTAAAAATTGGAGTTAGTGAATTCGCTATTGATCAATTAGGAGATATTGTTTTTGTTGAATTAGCTGATGAAGGTGCGACTTTAGAGAAAGGCGAGACTTTTGGAACGATAGAATCAGTTAAGGCCGTTGAGGAAGTCTATCTGCCTTTTTCAGGGGAAATAGTATCTGTAAATGAAAGTGTTATTGAGAACCCAGAGCTTTTACAGAGTGATCCGGTTGGAGACGGTTGGTTAGTCATTTTGAAACCTGAATCAAAAGCATCAATTGCTGATTTGATGACCTCTGAGGAATATCAATCAAAGGTTGTACCAAAATAAGGCAAACTTTCTAAAAAGAGCTATTTTAAAGAAAAATATTTTAATATGACATTTAAATTTGGGTCTGATTTGTTTATAGATAGGCATCTTGGGTTAGGAGATAATGATGAAAGAATTATGTTGAACAAGCTTGGTTTTAATAATATTGATCAATTTATAAATCAAGTTATTCCTGAAGATATTCAGCTTAAAGATAAATCTTCAGAAATGTTGCCCCAAGGTTGTTCAGAAATTGAGGCTTTAAACGAATTAGAAGAGATTGCGAATAAAAATACTAAAATGAGATCTCTTATAGGCCTTGGTTATTATGACAATCATATGCCTAGGGTAATCCAAAGACATGTTCTTGAAAATCCAAGGTGGTACACGTCTTATACTCCATATCAAGCAGAAATTGCACAGGGAAGATTAGAAGCTTTATTTAATTTTCAGACTATCGTTTGTGAACTAACAGGATTCCCTGTCGCCAATGCATCTTTGTTGGATGAGGGTACTGCTGCAGCAGAAGCCATGGCCATGAGTTTTTCCGCAAGAAAAAATAAATCTTCAAAAGTGTACTTAGTGGAGTCAAATGTTTTCGATCATACTTTTAATGTTCTACAAACCAGAGCAAAACCTTTGGGAATATCCTTAAAACGCTTTACTCAAAGCAACCTTCCTAACCATGATGATGTTTTTGGAATATTGTTGCAATTACCTGGTAAAAATGGACAATTATACGATCCCACATTCTTAATATCCCAAGCACATAGATCAGAAATTATTGTTACGGCATGTATTGATCCACTAGCACAAGTTTTGATTAAACCAATTTCTGAATTTGGTGTTGATGTAGCAGTGGGTAGTATGCAAAGATTTGGCGTACCAATGGGTTTTGGTGGCCCCCATGCAGCATATTTTGCTTGTAGCGAAAAATATAAAAGGCTGATACCCGGAAGAATTGTTGGGCAAACTCTCTCTAAAAATGGAGAAAAGTCTCTAAGACTAGCATTGCAAACAAGAGAGCAACATATTAGAAGGGAAAAGGCTACCAGTAATATTTGTACTGCTCAATCTTTATTAGCCATAATTTCTTCTTTTTATGCTATTTATCATGGACCCTCTGGCTTAACGCAAATTGCTAAGAGATTAGTTGAGTTGAGAATAAATTTAGAATCAAGTTTAGCTGCTTTAGGTTTTGATATTCCTGATGGGATTAGATTTGATAGTGTTGATGTTTATTCTGAGCACTCCCAGAGGATCCATAATGAAGCTTTAAAAAATGGCTATAACTTAAGAATTTTGCCGTTGGGATCAACTATTGAAAATTCAACTGGTTTTGGGATCTCTTTAGATGAGCTTAGTAATGAAAAAGAAATAAAAGATATTCTGACTTTCATAGCAAACCTTATAGAAAAAGCAGAAGATTTAGAGCATATAAAATTTGATAAAGAATTTCATCTTGAAAGTTTAGCTTTGAGATCCAGTGCATGGATGCAGCAAGATATATTCACAAATTACCAAAGTGAAACTGAATTAATGAGATATATATTCCGACTTGCAGAAAAAGATTTTTCTTTGGTTGATGGGATGATGCCATTGGGAAGCTGTACCATGAAGTTAAATTCTGCAGCAGAGTTAAATCCAGTCTCTTGGGCTAATTTATCTTCCATGCATCCTTTTTCCCCACCAGATCAAACTAAAGGCTATTCAAAAATTATATCTGACCTAGAAAAATGGATAAGTGAGATTGTTGGTTTAAAATCAGTTTCTTTTCAACCAAATGCAGGCTCTCAAGGAGAGTTTGCAGGTTTATTAGCAATTAATTCTTATTTTGAATCAAAAGGTGAACTGTTAAGAAAAAAATGTTTAATTCCAAAAAGTGCTCATGGAACAAATCCTGCTAGTGCAGTTATGGCAGGTTTTGAGGTGTTAACTGTTGAATGTGATGACGAAGGAAATATTGATTATCAAGATTTGTCAATCAAGGTCAAGAAATTTGATAAACAAATAGGGGCTCTTATGTTGACTTATCCCTCTACTCATGGAGTTTTTGAATTACAAATCAGAAAGATATGTGATTTAATTCATTCTGTGGGAGGATTTGTCTATTTAGATGGAGCAAATTTGAACGCTCAGGTTGGATTATGCAAACCTGGAAACTATGGCGTTGATGTTTGTCATTTGAATTTACATAAAACATTCTGCATTCCACATGGTGGTGGTGGTCCAGGAGTTGGTCCAGTTGCTGCATCAGAAACTTTAAGCCCATACCTTCCTACTCATTCTTTAATGGATAATAATTTATCTAGTAGTTTTAATTTCGTATCTTCTGCAAAGCATGGGAGTGCAAGTATTCTTCCAATAAGTTGGATGTATATAAAAATGGCAGGCCTTAGTGGGTTAAGGAAAGCAACTTCGCATGCAATTTTATCTGCAAATTATATTGCGCATTCCTTAAAACATAAATTTAAGATTCTTTATAAAGGAAAAAATAATTTTGTCGCACATGAATGTATTTTAGATTTTAGAGATTTAAAATCCAAAACTGGATTGAGTGTCAATGATTTAGCTAAACGATTAATTGATTATAGTTTTCATGCCCCAACTATTAGTTGGCCTGTTCCAGAAACCATAATGATAGAGCCTACTGAAAGTGAAAGTTTGGCAGAAGTAGATAGATTTTGTGAGGCTATGCTATTGATTGGAGAAGAAATCAGTGAAATAGAAAATAATCATGAATTAAAAAATAATAATGTAATAAGTAATGCTCCCCATACGCTGAAAGAGTTAATTGCTGATAATTGGCAATATCCTTATTCAAAAGAAAAAGCTTCTTTCCCTTATAAAACTCCAACAACTATTAAGTTTTGGTCTTCAGTTTCTAGGATCAATAATGCATATGGCGATCGCAATTTAATTTGTTCTTGCAATGTAAATCAAGATGAGACTTTAGAAGAAAAAAAATGTGCTTAAAGGACTAGCGTCCCTGTACTTACTTAGTTATTATCAATGTGAATAAAAATTTAATATTTTCTTATAGAATTTTTTTAAATTTTTTTATTACAATATTCGAGCATCAAATTTTTTGGGGTATTTGAAGCTATGACCAAAGATTTTAAATCTGGTAATGTTAAGCAACTGCCAGTTAAAAACGTCAACTTACCAAATTTTGTAAATAATTTTTCTGGAGATAACTCAAATATTTGTTCCATTGAGGGGACTAACGTTATAAGAGTACCTTTTGGTAAAAAATTCTCAAAGAAAAAAAGGCCTGAAAAGAATCAAAATATAGCTACTTTAATACTTCCTTTAAGTTCATATAGTAATCCTACCCCCCCACACGTAGCATGATAATTTAGATCAACTTTAATCTATATCTTTGAGAGTATCTGAATAATAATTTTGCAGTTGTAACGTTGCTTGATTCCAATCCCATTTTTCTGCTTCGTTTCGTGCCTCTTTTCTCATAATTTCTCTTTTATCTTCATTCTCTAGAATTTTTTTTGTTGCTTCAATCAAACTTTGTACCCCATTATCTTTTTCATCTGGATCATATAAACAACCATTAATCCCATCGCTAATTATATCTGGAATCCCCCCCTTGTTGGCTCCGATAACTGGACATCCTGCGGCCATTGCTTCGAGTAAAACTAAACCAAGTGTTTCTGTACTAGAGGGAAATAAAAATATATCTCCAGAGGCATAGGCGCTAGCAAGTTCATCACCAGATAAATATCCTATGAAATTAGTCTTGGTATTTTCGAAGATTTTTTCAAGCTGGTTTCTATACGGTCCGTCACCTACAAGTGCTAGACAAGCATTAGGGATACTTTCTAAGACTGGTTTAATTCTCTCAATTTGTTTTTCTGCTGATAATCTTCCTACATAAATCAATAAATAATTAGCATCTTTATATTTTCCAAATAATTTATCTCTCATTTTCTCACTTCTTAAATCTGGTCTGAAACTGTAAGTATCTACTCCTCTTTGCCAAAGAGCAGTCCTTTGAATACCTTTATCTTTTAATTCATTGACCATAGCGGTGGAAGTACACAAATTTAACAAAGCTTGATTATGAGCTGCTTTAAGTAATTCCCACAAAAGTGGCTCTAGCATACCCATACCGTAATGTTCCAGATACTTCGGAAGATGAGTATGGTAGCTTGCAATTAAAGGAATATTATTAGTTTTCGCCAACCATATACCACCTAAGCCAAGTACAGCTGGATTAACAACATGTATCAAATCTGGATTAAATTTTTCTAACTTATCTGAGACTGCAGGACCTGGTAAACCAAGCTTTAACTCTGGGTATAAGGGTAATGGCATTGCAGCAACTCCCACTACAGTTGCTCCCATATATGATTCTGGACACCCCTCTGGACAAAAAATTATAACTTCATCACCATTTTTTATTAAAAATTCAATTGTTTTAGTCAGTCTTGTGACTATGCCGTCAACTTTAGGTAAAAAAGTTTCAGTAAACAATGCAATTTTCACTTTCTTAAGGTAACTATTTCAAAAATTTTAATTAGTCTTTATAGCCTCAGCTTGTTTTTTTGTCCAGGATGAAACACAAGGTATGCGATTAAGATCACATCTATTGGAGTATTTTTTAGCAACTTCAACAACTTCTTCTAATAAGCCATTATCAAGAGTAGTTGGGTTTAAACCTAATTCTATAAAGCATTTATTATCAACAATTAGATCATTTTCTACTGCTTCATTCCTTGGATTTGGTAAATAATTGATATCAGCTCCAGTTAGAGAAGCAACTTTTTTAGCTAGTTCTCCAACTTGATGACTCTCAGTCATTTGATTAAAGATTTTGACTCTTTCTCCAGATTTTGGAGGATTTTCAAGAGCAAGTTGTACGCATTTTACAGAGTCTTTTATATGTATAAATGCTCTTGTTTGCCCTCCGGTCCCATGAACACTTAATGGATATCCAATTGCAGCTTGCATTAGAAATCTGTTTAAAACAGTTCCATAATCTCCATCATAGTCAAATCGGTTTGTCAATCTAGGATCTTTTAAAGTTGCATCTGTATTTGTCCCCCAAACAATGCCTTGATGTAGATCAGTGATCCTTACAAGATCATTTTTGTTGTAGTAAAGAAATAATAATTGATCTAAAGTTTTAGTCATATGGTAGACACTACCTGGGCTTGCAGGGTGTAATATTTCTTCTTCAAAGCGGCTTCCATCAGGTTGTGGAACTTCAACTTTTAGATAACCTTCTGGAATTGTTGCACCTCTATGTGATCCATATCCGTAGACTCCCATTGTTCCTAAATGAACAACATGAATATCTAAATTACTCTCTACTATCGCAGCAAGTAGGTTGTGGGTGCCATTAACATTATTATCTACTGTATATCTTTTGGTAAAACTAGATTTCATTGAGTATGGTGCTGCTCTTTGTTCTGCAAAATGGATCACGGAATCTGGTTTTTCATCAATGAGCAAATTGAGTAATTTTTGATATTGCTTAGAGATATCCATGTTAATAAATCTCATAGGCTTGCCTCCAGTCTCTTCCCATGCAGAAAGTCGTTCTGTTATAGAAGAAATTGGAGTTAAAGATTCTACCTCTAGATCAATATCAATTTTTCTACGACTTAAATTGTCGACAATAATTACATCATGATTTTGCTCTGCTAAATTCACCGCACAAGGCCAACCGCAAAAACCATCTCCACCTAGAACAATAACTTTCACTCAAAACTCCAGAATTAAAAGATTCATAATATATTTATTAAATTACTACAGCGTGCTTCCACTTTGCGCAAAAACATTGTAAATAGTTTCAAATCTTCTTTCTTAATACGATAAATAAAAGCAAATAATAAATTTTTACTTTCTTTTTAAACTTTTCTCAATTTAGAGAATTAGATAGATATATTTTTTTCCGGCGAACTTGCTACCGCAAAGTCTTGTTTTTTAATTCTTCCTGCCAGAAAAGCTTGTCTGCCAGCTTTTACACTATAATTTATCGCTTGAGCCATTAGAGGAGGATTTGCAGCTTGTGCTATTGCACTATTGATTAAGACACCATCAGCTCCAATTTCCATAGCTTGAGAAGCTTCACTAGGCACACCAATTCCTGCGTCAATTATTACTGGCACTTTTGCATTCTCAATAATAATCCTTATATTTGATAAATTTAACAAACCTTGCCCGGAGCCGATGGGAGATCCCAATGGCATTACAGTTACACAACCTATTTCTTCTAGTCTTTTTGCAAGAATAGGATCTGCATTGATATAAGGTAGTACAGCGAAACCCTTTTTTATTAAAATTTCGGCTGCTTTAAGAGTTTCTATTGGATCTGGTAGCAAATACTTTTTGTCAGGAATAACTTCTAACTTCACAAAATTATTTTCTTCTTGACCAGATAATTTTGCAAGTTCTCTTCCTAAAATTGCTATTCTTACTGCCTCATCGGAATTAGCACAACCAGCTGTATTAGGAAGCATCCAGTATTTTTCCCAGTTGATCTTTTCGAGTAAATTTTCTCCGGTCTGATCATTTTTAATTCTTCTAACAGCGACGGTTATAATTTCCGTCTCAGAATTTGACAAACTTTCCACCATATCTTGAGTAGATTTGTATTTGCCAGTACCAACCATTAATCTACTGGAAAATTGTTTTCCACCAATTAGTAAAGAAGAATAATTTTCCATATTTAGAATCCCTTATCTTTAATACCTTTATAAGGTTCATAATTGTTTCTTTTTTCTAATTCCTTACTTTTTTTAATTGCTGTTTTGTTTTTTGGATCTATCACCAAAACCTTTTGATAAGTTTCATATGCCAAGTCGTACTCAAGTAAACGTTGTTGTGCTGATGCGAGGTTATTTAGGGCTATAGGATATTCTGGAAGTGATTTTATTGCAGATTTATAGTGTTTAATTGCTTTCTTAAATTCATTTTGAGCAGCATAAGAAAATCCTAAAGCATTATTTATTATCGCTTTGGCTTCATCAGGTTCATTTTCATAATTTTCAATTGCTTTTAAAAAAGTTTTAGTAGCTTCAGAATATAATCTTTTTTTTATCTGAATTGACCCAAATTCATATAATTCTGTAGCTTGAGTGAGAGAATCTAAACCTTTCTGCTCGAATTTTACTAAATTTAATTCTTCACTTCTTGTTTTTAGAAATTGTCTGAATACAAAAATAGAAATTATTATTAATACAACAAAAAGTATTATTAAATAAGATTGAAAGGAAGATATTTCCATTATTTATAATTACTTTTCTAGATTATATTCTTTTTTCTACTTACTAACGGAAGAAACAATTTTTTCAAAACACTTTGGATCGTTTAAGGCTAATTGAGCAAGCATTTTTCTGTTGATGATAATTTCTGCATTTTTCATCCCATTTATTAACTTGCTATAGTTTGTTCCATTTATCCTCGCAGATGCGTTAATTCTAGAGATCCAAAGTCTTCTAAAATCTCTTTTTCTTCTTCTTCTATCCCTATAAGCATTACAAAGAGCTTTCATCACTCTTTGGTTTGCGGTTCTGAAAAGATTTTTGTTACCGCCTCTAAAACCTTTTGCAAGATTTAAGATTTTGTTTCTTCTTTTTCTGGCTATGTTGCCTCTTTTTACCCGTGCCATGAATATCTAATAAAAATTGGTTAAAGATTTATGCGTATGGAATCATTAATCTTACATTATCAGCATCTCTTTCATCAACTACGGCTTTTGTTGATAGATGTCTTTTTAATTTTGAGCTTTTATGATCCAGTAAATGATTATGGAAAGCTCTTCTTCTCATGAATTTACCCGTCGCAGTAGCTTTAAATCTTTTGGCAGCTGATTTACGAGTTTTTAGTTTAGACATTTACGTCAAATGTGTTTAATTAGGATAATCTAAACCTTTATACGCATTGGTGCAAATTAAAGTTTTTAATTGATAAGGAAAGTTCTAATTTATGAAACTTAAATTTGCCTTTTTAAACTTATTTTTAGGCTGTATTTCTCTTTTAATCATAAACACTAAATTTATTTCAAATGCAAAAGGAGAAGAATTGCTAAAGGTTGAACTCCATAATGAAATTAAAAAAGGAAAATTTTTAATTGGGTTAAAGCAATATTTAGGCGGGGAGAATGATATTTTTTCGGAGAAAAAGAATATAAACTTTTCAACTAATAAAGGTTTTTTATATTTGATATCTTCCAACGGTATTAAACATAAATCAAAACAGATAAATATTACCTGGGCGGATATTCCCGTCAAAAATCCAAAAACAATTGAAAGAATTATTTTTGGTCCTTTTGCTAGCTATGAATCGGCAAAAAAACAATCAGAGAAACTAAGAGATAAAGGATTTGAGACGACTGTTGCCAACCCTAAAAATTGGGAAGTATGGATTCCATTTCAAGATGATCTGCCAGAGTTTGAATTAAAAAATAAGATTTTCAGAAAAATAAAAAATTTTCAAATTACTCCTGTTCTTAGAAATGACTACAGTGGTATGAAACTTGAAGGTCCTATATATATTTATTCTGAAGAGAAAATAAAAATAAATGGTGTTAATTTTGGCAAAAATTTTTATTTAATGAAGGATTTATATGGAACTTGGACCTTAGTTCAAAAAATTGAATTTGATGACTATTTGGCAGGTGTTTTGCCATATGAAATTGGACCGAATTCTCCTTTAGAAGCACTCAAGGCTCAAGCAGTTATTGCAAGAACTTGGGGCATATATAATTCTGATAGATTTAATATGGATAAATATCATTTATGTATAAGCACTCAATGCCAAGTTTATAAGCCTTCTGAAATTTCATATAAAAACGTACAAAAAGCCATAGACGAAACTTCAAATTTAATTCTCACTCATGAAAATCAACCAATAAATGCTTTTTACCATGGTTCTAATGGTGGAGTATCTGCTACTGCTGGCGAGTCTTGGCAAATTCAAGATTTTTCTTATTTCAATTCAATCATTGATGGTTCTAAATCATTAAATAAAATTTTTAAACTTCCAATTACAAATGAATCTTATTTAAATAATTTTTTAGATTTTGATAAAGAACAGTTTTATGGGAGTAATCATTCTCTTTTTCGATGGAATAAGAAAATTTCTAATCATGAAATTAAAGAAAAGTTAATTAAAAACAAACTTATAAATATTAATGAAGATGTTTTGGATTTAAATTCTATTGAACGTGGGTCTAGTGGCAGAGTGACAAAATTGGAAATACATACTGACAAGGGTAATAAATCTATTGTTCTCGTTAAAGATGATATTCGACGGGTATTAAATTTTATACCTAGTAATTTGTTTACTATTAATAAATTAAATGATGATTTATGGCTTTTGAGAGGAGGAGGCTTCGGTCATGGTGTAGGTTTATCTCAGTCAGGAGCAATTGAAATGGCTAAATTAGGATTCTCTTATGAACAAATATTGAATCATTACTATCAAAATGCAAAACTAAAAAAATTTGAGATATTGTCTCAATGGAAGTTAAGTAATTAAAAATTTACTTTTATGAGTAATGGTTTTTATAAAAATCGAAGATTGAAGTCGTTTATATTTCTAAGTGCTTGTTTTTTAGTAGCTTTTATTCCTCATGCTAACAATATTGAAAATTTCTTCTATATAATATTGACCCTTGTTTTTGTGATTGTTTTTTACGGTTTAATAGTTATTTCTAGAAATTTCAAAAGGAACAAAGTTTTAAATACTGTAAGCAGAAGAATTAGCAATAAAGAGTTACCTGTGCTTGATATTTTAGTCGCAGCTAGAGATGAAGAGAATGTCATATCAAGATTAGTTGAAAGATTATTTAGTTTAGATTATCCAACAAATAAATTAAATATTTACATAATCGATGATGGTAGTTCTGATAAGACGCCTTTAATTTTAGATCGATTATCTAGACAATATGACAAGCTAAAAGTCATAAGTCGTTCTCCAAATGCAGGAGGAGGAAAGTCAGGAGCTTTGAATTATGCCTTGAAATTTACCCATGGTGAATGGTTATTAGTTTTGGATGCTGATGCTGAATTAAAAAAAGATTCTTTGATAAGGTTATTTAGTTTTGTAGAAGAGGGTGATTGGTCTGCAGTTCAACTAAGAAAATCAGTAACAAATGTAAGTAAGAATTTTTTAACTTCCTGCCAGTCAATGGAGATGGCTATGGATGCAATCTTTCAATATGGAAGATTATCAGTTGCTGGAGTTTCCGAATTAAGGGGAAATGGTCAATTAATTAAGAAAGAAACATTATTAGCCTGTGGTTCTTTTAATGAAGATACAGTTACAGATGATCTTGATTTGAGTTTACGATTATTATTATCAAAATCTAGAATTGGAATCTTATGGGATCCTCCAGTCATGGAGGAGGCAGTTGAGAATTTAAATGCTTTATTAGCGCAAAGGCAAAGATGGGCAGAGGGGGGGTTGCAAAGATTCTTCGATTATGGAGATCAATTATTTACGAATAAAATTGATTATTTGCAGAAATTTGATTTAACTTACTTTTTCATATTGCAATATGCATTACCAATCATTTCTATTTTTGATTTAGTTTTCAGTATTGCTTTTTTAGATTCACCAATTTACTGGCCTATTTCATTTACAGCTTTTATGTTATCTGGAATTGCTTTTTGGTACGGTTCTTCTTGTAAAAGTGAAGTACCAGTATTGCAAAAAAGCAATTTTTTGATGGTATTTGTATCGGTTTTTTATTTAACCCATTGGTTTTTAGTAATCCCTTGGGTAACTATAAAGATGTCTATTTTTCCCAAAAAGATACTCTGGCGAAAGACTCTTCATACTGGAGTTTAATCTATTCATCGAGGTCTATAATTTCTCCATTAAAAAAATTTGCTAAGTTTTTTGAACTATCATCATAAGTTTCCTCTTTAGATACTTTTTTTGACGAATTAGTTTTTGGTTCTATTTTTTTTATTGGTCGGAAATTATTTACTTCATTTTGGGTTATTTCTGGAGTTTTTGTTGGGTTACTTTTATTTAATTGTTTGGTTGAAAAATTAAGTATTATTCCATCTCCAAATATCTTTTTTACAGTGTTTTCAATTATAACTTTTCTGCTTTTTATCATACTTTCCCAGTTTGGAGATAACGCAATTGTGATTTTCTCCGAATCAAAACTTTCAATTTCGGCTTGTTGTGAAAGTAACATTCTTGTTGATGGTAACTCTACTTTAGAAAGAATTAATTCCCATTTATCTTTTAAATTTGATCCAGGATTATTTTGGTTATATTCAGAAATATTTTCAATACTTTCTTTTTCAAGAACTTCAAATTTTTCTAATTTTTCGTCTTTTTTTTCGGTCAATTCTTTGTGAGTTATATTTTCTTGGATACTTGGTTTTGGAATCTCATCTGAAATATTTTCTTTATTAATTGGAATGTTTTGTCTACTTTTATGCTTCTCCTCAGTCGTATTATTTTTACTTTCTTGTTTATTTTCAAAACTATTTATCTCTTGACTATCCAGAAGACCAGTTAAATGTATTTCAAACCAAAGCCTTGGATTATCACTTGATTTGATTTGATATTCAATATTTCTCAGATTATTATGCCAATTAATTATTGTTGATTTATTTATTGTTTTTGAGATTTTATCTAACTCATCTCGAAATTCATCAGATGTATAATAAAGATCTGAATATTTATTATCAGTAGTGTGTAATAGTAGATCTCTCGTTATATTCAATAATCCGATAATTATTTGAAGAGGTTCGTTTCCGGCATCATATAATTTGTTGCAGGTGTTAATTAATGACTCTGGATTATTCTCAACCAATGATTTAATCAGATTTGTTAATTCACTTTCTGATACTTCTCCTAGGAGGTTTTGGATATTATTAATTGTTATACCGTCTGGTAAAAGATTCAATTGTTCAAGTAAGCTTTGTGCATCTCTCATACCTCCATTAGACCTTTTTGCAATCATTTTTAACGCCTGAACTTCGTACTTAATGGATTCTTTTTCGGCGATTTCTGATAAATGTTGAAAAATATCACCAGGGCTTATTCTTCTAAAATCAAACTTTTGGCATCTACTTTTTATTGTATTTAATACTCTCTCAGGATTTGTCGTCGCAAGTATAAATACAACTCTTGAGGGCGGTTCTTCAATAGTTTTTAGTAAAGCATTTGAAGCTGCCGTTGAAAGCATATGACATTCATCAATAACATATACTTTCCATCTCGCTTGAGTAGGTGCAAATCTCGCTCTTTCTATAATTTCTCTTATATTTTCTACTCCTGTATTTGAAGCTGCATCAATCTCGATAATATCTAAAGCGCCCCCATCTGTAATTTGTTTACATAAGTCACATTTACAACAAGGAGTTATCGTTGGGTGGTCGAATGCCTGGCAATTAAGAGATTTTGCAAATATTCTTGCACTTGATGTTTTTCCAGTCCCTCTTGGACCATTAAAAAGATATGCAGGAGCAATTTTTTTTGTTAAAAGTGCTTGTTTGAGTGTAATGGATATAAATTTTTGTCCAACCAGTTCGTCTAAGTTGTTTGGTCTATATTTTTGATGAAAAGGCTTATGTATATTTGGCATTTATTTTTCATTAATTAGAAAAATTCGGGATTCAATTAAAAAATTAAACTCTAATTTTATGCAGACTCTTTAATGATTCTTTTTGATCCTGAAGGTAGTTTAACAATTTTAGATGAGAACAAATTATCTACCATTTTTTTCGTAATTGTGAATTCTTTTACATTTTCTTCAGAAGGCAAAGTGTACATTATGTCTAGCATTAGCTCTTCAATTATTGATCTTAATGCTCTTGCACCTGTTTTTCTTTTATATGCTTCATTTGCTATCGCTTCAACAGAATCAGGCTCAAATGATAATTCAACATTATCCATACTTAGTAAAGTTTTGAATTGCTTTACTAATGCATCTCTTGGTTGAGTCAAAATAGATTCTAAAGTTTCTTTAGTAAGACGATCTAATACAGCACAAACTGGAATTCTTCCAATAAATTCTGGAATTAGGCCATATTTCACTAAGTCATCTAATTCTAAATTTTTCAATGAGTCTCTTGGGTCTACTATTTTTTTTGTATCAACTTTGTTTTGATCTGAATTAGTGGTAAATCCTATAGAGTGTTTGCCCATACGCTTTTGAACGATATCTTCTAAACCTATAAAAGCTCCCCCGCAAATAAATAATATTTGACTTGTATCAATTTGGATACAGTCATGATAAGGATGTTTTCTTCCCCCTTGTGGTGGCACATTGGCAATTGTTCCTTCAAGCATTTTTAATAATGCTTGCTGTACTCCTTCACCAGAGACATCTCTAGTAATTGAAGGATTCTCGCTTTTTCTTGCAATTTTATCTATTTCATCAATATAAATAATTCCTTTTTGAGCTAGTTCTACATTCATTTCTGATTTCTGTAGAAGTCTTAAAAGTATGTTTTCAACATCCTCCCCAACATATCCAGCTTCTGTCAAAGTCGTTGCATCAGCTACTGCAAAAGGAACATCCAGAAACTCTGCTAAAGTTTGCGCCAATAATGTTTTTCCACTTCCAGTAGGGCCGATTAGTAAAATGTTTGATTTTTGTAATTTAGTTGCTTGTGAATCTGTTGAATTATTATTTCTACTATCTTCTTTAACTTTCCAAGCTAATCGCTTGTAATGATTGTATACGGCTACTGATAATATTTTTTTTGCAGATTCTTGTCCAACAACTTGATTATCTAAAAAACTTTTAATTTCTAATGGCTTAGGAATTGAGGTTAATTCTAAAGGAACAGATTTTTTTGGATTATCAGTTGGTAATTTCTTTTTTACTTGCGGAGAGTTGTTTGTTTGCGCTTGATTATCAAGTAGTTCTTCATCGAGAATTTCATTACAAAGATCTATGCACTCATCACAGATATAAACCCCAGGACCAGCTATAAGCTTTCTTACTTGGTCTTGTGATTTACCGCAAAATGAACATTTAAGATGGGCGTCGAATTTAGCCATCGATTATAAGTTTTTAAAAGTGAAAGGTGTTAAATATTCCCTATTCACTAGGATTGCTTATAAATATCGATTCGTCATCAAAATCTTAAAAAATCAGTATTCCTTGTCACTTTTTGATAACTTTATCAATTAATCCATATTCGACTGCTTCTGAGGGAGATAAAAAGTAATCTCTTTCTGTATCTTCATTAATTTTTTCTAAAGGTTGACCAGTATGTTCTGCTAAAAGGGAATTTAATGTCTTCTTGAGAAAAAGTATTTCTTTAGCTTGTATTTCAATCTCTACTGCCTGACCTTGTGCACCTCCCAGAGGTTGATGAATCATAATCCTAGAATTAGGTAAAGCCAATCTTTTCCCTTTTGCTCCTCCAGAAAGTAGAAATGCCCCCATACTTGCCGCTACTCCAAAGCATATTGTCACTACATCAGGGGAAATTTGTTGCATAGTATCGTATATGGCCATTCCTGCAGTTACTGAGCCTCCAGGAGAATTAATATATATTTGTATGTCTTTTTCGGGATCTTCCGCTTCAAGAAATAATAATTGTGCAACAAGTGAATCAGATACTTGATCATTAATTCCAGTACCTAAAAAAATTATTCTCTCCCTCAGTAGTCTTGAATAAATATCAAAAGCTCTTTCTCCTCTCCCTGATTGTTCTATAACAGTAGGAACAGCAGCAATAGTTTTATTATTACTTTCGTAAGAACTTATTGAGCTTTGGATTAAATGTTTTTTTTCTGAGTTCACAAATTAGTTTTCGTCTTATAAATAATTTAAGGGGTTTTTGTTTAATTAGTAAGAAATTTCATAAATTATTTTTTTTCTTTTTTATTTTGAGTTTTTGAAGTTTTTGTTGCTTTTGTTGTTTTTGTTGTTTTGGAGGTTTTGGCAGCTTTAGAAGATTTTGTAGTTTTTTCTTTTACTTCAGAATTTTCTTCAAGCCAAATTATTAATTTTTCTTTGAGCAAATCGTTAGTTATTACTTCTTTTAATTTTTTAATATCTATTTGTTTTGAAGATTGAGAGATTGCATCTTCATAATCTTTCATTTTTAAATCAATTTCATCTTTCTCAACTTTTATGTTTTCTGTTTCAGCTAATGCTTTTAAAGCTAAATTTCTTTGAACATTTTTTTCAGCTTGAGGCCTTGTGGACTCTGCTAATGACTTAACTAATTCCGGAGTGAAAGTAGATTTAACATCAAGACCTTGTTGAGCAAATCTTTGAGCGGTTTGTTCAATATTATTCCTCACTTCTATATCAATCATAGATTTTGGAATTTCAGCAACCAATTCGTTTGTTAAGGCGTCTAGTAAAGCTTCAATTTTGATATCTTTTTGAGTTTTTTCAAAATTATCCTTAAGTTGCTTTTCAATATCTTTCTTTAACTCTTTTAATGATTCTTTGTTGCCAGACTGTTTTGCAAAATCGTCATTAAGTTCAGGCAATTCTTTTTCCTTAAGATCCTTAAGATTTACTTCAAAGATAGCCTCTTTGCCTCTTGAATCCTCATGAGAATAATCTTCGGGAAATTTAAGGTTAAGTGTTTTAGTATCACCAATTTTCATCTTTGCAATTCCCTCAACGAAACCGGGAATCATTTTGTTCTTTTCTAACTCAAGATCCATTGATTCACTTGTTCCTCCATCAATCTCTTCACCAGAATCTTTATATTTTCCTTTGAAACTAACTACAGCAATATCTCCTAATTTTGCTGCTCTATTGGTAACTGGAATAATGTTTGCAAACTGATTTCTAGATTTTTCTAGCGCTTCATCTATTGATTTAGGATCAAACTTTGTTTTTGATATTTCAACACTTAGTCCTTTGGATTTTTTAAGTTTTAATTCTGGGGCAACATCAGTTTGAAGAGTAACCTTAAGTGATTTTTCAGGACTAAACTTTGCAAGTAAAGATTCAAATCCATCTACCAATTCTGGCTCACTTAGTGGCTTTATAGATTTTATTTTTAACGCTTCTTGCCATGATTTATCAATAATTTTTTCCAGTGCAGAAGCATGTAATTGTGTTATGCCAATCCTTTGGATTAAGACTTGTTTGGGAATTTTACCAAGTCTAAATCCCGGAATTTTAGCTGAACGACTGATAGAACTGATTGTTTCATTCACACAAGTTTTGCATGTCTCAGATGGTATTTCTAATTCAAATGAGATTCTACTTTGGGGCAGAGGAGTTGTTTTGACTATTAATGCTTCTTTAGCCATTTTTTATTTATTACTATAAGCCGAAACTTAATTATTTCACATTATGTGATTTCCTTGAAAGTTATTTTTTTGATAAAGTAAAAAAAATAGTCAATCTATTTATAAAAATCATTTTGAAGTGTGAGACAATCTCCGTTTTTGCCTAATAGGCCATTAAAAGTTGCTGTTTTAGGATCTTCAGGTGCTGTGGGATCTGAATTACTCAAAATTCTTGAACAACGTGATTTCCCAATATCAGAATTGGTCTTGCTTTCATCAGAGCGTTCAGAAGGAAAAAAAATTATTTGGAAAGGTGAAGAATTAGTTATAAAAAAAACAACTAAGGAAGAATTTCTGAATGTTGATTTAGTTTTAGCTTCAGCCGGTGGAAGTATTTCAAAAAAATGGTTATCTACCATTATGGAACAAAATGCTTTATTGATAGATAATTCAAGTGCTTTCAGATTAGATAATAATGTACCTCTTATAGTTCCTGAAGTTAATGGTAGTGATGTAGTTAATCACGATGGGGTAATAGCGAATCCAAACTGCACTACCATTTTGCTGACATTAGTTTTAGCTCCATTAAATAAACTTTCGACTATTCAAAGAGTTGTTGTCTCAACATATCAATCTGTAAGTGGTGCAGGCCAATTGGCGATGGAGGAACTAAAACTTTTAACTGAAAAATATCTTGGTGGTAATCCTCAAAAAAGTGAAGTTTTGCCATACTCACTGGCTTTCAATTTGTTTTTGCATAATTCACCTATGCTTTCAAATAATTACTGCGAAGAAGAGATGAAAATGGTTAATGAGACTAGGAAAATACTAAATATTGCTGATTTAAAGCTCTCTGCTACATGTGTGCGAGTCCCAGTACTGAGAGCACATTCTGAATCGATCAATATTGAATTTGCTGGTGTAGTTGAGCCTAAAGATGCTCTTGAAGAATTAAAAAAATCTCCTGGAATTGAAATTATTGAGGATTACAAAAATAATAGATTTCCTATGCCAAATGACGTTATGGGAAGAGATAATGTTGCTGTTGGCAGGCTAAGAACTGATATAAGTCAGCCTAATGGATTAGAATTATGGTTATGTGGAGATCAAATAAGAAAAGGAGCAGCTCTTAATGCTGTTCAAATAGCTGAGTTATTAATTCCAAAAAAATGATTACAGACAAAACTGAGTGTAATAATCCGCTATTTGGAAGAATATTGACTGCAATGGTTACTCCTTTCACTGAAAATGGAGATGTAGATTATGAACTAGCTATAAAATTATCAAATTATCTTTTTGAGAACGGTTCCGATGGAATTGTGCTATGTGGTACTACTGGAGAATCTCCTACTCTGTCATGGGCGGAACAGCATGATTTATTTATTGCGGTAAAAGGATCTTTGGATGCAACCTGTAAAGTAATAGTTGGCACTGGTAGTAACTGTACAAGCGAGGCTGTGGAAGCCACAAAAAAAGCCTATGACTCTGGTGCGGACGGTGCTTTGGTCGTTGTTCCTTATTACAATAGGCCACCCCAAGAAGGTCTTTATAAACATTTCAGTTCTATTGCTAATTCTGCAAAGGATTTGCCTCTTATGCTTTATAACATTCCTGGAAGGACAGGATGCAATTTATTACCTGATACTGTGAAGAAACTTATGGATTTCTCAAATATTCTCAGTATTAAAGCTGCAAGCGGTAGAATAGAAGAAGTAACAGAATTAAGAGCTATTTGTGGCTCTGAACTCTCTGTATATAGTGGCGACGATTCATTGTTGCTTCCAATGTTATCTGTAGGTGCTGTAGGAGTAGTAAGCGTTGCAAGTCATTTGGTTGGATTGCAATTGAAAGAGATGATTCATTCCTTTCAAAGTGGAGAGGTTTCCAATGCGCTTGCTATTCATGAAAAACTTCAGCCTCTTTTTAAAGCACTCTTTATGACCACTAATCCAATCCCAATTAAGGCTGCTTTGGAGCTTTCGGGATGGGATGTAGGTAATCCTAGAAGTCCTTTGTCACCATTAACCAATGATATGAAAAAGCAACTATCTTTTATCCTGAAATCCCTATAATGGGGATAATATTTAACTTGATAATTAAATTTAAATAAACCTTATTTGATTACAAGCAGGCCTTCATAAATTTCAAAATTATGCATTCAAGTACAAATTCAACTGTAAATAGATCTACTCAAGATTCATCTAGATCTAAAAGTAATACGCCAGCTCTACGAGTAATACCTCTTGGTGGACTGCATGAAATAGGAAAAAATACTTGCGTTTTTGAATATGGTGATGAATTAATGCTTGTTGATGCTGGCCTAGCTTTCCCATCTGATGGTATGCATGGTGTAAACGTTGTTATGCCTGATACAACTTTTTTAAAAGAAAATCAAAGAAGAATAAAAGGGATGATTGTCACTCACGGGCATGAAGATCATATTGGAGGTATTTCTCATCATCTAAAGCATTTTAATATTCCGATTATTTATGGCCCAAGACTGGCAATGTCAATGCTTAGAGGAAAAATGGAGGAAGCAGGTGTATCTGATAGAACAACTATACAGACAGTAAACCCAAGAGATGTTGTAAAGGTAGGACAACATTTTTCTGTTGAATTTATTAGAAATACTCATTCTATTTGCGATAGCTTTTCCTTAGCAGTTACAACACCTGTTGGCACAATTATTTTCACGGGAGATTTTAAGTTTGATCATATGCCAGTAGATGGAGAGCAATTTGATATTGAAAGAATGGTGCATTACGGAGAGAAGGGCGTTTTATGCATGTTCAGTGATTCGACTAATGCTGAAGTTCCAGGTTTTTGTCCTTCTGAGAAGACTATCTATCCCTCTTTAGAAAAACATATTGCAGAGGCAAAAGAACGAGTTATCCTTACCACTTTTGCTAGTTCTGTTCATAGAGTGACAATGATCTTAGAGTTGGCTATGAAACATGGAAGAAAGGTCGGTTTGCTAGGTAGATCGATGATAAATGTTATTGCTAAGGCGAGAGATATTGGTTATATGAAATGCCCAGATGATTTGTTTGTTCCTATCAAGCAAATTAGAGATTTGCCAGATAGGGAGACCTTATTATTAATGACGGGAAGTCAAGGAGAACCCCTAGCAGCGTTAAGCAGAATCTCTCGTGGCGAACACCAGCATGTTCGTCTTAAGACTACTGATACTGTAATATTTTCAGCCAGCCCAATTCCTGGTAATACTATTTCTGTTGTTAATACAATAGATAGATTAATGAAACTCGGAGCAAAGGTTGTTTATGGAAAGGGTGAGAATATTCATGTTTCTGGTCATGGTTTTCAAGAAGATCAAAAGTTAATGTTGGCACTCGCAAAACCTAAGTTTTTTGTTCCTGTTCATGGAGAACATAGAATGCTTGTTTGTCATGGCAAGAGTGCACAAACTATGGGGGTTCCAAAGGACAATATTTTAATTATTGAAAATGGAGATGTAGTTGAATTAACACCTAACTCTATTCAAAAGGGTGATCCTGTAAAAGCTGGAGTTGAACTGCTTGATAACTCACGAAATGGGATAGTAGATGCTCGAGTATTAAAGGAAAGGCAGCAATTAGCTGGGGATGGTGTGGTAACTGTTTTAGCTCCTATTAGTACAGATGGAAAGATGGTTGCGCCTCCCAGAGTTAATTTAAGAGGAGTTGTTACTACTGCAGAGCCAAGAAAAATGTCTATGTGGACAGAACGAGAAATAAGCTGGGTCTTAGAAAATAGATGGAAACAATTATCCAGACAAACTGGGCCGAATAATTTTGAGGTAGATTGGATTGGTGTACAGAGAGAAATTGAAAATGGTTTATCGAGAAGAATGAGAAGAGAATTACAAGTTGAACCACTTATTTTGTGTTTAGTTCAACCTGCTCCAAGTGGAACTCGTGCTTATATTCCAAAGATTACAGAAGAGCAAAATTTTTCTAATAGAAATAAAAATAATAATAATTTCCATAAGAAATCAAACAATAATCATCCTAATAGTTCAAACAACCCACAAAACACCCAAAAAAGTCCAAAAGTTTCACAGAATCCATCAGCTCTGACTGCTACAGAAGATACATTTGAAGGTAGAACAAGAAGAAGAAGATCTGCTGTGACATCTTAACTTTTTTCAAAATTTATATAGTTTTTATCCCAAACAATTTTTAAAAATTCTTGCAGATCAATTTGACCTTTATTTTTTTCATAAATTGAAGTTGCTAATTTTGTCAGATTTTTAGAACTACATTGCTTTGCAGATAGTTCTTTTAAAAATCTATTTAAGATTGTGCATCTTGCTTCAATGCACATACCATTTAGGAGATTCCTATCGATACCTTTTACATCTTTACAATATAAATATGCTAGTTCACTAAGATCATTACGTTCTTTATTGTAGTTACTCATTTTTTGAGAAAAATTATTTATTCTTTCAGAACAACCAGGATAGATAACCTCCAAGGTAGGAATAACTTTTTTTCTTACTAAATTTCTTTTTAATTTAAGATCTGAATTCGTAGGATCTTCCCAGACTGGGATTTTCATATGATTACAAAATTTTTTTGTATCTTCTCTACTGAAAATTAATATTGGCCTTATTAAAAAAATTTGATTTTCTAGAAACCTTTTGCTCTCAATATTACTCAGACCGGCAAAATTGCTTCCTCTAGATAAATTGAGGATAAATGTTTCTGCGTTATCACTACTCGTGTGACCAGTTAACAAATAAATATTGTGTTTTTGCTGGTTTTTATTCAATAAAGTTTTGGCTCTTTCACATAATTTTTTATACCTCCATTCTCGTGCTTTTTCTTCTGAAGAAATTTTTTCTTTATTTGCTTGATCAAAAGAGAATGAAATATTTTTATCTTCGCAATAATTTTTCAATTCAAGAGCATATAGTGAGGATTTTTCGTGCCACTGATGATCGCCATGCCAAACACTAATCGACCATTTATGTAGTTTTTTTAGGTCATTAATTAAAGTTAATAAGGCCATTGAGTCTTGTCCTCCGGAAACACTTATTAAAATATTTGATCCTTTGGGAATTAAGATTTTTTTTGTAAGAATCTCCTCATGAAGCTTATGATGCCATGATGTCCAATTTTTCTGAGTTAATTTTTTATCAGACATTTTGTGTTGCTCAGATAATATTTTTTAAAAAATGCACTGTTTTACTAAAACAATGTCACAATCAGGTAATAAATTCATTAAGAAAATGAGTCTGATTAATCTTTTGCCACAAAAAATCAAAGAAGAGTTAAGAAGCAAATCTTTACTCAAAGTTATTTCAGGATTGGATAATCTCGATGTTCAATCTGTGAAAATAATTGTTCAGGCTGCTTCATTAGGAGGCGCAGATCTTGTCGATATTGCTTGTAAACCTGAACTCGTTGATTTAGCAATTGAGAATTCAATACTACCGGTTTGTGTTAGTTCAGTAACGCCTCGATCTTTTCAAGATTGTGTAAAAGCAGGAGCATCATTAATTGAGATAGGAAATTACGATACTTTTTATAAAAAAGGCATTCATTTTTCCGATAAAAAAGTTTTAAACATTACAAAAGAAACGAGGGATTTATTGCCTAATTTTCCTTTATCAGTAACTGTTCCTCATACGATGCCTATTGATAAACAAGTTGATCTTGCCGTAAAGCTAGTGGAAGAAGGCGTTGATATTATTCAAACGGAAGGTGGTACCAGTTCTACTCCTTACTCTCCAGGAATTCAAGGTTTTTTTGAAAAATCAGTACCAACTCTTGCAGCTACTTATGCTATTCATCAAGAATTTAAGAAACAATCTCTGAATATACCAATCATGAGTGCCTCTGGATTGAGCCAAGTTACTTGTCCACTAGCAATATCCTCTGGAGCCTCAGCAGTTGGTGTTGGATCTGTGGTTAATAAATTAGATGATTTAATATCAATGATTGCGGTTGTAAGGGGATTAAAAGAATCTTTGAAAAATTCAATAATTGGAGAAAAAATTTCTTAGTATAGCAACATCCTTTTGCTACTAGCTTGATGAACAACTATAAGCTTCAAGCTCCTTACGAACCAAATGGAGATCAACCAGAAGCTATTAAAAAATTAGTTAAAGGCGTAAATAATGGCAAACAGTTTCAGACTCTTTTAGGAGCTACTGGAACTGGTAAAACATTTACCATTGCCAATGTAATTCAACAAACAGGAAGACCAGCACTTGTTTTAGCCCATAACAAAACGTTGGCAGCACAACTATGTAATGAATTAAGGGAATTTTTCCCAAAAAATGCTGTTGAGTACTTCATTTCTTACTACGATTATTATCAACCTGAAGCTTATGTACCTGTAAGTGATACTTACATAGCCAAAACTGCTTCAATTAATGAAGAAATAGATATGCTTAGGCATTCTGCAACACGCTCATTATTTGAAAGAAAAGATGTAATTGTTGTTGCCTCAATAAGTTGTATTTATGGTCTTGGTATACCGAGTGAGTATTTAAAGGCTGCAGTTAAATTTGAAGTGGGAAAATCAATAAATCTACGTTCTTCTTTGAGGTCTCTCGTTGAAAATCAATATACTAGAAATGATATTGAAATTACCAGAGGTAGATTCAGAATTAAAGGTGATGTTTTAGAAATCGGTCCAGCTTATGAAGATAGATTAATAAGAATTGAGTTATTTGGTGATGAAGTCGAGGCTATTAGATATGTTGACCCTACTACAGGAGAAATACTTGAAAGTTTGGAACAAGTTAGCGTTTACCCAGCGAAGCATTTTGTGACTCCAAAAGAAAGACTTGAGAGTGCAATAAGTGCAATTAGAAGTGAATTAAAAACTCAACTAGATAAATTTACATACGAAGGAAAATTATTAGAGGCTCAACGTCTTGAACAACGTACAAAATATGATTTAGAAATGCTTAAAGAGGTTGGTTATTGTAATGGAGTTGAGAATTATGCTCGTCATTTATCAGGTAGGGAGGAGGGTTCACCGCCAGAATGCTTAATAGATTACTTTCCCAAAGATTGGTTGTTGGTAGTTGATGAGAGTCATGTAACATGTCCTCAACTTCATGCGATGTACAACGGTGATCAATCTAGAAAAAAAGTTTTAATAGATCATGGTTTTAGATTGCCAAGTGCTGCAGATAATAGACCTTTAAAATGTGAAGAGTTTTGGGACAAATCAAAACAGACATTATTTATAAGTGCAACCCCCGGTCAGTGGGAATTAGATCAATGTGATGGTGAATTTATTGAGCAAGTTATAAGACCAACTGGGGTGTTAGACCCGGTAATTGATGTAAGACCTAGTGAAGGCCAAATAGAAGATCTGTTATCTGAAATAAGAATTCGAGCTGAAAAGAATCAAAGAGTGCTTGTGACAACACTTACTAAGAGAATGGCTGAAGATCTAACTGATTTTTTATCTGAAAATAAAGTAAGAGTTAGATATTTGCATTCCGAAATCCATTCAATTGAAAGAATTGAAATTATTCAAGACCTTAGAACGGGCGAATATGATGTTTTGGTAGGAGTTAATTTATTAAGAGAGGGACTAGATCTTCCAGAAGTATCCTTAGTTGCCATTTTAGATGCTGATAAAGAAGGTTTTCTGAGGGCAGAAAGGTCATTGATTCAAACAATAGGAAGAGCTGCCAGACATGTTGAAGGTGTTGCCTTGCTTTATGCAGATAACTTCACAGATTCAATGAAAAGAGCAATATCTGAAACTGAAAGAAGAAGAACTATTCAAAAAAAATATAACCAAGTTAATGGTATTACTCCAAAACCTGCAGGCAAAAAAATTGAAAATTCAATATTATCTTTTCTAGAACTTTCCAGAAAACTAGATGCTGGTGGTTTATCTAAAGATTTAATAAATATAGTTAATAACAAAACTGACGCAATTCTCAGTTCCAGTGATAATCAATGTTTACTCGAAGAATTGCCTGACTTAATAGAAAAGTTAGAAATTAAAATGAAAGACGCTGCAAAAGAGTTAAATTTTGAAGAAGCAGCAAATTTGAGGGATAGAATCAAAAAATTAAGACAAAAATTGGCAAGAAATAATTAAAACGAACTTATTTTTCTAATTCGAAATGATTATGAATCGCATTAACTGCTTTGTCACAATCTTTTTCTAAAACAATACATGAAGTCCTAATTTCACTCGTGGCAATCATTTCAATATTGATATTTTGGTCAGCCAATGCTCTAAATATTTTTCCAGCCGTCCCAACCTTAAATGCCATTCCCGCTCCTACAGTACTTACTTTTGCGATAGCAGGCCCATCTTCAATGTATGATCCGGGTAATTTTTTTGTTAAGGCCTCAAAAACTAAATTAGCTTTTTCTCTATCTTGTTTATTCATCGTAAGACTAATATCCTTAGTTTTTAAAGAGGTAATTCTTTCAGACTGAACAATAGTATCGATAAGTAAATTATTTTCAGCTAATGCTAAACATATCGATGCTGCTACACCTGGACGATCAGGCAGTTTTCTAAAGCTTACCTGAACTTGGTTTTTATCTAATGCAATTCCTCTTACTTCAGGTTGATCTTGTTTTTCATTGATTGGATTAACAAGTATTTGTGTATCGGATAACTTAAATTTCTCAGCAACAAATCTAATAGCCTTTGGTATATTATTAATTTCAATTACACAGCTGACTTTAATTTCACTAGTAGCTATTAACCTAACATTTATATTCGCTTGAGATAAAGTATCAAATAAATCAGCTGAAACACTAGGTCTGCCCATAATGCCTGCTCCTTGAATACTTAATTTAGTCATGTTGGTTTTTAAGTTAAATTCTCCCCCTAATTGACTAGTTATAAGTTCACATTGTTCTGCAGTCTTTTTTACTTCTAATTCACCAACAGTAAATGTAATATCGTTTTTATTTCCATCATTTGTCGCTTGTATTATTAAATCTACGTTAATACTTGCTTCTGAAAGTTTTTCAAATATTTGCGCAGCAATCCCAGGTCTATCAGGAATATTTGAGAGACTGAATACTGCTTGGTTTTCTAATACTTCAAGACTATTGACTGTTTTTGTTAATTCTAAGCTTCCTCTTTTTAGCGGGAGAGGTTGGATTTGACTTTCTAGAAGAGTCCCACTGGAGTCACTTTGACTTGATTTGACACACAATTTAATTCCATAATTGCGAGCAATTTCTACTGCTCTTGGATGTAGAACTGAAGCACCAACGCTTGCAAGTTCAAGCATTTCCTCGCAGCTAATTTCATCTAAGAGTTTTGCATTAGGAACAATTCTTGGATCAGTAGTAAGAACCCCTGGAACGTCTGTATAAATTTCGCAGGTCTCAGCTCCTAATGCTGTTGATAAAGCTACCGCGGAAGTATCTGAACCACCTCTACCCAAAGTTGTAATTTCCATTGAGCCCGTATGGCTTAATGTTGTTCCTTGAAATCCAGCCACGACAACTACAAAACCCTGATTTAAATAATTTTGGATCCTTTCTGTTTTAATATCCAGAATTCTCGCTTTCCCATGAATTGATTCAGTAATAATTCCAACCTGGCTACCAGTCATTGAAATTGCAGGTATTCCGTATTCGTTTAATGCCATTGAAAGAAGAGCTATGGTTACTTGCTCTCCAGTTGAGAGAAGCATATCCAATTCTCTTCGATTAGGATTTTTACTAATTGATTCTGCTAAACAATTTAAATCATCTGTAGTTTGCCCCATCGCAGAGACAACTACGACAATTTCATTCCCTGCTTCTTTACTTTGACAAATGCTACTTGCAATATTTTTAATTTTTTTAATATCCCCGACAGAAGTACCCCCAAATTTTTTTACTAGTAAAGCCATACTTAAATCATAATGTAAATTCTTAAACTTATAATTTGGTTAACTTAAATTAATTAATTTCTCTGTAAAAACATTTATAGGATTATTACCTTGTTTTAGTAATGATTCAATATCAAGTAAGTTACTCATTAAATTAATTAAATATTCTTGAGATACATTTTTGACTTTTTTTCGAATAAAAAAAATTCTTTTTGGATTAGAAATGCCTGCTAGATTACAAATTTTTTCTGCATTATCGTTACCTGAATTAACTGCTAGTTTTATAATGGTATGAATTCTTATTTGACTAATTAAACCTGCATTTAGTCTTAAAGCAGGTTCACCTTTCTGTAAAGAATAATTTATTTCAATGAGGCTTTCATTAATATTTTTTTGTAAGAGAAGATCAATAATTTTGAAAATATTGGATTGATGATCACTAAATATTTTTTTTACATCAATACTTTTAAGAAAAAGTTGCGAATTCGAATCACTTGATACTGCAGAGAGGTATGTTTTTGCTTTAGCTAATTCATTTATTAGTTTAAAGCTGTCATTTCCAACTGAATCAATAATTAATTCAGCTGTATTGTTATCAATTTTGATATTCATTTCATTTGATGCATCTTCTAAAAATCTTTTTTGTCCCTCATAGTCCCAGATTTCTGGTAAAGAAAATGATTTTTCTTTGGCTAAATTATTTTTGATAAGTTTTTGTAAAAATTTAGTACTCTTTAGTCTTGAGTCTGGTTTTTTTGTATTTTGCAAAATGAAATAAGTATTTTGAGGTATATTGTCATAAATTTTTTCAAATTTAGTTCTTAGATCTTCATTTTTGGTAGTAAAAATGGGATTATTTTTCAATGTAACTATTCTGTATCCATCTCCAAAAGGAGGTGTAAGAACTTCATCAAAAGCTTTTTTGACTTGCTCATCATCATCTCCATTTAAATTAGTTACGTTTATTTCTTTCCATTCTTTGGATACTTCCTTATCAATTAATTTTTGAATAAATATATTTTGAGCATTTAGATCATTACCCCATAATATTTGTATTGGCATAATAGCTCAATAAAAACCATATATTAACTATGATTACTTTTAACACAAATTAAATTTAATGGTAATAGATCATCCAATTTTTTTGGAAAGCATCAGATTCATAAGATCTCGTTTAGTAGCCAATGATCTAAATTATTTAGAAAAAAAAGTTTTAGAGAGATTAGTCCATACTTCAGGGGATTTTACAGTTCAAAATCTTGTAAATTTTAGTGAAGGTGCTTGTGAAAAGGGTCTTCAGGCACTTAAAAATGGTGCTCCTATTTTAACTGATACCGATATGGCAGCAGCAGCAATAAAATCTATGGCAGAAAATACTACTAGGAATAAAGTATTCACTGCTAGAATGTGGTTTGGAAAAAATAATCATACAAACTTAACTAAAACTGCATATGGCTTAAGTGAAGGCTGGAAGGAGTTATCCGCTATAAATTCTGGAAGCAAATCTCCTATTGTAGTTATTGGCAGTTCGCCTACAGCGTTAACTTATTTAATTGATATTTTAGAAAATGCAAAAGATTTACCTAGTTTAATTATAGGAATGCCTGTAGGTTTTATTGGAGTAGAGAATAGCAAAAACAAACTGATTTCCACTGATCTTCCTAGAATTGTTTTGAATTCAACTAGAGGAGGTGCTGCCATGGCAGCTGCTGCGGTTAATGCCTTATTGAGGGAAACAATTTAAAAAGTATTTATTTTATAAAAATGTCAAAAATTTACTTAATATCATAATTTAATTTGTTATTTTCTTCTAAAGAATTTAAAACTGATTTTGCTTTTTCTATAACTTCTTTTGGAACACCTGCTAATTTTGCTGCTTCTATGCCATAGCTTTTGTTTGAGCCCCCTTTAACAATCCTGTGGCTAAAGATTAGCTGATCGTTATTTTGTTCTACTAAAACTTGAAAATTTTGTATATTATTATTTGAATTTTTTAAATAATTCAGCTCATGATAGTGAGTAGCAAAAATAGTATTACATTGAATTTTTTTTGCAAGATATTCACTTACTGACCAAGCTATTGAAAGTCCATCAAAAGTAGATGTCCCTCTGCCTATCTCATCAAGTAAAACTAGTGAGCTAGAAGTTGCCTGATTTAGAATTGATGCTGTTTCAGACATTTCTACCATAAATGTTGATTGTCCAGATGATTGATCATCAACTGCCCCAATTCTTGTGAAAATCCTATCTGCAATTTTGATTTCAGCATTATTAGCAGGAACAAAGCTACCAATTTGTGTGAGAATTTGTATTAAACCAAGTTGTCTTATAAAGCAACTTTTTCCGCTTGCATTGGGACCCGTTAATATAATTAATTTTTGATTATCCTCAAAAGAGATATCGTTTGCTACAAACTTTTTGTCACTTAACAATTGCTCTACAATTGGATTTCTACCTGCGATAATTTTTGTACTATTTTTTGTCATTGAATCATTTATTGGTATTAATGAAGGTTTTATAAAATTGTTTTCTACTGCAGCAATTGATAAACCAAGCAGTGCATCAAGAGATGCTATGGATTTTGCGATTGATCTTATTTGTTTTGTTTTTTCAGCAACTATATTTCTTAATTCGCAGAAAATTTCATATTCTTTTGATGAAGCTCTACTTTTTATTTGGAAAATCTTATTTTCTTTATTTTTAATTTCTGAAGTTATATACCTTTCTTCATTAGTAAGTGTTTGCCTTTTGATCCAATGTTGTGGAGCTAAATTAACTTTTGACTTATTTATAGAAATGTAATAACCAAAATTTTTATGAAATTGAATTTTTAGGTTTGAAATTTTGCTAATTTTCCTTTCCTTTAATTCCTCTTTATTTAGCCATTCAGAGTAATCATCCATTAAATTGCGTAAACCATCTAATATATTGTCAACACCATCGTGGATCATGCCTCCTTCACTAATATTTAGAGGAGGATTTTCTACTAGTTTAAAACTTATAGTATCAGCTAATTTTAAGAGTCCCTCATCAATATTTTTTAATTGATCAGTCCAATCTGGGAGATCATATTTAAATAATTCAATTATGGATTTTAGTCTAGGCAATCTTTTTAAACCTTCAGCTATTGCAATTAAGTCTCTGGGACTTGCATGACCTGCACAAGCTCTACCTGCAAGTCTTTCTAAATCCCCCATTGCTCTAAGTAAATTTTGGGTATCTGTACGTAATTTTTTAGATTCAAGAAAGTTTGTAATTATATTTTGTCTTTTATAAATCTCATTAACGTTTAATAGTGGTGAATCTATCCATCTTCTTAAACACCTTGCACCCATGCAAGTATAAGTTCTATCAATACTCCATAGAAGCGAACCTACATAATTGTTTTCTCGTTGTGTATTTTTGATTTCTAAGTTTTTTTGAGTTTGATAATCAATAATTAATTTGTTGTGACCATATTGGATTTGCGGAAAGTCTAATGAGATTTTTAAAGAAGAATCTTTATCTAAATTTGAAGGATTAATTTTTTCTAAATAATTTAATAAACCTCCAAGTGATCTAGTTGCATTGTTTAAATTTTTAAGTCCTATTCCCTCCAGGCTTGAAATTTGGAAATAATTTTTTATTAGATAATTTGCTTCATTAATTCCAAAATTAGTCTCTTGAGAAACAGTATATGTAATTTGACTATTTCCTTTAATTAATAAATTTCTTACTGCATTGCTTCCTACAATGATTTCTGAAGAATCTAATTTAATAATTTCATCAAATAGTTTTGACAGAGATTGGCCTTCTAAAGTTATTAATTCTCCTGTGCTTACATCAGCTTTTGATATACCCCATTCATAAGATTCGTCTGAGTTTTCTTCTGATAAGTAAATAGCAGTAATCCAATTATTTTTCTTTGCAATCAACATCCCCTCTTCAATTACAGTTCCGGGAGTAATTATTCTTGTTATTCCTCTTTTAATTGGAGTCCCATAATTTCCAGAACTTTTTTCTAATTGATCGCATATAACCACAGAATAATTTTTTTTTATTAAATCAGCACAGTATCTCTCCATTGCATGATGGGGAACCCCTGCCATAGGGATCTTACCAATCTCTTTGCCAGCATCTTTACTTGTAAGCGTTATTTCTAAAAGGTTAGATATTAATACAGCGTCCTCAAAAAAACATTCAAAAAAATCTCCTAATCTGTAAAGTAATAACCTATCTTTATTTTCTTCTTTTAGAGTTACATAATGCTTCATTACAGGAGTTAATTTCTGTTTTGAAACTGTTTTATAGCTATAAGATTCTTCATTGATGCAAACATTTTTGTTATTTGAAATTAAATCAGTCTTGAATTTACTTATTAAATTAGTTGAATTTTTTCTTTGTCTGGGTCTTTTTTGCGATTCTTTTTTTAAATCTTCCAAAGATAAATTCTCTGGAATTTTTGTTATTTCTTTTTGTTCATTATTATCATTACCAATCGCAAATAAATTCTTTTGAATTATCGTATCTTCTTGCATACTTTTTTAATTCCTAAATAGATATTAGGTAGAAATTTTTTTTTTGCATTTAAAGTGGCTAAAGTATGTAAATTTTCTCTAAAAATTATCATTTTCATGAGATTATAGTACTTATAATATTTGAAACCTAAGACTGAATTATGCAGGCTGTTAACTTTTTCTTCGTAAATGCTCTATTATTCGCTTCTTTAATTGCGGTAGTTGGAGTACCCGTTTTATATGTGACTCAACCTTCTACTGAAGAAGGACAGCGAGAAAGTAGGAGAAAAATTTATTCTATTGCTGCTGTTTGGGTTGTTTTGGTTTTTGTTACAGGGATAGTTTCTTCATTAGTTTGAATTTAATACCTTTTCGTGAGAATCTATTAATATATTTAAGTAAAATTTAATGGCTATTTTTGAGGGTTCCTTTACAAATGCCTCTACTTTAAAAGTTGGGATTGTAATAGCAAGATTTAATGATTTAATTACAAATAAAATTCTATCTGGTTGTCTTGATTGTTTAAAAAGACATGGTTTAGATACTTCGGAATTAAGCAATCAAGTGGATATAGTTTGGGTTCCAGGTTCATTCGAATTACCAATCGCAGCTAAAACCCTCATGAAAAAAAAGAGTTATGACGTTGTAATTGCTCTTGGGGCTGTGATTCGTGGTGAAACTTCCCACTATGATGTAGTTATATCTGAGGCGAGTAAAGGTATTTCGCAAGTTTCAAATGAAAATAATGTTCCAATTATTTTTGGAGTTTTAACTACTGATACTATGCAGCAGGCTTTAGAAAGAGCAGGAATTAAAAATAATCTTGGTTGGAATTATGCTTTACAAGCAATTGAGATGGGATCCTTAATTAAAAATTTAAATTAATTGAAAAAAATTTAATTATTTTTATCATTGATCCCTTCTTTGAGATAAAATGGAAAAGTTATGCGGATGTAGCTCAGTGGTAGAGCATCTCCTTGCCAAGGAGAATGTCGAGAGTTCGAATCTCTTCATCCGCTTTTAATGTTTGTATCTTTTAGAATATTGTTAACAGTAGTTTCGTGATGACAACAGAAATTTCTATTGAGGATTTAAAGGGATTATTTACTAAACCTTATGGTGCAGATGCACCAACAAAACAAAAATGGGCTGAATTTTATAATGAGAATGTTATTTTCACAGACCCAACGCAGGAAACAGAGGGCTTAGATTCTTATGTCCAAGCTCAAGAAAAGCTAGTTAAAAGATGTGATGATGTTTTTTTAAAAACTCATGCAATATCCATAACTGGTGATTATGGATTTGTTGAATGGACAATGGGTTTAAAAATTATGGGTAAAGAATTTATTTATCCCGGAACTACTCGTTTATTATTTGGTGAAAATGGATTAATTAAAGAGCACAGAGATTACTTTGATTTTTGCGGCCCAACTTTTGGACCAGTTCCTATTTTAGGACCTTTCATAAGATGGCTTTATAGAAAATTCGTGTCTTGATTTTTTTATTTAGAAATAGAGTGCTTTATATTTCATGAATCAATAAATTTTGAGTGGTAACTTCTTTAAAATCAAATTGAGAATAAAATAATTTTTTATTTGTTGTCATTAAATATAATTTTTTTGTATTTTTAATTTTTTTTGAAGATAAAAGATTTTTTACAATTAATGTGCCAAAACCTTTGCCTTGGTGATTTTGATCGATAACAATATCCCAAAGCACTCCGCGGTAAATCCCATCGGTTAAAGCTCTACCAAAGCCAACTATTTCCTTCCCAACCCAAAGACTTATTACGACATCACTGTTAGCAAGACATTTTTTTAGATCATTAATTGTTCTATTTTTTGCCCAGAAAGCATTGGTATCTAGTAATTTTTGCAACTTTATTAATCCATTTGTTGGTTTAAAATTTGGGCCTAATCCTAAAACCCTTAACCCTAAAGCTCCTTTGGCATGTTTGATTAGAGATATTTCTTTCATTTATAAATAAGATTTTTGAAAAGTGATGTCAGCTAGTTAATTTTTTGTGACTTCAATCTAAATACCTTAATCGATCGTTTCTATAAAATAAAGAGATAATAGTTTTCTTCATTCTGTTGTAACGCACTAATTTATAATGTTTGTAATAAGATAAATTTTTGAAGGACTTTGACTTATGCTAAAACTTTTGTTGGGAGATCCGAATACACGAAAGTTAAAGCGCTATCAACCAATAGTGGAAGAGATAAATTTTTTGGAAGAAGAAATTTCTCAATTGACTGATGATGAGCTTAGAAAAGAAACTCAAAATCTTAAATCAAATATTTCAGCAGAATTAGATTTTAAAAAACAAAAAGAACTATTAGAAGAATTTCTTCCAAAAGCCTTTGCAATTGTTAGAGAAGCAAGTAAACGTGTTCTCGATATGAGACATTTTGATGTTCAGTTAATAGGCGGGATGGTTTTAAATGAGTGTCAAATCGCTGAGATGAAGACTGGAGAGGGAAAAACACTTGTTGCAACATTACCTTGTTTTTTAAATGCTCTTACGGGAAAAGGTGTTCATGTTGTTACTGTAAATGATTATTTAGCAAGAAGGGATGCAGAGTGGATGGGACAAGTTCATCGTTTTTTAGGTTTATCCGTTGGTTTGATTCAGCAAGATATGAATCCATTTGAAAGAAAGAAAAATTATTATTGTGATATAACTTATGCCACAAATTCAGAATTAGGATTTGATTATTTAAGAGATAATATGGCTACCGATATTAGTGAGGTAGTTCAAAGAAAATTTAATTACTGCGTAATTGATGAGGTTGATTCAATATTAATTGATGAAGCAAGAACGCCTTTAATAATTTCTGGCCAAGTTGAAAGACCACAAGAAAAATATCAAAAAGCGGCAGAATTATCTCTGGCATTAGTCAAAGCAAAAGAATTAAGTAAAGACGGTATAGATCCAGAAGGGGATTATGAAGTTGATGAAAAACAGAGAAGTTGTATATTAACTGATCAGGGTTTTGCAAAATGTGAAGAGTATTTGGAAGTGAATGATTTGTATAATCCTCAAGATCCTTGGGCCCATTATATAACTAACGCTTTAAAAGCTAAAGAATTATTTATTAAAGATGTAAATTATATTATTAAGAACGATGAGGCTGTCATAGTTGACGAATTTACTGGTAGGGTTATGCCAGGAAGGCGTTGGAGTGATGGACAACATCAGGCAATAGAAGCAAAAGAGAGTCTTAAAATTCAGCCTGAGACTCAAACATTAGCATCGATAACTTATCAAAATTTTTTCCTCTTGTATCCCGGTTTAGCAGGAATGACGGGAACTGCAAAAACTGAGGAGGTTGAATTTGAAAAAACCTATAAATTAGAATCAACAGTTATACCGACAAATCAAGTAAGAAAGAGACAAGATTGGTCCGATCAAGTATTTAAGACAGAAATTGGTAAATGGAAAGCCGTTGCTAAAGAAACTGCACAAATACATAGAGATGGTAGACCTGTTTTAATTGGTACAACAAGTGTAGAAAAAAGTGAATTACTAAGTTCACTTTTATCTGCCGAAAATATCCCACATAATTTGTTAAATGCTAAACCAGAAAACGTTGAACGTGAGGCGGAAATTGTTGCTCAGGCAGGAAGAGCAGGTGCTGTTACTATCGCGACTAATATGGCTGGAAGGGGGACAGATATAATTCTTGGCGGTAACAGTGACTATATGGCAAGACTTAAATTAAAAGAAATTTTAATTCCTTTGTTAGTCAAGCCTGATAATGAGCATAAGCCACCAATACCTAAACAAAGAAATTCAAAATCTAAGGGTGGTTTTTCTACAAAAGCTGGTTCAAATTTGAAAAAGAACATTTCAAATTCTTCAACAAGTCTTTTCCCTTGCAAACTAGATGAAGCCATTGAAAAAGAACTCTCTCTTTTATCTGATGAACTTGTTAAAAATTGGGGAGATAGACAACTTTCTGTTTTGGAGCTTGATGATAGGATAGCTACAGCTGCAGAAAAAGCACCAACTGATGATAACTTGATAAAGCTTTTGAGAAAATCTTTGTCTGATGTAAAAAAAGAATATGAAAAAGTTTTGATTCATGAAGAAGAAAACGTAAGAGAAGCTGGCGGTTTACATGTAATTGGTACTGAGAGACATGAATCAAGAAGAGTGGATAATCAGCTTAGAGGAAGAGCAGGAAGACAAGGTGATCTTGGGAGCACAAGATTCTTTTTATCTTTAGATGATAATTTATTAAGGATTTTTGGAGGTGACAGAGTCGCAAATCTTATGAATGCTTTTAGAGTTGATGAAGATATGCCTATTGAGTCTGGAATGCTTACTAGGTCACTAGAAAGTGCTCAAAAGAAAGTTGAAACCTACTATTACGATATTAGAAAACAAGTTTTTGAATACGACGAGGTAATGAACAATCAAAGAAAGGCAGTATATGGCGAAAGACTAAGAGTATTGAAAGGAATTGATTTAAAGAATCAAGTAATAGGATATGGAGAAAGAACAATGGGAGAAATTGTAGATGCTTATATTAATCCTGATCTTCCACCTGAAGAATGGAATATTGATCAATTAATTTCTAAAGTCAAAGAATTTATTTATTTATTAGATGATCTTAAAGTTGAAGATATTAAGTTACTTTCAATAGATGAATTAAAAAACTATCTTCAAGAGCAATTAAGAATAGCTTATGATTTGAAGGAATCACAAATAGAAAAGATTCGTCCAGGATTAATGAGAGAAGCTGAAAGATTCTTTATTTTACAGCAAATAGATAATTTATGGCGAGAACATCTCCAATCAATGGATTCCTTAAGGGAATCAGTCGGATTGAGAGGTTATGGCCAAAAAGATCCCTTGATAGAATATAAAAATGAAGGATATGATATGTTTCTCGAAATGATGACAAATATGAGAAGAAATGTTATTTATTCTATGTTTATGTTTCAACCAAAAACTGAAGTAAACGAAAAAAACTAAATGAAGAACTAATCATCTCCAAGAAATTCTATTATTTCTTTGTCTTTAAGATTTTGAGCGTCGCCTAGTTTAGAAATATCAACGGATTCTGAGTTTACTAAACATTGGAGAGTTTTTTGTAATTTAAGAATTTCATTTTCAAGAAAGTCTATTCTATCCATTAAATTTTTTATCACATTAGCTTCTGCATCTGGTAAAGCAGAGTGAGCTAATGGGTTCACTTTTACACCACTTTGATGTACGACTCTGCCAGGAACGCCAACCACTGTACTGTTACCTTCCACATTACGAACAACTACTGAACCCGCACCAATACGTGTATTAGACCCTACTGTGATAGATCCAAGAACTTTGGCACCAGCACCCACTACAACATTTTCCATCAAGGTGGGGTGTCTTTTGCCATGACTTTTACCAGTACCTCCTAATGTAACTCCCTGATAAAGAAGACAATTATTTCCTATTTCAGCTGTTTCTCCAATTACAACTCCCATTCCATGATCTATGAAAACCCGTTTACCAATTTTGGCTCCAGGATGTATTTCAATGCCTGTTAATAATCTATTGGTATGACTTAACAAGCGGGGAATCAGAGGAATCTTTAATTGCCATAATTTATGTGTAAGCCTATGAATAACTATTGATTGAAAGCCTGGGTAGCAAAGTAAAATTTCAATTATTCCTCTAGCGGCAGGATCTCTCTCCTTTATGATTTCTATATCTGATTTAAAAGTTCTAAGCATCTTGGTTTAATTAATAACTCCTATTTCTTTTTTTAATTGATTTATTGTCTCGATACTTAAATAATTCTTAGCACATATTATTTGAGGCAATCTCATCAACTGAGAACGATTTTTTAATAAAGTGTTTTCTACAACTGATAAGCTAGGTCCATCACATACGATATGGTTCGAGGCTTTTAAAAGTGATAGTAATCTACTGTTATTGTCCGAGATTGCCGTCATAAGCATTAATTCACTACCTCTCATGCTGTGTATGATAACTTCTGCTGCTCTCAATAAACCAGGACTTATGCTAACAATACCTACACAACTTCCAGAATTTAATTCCTTGAGTATTTTCAATTCCTTCTGAAAATCGCTCAAGTCAACTGCAATAGCACGAACTCCATGTTGCTTAGCAACTTTTTCTAGAGGTTGTAAAAAATATCTGCTTGTGACAATCGTACCATTATTTGAACTACTCAAAACTTTTTCTAATTCTTCCATAGGAACAACTTCTACTGGGACATTAACTGTTTTAGAAAGGTCTTCTGCTATTAACATAGAAGCCCCAATATCTTCTCTAGGAGTACTGACTATGATTCTTGATCCGCATTTAATACGCCAATCAATTTCATTTGTTAATAAATTTCTTGTTTCTTGTAAAGTGCATCCAAGATTTATCAAGTTGTCAATTACCTTCTTTGCTTCTTGATCTGGTATTTTACTTATCTTATCTTTTGAATAAACTGATTTTTTAAATTCTTTTTTAGTAAGATTATCTCTTACATAGATACCTGATCCAGCCATCGCTTCAACAACTCCATCTATTTCTAGTTGTCTGTATACTTTGCTTATGGTGTTTCGATGGAGTCCAGTCTGCATTGCAAGTTGCCTTGTACTAGGAAGCCTATGTCCTGGGGGATAATATCGTGCTGCAATTGCAAAACAAATCTGATTGTATAGTTGAGTAGATGCTGGGATATCGCTTTCTTGTTGAATATGGAATTTCACTTTATAAGATCCTGACTAATTTATTTTTTACCATAGCGATACTTTAACATTCCTAATATTTTTGAAAAAAAATTTTCACCCATCATCTTTTTTAATGAGAGGAGTTTTTCGAGGGCTTAAAAACATAATCATGTTTCTTCCTTCTCTTTTTGGTCTTTGTTGAACTTCTGATTGTTCTTCTAAATCATTAGCCATTTTCAAAAGAAGTGTTTCAGCTAAATTTGAGTGTTGTATTTCTCTACCCCTAAAAATTACAGTACATTTTACTTTGTCTCCCGATTTTAAGAATTTAGTAGCTTGACCTATTCGGACATCATAATCATGCTTATCAATTTTGTACCTCATTTTTACTTCTTTCACTTCTGTTTGATGAGATTTTTTCCTTGCTTCTTTAGCTTTCTTTTCTTGTTCAAATTTATATTTTCCGTAGTCCATTACTCTACAAACAGGAGGATTTGCTTTTTCGCTCACTAAAACTAAATCAAGTTCTCTTTGAGATGCTATTTCTAATGCTTTTAACCTATCTATGACTCCTAATTGTTTTCCATCTGAATCAACGACTCTCAATTGAGGGTATTTTATTCTTTCATTTATATTTGGTAGCTCTCTAATTGGAGCGCGGCGGTCAAAGCGTGGGCGTGGGGGCATTCAGTGTATTTAATAAATTGATTGGATGATGAATAAATCTATTTTATAAAGTTAGCTTAAAAAAGACTCTATCTTAATTATTGCATCTTTTAGCAGGTTTTTGTTATTAAGCCAAAGAGGATTATTTTTATTACGAAACCAAGTTTTTTGTCTTTTTGCAAATTGGATCGTTTTTGTCGTAGTTAACTCAATCGCTTTGTCAATTGTTAAATGGTCATTTAAAAAATCCCTAGCTTCTCGATAACCAATTGTTTCTAATATTGGCAAATCAAATCCGTATTTTGAGATAAGGTGGTTCGTCTCCTCAATAATGCCAGATAAAAACATATTTTTTGTTCTTTGTAAAATTCTTTCTTTTAAATTATCGCTATCTAATCCAAGCTCTAGTATTTTCCATGCAGGCGGTTTTTGAACTTTTAAAGTTGACAAAGGTTTACCTGTAACATAGAAGACTTCTAAAGCTCTTATTGTTCTAATCTGGTCTGCAAAATTGATTTTTTTTGTTGATAATGGATCACAATTTTTTAATAAATCCCAACATTTTTTCTGACCAAGTTCTTCTAATTGTCTTCTCAAATTATTTTGAGGAGGTACATCAGGTACAAAAAACCCTTTTGTTATTGAGTTCATATACAACCCACTCCCTCCAACAAGAAAAGGTAAATTATTTTGTTTAATTTCTCTTTTGATTGATTTTTGAGCAATTTCTTGAAATTGTTTTACATTAATTGGATGGTTTGGCTCTTCAATATCTAATAAAAAATGCTTTATTTTTTTTTGTTGGTTTTTAGATGGCTTGGCTGTCCCAATATCCATTGATTTATAAATTTGTCTCGAATCTATGTTGTGTATTCGAGTTTTAAAATATTCTGCAATTTCAATAGCTAATTCTGTTTTGCCACTTGCAGTAGGCCCAATTAAAATTATTACATGAGGTGGATATAAAGACATATGAATTTATGAAGAAAAAAATATTAGCTATATAATTAAAGTAATTAAATTTTTCATTGACTTCGAGCCTTTATCTTATTGCAGTGTTAAGTTAAATGAAAGACCTTTTAAAAATAACATTTTAAAAGTTTAATATTTTTTTTTATATTAAATGAGTGAGGACAAAAGATCTAATAAAATCTCAAACGATTATGGCGCGGAACAGATTCAGGTTTTAGAAGGGTTAGAACCAGTTCGTAAACGTCCTGGAATGTATATAGGTTCTACAGGACCAAGGGGATTACATCATTTAGTATATGAAGTAGTTGATAACTCCGTTGATGAAGCACTTGCAGGACATTGTGATCACATAGAAATAGCACTTCGAGCAGATGGTTCTGCTTTAATTTCTGATAATGGAAGAGGTATTCCAACAGATATTCATCCAAGAACAGGGAAAAGTGCCTTAGAGACTGTACTTACTGTTCTTCATGCTGGAGGTAAATTTGGAAGTGGTGGTTATAAAGTTTCAGGTGGTTTGCATGGTGTAGGAATATCTGTAGTTAATGCTTTAAGCGAATGGGTTAATGTGACTGTTTATAGGGATGGTAGAGAATTTAATCAAAGATTTGAAAAAGGCGTATCAAAGGGTGAATTGCAAACTAAAAAGCAAACTGGCAAACCATTTCAGAAAGGAACAACTATTTGCTTTAAACCCGATAAAACGATTTTTTCTGGAGGAATTGAATTTGAATATGCACTTCTTTCATCTAGATTAAGGGAACTAGCTTATCTTAACGGAGGAGTAAAAATTGTTTTTAGAGATGAAAGAAAGCAATTATCAGATGGTTCTTTTAAAGAAGAAATTTACTTATATCAAGGAGGTATTAAAGAATATGTTGAATACATGAATGCTGAAAAAGATTCTATTCATCCTGAAATAATTTATGTTGACTCTCAGAAAGAAAATGTCTACGTAGAAGCAGCTTTGCAATGGTGTTCAGATGTGTATTCAGATAATATTTTAGGATTTGCAAATAATATTAGAACTATTGATGGAGGAACTCATATAGAAGGACTAAAAACAGTTCTTACAAGAACTTTCAATAATCTTGCAAAAAAGAGAGGTAAGAGAAAAGATATCGAAAAAAATTTAGCTGGCGAAAATATTAGAGAGGGCTTGACTGTTGTTTTATCGGTTAAAGTTCCAGATCCCGAATTTGAAGGCCAAACAAAAACAAAATTAGGAAATACTGAAGTAAGAGGTATTGTGGATTCTCTCATAGGGGAGGCTCTTACAAAATATATGGAATTCAATCCTGGAATTTTGGACTTGATTCTTGAAAAGGCAATTCAATCATTTAATGCAGCAGAAGCCGCGAGAAGGGCTAGAGAATTAGTTAGAAGAAAAAGCGTTCTAGAAAGTTCGACCTTGCCGGGAAAATTAGCAGATTGTAGTTCTAGAGATCCCTCAGAATCAGAAATTTATATAGTTGAAGGTGATTCAGCTGGAGGTTCGGCAAAACAAGGACGAGATAGAAATTTTCAGGCTATTTTGCCTCTTAGGGGCAAAATTCTTAATATTGAAAAAACTGACGATACTAAAATTTATAAAAATACAGAAATACAATCATTAATAACAGCTCTAGGATTAGGAATAAAAGGTGAGGAATTTGACGAGAGCTCTTTGAGATACCATAGAGTTGTAATTATGACGGATGCTGATGTTGATGGTGCGCATATAAGAACCTTATTATTGACATTTTTCTATAGATACCAAAGAGAACTTGTTGAGAAAGGTTTTATATACATTGCTTGTCCTCCTTTATATAAAGTTGAAAGAGGTAAGAATCATAATTACTGTTATAACGAGAATCAATTAAAGGATACAATTGAAGGTTTTGGAGAAAATGCTAATTACAATATCCAAAGATTTAAGGGATTAGGTGAGATGATGCCTAAACAATTATGGGATACAACTATGAATCCTCAAACGAGGATGATGAAAAGGGTTGAAATCGAAGATGCACTTGAAGCTGACCGAATATTCAACATATTAATGGGAGATAAAGTTGCACCAAGAAGAGAATTTATTGAAACTCATAGTAGCAACTTAGATATGGCAACTTTAGATATATGA
Organism: Prochlorococcus sp. AG-424-E18; assembly: GCA_003210155.1. Lineage (GTDB taxonomy): Bacteria > Cyanobacteriota > Cyanobacteriia > PCC-6307 > Cyanobiaceae > Prochlorococcus_A. The sequence goes on along the minus strand of QCNC01000001.1, from coordinate 127,587 downwards.
TGAATAATATTCTCAAGAATTTTTGCTTAATTACTTTTGCATTAATTGCTCCAGTTACATTACCTGCTGGTGGGATCCAGAAAAGTTTAAATCAAAATAATTACTCTAATGCTACAAATGAAATTATTTTGAGTTCCAATATTTCTCTTTATTCTTGTCCAAAGATTCTTACTGAGGAATTATTAGTTCTTGATGTCGGTACAACTTTATCAGTATTACGTACTTGGAAAGTTAATAAAGGTGAAACATGGTTGAGGGTTGAATTAGCTTCTAATAAATTTTTAGATGATCCTAATAAGATTTTAAAAGGCTGGATAAAAATGTAAATTTTGGATTTTAGTTCAATAGTTATAATTTTACTTGGCAGTACTTTTGGATTAATACTGAGACTATTCATACAAAATAATTTTAAAAAAAATATAGGTTTTGAAATTCAAAATACTTCAATAGTAAATTTTTTTTCATCTTTTTTGTTAGGAATTTTAGTGGCATTAAATTTTACAAATAACGAAATCTTAGTGTTATTTTATAGCGGTTTTTTAGGATGTTTTAGTACATTTTCTTCGTTTATATATCAACTATTTATTTTATTTAAAAAGAGAAAATTCCTAAGATTATTTTTGCACTATATCGAAGTGATAATTATTTCTTTTCTTTTCTTTTATTTGGGTTATTTTCTTTTTCAGTTTTTTTAAAAAAGTGAAAATAAATAATTTTATTTTTATTCTTTTAGCTGGTTACTTAGCTACTTGTTTAAGATTAGTTATAAATAATAACTTTTTTATTTCAATAATAGGATCATTTTTAGTGGGTTTTGTTATCAGTAAAAAATTAAGTTTTTCAATTGAAAAAATTATATTTAGTGGTTTTTTTTCTTGCTTCACATCCTTCAGCGGATTTATATACTTTTTGTACAAAATTCTCAATCAAGGGGATTGGATAAAATTTATAATTTTTTTTAATTTAATAATAATCGTAAATGTATTCACAATGTTTATGGGGTTCTGGATAAGTAGAAAAATTACTTAGATTTCATATAATGGTGTTGTTACTTTGACAAGGGATAATATTTATGAAAGAAAATAATCTTGAAACAGTTACATCATTATCTTCAGATTTAAATACACGAGCAAATATTACTATTCGACTTGAGGAATTGCTCATTGCGGGAAATTATGATGAGGCAAAGTTACTTTTGGAGCCTTCCCAACCTGTAGATATAGCAGATGCTATTGGAAGTCTTCCATTAATATTGCAGGCATTAGCATTTCGATTATTAAAGAAAAATGAAGCAATTGAGGTTTATGAATATTTAGATCCAGTAGTTCAGCAAACTTTATTAGAAAGACTTCGTTCAGGAGAAGTTTTAGAAATTGTTGAAAAAATGTCTCCTGATGATAGGGTTCAACTCTTTGATGAATTACCTGCAAAAGTTGTAAGAAAATTTTTGTCTGCTCTTAGTCCAGGTGAAAGGAAAGTAACAGCAGAGTTACTTGGGTATGAGCCTGAAACTGCTGGAAGATTAATGACAACTGAATTTATAGACCTTAAAGAGATGCAAACAGCAGCTGAGGCTCTTTCTTTAGTCAGAAAAAGAGCCCCATTTACTGAAACTATTTATAGTTTATATGTTACAGATAAAGAAAGACACTTAACTGGTATTCTCTCTTTAAGAGACCTTGTAACTGCTGATCCTTCTAAGCCTATTGGAGACGTTATGACAAGAGATGTAGTTAATATCTCTACAAATACGAATCAAGAAGAGGTTGCTAGAGCAATACAAAGATATGATTTTTTAGCTCTCCCAGTCGTTGATAAGGAAAAAAGACTTGTTGGGATAGTAACTGTAGATGATTTAATTGATGTCATAGAACAAGAAGCAACAAGAGATATTTATGCAGCCGGGGCAGTGCAACCGGGGGATGAAGATGATTATTTTCAAAGCAGTTTGTTTACGATTGCCCGAAGAAGAATCTTATGGTTATTAATTTTGGTTTTGGCAAATGGTTTAACGACTAAGGTTATTGCTATGAACGATGAAATATTAAAAGAAATAGTTTTATTAGCTGCATTTATTCCATTACTTATAGGTACTGGGGGCAATGTTGGTGCTCAAAGCTCAACGGTTGTTATTAGAGGTTTAAGTACTCAAAAATTAAAGTCTCTTGGTGCATTTAAGGCAGTAGTTAAGGAGGCCATAACAGGAGCTCTCTTAGGGGTTTTCATGATGCTTGTAGTATTTCCCTTCGCTTGGTGGCAAGGAGAAGGACCTTTAATTGCCTCTGCGGTGGGAATAAGTTTAATATCCATTACAACTTTAGCTTCTACAACAGGAGCAATCCTCCCTTTGTTGTTTGACAGAATGAAATTGGATCCAGCCTTAATGTCTTCCCCTTTCATTACAACTGTTACTGATATTGCTGGTGTATTTATTTACCTCAGTACAGCAAAATGGTTATTAAGTTCTTCATTAATCTAAATCCACTAGGTATTTATCCTCATTTTTTTAAAAATGTGGATTTTTTTGTTTAACTTTACATTTCTTAATGGTATTGTTTACAAAACATCAATAAACTTTCATGTCTCCAGATACAATAAGTGAAAATAAACTAGCTTCCATAGCAAGTATAAAAGCTAGCAATGATGTAGATCTTGTTCGATCTTACTTGAGGGATATAGGAAGAGTACCATTACTATCGCATGAGCAAGAAATAACTCTAGGTCGACAAGTTCAAGAGTACATGCAAGTTGAAAGAGCAGAATTAGAAATTATTGAATTAACAGGAGATAAGCCTAGTATTGATGAATTATCTGCCAAATTAAAATTATCTACTGCCATAATAAAAAAAAGGCTAAGAGCGGGACAGAGAGCTAAAGAAAGAATGGTTGCAGCGAACTTAAGATTGGTTGTGAGCGTTGCAAAAAAATATACAAAAAGGAATATGGAACTCTTAGATTTAATTCAGGAAGGAACTATAGGACTTGTCAGAGGAGTTGAAAAATTTGATCCAGCCAGAGGTTATAAGTTTTCAACATATGCATACTGGTGGATTAGGCAAGGTATCACAAGAGCAATAGCTGAAAAAAGTCGTGCGATAAGGTTACCAATTCACATAACTGAAATGTTGAATAAGTTAAAAAAGGGTCAAAGAGAGCTCAGCCAAGAAATGTCTAGGACTCCAACTGTAAGTGAACTTGCAAAATACGTAGAGCTTCCCGAAGATGACGTTAAAGATTTGATGTGCAAAGCTGGACAGCCAGTTAGTCTTGAAACTAAAGTCGGTGATGGTGAAGATACTGTCCTATTAGATTTACTGGCAGGTGGCGAGGATTTGCCGGACGAACAAATAGAGATGGATTGTATGAGAGGTGATCTGCATTCCCTTTTACATCAATTGCCCGATCTGCAATGTAGAGTTTTAAGAATGAGGTACGGAATGGATGGTGATGAGCCAATGTCTCTTACAGGTATAGGCAGAGTTCTAGGGATAAGTAGAGATCGGGTAAGAAACCTAGAAAGAGATGGATTAAGAGGTTTGAGAAGACTTAGTGATAATGTAGAAGCTTATTTTGTTTCTTGAATAAATTCATTTATTAACTTATTTGTTTTTTCAGGTTCTTCATCATGAGGGCAATGTCCAGCGCCTTTAATAATATCTAATCTTTTGATATTCCTGAATAGTTTCTTCCACTCTTTTGCTTCACTTATAGATTCCCAAGGATCTTCCTCTCCCCATATCAGTTGAATTGGAGCATCAACTTTATTGAAAAGGTCAGTAGCAAGATAGTCATCAAATAAGTTAATAAAACCACGAAAAGCTTCTTTAGAATTTTTCCTTTGGGAGGGTTGATATAGTATATCAATCAATTCTTCATCAATATTTTTTCCTGAAGGGTAAGCTTGTTCAAGTATTTTCTTTATAACTTTAGGATTAGCGGCTCTTGTAAAAAGTGTATTACTAATTAATCTTTGTCTGACTATCGTTTTAAGGACTGGTCTCAGTAGATTCATTAAGATATCACTTTGTTTTAAACGTTTGTCATCCATAGTTCTTTGTGCACAATCAATCAAAATGACACCTTTGCAGTTATTTTTGAGGATTTCAGCAGCTTTCAATGCAATAACACCACCAATTGAATTTCCTACCAAGTAAACAGGAGATTTTATTACCTCTGCACAAAATGTTGATATTTGATTACCCCATAAGTCAAATGAATATTTAGTGGAGTTTTCTTTCTCAGGTTCGTAATTTAATAAAGCACTAGGCTGACTACTTTCTCCAAACCCTAATAAGTCAATTGCGTAACAGTTAGAAAATTTACCAAGAAAATCTTGATTATGTCTCCAGTGGTTTTTTGATGCCCCAAATCCATGTACTAATAAAATTTTAATATTTTTTTCAGAAGTAGATTCTTTGGATAAAGACCAAGAAATTTCCCAATTTTTCCACTTCCAAGTTTCAGATTTATTTAAAGACACTATGAATATGTTTTTAATTAAACTTTAATTCAAAAAAAAATTATTCGTTTTTAATAAATTATTCTTAGTTAAGAAAAAGCGTTAATTTTATGAAAAGGAAAAAGGTTATATGTATTGGAGAGGCTTTAATAGACAGAATCAGAAATAAGTCAAATAAAGGATTTAAAGATTATTTTGGTGGTGCCCCGGCTAATGTTGCTTGTGCATTAAGAAAATTAAAAATAGATTCAATATTTATGGGAAGTTTGGGTAATGATGATTATGGAAAAAAATTTATTTCGCAATTTGATCAATTAGGAGTTAATTTAGATTTCTTGCAATTAAATAATGATTCATCTACTCGTGTGGTTAATGTAGATAGAAATCAATTTGGAGATCGTTTTTTTTCAGGCTTTGAGGAAAGTTCAAATGCTTGCTATGCTGACGAAGTTCTTAGCAAGAAATTAATAGAAAAAGAAATTTTAAATTTGGAGAAATCTTTATTAGAAATGAAATATTTGGTAACAGGTACGAACTTATTATCATCTCCAATATCAGCAGAGACTATTTTTTTTCTTATTGAACAGGCTACTAAATTTGAAGTCAAAATAGTTATTGATTTGAATTGGAGAGAGGTCTTTTGGGATCACTCAAGTTTTTCATCAGAAATTAGTAAAGCCGAGAGAGTTAATTTAATCAAGAAATTTTTAAATCATGCGAATGTTTTAAAACTTGCTAAAGAAGAAGCAACTTTGTTTTTTGAGGATGAAAATCCCTTGTTAATATCTCAACAGTTGTCTAATAGACCAGATGTAATAATAACTGATGGAAAAAATCCCGTTGAATGGTATATCAATGGATTGCAGGGAATTACAGAAACTCCTTCTACACAAAAAATTGTTGATACAACTGGAGCAGGCGATGCTTTTCTAGCCGGCTTAATTTCAAAATTAATTGCTTCTGGCTATCCTTCAAATGAACAAGAGATAGAAGATTGCATTAAGTTCGCAGGTGTTTGTGGATTATTAACTTGTCTTGGTGAAGGCGCCATCGAGCAACAGCCTTATTATGAAAAGGTTAATAAATTTTTGGGATCTCTTATTTCGTAGTTTCTTCCATAATCTTTTGCATAACTAATTTCTATTTTCCAGAAATTATCAATAACTGGTTCTATTAATTCTGGCCATTCAATAACTAAAATAGCTTGTCTTTGTATTGCTTCTTCTTCTTCAGAAAAAAAAACCTCCTTTGCTGAAGAAACATTTCCTAACCTGTATAAATCAAGATGAATTAGTGGAATTTTTCCGGAGTTATAGTGATGCGATAAAGCAAATGTAGGGCTTGTAATGTCCTCAGAGATTGATAAGCCTTTAGCAATCCCTTGTACGAATGAAGTTTTCCCAGCCCCAATTGGACCCTGTAATAAAACAATTGATTGGGGATTTAATTTGTGTGAGAGTTTTTTCCCTAAATTTAAAGTTTCTTTTAAATTCTCAACAAACACAAAATTACACAAAAATCATTTATAGTTTAATAGAAAATGTATTTACTAGATATGGTTATCGCAAATTCAGTTAAAACCTCTATACCAAATTATGTAATTGCTGATATCTCCTTATCAGATTTTGGCCGTAAAGAAATTAAAATTGCTGAAACGGAAATGCCTGGATTAATGGCACTTAGAGATAAATATCAATCAGAAAAGCCACTCAAAGGTGCAAAAATAGCCGGAAGTTTGCATATGACTATTCAGACTGCAGTCTTAATAGAAACTCTTGTTGATCTTGGAGCAGAAGTGAAATGGGCTTCATGCAATATTTTTTCAACTCAAGATCATGCGGCGGCGGCTATTGCAGATCAAGGAATTCCTGTATATGCAAAAAAAGGTGAGACACTTGATGAATATTGGCAATATACCCACTTCATTCTGGATTGGGGCTCAGACTCTCCAAATATGATTCTTGATGATGGTGGGGATGCAACTGGTTTATTGATACTCGGCAGTAAAGCGGAAAAAGATTTGTCTGTTTTAGATAATCCCGGTAATGAAGAAGAAATTGCTTTATTCAATTCTATTAAGTCTAAATTAGAAAATGACAGTGACTTCTATTCTAGAATTAAAAGTAATATCATTGGTGTCACTGAAGAAACGACAACTGGAGTCGCAAGACTTTATCAACTGCAAAAGCAAAATGCTTTACCTTTCCCTGCGATCAACGTTAATGATTCAGTAACCAAGAGCAAATTTGATAATTTATATGGCTGTCGCGAATCTTTAGTTGATAGCATAAAGCGCGCAACTGATGTGATGATTGCTGGGAAGGTTGCTTTAGTAATGGGTTTTGGAGATGTAGGTAAAGGTTCAGCCCAGTCTCTTAGAGGACTTGGTGCAATAGTTAAAGTTGCTGAAGTTGATCCAATTTGTGCTCTTCAAGCGGCAATGGAAGGTTTTAGCGTTGTTACGCTAGACGATGTTGTGGAAGATATAGATATCTTTGTTACAGCAACTGGGAACTATCAAGTTATTACAAACGAAAATCTCGTCAAGATGAAAGATGAGGCCATAGTTTGTAATATTGGTCATTTCGATAATGAAATTGATGTAGCTTCATTGAAAGATTATCCATGGGAAAATATTAAGCCGCAGGTTGATCACATAACTTTACCAAGTGGCAATAAAATAATTCTTTTAGCCGAAGGTAGATTAGTTAACTTAGGCTGTGCCACTGGACATCCAAGTTTTGTTATGAGTAATTCTTTTACTAACCAAGTATTAGCTCAAATAGAACTTTTCAATAAGTCAGAAAAATATGCTAAGGAGGTTTATGTTTTACCAAAGCATTTAGATGAAATGGTAGCTAGATTACATCTTGATAAAATTGGTGCAAAATTAACAAAATTAACTAAGGAACAAGCTGACTATATTAATGTCTCTGTTGAAGGACCTTACAAACCAGAGCTTTATAGATACTAAGTTTGAGTTTAATTTTTGTAAATTTTCTTACTTCAATTCCCGACTATATTAGTTTGGCTGTTGAAAAGAATTCAACCATTGCATACCTCACTATTTGTTTGGCTATGTTTTTGGAAAACATAATACCTCCAATTCCTTCGGAAATAATAATGCCATTAGGAGGTTTTTTTGTTTATCAACAAAAATTAAATTTCTATATCTTAGTTTTTTGGGGATTACTTGGAACTATTTTAGGATCATTGCCTTGGTACTATTTAGGTAGATTAGTAAATGAAAAAAGACTTTCTAATTTTCTAGATAAAAAAGGAAAATATCTGGGTATTTCTCCTAGTGATTTAAGTAAAAGTAAAAGGTGGTTTGATAAATATGGTGTTTCTTTAGTTTTTTGGGGCAGATTAGTACCAGGTATAAGAACTTTAATTTCAGTTCCTGCTGGCATAGAACTTATGCCATTAAGAAAATTTCTGATTTGGACTACATTTGGGAGCCTGATATGGGTAGCACTTCTCACTTATTCAGGTTATTTATTTGGTGAAAATTATCCAATCATTGAAACTTACTTAGATCAAATCAAATATGTTGTAAAGCCTATTTTTATTTTAATTTTCTTATATTTTTTTATAAGAATACTTATTAGATTTTTGAAAAAAAATAGAGCTTAAAAAGGAATTTCACTGGAGTTATTACTGTTGGAATATTGATTATTATCAGACTCTTTTCGTGATCCGAGTAAGTTTAATCTATCTACCCTAACAACTGGTTTAAATCTATCTTCTCCAGTATTTTTATCTTTCCAACTATCAATTTTAAAGCTTCCTGTAATTCCAATTAATGATCCTTTTTTCACATAATCTGCTGCTATTTGAGCTTGCTTGCCCCATATTTCTAAATTAAACCAATCTGGCTCTTCATCTCTGCTTCTTCTGTTAACTGCAATTGTGAAATTCGCTACTATACTTCCTGATTCAAAATATCTGACATCTGGTTCTCGTCCTGCTCTGCCAACAAGGTTAATAGTGTTAATTTCCATAATTTTTTTTTTTTATAATACTCATATTTTCAGTTTCTGCTCAAAGTTTTGCGTGCTATTCATAACTAAACAAAAGAATTCCGAGAGCTTATCAAAAAATAGATATATTATTTATAAAAAGAAATTCTTATTGTGATTTTTAACAGATTTAAATTTTCTCGTGATATTGGCATTGATTTGGGAACGGCCAATACTCTTATACATGTATCAGGAAAAGGCGTTGTTTTACAGGAGCCTTCTGTGGTAGCTATGGATCTAGAAGAAGGGATTCCATTAGCTGTTGGTAAAGAAGCAAAGTTAATGCTTGGAAGGACCCCCGGCAATATAAGAGCCGTAAGACCCCTAAGAGATGGTGTTATCGCAGATTTTGATGCTGCAGAACAAATGATAAAAACATTTATTCAAAAATGTAATGAAGGTAAGGGGATAGTAGCTCCAAGGATAGTGATTGGTATTCCAAGTGGAGTTACTAGTGTTGAGCGAAGAGCAGTAAGAGAAGCTGGATTAGCGGGAGCTAGAGAAGTTCATTTAATAGATGAACCTGTGGCAGCAGCAATAGGAGCATCATTACCAGTAACTGAGCCAATTGGAACAATGATTGTTGATATTGGTGGGGGTACTACTGAGGTTGCAGTATTAAGTTTAGGAGGAACAGTTTTGAGTGAATCTGTTCGAATAGCAGGCGATGAAATAAATGAGTCAATTGCGCTCTATCTTAAAAAAGTTCACAATTTAGTTGTTGGAGAGAGAACTGCAGAAGATATCAAGATAAAAATTGGATCTGCATTTCCAGATGATGATTTTGATAAAACTACTTTAGAGGTTAGAGGTTTACATCTTTTATCTGGTCTACCTAGATCAGTCACTTTGACATCAGGAGAAATCAGAGAAGCTATGGCTGAAACACTTAGCAAAATAGTCGAAGCTGTAAAAAGAACTTTAGAGCGAACCCCTCCTGAACTTGCTGCAGACATAGTTGATAGGGGGATTATGCTTGCAGGTGGTGGAGCTTTAGTAAGAGGCATTAATGATTTATTGAGCGATGAAACAGGAATTTTTACACACATAGCAGAAAACCCACTGCTTTGCGTAGTCAATGGTTGTGGGGAAGTGTTGGATGATTTTAAAAAACTCAAAAGAGTTGTTGACACTCCAGAATTTATAAGGAATGCCATAAGAGATTAATGTTATGTTAGATATCCGACGAATTTCTACTAGTCGTTGGTGGCATAAAAAGAAAAATTGGTTATTTTTTGCAATTTTTTTATTTTTGGTTTTTGTAAGAATATCAAAGGGAGCTTTTTATAAAGATTTTTATTATTTTATTTCAAAACCTTTTTGGCCTGGTCAATTTCAAAAAGAAATTGTTCTTGAGAGTATTGATCAAGAAAATTTAATAAAGTTAAATCTCCTTACAAAAGATAATTTAAGATTGCGACAAATTTTATCTCTTCAAGAATCATCTAATGATGAAAATATTTCAGCTGCAGTTATTTCGCGAAAAACAGGTAGTTGGTGGAGACAAATTATTTTAAACAAAGGTTCAAAGGATGGAGTAGAAATTGGCAATATTGTGATTGGTCCGGGTGGATTATTAGGAAGAGTAAAGAATACTTCTTTATTCACTTCGTCGGTAACTTTAATAACTTCTCCTGAAAGTAAGCTAGGCGTTTGGGTGGATAGAATTCAAATCAATGGATTACTAGTCGGTTTAGGAGATGATTATCCTAGCCTAATACTTTATTCAAAAGATGCCGATATTAAAGTTGGAGATTTTGTATCATCATCTCCTGCTAGTACCTTATTGCCTCCAAATATTCCTATTGGTATTGTCCAATCTATAGATGAGACAGTGGAATCAAAAAAAACTGCAAAAATTTTACTTTTAGCAAAACCTCATGTAATTGATTGGGTACAAATTTTGAAAGTAAATATTTAATAAATAAATTTCTTATGAAAAAATTATCGATAATAAGCTTTATTTTTATCCCAATTATTTTTTTGTGGCACCCTAATTGGCTTGGATTTTTAGGTGTTCAGCCATATTGGCCATTATTTTGGTTATTGCCTTGGTCAATGATTAATGGTTCAATCAATGGATTAATATTTGGTTTGTTTTTAGGTCTCATCTTAGATTCTCTAACTTTAAATGAGAGTTTTACTCAAATACCAGGCTTAATTTTTTGTGGTTTTTTGTTTGGGAGAATTAAATTACATAGTGATATTTTGTTGGGACATTTTAGGTATGGTTTAATTTGTTCTTTTGGAAGTTTTTTATGTGGGATACTTTATTTTTTGCAAATTTTGTTTAGTGATTTTTCAGATAGTAATTCTTTAATATTGATACCCAGTATAAAAAATATTTTAGCGGAAGTTTTTTTGACCGGTTTTTTTGCTCCTTTTATTTGCTCCCAACTTTTAAGGATGTTTAAATTTTCAAGAAGAATAATAAAGTAATAAATTTAGCCAAGAGGTAAAAATGCTTGAAATAATTTGTATATATTTTCAATTCATCTAAAATGTTTGTAAACCTTAGGAATATCTCTTTGAGGGTTCGTAATGTTATATTTTTAATTGTTAGAATAAATATTCAATGCAATAGATCTTTGCTTTGAAATATCGAGAAATCTTTTTTTAACTATGTCAAAAGCAAGAATTTTAGTTGTTGATGATGAACCAGCAGTTTTGAAGGTATTAGTAACGAGGCTTCAACTAGCAGGATATCAAGTTTATTCTGCTACTAACGGCGAAGAAGCTCTAGAATCTTTTCACAGGGATTCTCCAGACTTAATAGTTCTTGATGTTATGCTTCCAAAAATGGATGGATTTGCTGTTTGTAGAAGAATTAGAGCTGAATCAGTAGTACCAATAATATTCTTAACTGCTTTAGAAGCTATTTCAGAGAGAGTTGCAGGTTTGGATTTAGGTGCTGATGATTACTTATCTAAACCATTTAGTCCAAAAGAATTAGAGGCTAGAATAGCCACTATTTTAAGAAGAATGGGTCCAACTGTATCGGTAACTGAAACTAAAGAAGTTCCTTCAGGTAAAGGAGTTATGAAATTTGGAAGTTTAGTTGTTGATACTAATCGCAGACAAGTTTCTAGAGCAGGAGACAGAATTAGCCTAACTTATACTGAATTTAGCCTCCTAGAATTATTGTTCGATGAGCCTGGAAAGGTTGTCCCTAGAGCAGAAATTTTAGAACAGTTATGGGGTTACCCTCCTCGTAGAGCTGCAGATTTACGAGTTGTAGACGTATATGTAGCTAGATTAAGGGGTAAATTGGAACCAGATCCAAGAAATCCAGAATTAATATTAACTGTTAGAGGGATTGGTTACGCATCTCAGAGAGTTGGCGAAACAGCAACATCTTTGGCAAGTTGAGCCATAGTCTGATAATTTTATTAAATAAAATACATAAAATAAACTTTGTCTGAAATAAAAGAAGCACGCTTACAAAAAGCTAATACACTCGTTAGTAAAGGATTTGCTTCTTACGCTCAGAGTTTTAAGGTCTCGCACACTACCAAATTTCTTAATGAAAAATTTGATTATTTAGAAAATGGTCAAGAAGAAGAATTTAGTGTTTCACTTGCTGGTAGAGTTATGGCAAAAAGGGTAATGGGTAAAATTGCCTTTTTTAAAATAAGCGATCAAGAAGGTCAGATTCAGCTTTATCTAGATAAAAGGATTATTAATTTAAATTTAGAAAAGCAAAAATTACTTTCTTTTGAAGATATCAAAGAAATAGTAGATATTGGCGATTGGATAGGCGTCTACGGAACTATTAAAAAAACTAATAAAGGTGAGCTTTCAATTAAAGTAGAGCAATGGGAAATGTTATCTAAATCATTGCAACCTTTACCAGATAAATGGCATGGATTGACTGATATTGAAAAAAGATATAGACAACGTTATCTAGATTTAATAGTGAATCCTTACTCTAAAAATGTATTTAAAACAAGAGCAAAATGTATAAGTTTTATAAGAAAATGGCTAGATAATAGAAATTTTCTAGAGATAGAGACTCCTATTCTGCAATCTGAAGCTGGTGGTGCTGAAGCAAGACCATTTATAACTCATCACAATACATTAGATATTCCTCTGTATCTAAGAATAGCTACAGAATTACATTTAAAAAGAATGGTTGTTGGCGGATTTGAGAAAGTATATGAATTGGGAAGAATCTTCCGTAATGAGGGGATAAGCACAAGGCATAATCCAGAATTCACCTCAGTTGAAATTTATCAAGCTTTTTCTGACTATGTCGATATGATGAATTTAACAGAAGAATTGATTAAAGATATCATAGCTGATGCATGTGGGACTCTAGTTATAAATTATCAAAATAAAGAAATTGATTTTTCTAAACCTTGGTCAAGAATATCTATGAAAGATATTGTCAAGAAATATACAGGAATTGATTTTGATTCTTTCACTGGAGACTTTCAAGCAGCAAAACAAGCCGTAAAAAGTATAAATGTTGATTTCTCTAATAAAGTCAATACTATAGGAAAACTTTTAAATGAGGTCTTCGAACAAAAAGTAGAATCAAAACTTATAGAACCCACTTTTGTTATCGATTATCCTGTTGAAATTTCTCCTTTAGCTAGGCCTCATCTAGATAATAAAGAAATGGTGCAGAGATTTGAATTATTCATTGTTGGCCGAGAGTTAGCAAATGCATTTAGTGAGTTAATAGATCCAGTAGATCAAAGAGAAAGAATGCAACTACAGCAAGCACTTAGAGATGAAGGAGATCTTGAGGCTCACTGCATAGACGAAGATTTTTTGAATGCTTTAGAGATTGGCATGCCCCCTACTGGAGGTTTAGGAATAGGCATTGATAGGCTAATTATGTTAATTACTAATAGCGCATCAATTAGAGATGTAATCCCATTCCCATTGTTAAAACCAGAAATAACTTCCAAAAAAAATGAAAAATTACCCTTGAATGAAGTAAAATAGATAAATTATTCCAATACGAAATTTTTTAAATGAGTGGTGAACGTGTTGGTTTCCGTTTCAAACACGCGGATGCAGTAGTAAAAAGAAATCCTCAAGGCCGATCAAGAAGAGGATGGGTTATTGAACCAGTAGAGCAAACTACAAGTAGAGGTACAAAAATGCCTGCATACAAAATTCGCTGGAGAGATAGTGAGAGGCCTGAGACTGTCTTACAGCACATGTTAATTGCAGATCCAGATCCTTCCCCACCTCCAAGTTCAGTCAGTTTAGATTAATAGTTTCAATAATTTTGGATAATATTTTTATCTTTTTAGTGCAGAGTTGATTTCTTTTTTTATACTTTTTTGTTTTTCATCTTGGCGTTTGTCATGTAATTTTTTCCCTTTGCCGATTCCAATAGTTAGTTTTATCCATGAGCCTTTTAAATGAAGAGATAATGGAACAATAGTCATTCCTTTTTTTTCAGTATTGGATTTCATTTTTATGATTTCTTTTTTATGAAGTAGCAACTTTCTATTTCTTAATGGATCATGATTAAAGAAAGATCCCACATTTTTATGTGGTGAAATGTGAACATTTAATAATAAGATCTCGCCATCTCTGAATGAACAGTAGCCATCTCTTAAATTTGCTTTTCCGTTTCTAATGGACTTTACTTCAGTCCCTAAAAGCTCAATTCCAGCTTCAATTGTTTCAGATATTGCGTATTGAAATTTTGCGTATCTATTATCAGCTAGAAGTTTAAAATTATTTTTTTTATTAGTATTTCTTTTAACTTTATTTGAATTCTTTGCCATTTTATTTGTAAAAAATCTTTCTACTCATAATAATTGCAATTAACCTTTCATTATGGCAATAATTTCTTCCAATATAGGCGATAATGACTTTTCTCTTCGTAAAAAAGAGCTTAGGCTAGTTGATTCAAAAATCATTCCAGAAGAAAAAAGAAATAATAATCTGAACTTAGCGCGGCCTCTTACTTTCAAAGAATTCATTGGCCAAGAACAACTTAAATCTTCTTTAAGAATAGCTATAGATGCTTCAATTATTAGAAAAGAACCTTTGGAGCATACTCTTTTATATGGACAGCCTGGCTTAGGTAAGACTACTCTTGCTTTTTTAATAGCGCATGAATTGAATACAAAATGTAGGATAGCAAATGCACCGGCAATCGAAAGACCTAGAGATATTGTAGGTTTACTGCTTGGATTAAAAGAAGGTGAAGTTTTGTTTATTGATGAGATACATCGCTTAAATAGATTAACTGAAGAATTGTTATATTCTGCAATGGAAGATTTTAGACTCGACTTAACTATGGGAGCTAATAGAGGAGCAAGGTGTAGAACTATTAATCTTCCTAGGTTTACTTTGATTGGCGCGACGACTAAATTAGCCTCAATAAGTGCACCTCTAAGGGATAGATTTGGTATGTCTCAGAAACTTGAGTTCTATACATATGATGAGTTAAAAAAAATAATTGTTAATTTTTCTAGATTAATAAATCTCAATTTAGAGGATGAAGCATCTTATGATTTAGCAAAGATATCTCGAGGGACTCCAAGAATTGCTTTAAGATTATTAAGAAGAATTAGAGATTATGCTCAAGTTGTTGAGAAAACTAATAATATCTCCGTGAATTTAATAAAAAAAGCCTTAAATTCTTGCCAAATAGATGAAAAAGGATTGGATTCTTTAGATAGAAACTATTTATCTTTTCTTAACCAAAATAATAATATTCCAACTGGCCTTGATTCAATTGCAGCTGGCTTGGGTGATGATTCTTCAATGTTAGAATTTATAGTTGAGCCATATCTAATTAAAATTGGTTTTCTCACGAGAACTCCTAGAGGAAGATTGCTTACCGCTTTAGGGAAAAAGTACATTGATTCAAAAAATGATAACTTTTAAAAAAATTAAGGTTTGTTTTTTATTAATTTTTGTTTTTTTAAATATTTTTTATATTGGGCCATGCTATTCATTACCTTTGAGAGAGGATTTGTTTAAAAATGCATTAGATCTAAGTTCAGGCGGAAAATTTAATCTCGCTTTAAAAGAATGGAATCAATATCTCGATTTTTATCCTGATGATGCTGCAGGTTTGAGCAATAGAGGAAATGTAAGGCTTGTAATAGGAGATGTAAAGGGATCAATAGATGACCAAAATAAGGCAATAAGTTTGAATCCTAGTGAAATAGATCCCTATATAAATAGGGGGATAGCAGAGGAAGCATTGGGTTTATGGTCGCAAGCGAAAAAAGATTATATGTTCGTTATTTCGCAAGATAGTAAAAATTTCTCTGCATTATATAATTTAGCTAATGTAGAAGGATCTACATTACATTGGGAAAAAGCGAGAGATTTATTTTCAAAAGCTGCTTTATATAATCCTGGTTTTGCAATGGCAAGGTCAAGTATGGCATTAGCAGATTTCCAGTTGGGAAACATTGATGAATCTGAAAAAGAATTAAAAAAATTAATTAGACGTTATCCAACTTTTGCAGATGCTAGGGCAGCTTTAACGGCTTTGAATTGGTCCAAGGGTGAATCTGGGAAAGCAGAGAGTAATTGGATAGCGGTAACTGAATTAGATCCAAGATATAGTGATGAAGAATGGTTAAAAGAAATCAGAAGATGGCCCCCACAACCAATAAAAGATTTAATGAACTTTATTGATTTAAAATAAGTAATGAACAGAGATCAGTTTTATAAAAAAATTGATTCGTTTAATGATGAATTAATTAACTTAAGGAGACATATTCATGCACATCCCGAATTAAGTGGACTTGAAAATCAAACAGCTATCTTGATAAGTGGTTTTTTAAAAAATATTGGTTGGAATGTTAGAGAATCTATTGGCAGGACGGGAGTTATAGCTGATTTTGGCCCTTTAGATAAAGGCATTATAGGTTTAAGAGTGGATATGGATGCTTTGCCAATATTTGAGGAAACTCAATTAAGTTTTTCTTCGAAAGTGGATGGTGTTATGCATGCATGTGGTCATGATTTGCATATTTCGATTGGATTAGGTGTGGCAAAAATTATAAAGGATTTAAAACTAAATTTAGGGACCCGTATAATTTTTCAGCCTGCAGAAGAAATTGCGAGTGGAGCTAGATGGATGATTAAGGATGGTGCAACTAATGGTTTAACACATATTTTGGGAGTTCATGTCTACCCTGATTTGTCCGTAGGTACTATTGGTATCAAAGAGGGAAGTTTAACTGCAGCTGCCGGAGAACTTAAGGTAGAGATTAAAGGAAAATCAGGCCATGGTGCTCGACCTCATGAAGGTGTTGATGCCATTTGGGTCGCATCTAAAGTTATCTCGGGAATTCAAGAATCAATAACACGGAAGTTAGATCCTTTAGATCCTGTAGTAATAACTTTTGGGAAAATAAATGGTGGCAATGCATTCAATGTTCTAGCAGAAAAGGTCAATTTAATTGGAACGGTTAGATGTACTAATCGTAAAGTATTTAAGAATATTGGTAATTGGCTCAATGAAAATATCAATTCTTTAGCTAATAGTTGCGGAGCTGAAGCAAAAGTAATATTTAGAGAAATCACTCCGGCAGTTAATAATAATTCTGAAATTAATAGGGTCCTTAGAGATTCGGGAATTAAGGTTTTGGGTCAAGAAAATGTTATTGAATTACAAAAACCATCATTGGGAGCTGAAGATTTCGCTGAATTCTTAAATGAGATTCCAGGAGCAATGTTTAGGCTTGGCGTTTCTAGTTCAAATGGATGTGCTCCTCTTCATAGTTCTAAATTTGATCCAGACGAAGGAGCTATTGCTGTTGGAATTAAAGTAATAACAGAATCCATAGTAAAATTAAACAATGAAAAATTTATGCAATTGGTAAATGAAAATTAATAAAAGATTTATTTTATCTTTTGTGGCTCCTTTTATGATTCTTATATCTGGAATCGGATTGGTATTTAGGGACAATTCCAAGAAGATTTTTTATTTACCTATCGGCTTAATGGGGGCTGTAATTATTTTAGAGAGGGGTATAAGCAGACAATTGGATAGGAAAAGTACTTTAAAAAAGATAAAGTCTTATCAAAAAGTTAAATAAAATAATTTTATTTATTTTTATGCAATATAAGATGACTATTTTTTAGAAAAGAGCTATTAATAAGATTAATACTAGGGGTGCTAGGAAATTTAACTTAGCTGAGATCATACCCTTTGAACTTGAATCATTAATCTTGATGCAGGGAAGTGGAGATTTGATCAAACTTTAGTAATAACACTTTTTAAATTTGTAAATTATGAGAAGTTCTTGGATTAAGCCACGCCTTGGGAAAGACAATCTAACTCAGATGAACTTTGCGAGAAACGGATATATCACTGAAGAAATGGATTTTGTTGCTAAAAAAGAAAATCTTCCTTCTTCTTTAATAATGGAAGAAGTGGCGAGAGGAAGATTAATCATTCCAGCTAATATTAATCATTTGAATCTTGAGCCAATGTCTATAGGTATTGCTTCTAGATGCAAGGTTAATGCCAATATTGGTGCTTCCCCTAATGCAAGTGATATTAATGAAGAAGTAGAGAAGCTAAAACTAGCAGTTAAATATGGAGCTGATACGGTTATGGATCTTTCTACAGGAGGAGTAAATTTAGATGAAGTGCGGCAAGCAATTATTCACGAGTCTCCTGTTCCCATAGGAACAGTTCCTGTTTATCAAGCTTTAGAAAGTGTACATGGTTCAATAGATAGACTAACTGAAGATGATTTTCTTCATATTATTGAAAAACATTGTCAGCAAGGTGTAGATTATCAAACTATTCATGCTGGGTTATTGATCGAGCATTTGCCGAAAGTCAAAGGAAGAATTACTGGAATTGTCAGTAGGGGGGGAGGGATTTTAGCTCAATGGATGTTACATCATTTTAAGCAAAATCCTCTTTACACTAGGTTTGATGACATTTGTGAGATTTTTAAAAAATATGATTGTACTTTCTCTCTAGGAGATTCATTAAGGCCTGGATGCTTGCATGATGCTTCTGATGATGCTCAACTAGCTGAACTAAAAACCTTAGGAGAGCTTACTCGAAGAGCATGGGAACATAATGTTCAAGTAATGGTTGAGGGCCCTGGTCATGTACCTATGGATCAAATTGAGTTTAATGTGAGAAAGCAAATGGAAGAATGTTCAGAAGCTCCATTTTATGTTCTTGGTCCATTAGTGACAGATATCTCTCCTGGTTATGACCATATATCAAGTGCTATTGGGGCGGCGATGGCAGGCTGGTATGGAACTTCTATGTTATGTTATGTTACCCCAAAAGAACATCTAGGTTTACCAAATGCAGAAGATGTAAGAGAAGGCTTAATTGCTTATAAAATAGCTGCTCACGCTGCTGATATAGCGAGACATAGAGCTGGAGCTCGCGATAGAGATGATGAACTTAGTCATGCAAGGTATAACTTTGACTGGAATAAACAATTCGAACTTTCATTAGATCCAGAAAGGGCAAAGCAGTACCATGATGAGACATTGCCTGAAGAAATTTTTAAAAAGGCCGAGTTTTGTTCAATGTGTGGCCCTAAACATTGTCCAATGAATTCAAAGATTTCTGATGAATCTCTTGATCAGTTAAAAGATAAGCTTGAAGAATGTAATACTTCAGTGTAGTTATAAATTATAAGTTATTAGTTATTAGTTATTAGTTATAGAATTTCTTTCGTCTGATTAACTACGTTTTCGACTGTAAATCCAAAATTTTTCATACATTCTCCACCTGGAGCTGATGCGCCAAACCTATCCATAGTAATACAAATTCCATCAAAACCTGTATATTTATGCCAACCAAATGAATGGGCAGCTTCTACTACAACTCTCTTTTTCACACTACTTGGTAAAACACTTTCTTTGTAAGATTCTTCTTGCTCTTCAAAAAGTTCTACACAAGGCATAGAAACAACTCTAATTTTTTTACCTAAACTTGAAATTTCCTTACTTGCTTCAATGCAAAGATTGAGTTCGCTTCCAGTACCAATAAATATTAGATCTGGCGTTCCTTCGCAATCGGAAACTATATATCCTCCTAGAGCAACTTTTTCGATCGAAGTATTTTCTTGATTTGGCATACCTTGCCTACTTAAACAAAGGGCAGAAGGTCTTTTACGATTTTGAATAGCAAGTTTATAAGCTCCACTTGTCTCGTTTCCATCTCCTGGCCTGAAAACTAGCATGTTAGGCATGGCACGGAGAGAAGGAATAGTTTCAATTGGTTGATGTGTTGGACCGTCTTCTCCTACACCAATTGAATCATGGGTTAATACATAGATCACTCCTAATTCGCTAAGTGCTGAAAGCCTCATTGAACCTCTCATATAATCTGCAAAAACTAGGAAAGTTCCACCATAAGGAATAAGACCACTATTGTGATAGGCAATACCATTAAGTACAGCTGCCATAGCATGTTCTCGTACACCAAAATGTAAATATCTCTTTTCAGGACTATGAGGCTGGAATGATCCAGTCTCCCCCTTGATATCTGTATAGTTAGAGTGAGTTAAATCTGCTGATCCCCCAATTAATTCAGGAAGATTAGGTCCTAAAGCACCTAAACATATTTGTGAATGCTTTCTGGTAGCTAAACCTTTATCATCAGGTGTATAAGAGGGGAGATCTTTATCCCAATTATCAGGTAGTTGGCCTTTTAACATTCTGTTTAACTCGGCTCCTTCAGAAGGATAGTTTTTTTGATATTCTTCAAATTTAGAGTCCCATTCTTTCTCTAAATTTTCGCCTTTGTTTATTGATTTTCTAAAATGTGTATATACTTCATCTGGTATTTCAAATGGAGGATATTCCCAATTTAGAAACTCTCTAGTTAATGCAGCTTCTTCTTCTCCAACAGCTGCTCCATGAATTCCAGCAGTATCTGATTTATTGGGCGAACCATAACCTATGGTTGTAGAAATTTTTATAATTGAAGGCTTGTCTGTAATTAATTTTGCTTTTTCGATAGCTTCAGTTATTCCTTTAACGTCATGATTACCATTTTCGACGTGTTGTATATGCCATCCATAAGCCTCATATCTTTTTAAGACATCTTCAGTGAAAGAAACATCTGTTCGTCCATCAATTGTAATTTGATTATCGTCATACAGTGCAATTAATTTTCCAAGCTTCAGATGTCCAGCTAATGAGCAAGCCTCTGATGCGATACCTTCTTGATTACAGCCGTCACCCATTATGACGTAAGTAAAGTGATCAACTATTTTTAAGTCAGGCTTGTTGAATTTAGCTGCCAAGTGAGTTTCAGCTATTGCTAAACCAACTGCATTAGATATTCCTGCTCCAAGAGGTCCTGCTGTAACCTCAACTCCTTCAGTTTCAAATGTTTCTGGATGTCCAGGAGTTTTGGATCCCCATTGTCTAAATTGTTTTATATCTTCTATGGAAACTGATTTATATCCTGTTAAATGAAGCAAAGAATATAACAGCATACAGCCATGACCAGCTGATAATACAAATCGGTCTCTGTTGAACCATTTTGGATTATTAGGGTTGTGATTAAGTATGTTTTGCCATAATGCATAACCCATAGGAGCACATCCCATAGGTAATCCAGGATGTCCACTATTAGATTTATTTACTGCATCTACAGCAAGCATTCTTATACTATTTACACAAAGTGATTCTAATGAAACAGATGCAGCGACCATTGTTTTAAATAAGTTAGGTTGGAAATAAAGAATTGGTTGTCTTCAATTCATTTTGCCGAAAGCAAGGCAAACATTGTGACCACCAAATCCGAAAGAATTTGAAAGAGCAACTCCTACTTGAGCGTCTCTTGCATTATTTGGTACATAATCAAGATCACATTCAGGATCTGGATTGACGTAGTTAATTGTAGGAGGGATAAAATTATGTGTCAAAGAAAGTATACAAGCTACGGCTTCTATACCTCCTGAGCCTCCTAAGAGATGACCAGTCATCGACTTAGTAGAGCTTACAGGAATGAGGTAAGATCTGTCTTTAAAAATAGATTTAATTGCAGAAGTTTCATTTTTGTCATTAGCTGATGTACTCGTTCCATGAGCATTAATGTAATCAACTTTTTCAAGGCTTAAAGAAGCGTCTTCAATTGCTAGTTTAATAGCCTTAGCTCCTCCAACTCCTCCTGGAGATGGAGCAGTAATGTGATGCGCATCACATGTTGTTCCATATCCAATTATTTCTGCATAAATTCTTGCATTTCTTTTTTGTGCATTTTCTAAAGTTTCTAGTACAAGAATTCCAGATCCCTCTCCAATAACAAATCCATCTCTTCCTGCATCAAAAGGCCTGCTAGCAGTTTCGGGACTTTCATTTCTGAAAGAAAGGGCTTTGGCACTTGCAAATCCAGCTACTCCGAGAGGGGTAATACTTGCTTCTGCTCCTCCACAGATCATTGCATCTGCCTTTCCAAGTTGAAGTAATCTAAAAGAGTCTCCAATTGCATTTGAACCGGCAGCGCAGGCGGTCGAAACAGAGGAACTTGGTCCTTTTGCACCCAAAGCAATAGCAGCTAATCCAGTTGCCATATTTGGAATCATCATTGGGACTGTAAATGGACTTACTCTTTTAGGTCCTTTATGACTGAGAATTTGGGCTTGACTTTCCATAGTTAGTAAGCCTCCAACACCAGATCCAATAATTACTCCAATTCTTGATGAATTAGCTTCAGTAATTTCTAGTCCAGAATCACTAAAGGCTTGCTTTGCAGCAATAACTCCAAACTGGGAAAAACGATCCCATCTTTTGGATTCTTTAGCCTCAATAAAATTTTCAGTATGAAGATTTTTTACTTCTGCTGCAAATTTGCAAGGATGTTGTTCGGGATCAAAGAGAGTAATCCCTGAAACCCCATTAGAACCTTTTTGCAGACCGACTAAATATTCATCAATGTTATTACCAATTGGAGTTACTGCTCCGATACCGGTAATAACTACTCGATGGAAATTTGGCATCCTTTACTAACCTTTTTTTTCTTCGATGAATTTTACTGCATCGCCAACAGTTGCAATTCCTTCAGCTGCTTCATCAGGGATTTCAATATCGAATGCTTCTTCAAGAGCCATGACTAATTCAACGGTATCTAAAGAATCAGCACCTAAATCATTTTGGAAATTTGAATCAGATTTGACTTCTCCTGTTTCAACACTTAATTGTTCTGAAACAATAGAACAAACTTTTTCGAGGATTTCTTGTGACATAGTTTATAGAAATTACTAATTATCTTTATGATTTTATGCCCTAGAGTTAACAAGAGTGAAGCATATCTTAATTTTTTTAATTTCTTTGTAAGACAATAGTATTATAAAACGAGGTTCAAAAGACAATTTTTACATGTCACACGCAGTTAAAATTTATGACACTTGCATTGGATGCACCCAATGTGTCAGGGCTTGCCCACTTGATGTTTTAGAGATGGTTCCATGGGACGGTTGTAAAGCAGGCCAAATTGCCTCATCTCCAAGAACTGAAGATTGTGTAGGTTGCAAAAGATGTGAAACGGCATGTCCCACAGATTTCTTAAGTATTCGTGTTTATTTGGGAGATGAAACTTCTAGGAGCATGGGTTTAGCATATTAACTTATATAGTGCAGTTTTAAGAGAGTCCATGTTTTAAAAATACTTATTTTTTTTCAAATATAATTGAAAAAAAATTTTTGTATGTGCGGAATAGTTGCTGTAACAGGTTATAAAAAAGCTTTACCATTATTGATTAATGGATTAGAAAAACTTGAATATAGAGGATATGATTCCTCAGGTATTGCAATTATCAATTCTGAAAAAAAATCTATTACTTGTAACAAAGCAAAGGGAAAATTAAAGAATTTAAAGGATAATCTCAAAGATAAGAATATTCCAGGAACTGTTGGTATAGGTCATACTAGATGGGCAACTCATGGAAAACCTGAGTTGAAAAATGCCCATCCTCATTTCGATGGTTCAGGAACTATTGCAGTTGTTCAAAATGGCATTATTGAAAATTTTCAAGACTTAAAAAATAAATTAGAAAATGAAGGTATTATTTTCAATTCTGATACAGATACTGAGGTAATTCCACATCTCATCAAAAGAGAATTAAATACATTAAGTAAACTCAACCTTGAGAATAATGGCTCAACATTATTAGTGGCTGTGAGAAATGTAATATCTGATCTGGAAGGATCGTACGCCTTAGCAGTTTTATGGGCTGATGCTCCAACATCTTTGGTAGTTGCCAGAAGACAAGCCCCCTTGATTATTGGTTTGGGCGAAGGAGAATTTATTTGTGCAAGCGATACTCCAGCTATTGCAAACTTTACAAATATTATTTTGCCTATGGAGGATGAAGAAATAGCTTTATTGACTCCTCTAGGAATAGAAATATACGACACAAACAATGAAAGACAATATCGAAATCCAGTTTCTCTAAAAGTCTCAGAGCAAATAATGGATAAGATGAATTTTAAACACTACATGTTAAAAGAGATATATGATCAGCCGCAGACAGCAAAAAACTGGTTGGAAAATTATTTAATTCAAGACCTAGAAAAAGGCCAATATCAAATTAATTATCCTTTTGATACAAAGTTTTTTGAATCAATAGAAAGAATTGAAATTATCGCTTGTGGTACAAGTAAACATGCTGCAATGGTTGGCAGTTTTTTACTAGAACAATTTTCAAGTATCCCCACACATGTCTTTTATGCGAGTGAATTTCGATATTCACCACCTCCATTGTTGCCAAACACATTAACTATTGGAGTGACTCAATCTGGAGAAACAGCAGATACAATTGCAGCTATAGATATGGAAATTAAAAGACGATCTTTGATTAAAGATAAAAATTTTAAACCCAATCTTATTGCAATAACAAATAGAAAAGAGAGCTCTATAGGAAGGCAGGTTTCAAATATTATTGATATCTGCGCTGGAGTAGAAGTAGGAGTTGCAGCAACAAAAACTTTTTTTGCTCAATTACTTTCTTTTTATGGATTAGCTATAAAATTTGCCGAAATTAAAGGTAGTCAAAGCTTAGATGAAATATGTAATTTAATAACAGAACTTATAAAACTACCCTCAATAATAGAAGATCTTTTAGAGCAACATAATAAATCTTCAGAAAAGCTAGCACATGATTTTTTTAATATTAAAGATGTTATCTTTTTAGGAAGAGGTATAAATTATCCTATTGCTCTTGAAGGAGCTTTAAAACTTAAAGAAATTAGCTATATTCATGCGGCTGGATATCCAGCTGGTGAGATGAAACATGGTCCAATAGCTTTGTTAGATAAAAAAGTACCTGTAATTTCAATTGCTTCTCCTGGTGAAGTTTTCGATAAAGTTATAAGTAATGCTCAAGAAGCAAAAGCTAGGGATTCATATTTGATTGGGATTGCTCCTAAATGTAAAGGTACTGAAATTTTTGATTATTTAATGAAAGTTCCTCCTTCTAATGAATGGATTTCACCATTACTGAATATAGTGCCTTTACAATTATTGAGTTACCATATTGCAGCTCATAGAGGACTTGACGTGGATCAACCAAGAAATTTAGCTAAAAGTGTAACTGTGGAATGATGAATTTATTACAAATATTTATTTTTCTAAATTTATAGCTCTAAAAGTCCTTTTGGAGGATTGATTATTAGAAAATTATTTTTTATATCTACTAGTGGGACTATTTCTTTTACAAATGGTATGTGAACTTTTTTTTTATTTTTAAATAGTTCAATAACAAGTAAATTGTTTTTCTCATTTTCTAAATTGATAACTTTCCCAATTGCTTTTAATTCATCATTTTCTAAAGTCTTGACTTCTAAATTTATAAGTTCTAACAAGTGGAATTCTCCTTTTTTTAATTTGGGTAGTTTATCGGTTTTTACAACTATCTTTAATTTTTTCAGTTGCTCTGCATGATTTCTTGTATTTATTCCTTGAAACTTAATTATAAAGGTCTCTTTGCCAGGCTGTTTGAAACCAGATAAAAGTTCTATTTTTGAAGGAGGTTCATTTTCTTTTTGCAACCATCTAATTCCCGGTTTTAAAAATCTTTCTTCAAAATCACTTAGAGATTTAACCTTCACCTGTCCATTAATTCCATGACATGATGTTATTAATCCAACAGCCAACCATTCGTCTTTATTTATCATATATTGTATAAATAGGTGTTTTTTATGGAATTATCTACTAAACCCATACTCCCTGGTTGTTTTGTTGTTGTAACAGACACTAACTCTATATACAGAGGATATAAGGGATTTGTACAGAGAGTTACAAAAAAGAGAGCAGCAGTTCTGTTCGAAGGGGGTAATTGGGATAAACTCATAACTTTTCAGCTAACGAACTTGGAAATAGTGTAAAAATTAGATCTTACCTATAGACATAAATTTTTCTAACAAAACTTTAGCTGCATTCGTTTCTGCTTGTTTATGGGACTTGCCGAATGCAGACGATTCTTTTAATCCTTGGATAAATATATCGCAAGAAAATCTTTTAGGGTCTCCATTTTTCTTTGAGACTTCAATTATTTTATAGACTGGCAAATCAAAACCTTTACTTTGACACCACTCTTGCAGTACTGTCTTAGATTTGAATTTATATGGAGCTTTTAAAAATATTTCTGAATCTTCCTCCCAAATATCATCTAACCAAAGATTTACTTCCTTAATTGAATTAAAGCACTTGTAAACAGCACCAATTAAGGCTTCTGTAGCTTCACCAATAATAGTATTTTTTGAATTTTCATCACCAAGAGCTTTAGGTCCTTTAATTATTAATTTATCTATTTCAATTTCCAACCCTAATTTAATTAACCATTCATCACTTACAATTTGTGCTCTTAGCTCTGATCTCTCTCCTACAGTCATTTGAGGATATTTTTTTTCAATAAAATTAGAAGCAGCCAATCTGAGTACTGCATCTCCGAAAAATTCTAGTTTTTCGTAATTTATTATTTTGTCCTCAGAGGAGTGGATAAATGCTTGGTTAAAGTTTTGAATAACTGCAATATTTTGAGTTCTAATTATTTCAGAAAATCTTTTTGATTTAATGTTTAAAGACTGTAAAAAATTAGTTATTTGATTAATTCTCTTTGCGTTAATTATATTTGTCATCTGATTTGAATAATCACAACAATTAGAAAGCAGGTCATAAGCCGGGTTCTGTTCATCTTAATTAAGATGGGCAATCATCTATCTAGGACTGGAATTACTTCACAGCCTCAAGCGGCGCTTAAAAGTAGATTGTGAAATGGTCATAAATCTACTAAGCCTTGCTCCCAGCCGGGGTTTACCTAGCCAACACTTCTCAATGTTGCTGGTGCGCTCTTACCACACCCTTGCACCCTTGCCATACATAAAGTATTAGGCGGTATGTTTCTGTGGCACTATCCTCACGGTTACCCGCACTGGGAATTACCCAGCAAGCCTGACCATATGGGAGCCCGGACTTTCCTCAAGAAAGTTTTATTTTGGAAACAAAATAAAACTTTCTTGCGATTGCCTCTCCTGCTTTCATTTAGCATAATGCTTAATACTCCAAAAATCATCTATTGGGGCTGTAGCTCAGCAGGATAGAGCAACGGTTTCCTAAACCGTAGGTCGTGGGTTCGACTCCCGCCAGTCCCGTAAAAATAAAAAACTATATGTAGTATGTGTGCAAACTTGCTACTCTCTAGCTAGCGTATAGTTAGTAGTAAATCTTTTATGGCTAAGTTGCATGATATGCGTTTAAAGCTCTTAATTCAACAAGAGCATGAACGCATTTCTAAATCCCAACCTAATGATTTAGATCTTTCAATAATTCAAGCAAGATGCCTGTGCTGGCTTGCTCTTTTGGCGGAAGCTCATGAAGATCAAGCCAATGACGCTGAAAAAAGAGGTGATGCCGAGCAAGCAATGGGATGGTTTGCTGATTCTATGAGACTAAGAGATGTTATTAATTTGGTTACTAGTATTGAAATACCTTTGCCAGATAGTCCAGATTCACTCGATGAAAATGACGAATTATTGGATGGTCCTACAATTTTGCCCAAATAGTGAGATGATATAAAAAGAATTATATTTTCTTTTGGCTGAAGAACCATGTCAATGCTCTGATTGTCAGAGATTTTATAAAGAGCATGATCGTCTGATTAGAGAATTTCCCACTTTTAAGCAGCAACAAGAATTGAATTGGGCATCTATTCAATCTTTTAGAACTCTTTGTATGAAAATTACTGATGAGTTACAGAGAGAATTATCTGACAGAGAATCAAATAAAGATATCATTCTAAAAGAAAAACATATTTCTGATACGGAAATTACTGAAGCTTTAAACGAACTTGAAAGTGTTAATGCCTATTTATATTCAATTGAAGCATTAATGGAAAGAATATTTGATGCAAAAATTTCCAACAATATAGAATCTAAATTTAGAGAGATCGCAAATGAATTAGCCCCAGACCCATTAAATATGGATCGATTAATTTTGAATAGATTATTTCATCAAACTCCAGATTCACCAGATAAGAAAAATATTAATTAGTTAATTCTTCGACATCGCAAGTAATTTCAACTGGCATTGGAGATACTTTCCAAATGGATTTGCAGTACTCTCTAATAGATCGATCAGAAGAAAAATATCCTGATCTAGCAGTATTTAATAATGCCATTTTATTCCAAGCTTTTTTATTATTCCAGCACTCACTGACTATATCCTGCTTGTTTAAGTAGTCTTCAAAGTCAGCCATAACGAAGAATGGATCATGACCGGCCAAGCTATTTAACAAAGGTTTAAATAATTCTTTATCCCCATTGCTAAAGTGTCCTATTTCAATTAAGCGGATAACCTCTTTAAGTTCTGGACATTGATCAATAAAAGTTTTGGGGGAATAATTATTATTTTTTAAATCCATAATTTCACTTTCAGTTTTACCAAAAAGGAAGAAATTCTCTTTTTTGACAAGATCTCTTAATTCAACATTAGCTCCATCTAAGGTTCCAATAGTTAACGCTCCGTTCATTGCAAATTTCATATTTCCAGTTCCAGATGCTTCTTTTCCAGCAGTTGAAATTTGCTCTGAAAGATCAGTTGCAGGATACACTATTTCGCCAAGTTTAACGTTGTAGTCTGGTAGAAAAACAACTCTTAGTAGACCATCCATATCTGGATCGGAATTGACTACGTCAGCAATACCATTTATAAATCGAATCATCAGCTTTGCCATAAAGTAGCCTGGTGCAGCTTTACCTCCAAATATTATTGTTCTTGGTACTTCATATTTGTTTGTACCATTTTTGATTCTTAAATATTGAGCAATAATTTGAAGAGCGTTTAAATGTTGTCTTTTATATTGATGTATTCTTTTTACTTGAACATCAAATAAACTTGATGGATCTACAAGTATTCCAGTTTTTGAATGGATAAAACTAGCTAATTTTCTTTTGCCATTTAGTTTAGTTTCTTCAAATTTTTCTAAAAAATTATTGTCATCTTTTTTTTCTTCTAACTTTTTAAGAAGTTCCATATTTGTTATCCAATTTGGACCAACTTCTTCTTCTAGAAGGTTAGATAATGATGGATTAGATAAGGCAACCCATCTTCTTGGAGTGACCCCATTAGTTACATTTGTAAATTTTTCAGGCCATAATGCTGCGAATTCAGGCAGAAGTTGTCTTTTGATTAGATCTGAGTGAAGAGCTGCAACTCCATTTATATGATGGGCTCCAATTGTAGCCAAGTGGGCCATACGAACTGATTTGGAGCCTTCTTCATCAATTATTGAAAGTTTTTGAAGGATCTTGTCATCTCCAGGATAACGTAGTCTTAATTGCTGTAGAAACCTCCAATTAATTTCATAAATAATTTCTAGATGACGAGGAAGAAGATCGTTAAATAAACCTAAATCCCATTTCTCTAAAGCTTCTGGTAGTAATGTGTGGTTGGTATAGGCAACTGAGGAGGTTGTTATATTCCAAGCTTTATCCCAGCCGATTTGATATTGGTCAATAAGAAGTCGCATTAATTCTGCAACTGCAATAGCAGGGTGGGTATCATTTAATTGGACTGTCCAATGGTTAGGGAATTCTGTTATTGGTATTGATCTTTGTTCAAGGCTTCTCAACATATCTTGAAGAGAACAACTTACAAAAAAGTGTTGTTGTTTAAGTCTCAATCTTCTACCTTCGTCAGTTCCATCATTTGGATATAGAACTTTTGAAAGTGTTTCAGATGCAACTTTTTCTTCTACTGCACCATAATAATCACCAATATTGAATGCATAAAAGTCAAAACTTTCAGTTGCATCAGCTCTCCATAATCTTAATCTGTCACATGTATTTACTCTGTACCCTAAAACCGGAACATCATGGGGAACTCCAATGGCATGTTCAGAGGGAATCCATCTTGATCTGTAGTTTCCTTTATCATCTCTATAACTTTCAGTTCTGCCTCCAAAACCAACGAAACATGATTCGTCTGGTTGTGGAAGTTCCCATGGCCATCCACCTTTTAACCATTTGTCAGTTACTTCAACTTGCCAACCATCCCTAATTAACTGATTGAATATTCCAAATTCATATCTAATACCATAACCAACCGCTGGAACTTGTAGAGATGCTAATGATTCCATATAACAAGCTGCAAGTCTGCCAAGTCCACCATTTCCTAATCCAGGCTCCTCTTCAACTTCAAGAATTGTTGACAATGATTCAATTCCAAATCTTTTTAAAGCATCTTCTGCCTCTTGAGTTATTCCAAGATTTAGAAGATTATTACTTAATTGAGGGCCTATTAAAAATTCTGCTGATAAGTAGGCGACTGTTTTTTGTGGTTTTTTTCTTATGACTTCTTGGCTGGCTAAATATCTTGTCATTAGCCTATCTTTAACTGCATAACTTAAAGCCATGTACAAGTCGTGAGGACTTGCAGAAGTGGCTAACTTTCCAAGGGTATAAAAAAGATGAGCTGTCATTCCTTGAAAAACAGCATCAGAATCCATGCCAGCTTTCTCAGGATCTAAGTAGCAGCCTGGGGTAGGCAAGCGTAGATCGAAGGGTTCGTTGGAATTCATTGGATTAGTCATATATTAGACAATAGCCATTTTTTTGAAAATTTCTTTGTTGTAACTTCAGATCCACACTTGTTGAGTATTTTTGCTTTTTTCTTACATATTTCTTAAAGTGGGCCCTCCATAAACTATCTTCCAATTAGGTAGTTTATTTTTTCTCTCATTTCATATGTATTGTTTACTTGCTGAATTAAGTGCACATGATTTAGAAGTTGCTGAAACGTTGATAGGAGTTATAAGGTTTCTATTGATATTTTTAGCTGCAAGAGCATTAGCAGAAGTCTTAGTAAGACTAAGTTTACCAACGATAGTAGGCGAGCTTCTCGCAGGGGTTGTAATAGGGGCATCTGGATTCCATTTGTTGATACCACCTTCGGCTGGAACCGAATTAAATGAAGGACTTGTAAATGTTATTAGCTCGTTGGCGTCAATCCCCCCAGAAGCAGTACCTGATGTTTATTTCGAAAGTTTTCCATCCCTCCAAGCAGTAGCAACTCTGGGCTTATATGCTCTTTTATTTTTAACAGGATTAGAAAGTGAGTTAGAGGAATTAGTAGCTGTCGGAGCTCAGGCTTTTACAGTTGCTATGGCTGGTGTGATTTTACCTTTTGCCTTTGGAACTCTTGGATTAATGTTTATTTTCCAGGTAGATCTAATTCCAGCAGTTTTTGCTGGAGCATCTATGACAGCTACAAGTATAGGAATTACTGCTAGTGTTTTTGGTGAGTTGGGATATTTAAAAACCAGAGAAGGACAGATTGTTATTGGTGCAGCAGTGCTAGACGATATTTTGGGAATTGTAATTCTTGCTGTTGTTGTTGCTCTCGCTGCAGGAGGTACTTTAGAAATTGCTCCTATTGTGAAATTAGTTGCTGCAGCTGTAGTATTTGTTATTGCTGCTATCGCATTAAGTAGAACAGCAGCCCCAGGGTTTGATTGGTTATTAGATAGATTAAAGGCTCCTGGAGCTGTAGTGGTAGCTTCTTTTGTGATACTTGTGCTGTGTTGTTTTGTCGCAACAGCCATTGGATTGGAAGCAGCTTTAGGTGCTTTTGCGGCTGGACTCATTCTTAGTAGTTCTAAAAATAATCACGCAATTCAACAATCCGTTTTACCTTTAGTCTCCTTATTCGCAACTATTTTCTTCGTATTAGTAGGAGCTGGAATGGATTTATCAGTTATTAATCCACTTGATCCAACAAGTAGGTCAGCACTTGTAGTTGCTGGATTTTTATTAGTTGTGGCAATTATTGGAAAAATTGCTGCCGGATGGGTATTTTCGAGTGATAAACCTACAAATAGATTAGTTGTAGGTTTGGGCATGATGCCTAGAGGAGAGGTTGGTTTAATTTTCCTTGGGCTAGGAACAAGCGCTAAGTTGTTAACTCCTTCTCTTGAAGCAGCTATTTTATTAATGGTTATAGGAACTACATTTCTTGCACCTGTTCTCTTGAGAATTGTTCTAAAAGATAAGCCACCAAATGATGGTAATAAAATTTCAGATGATGTTGCAGCTGATCCTGTAGGTCTTCTTTAGGAAATAATTTTATTAGTATTAAACAATATAGTATTTTCATAAATATGGAAAAATCAGCTCTGCTAGATAGTGATGTAAATTATGACTGGAATTTTTTAAATTACCCAATACATACTGTTTCAGCTAAGCCTGAGAAAACATCAAAAGAATATGCAATTTTATTAATTCATGGTTTTGGTGCTTCTACTGATCATTGGAGATTTAATATTCCTGTTTTAAGTACGAAATACGAAGTTCACGCTTTGGATTTACTTGGATTTGGAAAAAGTCCTAAGCCTCAAGACGTCGAATACTCAGGATCTTTATGGAAAGACCAGGTTGTAGCTTATGTAAAAGAGAAAATAAAAAAACCTACAATTGTTGTAGGGAACTCATTAGGTGGTTACGCAGCATTAGCAGCTGGTGCAGAATTAAATGATCTTAACGCGGGAGTGATATTACTTAATGCTGCAGGATATTTTAGTGAAGAAAAAACTATCAAAAAGAATATGTTGCAAACTTCAATTGAAACAGTTGCCGGCATATTTTTGAAAAATATTGTTCTTCAACGTTTGATTTTTGAGAATATGAGAAATCCAAAAAATATTAAAAAAACTTTGAATCAAGTTTATGTTGATAAAAAAAATGTTGATGATTTTTTAGTTGAGTCAATAAGGAAGCCTTCGCTAGATTTCGGAGCTTTTAATGTTTTTAGAAGTGTATTTAACCCATCAGGTCCTCAGGGATTGCCGTTGGATAAGTTATTCGCAAAACTAAATGCACCATTATTACTTCTTTGGGGTGGGAAAGATCCATGGATGAACACTCCAAAAAAAAGAAATCTATACAAAAAATTTACGCCAAAAAATACAAAAGAAATTATTCTTGATGCAGGACATTGTCCTCATGATGAGATACCTGAATTAGTCAATCAGCATATTTTGGATTGGGTTGATTCTCTTTAAGTAATAATTGTGAAACTTGAATTATTTAATAAAGAGCAGGGAATTTTTGTCTTTCAATTAGATCAAAATAATTACATTAAATTTTGTCCTGAAAGAGGAGGCGTTATTACAAATTGGGTTTCAGAAGGTATTGAAATACTTTATTTCGATGAAAAAAGATTTATCGATAAGACAAAAAGTATTAGGGGAGGCATTCCAATCTTGTTTCCAATATGTGGAAATCTCAATACCTCTAGTTCAGTATTTGGACATGGTTATTGGCAATTACCACAACATGGATTCGCTAGGGATTTGCAATGGCAATACTCATTTAATGAAAATGAAAAATTTTTATGCTTATTCTTAAATGCATCTAAAAAAACAAAAAAATATTATCCTTTCGATTTCGAACTAAGAATAGAAGTTTCCTTAAAGATCAACTGTTTAGAATTTGAAATTCTAATTAAGAATAAAACAGACTTTGTTATGCCAATAAATTTTGGTTTGCATCCTTATTTTAAAGTTTCAGATTTCAAAAATTTAGAGTTTATCAATAACCCGCTTAATTGTCAGGATCAAGAAAGAAACATTATTAGCAATACTTTGAATGAATTAAAAAAAATTAATTTAGGAGTTGATCTACTTATGTATACTTCCGGTAGAAGTTCTTTTCGAGATAAAATTTTTAGAAGAGAGGTAACTTTAAATCATCCATATCCTTTTGATTTAGGTGTTATTTGGAGTGATCCTCCCAGAAGAATGATATGTCTCGAACCTTGGACTAGTCCTCGAAATTCTTTTGTTGATGGATTTAGAAACATTATGATTCCTTCAAATGAAAGTAAAAGATTAAATGCGTCAATACAAATAAAATCTCTTAAGTAATTATGCAATATTTATGAAATTTGTCGTTATAGATGATGATCCTACAGGCTCTCAAACTGTTTATGATTGCTTGTTACTGCTTAAGTGGGACTTCTCAACTTTAGTCAAAGGTTTTCAATCTAAATCTAATTTATTTTTTATTTTGGCTAATACAAGGTCACTATCGGAAAATGATGCGAAATTAACAATAGAGGAAATTTGCGAAAATCTTAAGACTGTTATTGCTTCTCAAGCCTATGAAGAAGAAATTATTTTTATAAGTAGAGGAGACTCTACTCTTCGAGGACATAACTTTTTAGAGCCAAGTGTCCTAAATAGTTGCATAGGTCCTTTTGATGCTACTTTTCATATTCCAGCTTTTATAGAGGGTAAAAGATTAACAATTAATGGATCTCATTTTGTTGATAAAACCCCTATTAGTCAAACAATTTTTGCAAAAGATAAAATTTTTGGATATGCGACAAATAATGTCAAGAATCTTTTATTTCAGCAGAGTAAATCTCAAATAAATTTTGATGATATTCAAAATCTTTTATTGTCAGATATCGCAATGCTAAATGATGATGAAAATAATATTGTTTTTCAAAAACTAAAGAACTTGAAGAATAATAAACATGTAGTTGTAGATGTAGAAAATTATTCTCAACTAAAAAAATTTTCTTTAGTAATTAAAAAATTAATTAAACAAAAAAAATTTCTTTTTCGAACTGCAGCGAGTTTTATAAGTTCAGTTTCTGGTAAACAAAATGTCTCTCAGAGAGAAATATTTTTCTCTAATTTAAGAATAAGAAATAAAGAAAAAAGCTTTCTTCCAGGACTGATAATTGTTGGATCATATGTAGAACTTTCAACAATACAATTGAATAATTTATTAGAGATAAGTAATTGCAATCCAGTTGAATTAGATGTTTTTGAATTCTTTAAAATTAGTTCATCAGACAATAATCAGATGCGTATGAATTTGTTTAAAAATAAATTTTTGAAAGAAATTAGATTTTCTTTTAAGAAAGGAAAAACTCCTGTTTTGTTTACTTCAAGAAAATTTATGTCCTTAGGTTCTTCTGAACTATTTAATTTTTATAATTTACTTGCTTGTTTTATTGCTGAACTAGTTGCAGATTTGAAGTATGAAATAGGATATTTGATTTCAAAAGGTGGAATAACAACAAATTTGATTCTTAGTAATGGACTTAATGCAGATTGTGTTTATCTTGAAGGACAGATTTTAACAGGCATTTCAGTGGTGACTTACAACCTAAAAAATGGCGAAAAACTTCCTATTGTTACTCATCCTGGAAACATTGGCACTAAAGATTCTCTGGTTAATATTTGGAAAGTTTTTGAAAATAAAAATAATTTTTAAAATTAGAAATTTGATATAATCTTCTCAGCAAAACTGCTGCAAGATAAGGGTTCTACTTTTGGTTCCATTAAGCGTGCAAGATCATAGGTGACTTTTTTTTGCTCTATTGCCTTACTTAAACCGTTAGTAATTAAGTTGGCTGCTTCATTCCAACCAAAATATTCAAGCATCATTACACCACTCAGAATTACTGAGCCTGGATTAATCTTGTTTAAGCCTGCATGTTTTGGAGCGGTACCGTGCGTAGCTTCAAAAATTGCTGCATTATCTCCAATATTTGCACCAGGAGCCATACCTAGGCCTCCAACAATTGCTGCAGCTGCATCAGAAACATAGTCTCCGTTAAGGTTTAATGTTGCAAGAATTGAATATTCTTGAGGTCTAGTTTGAATTTGTTGAAATATACTATCAGCTATCCGATCATCAACAAGAATTAGTTCTCTCCATTTTCCATCTCCGTGAGAATTTGATATTGATGCAATAACTTCTTTTATTTCTTCGCAAATGAATGCTTTTTTGTTATTTGTAAGTTTGTCAAAACCTGGTTCAATTTTTCGCGCATTATTTTCAATTGTAATTTCTGGATTTTTCTGAATATTATCTAAAATCCAGCTTTCTCTTTCTGTAATGCAATCTTCTCTAAATTCATTTACTGCTAATTCATATCCCCAATCTCTAAATGCACCTTCTGTATATTTCATAATATTCCCTTTATGTACAAGAGTCACATGCCTTTTATCTCCTGATAGTCTTTTGGCATGTTCAATGGCTTTTCTAATATGCCTTTGGCTACCAGATTTACTTACTGGTTTTATTCCAATACCTGATCCATTTGGTATGGATCTATTTTTTAAATTTTTACTTTTTGGTATGACAATGTTATTTAAGTGTTTAATTAATTCAAGACAATTATTATCCTCCGCTTCCCATTCAATTCCCATGTAGATATCCTCAGTATTTTCTCTATAAACAATAACGTCTAAATTTTGGGGATTTTTGTGAGGGCTTGGAGTTCCTGAATAATATTTGCATGGTCTAACACAGCTATATAAATCAAAGATTTGCCTTAATGCAACATTAAGAGATCTAATACCTCCACCGATGGGAGTTGTTAAAGGACCTTTGATGGCTACACCAAAGTGTTTGATTGCTTCAATAGTATCTTGTGGGAGATAGTTATATGTTCCATAAAGTTCACAAGCTTCATCGCCTGCATAGACTTTAAACCAATTAATTTTTCTTTCATCACCATAGCTTTTTTGAATCGCTGAATCAAGAACTATTTGAGTAGCAGGCCAAATATCAACTCCAGTACCATCACCCCTAATAAATGGGACAATTGGATTATTTGGGACATTAGGTTTGCCTTGATTAAAAGTTATTATCTCGCCTTCATTAGGTAAAGTTAATTTTTCAAATTTTGGCATAGCATTGAATTAATAAAAGATAACTCATTAAATTTCTCGTATTGTAATTTGCGATGAGTTATTTTCTTTAAAACCTAGAAATTTATTATCTAAATGTGAATAGAGAACACTTTATTGATCAGCATTTCAACATCTTTATTAAAAGAAAAAGTAGTTAATAAGCAAGTTAAAGCAAATTATGTCATTTTCAATAAAATACTCAGCTACTTATGAATGCGAGTTCAAATGTAAGTAACGTTGAAATAGCTAATAAAATTGCTTCTGCTGCAGCTTTGTTTAGGAAATATTTTCCAGATGCAAGCGTAAACTTTAGTCCGTGGGACAATTCAAATAATGAATCCTTGCAAGATACTATTGATTTTGCGTTTCATTTCCCTGGTTGGAGTCCTCTTATTGAATGTAGAGCAATACTCTTACAATTAAGAATTGAAAATCATAATAATGATAGAGTCCCGAAACTGTTGGGAATAATAATGCGAGGTATGATTGTTCCATCCGAGAGATGGAGAGTTGCAACAATTGGTGATTGGGAAATGACTGGCACTCATCTACCGCAAAAAGAACAAAAAGATAACCTTTTTTTGGTTTGTAAAGAACTTTATAAGCTATTCTCTACAACATCCTCTGGTAACAAAAATTAGCTGTTTTATGTATTTTCCTTGTAGATTAAATACACTTACAAAAATAATTCAAAATATATGGCAGTCGCTCTTGCAGGACAATTAAGAGAAGGGACAAAAAAGTCCCATACTATGGCAGAAAATACTGGCTTTGTGGCTTGTTTCTTAAAAGGAGTTGTTGAAAAAAAATCTTATAGAAAATTAATTAGTGATTTATATTTTGTTTATGAAGCTATGGAAGAAGAAATTGAAAGACTGATCAATGAGGAACATCCCGTAATAAAACCTATAGGTTTTAAATCATTATTCAGGAAAGAAAGTCTTGTAAATGATCTAAAATTTTATTTTGGTAAAAACTGGAAAAATGAAATTAATATTTCTCACTCAGCAAAAGAATATGTTGAAAGAATACGAGATGTCGCAAAAAATTCACCAGAGCTATTGGTTGGTCATCATTACACTCGCTATATAGGAGATTTATCTGGGGGGCAAATTTTGAAAAGGATTGCTAAAAAAGCATTAAATTTAAAGGGAAATGATGGTTTAAATTTTTATGAGTTTGAATTAATTGCTGATGAAAAGAAATTTAAGGAAGAATATTCTCTTACCTTGAATCAACTTCCAATAAATCAAAAGACTGCTGATCAAATTATTGATGAAGCTAATCAAGCTTTTACTTATAATATGAAAATGTTTAAGGAGCTTGAAGGAAACTTGATTGCTGTTTTAGGTAAGATTGTATTTAACTATATTACTAAAAAAGTAAGGAAAGGAAGCACAGAGACATAGGTATTTATGTTTGATTCATTAGTTGATTTCCTTAAAACCAATATTGATGAATTAAATGGTCATGAAGTAAAAATATCTAGCGAATTCAAAGAACATCACAATGAAGATTCAAAATATATTATTAAAAATTGGCTTTTTTCATCTCCAGAATATAGAAAGTGGCGAATAACAAGATTAGATGGTGGTAAAAAACTGCAAGTATTTAATACAGTCGCATATCCAAATTTTGATAGTGAAATCCCTATTTTAGGAGCCGATATTTTATGGTTTGGAACTTCTCAAAAGTTATTAGCAATAATGGATTATCAACCTTTAATTCAAGAAAGTAAGTATCTTGAAAAATATTGTTCAAGTTTAGGTAGTATTAAGAAAAAATATTCTGAATTTGATAATAATAAAATGAAGAATATATACGATTCAAAAAAGTATTTTTCTCCATGGGTGATTATATGTAGAGGAAATAAATTAGATCTTGATAGAGATTTAAATAATATATTCCATTCATTTGTAAATAACTATTTGAACATTTATAAAATGAATCCTGCTAATCACTTTTTAAATGCAGAAGAAATAAAAATCAATCAAATTAAATATGATAAGTACAGTGTTGAAAAAGACCCTGCAGATAAATTGTTTCAATCTTTTTTTGGAGAAAAATGGACAAAAAAATTTATCAATAAATTTCTCTTTACATTAAATAATGAAGTTATTTATTGAATGTTAATACAAGATACTATTTTTTATAGGCCAGATTGGAGATGGCATAATTTTTTAAAATATTTAATTAATAATTTAAGAAAATATAATTGTTTAGAGAAAATAATACCCTCGGAATATTCTTATAAAAATTCAATTTATGGTTCAAAAAAATCAAAAAAAAATGTGAATCTCTTTACTTGGGGTGTAACGCATAACAAAAGAATTCAACTCGCAAGAGCAGTTTGTATTAATAGTCCAAATTATTCTGTCTTAAATTTTTTAATTATTCCAAATACTATTTATAACGTCCCATTTTTTGGAATAGATTTTGTTTCTTTGCCCAATAGTCATTTATTAGTATTAGATTTTCAGCCTTCATTAAACATAAAAAATCAATACAATGACGAGCTATTAGAAAAACTTATAAAACTCAAGAATCATTGTCATTCATCACTCCCATTAGCTGAAAAAATGTCTGCAGATGTTGCTAAATTTTTTTCTCCAGGAGTAATCTGGTCAAAATTACCAAAAGAAGAAAGAAGTGATTTTTTAATTGCTAATCAGCTTTATACATCATTCAAGGCATATCTTGATTTGTATTTGGAAATTCTTTTCGAAAGTAAAGAAGCGAATATGGAGCTGCAAAGAGAATTAATAAATGGGCAAAATAATTATTTGAAATATAGAAGAGAAAAAGATCCAGCTAGGCCAATGTTGTCGAGTTTGTTTGGTAAAGAATTTACTGAATCTTTAATTAAAGAAGTTTTGTTTACTACTTAAAAGTCTTATAATTAACTCAAATTCGAAATCATATGAAAAAAATTTCTGTTCTTTTTGTATGTTTGGGAAATATTTGTAGGTCTCCTGCTGCAGAAGCTATCTTTATAAGTCTACTTGAAAAGAAAGGATTAACTGATGGCTTTATCGTAGATTCTGCTGGAACTGGGAGTTGGCATATTGGGAAAAAAGCTGACTCTAGGATGAGAATTGCGGCAGAAAGAAGAGATATAAATATCTTAAGCAGGGCTCGTCAAATTACTAGCAAAGATTTTGAAAAATTTAACTATATTCTTGTGATGGACGACTCAAATTTTAGCAATATTCAAGATCTTAAAAATAGAACAGCTTCAACTGATTTTGTATCAATTAAAAAAATACAAGATTTTAGATCAGTTTTTAAAGAGCAAGAAGTGCCTGACCCATATTTTGGAGGTGATGAGGGCTTCGATTATGTCCTTGATATTTTAGAAGACTCTGTAAACGGTTTTTTGGAAAGTATTTCTTGAATTTATTTGATCTCAGTCTCTTTAGGAATCTTGTCATTATAAAGATCAATAATTTTATTCACTACCTCATTAATTGAATATCCATCCGTAATAATTTCTATTGCTTCATTCGCTTTTATTAGAGGTGAAATTTCCCTATTGGAATCTTCAAAATCTCTTTTCTTTATAAGTTCTTTTAACGTATGAAGGTCTATTTCTTGTGAGTCTTTACTATTTTTATCAGATTTTCTTCTTTTTGCTCTTTCATCGATGCTAGCAGTTAAGAATATTTTAAGTTCTGCATCAGGAAAAACAGTAGTTCCTATATCTCTTCCCTCAGCTACAAGTCCGCCTGATTCTCCAATTTTCCTTTGTTCTTCTACTAAGAATTCTCTTACTTCTTTTATTGAGGAAATTTTAGAAACTATAGAACTTATCTTTTGCGACCTAATTTCATCAGTAACACAGTAGTTATTAATATAAACATCCTGATGTGAATTTGTATTCGACTTGAAAACAATAGATATATCTTTAAGAATATTCTGTAATTCTTTTTCTTTTTTATAATCAATACTTTCTTTTATCATAAGCCAACTCAATGCCCTATACATTGCTCCAGTATCTAGATATAAAAGTTTAAGTTTCTTCGCTATTAACTTTGTTACAGTACTTTTACCTGACCCTGCAGGACCATCAATTGCAATGATCGGATTTCTTTTCATTAAAAAAACGTGATCAATTAATCTTGTCTCTCCACATCTTATCGCACCAGCCAGTATAGAAATATTATCCTCAAGTTTAGCTTTCTGGAGTGTATGAGGGTGTAAATGTTCTAAATATTCAATTGAAATTTTTTTTTCTGATAGCTTTTTAATTATTTCTTTTAAATTGATCTTTTTTTCTTGTTGAAAAATTTTTTTTGCTTCTAATAACTCACTTGAAAAAAACCTAATCAATTTCCTTTCGTTTTTCGATAAATGCACATTACGCGAACTTAGAGGAATTCCATCAAAATCTCTTTGTGTAGGAATAGATTTAATAGCAACATTTAATTTCTTTCTTTGTATGAGATTTTTTAAAATTAAAAGTTGTTGCCAATCTTTTTCTCCTAAGTAAAGATTTTTTGGCTTGATGAGATTAAGTAATCTATAAACTACTGTACAAACCCCATCAAAATGTCCAATTCGATTTAATCCACATAATGCAGAAGATAATTCTATTGGAGCTTTTAGGAATTTAATATTTTTATTATTCGGTGGATATATATCTTCATTACTTGGGATGAAGATGGCATCTGCTCCATTTGAAAAGGAGATATTTATATCATTATCAATTGTTTTAGGATAGTTCTCTAAATCTAACTTGTTATCAAATTGAAGTGGATTAATAAAAATACTTACTAAATTAACATTAGAGTTGTCATTTTTTGCTGTTGATATTAGTTTTATATGTCCATTATGAAGATTGCCCATTGTTGGAATGAAGTTAATTTCATTATTTATATTTCTCCTCCAATTTTCTATTTCTTCAGTTTTCCTTATAATTACTTTCTTCACTTTGTTTTTAAAAAATAAATCTATTTGATAAATAATTACTGGACAAAAGCAATCTTAGGAGGAATATCTATATAGGGAAAGTCTATCATTTTTATTTCATGGATTACAAAACATCAGGTGTTGATATAGAAGCTGGGCGAGAATTTGTTTCCGAAATTAAACAGGCAGTTGAAGCAACTCATACATCTAATGTGATTGAGGGTATTGGTGGGTTCGGAGGGTTGTTTAGAATTCCTATCGATAGTTTTAAAAAACCAGTTCTTGTTTCA
The DNA here is from genome assembly GCA_003210155.1 of Prochlorococcus sp. AG-424-E18. Lineage (GTDB taxonomy): Bacteria > Cyanobacteriota > Cyanobacteriia > PCC-6307 > Cyanobiaceae > Prochlorococcus_A. The sequence goes on along the minus strand of QCNC01000001.1, from coordinate 85,770 downwards.
GGAACTGATGGTGTTGGAACAAAATTAGAATTAGCCCAAAGTAAAAACTTTCATTTTGAGGTTGGTATTGATTTAGTCGCTATGTGCATGAACGATATCATTACTAGTGGTGCAAAACCTTTATTTTTTCTGGATTATATTGCTACTGGTAAACTTGATAAGAAACAATTATTGAGGGTTGTTCAGGGAATTTCACATGGTTGCGGAGAAAATAACTGTTCATTACTCGGCGGAGAAACTGCTGAAATGCCAGGATTTTATTCAAAAAATAAGTATGATCTTGCAGGATTTTGTGTTGGAATAGTTGATGAGGATAAGCTTATCAATGGTAAAAAAGTATCTGAAAATGACTTAATAATTGCTTTAAAAAGTAATGGAGTTCATAGTAATGGCTTTAGTTTAGTAAGAAAAATTATTCAAAATAATAATCAAATAGACAAGGAATTTGAAAAAGTTTCTTACTTAAATTTTTATGATGAGTTATTGAAACCTACAAAAATTTACAATAATGTGATTAACCAAATTTTATCTGAAAATATAGAAATTAAAGCAATGTCTCATATTACTGGAGGAGGAATTCCAGAAAATTTACCAAGATGTATACCTTCTGATTTTATTCCTTATATCAATACCAGTTCTTGGGAAATACCTATTTTATTTAAATTCCTTAAAGAGAAAGGATCTATTCCTGAAAAAGATTTTTGGAATACTTTTAATCTTGGAGTGGGATTTTGTTTAATTATTAATAAACAATTTAAAGACGCGATATTAAGTATCTGTAAAGATCATGGCATAGATAGTTGGGAAATTGGAAAGATAGTTCGAAAAAATGATTCTAGAATTAGTAAATTTTTGCCAGAGATATTAACTTAAATTTTTTTATTTTTTCAAGATGAGTTTTAAAAATTATTTTTTATACCCAAAAGAAAAAGTTGGGTGTAATATAATAAAATTACCGCCGAATTATATCGGAAGTTTAAGTATTAAGATTTAACCTTATTCAATGCCCTTTGCAAATAATCAAAGAATTACACGTAGACGTAGTTCAGCTGGTCCTACACCTCCAAAAAGACCAATAGGTAATAATTCTGAATCAATTGGTAGACAGGCTCAAGGCCCCAGACCAACTTTCTTGACACTAAGAGATCATGGGAAAGTTTTTGTCGCTGATTTACCTAATTTGTCCGATGGTCAATTAGCGCATATTAGTAAAGAAGCTAATGAAGTTTTAAATAGTTTAGAAAAAAGACTTAGTGATCTTGAAAATGAACCTAATATTAGTAATCCCGAAAATGATACGCTGATAAAAGCCTCTACCAAAAGAGATGTCACACTGAGGTTTATTAAATCAATAGAAGAAGAACAAGAACACAGAAAGAATAATCCTGCTTTACGAGATGCTGCCTCTGAATCCTTACCAAGAACCTTTCTTGAGGTTGCTAGACATAGATTGCCCGGAGCAACTTTTGATTCACTACTTCGAGAGGCTCTTGAAGCTTGTGCAGTTGATGAGAGTACTGAAGAAAGTCAAGTTATTGATCAGCCTAAAGAAACTGTCAAAATTATGGATATACCATCTTCCAACACAAATGCTTCACTTGTTGTTAGTATCGATTCAACAAATGATTCCAAGAATGACTCTATTTGATTCAACACAAGAGTTAATAGGCTTTAAAGATCAAAATAATTTAAAAATTAACCTTACATCAGAGAAAGATCCCATTTTATGTAATCATTGCAAAAGGACTGCATCAAATGGTGTTAGATGTTTAGGAATGTGCGTAGCAGATAATGATTACTAAAATAATTCAAATCTAATTTATCAATAAGAAATTGAAACTTTATGACCTTTATGCTAAAATTTAAAAATATTTTTTTTGTTTTTTGAGTTTAAGATTTCAATTCAAAAATAATATTTTAGGTTTATTTATTTCAGGTATTAATCCTAAATTTTTCTTTTTTTTTAATTTATTATTACTATCTTTTTTATTTGATATTGCAAAAGCAGATACTAATAATTCCACTAATTTAAATAATAATTTAGAAATCGAATATTTAGAATCAAGAAATGAGTTAGAGGATTACATAATTGATAATGGGGACTCAATTTATCTAGAATTTTTTCCTGCTGATGAACTTAGTGGAGTTTTTTTAGTCAATGAAGAAGGAGAATTATTATTACCAAGGTTAGACGAAACGTTTGTAAGGGGATTAACAAAGTCTGAATTGAAAACTTTATTGGAAAAAAGATATACTGAATTTCTAATTGATCCCGAAATAAAAATAAGGATTGCACGATTTAAAAGTATTAGAGTACTAGCAAGAGGTGAGTTAAGAAATCCTGGTTTTTACAAATTTCCCGCTTATTCATCAGGTTCAAGGATAACTTTAAAAAAAAATTATAATTCTGGGCTGGATGCATTGATTGAAAATAATAATGAACAAACAGATTTAAGTCAAAATATGAAATCAAATAATCAATCTTCACAAGATATCGAAGTCAAAAGATCAAGTGATAATTTAACTACCATTTCCGATGTTATAAGGAAAGCTGGTGGTATAACTTCTAAAACTGATTTATCTAGAATTGAAATTATAAGAGATGTACCTCTTGGAAAAGGCGGAGGTAAAAAGAGAGCGATTATTGATTTGAATGCTTACATATACGAATCAGATCCCACTAACGATATACGTATATTTGATGGCGATTCTTTATTCTTTCCAAAACTAAGTAAACCAAATCCAAATCAAATCTCGAAATCTATTTTGTCTGGGATTTCTCCAAAATTTATCTCAGTAAATCTTTTTGGTAGGGTAGAGTCTCCTGGAGTTGTGAAACTCCCTCTTGAATCCACCTTATCGGATGCGATTGATTTATCTGGACCAATTAAACCTCTCTCAGGAAAGATTGTTTTAATAAGGTACGAGAAAGATGGAACAGTAACAAAGAAAAATATTTCATATTCAGGAAGTGCTAAAAGAGGCTCAAAAAGAAATCCATATTTAAAGGAAGATGATTTAATTTCAGTAAAAAATAGTCTATTTGGAAAAACTACTGGAATATTAAAAGAGGTAACAGCTCCATTTGTTGGAATTTATTCAACAAAAGAATTGATAGAAGGATTTAGTGACTAATTCAAAATAATATTTTAAATTTGATTATTTTGATTTATTAGAAACAAATAGGATACTAGTATTAGATTATTACAATCTAAAAAACTTACTGTCCAAAGAATGAGTGCTAAAAATGTATAAAAGATATACAAAACTCAAGTTTTTGGAAGGGTTTATAGCAAATATTGCTACAAAATTGAAGAAGGCGGCACCCAGATTCGAACTGGGGATAAAGGATTTGCAATCCTCTGCCTTACCACTTGGCCATGCCGCCGAAAAAGATTCGAATGAATCTTTTTATGATCTTAACAGTAAGATGTCTTATTCTCTATTATTTATATCCAATGGTCATGGAGAAGATGTAATCGCGTCGGAAATAATAAAAATATTACTAAAAAAAATAAAAAATCAGAATATAGAAGTTTTGCCTTTAGTAGGAAATGGAGATGTATTTAATTCCATAAAATCCAAGAATTTTCGTAAAATAGGATACTTAAAAGAGCTCCCTAGTGGAGGTTTTAGTAATCAAAGTCTGAAGGGATTTGTGCTTGATTTGTTTGCAGGATTTTTAATCGATAATTTAAGAAATTTTCTCATTGTAAAACAGAAGTCAAAACATAACTGCAAAATTATTGCAGTAGGTGATTTCTTGCCATTAATTTATGCTTGGAGTTCAGAATGCCAATTTAGTTTCATTGGAACCCCCAAAAGTGATCATACTTGGAGTAGTGGGCCAGGTTGGGATTTAAGCGATTTTTATCATAAGTTGAAAGGTTCTGAATGGGATCCATGGGAAATGTTTTTAATGAAATCTCCAAGATGTAAAAATTTAATTATGAGAGATAAAATTACAGCTAATAATTTGAATAGAAAAAATATTGATGCAAAATACTTGGGTAATCCAATGATGGATTTTGTTAATGATTCAAACGATAAAATATCAAATATTATTTCTTTTAAAAGGATTATTTTATTAGTCGGAAGTAGATACCCTGAAGCTTTTAAAAATCTTGATAATTTTCTTAATTGCTTGCAAGATTTTGATTTATCAAATGATTTGGTAATACTTTTGCCTTTGAGCATTAATGCGAATGGAATTCAAATTCAAAGTTATTTAAAAAAATATGGTTTTATAAAACAGAGTAAAGTTAAATTTTTTATTGATGAAGATTCAGTATGGAAAAAGAAAGATCAATATGTAGTGATTGGAAAAGGTAAATTCAATTCATGGGCCAATATGGCAGAAGTTGGCTTATCTAATGCAGGAACTGCAACAGAGCAAATTGCTGGCCTTGGAATTCCATCTCTTTCTTTACCTGGACCTGGTCCACAATTTACAAAATCATTTGCGAAAAGGCAATCAAGATTATTGGGAGGTAGTGTTTTAGTTTGCAAGAACAAAAAAATTCTTTTAAAACGTTTAAGTTTACTTTTGAAAGGAAAAGTAAATAGGTTAGAACAAGCAAAAATTGGAAAAAAAAGAATGGGGGAATCTGGAGCAAGTAAGAAAATCGTAGATGCCTTAAACCTTAATTTGTTATCTTAGTAAATGGCACTAGCTTATTAATTATTAATTCTTTTATGTATCCAATAAATGACCGGCAATATTTAAAAATTTGTGCAGAGATTGCAAAACTTATGAGTATAAGCTTATCTTCTGCTAAAAAGAAAGTAGAAATTCAAATTGCAAAAGAGGGCTCGAAAACTATTCAAGAAAAAATAAAAGTTGCGCAAAATGTCTTAAAAATTTGTGAAAAAAATGATGGAGATAAATTAAGTTCTTCGCGAATACTTGATAAGCTAATGGAAACTCTTAATGGTGAAGATAATTTTTTAACTGAAGATTGATTCTTAATGTTCAAATATATTTGAGAATTTTAGTATATCTAAATCTGCATGTACAGAAACTGTTTCAAAACATTTTTGAGCTAACTCATATCTATTCTCTCTTTCTAAGATAACTTTTAATTTATGCATAGCTTCAATTAAATATCTAACATCATTTGCTGCGTAATCTAATTGATCTTTTGTTAAATCTTCGTTGCTGCCCCAATCACTACTTTGCGAGCTTTTGTCCAATTCTATACCTAACAATTCATTAATTAAATCCTTTAAACCGTGTTTATTTGTATAAGTTCTTGCCAGCTTACTAGCAATTTTTGTACAAAAAATATTTTTTGTATTAATTTCAAGATTGCATTTTAGAGCTGCTAAATCAAATCTCGCATAGTGAAATATTTTAGTAATTCTTTCATCTTCAAGAAGTGCTTTTAAATGAGGAGAAGAAGATGTATTAAGTTCAATTTTTATACAAGATGTTCTTTTATTTTCATTGCATATTTGTACTAAACAGAGTCTATCTCTTCCATGAATTAAACCCATTGCTTCAGTGTCAATAGCTAGGTAGGATGATTTTTTATAAAGATTGTATAAATCTGCTGTTAAATCGTTATAAAGAAGATCAATATTTTTATTTTCTACAGTCATTTTAATAAGTATTTAAAGTAATTTTATGTTTAGAGTATTACTTAAGATTTTATTAAATTAAGAATTTTTATCTAATAGGATTATTTTACAGAATAATTTTAAAAAATTATAATATGATGTAACTTTAATTTTTATTTTCAACTTAATAGAAAAATTTATTTAATGTCCTATTCCTTAAATTCAACATTATTGCTGACAATTCTCTTGGCCATAGGTCTATTTTTTTTTCTTAGGGCTTCCAGCAAAGATAGAACAACTATTGTTGAGATTTCATCTTCTCAGCAGCCAGTTAAGGTTTTAAATAGTTTATGTGAATGGCTTAATTTGAGGGGATGGAAGCAAATAGGAGGAGATTTTGAACAAAGAATTTTAATATTTAAAGGTCAAGTTGTTTCTAGTAAATTATTAGCAATTTTTTTAGGTTTTCTTGGCGGTTTTGGTTCTTGTGCTTTGGGATTAGTAATTATTCAAATATATCCTGAATTAGGCTGGTGGCCTATTCTTTTGGGATTAATTGGTGGCCCTTTGTCTGGGATTGTTTATTTTAAAAAATCAGCAAGAGAGGAGAAATTTGAATTAAGGCTGATCAACGAAAATGAAAATAATTCAACTTTCATGAGACTAAGAGCGCATAGGGATGAATTAATCTCTTTAGAAAATGAACTTGGAGAAAAACTTGAATTGCAAAGCGACGGTTCTTTATTTAAAACACCGATTTAAGATACTTTAAAATTTTGTTTGATAATTTTAATCAAAAATATTATTCTCTATACAGAATTTCTCTAACTCTTTATCATTGAACCAATCTTGAGGTTTTGTAAAAATTGATGTGAGAATTTCCTCTCGAGAACCATTTTTAGCTTTATATCCATATTCCCATCTAGCTAAAGGCGGTAAGGACATTAATATAGATTCAGTCCTGCCATTTGTTTGTAGTCCAAAAATCGTCCCCCTATCCCAAACTAAATTGAATTCTACATATCTACCTCTTCGATATAGCTGGAATTCTCTTTCCTTTGATGAATATGCTTGAGAAGCTCTTTTTTCAATAATGGGCAAATATGAAGGAAGGAATGCCTGCCCACAGTTTTCAGCTAAAGAAAATAAATTATCCCAATTTAAATTAGTTCTGCCAATATTTTGTGAAGCTTCTGATGCCTTTCCATTTTGATTATTTCCTCTATAAATGTTGCCTGAACCATCTTGATAATCATAAAAAATACCTCCTATGCCTCTAGATTCATTTCTATGCTTTAAGAAGAAATATTCATCACACCATGGTTTGAAAACTTTATGTAAATCTTGATCAACTTTCTCACAAGCTTTTTTATGCTCATTATGAAAATTCCTTACATCAGAAAGATAAGGATAAAAAGGGGTTAAGTCTGCACCTCCCCCAAACCACCAAACAGGGCCAGCTTCGAAATATCGATAATTCAGATGCACGGTAGGAATATATGGATTCTTAGGATGCAAAACCATAGAAGTTCCCGTAGCAAACCATTCATGACCTTTTGCTTCGGGCCTTTGAGAGATTATAGATTGAGGTAATTCTTTTCCCTGCACTTCCGAGAAATTTACGCCTGCTTGCTCAAAAATAGAACCATTTTTCAACACTCTTGATCTTCCACCGCCACCTTCTTCTCTTAGCCAAGATTCTTCTGTGAATTTTCCTTTGCCATCAACATTTTCAAGTCCTGAGCAAATTTTGTCTTGTAGAGTTAATAAGAGATTTTTAGTTTTTTCTCTAGAGTTTTTAGGAGGTTCTTTCAACATGCATTTAGTAAATCTTGAAGAAAAACTTTTTTGGTTAATTATAAGTTTCTCTTTATAATTTCTCTTAGGGGGTACTTATTGCCTATTATTTGATAGTTCGACATAGTTCTTAATCTTTTAAACAGTCGACTACCTTGTCAAAATATTTGAAAATTTAATGACCACAATAGAAGATGCGAATTTTGCTTTACAAAAAGTTCTAGATGCGGGATCACAGAAAAATGTAATTGAATTAGCTTGGATTAAAAATGTAAGAGTAACTATACCGAGAGTAATCGTAACATTATCATTACCATCGTTTGCAAATTCTCAGAGAGATAGAATTGTACGAGAGGTTAAGAATTTACTACTGGATTTTGAAGATATTGATGATGTTCAAATAGAGATAGATAATAATCCTTCCAAAACAGAATCTCACAATCAAAGTAATGCTCCAGAGTTGCAGAAGATTGATGGCATTCGACATATCATAGCTGTTAGCAGTGGTAAAGGTGGAGTTGGAAAAAGTACTATTGCAGTTAATCTCGCTTGTTCTCTAGCTAAATTAGGCTTAAAAACTGGCTTGCTGGATGCGGACATATATGGACCTAATACTCCCTCAATGATGGGGGTTGCCGAACAGAATCCAAAGGTTACAGAAGGTAGTGGCAGTGATCAAAGGTTAATACCAATTAATAAATATGGAATTTCTTTAGTATCCATGGGTTTCCTCATAGAAGAAGGTCAGCCAGTTATATGGAGAGGGCCAATGCTTAATAGTATTATCCGACAATTTTTATACCAAGTTGAATGGAATAATCTTGATTTTCTGGTTATTGATTTGCCTCCAGGGACCGGAGATGCTCAAATATCCCTTTCTCAATCTGTGCCCATTTCTGGAGCTATAGTTGTCACTACTCCCCAACAAGTATCTTTGCAAGATGCAAGGAGGGGATTAGCAATGTTTAAACAACTCGGAGTACCTTTACTGGGAATTGTAGAAAACATGTCAGTATTTATTCCTCCAGATATGCCAAGTAAAAAATATGAAATTTTTGGCAAAGGTGGTGGGCAAACATTAGCTAAAGAAAATGACTTACCATTATTAGCTCAAATTCCTATTGAAATCTCTCTCGTTGATGATAGTAATAAAGGTGTACCAATCTCAGTAAGTCAGCCCAATAAAGAAAGTTCTGTTGTATTTGGTAATTTAGCTCAATTAATTAAGAATCAATTTGTTAATAGTTAATTGATGTTTAAGAGAATTTCTTTATTAAATAACAGAGGATTTTTTCAAAAAAAAGACAACTTTAATAGAGGTTTTTTATTTTCTCCACTACTTTTAATTCCCCTATTTTTAGTCATTATTTCGGGTTTATTAATAAAAAGTATTCAGGGTGATCTTTTAGTTTCTAACTATTTAGGTCATATCCTAACTGGTTTTTTAGGTTATTTTTTAGCATTTTTTATTTCTTATATACCGTTAGAGAGAATTAGAAAGTATGTGATTCCTTTTTATTTGTATACTTTAATATCCTTGTTACTAATTTATTTTTTTGGGATTTCAGTTTCTGGAGCCCAAAGATGGCTAAACTTGGGCATCTTTTCTTTTCAGCCTTCAGAAGTGGCAAAGCTTAGTACTGTATTAACTCTTGCTTTAGTACTTGACAGAAAAGTAATTCTAAGAAAAAGAGATTTAGTATTGCCCTTATTAGTAGTAGTTATTCCTTGGTTGTTAATTTTCTTTCAACCGGACTTAGGTACCTCTTTAGTTTTACTTGTTTTGACAGGTGTGATGCTTTATTGGTCGCAAATGCCCATAGAGTGGATTTTGATATTAGTGTTTTGTATTATCACTTCTATACTTTATCTAATCTTACCAACTATTCTTATTTTCTGGATTCCAGTTATAGGATATCTTGCTTATAGATCTTCAAAAAAGAAAATTATTTTTTCAGTTCTCGCTATTTCGTTCCATTTATTAGTGGCAAAATTGACACCAATTTTGTGGCAATATGGCTTAAAAGAATATCAAAAAGATAGATTAGTTTTATTTTTAGATCCAAATAGAGATCCATTAGGTGGCGGATATCATTTGATACAGAGTCAAATTGCAATTGGTTCTGGAGGATTATTTGGGACTGGTTTGCTACAAGGTAAGCTGACTAATTTGCAATTTATACCTGAACAACACACTGATTTTATATTCAGTGCTTTAGGGGAAGAATTAGGTTTTGTGGGGTGCACTATAGTTTTATTTTTGCTTTTTTTTCTGATTAAAAAACTTATTAATACTGCATCAATTGCTAGGACTAACTTTGAATCTCTAATTGTTATTGGGATAGCCTCAACTTTTTTATTTCAAATAATTATTAACTTATTTATGACTATTGGATTAGGTCCAGTTACTGGAATTCCCCTCCCTTTTATGAGCTATGGTCGAACATCATTGGTGACTAATTTTATATCTATTGGATTTGTTTTATCTATATTGAAACGTTCTAGATCACTAAGAAGTTGATGAAATCAAAAATAACTATAAAAAAAATTCAAAACCTTTTGATTAAAGGAGTTCAAACTACATATGTAGATGATGATACATCTAGAAGAATGTGGTGGGCCTCTTTAGAAGTTATTCAAAAAGATTTCCTATCTAAAAATTGTAAAGATGGGGGGATTTGGGTTGCCTCTCCTTTGCCAGCGTTTAATGATAAAAAATTTCTAAATCAACTTCAGGGATGGCTTTGGTCTCCTGAGGGGTTTCCATACTTTCAAAATGAGAATGCAGGTTTTTTACCAGTCAATAATTCAAACAAGATAAAGAAAGATTTCGATTTAGTTAGTCAATATAAGGTCCTAAATCTATGTCAAGGAGATGGTTATGAACCTTTTTTGATGATAATCACCACAAATTTCCAATGTATATTATCAATAGTGGGAGAAAAAGATAAGAAAATTCTATTAATGAAGTGTGATGAAGAAAGCCTAAAACTTTCAATTGAATTAATGCATACAAAATTAAATCAAGAAAATTATGAGGAAGGAGTAAAATTTCGTAATGCAATTAATAATTTAGGTAACCTGAATATTAATAACCAATTTGAAAAATTATTTTGGCCAATATTATCGGCAAAATTAGCGAATATTTCGCCAAATCACAATATACAGAATTCTGTAAAAAACGATAAAAAACATGTGCAAATAACTGAAGCAAAATTATTACGTGCAATATCTCATGAAGTAAGAACGCCTTTGGCAACAATAAGAACCCTAATCAGTTCTACGTTAAAAAAATATAAGATGGACGAATCAATGAAAAATCGTTTAATTCAAATAGAAAATGAATGTAATGAACAAATTCAGAGGTTTGGTTTAATATTTAATGCAGCAGAATTAGTGAATAATGAAGTTCCTTCATTAAATAACTTGGCAAAAATTAATTTAGCCGAAATTTTTAAAAAGCTTGCTCCTTTCTGGAATAAACAATTAAATCGACGTGGTATTTATTTAAAAGTTGATATCCCGAATCAACTTCCGCAAATTTTGAGTGATTCTGAAAAATTGGAATTAATGTTAAGTGGATTAATTGATAAAAATACTAGAGGATTAAAAGAAGGTAGTACATTAATTTTAGAATTAAGACCAGCTGGTCAAAAACTTAAACTTCAATTAAAAGTACAAAAATTAGAAAGTAATCAAAAAGAAATTCTAAAAAAAGATAATGGTTCTGATATTGGCCCTGTTTTAAATTGGAACCCTCAAACAGGTAGTTTACAACTTAGTCAAACTGCTACTCAAAAGTTGTTAGCTAGTCTAGGAGGGCATGTCACGCAAAGGCGTGATACAGGTTTGACAGTATTTTTTCCGATTTCAGATTCAAAATAAAATGATAAATAAATTTTCCATATATTAAATAATGTAGAAAATTTTCTTTAAATTTCGAATTTTGCAAAACATGAATGCTAATTTCTTATTATAAATAACTTAAAATCAAGGATGACTGAAACTTTAGTTGGTCAATTTCCAAAGCATATAGGAAGTACTGGGGGTTTATTAAACTCAGCAGAAACCGAAGAAAAATATGCAATTGTGTGGAAAAGTTCAAAGGAACAAGCATTTGAATTGCCCACCGGTGGAGCGGCTATTATGCATGAAGGCGATAATTTAATGTACTTTGCAAGAAAAGAACAATGCCTCGCATTAGGGACACAATTAAGAGCCTTCAAACCAAGAATTGAAGAATTTAAAATCTACCGAATTTTTCCAGGTGGTGATATAGAATTTTTACACCCAAAAGATGGTGTTTTCTCTGAAAAAGTAAATGAAGGAAGAGAGAAAGTAGGCCATAATCCGAGAAGAATTGGTGAGAATCCAAATCCAGCTGGTTTGAAATTTACAACTAAGAATACTTTTGATTAACTTCTTTAAAGTTGATATAAAAGAAGAAAATAATTATAATTTGTGTTGACATTACTAATATGATCAGCTCACATAAAGATAATTTTTTTAGTGCTTACAAAGAGGGTAAAAATTTTATACCTATTATTAAAACTTGGCCAGCTGATTTAGAGACTCCACTTTCGACTTGGTTAAAATTATCCTCAAAAGATTCACATGGTGTTTTTCTTGAATCTGTTGAAGGTGGGGAAAATTTGGGTAGGTGGAGTATTGTTGCTACTAATCCTCTCTGGGAAGCTGTTTGTTATGGAGAAGAAATAGTTAAAACTTGGAATAATGGTCAAACTGAAACACTTAAAGGCGATCCTTTTGATATTTTAAGAAATTGGACAAAGGAATATAAGTCAACAATGGTTGATGAATTTCCATCAATTGGACAATTATATGGCTCTTGGGGTTATGAATTAATAAATCAAATAGAACCAAGCGTTCCAATAAATGAAATACCAGAAAACAATATCCCCTATGGTTCCTGGATGTTTTTTGATCAGTTAGTTGTTTTTGATCAAATAAAAAGATGTATTACTGCAGTGGTTTATGTAGATACAAGATCTTCAAAAGATTCTTCGATTGAAGAGTTGTATCTAAACTCAATTTCTAAAATTCAGAAAACTAGAAATTTAATGAGAGTTCCTTTAAAAGAAAATGAGTTTTTAGATTGGAATGAAAATGAGAATTTGAATTTAGATCTGAAAAGTAATTGGAAGAAAAAAGATTTTGAAGATGCAGTTCTCTCTGCAAAAGAATACATAAGAAACGGTGATATCTTCCAAATAGTTATAAGTCAGAGATTTCAAACTCAAGTAAATAATGATCCCTTTAATTTATATAGAAGTTTGAGGATGGTTAATCCATCTCCATATATGTCATTTTTTGATTTTGGCTCATGGTATCTGATAGGTTCAAGTCCTGAAGTTATGGTTAAAGCGGAAAAAAATAAAAATAGTCAGATTGTTGCAAGCTTAAGACCAATAGCTGGCACAAGACCAAGAGGTATTGATAATCAACAAGACTTGGAATTAGAAAAGGATTTATTAAAAGATCCAAAAGAGATAGCTGAGCATGTAATGTTAATTGATCTTGGGAGAAATGATCTTGGAAGAGTTTGTGAAATTGGTACTGTGAAGGTCAAGGATTTAATGGTTATTGAGAAATATTCACATGTTATGCATATAGTTAGTGAAGTTGAGGGAATATTAAAAAACAACGCTGATGTATGGGATCTGTTAAAAGCATCTTTTCCAGCTGGGACAGTAACTGGTGCGCCAAAAATAAGAGCTATGCAATTAATTAAGTACTTTGAGAAAGATGCTAGAGGACCTTATGCTGGTGTTTACGGATCTATTGATATTAATGGTGCATTAAATACCGCAATTACCATAAGAACTATGATAGTGAAACCCTCAAGGGATGGTAAATATGATGTTTCAGTGCAAGCAGGAGCTGGAATAGTTGCTGATTCTGTTCCTGAAAATGAATATCAAGAGACAATAAATAAAGCAAAGGGGATACTAAAAGCATTAGCCAGTTTAGATAAATAAATGAGTAAAAATAATCTTTACAAGGGTTTTGAGGTCGAACTTTTTACAGGTTCTTTTAATTCTCATATTGGTGTTTCGGCTGAAATTGAAAAAAAATTTCCTGATTTTGTAAAAGAGCCAGATAACAGAAACGTTGAATATATAACAACACCTGAAAAAGATTACAATTTTTTATATGAGAAATTAATAACTCCAAGAAAAAAGTTAAGAAATTGGTTAAATACTAAAAATTTAACAATCATTCCATCATCCACCCTTTGTTTTAAACACGACATTCAATTTCAAAGATCTGATATTGACAATGTTTATCATCAATTTATACAAGAGAATTATGGAACTTCTATTGCAACCTCAAGTGTACATATAAATATAGGAATAGATGATTTAGATAAGCTTTTTGCTGCAATTAGACTTATAAGATCCGAAGCTGCTCTATATCTATCCTTAAGTGCTAGTTCACCTTTTTTAAATAATAAAATTACAGATAATCACTCTCAGAGATGGATCCAGTTTCCTAAAACACCAAGTAGGGTTCCTTTTTTTGTTAATCATAATTCTTACATTAATTGGATAGAAAAAAATATATCTAATAAAAAAATGCAAAATATTAGGCATTTTTGGTCTTCAATCAGACCAAATGGTCCTCAAAGACCTTTGATTCTTGATCGTTTGGAATTAAGAATTTGCGATTTTGTTCACGATATTAATCTGCTTTTAGGGATAACTGCCATGATAGAACTAAGGATTTTAAATCTTTTTGAAAATATAAATACCTTAGATCCTTTGAAGGCAAGTATTTTTTCTATGGATGAGTTATCAGAAATATGTGATCAAAATGAGATTAATGCCGCTAAAGAGAGTCTTAATTCAGAATTAATTCGTTGGCAAGATGGCAAAAAAGTTACTTGTAGAGAATGGATTCAAAACTTATTATCAGATTTATTATCCACAGCAGAAAATCTTGGTATGAAACATCTTTTAAATCCTATTTATAAAGTGCTTCAAGAAGGCAATCAATCTATGAAATGGATAAATCAATACCAAAAAGGTCTTTCCATTGAACAGATAATGAAAATTTCTATCGAAGATATGATTAGGAGTGAAGGCGAAAATGTTTGATTATTTAAAGAAATATTTGATCTGAACATTTTTACTTGTGACATAATGATTATATGGAATCTTTTCGCCAGATAAAAAATAATAATGTGGATCTGATAAGTAAAAACCATCCACTTGATAAAAATCGTCTTTTAATAGAAGATTTGTGGGAATCTGTTCTAAGAGAAGAATGCCCAGATGATCAAGCAGAGAGATTAATACAGCTCAAAGAATTAAGTTATTCAAAACCAATTAATGGTGATAGTTCAAAAACTTTTAAAAATGAAATAGTTGATATTATCAATTCTATGGATTTAGCAGAATCCATAGCGGCAGCAAGGGCTTTTTCATTGTATTTTCAACTCGTGAATATTTTGGAACAAAGAGTTGAGGAGGATAGATATATTCAAAGTTTTACCAATAAGGAAGTTCAAAAATCGCCCGATAATCTTGATCCTTTTGCTCCAGCATTGGCCAGGCAAAATGCTCCAGTAACTTTTAGAGAATTATTTTATAGACTGAGGAAATTAAATGTACCTCCTGGGAAATTAGAAGAATTATTGCAGGAAATGGATATCCGTTTAGTTTTTACTGCACATCCGACAGAGATAGTAAGACATACGATTAGACACAAGCAAACAAGAGTAGCAAATTTGTTGAAAAAAATACAGATTGAGCAATTTCTAACAAAAGAAGAAAAAAATTCTCTCAAAATCCAGTTAAAAGAGGAAGTAAGACTTTGGTGGAGAACAGATGAATTACATCAATTTAAACCTTCAGTTTTAGACGAAGTAGATTATGCCTTGCATTATTTTCAGCAAGTTTTATTCAATGCAATGCCTCAATTGAGGGGCAGGATAGCTGAAGCACTCACCGAAAATTATCCAGATGTTCAGTTGCCCTCTGAATCTTTTTGTAACTTTGGTTCTTGGGTAGGTTCCGATAGGGATGGTAATCCATCAGTCACTCCTGAGATAACATGGAGAACTGCATGCTACCAAAGGCAGTTGATGTTGGAAAGATATATTATTGCGACATCTAATCTTAGAGATCAATTAAGTGTTTCAATGCAATGGAGTCAAGTCAGTTCTTCTCTATTAGAGTCACTCGAAACTGATAGGGTTAAGTTCCCAGAAATATATGAATCTAGGGCTACAAGGTATAGATCAGAACCTTATAGGTTGAAATTAAGTTATATTTTAGAAAAATTAAGGTTAACACAAGAAAGAAATAATTTGTTAGCTGATAATGGCTGGAAATTTGACTTAGAGGGAGAGATTGATAACAAAAATCTAGATAAAGTTGAAAACTTATATTACAAGTCAGTGAACGAATTTACTCATGATCTCGAACTGATTAAAAATAGCTTGATTAGTACAGATTTAACTTGCGAGTCTGTTAACACCCTACTTACTCAGGTTCATATTTTTGGATTTTCTCTAGCGAGTTTAGATATTCGTCAAGAGAGTACAAGGCATAGTGATGCTATACAAGAGCTTACAAATTATCTTGATTTATCTGTGCAATATGACCAAATGTCTGAGGAAGAGAAAATTAAATGGCTTATAGACGAATTAAATACAAAAAGGCCTTTAATTCCATCTGACATTAACTGGACAAAAACTACAGAAGAAACCTTTTCAGTTTTTAAAATGGTTAAGAGACTACAGCAAGAATTTGGAAGTCGCATTTGTCATTCTTATGTAATTTCAATGAGTCATAGTGCATCTGACTTGCTTGAAGTTCTTCTGCTGGCAAAAGAAATGGGACTTTTGGATCAGAATTCACAAAAGTCAAAATTATTAGTTGTTCCACTTTTTGAAACTGTTGAAGACCTTAAAAGAGCACCAGAAGTAATGGAAAAGTTGTTTAAATTAGATTTCTATAGATCATTATTGCCAAAAGTGGGTGAATCATATAAACCTCTGCAAGAATTAATGCTTGGATATTCTGATAGCAATAAAGATTCAGGGTTTGTTTCTAGTAATTGGGAAATTCACAGAGCCCAAATAGCTCTTCAAAATCTTTCAAGTAGAAATAACATATTGCTAAGACTTTTTCATGGAAGAGGTGGTTCTGTAGGGAGAGGAGGAGGACCAGCCTATCAAGCAATATTGGCTCAACCAAGCGGTACTTTAAAAGGGCGAATTAAAATAACAGAACAAGGTGAAGTGTTAGCTTCTAAATATAGTCTTCCGGAATTGGCTTTGTACAATCTTGAAACTGTCACTACAGCGGTAATTCAAAATAGTTTAGTAAATAATAGACTTGACGCTACTCCAGAATGGAATCAATTAATGTCGAGGTTAGCAGAAACATCAAGGTCTCACTATAGAAAATTAGTTCATGAGAATCCTGATTTGTTAAATTTCTTTCAAGAGGTCACTCCAATAGAAGAAATAAGTAAATTACAAATATCTAGTAGGCCTGCTAGAAGAAAAAAAGGTGCAAAAGATTTGTCAAGTTTAAGAGCTATTCCATGGGTATTTGGTTGGACACAAAGTAGATTTCTTCTGCCAAGTTGGTTTGGGGTAGGTACTGCATTGTCAACTGAATTAAATTCAGATCCACAACAAATCGAATTATTAAGAGTTCTGCATCAAAGATGGCCATTTTTTAGGATGCTTATATCTAAGGTAGAAATGACACTATCCAAGGTGGATTTGGAAGTTGCCAGATATTATGTTGATACACTTGGCAGTAAAGAAAATAAAGAATCTTTTGATGATATTTTTGAAGTAATTACTAAAGAATATAATCTTACAAAATCATTAATTCTTGAAATAACTGGTAAGAATAAGCTCCTTGAATCTGATAGAGACTTGAAATCATCAGTAAGCTTGAGAAATAAGACAATAATCCCACTAGGTTTTTTGCAGGTTTCACTTTTAAGAAGACTTAGAGACCAGACAAGACAACCCCCAATAAGTGAATTTATCATTGATAAAGATGAATCTAGAAGAGCCTATAGCAGAAGTGAATTATTGAGGGGAGCACTTTTAACTATCAATGGAATAGCAGCTGGCATGAGAAATACAGGTTGATAATTGCAATATTTTTCTAAAAAAAAACTTGTTCTTCCAGAAGGTTACTTTGTTAACTCTTCTAAAATCCCTTTAGCTAAAGAAGTTAACAAACTCTTAGCGAATTGTGGTTGTGAGACATTTCCAATAAAACCTCTTTCTGAAGCTATTAAGAGAAGTAATTTCTTTTTCACCATACAGAGTGAATTAAAAAATCAATTATGTGGCTTTGTAAGGGTTACATCTGACAAGGGATTAAATGCTAACTTGTGGAATTTAAGTGCATTACCAGGTAATAATCAGCAACTTTATTATTCAATATTGCTTCAAATAACTCTTGAGAAAATAAATAGAGAGATGCCTGGATGCAGTATTTCTGTACAGGCTCCAGTATCTTCGTTTATAAGTTTAGAGGAAAATGGCTTCATACTAGATCCAAACGGAATAAGAGTAATGGGATATAAACTTTAAAAATCATTTTACGAGCATGGAGGGATTTGAACCCCCGACTCTCAGAACCGGAATCTGATGCTCTATCCAACTGAGCTACATGCCCTTAATTTTTTCAATTTCTTTAAAGGAAATCTAAATATTTTAAACTTAGCTAATTTAGTTAATGAATGCACAAAAAAAATTTTTTTAAATAAATTAAAAATTAAAAATTTTCGAAACCATAAAAGTTTTGAAATTGATCTAAAAGAGCAAAGAGCAATTGTTCTTGGCTGCAATGGTATAGGCAAGTCAAATTTACTTGAATCGGTTGAATTTTTAAGTCAATTAAAATCTAATAGAGCACTAAGCGATAAAGATTTAATAGAGAACGACAGTGATATGGCCGTAGTTATAGGACAGATCAATTTTAAAGACGATTTAAAGTTAAATTTATTTCGAAAAGGGCCTAAAAGAATTTATGTCAATGAATCAATCTTAAAAAAACAGAGTGAAATAAAGAATTATATCCGGAGTGTATGTTTCTGTTCTAACGATATAGATATTGTTAAAAGTGAACCAAGTTATCGAAGAACATGGATTGATAAAGTCGTTTCTCAGCTTGAACCAGTATATTTAGACCTGATAAGTAGATTTAATAGGCTTTTAAAACAAAGAAGTCATTTTTGGCGTTCGGAAAGTTTCTTAAAAACCCAATCCACAGATATTGTTGAAAGCTTTGATATTCAAATGTCAATAATAAGTACAAGAATTTTTAGGCGCAGAAGAAGAGCTTTATTAAAAATAAAACCATATGTTGAATATTGGCATAATCATTTAAGTAAATCTCAAGAGCAAATAGATATAAATTATCTTTCGGGGATACAAAATATAAGTCCAGAAGAAGAAGAAGAAGAAGTTATTAGTAAAAAAATAGCAGAACAACTCTTAAATCAGCGCTCACTAGAAGCATTAACTGGTAAATGTAATTTTGGACCTCATCGTGATGATGTTGAGTTTCTAATCAATAATGTTTCAGTTAGAAAATATGGTTCCTCAGGACAGCAAAGGACTTTTATTTTGGCTTTAAAGATGGCTGAACTCGATTTATTAACTAAAACATTAAATGTTCCTCCAATACTTATATTGGATGATGTTTTGGCGGAATTAGATTTAACCAGGCAAAATTTGTTATTAAATTCTGTTGGTAAAGATAGTCAATGTTTTATAAGTGCGACACATTTAGATAAATTTAATCAGTCTTTCTTAGGCTCTTCACAGATGATTCACTTATAATTTAATAAGACATTATTTTTAGCTAGTCTTAATTTCATATGAATTTTTAAATGGAAATCTACAAAAAAAATCAAATTTTAAGTACGTTAAGTGATGAGCAAAAAAAAAGTCATCAAAGTAAACACCTTTTGTTGGAACTTTATAGATGCGATCGCGAAAAATTAAATGACGAATCCTTTTTGCGTTGTATTTTAAATAGAGCTGCTAAATTGGCAAATGCAACAGTTTTGAATTTGATGAGTAATAAATTTGAGCCTCAGGGGGTTACGGCAATTGCATTACTGGCAGAATCTCATATCTCAATACATACTTGGCCTGAATCAAATTATTCGGCAGTCGATATTTTCACATGTGGTCAAAATATGATGCCTGAACTAGCTAGTCAATATTTAATTGAATCTTTGTTGGCTAAAGAACATTTTTTGCGTGTTATTGAGCGAAATCCACCTTCAGCAGTCTCTAAACAGGTCAGAACGATTGTTTGAAAATATTTATCTATTTAATTTTCCACTTACTAGTCCCTCAAGATCTAAACTTGTGCAATTAAATCCTAAATTAGAAAAATATTGAACTAACTCACTAAAATCATATTTGTTAAAAAAATGCTTTAATTCATCTTGGGGAATTTCTATTCTTGCAGTTGAGCCTTGGCATCTAACTCTGACCTCCGATAATCCACACTCTTTAAGATATTCTTCTGCTTTCTCAACCATTTTTAGCCTTTCACTAGTTATTGCATGGCCATAAGGAAATCTTGATGATAAGCAAGGTTGAGCAGGTTTATCCCACCAAGGAAAACCCAATGCTCTTGATATATCCCTAATGTCTCGTTTTGAGACTTTAAATTTTGCAAGGGGAGAGATAACTCCTGCTTGTTTTGAGGCTTGTATACCTGGTCGATAATCTTTAAGATCATCCAGATTGACTCCATCTAAAACAATCTTGTAATTAAATTTTTTTGAGAGGTAGGTTGTATGTTTGTGCAGCTCTTTTTTGCATGCAAAGCACCTATCCTTGGGATTTTCACTGTAACTTGATTGGTCTAATTCTGATGTTTTAATTTCTAGATGCTTTACTCCAATCCATTTTGCTTGCCTTCTTGCTTCTTCACGAAGAGAATTGGCTAATGCAGGAGAAATACCAGTAATAGCAATTGCTTTGCTACCTAATTGCTCGAATGCCAATGATGCTACTAATGTACTGTCAACTCCTCCGGAATAAGCAATACAAACACTATCAAGAGTCTTAATGTATCTTCTAATTGTATAAAGCTTTTCACTTTGTTCATCAGAGAGAATTTCTAGTTGATTGAACATGCTAATTACTTTAAAATTCAAATTACCTATGAATAGGTTGAATTTATTATTAAATCTTTAATAATATTCTTATCTATATCTTAGATTAAATTTACTAATTTTGTTCAATTGACGAATACGAGTAGAAATAGAGGAATTGGAATTGTCACAGCAAGTGATAGTCAAGAGAGATCAAAAGGTCAATTACATATTTATGATGGAGAGGGCAAGGGGAAGAGCCAGGCTGCATTGGGAGTAGTACTTAGGACAATAGGATTAGGAATATGTGAAAAAAGACAGTCACGAGTTTTACTTTTAAGATTTTTAAAAGGCCCTGAGAGGCCCTATGACGAGGATTCAGCTATTGAGGCTTTACAAAGAGGCTTTCCACATTTAATTGACCACGTAAGGACAGGAAGATCAGAATTCTTTACTGCTGACCAAGTGACAAAGTTTGATGTTGGTGAGGCCGAAAGAGGTTGGAATATTGCTAAAGGGGCAATTGCTAGTTCTCTTTATTCTGTAGTTGTACTCGATGAGTTGAATCCAGTACTTGATTTGGGAATGCTTGATATCAATGAAGTAGTTAATTCACTTCAAAATCGTCCAGATGGATTAGAAATAATTATTACTGGAAGGGCAGCCCCGCCCTCTTTGGTAAGAATCTCTCAACTCCATTCAGAAATGAGACCACGTTTGATAGGAGACTTATCAGAACTAAATAAACAAAGTAGTTCTAGTGGTGGAATTGAGATTTATACAGGTGAAGGAAAGGGTAAATCCACAAGTGCACTCGGTAAGGCTCTTCAAGCTATCGGTAAAGGAATATCTCAAGATAAAAGTCATAGAGTTTTAATATTACAGTGGTTAAAAGGTGGAAGTGGATATACCGAAGATGCTGCCATAGAAGCCTTAAGAAAGAGTTACCCTCATTTAGTAGATCATTTGCGTTCAGGCAGAGATGCCATCGTATGGAGAGGTCAGCAACAACCTATTGATTATGTTGAGGCTGAGAGAGCATGGGAAATTGCTAAAGCTGCTATTTTGTCTGGCTTGTATAAAACAATCATTCTAGATGAATTGAATCCAACTGTTGATTTAGAGTTATTACCAGTGGAATCAATACATCAAACGCTATTAAAAAAACCAGCAGATACAGAAGTTGTAATTACTGGGAGGTGTAAAAATGAACCTTCATACTTTGAATTAGCTAATGTTTACTCTGAAATGGTTTGTCATAAGCATTATGCAAATGTGGGAGTTGATTTGAAAAGAGGTGTAGATTATTAACTATTCTTGAATAATTAATTGCACAATATTTTCTTTACCTTTTCAATGCCGCCTTCAATAGATCGTGACTGAATTTTGAATTTAGACAAGATTCTTGAAGCTTTTTCAGAACGTTTCCCCGATTTACATATAGTGAAAACCTCTTTATTTAAACTTTCTTTTTGGATGAATTTTAAGTCAGATTCTTGGTTCAAATGACTTAAGGGAATTGAGATAGATCCCTCTATTGCAGATATAGAAAATTCTTCATTTTCTCTAACATCAATTAAAAGAATTTTGTTGGGTTTTGCTTTGTATAAACTACTAAAGTCATAAGCATTAATACTATTAATTGCATCGTTTTTCTCACAATATTCAACACTATTATAAAAGCTCTCAAACTGAGACAGATTTTTTATTCGTTTATTAGGATGATCACTTTTTAGATGTAATTTTTTCATATTCATATTCAATAGATCAAAAATTAAAATCTTCCCATCTAAAATTTCACCTTTTTTCAAAATGATTTTGATAATTTCATTAACCTGAAGAATTCCTATTAAACCTGTTGAAACACCCACAACTCCGTATTC
This sequence comes from Prochlorococcus sp. AG-424-E18, assembly GCA_003210155.1. GTDB lineage: Bacteria > Cyanobacteriota > Cyanobacteriia > PCC-6307 > Cyanobiaceae > Prochlorococcus_A. Next base: position 63,412 of record QCNC01000001.1, on the reverse strand, counting down.
TGCACAACTAGGAGCAGCATTTTTTGAAGGCGATTCTGGAAGTAAGTCTCTTAAATTAGGACTATTTTTATATAAATTGAAAACACTCACTTGCCCTTCAAAGCCTTGCACACTTCCAAAGACCAGGGGTTTATTTAATATCAGGCATGAATCATTTATTAAATATCTTGTGCCAAAGTTATCCGAGCAATCACAGATAACATCAAAATCCTTTATTAATTCAAGAGCATTTTTAGGATTAATTCTCTTTGAAAAGGTTAATATTTCACAATTAGGATTGAATTTTTTAATTCTTTCCCTGGCAGAATCAATTTTAAGATTGCCAATAGTATTTGTTTCATGAATTATCTGTCTTTGAAGATTAGACTTTTCAACTTGATCGTTATCAACTATTCCAATTTTCCCAATTCCTGCTGCAGCAAGATAAAGCAAAGCGGAAGACCCAAGCCCACCTGCTCCAATACATAATACTGAGCTGTTTTTAAGATTTAGTTGCCCCTCATAACCTATCTCTTTGAGTGTTAAATGTTTTTGATATCTTTCTTCTTCATCAGAGTTTAAGAAATTAAATTTGATATCTTTTGACATTTCGAAACTTTAATTTTTGCGAGCTAAACTATGAAAATATAATAATTAAAATATAAATATTTAGCCTTTTAAATTTTTCTTATTACTGTGATTTATTGATTTTTTTGTTAGAAGTAGACGATAATGTGAAGTTTTTATAAATCAATTTTAAGTTTAAATATCTTCAGAAAGCCTACATACCAACGCTTCTAAAAAAATACAAAATGTTTCGGTTCGGAATTTTGCACAACAAAAAGGTAGTCAATAGACGTTTTTTCCGATACTGTCTGGTTCATATATTAAGTTTATTGAATTCATGAGTGATAACACTCCAGAGTCAAACCAAGACTCCGGCTCCGATACAAGCTCAGAAACCAAAAGTTTTTCAGAGAAGTACTCTGATGTTATGGGAAAAGTCAACGAAACCCTTGGTAATGTTGATTGGACTCAAATGGGTAAGTACGGCAAAGCGGCAGGCATAATTGCTGTTGTCGTAATAGCTCAGATAATAATTAAAGTTGTCATTGACACGATAAACTTTTTCCCAATTCTCCCTGGTTTACTAGAACTACTGGGCGTAATTGTTGTCGGTCAATGGAGCTGGCAAAATCTTCGTACCAGTGAAAATCGTGAAGCTGTTTTAGATAAGGTACAAAATCTTAAGAAAACATATTTAGGGTAGTTAAAGATTACATATTAAGAATTACTTTTACGTAATCTTCAACTTGGTTTAAGTACCCTCCTCCAAACATATTGGCGTGATTCAATATGTGATAAAAATTATAAATAATAATTCTTTTTTCAAATCCGTTTTTTAAAGGAAAAATTCTATGATATTCTTCATAGAATTCTTTTCTAAAACCTCCAAATAGTTTTGTCATAGCTATATCTACTTCATTATCTGCCCACCAAGATGCGGGGTCAAATATAACCCCCTTTCCATTTTTGTCCATTCCTGCATTTCCTGACCACAAATCACCATGAACTAGAGCATTTATTGGTTTGTGATTCAGCAATTCTGATTTAATTTTTTCTTTAACTTTATTTATAATTTCTTTATCTAAAATTCTCGATTTAAGAATTAATAATTGAGGTATTATCCTTAAGTTTAAAAAACAATCTATCCATTTATCTTCCAAGCCTTTTTTCTGATCTGTTGTTCCGATAAAACCCTCAACTGGAAACCCAAACATTTTGGGGTTAGATTCAGCTGATTTCAAGTGCAATTCACCTAAACCTTTTCCAAGCTTTTTTTGGTCAAAGTTATGCATATCTATCCATTCAATTAAAAGAATCTCTATATTTTTTATATTTTTATATGCAATAACTTCAGGAATAACTAAGTTTTCTTGATTAATGTATTTTCTCAAATTTTGGAGACAATATTTTTCAAATTCAAGAAATTTTTTGTTTCTAATGTTTCTTTTAAGGAATAATTTTTTGTTTGAAAATTCTATTCGCCATGCATTATGAATATCGCCACCATGTACTTGTTCAATACTTTTTGGATAGGTTTCACCTAATTCTTCACAAATTTCGTTAATTTCAATAGGAGATAATTTTTGCATTTTAATGAAAAAGTCTGAAGTTATTGTTGTAGGCGCCGGTATAGCAGGACTAACTTCTGCAGCGATTTTATCAAAACAAGGCTTATCAGTGACTTTAATCGAATCTCATACTCAAGCCGGAGGATGTGCCGGTACTTTTAAAAGAAAGAATTATACTTTCGATGTTGGCGCAACTCAGGTTGCTGGTTTAGAGAAGGGAGGAATACATTCTAGAATTTTTGATTTTTTAAATATTCCATCCCCAGAAGCCACAATTTTAGACCCTGCTTGCATTGTTGATTTAAATGATGGTGGTAATCCTATACCTATTTGGTATGAAAAAAGTAAATGGATTGCTGAACGAGAAATGCAGTTTCCTGGGAGTCAAAGATTTTGGAAGCTTTGTACCCTAATACATGAAAGTAATTGGATATTTGCTAATAATAATCCTGTATTACCAATAAGTAATTTTTGGGATTTTTCTCAACTTTTTAAGGCACTAGTACCTTCAAACCTTGTCACAGGTATCTTACTTAAATCTACTATTTTTGATCTATTGCGGATATGTGGATTATCCAAGAATGAGCGCTTGATTAAATTCTTAAATCTTCAACTAAAACTTTATTCTCAAGAGGACGTTTATAGTACTGCAGCATTATATGGATCTACTGTTCTTCAGATGTGTCAACAGCCACATGGTCTGTGGCATCTTAAAAAATCTATGCAGTCTTTAAGTGAAGCATTAGAAAGTTCATTAATTAAAACTGGAGTTAATTTAATTTTTGGACAAGAAGTTAATTCTATAACTTTTGACGACGTAAATATGTGTTGGCAACTATCTGCTAATTCGAAAAAAAAATCATTTATTTATCAAGCAAAAGATGTGATTTATACCGCACCTCCACAATCTTTGGTCAAGCATTTGAAAGATCCTTTAGAAAGAAAAAAAAATTATAAAAATCGACTTAATAATTTGCCTGATCCAAGTGGAGCTGTAGTGTTTTATTCAGCATTAAAAAAAGAACATATTAAAAAAACATTCTCCAATCATTATCAATTTGTTTCAAAAGAATTTTGTTCGTTATTTGTATCAATTAGTGATGATGGTGATGGAAGAGCGCCAAAAGGTGAGGTTACTTTAATTGCCAGTATCTTTACCAAAACTAAAGATTGGTTTGATCTAGATAAAGAAACTTACTTAAAGAAAAAAAATGGTTTCATGAAAAAAATATCCCTTGAATTGGAAAGTCACTTTGATATTGATCCTGAAAAATGGCTACATAGAGAATTAGCAACTCCATTGGGCTTTGAAAAATGGACAAAAAGACCTAATGGAATAGTAGGTGGGCTTGGTCAAAATCCAGATATTTTTGGTTTATTTGGATTATCAAGTAGGACACCTTTTGAAGGTTTATGGTTATGTGGAGATTCGATTTATCCAGGAGAGGGGACTGCGGGTGTTAGTCAGTCTGCATTAATGGTTTCAAGGCAAATTTTAGCTTCCAAAGGTATAGAAAATTTTAGTTTATAAAATTTTGTCTGTGTTCTTTTGCTTCAGCAAGTTTTTTAGAAAGTAAATCCCAATTTTTTTCTTTAATAAGAGATTCCAGTATATTCAGCTTATTTTTAAAATTATTTATGGAATTTAAAACATTGATCTGATTATTAATAGCTAAATCTAGGCCTAGTTGTTCATTGCCTCCGCCAACTCTCGAAGTGTCAGCAAATCCTGTAGCAGCTAATTTTTGCGAGAGATCTAATAAAGATTGATTATTTTTTGTTTGCGCAGTTTCTATGAGGGCAGAAGCTAAAAATATAGGCAAATGAGAAATTAGAGATACTGCTTCATCATGCTCTTTTGGTGAAGCTTTGCAAATTTCACAACCCATTGATTTTATGAGCTCGGAAATAGTTCTGACTGAATTTAAATCACTATTTTGTGTTGGGGTAATAATCCATTTTGCATTTTTAAAAAGACCTTCAAAACCTGAATCCACTCCTTTTTTTTCTGTGCCTGCCATTGGATGAGATCCAATAAATAGAGGATGTGAATTTTCCCATGTATTTACAATTGGTTCTTTTACAGACCCTACATCAGTTAGTATTGATTCCTGAGGTATTGATGCTAGTAATTGTTGCGGCGGACTGATCAAATCTTTGATAGGCAATGCCAAAATTATTAACTCACATTTTTTTAATAAGCTCAGATCACAGCTAACAAAATTTGCAAGTTTTTTATCCTTAGCTTTTTTTTCATTAAATTCATTATTGGCTATTCCATAAATTGTATGATTTAGACTTTGGAGTTTTAATCCTAAAGAACCACCAATTAATCCTAATCCTACTATTCCAATTTTCATAAATTAATTAATTCAAGACCCTCTTTTATTGATACCAATTTTTTGTATATTAGGTTCATAAATTTTGCATGTTTTTGAAATTAAATTAATTATAAATGCTTGAAATTTTAAGTCATCAATATTTGAAAAATTTTTTGAGAGATCAAAGTATTAATTGGGAGCACATATATTCTTTTGGGAGGATAGTTTCCAAATGTATTGAAAATGATTCTACCTATCTAATTAATTCAGAAATTTTCTCTAGCTATGATTGGTTACCTCCAATTTTGATTTCTTTATTTTTAAAGGAAGAGGATTCAACTTTTATTTTATCTAAAGAAAAAATCCAATTTATAAGCCAATTTCAGATTGATTCATTGAAAAATCTAGGTTTTAATTTTATTTTGAAAAATGATCAATTTATTTTTGCAAATCATCATGTTCACTTGATAACTATCCAAAACTTTCTTAATGATCCCAATTCTCGTAATCTTAGAAATCATCGAATAGTTTATTCAGGAATCGAGGATATAAAACAGGATTTAAAAAATCATTTTAGGATTTCTTTACTTAAAAAGGATTGGACAAAAAATTTTAAAGAATTCGAATTAATCAATCAAAAATTTATAAAAGTATATGATTCGTTGAAGAAAAAGTTCTTTTTGAGAAAGGTCTTAGGAAATAGTTATATCAGTTTAGAAGAAAAAGAAATTAGTTTCTTGTCAAATTTTTTTCATGAAAATTCTTTTTTTTCTGATAAATTTTTAAGCGTCAACAAAGCACTATCTCAAGGTTGGGCATGCTGGGTAAAGTTAAACGATACAAATTTAGATTGGAATTTGTATTTACAGCCAATAGATGAACTTTTTCAAATTAAGGAATTTTTTTCAAATAATAAATTTGTTTTTTTATCAGCATTGAGAAAAGATAATTTTTTCCAAATGTATTTTAAAAAGCATAGTTTAGATATTGACTTGGTTATTAATTTTAAGAGTAATTTTGAAGAGAAAAAGATTTCTTTATATATACCCACTAAACAGTTGCTTCCTAATAATCCTCTTTTTACCAATTCAATCTTGGACAAATGCAAAAAGTTAATACTTTTTAGAAAGGGTTTAACTTTAGTGTTGTCTGATGATATTGATTTAAAAACTAATCTTGCTACAGAATTAGCTTCTACTTACGGGAAAAGAGTATTGCTAGAGACAATTCCCTCAGGAAGAAATGAAATCCTTTGCTCTAGTTTTGACTGGTGGATTATGAATTCTTATTTAATTCAAATTCCAGAACAAATTATCATTCCTTTACTTCCGATTCCGAATATGTCGGAACCCATTAATGCAATTACTGTCTCTCATAAAAAGAAGCTTTCTCAAGATTGGTTTAGAGACTTCTTTCTTCCTCAAGCTAGAATTAAACTTGAAAGATCTATTTCTCCTTTAAGAAGAAATTCAGGTAAGTTAATAATTCTAGATGGAAGAGCAAATAAAAGAAACTGGGGAAGATTACTTTTGCAAAACATTCAACCCTCAAAACAAATTCACTATATGCTACCTTTTGATTAGGTTATGATTTCGTAAATAACTAAAGAAATATGGGAGAAGCAAAAAGACGTAAAACACTTGGTTTACCTCCAAAAAAAAATAATACTAAACCTAAAATTAATGAGTCTCCAAGATTATTTGAATGGCTTCCCTTTACAATCAATCAAAGAGATAAACTAATTAAATTAAGTATTAAGGCCAGTTGGTTTGGAATCGGAGGGCTAGTAATCTTATGGATTGTAGTGAGATTTATAGGTCCTGCTGCTGGGTGGTGGACTTTAGCTGATTCTTTATAAATCTAAGCTACTGTTTTTATATCATTAACAGCGATTGTATTAGCAGGACTGCTATTTAATGCTTTCATTGAATTAGAGCTGACTTCAGTTCCTTCTGTTAATTTCTCTTTAACTATAGATTCTACTTTATTCCTGATTTCTAAGTTTTGATCAAGCCAAATAATTGTATTATCTCTTCCTTGTCCAATATTTTCTCCTTCATAACTATACCAAGCACCTCTCCTTATGATGATATTAGTCTCTTCTGCTAAATCTAATAAGCATCCTGTTGTACTAATACCTTTCCCAAAGAGAATATCAAATTCTGCAATTCTAAATGGTGGTGCAACTTTGTTTTTTGCTACTTTCACTTTTGCTCTTATTCCATATTCCTCAGTACCTCTTTTAAGAGTTTGAATTCTTCTGATATCAAGTCTTACTGAGGCATAAAATTTTAATGCATTACCTCCAGTGGTTGTTTCTGGATTGCCGTATGTAACGCCAATTTTTAGGCGTAATTGATTCAGGAATATTACCGTACATCCAGATTTGCCAATATTTCCTGTTATTTTCCTCATTGCTTGGCTCATTAGCCTTGCTTGGCTTCCAATTACGTGATCTCCCATCTCTCCTTCTATCTCGGCTCTTGGGGTTAGTGCTGCGACCGAGTCAACAACAACAAGATCTACCGCACTCGATCTTATAAGTTGGTCAACTATTTCTAGAGCCATTTCACCAGTATCTGGCTGTGAAACTAACAAATTTTCAACATCAACACCTAAAGAGGCCGCATAAACTGGATCGAGTGCATGCTCAGCATCTACAAATGCAGCTACTCCTCCATTTTTTTGGACTTCCGCAATCGCGTGAAGCGTTAATGTAGTTTTTCCTGAACTTTCTGGTCCGTAAACTTCTACTACTCTTCCTTTTGGATAGCCTCCTCCTAATGCTAAATCTAATGTGAGCGCTCCAGTAGATATTGTTTCTACTTTCATTCTTGAGGCGTCACCAAGTCTCATTATTGAACCTCGTCCAAAATTTCTTTCTATTTGACCTAAGACAAGACTTAATGCCTTGTCTTTTTCTTTTGATTCAGTTTTTCTCTTTTCTTCAAGGCTCATTGTTTGATTTATCGGTTAAAGTTCTTGTAATTATTCTAAATTTGGAAATTTTTATTTAAACCAAACTTCATAAATACAAACTATAGTACATCTGTACTCTAGCTGATTATCTTTAAATTGCAACTAATTTCTCAAGGTTACCTAATTTTAATAATTTGATTTCACTACTTAAATTATATCTATCTGATTCTTTTAAATATCCCCAATCCGCCAGGAAGCAGGGAATATGCGACGTTTCTGAATTTTGTTTAATATCGATTAGGGTTTTTTTTCTATCTTCTATAAAACCTAATATTTCATAAGTTTGAGAAAGGTTTTCAGCTATTTTTATTTTTGTTCCAGATTCATAACCAAAAATAAATTCTGGAAAAATATTTAATTGTTTGAGAATTTTTTCTGCAAATATTTTCCCTTTTGTTGTTATTATTCCAGTTTTTATTTCTCTTTTATTTAATTCTTTCATAAAATTTATAACTTCAAAAAATGGATTATGTAAATTTACCCATGATTTAAAATCTTTATCAATTTGGAACTTGCGAGACTTATCTAATATTTTTTGTAAATCTTCGGAAATCCAGGAATTTTCATTTAGTATTCTTTGGCAATTTTGATGATAATTATTAATGAAATCCTCTTGATTATGATTTTTTAATGGATTTTCTGTTTTTATAATTTCGTGAACAATTAGAATCATTTCCCAACCATACTTAACCCAAGGCCTGATTTCTTTGAAAGAATTTGGTACTCTTTTATAAAGTTTTTGATCCACAGAAGAGATGTAAGGTGAATTTAAATATTTTTCGCAGGCCAGCAAGGAACTATGCCAATATTCATGCATTCCATCGATTATTACTCCATCAAAATCAAATAAAAAAATTTTTTGAGAAAACACCAATTGATTATTAGAACTGGGCCGCTAGGATTCGAACCTAGGAATGTCGAGACCAAAACCCGATGCCTTACCACTTGGCGACGGCCCATTAAACTATCATTTTAATACATGAAAAGATTTTTTTCTATCAATAAAATAAAAGTTTTTATAAACAAGGCGCAGGTTTTGAAAAATAAAAATATTATTTGATTTATCTAGAATTTCATGATTTTAGAAATTTCTGACTTTTTTTTGGTTGCTATAAATATTTTTTAGGATGCTCATAGAGTCCTTTTTTATTTGCGTGAGCAAATTCAATAAAAGGGCTGCATAATTTTTCTTTAATTACTTTAAAACAACTTAACTTTCAAATTCATCCAAAATATACTCACTTAAAGGTTTCCATTCAAGTTTTCTTGAACCACCCATTTCAACAACAATTGTTAGTTTGTTATCATTAGTACAAATTTCTATTATGCTCTCTAATTCAGATTGAGACAATACTTGACCTTCTAATAACCAAAGTAATTTATTTTTATCATTTTCATTAAACAACTCAGAAGCTTGTGGGATTACTTGTTGAACTTCTCCGAGTGCTCCGTTTCTTCCGACACTTTGATGACCGAGGTGAGGTGGTCTAACGCCATGCAATTTGAGCAAAAAGACTTCTGGATCTCCTAGGCCTCTTGCTGAGGTTATGAGTGTTTTAAAGCCCTTGGCCCTCATTCTTCTCAAAAGACGAGTTTCATAACCACCTTCAAGAGGAGCAAAGATTGCAAGACATTTGTAAGCTTTTAAATCGTTATGAAACTTTTTTCCTGTGAGAAGTAATGGCATAAAAATTCCCTTTATTATTATTTTATTTTATTTTATGGTACTTGATGATGTACAATTGTAACTCAGTGAATTTTTAAGCTCGCAAGCTAGCCGAGCCTCTACAAAATTTCACAATTTTTAGCGTTTCGTTAAAAAATTCAGGTGGGTTTATCCCAAGAGAAACTATCGATTTTTCAGATAAGTCTCAGCCTTATTAATTGTTTTTTTATTAACTTCACCTTAATAACTGAAAGGTTTAGATAATGGAAAAATCATTACGAGCTAGCCTAATTTAGTCTTATGTCTATAGGAATTTTAGGAAAGAAATTGGGCATGTCCCAACTTTTCGACGACAAAGGTAATGCTGTACCCGTGACTCTTATTGAGGCAGGTCCTTGCCGTGTTACTCAATTGAAAACTACAGCTTTGGATGGTTATACTGCTGTTCAGATAGGTTATGGCTTGTCCACGGTTAAGCATATAAGCAAACCTGAAAAAGGACATTTGTTGAAATCAGGTGAAGAACTTTTAAAGCATTTAAAAGAATATAGGGTTGAAGAAACTTCATCTTATGAAATCGGAAATCAAATAACTGTAAAAAACTTTGAGGTTGGCCAAAAAGTTGATATCAGTGGGAAATCTATGGGTAGGGGTTTTGCTGGTTACCAAAAAAGACATGGTTTTAGCAGAGGTCCTATGAGCCATGGTTCAAAGAATCATAGGTTACCTGGATCTACAGGAGCAGGGACAACTCCTGGCAGAATTTATCCAGGGAAAAGAATGGCTGGAAGATATGGAGGAAAACAGATAACTACGAAAGGTTTGTTAGTTCTAAAAATTGATGATCAAAAAAATTTACTTGTAGTGAAAGGTTCTGTACCAGGTAAGCCTGGCTCAATTGTCAACATAAAGCCAAATAATGTTGTTGGCAAAAAAGGAGGTGAAAAATCATGACAACTCTTGAAACTCTTAAGTGGGATGGTAAAAAAGCAGGCAAAGTTACTCTTGATTTAGCAGTTGCTAAAGAAACTTCTTCGGCAGACTTAATTCATAGAGCAGTTCTTAGGCAGCTAGCAAATAAAAGACAAGGGACAGCATCAACTTTGACAAGATCTGAAGTTCGTGGGGGCGGTAGAAAACCATATAAACAGAAAGGTACAGGAAGAGCTCGTCAAGGATCAATAAGGACACCCTTAAGACCTGGGGGAGGAATTATCTTTGGTCCGAAGCCACGTTCTTATAATTTGGATATGAATCGTAAGGAACGTAGATTAGCTCTAAGAACAGCACTTATGTCAAGAGTATCTGATATGAAGGCTGTTGAAGATTTTGGATCTACTATAAAGCAACCTAAAACAAGCGATATCATCAATGGCCTTGCTCGATTAGGTATACAAAAAGCTGAAAAAGTTTTGGTTATTCTTGATAGTCCGTCAGATGTAATAAAAAAATCCATCAACAATATTGAAAAAGTAAAATTAATTGCCGCCGATCAATTGAATGTATTTGACATTCTCAATGCTAATAAGTTGGTAATAGGTCAATCAGCAATAAATAAAATTCAGGAGGTTTATGCATCATGAGTAAATTATTCGATTCTCGTTTAGCCGATGTAATACGAAAGCCTGTTATTACTGAAAAAGCTACAAACGCACTGGATCTTAACCAATATACCTTTGAAGTAGATCATAGGGCGGCAAAACCTCAAATAAAGGCAGCTATTGAAGCTTTGTTCAGTGTTAAAGTCATAGGAGTTAACACTATGAATCCTCCTAGGAGAACAAGAAGAGTCGGGAAATTTTCCGGTAAACGTTCTCAGGTCAAGAAGGCTATTGTACGTCTTGCTGAAGGGGACAAAATCCAACTTTTTCCAGAATCTTAAGGAGTTTTAATCATGGCAATTCGTAAATTTAAACCTTATACACCTGGCACTAGACAGAGAGTAGTTACTGATTTTAGTGAAATAACAAGTGCAAAACCTGAAAGATCACTAATAGTTTCAAAACATAGAGTTAAAGGCAGGAATAATCGTGGAGTTATTACCTGTCGTCATCGTGGAGGTGGTCACAAACGGCAATATAGATTAGTCGACTTTAGAAGAGATAAAAGAAATATTAACGCTAAAGTTGCAGCTATACACTACGATCCTCATAGAAACGCAAGGTTGGCACTTTTATTCTACGAAGATGGAGAAAAAAGATATATTATCGCTCCAGCAGGAGTAAAAGTTGGACAAAATGTCATATCTGGAGAAAGTGTTCCAATTGAAGATGGAAATGCCATGCCACTTTCTGTAATGCCATTAGGATCTAGTGTTCATTGTGTTGAGTTATATGCGGGCAGGGGTGCTCAAATGGTTAGATCCGCAGGAGCTAGTGCTCAAGTTATGGCAAAAGAGGGAGATTATGTTGCTTTAAAACTCCCATCTACCGAGGTAAGACTTGTAAGAAAAGAATGCTACGCAACTCTAGGAGAAGTTGGTAATTCTGAAATAAGAAATACTAGCTTAGGTAAAGCAGGAAGAAGAAGATGGCTTGGAAGAAGGCCTCAAGTAAGAGGTAGTGTAATGAATCCATGTGATCATCCACATGGAGGAGGAGAGGGAAAAGCACCAATTGGTAGAGCAGGCCCAGTTACTCCCTGGGGTAAACCGGCTCTTGGATTAAAGACACGTAAAAAGAACAAACCAAGTAATAAATTAGTAGTTCGAAGACGTCGTCGAGTTTCTAAAAGGAGTAGAGGAGGAAGAGACTCTTGATTACTTCATCTATCATTTCAATTTCTATTACATAATCATGGGACGTTCACTTAAAAAAGGACCTTTTATAGCAGATAGCTTGCTCAAGAAGGTAGAAAAACAAAATACTGATAATGACAAGTCTGTTATCAAAACTTGGTCAAGATCTTCTACGATTTTACCTTTAATGATCGGTCACACAATCGCTGTACATAATGGCAAGACTCATATCCCAGTATTTATTACTGAACAAATGATTGGTCATAAACTCGGTGAATTTGCTCCTACTCGCACTTACCGAGGTCATATTAGAGATAAGAAAGGAGCAAAATCATGACAAAAACACCTGAAGCACAAAAAACAGCCGTTGCACATGGGAATTATGTTCGCGGTTCAGCCTCTAAAGTGAGAAGAGTTTTGGATCAGATAAGGGGTAGGTCTTATAGAGATGCATTGATTATGTTGGAATTTATGCCTTACAGATCTACAGACCCTATTACTAAAGTTCTAAGATCTGCAGTTGCCAATGCAGAACATAATCTTGGAATGGATCCATCTACCCTAGTGATTTCCTCTGCATGGGCTAATAGCGGTCCTGTCATGAAAAGGTATAGGCCCAGAGCTCAAGGTCGAGCTTTTTCAATTAAAAAACAGACTTGCCATATAAGTATTTCTGTAGAATCTGCTCCAACCCAAACTAATGCGGAGGTACAAAACTAATGGGACACAAAATACATCCTACTGGACTGAGATTAGGAATTACACAAGAGCATCGCTCCAAGTGGTTTGCTACTTCTAAAACATATCCAATTCTTCTCCAAGAAGATTTTAAAATTCGTACTTTCATACAAAAAAAATACGGAGCCGCAGGAATTAGTGATATTTTAATAGCTAGAAAAGCTGACCAACTGGAACTTGAATTAAAAACAGCAAGACCAGGAGTTATAGTTGGGAGACAAGGAAGTGGTATTGAAGAATTAAGATCTGGCATTCAAAAAACTATAGGTGATAGAACAAGGCAAGTCAGAATAAACGTTGTTGAAGTTGAACGCGTAGATGCAGATGCTTTTTTACTGGCTGAATATATTGCACAACAACTAGAAAAAAGAGTCGCCTTTAGAAGAACTATAAGAATGGCCTTACAAAGGGCTCAAAGAGCTGGTGTCTTAGGTCTTAAAATTCAAGTAGGGGGAAGGTTGAATGGTGCCGAAATAGCTAGAACTGAATGGACTAGAGAAGGTAGAGTACCATTACATACTTTGAGAGCTGAAATTGATTATGCAACACGTGAAGCTAATACAACTTACGGTGTTCTAGGCATTAAAGTTTGGGTTTTCAAAGGTGAAGTTCTCCCTAAAGAAGAACAAACCATCCCTGTTGGTGCTAGCCCTAAGAGGAAAGCTAGTAGAAGACCTCAGCAATTTGAGGATCGTTCAAATGAGAATTCATAGGAGGTATAAAAATGCTTAGTCCAAAACGTACTAAATTCCGTAAACAACACAGAGGTAGAATGAGAGGGGTAGCCTCAAAAGGTAATACTATTGCATTTGGTCAATTTGCTCTCCAAGCTCAAGACTGTGGTTGGGTAACTGCACGTCAGATTGAAGCAAGTAGAAGAGCTATGACAAGATATATCAAACGTGGTGGTCAAATCTGGATAAGAATATTTCCTGATAAACCTGTAACAATGAGACCTGCCGAAACTAGAATGGGTTCTGGTAAAGGTAATCCAGAGTTTTGGGTCGCAGTTGTAAAACCTGGAAGAATACTTTTTGAAATGGGTGGTGAGGATATCACTGAGGAAACTGCAAAGGAAGCTATGCGTCTTGCTCAATACAAACTTCCTGTAAAAACTAAATTTATCTCCATTGATAAAAATCTAGAAGATTCCTCCCAAGAAAATGCAAAAAATAGTAAAAAATCTCAAGAGGAGGTTAAACAATGAAAAATTCAGAGTCTCTTAAAGAATTTAAAAAATTAAATTCTGATCAAATTACTGAAAAGATTGAACAATTACGAAAAGATCTTTTTGATTTGAGATTCAAGCAAGCTACTAGACAGCTCAATGAAACTCATAAATTCAAAATTATCAAGAAACAAGTTGCGCAATTACTAACTCTCAGTAAGAGTCAATCTGCTTCTAAAACTACTTCTGATTAATTATTAGTTATGGCACTTAAAGAAAGAATTGGTACTGTTGTCAGCGACAAAATGGATAAAACAGTTGTTGTTGCTGTTATTAACAGATACCCACATCCTACTTATAAAAAAATTGTAAGTAGAACTACGAGATACAAGGCTCATGACCCCGAAAATAATTGTGTCTTAGGTGATCGAGTTAAAATTAGAGAAACTAGACCGCTTAGCGCTCATAAAAGATGGGCAATAGAAGAAATTCTCAATAAATCAAGTCAGGTTAAGGAGGTAAAAAAATGATCCAACAAGAAACCTATTTAACAGTTGCTGATAATAGCGGAGCTAAAAGACTTCAATGTATTAGAGTTTTAGGCTCTAATAGAAGGTATGCTCATGTTGGGGATGTTATCGTAGCAACTGTAAAAGACGCTCTCCCTAATATGGGAGTTAAGAAATCTGAAGTTGTTAAAGCTGTTATTGTCAGAACTAAAGCGACATTAAGAAGAAATACTGGTAATTCAATTAGATTTGATGACAATGCGGCAGTATTGATTAATGAAGATAAGAATCCAAAAGGTACTAGAGTCTTTGGTCCTGTAGCTAGAGAATTGCGGGATAAAAATTATACAAAGATTGTTTCTCTTGCTCCGGAGGTAATTTAAATGTTGGATTCATTAAAACAAAAGAAAAATATCCAGAGAATAAAAATGAGAATCAAAACTGGAGATTTGGTTAAAGTAATTAACGGTAAGGACAAAGGGAAAACTGGTGAGGTTTTAAAAACTATCCCTCTTCAAAATAGAGTTGTAGTTAAAGGAATTAACCTTAGGACTAAACACGTAAAACCAACTCAGGAAGCAGAAAATGGAAGAATACTTACAGAAGAAGCATCTTTACATGCATCAAATGTAATGTTTTTTTCAAAGGATAAAAATCTTACAAGTAAGATTGAATACTTTATTGATAAAGAGGGAGTTAAGAAAAGAAGATTGAAGAAAACTGGTGAAGTAATTGATTAATTTTTCATCAGAAACCAGATTTCAATTTTTTCTAATTTATCAATTCTGACAAAGACCAGAATTAACAAAAAATTATGACTTTAAAAAATCGCTACAAAGAATCAATTAGACCAAAACTTTTAAAAGATCTTGGTCTTAAAAATATTCATCAAGTACCTAAAGTTGTCAAAGTCAACGTTAACAGAGGTCTTGGTGAGGCAGCTTCAAATTCGAAAGCTCTAGAAGCCTCTTTAAATGAAATGGCAACAATTACAGGACAAAAGGCTTTAGTAACTAGGGCCAAAAAAGCAATCGCGGGTTTTAAAATTCGTGAGGGTATGCCTATTGGTTGTACTGTAACTTTGAGGGGAGACAGGATGTATTCCTTTTTGGAGAGATTCATAAATCTAGCTTTACCAAGAATAAGAGACTTTAGAGGAGTTAATCCAAAAAGTTTTGATGGGAGAGGGAATTACACCCTTGGAGTGAAAGAGCAATTGATTTTTCCTGAAATTTCTTTTGATAAAATAGATTCAATAAGAGGTATGGATATAACTATTGTCACTAGTGCAAAATCAGATCAAGAAGGTAAAGCTCTTTTGCAGGAGTTAGGAATGCCTTTTAGTAAGAATTAAATTAAAACTATGTCAAATCACGATCCTATTTCAGATATGCTTACTCGAATTAGAAATGCGAGTCAAAAAAAGCATACAACCACAACAATCCCAGGTTCAAAAATGTCCTTAAGTATCGCTAAAGTGCTTCAAAAAGAGGGGTTCATTTCTGATATTAATGAGGAAGGTGAAGGTCATAAATCACAAATAATACTCGGCCTCAAATATAGTGGAAAAAACAAATTTCCTACTATCCGATCTATGCAAAGAGTTAGTAAACCTGGTTTGAGAATATATAAAAATACTAGAGGTTTACCAAAAGTTCTGGGAGGTCTTGGAGTTGCCATAATATCAACTTCTAAAGGTGTAATGAGTGATCGCGATGCTAGGAAACAAGGCATTGGCGGCGAAGTCCTCTGCTATGTTTATTAAGGAGAATTAATCATGTCAAGAATCGGAAAAACACCAGTACTAATCCCAGAGAAAGTAACTGTTGACTTTGATGGACTAACAGTTACAGTGAAAGGCCCAAAGGGTGAATTAAAACGTCTCATGCCTGAGGGAGTAAGTTTTGATAAAAAAGATAATACTGTTGTCGTAAGTCCTTCCACAACCAAAATATATTCAAGGCAAAGACATGGTTTATGTAGAGCCTTAATTGCAAATATGGTTGAAGGGGTTACTCAAGGTTTTTCAAAGAAACTAGAAATTGTTGGCGTTGGATCAAGAGCACAAGTTAAAGGTAAGAATCTTGTTGTAAGTGCAGGATATAGTCATCCTGTAGAAATGATCCCCCCTGATGGTATAACATACAAAGTTGAGAGTAATACAAACGTTACCGTATCTGGAATTGATAAAGAAATTGTTGGCAATGAAGCAGCAAAAATCAGATCAATTAGACCTCCAGAGCCATATAAAGGTAAAGGAATTAAATACCATGATGAGAGAATTCTCAGAAAAGCTGGTAAATCTGGCAAAAAATAATTTCAATTAAAAAAATGACCAAACTTTCCAGGAAATTACAAACCCAAAAAAGACATAGAAGATTAAGGAGATTCTTAATTGGAGATGCAACCCGTCCTAGGTTATCTGTTTTTCGCTCTAATAACCATATTTATGCCCAGGTTATTGATGATAGCGCTCAAACAACTATTTGCTCAGCTTCAACTCTTGATAAGGAACTAAAAGAAAAATCCGAGAAATTATCCTCTGATTGTAAGTCCTCTTCCATTGTTGGAAAATTACTAGCAAAGAGAGCGATAAAAAAAGGTATTAAGCAAGTTATTTTTGACCGTGGAGGTAATTTATATCATGGTAGAGTTAAGGCACTTGCTGACGCTGCTCGTGAAGCTGGCTTAGAATTCTAACTTTTAATTTTTACTATGACTGACACTCCTACAAAACAAGAAATTCAATCCAATAAAGATAACGTTCCTGGAGCCATGCCTATGGAACAAAAAAAGAATAATCGCAATGATCGAAAAAGAAATAGAAGAGGCGATTCGAAAAATCTTGAGAGAGATTCTGATTGGCAAGAAAGGGTTGTTCAAATAAGACGCGTTTCTAAAACTGTTAAGGGCGGAAAAAAAATGAGTTTTAGAGCAATTGTTGTTGTAGGAAATGAGAAAGGACAAGTAGGGGTAGGAGTAGGTAAAGCAGGGGATGTCATTGGAGCGGTGAGAAAGGGAGTTTCAGATGGTAAAAAGAATCTTGTTAGGGTTCCCTTAACTCCAAATAATTCAATACCGACTTTATCTATAGGTCAAAATGGTGCTGCTAATGTACTAATCAGACCAGCTGCACCAGGTACAGGTGTAATTGCTGGTGGTTCAATAAGAACAGTTTTAGAATTAGCGGGAATAAAAAATGTCTTAGCAAAAAGATTGGGTAGTAAGACACCTTTGAATAATGCTAGAGCTGCTATGGTGGCTCTTTCTCAATTAAGAACACACAAATCCGCTTCAAGGGAGAGAGGGATCTCACTTGAACAGCTCTATTCTTGAAAATCATGACTTCATCATTAAATACACTTAAATCAAACTCTGGCTCTAGAAAGAAAAAATTAAGAAAGGGCAGAGGTATTGCAGCTGGTCAGGGTGCTTCATGTGGTTTTGGAATGAGAGGACAAAAATCACGTTCTGGAAGACCTACACGTCCTGGTTTTGAAGGTGGTCAAATGCCACTATATAGGAGAGTTCCAAAATTAAAGCACTTTGAAATAATTAATCAAAAGAACTTTTCTATAATTAATTTAGAAAAATTAAACGGTTTCAAAGATAACGATACTGTTAACCTAGACTCACTAGTTAAGAAAGGATTGATATTCAAGCCAAAATTTCCTTTAAAAATTCTTGGTAATGGAAAACTTAGTGTTAAGTTAAAAGTCCAAGCCCATGCATTTACAAAAGTTGCAAAACAAAAAATTGAGGACGCAGGTGGATCCTGCGAGCTTATAAAAAATAAATAAATTTGCTAAAAATTTAGGTAGGCTTCAAAATGTTTGTCAACAAAAGAAGAAATCCTGGTGCTTCTGAAATAATTTCCCAATTATTTTTGAATAAAGAGCTAAGGACTAGAGTTTTAACAACTTTAGGTCTTCTCCTTTTAGTAAGACTCGGTATCTATATCCCCATGCCGGGTATTGATAGGGTTGCTTTTAAAAGTTTTATAGATCAAGGGGGTCAATTAATAGGTTTTTTAGATATTTTTACTGGAGGAGGAATTTCAACCTTAGGAATATTTGCATTAGGCATACTTCCTTTTATCAACGCATCAATTATTATTCAGCTTCTCACAGCTTCATTACCTGTGCTTGAAGATTTACAAAAAAATGAAGGAGAAGCGGGAAGAAGAAAAATTGCTCAAATAACTAGATATGTTTCATTAGGATGGGGGTTTTTGCAAAGTATAATTTTTTCCTTAATCCTGAGACAATATGCTATTCAGGGGATAAGTGAAACTACATTTGTCTTACAAACTTCCATTGCCTTAGTTACTGGTTCAATGTTAGTAATGTGGTTTAGTGAAATTATTACGGAGAAAGGAATAGGTCAAGGTGCTTCACTGGTAATTTTTTTGAATATTGTTTCGACATTACCTAAGGCTCTAAGTTCAACGATTGAAAAAGCTCAAACTGGCGATAGAGGAGATGTTTTAGGTATAGCTGTTTTACTTTTAGTATTTTTACTGACAATTGTAGGGATAATTTTTGTTCAAGAGGGAGCAAGACGCATTCCTATTGTTAGTGCTAAAAGGCAAATAGGAAATTCAACACTGCTTCCTACAAGGCAAAGTTATTTACCTTTGAAATTAAATGCAGGAGGAGTAATGCCTATTATATTTGCATCTGCTTTAATCTTTTTACCTATAACCATTGCGAATGTTACGGGAAATCCAGTTTTAATAAAGTTAGCGAGTAGTTTAAATCCCGGATCTTCTAATCCATGGCCATATGCTCTTACATTCTTCGCTTTGATTTTGGGGTTCTCTTATTTTTATGCATCTCTTACCATCAATCCAGTGGATGTAGCTTCAAATTTAAAGAAAGGAGGAGTAGCGATACCTGGAGTTAGACCAGGAACTAATACAGCAAACTACCTATCAGGTATACAAAATAGGTTGACATTATTGGGAGGATTATTTCTGGGTTCAGTAGCTATAATCCCAGCTGCAGTAGAAAGAGCTACAAATGTTCAGACCTTTCAGGGTTTAGGAGCAACTTCATTACTTATCCTTGTGGGTGTTGCTATAGATACTGCTAAGCAAATCAAAACTTATGTTATTTCACAAAGGTATGAAGGACTAATAAACAATTAATGAAGAAACATTTACTATTTTTAGGAGCTCCTGGAGCAGGGAAAGGAACTCAAGCGGAATTGCTAAGTCAAACTAATTCCTACTTACACCTTTCTACTGGTGAATTATTAAGAAAAGAAATCGAAATGAATACTACTCTTGGTATCCAGGTAAAAGATATTATGAATCGAGGAGAACTTGTTAGTGACGAACTTGTATTAAAGATAGTAAGACATAATCTAGTTAAGGACAATAAAGGATGGATTCTAGATGGTTACCCAAGAAATTTATCTCAAGCGAATTCATTGAATGAAGTCCTAAATGAAATAAATCAACCTTTAGAAGTGGTTTTTTATTTAGATATTCCAGAAGAAGTGCTAATTAAGCGTTTGCTTTTAAGAGGTAGAAAAGATGATACAGAAGAGACAATTAGAACAAGAGTTGATATTTATAAAAAAACTACAGAACCACTGATTCAATATTTTAAAGATCTCTCATTGTTAGAATATATTGATGCTGATAGAGATTTAAAAACTATTTCCTCTGATATCAAGCAAAAAATGGCTTGATGATGATGTAGAATATAGTATTAACGTTTTATTTGTTAAACCCCCATGAAGGTCAGATCTTCAGTCAAAAAAATTAGTCCTGACGATCAGATCGTGAGGAGAAGAGGTAAAATCTATGTTATTAACAAGAAAAGACCTCGCAATAAACAGCGTCAGGGTTAAATTTCAACCCTTAATTTCAAACTTTTACTTATTCAAAACACGTGGCCAGGATTGCAGGAATTGACATACCTCGCGAAAAGCGAGTTGAAATTGCACTTACATACGTCTATGGGATTGGTTTAACGAGGTCAAAGCTAATTCTTGCTAATACGGGTGTAAACCCAGATACTCGTGTCAAAGACCTTTCAGATTCTGATGTGCAAAAACTTAGAGGTGCCACAGAAGAATTCACTTTAGAAGGGGATTTGAGGAGAAAGGAGGGAATGGCTTTAAAGCGTCTACAAGATATAGGGTGTGTAAGAGGAAGAAGACACAGAATGAGTCTTCCAGTCAGAGGTCAAAGAACTAGAACAAATGCCAGAACTAGAAGGGGTTCTAGGAAAACAGTTGCTGGAAGGAAAAAATAATTAACTAAATCTATTTACAAATTGAAGTACTAAATTAAAACATTATGGCAGCTACAGCAAAAAAAACAGGTTCAAAGAAATCTAAACGTAATGTACCTAATGGTGTGGTACATATCCAAAGCACATTTAATAATACTATCGTCTCAATTTCTGATACCTCTGGTCATGTAATTTCTTGGTCTTCTGCAGGCGCTAGTGGATTTAAAGGTGCTCGAAAAGGTACACCATTTGCTGCTCAAACAGCTGCTGAAGCTGCGGCTAGAAGAGCACTAGATCAGGGTATGAGACAAATAGAAGTGCTTGTTAGAGGCCCTGGCGCAGGTAGGGAAACGGCCATAAGAGCTTTACAAGTAGCCGGATTAGAAATAACTCTAATAAGAGATGTAACTCCATTACCTCATAATGGATGTAGAAGACCTAAACGGAGACGCGTTTAGTTTTTAAACATTCTCACAACCCCCCCCAAAAAAAACTCTCAACCTCATTATTTTCCGTGTTGCAATACCAGATTGACAGAATCGACCATCAAATAGCAGATGATCGCTCCATAACAGGAACTTTTCTAATTGGACCTCTAGAAAGAGGACAAGCTACAACTTTGGGTAATTCTCTTAGAAGAGTCCTTATGGGAGGACTTGAAGGGAGTGCAGTGACTGCAGTAAGAATAGCAGGAATTAATCATGAATATGCCACTATCCCTGGAGTTAGAGAAGACGTTTTAGATATTCTTCTCAATTGCAAGCAACTATCAATAAATAGTTCTAATCCAGAGCTAGAAATAGGTAGGCTAGTAGCAACTGGTCCAATGGAGGTGAAGGCCAATGACATTCAGTTCTCCTCTCAAGTTGAAATTGTTGATGGCGAAAAACCGATCGCAACTATTCAGGATGGTCATAATTTAGAGTTGGAAATTCATGTTGAAAGAGGTTTTGGATATAGACCAGTGGACCGTAAGAGTGAAGAGACAACTGCTATTGATTTACTTCAAATAGATGCTGTATTTATGCCAGTGAAGAGAGTGAATTTTACGATTGATGAAACTGCCGTCGCAGAAGGCGGAACAGGAAGAGAAAGATTAAAAATGGAAGTAGTAACAGATGGTTCAACAAGCCCTGACGATGCTATTGCGGAAGCAGCAAATCAGTTAATAGAACTATTTCAACCCCTTGCTACTGTAACAATGGTTGAGGAAATTCCTGAAGAACCTGAACCATCGCCCGAAGCTCAAATACCTCTTGAAGAACTAAACTTGTCCGTTAGAGCATATAATTGTCTGAAGAGGGCGCAAGTAAACTCAGTTTCGGATTTAATGGGCTTCAGCTATGAAGATCTTCTTGAAATTAAGAACTTTGGCTCAAAATCTGCAGATGAGGTTATTGAGGCTCTTGAGCGCATCGGCATTTCTATTCCACAAAGCAGAACATCTGTTTAACAATTTTTAAGATTATGAGACACCAACATAGAATTCCATTATTAAGTAAACCTGCTGACCAGAGGAAAGCACTTCTAAGAGGTTTAACTACTCAATTAATTAGGGAAGGTAGAGTAACGACAACAAAAGCTAGAGCAAAAGCTTTAAGAAATGAAACTGAAAGAATGATTTCACTCGCTAAAGAGGGAAGTTTGGCTTCAAGAAGAAGGGCTATTGGTTATATTTATGATAAGAAATTAGTTCATTCATTATTTGAAAAAGCAAAAGAAAGATATGGAGACAGAAATGGTGGTTATACTCGCATTGTCAGAACTGTATCTAGAAAAGGTGATAATGCTCAGATGGCCATAATCGAGCTTGTTTAAGTTAGTTAATAAAGGGTCCTTTACTAAAAAATAATTCTTGAAAAGAGTAGCTTTACTAGTCCAATATGATGGATCTCATTATTCAGGTTGGCAAAAACAAAAAAATGCTAGTACTGTTCAAGAAATTTTAGACAGAGCTATCTTAAAGATTACAAATCATTCAGTAAAGACTTTTGCAGCAGGCAGGACTGATGCTGGGGTTCATGCATCAGGTCAAGTAGTACACTTTGATGTTGATTGTGTTATTCCAGCAAATAGTTATTCCAATCTCTTAAATAGTCTTTTACCCTCAACAATTAGGATCTTACAATCAGTTGAGGTTAAAGATAGTTGGCATGCATGCTATTCAGCTATGTATAGACACTATCGATATGTTATTAATAACAGTAAATTCCCTAACTTGTTCATCAATAATTGGTCATGGCATAGGTATAAAAAAGTTTTAGACGAAGTTTTAATGTTAAATGCATCAAAGTTAATGGAAGGAGAACATGATTTTTTTGCTTTCCAGAAAAGTGGTAGTAATAGAAAAAACTCAATTACAACAATAAAAAATATAGATATTAAAAGAGTAGAAGATTTGATTTTGGTTGATATTAAAGCTACTGGTTTTTTATATGGAATGGTCCGTTTAATTATTGGTCAACTAGTTTTAGTTGGAGAAAAAAAAATATCGCCAGAAATTTTTACAGATAGATGGGTAAACAAAAAGAAAAATGATGTTAAAGAATCTGCTCCAGCCAAGGGCTTATGTTTTGTAAATGCTGTTTATGAAGAAAATGTTTTTAAAAAGATTAATTACAATGATTTTTTTCCTGTTTTTTAATTAAGGGTTTTTCTTTAGTAAAGTTAATTAATCGCATTTTTTGCGTAAATCATTCAAAATTGTTGTTTAATATTCCTCCAATAAGGTAGAATTTAATATTAACTTTAAATTTATTTTCATAAATTTGGTAAATGAATAAAACAATTACTCCATCTTTAGAAACCATTGAAAGAAATTGGTTTTTAGTTGACGCAAAAGATAAGACACTTGGGAGACTTGCTACAGAAATTGCAACTGTATTAAGAGGTAAGAATAAACCAACATTTACACCTCATTTGGATACTGGAGATTTTGTCATTGTAGTTAATGCTGAAAAAGTTGAGGTAACAGGTAAAAAAGCATCACAAAAGTTATATAGAAGACACTCTGGAAGACCAGGAGGAATGAAAATTGAAAAATTTGAGTCTCTACAAGAAAGAATTCCTGAAAGAATCATTGAGCAAGCTGTTAAGGGTATGCTGCCTCATAACTCTTTAGGAAGACAGCAATTTAAAAAACTAAAAGTTTATAAAGGTGCTGATCATCCTCATGCTGCTCAGAATCCTGTATTATTAAATAGTTAATTTACTAAAATGAACAGTCAAATAAAAAACAAAGCTGTGTATTGGGGAACTGGAAGAAGAAAAACTTCAGTAGCTAGAGTACGCTTGATCCCTGGAAATGGACTAATAAAAATCAATGGTCGTTCTGGAGATGATTACTTAAACTTTAACCCTCTCCACTTAAATTCAATAAAAGCACCTTTGCAAACATTAGGCCTTGAAAATTCTTATGATATTCTTGTAAATGTTTTTGGTGGTGGATTGACAGGTCAAGCAGATGCTATCAAGCAAGGAGCGGCAAGAGCACTTTGCGAATTATCTCCTGACAATAGAAAACCTCTAAAAACTGAAGGTCATCTCAGTAGAGATCCTAGAGCTAAGGAGAGAAGAAAATATGGTCTTAAAAAAGCAAGAAAAGCTCCTCAATTCTCCAAACGTTAAAGGAATTTAAATCATGCCAAAATCAGAAATACACCCAAAATGGTATCCAGATGCAAAAGTTATTTGTAATGGAGAAGTTGTAATGACAACTGGCTCAACACAGCCTGAATTACATGTTGATGTATGGAGTGGTAATCATCCCTTCTTCACTGGAACTCAGAAGATTCTTGATACAGAAGGTAGGGTTGATAGGTTTATGAAAAAATATGGAATGGGTTCAGCCAATTCAGCCACATCAAAAGATCAAAAAGATAAAAAAGATTCTAAAAAATAAAATCTTCAAAAATTAAGCACAATTTCAATTGGAATACTCAACATTAATTGCAAGGTTGAAAAATGCTGCAGAAAGTTTTGAAAATTTGGAAGTGCAACTTGCAGATCCTGATATAGCTAATGATCCAAAAAAATTAGAATCAATAGCTAGAGAAAGGTCAAAATTGGAACCTCTCGTGATTGATTTTAATAAGTTGCTTGATACTGATAAAGAAATCGAAGATTCAAAAAATCTACTAAAAGAGAATAGAAATGATAAAGAAATGGAATCTTTGATAAATGAGGAGTTAGTAGCTCTAGAGGAATGCAAGAATGAACTGATTCAAAAAACCACTATCGCCTTATTGCCAAAAGACCCAAGAGATGAAAGAAGTGTAATGTTAGAAATCAGAGCTGGTGCTGGAGGTAACGAGGCTTGTATTTGGGCAGGTGATTTAGCAAGAATGTATGAAAGATATGGACAAAAAATTGGATGGTCTGTAAAACCTGTTAGTGCTTCCGAGTCAGATATGGGAGGTTTTAAGGAGTTAGTTATTTCCGTTAAGGGAGATTCTGTATATAGTCAACTTAAATTTGAGGCTGGTGTACATAGAGTCCAAAGAGTTCCAGCTACTGAATCTCAAGGTAGAGTTCACACCTCTACTGCTACAGTGGCCGTTATGCCTGAGGCTGATCCTGTTGAGGTTAAAATTGATCCAACAGATCTAGAGGTTGGAACAGCAAGATCAGGAGGTGCAGGGGGACAAAATGTTAATAAGGTAGAAACAGCTATTGATCTTCTGCACAAGCCTACAGGAATAAGAGTTTTTTGTACTCAAGAGAGATCACAATTGCAAAATCGCGAACGAGCAATGGAAATTTTAAGAGCTAAATTATATGAAATTCAATTAAAAGAAGCTAATGCAAAAGAGAGATCACAAAGACTTTCCCAGGTTGGAACAGGAGATAGGAGTGAAAAAATTAGAACTTATAATTTTAAAGATAACAGGACAACTGATCATAGATTAGGTTCCAATTTTTCTCTTGAGCCAATTCTTGCTGGTCAATTAGAAGAAATAATTGATGCATGCATAGCACAAGAACAAAAAAGAATGATGGAGGATTTTAATGAAGAAGTAAATTAAGCTTTTAATTTTTTTAGATTGCAATCCCTATTACATATTTACTCCATTCTTTATGTCTGCCAGAGTCAATTTGTCTTGTGGCCTCAAAATTGAGATTACTAAGTGGACGATAAGGCTTGCGTTTTAAAGGCATATTTGCCTCTTCTGGAGTTTGGTTACCTTTTTGTACATTACATCTGAGACATGCTGTAGTGACATTTTCCCAATTATCTGTTCCACCTCTGCTTCTCGGTAAAACATGATCTATTGAAAGGTCACTACCCCTGTAGTTACAGTATTGGCAAACATTATTATCTCTGAGAAGAATATTTTTCCTTGTTAAAGAAACCTCTCTAAAAGGCACTTTCACGTAGTAACGAAGTCTTATAACTGTCGGTAATTTTCTTCCGCTATGTATTGAATATGTGTTATCTTCCTCTAAGCTTTCTGCTTTACCTTTGATCATCAAAATTACAGCTCTTCGCCAAGAAGTGATGTTTAAAGGTTCATAAGATGCATTTAAAACTAGAGTCTGGCCCATGCCAAAATACAATTTACATGTCATGCTAACTGTATATTTCAATAAGCGCATACATTTGTGCAAAGTTAATGCAAATTCGGCAAACTAATCAAGAATTTAATTTTGATAAATATCCAAATTTTAAACAAGATATAGATCCAAAACAAAGAGCATGGATAGAAGTCAAAGGCAAAGCAATAGAGGCAAATGTAAGGCAGTTGAAATCCAAATTAAATGAAAGTTGCCAATTTATGGCAGTTGTTAAAGCTGATGGATATGGACATGATGCAAAATTAGTATCTGAATATGCTTTCAGAGGTGGAGCTTCTCAATTAGGAGTTGCCACATTAAAAGAAGGAATTAAGCTTCGTTCTTCTGGAGTTAAAAAACCAATTCTTATCTTAGGCAATCTCTATACCAAAAAGGATTTAGTAATATCTTTTAAAAATGATCTTATGCCAACTATCAGTAGTATAAGAGAATGTTTAATTTGCAATAATATTGGGAAGCATTTTGGATTGAAATTTTCTTTACATCTGAAAGTTGATACCGGAATGTCGAGATTAGGATTTGAATGTAATAAATTTGTTCAGCAATTTGAAAAAATCAAATCTTTTGACAATATTTTGATTGAAGGAATATATAGTCATTTATCATCTGCAGATGAATTAAACTCATTAGATTCAAAAAGTACTACAAATTTACAAAGGAAGAAGTTTCAGAAATTATTAAATGAAATTAATTTTGATAGAAATAAAAATATTAAGACTCATTTAGCTAATTCAGCGGGTATGCTTCTTGATAAAAGTTTCCATTTTGATATGGTACGCGTTGGGCTTTCTATGTATGGATATAATCCTCTACCAATAATAGATAACAATTTATTGCTTAAACCAGCTTTATTTTTAAAAGCCAAAGTAGCTTTTATAAGAATTATTGATCAAGGTGTAAGTGTAAGTTATGGAGGAAAATTTGTAAGTAGTAGAAAAACAAAGTTAGCTGTATTAAGTATTGGTTATGCAGATGGCGTACCAAGAAATCTTTCAGGCAAGATAAACGTAATTCATAACAATAATTTTTATCCTCAAGTTGGATCTATAACTATGGACCAAATGATGGTGGACATCACAGATTCAAATGAAGTTAAAGTTGGTAGTACTATGACCTTACTTGGATCTGATGGAGATAAAAAAATTTCTCCTCTTGATTGGGCAAGAGAATCTAATACTATTCCTTGGGAAATTCTTTGTTCTTTTAAAAATAGATTACCGAAAGTTAAAGTTGATTAGACATTTCGATTAAATAAAAAATTTTGATTGTTTGCAAAAAAATTGATAATGTATAAGAACTGGAGAGGTGGCTGAGTGGTTGAAAGCGGCTCCCTGCTAAGGAGTTACAGGAGGTAACTTTTGTCGAGGGTTCGAATCCCTCCCTCTCCGTGATTATTTGGTTTCAGAAAGGTTCATATAGTTCTAAAAATGCTCATATGACTTGCTATGAAGCATGATTGAGAAATAATTAGTATCAGGAAGGATCATATCGTATCACAAAGTTTTCAAGGGTTAGGGGATAAAGAAGGGGATATTTTTTGACTTGTTAGGGGATAAAGTTCTAAGTTATCAAAATGAGTTGACAAAAAATTAAAAAAGATGGTGCTAAAGTACACAAAATTTTTTTCGGACATGAAAAAACTTGTATACCTTTTTTTGATACTATGTGTGTTTACCTCTGGTACTTCATACTCAAAGGGTCGATCTCCTTGGAATTTCTTTGAGGACTTTGAAAATGAAAATGTAGGAAGATTGAGAACAAATAAATTTACGACTAATAATAAAGGTACAGGTCGAAAACCATTTGAAATTAAGGTAGATCCTGATGGTAATCAGTATCTCTCAGTCACTGTGAAAGATGGATATAATGTGGACCGAAAGGGAAGAACAAAAGAATTCACTGAAAGAGCAGAATTTCAACCGTTTCCTAAAAAGGCATTAGGTAAAGAAATATGGATCAGTTTCAGAAAAAGACTTCCAGAGGATTTTACTCATATCGACGATAGAGTTCTATTCTTTCAGTTCAAGAATACGATGCATTATGATGGACCGAATGGTCCTTTGATAGGATTACGTTATTACGAAAATGGAGAAAGATTGAAAATAGGAGGAGATACTGGAGGAAATGACAGGAAAATGAGTCGGCAGAAAGAAGACAAGTATCGTATTGAATCAAAGTATAAAAACTATGAAGGAAATTGGGTTCAAAGATGGGAAAAGTTCAGAAGTCAATATAAAGACAGAGATGTTGATGGTACAGCAAAAGTGACTCCATTAGGGGAATGGAGTACATATAAGATTGGAATCTACAATACAAGAGATAACGATGGGTTTGTGAGAGTCTATAAGGATGGGGAATTGATGTTTGATTATAATGGTGTCACTTATGATTGGCGTGGACAGTATTATCAAACTCATGTCAGAATCGGTATCTATCGAGATCGAGTAGTTGGAGTGAGTTACCCCGACCAAACGATTCACTTTGATGATTTCATTGTTGTTTCAGATGAGAAAACTTTAGATAGTTATATAAAATGATTTTTACTACAAAGTGTTTTTTGCTTTTGAACAAATAGACTATAGATGGTGGATATCACTTGGAGATGAAATTAAAGGTAAAACTGGTTTACCGAATGAGAGTGTAGAGATCGAGGGATAAAATAAAATACTCCAAATTAACAAATAAACTCAGGGGATAAATTAGGGGATAATTCTCATTATCATCATCTTTTTGCCTTCCCTATACTTGTCATAGAGTGCCTTCAAGACTCACTCCGAGTAACTCCCTCTCCGTAAATATTTGGTTCGTGGAAGTTTGAAGAGTTTGCTGAGGTAGCAGATCTACTTATAAGACAATCGATATAAAAATATGTAGTGTCTGTGCTTAGTGAATTATTATTAAAATTATATTTAACTTACCGATAAAAAAATATTATGTTTTTTAATCTAGAAAAATTTTTTATTCCTGAGAATGATTTGCGGGTTTTGTTCTAAATCGCAAAATGTATGAAAAAATTTAAAAAAATCATATATTAAATTTTATTGTTTTAGGTGGGTTAATTTTAGGCTTAGAATATTTTGCTGCAGTATTTTTACAAAAGAACGATAATAATACAAAAAATAATCGCTTCGCAGAAATTAAAGAAAAGGCTTATGCAGAATTAGAAGATGAGTTTAAAACATTTCATTCGCATTATTATTGTCCTAGAGAAAAAATTATCTCTAAGGATACAGACGGATCACTTGTTAGATATAAAAATCAAAATTGGTCTTGTGCAGGAATTTCTGTCAAAGATAATAAAAGGGTAACAACTTATCAACCTGTTTTTTTTGAAAGAAAAGTTCATGTATTTGGAGGATCCACCATCTTTGGAATAGGATCATCAGATAACTTTACAATTCCATCTCTATTACAAAAAGAATTAAATAAAAAAAACTATAAAACTAAAGTTATAAATCATGGTTTTAGTTCTTTTGTGGTCACACAACAGCTTCAAAGATTACTAAAAATTCCTATAAAGAAAAATGACATTGTTATTTTTTATGATGGAGCAAATGACGTTGTTCAAAGAGAAATTTACCAAAAATCAGAGGGGTCAATAATAGGCTACAACCAAGATAATAGATTAGGATTTTTTTTCTCTGATTTAAGAAATTTTTTAGCAGGTAATTCAAATTTTTATAATTTGAGTTCAAAAATAAAGAAGAGTTTAAGGGGAGAACTTAGATCTAAAAATATTACTAAATGTACGGTAGATAATTTCAACAAAATCGATTTTTAAAAAACATGGGCGTCTTATTACGATTCTTTAATCAAGGCAAAAAATTATACAGAGTCTAACGGCGGTATTTTTTATCACTTTTTACAGCCAACTCTAAATTTTCACCTCTTAAAAAAATCTGACTACAAATACTTAAAAGCAATAGGAGAAACTAATAAATCTTCATTATGTTTTTTGGAATTATCCTCAGGTCACTATAAGAATCTTAATAATTCATATAAAAATAGGTTACATAAATTTAATGGAACATCTTTATCAGATATTTTCTATGGGAGTTCATTTAAAAATCCTGGCTATTACTTCATGGATTTTGTTCATATCACTCCTCATGGTAATAAATTAGTTGCTGATTCAATATTTAATAAGATAGATAAATAATTGTTTTGATAAAATTTATATTGAACCCTTTATTTTAAAAAATCAGTTAAAATTTTCAAAAAATATAGAAGTCATAATCCAGGATAATAAATCAGAAATTTACCTTTATTTTTTTTATTATGTTATGTGAACTAACTCTAAAGAAGTCTCTTTCAGTAATCAATTAAAAATATTTTTTCAATTATTAAATCTTCAAAATAGGGCAAGATTAATATTTTTAACGTCATTAATACAATCTAAAATTAAGTCAGCACCTGCATTTTTTAGATTTTTTTCGTATTCCTTACGTTCTTTTAATCTTGACTTTAAGTGTAAATGAGGGGGAGATATTCCAATGCTTATGAATTTTTGAGATGGAATTTCTTTTCTAGCATTTATAACCGTATTTATATCTGCAATAGTATCTCCTACATATGCAATGGGAATATTTGATACGCCAAGTTTATTTCTAAGAAGCTTTTTTGATAAATTAATAAAACCTTTAGGATTAGGCTTCTCAGGGGCATCTTCCATGGATATTAATGGAGGTGATTTTAGTCCAAGCCTTTTTTCTAAAACGAATTTTGCAGAAGCAGACTCTGCACCACTGACAAAACCCCAAATTATTCCATTGCTTTGTAATGAATCAAAAAACTCTTTATCAACTAATAATTCCTCATTTATTATAGATCCAGACCAATATTTACTATCTTTATTTGGGTCGCCTCCAAAGTAAAACTCTTCAAAACACTTAACTATTGATTCTATTGGAGGTATTGCAAGCTTTAAGTTCTCTTTTTTTATATATCTTTTTATAAGCTCTAGACTTAAATCCCAGTCATTGTTCCATATCCCTTCATTTTTTGCATTATCAATATCTATATAACTTGGCTCCCATCCGCAAAATTTGCACACTGTTTTTTTTAATGAAAGCCTATAACTATTTTCTACGCTGCGTATTACACCATCGATGTCAAATAAAATTAAACCAATATTTTTCAATGAATTTTCTTAATCGTTTTAATAAAAGATTAGTATTCTTATTCGAAAAAAGCAAAAGAATATTCTGTTATTAATAATGAATTATCTAAGCTTGATTATTTAAGTATCCTCTTGGAGTAAGAAATATTTCATCCACTAAGGTCGTTTGAGAATTACCAATAATAATTATTGATAACATATCGATTTCTTCGAAAGGAATCTTATTTAAAGTGAAAAATTTTTTGGATTGATTTTCTCTCCCTACTTGTCTAGCTATTAAAACGGGAGTATCTCCTCTTCTGGATTTTAAACATAGCTCAATTGCACTTTTTAGCTGCCAATTTCTTTCAATGGATTGAGGATTAAATAAAGCTATTACAAAGTCACCCACAATAGCTCCTTCAATCCTTTTTTCTATTAAAGGCCATGGAGTTAATTTATCGCTCAAGCTTATTGAACAAAAGTCATTCATTAGAGGTGCGCCACTAAGCGCAGCAGCTAATTGAACACTACTTATACCTGGATGTACTTCAAAATAAGGTCTATATTCTTTTTTGATTTTTTGAAGTAATTCTAAAAGTAAACCAGCCATGCCATAAAAACCTGATTCACCTGAAGAAATTAAAGCCACTTTTATTCCTTCTTCTGCTAGTTTAATTGCTTTATGGCATCTCTCTTTTTCTTCAGTAAGATTACTTTTAATTAAAACTTGGTCACTCCTTTTTAAGGGCTTAATTAAATCTAAATACATTTTGTATCCGATCCAAACAGTACAACTTGAAAGTGCTTTTTTTGCATTATTTGTTAAGAAGGAGATATCACCAGGCCCACTTCCAATGATATGTATTTCTCCATGAGTTGGATTATATTGATTTTTTGATTCTGCTACAGCGATAGTTACTGCCCCAAATCGATTTTTAAAAATTCTTTTTTCTTCTAATAATTTTGATTCTTCTCCTGCTGCGAGTAAGCAAGATGCTTCTGCTACGGAAGGTGTGCCAATTTCCTTTTGCACGACATTTGATGGATTTGGAACAATTATTGTTGAAAGATCTTCTTTACTAAAAAACCTTAGAGGCAAGTTTTTTTCTTTAGAAAGTTCTAAAATCCCTTTCTCATCTTTTTTAATATCAATAGTTGCAAATCCCGCAATTGATTGCTGTGAGAAATTTCCTGACTCCAAAAAATTATTTAAAGAATTTTCTATTAATTCTTTGCTTGTATTTCTTTCACATCCAATGCCAATCCATAATACTGGCGGGTGCCAAGTTGTTTCATGATTTTCGAATATACTTACATGAAATGTTGAATCTGGTTTTCTAGTTTCTTTTATATTAATTTGCTTAATAATCTCTCCTGATTCTGAAGTTTTCCACAAGCTATTACCAGATATTTGTTTGCAAAATATTTCTTCTTTCTTAGCTTGTTTAATTACTAGTTTTGACCAATCCTTTATGTTGCCAGATCTTTTCCAACCCCATTGATTACCAAATGCATCAAGATTTAAGAGGCTTTGATCATTAGAATTATTAGTTTCTATTACTTCGCCACCAAGTAAACTAGCAATTTGACATGCAATATTTTGCGTATTTGACTGATGTAAGCCAATTAAAGGAACTATTTTGGAACATTTGTTATCTATAACTATTATTCCTGGATCTTTATCTTTAGAAGTTAAATATGAATTTATTATGCGTATTGTTGCAGCAATTGAGCCTATAAAAATTATTAAATCTGTCTCCTGCCATTTTTTTAGTAAGATTTCTCTAGGTTTATGTACTTGAATAGGTTCATTTACCTTTCCGTCCTCTTTTGCAGAACTTGCAATATATATAGCTTTCACAAATTTGTTTTTTTTAAGCCTTTTTAAAATTTCTTTTGAATTATGAGATAGACCTATAGCAATTCCTTTCAAATCAAAAACTTTTTGATAGTTACGTTGAAATTATATCCTGTCTCTGGATTTAAAAAAATTTTCTTTGAAATATAAAAAAAAATTTAAGAAATTTATATAAAATTTGAGTAAAAATACTCATAATTTAGTCATAGACTAGAATTTAACAAAATATTCATATAGTAACAATCATTAGAACATTTGTTACGTTAATGCATAACGAAAGAATCTTTGCCTTATTATTTTTGAAACGAATATCTAAAGTTTCTGAATGATTCGTTTTCTTGAACCCTATCATTAGAAATAAGTTCAAGATCCGATCAATCGGCTTTAATGTCAATTATTTTCGAGGTGCTAGATGACCATCAGCCCACCAGAAAGTGGAGAAAAAAACAAAAAAGTCTTGGAGGATCCTGTTAAGGCGGATCCAAGACCAATTGATTTTGCCAAATTAGATAAGCCAGGTTTCTGGTCAAGTAAATTATCTAAAGGTCCAAAAACTACAACATGGATCTGGAATTTGCATGCTGACGCACATGATTTTGATGTGCATACAGGCGATGCTGAAGAAGCTACAAGAAAAATCTTTTCAGCTCATTTTGGACATCTTGCAGTCATCTTTATATGGATGAGTGCTGCATTTTTCCATGGAGCAAGATTTTCTAATTATTCAGGCTGGTTAGCTGATCCAACTCATGTCAAACCCGGAGCTCAGCAGGTATGGGCAATTGTAGGTCAAGAAATGCTTAATGCTGATCTTGGTGCTAACTACAACGGTATTCAAATCAGTTCAGGAATATTTCACATGTGGCGAGCATGGGGAATTACTAACGAGAGTGAATTGATGGCTTTAGCAATTGGTGCTGTAGTAATGGCTGCTCTTATGCTTCATGCTGGAATATTTCATTATCACAAAGCAGCTCCAAAAATGGAGTGGTTCCAAGATATTGAGTCTATGCTTAACCATCATATAGCAGGTTTAGTAGGACTAGGATCTTTAGCATGGGCTGGTCATTGTATTCATATCGGAGCTCCTACTGCAGCACTTTTAGATGCAATTGATGCAGGTTCTCCTTTAGTCATTAATGGGAAAGAAATTGCAACTATTGCAGATATGCCTATGCCCCATCAACTTTGTGATCCACAAATTATCGGTCAGATATTTCCAGGATTAGCGAGTGGTACAGGCAATTTCTTTAGTTTAAACTGGTTAGCTTTCTCAGACTTTCTTACTTTCAAAGGTGGACTTAACCCCGTGACAGGAAGCTTGTGGATGACTGATGTTTCACATCATCATTTAGCTTTTGGTGTAATAGCGATAATCGGTGGTCATATGTATAGAACCAATTACGGTATTGGTCATAGTATGAAAGAAATATTAGATTCACAACAAGGAGACCCAATATTATTCCCTGCGCCGAAAGGTCATCAAGGTCTTTTTGAGTTCATGGCAGAAAGTAGACATGCTCAGCTATCAGTAAACCTAGCGATGCTTGGTTCAATAAGCATACTCGTATCTCATCACATGTATGCGATGCCTCCATATCCTTATATAGCTACTGACTATATGACAGTACTTGGATTATTTACCCATCACATGTGGATAGGTGGATTATTCATAGTAGGAGCAGGTGCGCATGCTGGAATTGCGATGGTTAGAGATTATGATCCAGCAAAACATATTGATAATGTATTAGACAGAATTCTTAAGGCAAGAGATGCTTTAATTAGTCACTTGAACTGGGTTTGTATGTGGTTAGGATTCCATAGTTTTGGACTCTATATTCACAACGATACTATGAGAGCTTTAGGTAGACCTCAAGATATGTTTAGTGATTCTGCAATACAACTTCAGCCAATCTTTGCTCAATGGGTACAGAGTATTCAAGCATCTGCTGTTGGGACTTCCCTTTTAGCAGGTACTGCAGAAGCTTTACCTCACAAAGCTTTAAGTGAAGTCTTTAATGGAAGTTTAGTAGAAGTTGGTGGAAAAGTAGCTATAGCTCCAATTCCATTAGGGACAGCTGATTTAATGATTCATCATATTCATGCTTTTCAAATCCATGTCACTGTTTTGATACTTCTTAAAGGAGTGCTTTATGCAAGAAGTTCAAGGTTGATTCCTGACAAAGCTTCTTTAGGATTTAGATTCCCTTGTGATGGCCCTGGAAGAGGTGGTACATGTCAAGTTTCTTCATGGGATCACGTTTTCTTGGCTCTCTTCTGGATGTATAACTGTTTATCAATAGTTATTTTCCACTTCTCTTGGAAAATGCAGAGTGATGTTTGGGGACTTACTGGTGGTAATTTTGCACAAAGTTCAATTACTATCAATGGTTGGTTAAGAGATTTCCTCTGGGCTCAAGCTTCTCAAGTATTAACAAGCTATGGTCAATCAATAAGCATGTACGGTTTGATGTTCTTGGGAGCTCACTTTATATGGGCGTTCAGTTTAATGTTCCTCTTCAGTGGAAGAGGATATTGGCAAGAATTGTTCGAATCAATTGTTTGGGCACACAATAAACTAAAGGTTGCACCAACCATTCAACCTCGAGCTCTATCTATTACTCAGGGACGTGCAGTAGGTGTTACACACTTCCTTGTAGGTGGTATAGCCACCACATGGGCCTTCTTCCATGCTCGCCTTTTCGGGCTGGGCTAATAACCTGAACTTCACCTTTTTAATTCAATGGCAACAAAATTTCCATCATTTAACCAGGGTCTAGCTCAGGACCCCACAACCCGACGAATATGGTACGGAATAGCTACCGCTCATGACTTTGAAAGTCATGACGGTATGACCGAAGAAAAACTTTATCAGAAGTTATTCTCTACACATTTTGGACATCTAGCAATAATCGCTCTCTGGGTAGCTGGTAACTTATTTCATATTGCTTGGCAAGGTAATTTTGAGCAATTTGTACTCGATCCAACTCATGTCCGCCCAATAGCTCATGCTATTTGGGACCCTCATTTTGGATCTGGTATAACAGAAGCAATGACACAAGCTGGAGCAAGCGGTCCAGTAAACATCGCTTATTCAGGTCTCTACCATTGGTGGTACACAATTGGAATGAGAACTAACGAGCAACTCTTCCAAGCTTCAATATTCATGAGTATTTTGGCTTGTTGGACTCTATTTGCTGGTTGGTTACACTTACAGCCAAAATTTAGACCTTCTTTAGCTTGGTTTAAAAATGCAGAGTCAAGATTAAATCATCATTTAGCTGTCTTATTTGGTTTTAGTAGTATCGCTTGGACAGGACATTTGGTTCATGTTGCTATACCTGAATCAAGAGGTCAGCATGTAGGTTGGGATAACTGGTTAACAGTGCTTCCTCACCCTGCAGGATTAGCTCCTTTCTTTACTTTAAACTGGGGAGCTTATGCCCAAAATCCTGATTCTTTAGATCAAGTATTTGGAACAGCTGAAGGAGCTGGAACAGCAATCTTTACTTTCTTAGGTGGTCTTCATCCTCAAAGTGAAGCATTATGGCTTACCGATATTGCTCATCACCATATTGCGATTGGAACAGTTTTTGTAATTGCTGGTCATATGTATAGAAATACTTTTGGTATTGGTCATAGCCTCAAAGAAATTACAGAAGCCCATAATACAAGACACCCTAATGATCCTCATAAAGGTAGTTTTGGAATTAACCACGATGGAATATATGAAACTGTAAATAATTCATTACATTTCCAACTTGGATTAGCATTAGCATCACTTGGAGTGGCAACTTCTCTTGTAGCTCAACACATGGGTGCACTTCCTTCTTACGCTTTTATTGCACGGGACTACACTACACAATCTGCTTTATATAGTCATCATCAGTACATAGCAATGTTCTTGATGGTTGGTGCATTTGCACACGGAGCTATTTTCTTTGTAAGAGATTATGATCCAGAATTAAATAAAGATAATGTATTGGCAAGAGTTCTTGGCACAAAGGAAGCTTTGATAAGCCATCTTAGTTGGGTAACAATGCTGCTTGGATTCCATACTCTAGGAATTTATGTTCATAACGACGTTGTTGTAGCTTTTGGTAATCCTGAAAAGCAAATTCTAATTGAGCCAGTATTTGCTCAATTTGTTCAAGCTGCTCAAGGTAAAATGATGTACGGCTTTAATGCTTTATTATCTGATCCAACAAGTTCAGCAAGTCTCGCTGCTAATTCATTGCCAGGTAATCACTACTGGATGGATTTGATCAATAGACAAGATGCATTAAGTGCTTTCTTACCTATCGGTCCTGCAGATTTCTTAGTTCACCATGCTATCGCTTTAGGTCTTCATACAACCGCTTTAATACTTATCAAAGGAGCACTTGATGCTAGAGGAACAAAATTAATTCCTGATAAGAAAGATTTAGGTTATGCATTTCCTTGCGATGGTCCTGGACGTGGAGGTACTTGTGATAGTTCATCTTGGGACGCTATGTACTTAGCTATGTTCTGGGCATTAAATTTACTAGCATGGGTAACTTTCTACTGGCATTGGAAACACCTCGCAATTTGGCAGGGTAACGTAGCACAATTTAACGAATCAGGAACTTATCTAATGGGTTGGTTCAGAGATTATCTCTGGTTAAACTCTGCACAACTTATTAATGGATATAATCCATTTGGAGTTAATTCCCTATCTCCTTGGGCTTGGATGTTTCTATTCGGTCACTTAGTTTGGGCTACTGGTTTCATGTTCCTAATATCATGGCGTGGTTACTGGCAAGAATTAATTGAAACATTAGTTTGGGCTCACCAGCGTACTCCAATTGCTAACCTTGTTGGTTGGAGAGATAAGCCAGTTGCACTTTCAATTGTTCAAGCTAGATTAGTTGGACTAGCACATTTCACTATTGGAAACATACTTACATTTGGAGCATTTGTTATCGCATCCACTTCAGGTAAGTTTGGTTAAATTTCCCTTAAATAATTTAAATCACCACGTTTGTGGTGATTTTTTTTGTTTAATTTTAATGTTCTAAATTAAGTTAAAATTGTGTAATTATTATTAGATATAAATGTCAGATATAAAACAATTAATTTCTATTATCGTCCCTGTTTTCAATGAAAGCGAGAGTATTGGTCTTTTATTGGATGAAGTTATAAATGTAATGTCATCTCATAAATTTAATTTTGAATTGATTGTTGTAAATGATGGTTCTAAAGATAATACTCATCAAGTGTTAAAGAAACTAACTCTCAAAATTAAAGAATTGTCAGTAATTTCCCTTCGCAAAAATTATGGTCAAACTGCAGCAATGTCAGCTGGCTTTGATAATTCTAAGGGCGATATTGTTATTACTTTGGATGGTGATTTACAGAATGATCCAAATGATATTCCTTTATTAATTTCAGAAATTAATAATGGTTTTGATTTGGTTTGTGGATGGAGGTTTGATAGAAAAGATAAATTAATTAATAGAAAGATACCATCAAAAATAGCGAATAAGTTAATAGCTCACGTAACAGGTTTGAAGTTGCATGACTATGGTTGCTCACTAAAAGCTTTTAAGAAAGAAATAA
Source organism: Prochlorococcus sp. AG-424-E18 (assembly GCA_003210155.1). Classification (GTDB taxonomy): domain Bacteria; phylum Cyanobacteriota; class Cyanobacteriia; order PCC-6307; family Cyanobiaceae; genus Prochlorococcus_A. The sequence goes on along the minus strand of QCNC01000001.1, from coordinate 24,822 downwards.
TAGAAGATATAAAGTTATATGGGGAACTGCACAGGTTCTTGCCCGTTTTAGCAAATATTGAAGGTGCAAGAATCAAAGAAATTAAAGTAAATCATAGGAGCAGGCAATATGGATCTAGTAAATATGGAATTGATAGAACTTTTAGAGTTTTAATGGATTTACTAACTGTTTGGTTTATGACTAAATTTTTAACAAGACCGATGTATGGATTTGGTTTTGTTGGAATTATAAGTATTTTCTTTAGCCTTGCGATAAGTTCTTATTTGATAGTTTTAAAAATAATGGGTGAGGATATTGGAAATCGTCCGTTGCTGATGTTTGCATTAATATTAGGAATTGCTGGTGTTCAATTATTTAGTTTTGGATTGTTGAGTGAACTTTTAATTAGGACATATCATGAAAGTCAAAGTCGTCCAATTTACAGAATTAGATCAATAAACAGTGCTAAGCAAAATTGATTGTTTACTTGAACTGTCTTATTAATAAAGCTGAAATTTCAACGACTTCAGGAGAAATATCTCTTAAGCCTTTTCGTAAAATTGGTAATGTTGATTTATCAGCCAATTCTTCCGCAATTTTTAATGCCTTTAATTTATTTTCTGTATCACCCTGAAAAAGACTAATCATTTTATTTCTTTGAGAATTTTTATAAAATATTGAGTACTTTTTTTCTTCGTGATTGTATAAATTACTATTTTTTTTAGATAGAAATTTATTATTAATTTTTTTATTTTTCTTAAATTTAATAGAATTTAAATTGCTTTGATTTATTAACTTATTAAAGCTTCTTTTTTTAAAAATTAGAAGTAATATTCCTATAAAAATAATAAGTAAAATTGCGAAAAAATTTAACATGTAAAAAGTTAATAATTTTTATATCATCCAGTAATAAAATTAACATTATTTCGCTGATCAATACTAAAGTGTTTAAAGATGTTTAAAGAACTATGCCATCTGATTTACCAAGTCTTTTACCCTCAATTTTTGTTCCATTAATTGGTATAGCAATGCCTGCTGTTTTTATCGTATTGATTGGAAGATTAATTACAGCAACTGAATAAATTATCAAACACTAAACTATTAAAAAAATGAGCGACTTTCAAAAATCATTCTCTGAATCAACAAGTTCTATTAAGTTTGATGAGAAATACATAGATACTTCTGTACAACCAAATGATATTGGCGTAGCAGAACAATGGGCAGTAAAAACAGTTGCTGATCCTTGTGTTGGTAATTTAGCTACTCCAGTTAATAGTGGTTATTTTACAAAAGCCTTTATAAATAATTTACCTTTTTACAGAGAAGGTATTTCCCCTAATTTTAGAGGTTTAGAAACTGGAGCAGCTTTTGGATATCTTCTATACGGACCTTTTACCATGACTGGCCCATTAAGAAATTCTGAATTTGCTCTAACAGCTGGACTTCTCGCTACTATTGGAGCTGTTCATATTTTGACAGCACTTTTTGTGCTATACAATGCACCTGGTAAAGCACCTAATGTTCAACCTCCAGATGCCACTGTTAATAATCCGCCAAAGGACTTATTTACAAGAGCTGGTTGGGCTGATTTTACAAGTGGATTTTGGTTAGGAGGATGTGGAGGAGCTGTTTTTGCTTGGTTACTTGTTGGGACATTACACTTAGATACCATAATGCCAATCATTAAAAATATTTGGACTGCTGGTTAATTTCTAAATAAAAGAATAAGCAATATTTTAATTTAATTTAAAATTTAAAGTTGAGCTATATTAATTAACGTATAGTACGGTCCCATCTATAATTTCTAACTACTCTTCCTGCCGAAATTAGTTTAGATTTATAATGCAATGAGATTTTATCATTAGACTTTTTTAGGGTATCTAATCCTATTCCATTTCTTCCAAAATCCATTCCAGAGCTATGGTAATATAATCCGTCTCCTTTGTAGATTCCAATATGATCACATTTTTTTTCATTTCCAAAAAATAAAAGATCGCCAGGTCGTAAAGCCGCATACGATTCTTTGTAAAAAAAAAGTTGCTTACAAAAACTTTTTATTTGAAAAGAGTCTCGAGGTATATAAATTTGATGCTTTAAAAAAGCAGTCTGAATTAATCCAGAACAATCAAAATTGGGTCCTAATGTACCTCCCCAAAGATATTCATTATTTAACTCAGATTGATCCTTGATCCATTTTAAAATTGAGTTAACTTTATCTTTTATAAAGAAGTGTTCATTTTCTAAACTGTTATTTTTTTTGAATTCGTATTTCTCAACAATTAATCCATCTAAATTTATCCAACAGACGTAACCATCTTCATATAGTTGAACTAGTATTCTTGAAAATTTATGGTTGTTTTTATAAATATTTGGATAAATAAGCCTAAAAATTCTATTTTTAAATATTTCAGTAACTAATTTATCTTCTGTTTCATTTTGATATCCCGAAATATTAACTTTTAATTGCCACCAAATAGTTTTTGAAAAATTAGTTTGTTTAAATAGTGAGATAGGATTTTTATAAATTTCCATACAATGCCCTTTTATTATTTAAGTCAGGAGATGGGTTTAGCCTTAAATGATATTTTAAGGAGAGTATGCTCTCATAATAAAGATTTTTCAAGAGAAGATATTTCGATAACTTGGATTAATTATAAAAGTGAAAATAAAAGTGTATTTAAAGGTTTTGGAACTGGCATTAATAATAAAAAAATGGTTTACCCTGCCAGCATAGTCAAGTTAGTTTATGGCCTTGCTGCATTTTATTGGATTAAAAAAGGAAGTTTATTATTATCAGATGAAATTATTGATGCTGTAGGAAAAATGTTGTCTTTCTCCAGTAATAATGCAACAAGCTTTTTAATTGATTTGCTTACTGGAACAACAAGTGGACCTCGTATTGAAGGCGAAATATGGGAAAATTGGAAATACCAAAGAAGTATAATAAATGATTGGCTACATGATTTAAATTGGGAAGAATTGGTTGGTATAAATTGCTGTCAGAAGACTTGGGATGATGGACCATTTGGTCGTGAGAAAGAATTTTATGGATATGATAATAAAAATAGAAACGCTATGAACTCTGATTCAGCTGCAAGGGTTTTGGAGGAAATTATGATTCATATTGATTATCAAGAAAATAATTTAAATTTGCGAAGTTTTTTAAAAAGAAATTTAAATAAAGTTGTTCTTAAAAAGGATTCTCTTAATCAAATAGATGGTTTTTTGGGTGAAGGATTACCAGAAAGCATTAATCTTTGGAGTAAAGCAGGCTTAATGTCTGAAGTTAGACATGATTCAGCTTGGTGGATTAATAATCAATCTCTACAAACTTTATTAGTAGTTTTTTGTAATGGAGAAAAATATTCCAAAGATTCTTCCCTTTTACCTTTTATAGCAAAAGAAGTATACGATTTTAATAAGAGATATACTATTGGGGACTAAAGTGAATCTTCTAAAGAATTAGAATCTAATTTGTCAGTATATGCTTCATAAGGTAGCATCATTACTTCTTCAAAATCTAAATCATTCATAATCCATTCTCTATATTCTGCTAACAAACTTTTTCTATCTTCATTATCTAATTCATAAATACGCAATGCGGTATCTTTAAAATTTTCTTTTATTAAATTTTCAATTTCTTTCTTCATTATTTTATGTTAATTCTCCCTCCAAAATCACTCTCCTAATTGTCGATAATGCAATTCCAGTTTGTGTTCTGATTGATCGATATGAATATCCTTCATTACGCAATCTGATTACTAAAGATTCCTTTAAAGGACTTATTTTGGGCCTTCCTCCCAAATTATTTCCAGATAATTTTCTTCGTAATAGTTGTTCTTTTTTTATCTCACCTAAACTTTTGTCTTCTAAATTATCTAATTCATATAAAATCTTAAAAATTGAAGAATTTGTATTGGAAGATTCATTAGCAGCAAAAAAACCAGTCAAAGTTCGCAATTGAATATCCTTATTAATAAGTTTATTTATTGTTATCAAACATTCTTTTTTATTTTTAAATGCTCGATCAAGCTGAGTTATTATTAATTGATCGCCTTTTGATAAGTAATTTATAGCTTTATTGAGTTGGGGTTTGATTTCTTCATCTAAACTTATAAATTCAGAGAACACTAAACTGCAACCCTCTTCCTTCAAAATTTTTATTTGCTCTTCTAAATATTCGTATTCGTTATTAGTAGCTCTAGCGTAACCTATTGCTTTAGAGTTTTTATTTTTTTCCGATAATAAAATACGTTTTCTTTTAAATTTAAAAGTCAATGTTTTATTACATATATTTTTTACTGTATCAAATAATAAATAAAAAAACACTTTTTAGTACAAAATTTTATAGCTTTTACTAAATCAAAAGCTATATTTTTGAAATTAGTATGTTCTGATATCTGTATTAAAAATAACGTTATGAAATCTAATTCAATTTTAGTTAATGAAACAAGAACGTTTTGTAACGAGTAAATTTAATTTAAGATTTTCTAAATTGCAGAAGGATTAGTTGAATTCATTTATTTATTTATTCTGTTGAATGAGCTTGGTCTATGAAATTATAAATAGTTAATTCATCTTGTTTTTAGTAAAATAAAATTACAGGTCAAGAAGATTTAATGTGACTCATAATTATAATAGTTTAATTTCAAAACCTGAATGGTTAAGGGTCAAAGCTCCACAAGTTGAACGAATTGGTAATACTGCAAATTTATTAAATGATTTAAATCTCAATACCGTATGTCAAGAAGCAAGCTGTCCAAATATCGGCGAATGTTTTGCTAGTGGAACTGCAACTTTCCTCATAATGGGTCCTGGTTGCACTAGGGCATGTCCATATTGCGATATTGATTTTGATAGATCTAAGAGAGACTTAGACCCAACCGAATCATATCGTCTAGCCGAAGCTGTTTTTAGAATGAAGCTTAAGCATGTTGTAATCACATCAGTTAATAGAGACGATCTTGAGGATGGTGGCGCATCTCAATTTTTTCAATGTGTTCATCAAATAAGAGAAAAATCTCCTGAAACTACTATTGAGCTTTTAATTCCTGATTTTTGCGGCAACTGGAAAGCTCTTGAAAAAGTTCTTGATTCAAATCCAAACGTTTTAAATCATAATATTGAGACTGTGCCTTCGCTATATAAAAAAGTAAGACCTCAGGGTAAATATGAAAGAACTCTTGAGTTGCTTAAAAGAACCAGAGACTATTCTCCCAAAATTTATACAAAGTCAGGCTTCATGCTTGGTTTAGGGGAAAAAGACGAGGAGGTTTTAAGTCTGCTCAAGGATTTAAAAAGCAATTTCGTTGATATTGTTACTATTGGCCAGTATTTATCTCCTGGCCCTAACCATTTACCTGTTCAAAGATTTGTGAGTCCTTCAAAATTCAATTATTTTAAAGTTTTCGGGGAAAAAGATTTGGACTTTATGCAAGTAGTTAGTTCTCCTTTAACTCGTAGCAGTTACCATGCGGAAGAGATTCAAAAACTTATGAAAAAGCATCCAAGATAGTCATTTTCATTTATTTGAATCTAGCCACTCATTAAATTTCCATTCAACTAGATCATTTTTAATCATTGGATCATTCTTAATTATTTTTAGTGCATTTTTATAATTATTCATCTCAAGAATGAGTAATCCGCCGTCACCTGGCCTCTTTAACTCGTCTACCAAAAAACCACTTTTAATATTAATTCCCTCTTTTTTTAATTTTTTTATCCAATCAATATGTTCGTTAATTATTTTTTGTTTTAAATCATGATTAATTAAGTATTCTTTTTTTATAAGTTCAGTTTTTACAAAGAAAGGCATTTACATTTTTTTTATACCAAGCATCTCTTCTTCGCTTGGGGGAACAATCAATTTGAAAGTACTCTTAAAATGAGACCAATTTTCAATTATTTTGGCAGCCTTTAAGCTATTTGTTTTTGCTTGATATTCTCTAATAATTTCCAATAAGATATTTTCCTGTTTTAATGAAGTTATTTGATGAATGCTTACTATTTCTTTATTTACTTTATTACTTAAATCATTATTTTCATCGATTATAAAAGCTATTCCACCAGTCATGCCCGCACCAATATTTCTTCCTGTGGAACCTAGAATAACTACTTTCCCACCAGTCATGTATTCACAACAATGATCACCTGCTCCTTCTGTTACCGCTATAGCACCACTATTTCTAACCGCAAATCTTTCTCCCGATTTTCCTAATGCAAATAATTTCCCACCTGTTGCTCCATAAAGACAAGTATTTCCCAGGATGACTTGTTCGGATGAGATTTCATTTATTTTTGGTGGAATTATTGTGAGTATTCCTCCATTCATTCCTTTACAAACATAATCATTAGCTTCTCCGATTAATTGAACATTCATTCCCTTCAATAAAAAGGCACCAAAGCTTTGTCCTGCATATCCTTTGAAATTTAAGTTGAGTTTGCCATTGAAGCCAGTGTTGCCGTGAAGTTCTGCGATTTCACCAGATATTTTTGCACAAACACTTCTATCTGTATTTTTTATCTCAATTTCTTTGGTAAATATTTCGTGATTTTTAATTGAATCTATAAATTTAGTATCAGACAAAAATTCGTCTTCTAATACAGAACCATTACTATGGGCAGTTTTTAAATGTTTTAACCATGATCTGTCAGGGGTTGAGTGTTCATTTACTAAAGAAGAAAGATCAATATTAGAAGTTTTAGGAAGATCTATATTTCTTGCAGAAAGAAATTCTTGATTACCAATCAGTTCTTCCATATTAGAAACACCGATACTACTCATTATCTGTCTTACTTCTTCAGCAATATACAAGAAAAAATTGACGACATTTTCTGGAATACCTTTAAATCTTTTTCTTAATTCTTCTTTTTGAGTGGCAACTCCAACAGGACACTTGTTTGTATGACAAACCCGAGCCATTATGCATCCTTCAGCAATCATCGCTACAGAACCAAAACCGTATTCTTCAGCACCTAGTAAAGCTGCGATTACAACGTCCCAGCCTGTTTTAAGACCTCCATCAGTTCTCAAAATTACTCTTTCACGTAAGTTATTCTCTAAGAGAGATTTATGAACCTCAGCAACACCAAGTTCCCATGGTAAACCTGCATGTTTAATAGAACTCAGGGGTGAAGCACCTGTACCTCCGTCATGACCTGATATTTGAATTACATCTGCATTAGCTTTGCTTACTCCAGCAGCAATAGTGCCTATACCAATTTCAGAAACAAGTTTAACGCTTACCTTCGCTTTTGGATGAACTTGGTGTAAGTCGTGGATAAGTTGAGCTAAATCTTCAATTGAATAAATATCATGATGCGGGGGAGGAGATATTAAAGCTACTCCAGGTTTACTATTTCTTAGTTTTGCGATGTAAGAATCAACTTTTGGACCAGGTAATTGTCCCCCCTCTCCGGGTTTTGCCCCTTGAGCCATTTTAATTTCGAGTTGTTTACCACTTCTTAGATATTCAGGTGTAACTCCAAATCTTCCTGATGCTATTTGTTTAATAGCTGAGCATGCGGTGTCTCCATTCTTTAAGCCTTTAATAAATGGCAACGTAGCTGACTGAGTATTTTCATCGATATCATTTAAAACATTAAAACGAGCTGAATCTTCTCCCCCTTCTCCACTATTACTTTTTCCACCAATTCTATTCATTGCAACTGCTAAAACTTCATGCGCCTCTCTGGATAAAGCACCTAAACTCATTCCTCCAGTACAGAACCTTTTGCAAATTGATTCAACACTTTCAACTTCCTCTAATGGAATACTTTTTCTTTTTGAATTAATTGTTAGTAAATCTCTTAAAGATGTTGTCGGTCTATTACTAATAAGTTTTTTGTAAGTTTCAAAATGATCATATCCTGGCCCTTGTTTTACCGCTGAATGTAAAACTTTGGACATCTCTGGGTTATTGGAATGATATTCTCCATTATTTCTAAACTGTACAAATCCTAAAAATTCTAATTTCTTTAAATCGATCTCTGGATAGGCTTTCGTATGTATTGAAAGTGTTTCATTAGTTAATTCTTTTAATGTTATGCCTGCGATGCGACTTGTTGTACCATCAAAAGCAATTTTTATTAAGTCAGATCCAAGGCCTACAGCTTCAAAAATTTGTGCACCATGGTAACTAGATAAAAGTGAGATGCCTATTTTTGAGAGAATTTTTCTTAGACCGTCTTCTAGAGCTTTTTTAATATTTTCTTGAACATCTACTATTGATAATGGATTTATTTTTTTGCTATCAATGAGTTTTTGTGTTTTTGGATGTTTTAACCAGTGTCTACCTGCTTCGAAAGTCAACCAAGGGCAAATTGCACTTGCTCCATATCCAATTAAACAAGCTAAGTGATGTGTGCTCCAACATTGGCCGGTCTCAATTATTAGAGAAGCTTTTAGCCTGATTTCTTTTTTAAGAAGATAATGATGAATTGCCCCAACAGCAAGTAAAGGAGGAATAAAAGTCTTACTAGGATTAATTCCCTTATCAGAAATAATAATTAAAGAGCAACCGTCTTTTATAAAGAGCTCACTCTGTTTACAAATTGCTTTTAATTGGTTCTCTAAGCCTTGAACACCTTCCTCAATATCAAACAAACTAGAAATTGTTTGAGATTTAATTTTAGATTTTTTAATAGAAATGAGATCTTCCTCATTAAGAATTGGACTTTGTAAATGAACAAAAGGTTTAGAGTCTTTAATCTCAAATGGTGTACATCTTTCTCCAAGATGCATCTCTAAACTCATTACTAATTTTTCTCTCAGTGGGTCAATAGGAGGATTTGTAACTTGAGCAAATCTTTGTTTGAAATAGTCATATAAGATATGTGGCTTTGAAGAAAGGACAGCTAATGGGATATCGTCGCCCATACAATAGGTAGGCTCTTTAGCTAATGAAGCCATTGAATCTAAGATAAGATCATTATCTTCTGCTGAAAAACCGTACGCAGTTTGTTGTTGTAATAACTCAAGGTCTTTTAGTTTGCAGTCTTTAACCCATTCACTATTCTTTATTTTTATAGTTCTATTACTAAGAAGTTTTTTATAATCATGCCTCTGAGCTGCTTCAGATTTTACCTCCCAATTTCTGAGGATTCTATTTTTATGAAAATCAACTGCCAACATTTGTCCCGGTCCTAATCGACCTTTTTCTATTACTCTTTCCTCTTCAAGATCTACCACTCCTGTTTCAGAACCCATTATTACAAAACCATCATTTGTGATTGAATATCTTGCTGGTCTTAGGCCATTTCTATCAAGAGTTGCTCCGACAAAATTTCCATCAGCAAACACAAGGAGTGCTGGACCATCCCAAGCTTCTTGTAGGCTTGCAGAATATTCATAAAAAGCTTTTATATACTCTCTCTCCTCAAGTTCTGGTTGATCTCTAAATGCTTCAGGAACAAGTTTTAATAATGAGTCAGTAATGGGCTGACCTGAACGTATATTGATTTCAAGAGTTGCATCAAGATTTGATGAATCACTTTTGTTTACATCTACAATGGGCTTAATTTCATTAGATAACTCTCCCCAAAAATCATCTATGTGTGTTTCTGAAGCTTTAGCCCAGTTAATATTCCCTAAGAGAGTATTTATTTCGCCATTATGACCCAAAAATCTCATGGGTTGAGCTAGCGGCCATTTTGGAAGTGTATTAGTACTAAATCTACGATGATAAACAGAAAATGAAACTTTAAAACTCTTTTCTTTTAGATCTTGATAAAACTCAGATAATATTTCAGAGCGAACCATACCTTTATAAACAACTGTTTGAGAACTTAGTGAGGCAAAATAAAATTCACAATCTCCAACATCGTTTTTGAAAGTTTCTCTTATTTTTTTCTCAATTCTTTTCCTTAATTGGAATAAAAGCCGTTCAACATCCTTATGGTCTTTTTTATCTATATATAAAAACCACTGACAGATGAATGGAGCATTTGCTTTAGCTAAAGGACCTAAGATTTCATTATTAACAGGTACTGTTCTCCAAGATGTTTTTTTGACTTTTAATTTTTCTGCTTCTTCATCACATATGGATTTACATATTTCAATTTTTTCTTTTTTATTAGGCATAAAAACCATGCCTAAACCTCTATTAAATTCTTGATTATTTTTTAGATTAATTTTCTCTTCTAGATATCCCCATGGAATTGAACATAAAATGCCTGCTCCATCTCCTGAGTCACTATCTCCCCCGCAACCTCCTCTATGCTCCATGCAGTTGAGGCCCTTTAGAGATTGTTTAAGTATCCAGTTGCTTTCTATACCTTCGACATTTGCTACGAAACCAACTCCACACGCATCTTTTTCCCCAATTATTCCATTTGGGGAATAACTATCTTGATATGGGCAAACGATTCTTTTGTTACTCTCTCCCATAGATTATTTAATTCAATTTAGTTATTTATGTATTCCTATTATAAAAATAAATATGAAAATAAATCTAAAGATAATGAATATTTACCAAAGATTTTAATTTGACAAATTTTAAAAAAAATATAATTAAAAACTTTTAGTAAGTGCTCTTAAAAGGTTATGATGGTTAAATGTTTATTTTTATCTAAGTTTTAATAGATGCCCACCATCTCACAATTAGTAGGTTCAGAAAGAAAACGTCTGACAAAGAAAACAAAATCTCCTGCATTAAAAGCTTGCCCTGAGAGAAGAGGGGTATGTACAAGAGTCTATACATCAACACCAAAGAAGCCTAATTCAGCTTTGAGGAAAGTTGCTAGAGTTAGATTAACTTCTGGTTTCGAAGTGACTGCTTATATTCCTGGGATTGGACATAATTTGCAAGAGCATTCTGTTGTACTACTTAGGGGTGGAAGAGTCAAGGATTTGCCAGGAGTTAGATATCATATAATAAGAGGAACTTTAGATACAGCTGGAGTCAAAGATAGACGTCAATCCAGATCTAAGTATGGAGCAAAAGCTCCAAAAGATTAATTTGCAAACATCACTTTTTTAAAACATGTCACGTCGTAATGCAGCAGTAAAAAGACCAGTTCTGCCTGATCCTCAATTTAATAGTCGTCTTGCTTCAATGATGATTTCTCGATTGATGAAACATGGTAAAAAATCTACAGCTCAAAGGATATTGTCTGATGCGTTTTCTCTAATAAGCGAGAGAACAGGAGGGAATGCAGTGGAATTATTTGAAACAGCTGTAAAAAATGCTACTCCTCTTGTAGAGGTACGAGCTAGAAGAGTTGGTGGTGCAACATATCAAGTACCTATGGAAGTTCGCCAAGAGAGGGGTACGGCTATGGCATTAAGATGGCTTGTTACATTTTCACGCGCAAGAAATGGAAAAAGCATGTCCCAAAAGCTTGCTGGGGAACTGATGGATGCAGCAAATGAAACAGGTAGTGCCGTTAAAAAAAGAGAAGATACTCATAAAATGGCAGAAGCTAATAAAGCTTTTGCACATTACAGATATTAATTTCATCAAAAGGTACTTAAGTAGTTTATTATTATTAAAGTTTGCTTTTGGAGTGAACTACACTTATCAAAAATTATTTTATTTGGAGCTTTAAAATTGGCACGCGACTTTCCCCTAGAACGAGTAAGGAACATAGGTATAGCCGCTCATATTGATGCAGGTAAGACAACAACTACTGAAAGGATTTTGTTTTATTCAGGTGTAGTTCATAAGATAGGAGAGGTTCATGATGGTGCTGCTGTAACAGATTGGATGGCTCAAGAAAGAGAAAGAGGAATAACTATTACTGCTGCTGCAATATCTACTAGTTGGCAAGATCATAGGATTAATATTATTGATACTCCTGGACACGTTGACTTTACTATTGAAGTTGAAAGATCAATGCGTGTCTTAGATGGAGTCATAGCTGTATTTTGCGCAGTTGGTGGAGTTCAGCCTCAATCCGAAACTGTTTGGCGACAAGCAGATAGATACTCTGTTCCAAGAATGGTTTTTGTTAATAAAATGGACAGAACTGGTGCCGATTTTTTAAAGGTTAATAAGCAAATTAAAGATCGACTAAAGGCAAATGCACTTCCAATCCAGTTACCTATTGGTGCTGAAGGTGATCTTACAGGCATTATTGATTTAGTAGCTAACAAAGCATATCTTTACAAAAACGATTTAGGTACTGATATTGAACAAGCACCAATTCCATCTGACATGGAGGAGGAAGCTGCTGAGTGGAGACTTAAGTTAATGGAGAGTGTTGCAGAAAATGATGAAGAATTAATAGAAATATTTCTCGAAACAGGAGAATTAACTGAAGAGCAACTCAAAAAAGGTATTAGAGAAGGTGTATTAAAACATGGATTGGTTCCAGTATTATGCGGTTCAGCTTTTAAGAATAAAGGTGTTCAACTTGTATTAGACGCTGTAGTTGATTACTTGCCAGCTCCAGTTGACGTGAAACCAATACAAGGCGTTTTGCCAAGTGGCAAAGAAGATTTTAGACCTTCAGATGATAATGCTCCTTTTAGTGCATTAGCTTTCAAAGTGATGTCAGATCCCTATGGGAAATTAACTTTTGTAAGAATGTATTCAGGTGTTCTTTCAAAGGGAAGTTATGTAATGAATTCTACCAAGGATGCTAAAGAGAGAATTTCTAGATTAGTGATTCTTAAGGCTGATGAAAGAGAGGAGGTTGATGAATTGAGGGCTGGGGATTTAGGAGCTGTATTAGGCCTAAAGAACACAACAACTGGTGACACTTTGTGTAACACAGAAGATCCAATAGTTTTGGAGACATTGTTTATCCCTGAACCAGTTATCTCAGTAGCAGTTGAGCCAAAAACTAAAGGCGATATGGAAAAATTATCAAAAGCTCTAACTGCTTTGTCTGAGGAGGATCCAACCTTTAGGGTAAGTACAGATCCTGAGACAAATCAAACTGTTATCGCAGGTATGGGAGAGTTGCACTTAGAAATCCTTGTTGACAGAATGTTAAGGGAATTTAAAGTTGAAGCAAATATAGGAGCTCCACAGGTTTCATATAGAGAAACTATTAGGTCTAGTTCTAAAGGTGAAGGTAAATATGCAAGACAGACTGGAGGTAAAGGTCAATATGGTCACGTAATTATTGAAATGGAACCTGCTGAAGTTGGTAAAGGTTTCGAATTTGTAAACAAAATTGTAGGTGGAGCTGTACCAAAAGAGTATATTGGACCTGCATCTAATGGAATGAAAGAGACCTGTGAATCTGGTGTTCTTGCCGGTTATCCACTCATTGATGTAAAAGTAACACTAGTCGATGGTTCATTCCACGATGTAGACTCATCTGAAATGGCCTTCAAAATTGCAGGTTCCATGGCTTTTAAAGACGGGGTTAAAAAATGCAATCCTGTCCTCTTAGAGCCTATGATGAAAGTTGAGGTTGAAAGTCCTGACGACTTTCTTGGATCTGTAATTGGCGATCTCTCTTCCAGAAGAGGTCAAGTCGAAGGACAATCTGTTGATGATGGATTGTCTAAGGTGCAGGCCAAAGTGCCCTTAGCCGAAATGTTCGGTTATGCCACTCAACTCCGATCAATGACTCAAGGTCGGGGTATATTTTCAATGGAGTTCGCAAATTATGAGGAAGTTCCTCGTAATGTTGCTGAAGCTATCATTTCCAAGAATCAGGGCAACTCCTGATCTCTAAACTAAAACACTCTTTAACCCTCGATTCTTTAATTCAAAATGGCTCGCGAGAAGTTCGAAAGAAACAAACCACATGTCAACATAGGTACTATTGGCCACGTTGATCATGGAAAAACAACACTAACAGCTGCTATTACAAATGTATTAGCTAAAAAAGGTCAAGCTCAAGCTCAAGACTATGGAGACATTGATGGTGCTCCTGAAGAAAGAGAGCGTGGTATTACCATTAATACAGCTCATGTTGAATATGAAACTGAAGGCAGGCATTATGCTCATGTCGATTGTCCAGGGCATGCTGATTATGTGAAAAACATGATCACAGGTGCCGCCCAGATGGATGGAGCTATTCTAGTTTGTGCTGCTACTGATGGTCCTATGGCTCAAACTAAAGAGCATATTCTTTTAGCTAAACAAGTTGGAGTTCCTGCTCTTGTGGTTGCTCTCAATAAGTGCGATATGGTCGATGATGAAGAAATTATTGAACTTGTAGAAATGGAAATTAGGGAACTGTTAGATAGTTATGATTTCCCTGGAGATGATATTCCTATAGTTCAAGTTTCAGGTTTAAAAGCTCTCGAAGGCGATTCTGCTTGGGAATCAAAGATTGAAGAATTGATGAAAGCAGTTGATGCTAGCATTCCTGAGCCAGAAAGAGAAGTTGATAAACCATTCTTGATGGCAGTTGAAGACGTTTTCTCGATTACTGGTAGAGGAACTGTAGCTACTGGAAGAATTGAGAGAGGTAAAGTTAAGGTTGGAGAAGAAGTAGAAATAGTTGGAATAAGAGATACAAGAGTAACAACTGTTACTGGAGTTGAAATGTTCAGAAAACTTCTTGATGAAGGTATGGCTGGCGATAATGTTGGTTTACTTTTGCGGGGTGTCCAGAAAGAAGATATAGAAAGAGGAATGGTTCTTGTGAAGAAAGGATCTATTACCCCTCATACTCAGTTTGAAGGAGAAGTTTATGTTCTCAAAAAAGAAGAGGGAGGTAGACATACTCCTTTCTTTGCAGGATATAGACCTCAGTTCTATATCAGAACAACTGATGTTACAGGTCAAATAACCGCATTTACCTCAGATGATGGCTCTAACGTTGAAATGGTTATGCCGGGAGATAGAATTAAGATGACTGGAGAATTAATTTGTCCAGTAGCTATTGAACAAGGTATGCGATTCGCAATACGAGAAGGTGGACGTACTATCGGTGCTGGAGTTGTTTCTAAAATACTCAAATAATAAATTTGAACTTTAGAAATTTAACCTCAATCATCTAATATAGATTTATGTATAAGGGTCATTTTAATCAATGACCTTTTACTATAAGTGATTTGAAATTATGACTGCATCAATTGCACAACAAAAAATAAGAATAAGACTCAAAGCATTCGATAGAAGAATGCTTGACTTGTCCTGTGACAAAATAATCCAAACTGCTGATAGTACTTCTGCCTCAGCAATAGGTCCAATCCCTTTACCTACAAAAAGAAAGATTTATTGTGTCCTAAGATCACCACATGTTGATAAAGACTCTAGAGAGCATTTTGAAACAAGAACACATCGAAGAATAATAGATATCTATAGTCCTTCTGCAAAAACTATTGATGCTTTAATGAAACTAGATCTTCCTAGTGGTGTAGATATAGAAGTTAAACTTTAATTAATCCCGAAACTGCTCTAAATTGATTAATATAAACTAAAGAAATGAGGTCTAAATGGGAGAACTCTCAGTAAGGGAATTACCTTTGTTTCCTTTGCCAGAGGTAGTTCTTTTTCCTCAAGAAGTATTGCCTTTACATATTTTTGAATCTAGATATAGGATAATGCTCCAATCCGCTCTTGAGAGTGATTCCATGTTTGGAGTTATTAAGTGGGATCCAAATACTAAGAGTATGGCTAACGTTGGATGTTGCGCACAAATTATAAAACATCAAACTGCAGAGGATGGCAGAAGTAATATTATCACTCTCGGACAACAAAGATTTCAAGTCTTAGAAATTACCCGTTCGACGCCATTTTGTTCCGCGATGGTTAGTTGGATTAGTGATGAAAATATTGATGACTTTCAAAAATTAGATTCTTTAAAAGATTCAGTAAAAGAAGCACTTAGTGATGTTATTAACTTAACAAGTAAATTGACTAATACTAAGAAAAATCTACCTGATAAATTACCTGATAATCCAATGGATTTATCATTTTGGATAGGTGCTCATTTGGGAGGTCCTGTTGCGGAGGAACAGCAAAGACTTCTTGAGGAAAGAAATACTTTTACTCGTTTGCAAAGAGAGTATGAAATGCTTGATCATACAAGAAAACAACTTGCAGCAAGAACAGCATTGAAAGAAAGTTTTCCTGATACAAAAGAAAATTAAATGTTTGAATTGTTATTCACTTTGTTTTTACTAGTTTTACTCTTTCTAGTCCTTTCTTTAATTTGGAGAATTAATGCTAGAAAATATATTTCATCTGGGACAGTGGCTTCTGCATATGATGCTTGGACCCAAGATAAGTTACTTGAAAGATTGTGGGGAGAACATATACATTTAGGTTTTTATCCCTCAGGGAAAAAAAATATTGATTTTAGAAAGGCTAAAGTTCAGTTTGTTCATGAATTAGCCAAATGGAGTGGTTTAGATAAATTACCTAAGGGATCCAGAATACTCGATGTAGGTTGCGGAATAGGGGGCAGTTCTAGGATCCTTGCAGAATATTATGGGTTTAATGTCACTGGTATTACAATTAGTCCGGCACAAGTTAAAAGAGCAAGAGAACTAACTCCTCATGGGCTAAATTGTAGTTTCCAAGTTATGGATGCTTTGGATCTGAAATTTGAAGATGGATCATTCGATGCTGTCTGGAGTGTTGAGGCTGGTGCACACATGAATGATAAAAATAGGTTTGCAGATGAAATGCTGAGAACTTTAAGGCCTGGAGGTTATTTAGCATTAGCTGATTGGAACTCAAGAAACCTTAAGGCATACCCACCATCATTCTTTGAGAAGTTAGTTCTTAAGCAATTACTTGAACAATGGGTTCATCCTAATTTTATAAGTATTAATGAATTCGGTAATATTCTTAGAACTAACAAAAATAGTTCAGGAAGAATTATTTCTGAAAATTGGAATTTTTATACAAATCCTTCATGGTACGACTCCATTATTGAGGGCATTCGAAGGCCTTTCGCAATTTTGTCACTTGGTCCATTTGGTATAGTGAAGTCGATTAGAGAGATTCCAACCATACTTCTCATGAATTGGGCATTTAGAAAAGGTTTAATGGAGTTTGGAGTTTATAAATGTAGAGGATAAATTAATCTAGTTCAATATTTTCAGAAAAATAATTTCCAAAATCTACAAAATTAGTGCAAAGAGGATTTAACTTATTTTTTAATTCAAGATAATTTTTAATATTATTCTGATCGTTTATTTCTAAATCAATATAAATTATATATTCGCCTAATTCTCTTTTTGAGGGTCTTGATTCAATTTTACTCATATTAAATCCAAAATCAGCAATATTATTTATTGCTTTAAGCAAAGCACCAGGTTTATTAGATATTAATGAGAAAGCAAAACTGGCAATATTAGCTAAATTTGAATTTGATTCCTTGCTCAATAAAACAAATCTAGTACAATTCCCGGGTACATCATTAATAGGAAAGGCTAATTCTTTAAGTCCTTCAATTTGAATTAATGATTTTGAACCTATAGCAGCTCTGAATTTACTTCCCTTGACCATATTGACAGCTTCTGATGTTGAATTTGTTGGGAGAGGAATTGCATTTGGGAGATTTTCAGATAACCATTCTGAACATTGAGCTAATGCTTGAGGATGAGATAATACTTCTGAAATGTTTGAAAGTTCTCCATTACTAATTAATGCATGTTTTATAGGCAAAACGATTGCTTTATTTATAAAAATGTCTGGAAATTTCCAAAGGGCATCTAAAGTGGCTGTAACTCCCCCTTCTACTGAATTTTCAATAGGGACTACCGCAGCATCACAATTGTTGTACGCTATTGATTTAATTACCGAATGTAACCCATTACATGGTACAAATATAGGTGTCTGAAAATCGGCAAGCTTTGATAATATATTAGCTGCTTTTTCTGCGTATGTTCCTTTAGGACCTAAATATGCAACTTGTTTGCGCATGATTAATCGAAAAAAAAAGAGATCAAATAAGCATTGGAGGAATATAGAAAATGCTATTGTCTTTTGATGCTAAACAGAAACTTAAGCTTTCTGTAACGCGTAATAAAGAATATCTTTCTAAATATCTTTTGGAAGAAGAAAGAGTTGTTGGAGCAATGCTTGACTCCAAAAAATTAGTACCAGAAGGAGTAGGTAGATATAAGTATACAGTAACAAGTTTTAAGGTTTTTCAATTAGATATTAACCCTGTTGTCTCAATTGCGGTAGAAAATAAAGATGGAATTTTAAAAATGAGTGCCCTTGAGAGTACATTGGATGGTTTAGGGATCGTAGACGATTTTAATCTTATTTTGAAAGCGAATTTGGAAGCAACTGATATTGGGTTAGAAGGTGAGGCGCTTCTTGGAGTATCTGTAAGCCAACCCCCTCTACTAAAGCTGGTTCCAAAGAAAATTTTAGAATCTACTGGTCATTCGGTATTAAATGGGATTCTGTTGGGTATAAAGTCAAGGGTTCAACAGCAACTAGTAAAAGATTTTTTAGATTGGTGTGAATTAAATAAGATTTGATTTTTTTAAAAAACTTTTCCTATGGAGTTTAGTTATTCCTTTTTGTTTGATCGATGAAAGATGTTCTCTGGTACCATAACCTTTGTTTTTAAATATCAAGTATCCTGAGTATTTTTTTTCTAACCTCTCCATTAGATTGTCGCGAGATACTTTGGCAACTATGCTTGCTGATGCTATCGAGATAAATTTTGAGTCTCCAGATACAATGTTTTTCTGAATTCCTTTCCATGGCCTTAATAATAAAGAGCCATCAATTATTACTTCAGATGGCTTCTCTTTTAATTTTTTTAAAGCTCTCATCATTGAAAGTTCTGTCGCAACTCTGATCCCTAACTTATCTATTTCTCTAGCCGAAGATTGCCCTATTCCATAATCTGAAGAGAGTAATAAAATTTTTGGTAAAAGTAATTTTCTTTTTTTTGGAGTTAGTTTTTTACTATCTGTTACTCCAAATTGTTTTAGGATAAATTTATTTTTTTCAGTTAATTTTACAGCTGCTGAAAAAACTGGACCAAAAATTGCTCCCCTTCCTACTTCATCTATTCCAACTTCGGATACTTTATTCAACGCTTGCGGAAGATCTTCTTCTTTTTTTTCGTGCATTGTTTAGCTCATCTGTAAGTTCAATTTCATCTTTTTTATCTTTAAATACAAGTTCATTATTTTCAATATTTTCATTTGTTGATTTATCTTTAGAATTTTCATTTGCTTCAATTTTAATTTGAATCTTTTCTTCTCCCGATTTTGAGCTTTTTTTAATTTGTTTTGTTTTTCTATTATCTAGGTTTTTCCCCGTTTCGTTATTATTTTCTTTTAAACGCACAAAATTATTGCTATTGAGATAATCTTTCCCTAACTTAATAAGTGGATTAATACCTAATTGACTGAAAACAATTTTCTCTTCATTAGTAAGATCAACTGTTATTATATTTTTTTCTTTTGAATTTGATTGGTTCAAATTATCATTTTCTTTTTTATTAGAAGAATTATCTTTACTTAGGTCTTTGGAGTTAATTAATTTCTTGTCAATTATGTTTTCCTGCTCATCAGTAGATTGAGAAGTATCTGTATCTAAAGATCTTAGATTGTTTGATTGACTAGATTTATTTTCAACATTTTTAATTTTTAAGTTAGAAATTTCGTTATTTAATATATTTTCTAAATGTCCTGTACCATCGCATGTAGAACATTTTTTACCGAATAATTCATATATATTTTGACCTTGTCTTTTTCTGGTTAACTCCACTAAGCCTAATTCAGTAAGCTGAGCTATTTGAGGTCTAGCAGAATCATCTTTTATTGCAGAGGTAAAATGCTCAAGTAACTGAAATTGATCTCTTCTAGATTCCATATCAATAAAATCTACTACTATAACTCCACCAATATTTCTTAATTTCATTTGCCTTGAGATTTCAACTGCTGCTTCGCAGTTTGTCCATAAAACGGTTTGTCTTGAGTTGGCGGATCTTGTAAATGATCCCGAGTTTACATCTATTACTGTTAAAGCTTCAGTAGGTTCGATAATAATATAACCCCCCGAAGGAAGATCTACTCTAGGCTGGAGAGCTTTTTGAATTGTTTTCTTAATTTCGTACTTTTCGAAAATATGTTGGTTTATATTGTTATCGTGAAATTCGATATCTATATCAGATTCATAATTTATTAAAAAATCTTTTGCCCTTGCAACTGAAAATTTATTATCGATAATTATGTTTTTAGTTGATTCTTTAATATGATCTCTTAAAATCTTAAGAGCGAAATCGTCATCTCTTTTTACTAAATTTGGTGGATTAGTAGCCTCAGAAACCTTTAGTAAATTTTCCCATTGTTGAATTAAATGTTCTAGATCTTCAATTAGAAGTTCTTCTTTTATCTTTGTAGCCTCTGTTCTAAATAACAAGCCAGTGCTAGGTGGTTTTATTAAAACTCCCAGAGCTTTTAAACGACTGCGTTCTGTTTCTGTATTTATTTTTCTTGAAATATTTACTCCTTGGCCATATGGCTGTAATATCAAGTACTTTCCTGGGATTGAAATACTTCCAGTTAGTCTGGGCCCTTTAGATCCTGTCGGTTCCTTTATTACCTGTACTAGAACTTTTTGTTTCGGTTCTAACAATTCGGTTATGCCAAATGTCCCTTTCTTAAGTTTTAGTGGACCTAAATCGGAAACATGGATAAATCCATTTTTCTCACTTTCGCCTATATTTATGAAAGCAGCATCAATGCCAGGTAGAACATTTTCAACTGTTCCTAAGAAAATATCGCCAATTTGATATTGACCTTGTGCGACGATTAATTCATCAACTCGATCATCTGTGAGTAGTGCTGCAATTCGAGCCTGCTCAGCGATGATAATTTGCTGAGACATATAATTGATTCTGAATGATTTGGATTTTGAAAATCTAAATTAAAGAATTAGATTTTTATCTTTTTTATAAAGCAATTTTTTATAGCTATTATTATTTACTTTTTAAAATTAATAAAGTTAAAAGTGATTGAATTCTGCTATTTATAGAGCTTTAAACGATTTTCAAACTAATTGAAATTGAATTCATAGCTATGATTATCTCTTAAATTAACCATAACTAACATAATTTTAACATCTAATCATCACTAAAGCACGTTGATACATTATTCTAATATTGTTGAAATTTTTTTTCTAAAGTGGTTCAAGTAAACGAAAATTATTTAAAACTCAAGGCAGGCTATTTATTCCCTGAAATTGCTAAAAGGGTAAAAATTTATTCTCAATCAAATAAGAGTGCTGAAATTATCAAGCTTGGCATAGGAGATGTCACAGAACCATTACCTAGATCATGCATAGAAGCTATGGGTAAAGCTTTAGATGAAATGGGAACAAAAGATCGTTTTAGAGGTTATGGACCAGAACAAGGTTATTCTTGGCTTAGAGAGAAAATATCTGAGCATGATTTTATTTCGAGAGGCTGTCAAATTTCACCTGAAGAGATCTTTGTTTCAGATGGTTCTAAATGTGACAGTAGTAATATTTTAGATATTCTTGGCAGAGATAATTCAATAGCTGTAACTGATCCTGTTTACCCCGTATATGTAGATAGTAACGTAATGACAGGCAGAACTGGAGATGCTCTTGAAAATGGTACTTATAAAGGATTGACATATCTTGAAATAAACGAGAGGAATAACTTCCTACCAGAACTACCTGAAAAAAAAATTGATATTTTATATCTGTGTTTTCCCAACAATCCGACTGGAGCAACGATTAATAAAAAAGAATTGAAAAAGTGGGTTGACTATGCGCTGCAAAACAAATCTCTAATACTTTTTGATGCTGCTTATGAAGCATTTATTCAAGATAATGATATCCCACATTCAATATATGAGATTGAGGGAGCAAAGGATTGTGCTATTGAATTTAGATCTTTTTCAAAGAATGCCGGATTCACTGGAGTTAGATGTGCTTTTACAGTAATACCTAAAAATCTAAAAGGTTTGAGCTCAACAAATGAGGAAATATACTTATGGCCTCTTTGGAATAGGCGACAATCCACTAAGTTCAATGGAGTAAGTTATGTTGTGCAGAGAGGAGCAGAGGCTGTTTATTCTCTTGAAGGGAAGAGACAGGTGAGAGGTTTAATTGATTTTTATATGGAAAATGCAAAAATTATGAAAAATAAACTTCAAAATGAAGGGTATAAAGTTTATGGTGGGGACAATGCTCCTTATATTTGGATTAAAGTTCCTGATCAAATGACATCTTGGGACTTTTTTGATTTCCTTCTTCAAAAGGTTAGTGTAGTAGGAACACCTGGAAGCGGATTTGGATTAGCAGGAGAAGGTTATTTTCGTTTGTCAGCATTTAACTCACGTTCAAACGTCAATGATGCAATGGAAAGAATAATTAATATATAATTATTAGTACTATTTAGATTCTAAAATTTTAATGCTCTCTATAAAGTTAGAACAAAGTGTAAGTAATAATTCAGCAGTGATTGAAAAGAAACCTGCTGAATTAAAAAATAAATCTCCAAAATATAAGGTTTTACTTCATAATGACCCAGTTAATTCTATGGAGTATGTCACTATCTCACTTAGAGAAGTTGTACCACAATTAAGCGAACAAGATGCTATTTCTATAATGCTAGAAGCACACAATACTGGTGTGGGGTTGGTAATTATTTGTGATTTAGAGCCAGCAGAATTCTATTCAGAATCTTTAAAATCTAAAGGAATTTCTAGTTCAATTGAGAAAGAGGATTAATAATAGTTTAATTTTTTATTTAGATTCAGCTAATTTCCTTTCTGATAAGGGACGGATTTTTAAGGATTCTCTTAAGGAGGACTTTCCATATTCTCTCTCAAGAATGTTTATAACTGTTTTGCCAAATTCATCTTCTGGATTATCAAAAGCTTCTAAACAAACCTGACCAAGTTTTTCCCCTAATAAGCCTGGATTCCATAGAAGTTTTCTCGCTGTCCAGGGCATCATGCTCATTGGATTATAATTTGGCTTCAAAATTTTATGATCTAAAGCATATTTCTCAAGAAGAGTGTGAGGCTGCAGACCTATAAAAAATATAGCTGGATCGACTAATCCTTCACCAAAAATATTTTCTAATTCCCTATGGTAAGCAATTGTTTGTCTTATGGTGCTTGGCGTTTCGTCAAATACATTAAATGAGTAATTGACTGAAACATGATTCTTGAAACCTGATTGGACTAGCATTCTGCAATTATTTAATACAGTTTTAAGGTCATAAGCTAATCTCATTTTTCTAACAAGTTCTTGAGATCCAGAAGTGATACCTATTTCAAAATAGCTCATACCTGTATCAACCATTAGTTGAGCTAGCTCAGCATCAATATTATCTGCTCTGATATATGCAGCCCAATTAATATCGTCCCAGCCTTGATCCTTAATAGCCTGGAGAAGTGATTTCGCATCTTCAATATGTTTTTTGGCTGGTATAAACTGTGCATCAGTGAACCAAAATCCCCTTACTCCTAGATCATATAGTTGCTTCATCTCTTTGATGACTTCGTGAACAGGATTAACGCGAACCTGCTTCCCCTCTACTACTGTATAAACACAGAAACAACAATTATGAGGACAACCCCTTTTTGTTTGTACCCCTACATAATAATCTCCTCCTTCTATGTACCAATTGAATTCAGGCCATATTGATTGAATATATTGATAGTTGCAAGCAGTTTTAACGGTGCCTGAAGGTTGTTCATGTATTAATTTGTTCCGAGGTTTTTGTCCGGCAAAATAACATCTTTCTGCCTCTATAGAATCCCCCCTTATGATTTTCTCTATGAGATTTTCTCCCTCTCCAACAGAAATAACAGTACCTTTTGGAAGTAGATTTCCTAATTGTTCGTAGAAGACACTAACAGCTCCGCCTCCCAAAATTACTTTTACATTATTGTTGTACTTTTGCGCTCTTTTTAGCCCCATCTTGACTAAAGAGGTATTTCTGTATATTTCTCCATAATGAGATGCAATTAATTTCAATCCTCCCCACGAACCTCTGATTTTTTTAAGTATGTTTTTTGAGTAGAAAACTTCAAAAGAGTTTTGTAGAGGATTTCCGCTTCTGCCATCAACAGGTGCATAAATTTGTATATCTCTCCATGAAAAAATAATTAAATGAGGTCTAAATTGATCGATTTTTCTAGTTAAATATTTTGAAACTTTATTAGATGGAATTATCGCTAGATCAATGAATTGCTGTTCTATATCTGGAAAACATTTATGAATGTGGTCTATTAAATAAATAGGGCCTATTGGAAAAATTGGATTACATGGTAGTCTTACAGTTAGGATTTTCCTATAGTCAATTCTGTGGTAATTTTTTTTATTTAATTTTTCGAACCTCAATTTAAAATTCATGTCATGAAATTTAATGAATTTATTTACCTTAAGAATCTAACTACTTTATTACTAATTTGGAGAAATTAAAAATCCTAAGAAAATACTCATGAAAATTTTATTTAATTCATACATCAGAAATCATATAAATCCAGCATACTTTGAGAAGTTTTAATCCATCTATCCATCTAGATATATTTGGTGCTCCAGATTTTCTAGCGTAATATCTAACAGGATAATTTAGTATTTTAATGTTATTTTTTGCAGCTTCAAATATTATTGTAAAGTCTCCAAATGGGTCAGACTTCGAATCCAAACTTCCGTTTTGTTTCATAAGTTTAAAGAATTTTCTTGAAAAAACTTTTGTCCCACAGAGCGCATCTGATACAGGCTTATTTATGAGAATTGAAAGAAATATTGCGAAAAGTCTATTACCTATATAATTTGCCCATCTCATTGCATCTTTTTCCATTGGAAAAGTTGTGCGGGCGCAATTAATTAGAATATTTTTATTTTTGGTTGATTCCAGAATTGCTGAAATGCTGTCATCAATATCTACGGTAAAGTCACTATCAATTATGGCGAGGGTTTCACCTGATGAAATATTAAATCCTTCTACGACTGCATTTTTCTT